>NZ_JACHCI010000012.1:0-2302 GCF_014200675.1 Janthinobacterium saanense | reverse complement strand
CTTTGTAGTAAATAATAAGCCGCAAGTAGTGAGCAGCAACAAGGTCGGGATGCAGCGCAGCGCATCCTGGACAGATTTTCTGTCCCCATCGTCTAGAGGCCTAGGACATCACCCTTTCACGGTGAGTACAGGGGTTCGAATCCCCTTGGGGACGCCAGACCGGCTGATACAGCCAACAAAAAAGCCGCCTGGTCACAGTGCGGCTTTTTTGTTTTTCGTCGTCTTACAACGCTTATCTTTTGGTGTCTCACCCATGTCGCTATCCGTCCAACATCCGCCATCGCTGGCTATCTTTTGCAAAGTCGTCGATAACTACGGCGATATCGGCATTTGCTGGCGTCTGGCGCGCCAGTTGCATTGCGAGCATGGCGTGGCTGTCACGCTGTGGGTCGATGATTTGATCAGTTTTCGACGTATCTGCCCCGAGATCGACGTGACCCTGGAATCGCAGCAGGCTGCCGGCGTCATCGTGCGCCACTGGTTGGGGCAGGACGGCGTATTTAAGCCGGAAGAGATTGCCGATATCGTCATCGAGTTTTTTGCCTGCGACATTCCACCTGGCTATATTGCCGCCATGGCGCAGTGCGCGCCGCATCCCGTCTGGCTGAACCTGGAAGGCTTGACGGCGGAAGAGTGGGTGGAGGGCTGCCATACCTTGCCATCGTCGCGGCACGGCATGCAAAAGCATTTCTTCTTCCCCGGTTTTACGGGCAAGACAGGCGGCTTGCTGCGCGAGGCGGCGCTGGAACAGCGGCGTGCCGCCTTCCAGCGCGACCCGG
Source organism: Janthinobacterium saanense (assembly GCF_014200675.1). Taxonomy (GTDB): domain Bacteria; phylum Pseudomonadota; class Gammaproteobacteria; order Burkholderiales; family Burkholderiaceae_D; genus Janthinobacterium. Next base: position 1,523 of record NZ_JACHCI010000012.1, on the reverse strand, counting down.
CGGCGATGGCAGTGTTCTTGGCGCAGTTTGGCGTCATGCCAGCGGAAATGGCGGCGATCAAAGTGTCGCTGTTCTGCTATCCGCACGCACCGGTGGTCCAGTTGCTGGCCGCATGGGAGCAGGGTAGCGAGCCCGTCACCTGCCTGGCGCCGGAAGGCGTGGCGTTCGATGCCGTACGGGCCTTTATCGGCGACGATGCGGCTGCTGGGGCATCGCGTACGCGCGGAAATCTGACGCTGCGCGTGCTGCCTTTCGTGCCGCAAGACGATTACGACCAGCTGCTGTGGGCTTGCGATGTGAACTTTGTGCGCGGCGAAGATTCCTTTGTGCGCGCGCAATGGGCGGGCAAGCCGTTTATCTGGCATATCTATCCGCAGGATGAAAACTTGCATCACGTCAAGCTACGCGCTTTCCTGCAGCGTTATGCGGTCGATGCCGCTGGGGCTATCGATAGCGTAGGCGCGGCCAGCGAAGACTGGAATGGCGGTATATCGGCCAACGAGGGCTGGGCGGGGCTGTGGCCCGCATTGCAGGCCGATATGGCCAGAATTGCCGCGCGCGCCGGCGCCTGGCAGGTACAGATGCTGGAGAATGGTGATCTGGCAAGTAATTTGTTGGCCTTTGCACGTTCGGCAAGCAGGACGGAATAGGCGCTTGCCAGAAAATAAGGTAAAATGCCCGGTTATTTTCTAACGTATTTTTAACCGATCAAACGCAAGTCCATGGCGCTGTTGGCGCCCGGGCGGCAGATGATCTTCATGCAACCCACTTTTTACGTACACTTCTATGAAACCCGCAAAAGAAATTCGTGTTGGCAACATCATTATGGTCGACAGCAAGCCAATGATCGTGTTGCGTTCTGATGTCAACGGTTCGAGCCGCACGGGCTTCACCTACAAATGGAAGATGAAAAATCTTCTGACGAACAGCCCACTGGAAAACGTTTTCCGTGGCGACGACAAGTTCGACGTCGTGGTTCTGGACAAAAAGCCAGTCACCTACTCGTACTTCGCTGACCCACTGTTCGTGTTCATGGACACCGAATACAACCAGTACGAAATCGAAGAAGAAAACCTGGGCGATGCACTGCATTACCTGAAAGACGGCATGGAATGCGAAGCCGTTTTCTATGATGGCAAAGCGATCTCGGTTGAACTGCCTACGACCATCGCCCGTCAAGTGGTGTACTCGGAGCCTGCAGTCAAAGGCAATACTTCGGGCAACGTCCTGAAAGAAGCCAAAATCGAAAACGCTATCGAAGCGCACCGCCACATCGTGCAAGTGCCACTGTTCGTAGCGCAAGACGACGTGATCGAAATCGACACCCGCACCAACGAATACAAGCGCGTAGTGCGCAACTAATTGTTGATGATGCGCCCCTGTTGCTGTCTTCATTTGGCGACAAGACAAAAAACGCTACCTTAGGGTTAATGCCGTTCAGTTAAGACTGAACGGCATTTTTATTTGGGTCTTGTAAACGGCAAGTTCAGCTGTTAACCTGCCGAGCATGCTCGATGACCCTC
>NZ_JACHCI010000011.1 GCF_014200675.1 Janthinobacterium saanense | reverse complement strand
GAAGGAACGCCGCAAGGCGGTCCCCTCAGTCCTCTGCTGGCGAATGTGATGCTCGATGAAGTGGACCAGGAGTTGGAACGGCGCGGCCATCGCTTCGCGCGCTACGCAGACGATGCGAATGTGTATGTTCGCAGCGTGCGTGCGGGCCATCGGGTGATGGGGCTGCTGCGGCGCTGCTATGCCAAGTTGCACCTGGTGGTCAACGAAGGCAAGAGCGCAGTGGCCAGCGTCTTCGGCCGCAAGTTCCTCGGTTACAGCCTGTGGGTGGGGCCAGGGCGCGAAGTAAAGCGCAAGGTGGCCGACAAGGCGCTGAGCACGTTCAAACAGCGCATCCGTGAACTGACCCGCCGCTCCGGCGGGCGCAGCATGGTGCAAGTGGTGGAGCGACTTCGTGCGTATATGCTGGGATGGAAGGGGTATTTCCAGTTGGCGCAAACGCCAAAGGTTTGGCGCAAACTCGATGAATGGCTGCGTCACAGGCTGCGAGCTATCGCGCTCAAGCACTGGAAGCGTGGCAGCACCATGTATCGGGAATTGCTGAAACTTGGTGCTGCGCCATCAGTGGCAAAACGCGTGGCGGCGAACAGCCGTTGCTGGTGGCGAAATAGCGACGGGTTGCTGAAAACGGTGATGACGATCAGCTATTTCGACCGATTGGGTGTACCGCGCCTGTCTTGACCTCAACTACTCGAACCGCCCGGTGCGGACCCGCATGCCGGGTGGTGTGGCAGGGGAGCGGCCTTCACGGCTGTCCCCTATGCCGATTCTGCCACTTTTCAGTGTTGCATGGGAAACTCGGGACGAAAAAAAACCGCTCATCAGAGCGGCTCTTTCATCAGAGAACACAATATCAATTACTTGATTTTGGTTTCTTTGTACGTTACGTGCTTGCGTGCTTTAGGATCGAACTTCATGATCTCAATTTTCGCAGGCGTAGTACGCTTGTTTTTGGTGGTCGTGTAGAAGTGACCCGTACCGGCGGTCGATTCTAACTTGATTTTGTCGCGGCCTGATTTTGCCATGATAGCTCCCTTATTCTGCTAATTAGACTTTTTCGCCACGAGCGCGCATATCGGTCAATACGGCGTCGATGCCGACTTTATCGATGACGCGCAGACCGGCGTTGGACAAACGCAGGGAGACCCAGCGGTTTTCAGATTCAACAAAAATACGACGATTTTGCAAGTTAGGCAAAAAACGACGTTTGGTTTTGTTGTTTGCATGGGAAACATTGTTGCCGACCATCGGCTTCTTCCCAGTGACTTGGCAAACACGTGCCATGGCGCACTCCTTAAAGACATTCCACAATTGGAAAAACGAGAGTATATCCAAAAAAAGCAGCTTTATCAATGACTTGCGAAAAACAATTGTGTCTTGTTGTTTTGAATTAATTTAACATTATTCAAATCCAAAGGTTTTAGATGGGGGAAACTTGTAAACTTCCTGGTTTACTGCTAGGGCATCGCCTCAGCTTGTGCGCCTATGTCCTTGTTTACACATGGTTAACTGGCGCAAAGCCGCAAAGCGCCTAGAGTTGGCCGTGTTCGGAGAAGGAATGCACTTTTTGCCCAGCGATAATGAAATGGTCGAGGATACGTACCTCTACCAGCGACAGCGCCTGTGTCAGTATGCGCGTCAGCAGCAAGTCCGATTCACTGGGGTCGGACACGCCAGACGGGTGGTTGTGCGCCAGCATGATGCTGGCGGCGTTGTGTAGCAGGGCTTGCTTGACCACTTCACGCGGGTAGACACTGGTATGGGTAAGGGTGCCGCGAAACATTTCCTGGGTCGTGATCAAACGGTTCTTGACGTCCAGAAACAACACGACAAACGATTCGTGCTGCAGGCCGCTCAGGAGCAGGCGCAGATAATCCTTGACTGAACCCGGCGTATTCAAGGCCTGGCCCGTCTGTAAATCTTCCACGATGGCGCGCCGCGCCAGCTCCAGCACCGCTTGCAACTGGGCGTACTTGGCGCTGCCCATGCCATGCACGGCGGAAAAACTCACCAGGCTGGCGCCAAACAGGCCCCGCAGCGAACCGAAATGCTCGACCGTATCGCGCGCCAGTTCCACCGCGCTCTTGCCCCGCACGCCAGTGCGCAGGAACACGGCCAGCAATTCTGCATCCGACAGCGAGTGCGCCCCATCCTGTATCAGGCGCTCGCGCGGCCGTTCACTGGCTGGCCAATCCTTGATTGCCATGCTGCTCTCCTGTTTTGTACGGGTCCGGACTTGTTTGACGATGCCATGGGGCAGGCGCGGCCAGTGTGGCTTACAATATCGTTTTGCACCAGTTACCTGAAAACATACTATGTCCAACGCGCAACCAGCAATCGTCACCGAAGCGGCTTACCTCACTCTGCATTATCGTCTTGCCACGGTGGACGGTACTGATATTGTCACGACCTTTAACGGAAATCCTGCCACCTTGATGCTGGGACAGGGCCAGCTGGCGCCGTTCCTGGAGCAGCGTTTGCTGGGCTTGCCTGAAGGCACGCACAAGACGTTTGAACTGGCTGCCGGCGAAGGCTTCGGTGACCGCAATCCCGAACTGGTGCAATCGGTGTCGCGCGCCACCCTCGATGAAAACTCGGTGCCGGGCGCTGATTACAAGATCGGCGACCTGGTCGACTTCGCCGCGCCGGGCGGCGGCCGCTTTGCCGGCGTATTGCGCGAGATGCGCGAAGATACCGCCCTGTTCGACTTTAATCACCCGTTGGCGGGCCAGCCGCTGCGTTTCGAAGTCAAACTGATTTCCGTGCTGTAAGGAGCAGAACGATGGACAAAGAACTGTTATTGGCCCAGCCGCGTGGCTTTTGTGCCGGTGTCGACCGGGCGATTGAAATCGTCGAGCGCGCCTTGACCCAATTTGGCGCGCCCATCTATGTGCGCCACGAAATCGTGCACAACGCCTATGTGGTGGCAGATTTACGCAACAAGGGCGCGATCTTCATCGATGAGCTCGACGACGTGCCAGCTGGCAATACCCTGGTGTTTTCCGCACATGGCGTGTCGAAAGCCGTACGGGCCGAAGCGGAATCGCGTGGCCTGAGCATTTTTGATGCGACTTGCCCGCTGGTCACCAAAGTGCATATGGAAGTGGCAAAGATGCGCCGCGAAGGCCGCGAGATCATCATGATCGGCCACGATGGCCATCCTGAGGTGGAAGGCACGATGGGCCAGGCAGACATGGGCATGCATCTGGTGGAAACGCTGGACGATGTGGCGAAGCTGCAGGTCGGCAATCCCGACAGCCTGGCCTATGTTTCGCAGACAACGTTGTCAGTTGACGACACGCGCGACATTATTGCCGCCTTAAAAGAGAAATATCCGAATATCACCGAGCCGAAAAAGGGTGATATTTGCTACGCCACCACCAATCGCCAGGAAGCCGTGAAATTCATGGCGCCGCAAGTGGAACTGGTGGTCGTGGTTGGCAGTCCAAACAGTTCGAACTCGAACCGTCTGCGCGAAGTGGCGGAAAAAATGGGCACGCCAGCATATATGGTGGATAACGCCTCGCAGATCGATCCAGCCTGGCTGGAAGGCAAAATAAGAGTGGGCGTGACGGCTGGCGCCTCGGCGCCCGAAGTGCTGGTGCAAGCCGTGATCGACCGTTTGAAGGAATGTGGCGTGAAGAGCGTGCGTCCGCTCGACGGTGTGCAGGAAGCGGTGACCTTTCCCATGCCCAAGGGCCTGGACGGTATCAAACGCGAAGTCGCTTGATTTGTCGAGCATAAAAATCTGCCTGGAAACCAAATTTAATTCGAAAATAAATAATTTATTCCAAGTTTAGTTTTTCAAAAAGACCGTTATGATTGCCAACGCTTGAGTTCATTGCTGTTCTGACTAAGGTTGCAAACGCCCATTTCTGGTGCGTTGCACCGTCCTGGTGAGAATGATTGAAATCGGCACTGAAGGAAGCTTTCCTCCAGTGCCGTTTTTGTATCTGCGATGAGCGCTGCGTAGATGTTGTTCCCGAAAAATGTATATTTGATAGGGCAATCTGACCATGGATATCTTTATCCAGCAAATCATCAACGGTTTAGTGCTGGGCAGCATGTATGCCTTGATCGCCCTCGGTTACACGATGGTATATGGCGTGTTGAACTTGATTAACTTCGCCCACGGCGACGTCTTGATGATAGGCGCCATGGTGGGCTTGACCATCTTGAAGCTGCTGGGCATCTATGTGCCCGACTGGCCTGGCTACCTGAAGCTGGCCACCGCCATCCTCGGCGCCATCCCCGTCTGTATCCTCGTCAATATCCTCATCGAGCGGGTCGCCTACCGCCGTTTGCGCAATGCACCGCGCCTGGCGCCCTTGATTACCGCCATCGGCGTATCGATCCTGCTGCAAACCTTCGCCATGATGATCTGGACGCGCAATCCGCTGCCATTTCCGCAACTGCTGTCGACCGATCCGCTGCATATAGGCGGCGCCGTCATTTCGCAGACACAAGTATTGCTGCTGGCCCTGGCCGCCATTTCCATGGGCTCGCTGGTCTTGCTGGTAGAGAAAACCAAGATGGGCCGCGCCATGCGGGCCACGGCAGAAAATCCCCGCGTGGCCGGCTTGATGGGCGTCGATTCCAATAAAGTCATCGTCGCCACGTTTGCCATCGGCGCCGCACTGGCCGCCGTGGCTGGTGTGATGTGGGGCGCCAATTATGCGTCGATCAAGTTTTCCATGGGCGCGTTGCCCGGCTTGAAAGCTTTTTGCGCGGCGGTGCTGGGCGGTATCGGCAATATCTATGGCGCGATGCTGGGCGGTATCTTGCTGGGACTCATAGAGAGCCTGGGCGCCGGCTATATCGCGTATGCCACGGGCGGCTTCCTCGGTAGTAATTACCAGGATATCTTCGCCTTCATCGTACTGATCATCGTGTTGACCCTGCGTCCGTCCGGCATCATGGGCGAACGCGTGGCCGACCGCGCCTGACGTCATTCCTGGAGCTGAACATGGCATTACTCGATTTCGACGTCAAAAAAAATCCCACCAAAGCCTATCTGGGCATGCTGGGCCTGGCCGCCTTGCTGATGGTCTTTCCCTTCTTTGCCGCCCAGTTCGGCAATTCCTGGGTGCGCATCGTCGACATGGCATTGCTCTACATCATGCTGGCCCTGGGCCTGAACATCGTGGTGGGCTTTGCCGGCTTGCTTGACCTGGGCTACATCGCGTTTTATGCGGTGGGCGCCTACCTGACGGGCTTGCTGGCCTCGCCCCAGTTTGCCATCCTGCTCGAATCGGTGGTCAACGAGTACCCGGGATTGGGCAATTTCCTGGTGCATGTGCTGGGACCGGAAATCCGCGAGAACGGCATCCACTTGTCGGTCTGGGCCATCGTGCCGCTGGCCGCGGCCCTGGCCGGCCTGTTCGGCGCCTTGCTGGGCGCGCCCACCTTGAAGTTGCGCGGCGACTACCTGGCCATCGTGACTCTGGGTTTTGGCGAGATCATCCGTATTTTCATGGGCAATCTGAATGAGCCCATCAATTTCACGAACGGCGCGCAGGGCATCAATATGATAGACCCGATCCGCATCTTCGGCGTCAACCTGGCCGGCGAGGCGGGCAGCAACAGCACGGTGATGCTCGGTGGTTTTTCCATGCCATCCGTCAATGCCTATTACTTCCTGTTCCTGTTGTTGTGTGTTGCCATCGTGTTTGTCACCAGCCGTTTGCAGCATTCGCGCCTGGGCCGCGCCTGGGTGGCCATCCGCGAAGACGAGATCGCCGCCAAGGCCATGGGCATCAACACGCGCAACGTGAAACTGCTGGCGTTTTCCATGGGCGCTTCGTTTGGCGGCGTGGCGGGCGCCATGTTTGCCTCCTTCCAGGGGTTTGTGGCGCCGGAATCGTTTAGTTTGACCGAATCGATCGCCGTGCTGGCGATGGTAGTACTGGGTGGCATCGGCCATATCCCGGGCGTGATTCTGGGCGGCGTGATCCTGGCCTCGATTCCTGAAGTGCTGCGCCACGTGGTCGAGCCGGCCCAGCAAGCGCTGTTCGGCGAGGTCATCATCGACGCGGAAGTGTTGCGCCAGTTGCTGTACGGCCTGGCCATGGTGGTGATCATGCTTACCCGTCCGGCCGGCTTGTGGCCGTCGCCGAAGAGCGAAGACAGGCCCGACCACGACGTCGACCAGCCGAATCAAGCTACAGGCGTGGTATAGACCTGACGATCATGGAGCATATAACAGTGAGCGAACAGATCATTCTCAATATTGCCGGCGTGAACAAGCGCTTCGGCGGCCTACAGGCGTTGACCGACGTGGGTATTACGATCCGGCAAGGCCAGATCTATGGCTTGATCGGCCCGAATGGCGCCGGCAAGACGACTTTCTTCAACGTCATCACGGGTTTGTACCAGCCCGATACGGGCACCTTTGAACTGGCCGGCAAGCCCTATTCGCCCTCGGCGCCGCACAAGGTGGCCAAGGCGGGCATCGCCCGCACCTTCCAGAATATCCGCTTGTTCGGCGACATGACGGCGCTGGAAAACGTGATGGTGGGGCGCCACGTGCGGTCGCACCAGGGCGTGTTCGGCGCCGTCTTTCGGCACAAGGCGGCGCGCCAGGAAGAGGCGGCGATACGCCAGCGCGCCATGGAATTGCTGGACTTTGTCGGCATCGCCCGCTTTGCCAACCGCACCGCGCGCTTTTTGTCGTATGGCGACCAGCGGCGCCTGGAAATTGCGCGCGCGCTGGCCACCGATCCCGTCTTGCTGGCCCTGGATGAACCGGCAGCCGGCATGAATGCCACGGAGAAACTGGCCCTGCGCGAGTTGCTGGTAAAAATCAAGGCGGAAGGCAAGACCGTGCTCTTGATCGAACATGACGTGAAACTGATGATGGGGCTGTGCGACCGCATCACCGTGCTGGAATATGGCAAGCGCATCGCTGAAGGCTTGCCGGCCGAGATACAAGAAAACCAGGCCGTGATCGAAGCTTACCTGGGAGGATCGCACGCATGAGCAACACCGTACTCAAGGTCGCCGGCCTGACAGTCGCCTACGGCGGCATCAAGGCCGTCAAGGGCGTCGACCTGGAAGTCAATCAGGGCGAACTGATCGCCCTGATCGGCGCGAATGGCGCCGGCAAGACGACTACGCTGAAAGCGATTACTGGCACTTTGCCGGCCTGCAAGGTGGACGGCACGATTACTTATCTGGGGCAGCCGCTCAAGGGCAGCCAGTCCTTCCAGCTGGTGGAACGGCGGCTGGCGATGGTGCCGGAAGGGCGGGGCGTATTTACACGCATGTCGATCCGGGAAAACCTGATGATGGGCGCCTATACGCGTTCGGACAAGGCCGGTATCGAGGCCGATATCGACAAGTGGTTCAGCGTGTTTCCCCGCCTGAAAGAAAGGGCGGCGCAGATGGCCGGCACCCTGTCGGGCGGCGAGCAGCAGATGCTGGCCATGGCGCGCGCGCTGATGTGCCACCCGACCTTGCTGCTGCTCGACGAGCCATCGATGGGCTTGTCGCCCATCATGGTCGAGAAAATCTTCGAAGTGATACGCAAGGTATCGAGCGAGGGCATCACCATCTTGCTGGTCGAACAGAATGCCCGTCTGGCCTTGCAGGCGGCGCATCGGGCTTATGTGATGGACACCGGCTTGATCACCATGACAGGCAACGCGGCCGACATGCTCGATGATCCCAGGATCAAGGCAGCCTATCTGGGCGAATAAAACGGGGCAAATAAACCAGGCGGCCCATAAAAAATGCCCCGGCGGGACCGGGGCATAATGGCATCCGTGGGGGAGTACGGAAGGATGCCAGGAGGAGGCTTGCGGGACCGTCAAGGACGGTCCGTACTAACAATTACTTGCTGGCTGCGCGTGGCACGACTTTTTCAGCAGCTTGCGTGAACTGGTTCACGGCCGATGCCAGGTTGGCTTCGATGGTTTCAACAGCTTGCTTGCTGGTTTTCGAGAATTGCTCGTAGCCTGCGTTGGCGTTGCCGATCGCGGTTTTGAAGATGGCGACAGCGTTTTCCGAGCCGGCTGGCGCGTTTTTGCTGACTTCTTCGACCAGCGAGATGACTTTGCGGTTCGTTTCGGCTATTTGCGATTCAGCAGCCTTGCTGAACTCAGCCTGGGTGCCGGACGTGATCGCTGCCAGGTGACGGCCGTAAGCGATGGCTTTTTCAGCGCTAGGCTGGGCTTGAGCGGCGCTCAGCGAGAAAAATTCTTGTGGATCTTTGGCTGCCAGCAATTGCTTGGTGGCGGCAGTCGTTTCTTCCAGGGTAGCTTTGGCTGCCGTCAGGTTCAGTTCGATGATTTTTTCGATACCTTCGAAGGCCTTGCCCGTCAGCGACGAGAACAGGTTGAATTGGGCTTCCAGGTTGGCTTTGGTAGCGGACGAAAACTGCTCAGGGATTGAAAACATGTAAATCTCCAAAATATTAAAATCTGGTTAATTAGATGCTGCGTAGACCGGGGACCGGTTGGAAAGCAGAGGCTTCTGAATTTCAAGCTGAACAAGAATTGTGCAACGCAACAAACCCTATTCTACGGTTTAAAAAAGTTAAGTCAAGCGAATTTTGTGCGATGCAACAATTGAATAGATTTGCATCAAAAGCCTTGTTTCTAAAGAAAAATATTTGATTCCATGTTGTACATTATTTACTGAAAAACTATCCCGGCAGGCCGGACTTGAGGGCAGGCGCAGCCTCGCATGCTAGACTTTGTTTCCCACACTGGCGCCACGCGCTGGTGCAGCGCACCTTCTTGAATTGTAGCCATGTCCCTACCTCCCACTGCCGCTGGCGCCAGCACGTCTTTTCCTGCCACCTTGGCGCCCATGGCCTTGCCCGCTTTCTTCGTCTTGTTATGGAGCACAGGCTTTATCGTCGCCAAGTTCGGCTTGCCATATGCACCGCCGCTGACCTTTTTGCTGCTGCGTTTTCTGGGTGTCCTGGTGATTTTGCTGCCGCTGGTGCTGGTCTTGCGCGCGCCCTGGCCGGTTGGAAAGTTCCGCCAGATCGCCGTGGCCGGTGTATTGATGCAGGCCGGTTACCTGGCTGGCGTGTGGTGCGCCATCAAGCTGGGCATGCCGGCCGGCTTGAGCGCCTTGATCGTGGGCATGCAGCCGGTATTGACGGCTTGCGCCGCGCCCTTGATCGGCGAATCGGTGCGTCCGCGTCAATGGCTGGGCCTGGCTTTCGGCTTGCTGGGCGTGGCCCTGGTGGTGTACGCCAAGATCAATCTGGTGGGATTGACGGCGGAAAGTCTGCTGCTGTGCGTATTTGCCTTGCTGTCGATGACGGCCGGCACCATGTATCAAAAGCGCCATTGTCCCCACTTTGACTTGCGTACCGGCACCGTGGTGCAATTTAGCGCCTCGATCATCGTCGTGCTGCCATTCGCCTGGTATGTCGAAGGGCTGGATTGGCATTTCAGCCAGGTGCAATGGACGGCCAACTTTATCGGCGCCTTGCTGTGGTCGGTGCTGGTGCTGTCGATAGGCGCCATCTTTCTGCTGTTTGCGCTGATACGCCGCAGCGACGCTACCAAAGTGACTGGTTTGCTGTACCTGACGCCACCAACGACGGCCGTGATGGCTTGGTTGATGTTTGGCGAAGCGTTTAATATGCTGGGCGTCGCCGGCATGCTGGTGGCCGTGGTCGGTGTGATTTTTGTTGTCAAGAAGTAGCAAATAGAAAATATCAAATAGTAAATAAAGCAGGAGAGTCAGTTGGAAAACAAGCAAACACCAGAACAGCAGCACTTTGTTGATGCAGCCATTTTGTCGCGCCGCTCGATCCGCGCCTTTTTACCGGATGCGGTGCCACGCGCCGACCTGGAGCGCCTCCTGGAAGTGGCGGCGCGTGCGCCTTCGGGCGCCAATATGCAGCCCTGGAAAGTCTATGTGGTGTCTGGCGAGGCGCGCCAGCGTTTGTCGCGCCGCATCCTGGCGGCCTATGCTGCACCGAAAGAGGCTGAAGCCCCGGCGCGCACGGCTTCCTATACCTATTACCCGCGCCAGTGGACGGCGCCGTTTATCGAACGCCGCCGCAAGATCGGCCTGGACCTGTATCAGCTGCTGGGGCTGGAGCGGGGCGACACGGCCGGCATGGCAGCCCAGCACGGGCGCAATTTCCAGTTTTTCGACGCGCCCGTCGGCTTGATCTTTACAATCGACCGGGTGCTCGAGCAGGGCTCCTGGCTCGATTACGGCATGTTCTTGCAAAACATCATGCTGGCCGCCCGCGCCCGTGGTCTCGACACCTGCCCGCAAGCGGCTTTCATTCATTACCACGACATCATCAGCGATGAGCTAAACATCCCTGCCAGTGAAATGGTGGTCTGCGGCATGGCCTTGGGTTATGCCGATCCAGCCAAGGTGGAGAACCGTTTGACCACGGAACGCGAGGCCTTGCCTGGCTTTGTTAAATTCTTCGAAGAATAAAAAAGAAGAGAAAATCCAGCGGTTTGCACAAGAAAACCGCTGTCTAAGGATGAGCCTGTTTGCTCATCACCAACGATTTTTATTCCATCAACGCAATTAATACTGTTTCAACTGTTAAATTGGCTTGCGATTACTCTACATTTCGCTACACTGCAATAATGCAACAGCTTCATGGGGAATTATTGAATGGCTAAGTTTAAACTTGCTCTGGGAGTATTGGCGTCCCTGCTGTTTGCGCTGGCGCCGGCTGCGGTCGTGTACGCCAAGGACGCGAACAGCAAATCCTCAGTTTCCAAGAAACAACCCAAGAAAGTCAAAGTCGTGCTGCGCAAGGGCGCACACAGCACGGCTGCCGCACCGCGTGAAAAAACCGTGCGCCGCGTGATCACCGTGCATGGCAAGCGCAAGGTCGTGTATCAAAAAGTCAGCAGCGCCGCCGTAGCGATGGCCGCACCGATCCCCACCATGGGCGACCTGGCGGGCTTGAACCTGACGCGCGATCCGCTGGACTTGAAGTCCAGCGTGGCGCTGGTGCTGGACCAGGCCAATGCGGAAGTGCTGTTTGAAAAGAATTCCAATGTGGCCCTGCCGATAGCCTCCATCACCAAGATGATGACGGGCCTGGTGGTAGTCGAAGCCCATCAGGACATGGATGAAGTGCTGACGGTGACGGATGACGATGTCGACCGCGCCAAGTTCAGCAGTTCACGCCTGAAGGTCGGCTCGCAATTGACACGCGCCAATATGCTGCACATCGCCCTGATGAGTTCGGAAAACCGCGCCGCTTCTGCGCTGGGCCGCAATTATCCGGGCGGCTTGCCCGCTTTTGTCGACGCCATGAACGCCAAAGCACGCCAGCTGGGCATGATGGATACGCATTATGTCGATTCCAGCGGTTTGTCAAAGATGAACGTGGCCAGCGCGCATGATCTGGCCAAGCTGGCCATGGCTGCCTTCCAGCAACCCTTGCTGCGCCAATACTCTACCGATCCGAAAGCCATCGTCGAAGCCAGCGGCCACCCCATGCAGTTTGGCAACACCAATCATCTGGTGGCCAATCCCGGCTGGGAAATCGGCTTGCAGAAAACGGGTTTCATTAACGAAGCAGGGCGCTGTTTGATGATGCAGGCGGTGATCGAAGGCCGCTCCGTGATCATGGTTTTTCTTGATTCCAAAGGGAAACAGTCGCGTACGGCCGATGCAGGCCGCATGCGCAAATGGCTGGAAGCCCTGAAACCCGCCAACATCAATATGAGCTTGCCTGGCGGCTAAGGGCGAGCCGCTTAGTCGTGAGGAATAAATCCCAGAGTGACGGAAATCTGGTGGGCTGTATCCACCAGGTCTTCCAGCCACTCATCCTGCAAGCGGTCGGCCGGGGCGGAAATCGACAGGCCTGCGATCAGCTTGCCTGAGTCGTCGCGGATGCCGGCCGCCATGCAGCGCACACCCAGTTCCAGCTCTTCATTATCGCGCGCATAACCGTTTTCGCGCACCAAACTCAGTTCGCGTTCCAGCTTGTGCAAATCCGTGATGGAATTCTTGTTGTGTCCGGCCAGGCCCGTGCGCGTGGCGTAGGCGCGGATGGCTTTCGGTTCATCGACGGACAGGAAGAGCTTGCCTGTCGAGGTCAGGTGCAGCGGGCCGCGTCCGCCGATGGCGCGCACCACCTGCATGCCCGAACGCTCGGAAAAGGCCCGGTCGATGTAGACGATTTCATCGCCCTGGCGCACCGACAAGTTAATCGTTTGCTGGGTCTTTTTATGCAACTGGCGCATGAAGTCCAGCGCCGCTTCGCGCACGCTGAGGCGGCTTTTTACCACATTGCCCAATTCCAGCAGGCGCATGCCCAGGCGATACGTGCCCGGTTCGATGCGGTCGACAAAACGCGTCAGCACCATATCGTTCAGGATGCGGTGCGCCGTTGACGGGTGCAGGCCCGATACCTTGGATAATTCCTTCAAGCTGACCGGGTCTGAATATTTTGCCAGGGCGTCGAGCAGGGCGACCATGCGTTCGATGACCTGGATCGTCGTCTTCTGGGGTGCGACGGGCTCAATTTTCATGATGGATTTGGTGCAATGCAGTATTCATGCATATTTATACCATAATGTGAAAAAATAGTGCAACCTTGCGAGATGAGTAAGCAAAAACTGCCACACTCCATGCTTGCCATGCATAATGTCCGCCACACGGAAAATGGAAAACTACAAATACCATGCAACCAGTCAATGAATTCAAGAGTAAAAGTGGCTTGAAGCGTATCTTTTCCGCCTTCTGCTATTCGCTGGACGGCTTGAAGTCGGCCTGGCGCCATGAACATGCGTTCCGCCAGGAGCTGGGGCTGTTTGTCGCCGGCACGGTGATCGCGCTGCTGCTGGGCATTTCTGCCTTCGAGAAACTGGTGCTGATCGGCGTGCTGCTGCTGGTGCTGATCGTGGAATTAATCAATTCCGCGCTGGAAGCGGTGGTCGACCGTATTTCTCTGGAACGCCATCCGCTGTCCAAGAACGCCAAGGATTTCGGCAGCGCGGCTGTACTGCTGACTTGCCTGCTGGCGTTCGCCACCTGGGCCGTGGTCTTGTTCAACCGCTATTATTAAAATCTTTTCGATAACGTCGCAAACTCCCTTTGTGCGCCAGCCATATGCGTAAATCGCATATAAAATGCCGAAACGCTTCGTTCTCTTTCTTAGCGATGCGCCGTAATCTGGTGGTTCTGAAAGTTCAACCACACGGGGATCTTAGATGCTGTCGAAAAAAATCATCATGGCTGCTGCCATCAGCGCGTTTGCGCTCTTGCAAACCGCACAAGCTGCCGATATCACCCTGCTCAACGTCTCGTACGATCCAACACGCGAGCTGTACCAGGATGTGAACACGGCGTTTGCCAAGGAATGGAAAGCCAAGACGGGCGACAACGTCAAGATCAAACAGTCGCACGGTGGTTCGGGCAAGCAGGCGCGCGCCGTGATCGACGGCCTGGAAGCGGACGTGGTGACCCTGGCCCTGGCCTACGACATCGATGCGCTGGCCGATCACAAATTGCTGGCCCCCGACTGGCAAAAGAAACTGGCGCACAATAGCTCGCCATACACTTCGACCATCGTGTTTCTGGTGCGCAAGGGCAACCCGAAAGGCATCAAGGACTGGAATGATCTGATCAAGCCGGGGGTGTCCGTCATCACGCCGAATCCGAAAACCTCGGGCGGCGCCCGCTGGAATCATCTGGCAGCCTGGGGTTATGCTTTGCGCCAACCGGGCGGCAACGAAGCCAAGGCCAAGGAATTCCTCGGCAAACTGTATAAAAACGTGCCGGTGCTCGACTCCGGTGCGCGCGGCGCCACCACTACCTTTGTGGAACGCGGCATCGGCGACGTGCTGATCGCCTGGGAAAACGAAGCTTACCTGGCCGTCAAGGAACTGGGTCCGACCAAGTTCGACATCATCACGCCGTCCGTCAGCATCCTGGCTGAACCACCGGTGGCCGTGGTCGACAAGTTTGCCGACAAGCACGGTACGCGCAAGGTGGCCGAGGCTTACCTGAACTATCTGTACACGGATGAAGCGCAAGACATCATCGCCAAGAACTATTACCGTCCTGCCACCGAAAAAGCAGCCAAGAAATACGCGAACCAGTTTGCCAAGGTGAACCTGTTCACCATCGAGCAAGTGGCGGGCGGCTGGACTGCCGCGCAAAAAGCGCACTTTGCCGATGGCGGCATCTTTGACCAGATCTACCAACCGAAATAAGACGGGGTCATATTCGATGGCAAGCGCTGACGCTTGCCAGAACATACTGATTGAAGGAAACCATCATGGCGCTGCGCAGCTTTTCGGATTACCGGGTCTTGATCGTGCCGGGCTTGCATAACAGCGGGCCCGAGCATTGGCAAAGCCGCTGGCAGCGCCTGTATCCGCAATTCGAGCGGGTCGAGCAGGATGACTGGGAAACGCCGGACCTGGCAGCCTGGTCGGCGCGCCTGGACCAGGTGCGGCGGCAAGACTCGCGTCCGACCCTGATCGTGGCCCACAGCTTCGGCTGCCTGACCACCGCCCACAGCCTGGCGCGCGATGGAGAGGGCGTGGCCGGCGTGTTGCTGGTGGGGCCGGCCGATCCCGACAAGTTCGGCGTGGCCAAGGCCTTGCCGCACAAGCGTTTGCCTTGTCCCGGTATTTTGATCGCCAGCCAGACTGATCCGTGGATGAGCTCTGAACATGCAGCGCAGTGGGCGCGGCGCTGGAATTGCAAGTATATTGATGGCGGCGCCCTGGGCCATATCAATGCCGAGTCCAGACTTGGTGACTGGGTATATGGCCAGGCGCAATTGCAGACCTTATTTGACCTGGCGCAAGCAGACCGCCGCCATCGTCAGGCAGCCTGAATGCCTGGCACACTATGAATAGCCATAACCCTCAAGGAGATCACGATGACCTTACGCCTGGGCGACGTTGCCCCCGATTTTGAACAAGACAGCTCCATCGGCAAACTCAAGTTTCACGAGTGGGCTGGCAATTCCTGGGTGGTGCTGTTTTCCCACCCGGCTGACTTTACGCCTGTCTGCACCACGGAACTGGGCCTGACGGCCAAGCTGAAGCCGGAATTCGACAAGCGCAATGTCAAAGCCATCGCCTTGTCCGTCGATGCCGCCGAATCGCACCAGCAGTGGATCAAGGATATCGAAGAGACGCAACACACCGTGGTGGGTTTCCCCATCATTGCCGACGTCGACAAGAAAGTGTCTGTGCTGTATGACATGATCCACCCGGAACAATCCGTGACCGCCACCGTGCGCTCCGTCTTCATCGTCGACCCGAACAAGAAAGTACGCCTGATCCTCACGTATCCACTGAGTACTGGTCGTAACTTCAATGAAATCCTGCGCGTGATCGATGCGCTGCAATTGACCGACGGCTACACCGTGGCCACGCCCGGCAACTGGCAAGATGGCGACGACGTCATCATTCCATTGCCTGTGCAAGACCCGGAAGTGATCAAGCAGAAATATCCGAAAGGCTATACGGCCGCCAAGCCCTACTTGCGTTTGACGCCGCAGCCGAATAAATAATACCGGTATCGCCTCAGCCCAAACGCACCTTCACCGGTGCGTTTTTTTTCGTCCCTGCGCTTTATGCCGCCAAGTATGCATTTCTAATCTAAGCAAATGAGAAATTGTTAGTTCTTTTTATAACAGCCGCATGTGAATATGGCGCCCTGTTACTCGAAAATGTAATAACAAGACCAAACCAGGAGAGGATTTTATGTCTGCAGCACCGATCAAGGCGCGAGGCGCGCCATTTCGGGTCATGCCGGGTTTTAAGCTGTCCCTTGGCTTTACCATCTTTTACCTGGCGCTGATCGTCCTGATTCCGCTCTCGGCGGCGTTCCTGAAAACATTTACGATGACCTGGGATGGTTTCGTTGCCGCCGTCACTTCCGACCGCGTGATGGCCTCCTACCGCTTGACCTTCGGCGCTTCGCTGATCGCCGCTTTTTTGAACGTCATCTTTGGCGGCATCCTGGCCTGGGTACTGGTGCGTTACAAATTCCCGGGCAAGCGCATCATCGACGCCCTGGTCGACTTGCCCTTCGCCTTGCCGACGGCCGTGGCCGGCATCACCTTGACGGCGCTGTATTCCTCGAATGGCTGGTTTGGCCAGTTCCTCGAAGGCGTGCTGGGCATCAAGGTGGCGTTCACCCCGCTGGGCGTGGTGGTCGCGCTGACCTTCATCGGTCTGCCCTTTGTCGTGCGCACCGTGCAACCGGTGCTGGAAGACGCGGAAAAAGAGCTGGAAGAAGCCGCTGCCAGCCTGGGCGCCAATTCCCTGCAAACGTTTCTGCGCGTGATTTTCCCGACGATTTTGCCATCCTTGCTGACGGGTTTTGCGCTGGCCTTTGCGCGTGCCACGGGCGAGTACGGTTCCGTGATCTTTATCGCCGGCAATATGCCGATGGTGTCGGAAATCACGCCGCTGTTCATTATTACCAAGCTGGAACAATACGATTATGCCGGCGCCACCGCGATTGCCGTGGTGATGCTGGTCGTGTCCTTCCTGCTGCTGTTGACGATTAACCTGCTGCAAGCGTGGACGCGCGGAAAGGCCAAGAAAACATGAGTACCAATGTCTCTGCTGTTGCCACCGTAGAAGATGCGCTGCCGCGAACACGCCGCATCGCGTCCAGGGCCGGCCCAGTCGTGCTTGAACCGCTGTGGGTGCGCACGGTCCTGATCACGATTGCCTTGCTGTTCCTGACGGTCTTCCTGTTCGTGCCCCTGGTGGCCGTGTTTGCCGAAGCGTTCAAAAAGGGCTGGCAAGCATATATCGCCGCCATCATCGATCCGGATGCGATATCCGCCATCAAGCTGACCCTGATCACGGCGGCGATTGCCGTACCCTTGAACCTGGTGTTTGGCGTGGCTGCGTCTTGGTGTATCGCCAAGTTCGAGTTTCGTGGCAAGAGCATCTTGCTGACCCTGATCGACTTGCCGTTCTCCGTTTCGCCCGTGATTTCCGGCCTGATCTATGTGCTGATGTTTGGCGCCCAAGGCTGGTTCGGCCCGTGGCTGCAGGAACATGACATCAAGATATTGTTTGCCGTGCCCGGCATCGTGCTGGCGACGATTTTTATTACGTTCCCGTTCGTGGCGCGTGAATTGATCCCGCTGATGCAGTCGCAAGGCAGCGAAGAGGAAGAGGCTGCCATCGTGCTGGGCGCCTCGGGCTGGAATACCTTCCGCCGCGTCACCTTGCCAAATATCAAGTGGGGCCTGCTGTATGGCGTGATCCTGTGCAATGCGCGCGCCATGGGCGAGTTCGGCGCGGTATCGGTGGTGTCTGGCCATATCCGTGGCGAAACCAACACCATGCCGCTGCAGGTAGAGATTCTGTACAACGAGTACAACTTCTCGGCCGCGTTTGCCGTCGCCTCGCTGCTGGCCTTGCTGGCCCTGGTGACCCTGGCCCTGAAAGCCTTTATTGAGTGGCGTTTGAACGAGAACCACGCCGACGATTCCGCCTTACGTTCTACGGAGCACTGATCATGACGATAGCAGTTAACAACATCCACAAGCGTTTCGGCGATTTCGTCGCTCTCGACAATATCTCGCTCGATTTCCCTGCCGGTGAACTGACGGCCTTGCTGGGCCCATCGGGTTGCGGCAAGACCACCTTGCTGCGTATTATTGCCGGTCTGGAACACCCGGACAGCGGCCAGGTGCTGCTCGACTCCGAAGATGCGTCGGCGCGCCATGTGCGCGAGCGCCAGGTGGGTTTTGTCTTCCAACACTATGCGCTGTTCAAGCACATGACCGTATTTGAAAACGTGGCTTTTGGCTTGCGCGTGAAGTCGCGCAGCGAGCGTCCGTCGGAAGATAAAATCCGCCGCAAGGTCAAGGATTTGCTGGAACTGGTGCAGCTGGACTGGCTGGCCGACCGTTATCCGCCGCAACTGTCGGGCGGACAGCGCCAGCGTATCGCGCTGGCCCGTGCCCTGGCCGTCGAGCCCCGCGTGCTGCTGCTCGATGAACCGTTCGGCGCGCTCGACGCCAAGGTGCGCAAGGAATTGCGCCGCTGGCTGCGCCGCCTGCACGATGATCTGCACGTGACCAGTATTTTCGTCACGCATGACCAGGAAGAGGCGCTGGAAGTGGCCGACCAGGTAGTGCTGATGAACAAGGGTACCGTCGAACAGCTCGGTTCGCCCGAGCAAGTCTACAACCACCCGGCTTCGCCCTTTGTGTACGGCTTCCTGGGCAACGTCAACCTGTTCCATGGCCGCGTGCATGACGGCGTGATGGCCACCGGCGACGCCAGCTTCGAGGTGCCCGATTACGCCAATGTGAGCGACAGCAAGGGCACGGCCTATGTGCGTCCGCACGATCTGGAAATCGACCGCTACACGCAAGGCGCGGAAGGCATCGTCGTCAAGTTGAGCCGTGCCCATGCGATTGGTCCGCTGGCCCAGCTGGACTTGCAGCGTGTCGATAACAGCGAGCTGATCGAAGCGGTGATGTCGAACGAGCGCTACAGCCATCTGCAACTGAAAGAGGGCGAAACCCTGGTCGTGCGCCCGAAACGCCTGCGCGTGTTCGTTGAGCCCACGGCAAAGATTTGAATCACTGAGTGCATCACCCAAGAAACTGAGACTGGAATACTATGAATTTTCAACAATTGCGCTCGATACGCGAGGCAGCGCGCCGCGGCTACAATCTGACCGAGGTGGCCAACGCGCTGTTTACGTCGCAGCCTGGCGTGAGCCGGCAGATCCGCGAACTCGAAGACGAGCTGGGCGTCGTCATTTTCGAGCGCAATGGCAAGCGGCTGACGGGCTTGACGGAACCGGGCAAGGGTATCCTGAAGATCGTCGACCGCCTCTTGATCGAAGCGGAAAACCTGCAGCAGGCCAGCCTGGAATACAGCGGCCAGACCAGCGGTACCTTATCGGTGGCGGCGACCCACACGCAGGCGCGTTATGCGCTGCCCAAAGTGGTGCAGGGTTTTCGCGCTGCCTTTCCCGATGTGCGTATCGCGCTGCAGCAGAGCGCGCCCGAGCATATCGCCGAATGGGTTCTGTCGGGCAAGACGGACATCGGTATCGCCACGGAAGGCCTGAGCCAGTTCCCTGACCTGGTGTCCTTCCCTTGCTACCGCTGGAGCCATTTGATTGTCGTGCCGGACGGCCATCCATTGCTCGATAACTCGCCGATCCGCCTGGAAGACCTGGCCAAATATCCGCTGATCACCTACGACAAGGGCTTTACAGGGCGCGGCCATATCGATGACGCGTTCGCCAAGGCGGGCGTGGCTACCGACATCATCCTGACGGCCATGGATTCCGATGTCATCAAGCAATATGTAGCGCTGGGCCTGGGCGTCGGCATCGTCGCTTCGATGGCTTTCGATCATGGCCGCGACAAAGGCTTGCGCGCGGTGGAAGCGTCGCATTTGTTCGCCACCAACACCACGCGTTTGGCCGTGCGCCGCGGCGCCTACCTGCGCTCCTACGCCTACGAGTTTATTTTGCAACTGGCGCCGGACCTGACGCGCGAAGACATCGACCGCGCCATGAGCGGCGAAGAACCGCTGTAAGCATCCAGGCAGCCCGGCGGCAGCCGGGCATGCGTAGCGCTGGCCAGCGTCCACAGACGCTATGATGATCGTTCCCTTCCTCACCCAGCAAAGGATCATCATGACTGACACCATACCCCATTTGACACTCAACGACGGCCAGCGCATCGCGCAGATAGGCTTTGGCACCTGGCCGCTCGACGATGGTCAAGCCGAGACAGCCGTGCAGACGGCGCTGGGCTCTGGCTACCGTTTGATCGATACGGCGGCCCGCTATGGCAATGAGGTGGGCGTGGGGCGCGGTATCGCGGCCAGTGGCTTGCCGCGTGCCGAAGTGCAAATCACCAGCAAGCTGCGCGGTAGTGAACATGGCTATGACAGCACCTTGCGCGCGTTTGACGCCACTTTGGCCGACCTGGGCACCGATTACCTGGACCTGTATCTGGTCCACTGGCCGCTGCCGATGCGCGATTTGTATGTGGACACATGGCGCGCCTTTGTCCGGCTGCGCGAGGAAGGGCGCATCCGTTCGATAGGCGTGTCGAACTTCCAGCCCGCGCATATCGAGCGTTTGCAATCGGAAACCGGTGTGTTGCCGGCCGTGAATCAGATCGAGCTGCATCCTGACTTTACGCAAGCCGATTTGCGGGCCTGGCACGCGCAGCAAGGCATCGTGATCGAGTCGTGGAGTCCGCTGGGACGCGGCGCCCTGCTGCAGGACGCCTCGGTGCTGCGCCTGGCGCAAAAACACGGCCGCTCGGCTGCGCAAATCCTGCTGCGCTGGCATGTGCAGCATGGGCTGGTGGCAATTCCGAAATCGCAGGACCCGTTACGCATGCGGCAAAACCTGCAAGTGTTTGATTTTGCGCTCGATGCGGATGACCTGGCGGCGCTGGCGCTGCTCGATGGCGAGCATCGCCAGGGCGCTCATCCCGATACGAATGATGAGCGCTAAGACCTTCTGATTTACAGTGCCAGCGCCTTCACCACGGCGTCTGGCATCGAAGGGCGGCCATTGACGAGGCAGGTGGCGACAAACGTGGCTTCTGCGTAAGTCACGTCGCCCACTTTGATCTGCTGCACGAAATTGACGCGATTGCGTTTTTCACTCTTTTCCAGCTGGCACGTCACCTCCAGGCGATCGCCTTGCTTCAGGCTTTTACGGAAGCGCAGCGAATATTCAAGCAGCATATAGACCTCTCCCTGCTTGAACGCCTCTTCCATATCGATGCCCAATGCTTCTTTCATGAAGGCATGCCGTGTCCATTCCATGTAAAACGGATAATACAGACCGTCGACAACGCCCTGGAAGTCGATATGGCTGGGTTCGACATCATAATTCTTTGAAAACATGTAGGTATCCTGAAATGGTAATGATCGTGATATCTGATGGCAGCGATGGCCTGCCTCCTGCCACGCATGGTACTGGAGCAGCTGGGTTGGCGAAATTCTTTGAGTCTTTCATCTCTGTAAGCAATGTAATCAGTTGTAACGCGACAGGAGGTGCGCCACAGCGCAGAGCCATCGCCGCTACGGTGTACGTTTGCCGTGTTTAATTTCTAAAAGGAAAGAAAATAGGCATAAGGTCGAACAGATCAAGCTGCCCGATTGCCAGCTCCCTAGAATAAAAGATGGTCATCCGGTTCCCGCCAGGCGCTGCAGTGGCAGCGGCAGTTGGCGGCTACCGCTGCACGAATGACCGTATCGTGGCCGATCGGTCAGCCATACACACTTTTATACCGGAGGGCGGCAGATGCGGATAGGGAACTTGAAAATTGGTACCCGGCTCAGTGCCGGATTGGCGCTGGGGCTGGTGTTCATGATTGTGATTTCAGGGTTTGCGATGCATAACCTCGGCAAGCTCAATGAGGATACGGACGACCTGGCGACCGACAAGGTGCCCAAGGTGATACAGGCGTATGAAATCATCGGCGGCGTCAACGAGGTAGCACTGGCGATGCGCAATGCCATGCTGGCGACCGATGCCGTGACACTCAAGCGTGAACTGGCCTTGATCGAAGAGACGCGGGAGGCTGTCAGCGCCCGTTTGCAGACGCTGGAAAAACTGATTGCCGACGATACCGATCCGAAAAGCCAGGCCTTGTACCAGACGGTGATCGCTGCGCGCGCCAACTATCAGATCGTGCAAAGCGGCTTTTTGAAAATATCGGCCGAACAGGGCCGACGCGAAGAAGCGCTGGCCTATCTGCTCGACAAGGTGCGCAAGCAGCAAGTCATTTATATGCATACCTTGATCGACCTGGTCAAATACCAGGGCCTTGCCGTGGAGCGGGCCAACCGGGAAGCGAGCGAGTCTTATCGCGATACCTTGATCATGACCTTGCTGCTGACGGTGATCGCCGGCCTTGCGGTTGCCTTGTTTGTCTGGCGCATCACGGTCAGCATTACCACGCCGATGCGCAATGCGGTCAGGCTGGCGCAGGCGGTTGCCGATGGCGATCTGACCAGCAAGATCGATTGCAGCACGCGTGATGAAACCGGCCAGTTGCTGCGCGCGCTGATGCAAATGAATGACAGCCTGGTCCATACTGTTGGCCAGGTGCGCTCCGGTACCGAAACGATCGCCACCGCCTCAGCCGAAATTGCTGCGGGCAATCTGGATTTGTCCAGCCGCACTGAACAGCAGGCGGCCAGCCTGGAAGAAACCGCCTCGTCGATGGAACAATTGACGTCCGCCGTGCAACAGAATGCCGAGCATGCACGGCAAGCCAATCAGCTGGTGGTGGCGGCTTCCGACTTCGCGCTGAAAGGCGGCCAGGTAGTCAGCCAGGTGGTCGGCACCATGAGTTCGATCCGTGAAAGCTCGGGCAAGATCGCCGACATCATCGGCGTGATCGATGGCATTGCCTTCCAGACCAATATCCTGGCCTTGAACGCGGCGGTGGAAGCGGCGCGGGCAGGCGAGCAGGGGCGCGGTTTCGCGGTGGTGGCCACCGAAGTGCGCAACCTGGCGCAGCGTTCGGCCACGGCGGCGCGCGAAATCAAGGAATTGATCGGCCGTTCGGTCGATACCGTTGAAGCCGGTGGCAAGCTGGTCGATGAGGCGGGGCAAACGATGGATGGTATTGTTGGCGCCGTGGGACAGGTGGCCGCCATCATGAGCGAGATCGCTGCCGCCAGCGCCGAGCAAAGTACCGGCATTGCGCAAGTCAACCAGGCGATCACGCAAATGGACGCTGTCACGCAGCAAAATGCGGCGCTGGTCGAGCAAGCTGCGGCGGCCACGCAAAGCATGCGTGAGCAGGCCGATCTGCTGGCGCAGGTGGTGCGTGCCTTCAAGCTGGAGCAGGGACCGGCGCAAGGCAGGTCGCCGGCAAAAGCGGCTGCTGCCGTACGTCCTGGGATGCAGCGAAAGCTGCTGGCAGTCGGCTAATCGCCGGACATAAAAAAGCCCGGTAACGCGATCTGCGTTCCGGGCTTTTTAAGTTAGTAACGCCTGGCAGAACCGTAGCGAGCGGATGAGAGTTGTGGCTGAGAAGCGGAGCTGTGCGCATGCACAGTGAGCATCGGAGGCCGCAAATCGCGACGCGCAGTAGGTTCTGACAGGCGTTCCAAGCTTACCAGCTATAGCCTGCCTTGGCGTAGTAGTAGCGGCCGTTGAAGCCGTTCGGCGCGAAGATGCTGTAAGGCTGGGTGCCGGCGACGTTCAGGTTGCCCGCGCTGGTCACTTGCGCAGGGTAGCGGTTGGTGACGTTGTCGATACCGGCCACCAGGCGCCAGTTCTTGCCCAGTTTCACGGAGCCCGACAGGTCCAGCACCCATTGCGGGTCATACGTCTGGTCCAGCGCCGCGTTGTTTTGCGGTACCGTGAAGCTGCCGTAGCGGGTCACCACGCCATGTGCATTCCAGATGCCGAAGCTGTAATCGGTGGCCAGGCTGAACTTGTCTTTCGGCGAAGCGACCGTGATGCGGTTGATGGTCTGGCGATCGATCAGCAGCAGGTTATTGGCCGTCAGGAGCGCTGGATTCGGGGCGATACCCTCCACCGTGCTCTTGTTGTGGTTATAGCCAAAGGTGAAATCCAGGCGGTCTTTATCTTGCAGGTCGATGCGGTAGGTGCTGACGATGTCGACGCCTTCCGTACGCGTGTTGGCCGCGTTGGTAAAGTAGCGCGCCGCACCCACCGGCGTGCCTTGCGCCGCCAGTTGCTGCTGCAGGGCGGCGTTGAGCGTCAGGTTGGCCGAGAACAGGATGCGGTTGTCGATGTCGATGCGGTAGGCGTCGACTGTCGTCGTGAAGTTGCGGTTAGGCTGGAACTGCGCACCCAGGCTGTAGTTGCGCGCTTTCTCCGGCTTCAGGTCTTGTGCGCCGAGAGCGCGCGCCTGCGGCGTGTTGACGGCAAAGGTACCCGTTTCAATCGGCGTGTTGACGCCGTTGACGACCTGGAAGTTGGTGGTGGTGATGGTGTAGTACTGCTGCGCCAGCGATGGTGCACGGAAGCCGCTCGATACCGTGCCGCGCAGCGAGAAGGCATCGGTAAAGGCATAGCGTGCCGAACCCTTGGCCGAGGTGGTGCTGCCGAAATCGCTGTATTTCTCATGGCGCAAGGCCACGCCGCCCGACAGTTTTTTCGTCACTTCCGCTTCCAGGTTCAGATACAGCGATTCGTTATGACGCGAATGGCTGCCTGCGTTGGCTGGACGGAAACCGGAGAAACCTTGTGAACCGCCATTCGTGTAGGAGTCGGGATCACCGGCGCCGATGCTGTATTTTTCATGGCGGGCTTCTGCACCGAGGGCCACCGTCAACGGACCGCTGAAGGCGGCGACAGGGAATTCGCGGGCGACATCGAGGTTGAATAGCGCCTGTTCATTTTTCAGCGAACCGACGTAGAAATGCGTAGGGCTGGCCGCACCCAGCGATTGGTTGACGGTGTTGTCCAGGTTCAGTTCGAATTTGTTGCTGCCGTAGTTCAAGCTGGCATCCCAGCGCCAACCAGCTGCCTCGCCGCGCAAGCCGGTGACGATGGACTGGTCGGTCAAGGTGCTGTTTTGCAGTGGCAAAAAGCCTTCCGGGAACAATGGCGTGCGTAGTGTGGTGCCGCTGGTGTAGGCCGTGCGCCAGGTGGCGGCGGCCGAGGTGTCGCGCTTGCCATAGTTACCGAAGGCGTACCAGTCGACGTTATCGTTGATATGGTATTCGCTGTTGAAGAAGACGGTGGCCGGTTTGCTCTCCGGGTCGCCATAGCGCTGGTTGACCTGGCCGTAGCGCGGCTCCAGCGGATTGCGCAAGTCCGGGCCGGCGCGGTTGGTCGGATCGCGGTCGGCTACTTCAGCCGAGATACGCAGCCAGCCGTCGTCGCCCAGCTTGAAGCCGGCCGAACCCTTGATGGATTTTTGCTGGCCGTCATGTTTTTGCGTCTCGCCATAGCCCACTTCCACGTCGCCGCCCGCTGCGCCTTTTTTCAGGATGATGTTGATCACGCCGGCGATCGCGTCGGAACCGTATTGGGCCGCAGCGCCATCGCGCAGCACTTCAATATGGTCAATCGCGGCCAGTGGAATGGCGTTCAGGTCGACCGGCGCCGAGCCGCGGCCTAGCGAACCGTTGACGTTGACGACGGCCGAGGTATAGCGGCGCTTGCCGTTGACCAGCACCAGGGTCTGGTCGGGTGACAGGCCGCGCAACTGGGCCGGACGCACGGCGTCGCTGGCGTCGGCGCCGGTGGCGCGGGCAAAGTTCAGCGATGGCAGCAAACGTGCCAGCACGGTGGCCAGTTCACCCGAACCCGTGCTTTGCAGGTCGCGCGAGGTCAGGATGTCGATCGGCGATTCCGAATCGATGGTGCGGCGGTTTTTCGCGAAGGTACCAGTGACAACCACGGACTGCAGTTCGCCTTCGGCCGGCACTTCCTGCTGCGCGTGCGCAGGCAGGGCGAAGCAGGCGATCAGGCTGGCGGCGATAACGGTTTTGACGGGAGTGCGATTGACGGTAGGGCGGGTGCTGGCAGGACGTGGACTCATCGACTGTATCTCTTCGGTTAGTGAATCAAGTTACGCGAACCATGGCGGTCCGTTGATGACATTAGGTTATCAGTTGGGGGTGTCTCATACTTACGAATGGTTCCACCTATCGTTATGCGATAAACGGATAATGCGTGGGCGAAGTGCGCGTGTACCGCATATGGCCTTGCTTCAAGCATACGACTGCGCATGGCAAAGCTGCAATGCTGCGATGCAGTAAATTGCTTGCTGTTGTATAAATACGACTGTGCTGGTGAGACTTGGTAGTCCGGCGGCGAGCGCCGCCAGACTTGATTGAGGCTTTCCTATTGGCCCGGATTGCTGATGTTGGCGTGGATAGCATCGACAGCCGCCACCAGTTCCGGCGACAGGCGGATAGCGTAGGCGTCGATATTGTGCTGCAGCTGCTCCAGGCTGGTGGCGCCGATGATGGTCGATGCGACGAACCAGCGCGAGTAGCACCAGGCCAGCGCCAGTTGCGTGGGCGTCAAGCCGTGGGCGCGCGCCAGTACGGCGTAATGCCGCGCCGCTTCGATGGTTGCCGGGCGGATGTAGCGGGGGCTCCAGCCGGGCGGGAATATCGTCAGGCGGCCCCGCGCTTGCGGGTCGTCGATATATTTCGCCGTCAACTGGCCGAACGCCAGCGGGCTGTAGGCCAGCAAGCCCACGTTTTCGCGGTGGCAGGTTTCATCGAGCAAGCTGGTTTCAACATGGCGCGCCGTCAGGTTGTACAGGTTCTGGATCGAGGCGATGCGCGGCAAGCCTTGCATCTCGGCCTGCTTGATGTATTCCGAGACGCCCCACGACGACTCGTTCGACACGCCGATATGGCCGATCTTGCCTTCGTCGATCAGCTTGCCCAGCACTGCCAGCGTGTCTTCGATGGCGACGGCCTCGCGTTCCTGCTGCGGATCGTAGCGATTGTTGCCGAAGATGGGCAGGTTGCGGCTGGGCCAGTGCAACTGGTACAGGTCGATATGATCTGTTTGCAGACGGCGCAGGCTATCTTCGACGGCGCTGCGGATATTGAGCGCGTCGTGGTTGCTCTTGCCGTCGCGTATCCAGTGCATGCGCGAGTTCGGCCCGGCGATCTTGCTGGCCAAGACCACCTGATTGCGCTTGCCGCTTTGCTTGAGCCAGCTGCCGATATAGCGCTCGGTGCTGCCTTGCGTGGCCGAGCTGGCCATCACCGGATACATTTCCGCCGTATCGATGAAATTGATGCCGCGCTCCAGTGCGTAATCGAGCTGGCTATGCGCTTCGGCTTCGCTATTCTGTTCGCCAAAGGTCATCGTGCCCAGGCAAATTTTGCTCACTTCCAGCTTGCTGGAGCCAAGTTTGATTTTTTGCATATGCGTTCCTTATTTTGCCTGCTTGCCGCGCAGGGCACGGGCGCAATCGCCCACCAGCGCCGGGCCGGCGTAAATCAGGCCGCTGTACAACTGCACCAGTTGCGCGCCCGCCTCGAACTTGGCTGCCGCATCGCTACCCTGCATGATGCCGCCCACGCCGATGATCGGTAGCGCATTGCCCAGTTCCGCCTTCAGCAGGCGGATCACGGTATTCGACAATTCAAACACCGGCGCGCCTGACAGGCCACCCGCTTCCGCGCCATGCTGCAAACCTTCCACGGCGCTGCGCGACAAGGTGGTATTGGTGGCGATCACGCCATCGATGCCGTGGCGCGTGAGCGAGTCGGCGATGCTTTTTACCTGCTCGCCATCCATGTCCGGGGCGATTTTCAGGGCCAGCGGCACGTAGCGCTTGTGCTTGTCGGCCAGGCGCGCCTGCGCCTGTTTCAGTTGCGCGAGCAAGGCGTCGAGTTCGGACGCGCCCTGCAACTGGCGCAGGTTTTTCGTGTTCGGCGACGAGATATTCACCGTCACATAGCTGGCGTAAGGGTAGACTTTTTCCAGGCACAGCAGATAGTCGTCGGCGGCTTTTTCAATCGGCGTATCGGCGTTCTTGCCGATATTCAGACCCAGCACGCCGGCGCGGTTCTGGTAAAACTTCGAGGCCTGCACGTTGGCGACAAAGGCGTCCACGCCGCCATTGTTAAAACCCATGCGGTTGATGATGCCCTGCGCCTCAGGCAGGCGGAACATGCGCGGCTTCGGATTGCCCGCTTGTCCGCGCGGCGTGACGGTGCCCACTTCGATCGAGCCGAAACCCAGGTCGGCCAGCGCATCGATGTAAGCGCCATCCTTGTCCAGGCCCGCGGCCAGACCCACGGGATTCGGGAAGCTAATGCCCATCACCGTGCGCGGATCAAGCGCCGGCTTGCTGGCCAGTTTGGTCAGGCCCAGCGAAGCTGCACGTTTCAAAGCGGGCAGGGTGAAATGGTGGGCCGCTTCGGCATCCATGGAAAACAGCAGCGGGCGGGCGAGGGAATAGAGGAATTTTTCAGACATGGGGGCGCTTTTAGGTGGTGCGCAGGCCGCCTGGCAGAACTGGCGGCGCGCGGTGTAATTGCCGGTATTTTACCGTGTTAAACAGGCACTTCCCTGTATAGTTGTCGTTTCCTTCATGCAATTTGAGGGAAATACAGCGTTTGTCGTTTCCGTGGTTTCCCCAACTAGAAAGCGAGACATAGCTTGAAAAAGAAGCACATCCTGACCGCCATCGCCGCTGCCAGCACCTTGCTGCTCAGCCACCCGGCTTTGGCCTTGCCCCTGTCCTTACCTAATACCAGCGACACCCGCATGCTCAGCGAGCCGGCTGTTTCCAGCAGCCATATCGCCTTCATTTATGCGGGCGACCTGTGGCTGTCCAATCTCGATGGCGGTGGCGCGCAGCGCCTGACCTCGGACCTGGGCGAAAAATCGAATCCCGTGTTTTCGCCGGACGGCAGCCTGATCGCCTATAGCGCCAACATCGATGGCAATATTGATGTGTACGTGATTGCCGCCGCCGGTGGCGTGCCGCGCCGCCTCACTTATCACCCGGGCGCCGACGTGGTGCAGTCCTTCACGCCCGATGGCAAGTCGGTGATGTTTACCTCGCCCCGGGCCGCTTTCAATAACCGCTTCCAGAAGCTGTTCACGGTGCCCGTCACCGGCGGCGTGGAAACGCAGCTGGACATTCCCAACGCCTCGCGCGCCACCTATTCGCCCGATGGCAAACACATCGCCTACAACCCGCTGGCGCCCGCCTTCAAGCAGTGGAAGCGTTATCGCGGAGGCACCAATTCCTGGCTGTGGCTATTCTCGTCCGCCGACAAGTCGATCGAAAAAATCCCTCAGCCGGCCACGCGCTCGAATGATGTCGACCCGATGTGGCTGGGCGACACCGTGTACTTCCGTTCCGACCGCAATGGCGAATTCAATCTGTTTGCCTATGACGTGAAAAGCAAGGCTGTGCGCCAGTTGACCCAGCACGCGGATTTCCCTGTGCTGAACGCCTCGGCCGCTAACGGCAAGATCATCTACGAGCAGGCCGGTTATCTGCATTCCTTCGATATCGCCAGCGGCCAGACGCACAAGCTGACGATAGGCGTGGCCAGCGACCTGGGGCAAACGCGTCCGCGCTGGGTAAAGGGCGCCAAATATATCCGCGACGCGTCGATCTCGCCATCGGGCGCCAGGGTCGCATTTGAATTCCGCGGCGAGATCGTCACCATCCCTGCCGACAAGGGCGATGTGCGCAACCTGACGCAGACGGTGGCAGCAAACGAGCGCACGCCGATCTGGTCGCCCGATGGCCGTTCGGTGGCGTATTTCTCGGACGAGTCGGGCGAATACGAGCTGCATGTGCGAGCCCAGGATGGCAAGGGCGCCGTGCGCAAGTTCAAGCTCAATGGCAGCGGCTTCTATGACAACGCCGTCTGGTCGCCCGACAGTAAAAAGATCGCGTTTGCCGACAATGGCTGGAGCATGTATGTGATCGATATCGCTACGGCCAAGGTGCAGAAGATCGCCACGGAGCCGATGTATGGCATCGACAAGAGCATGCGCGCCTCGTGGGCGCCCGATTCGCGCTGGCTGGCCTACACGCTCAATTCGCCTACCTACACGCGCAGCGCCTACATCTATTCGGTCGAGCAGAATAAATCGATGCCGGTGACCGATGGCTTGTCCGATGTGGCTGAACCCGTGTTCGACAAGAGCGGCAAATACCTGTACTTTTTTGCCTCGACCAATGCAGGCCCCAGCAATAACTGGTTCTCGCTGCAAAACGCCGATAACCTCGTCACGCGCACGGTGTGGATGGCCGTGCTGCGGCGCGACTTGCCGTCGCCCTTGATCAAGGAAAGCGACGAAGAAAAAGCCGCCAGCGCCGAGACTAAGAAGGACGCGGCGAAAGCGGACACGGAAGCGAAGAACGAGCCGAAGATCGACCCCAAGACGGGCCGCGACGATCCGAAAGTCACGGTGGCCCCGGTAGCGGCTATCAGCATCGATTTCGACGGCATCGCCACGCGCATCGTCGACTTGCCGATGCCGGCCGCGCAGTTCTCCAGCCTGGAAGCAGGCGCCGCCGGGCAGATTTTCTTCATGCGCGAAAACGATGGCAAGAAGGCTGTCCAACGCTTCGACCTGAAGGAGCGCAAGGCGGAAACCGTGGTGGCCGAGGCGGACGACTTTGAAGTGTCGGCCGATGGCAAGAAGCTGCTGTACCGCCAGAAGGAAAACTGGGCCATGGGATCCGCCACCGGCAAGCTGCTGGCGCCAGGCGAAGGCAAGATCAAGGTCGACGCGATCGAAGTCAAGGTCGATCCGCGCGCCGAATGGACGCAGATTTTCAACGAGGTGTGGCGCATCAACCGCGATTATTTCTATGATCCGGGCATGCACGGCGTGGACTGGAAAGCCATGCGCGACAAGTACGCCGCCTTCTTGCCCGAGCTGTCCAGCCGGGCCGACCTGAACCGTTTGATACAGTGGATGTGCAGCGAACTGGCGGTCGGCCATCACCGTGGTGGTGGCGGCGACGATTTCATCGACAGCAAAAAAGTGCCGGGTGGCTTGCTGGGCGCCGACTATGAAGTGAGCGAAGGCCACTACCGCTTCAAGAAAGTGTATGGCGGCTTGAATTGGAATCCAAGCTTGCGCGCGCCGCTGACCGAGCCGGGCCTGAACGTCAAGGCCGGCGAATACCTGCTGGCCGTCGATAGCCGTCCCTTGACGCCGCCGACCAATCTGTACAGCGCCTTTGAAAACACGGCCGGCAAGGCGATCGATATTACTGTCGGCCCCAACGCCGACGGCAAGGGCGCGCGCACCATCACCGTGGTGCCCGTGCCGGCCGAGGATGCCTTGCGCAACCGCGACTGGATCGAGGGCAATATGCGCAAGGTCAATGCCGCCACTGGCGGCAAGGTGGCCTATGTGTATGTGCCCAATACGGCAGGCCTGGGCCACACCTACTTCAAGCGCTATTTCTTCCCGCAGGCCGACAAGCAGGCCATCATCATCGATGAGCGCTTCAATGGCGGCGGCAGCGTGGCCGATTACTATATCGAGATCCTGCAGAAGAAGGAAATCGCCTGGTGGGCCATGCGTTATGGCGCCGACATGAAGACGCCGTCGGCCTCGATCCAGGGCCCGCGCGCCATGCTGATCGACGAGACGGCTGGCTCGGGCGGCGATTTGCTGCCATGGATGTTCCGTCAAAATAAAATGGGTCCGCTGATCGGCAAGGCGACCTGGGGCGGCCTGGTTGGCATCCTGGGTTTCCCCGTGCTGATGGATGGCGGTTCGATCACCGCGCCCAACCTGGCCTTCTGGACCCGCGATGGCGGCTGGGGCGTGGAAAACGAAGGCGTGCCGCCCG
This sequence comes from Janthinobacterium saanense, assembly GCF_014200675.1. Lineage (GTDB taxonomy): Bacteria > Pseudomonadota > Gammaproteobacteria > Burkholderiales > Burkholderiaceae_D > Janthinobacterium. The sequence goes on along the minus strand of NZ_JACHCI010000011.1, from coordinate 161,648 downwards.
ATATCGAAGTCGAGCAAACGCCGGCCGACGTGATCGCCGGCCGCGATCCGCAGCTGGAAAAGGCGATTGAGGTGATACAGGCCGAACTGGCGAAAAATCCGCCGGTGAGGCCGGTGCGTCCGGTCTATCCGGACAAGAGCAAATAAAGGGGATAAGTAAAAAGGGGGTGCAAGCCCCTTTTTACAGCACCACCCACTCGCCCTTGATACGGGCTTCCAGCGGCTTGAAGTTGATTTTATAGGCCATCTTCGGGCTTTGCTCTATCCAGTAGCCCAGGTAGATGTAGGGCAGACCCAGTTCCTGCGCCTGGGCGATTTGCCACAGCACGTTGTAGGTGCCGTACGAGGCGCCGGCCACGTCCGGGTCGAAGAAGGTGTAGACGGACGACAGGCCATCGGCCAGCACGTCGATGATGCTGACCATGCGCAAGGTGCCGTCGGGTTCGCGAAACTCCACCAGGCGTGTATTGACCCGGCTTTGCAGCAGGAATTGCGCATACTGGTCGCGGCTGTCCTGGTCCATGCCGCCGCCCGCGTGGCGCGTGCTCTGGTAACGCAGATACAGTTCGTAGTGCTCGTCGAGGAAGGACAGCGTGGTCACGCCTGCCTGCAGGCTGGCGTGCCGCTGCCAGGCGCGGCGCTGGTTGCGGTTGGGCGCGAAGTCGGCATTGACCACGCGCACGGGGATGCAAGCCTGGCAGCCGTCGCAATAGGGGCGATAGGTGAAAATGCCGCTGCGGCGAAAGCCGTTGCGCACCAGTTCCGAGTACACATCGCTGTTGATCAGGTGCGAGGGCGTGGCCACCTGCGAGCGCGCCTGGCGGTCGTCCAGGTAGCTGCAGGGGTAGGGCGCCGTCGTGTAGAACTGCAGCGTGGCAAACGGTAGTTCGTTCAGGTGCGTCATGTCGACCCCATATGAAGCATCGATGTTTGGTACAACGATAGCATAGCTACGCTGGCCTTGCTGCGTGCCAGTCGGTGATTTGCGCTTCTTCAATGGCGGTGCGCACGTGCGCCAGGAAGCGTGCGCGTGAAATCGGCGCTGCGCCCAGCGAGGCCAGATGCCGCGTCTCTTGCTGGCAGTCGATCATGGCCACGCCGCGCGCCTTTAAAAATTCCACCAGATGGGCCAGTGCGATCTTCGAGCCATCCGTAACCCTGGCGAACATCGATTCGCCATAAAACATGCGGCCTATCGATACGCCATAGGCGCCGCCCACCAGTTCGCCGTCCAGCCACAGTTCCGACGAATGCGCGTAACCCTGCCGGTGCAAGCCCGTGTAGCCGGCGATGATATCGTCTGAAATCCAGGTACCCGGACCATCCTTGCGCGGCGCTGCGCAGGCGCGCATCACGGCGTCGAAGTCGCCATCGAAACGCAGTTGCCAGCGTCCGTCGGTGGCGGCGCTGCGCTCGACCTTGCGCAGGGTCTTGCGCAGGCTGTCGGAGACTTTAAAATTGTCCGTCATCAGCACCATGCGCGGATCGGTGCTCCACCACAGTATGGGCTGGCCTTCGGAAAACCAGGGGAAGATGCCGTGCCGGTAAGCGTCGAGCAGGCGCGCGGGCGACAGGTCGGCGCCGGCCGCCAGCAAGCCGGGCGCTTCACCGGTCAGTGCGCGCGACACATCGGGAAACGGCGTATGGGTATCGAGCCAGGGTATCATCGCGCCCGCTTCACTCTGCGTGGTGCGCCATGGGCCGGTTGATGTCGCCCGTGTGAAAGCCGTAGCTGCCGCCCTCGCGTATTTTGGCGCGGTCGGCAAAGAACAGTTCCAGGGTGGCGCGGATGGTGGGGAAGGCCAGCTCGTCCCACGGTATCTGCGCTTCGGTGAACATCTGTACGTCCAGGCTTTCGATACCGGGTGCGAAATCGAGGTCGCGCAGGCGCGCCAGGTAAAACAGATGTACCTGGTGCACGCGCTGCACGTTCAGCAGTGAAAACAGTGGACCCAATTCGATATTGGCGCCCGCTTCTTCTACCGTTTCGCGCTGCGCCGCGTCGGAGGTGGTCTCGTCGTTTTCCATGAAGCCGGCCGGCAGGGTCCAGTAGCCATAGCGCGGCTCGATGGCCCGCTTGCACAGCAGCACCTGCAATTGCCCATCGTGCTCCCACACGGGAATCGAGCCGACCACCATTTTCGGGTTCTGGTAATGGATGGCGCCGCAATTAGCGCATACATAGCGCAGCCGGTTATCGCCTTCCGGAATGGCAAGGCTGACGGGGTAGGCGCATTCGGAACAGAATTTCATGGGCAGGCTAGTCGTAAGGATGGCATCGGAAAGGCGCTAGTGTAACGCTTACTGTACACCGATTGCGCGCGCCGTGGCGTGATGCGCAGAGGCAATTGTCGGCAGGGTCTGCTCCAGATCATTGATTAGATTGATCTATTGGATTGGTCTATTACAGCTGATTTTGAGATAGTCATTGCCTAACTCACTAGTTCCCACCTATAATAGCGGCATACAGACGCGGGGTGGAGCAGTCTGGCAGCTCGTCGGGCTCATAACCCGAAGGTCACAGGTTCAAATCCTGTCCCCGCAACCAAATTCGAAAGCCGCTGATACTTGAAAAAGATCAGCGGCTTTTTCTATTTCCAGGCAGTTCTTCCAGGCTTATTGCTGCCTTCTTTTACGGCAGAGTCACAATAATGTCCCCACGCACACTTAGCCATTACATGATGTAAGAAACTGGTATATAATTCGTCTGCGGGGTGGAGCAGTCTGGCAGCTCGTCGGGCTCATAACCCGAAGGTCACAGGTTCAAATCCTGTCCCCGCAACCATTTCGAAGCCGCTGATTTCTCGCAAGAGGGTCAGCGGTTTTTTCGTTATGCGCCGTTTATTCCTGTAACTGCCGCGCATACACTACCAGCCGCAAGTGGCGGTCGGCGTCGATCGTCAGCGAAGTATGTTCGTACGTTACGGCGGCGCCATCGAGCGACAGCTGGCGCAGGCCGCTGCAGGGGGCGTGCACTTCGTGCTGGCGCCACCAGCGCTTGAATTCGGGCGAGACTTTTTCCAGTTCTTGCACCAGCGCGTGGATGTCCGCTTCCTGGGTGGCGCGGGCGTAGTCGCGGCGAAAACTCGACAGCATGCGTGGCGCTTGTTCTTCCCAGTCCGCGTAGCGCTCGCGCAGCTGCGTATCGGTGAAGAGGAGCCAGAGCAGGTTACGCCGCTGCGGCGCATGCTGGCCAAAGCCGAACAGGGCGTCGGCGGCGTCATTAAAAACCAGAACATCCCAGCGCAGGTTCAGCACATAGGCCGCGTGCGGCGCCAGGTCGTGCATCAGCCGGCGCACCAGCGGCGGCACCACGCAAAAGGTCTTGCCCGTTTCGGCGGGCGGGCGTGCATGGGCCAGCAGGAACAGGTGGCGGCGTTCGCCTGCATCGAGCCTGAGCACGCGGGATAGATTATCGAGAAAGGCGCTGGAGACGCCGATATCGCGTCCTTGTTCCAGCCAGGTGTACCAGGTGAGGCCGACCCCGGCCAGGGCCGCGACTTCTTCGCGCCGCAAGCCCGGCGTGCGGCGCCGCCCGCTGCTGGGCAGGCCGACTTCTTCGGGCGACAGGCGCGCGCGCCGCGATTGCAGATAGGCGGCCAGTTCATGGCGCGTGCGTTCCAGGGTGCGCATCAGTCTTATCCTGTTGCTATTAGTAATAGCATAAAGTGTTAAATTGTAATAGCTTGGATTGTATTCCAAAATGCGGGCTTCTCTTACCGAAAGCTGCCATGTCCCACTCTTCTCCTGGCTACGCCCAGCCAGCCGCAGCAGCTTCCCGCTTGCCCGCCGCCGTGTACCTGATCGCCCTGGGCGCGTTTGCGCTGGGCATGGCTTCGTATGTGACGGCTGGCTTGCTGCCGCTGATCGCCCCCGCATTCCAGGTGTCGGTGGCGGGCGCGGCGCAGCTGGTCACGGCGTTTACCCTGGCGTATGGACTCGGCTCGCCGGTGCTGGTGGCCGTGCTGCCGGCGCGGCGCCAGCGTTTGGGCCTGCTGGCTGCGCTGGCGCTGTTTACCGTCGCCAATGGCGCCAGCGCCCTGGCCGGCGATTTCAGCTCGCTGCTGGTCTGGCGCGCGGTGGCCGGTATCGGCGCCGGGGTGTATCTGGCCACGGGTATCGCTGCGGCCGCCGCCGTGTGCGGGGCTGGGCAGCAGGGCAAGAGTATTGCCGTCATCATGGGCGGCATGGCCAGCGGCACGGTATTGGGCGTGCCTTTGAGCTTGCTGCTGGCCGAACGGCTGGGCTGGTCCGCTGCCCTGTGGCTGGTCGCAGCCCTGGGCCTGGCGACCCTGATCGGCCTGGCCAGCCGCTTGCCTGCCTTGCCGGCGGCGCAAGAGGTGTCGCTGCGCCGCAAGCTGGCCTTGCTGCGTGATCAAAAGGTGCTGGTGATTTTGCTGGTGTCCTTGCTGGCGGCGATTGCCAGCCTGGGCATGTACACCTTTCTTGCGCCCTTGCTGGCGGGCCGTCCGGTCGCGCCTTTCCTGTGGGCCTGGGGCATAGGCGGCGTGCTGGGCAGTTTCCTGGTGGGGCCGCTGGCGGACAAGGTTCGTGGGCCGATGCTGACGCTGGCTATCCTGGTCTTGCTGTCGCTGGCGCTGCTGGCCTTGCCGCTGGCCGCGTACTGGGGCGCGTGGTGGGCCGTGCTGCCTATTGTGCTGTGGGGCGCAGTGGGCTGGGCTTTGCAGGTGCCGCAAAACCAGCAATTGCTGCAGGCGCGCGCTGCGCAGGGTGATGGCAACCTGGCCGTCGCCCTCAATGAATCGGCGCTGTACCTGGGCAGCGCCATCGCCGCTGCTGCCGGTGGTCTGTTGCTGCTGCTGGACTGGCCCGCCTGGACCCTGGCCGTGGGCGCGGCGGCAGTAGCGGCTTTGGCGGCCTTGCTGCAGCTGACACGGCGGCTTGATTAATTTTCAGGCATGGAATGGAGGGCAGTCTGCATGTCTGCGAACAAAGCTGCTACTGTCCTCGCCAGGAAGTCGGTGTAGCCTTCGATAGCCAGCGTTTTGGCGACCGTAGCGGAGTCGATGAAGCGGACCATCTGTGACTTGAACTCGGTGCTATGGACGATCTCCGGGATTTGGATGATCGCGGACGCCAGCAAGCCGGGGTAGTCGATTACGCCATAGTCCTTGATCTTGGCGACCACGAGTTCCGGCACCAGCCTGGCGCCGCGCCCGGCCATCCATGCCAGGTCCCAAATGTCGCGGTGGCGTATCCTGGCCGAGCCGGGGCCTGCAGGCTGGCCTTGCTTATCGAGTAGCGATGTAGGGAAGGCCAGCACCTTGTCGGCCATGATCTCATCGAGCGACTCCGCGTTGACCAGTAAGGCGTCTCGACCACGCCGCTTTTACCCGTTGTCATCACTGTCATCCGGTTGATGGGAATCTGCGAGATCGCGCCATACTCGGACAGGATAGACTCCAGGCTGACGTAGGAAAGACAAGCCGGGCGCAGCGCCCGCGCGATCTCTTCGGCGACCCAGCGATTCCTGCTCGCAGCCGCTGGGTTCAGGTAGAGCCCCTTGGCCACGCGCTGCAACAGGCCATCGGCCACCATGCGCTGCAGGGACTTTTCCATTGCCTTGCTTTCTTCCTCGGGAAAGAGCTTCTCAATGTCTCGCCTGGGGAGGATATGGATGCCGCGTCGATCAAGCTCGGCAAGCTTTCGGATCAATTCTATTTTCTTCATCAAGCATCCTTTAACCCTCTTCATAGGGTAATCGATTACTTAATGTACTCTCCCGGCATTGAGAAATCAATCAAGTATACTTTTTCCCTATATTTTAGTAGGGTTAAAGTATATTTATTCGGATTTCAATGTTTCAGCGATCTCAAGCGTAATGTAATAACTATGCTCGCTTTGGCGAATTTCCGGCCGGCCCACAGGTTCTGTAGCCGGCACGATAGCTTGATTACTGGCATGACTAGCCACATACTGCAGCTCTTTTGCATCGTCAACGAGCTTATGCCGCACATCACCGATACGCCAGGTTTGCCCGATATTCTTGGCCCCGGCTTGCAAGTCGTCTTTTGCGGCTTGAATCCGGGCGTCGATGCGGCGATCGCCGGCCACCATTTCCTGGGCCGTGGCAACCGCTTCTGGCCGGTGCTGCATCTGGCAGGCTTTACGCCGCAGCAATTGGCGCCGCAAGACGACCATACCGTACTTGATTTTGGCCTGGGCTTGACGGCGGCGGTGGGGCGCCCGACCACGCGGGCCGATCAGGTGGCGAAAGATGAATTTACGCAATCGGCAGCCAGCTTGCTGCAAAAACTGGCGCAATACCAGCCGCAATGGATCGCCTTTCTGGGCAAGGCCGCCTATGCCGCGATGACGGGCAAGCGCCAGCTGGAATGGGGCGAGCAGGCCGAGCGTTTTGGCGGCGCGCGCGTGTGGATATTACCGAATCCAAGCGGCCTCAATCGCGGTTATAGCAAGGAGCAATTGGTGGACGCTTATGCTGAACTGAGGCGCGCACTGAGCTGACGCGCGCGCAGGCGTGGCGTGGCGAAATCGAGAAAGGCGCGCAATTTCAAGGGCAGTGGCGCTTGTCCCTTGTGCATCAGGCTGACGGGCAAGGGTTCGGATTCGAAGTCTTCCAATACGACTTGCAGCGTGCCGTCTCGCAGACCATCCATCACCTGATAGGACAGCACGCGTATCAGGCCTACACCCAGGGTGGCGGCAGCAATCGCCGCATCGACCGTGTTGACGGACAGCCGTGAATGCACGGGCACCGATAGCGGCGACCTGGCCGTACCGAAAACCCAGGCGCGCCGCGATTCCAGCACCTCGAAGCTGATGCAGTCGTGCTTGGCCAGGTCGGCTGGCGTGGCGGGTGTTCCATGCCTGGCCAGATAGGCCGGGCTGGCGCAGATCACGCGGCGCACGGCGCCTACGCGCGCCGCCATGAAGCTGCTATCGGGTAGCTCGCCGATGCGCACGGCTACGTCGATGGGTTCATCCATCAAATGCATGACCCTGTCCGTCAGCACAAGATTAACCTCGATTTCCGGATACTGCGCAAGAAACTCCGCTACCACGGGCACGATGTGCAGCCGTCCGAACACCACGGAGGCCGTCACCGTCAGTTCGCCCTTGGGCGTGGCATATTCACCGCTTGCCGTACGTTCCACTTCGCTGATGTCTTCGAGGATGCGCCGGCAGGCGGCGACATAGGAAGTGCCCGCTTCCGTCAGCACCAGCTTGCGCGTGGTCCGGTGCAGCAGCCGCGTTTTCAAATGTGCTTCCAGCGCCGCCACCTTGCGGCTGACGGTGGCCAGCGGCATGTCGAGCTGGCGGGCGGCTGCCGACAAGCTGCCCGCGTCAACTACCGCCAGAAAAATGTTCATGGCTTCCAGCCTGTCCATGTGTTTCCTCTCAATTTTTGGAAGAATGATTCCTGATATTATGGGATTCTCTTTGTGGGTGCAAGTGCGTAAGCTGGTCTTTCTTCGCCGCGGCATGCTGCTGCAGTGTGAAACCAGTCACCCTGAAAGGAGAGCGCCATGCGCGCCGTTCCCGTTACCCCCCTTGCATCACAGAATGCGCCGTCTGCGCCGCGCGGCAAGATCCTGATGATGGCCGTCATTGCTGGCGCCGTGATCACGAATATTTATTGCACCCAGCCCATCCTGCCCTTGATACAGTCCGGCCTGGGAGTCGACCTGGCGGCTGTCGACCTGGTCGCTGGCGCAGCCTTGCTGGGTTTTGCCACCGGCCTGGCCTTGCTCTTGCCGCTGGGCGACCGCTACGACAGGCGCAAGCTGGTGCTGGGGCAAATTGCGCTGGCGTGCGTGTTTGCGCTGGCGGCTTGCATGGCGCCCGGCATCTGGGCGCTGATCGCCGCCTCGTTTGGCCTCGGCATCGTCAGTTGCGTGCCGCAGCAGCTGGTGCCGTTTGCCGCCCTGATGTCGCCGCCCAGTGAGCGTGGGCGATCCGTGGGAACGGTGGTCAGCGGCATCATGGTCGGCATTTTATTGGGCCGCACGGTGGCCGGCGTGGTGGGTGAGGCCTATGGCTGGCGCGCCGTGTATGGCATGGAAGCGGCCTTCATGATTCCCGTCTGGATCGCGGCGGCCGCCTTGCTGCCCAAGGGCAAACCGACCACCACGCTGTCCTATGGCCGCCTGCTGGCGTCGTTGTGGCCACTGGCCCGCGACCACAAGCCGCTGCGTGAATCGATGATGGTGCAGTCCTTGCTGTGGGCCTGTTTCAATGCCTTTTGGGTCAACCTGGCCGCCTTGCTGGCCAATAGCGCATGGCATCTGGGCAGCGCCTGGGCCGGTGGCTTCGGCATCATCGGTGCGGCTGGCGCCCTGGCCGCGACGCTGGGTGGCAGGGCAGCCGACAAGCGCGGATCGAGCAAGGTCATCGGCGCCAGTATCGGCATCGTGACGCTGTCCTATCTGCTGCTGGCCGGCGCCGAATCTTCGCTGATCCTGCTGATTATTGGCGTGATCGTGCTCGATATTGGCGTGCAATCGGGCCTGGTATCGAACCAGACCCGCGCGTTTGCGGTCGACCCGGCAGCGCAGGGCCGCATCAATAGCCTCTACATGACCGCCACCTTTATTGGCGGCGCCGTGGGCGTGGCCGTCAGCGGCTGGCTGATGGCGCGTTACGGCTGGACCGGCGTGGCTGTCTTTGGCGTAGTATTGGGCTTGTTGGCTGGTTTGATACACTGCACGAATGCGCCTGTGATCATTAACAATGAGGAGCGCACATGAATACGCAATTGAACCTCAAGCAGAACCTCGATAATTTCGAAGATTATTACGCCATGCTGGACGACTCGCACCATGGCCTCGATGAGCGCCAGGGCAAGATGCTGAACGCCGAGCTGGTGCTGCTGCTGTCCAACCATATCGGCGACCTGGCCGTCTTGCGGCAGGCGTTCGCGCTGGCGCGTGTCAACGTTGAAAGAACGTTCTCAGGCTGATATATGCAGGCTGGCCCACAGGTGGGCCGCCAGCATGGTGCGGTGGGGGCGGTACTGGCGCAGCCATTGTTCGGTGCGGGCCATGTCGGGCTTGCTCTCTTCGCCCAGCAGCTTTTGCAGGGCGGCGCGGATGGCCACGTCGCCATGCAGCGAACAGTCGGCATAAGCATAACCGCGCAAGAGGGCGTAATTGACGGTCCACGGGCCGATGCCTTTTACGGCCAGCAGCGCCTGCGAGATGGCTTCCACCTCGCCCGATGCCGGCAGTGCCAGCGATAGCTGGCCGCCATCGACCAGCTGGGCCAGGCGCAGCACGGTGTCGGCCTTGGCGCGCGAGAATTTGCGGCTGGTCAGGTCTTCGACATTCAGCTGCGCCACATCGGCGGCCTCGGGATAGCACCACAAGCCACTGCTGTGGCGGCGGCCAGCCTGCTCGATGAAGGTACGGCGCAAGGCGATGGCGAAAGATAAATTGATTTGCTGGCCGATGATGGCCCAGGTCAGCGCCTCGAAAGGGCTGGCCGATTGGACGATGCGCAAGCCTGGATTCGCTTGCAGCAGGGGCGCGATCAGCGCATCCCTGGCCACCAGCTGCGCAAACGGTGCGGGATCGATGCGCAGGCCCAGGATATTGAGCAAGGCGCCATGCAGCTGCTCGCGCATGCCAGGCGCCTCGTCACCATCGATCTCGGCGCGGCAGCTTGCCTGCGTATCGTCAAACACCACATCGAGCAGCACCGCTGCGCCATCCTGCACGATACCCTTGCGCAGTGTCGTGGGTGTGATCTGTTCCGACAGGGCCAGCGTATCGCGGCCGTGGAAGGCGAGTACATCATCGCGGCGGTAGCCCGCGGGCAGGTTGATAGTCCAGTGCAGCAGGGTCATGGTGGAGAAAAATCAGCAAAGGTAGCAGGGCCAGCGCGGCAGGCGCATCTCGTTTCTTGCGCTCTGTTGGCTGGCGCTGCAAGATATTATCGTTATACTGGCCATTCCACCAGCTGCGGAGGTTCCCATGTCCCACGAGCAAAACACGCACGGCATACCCAAATTCGGCAAGCTGCTGATCGTCCTGTTTCTGGCCGTGGTATTTTGCGGCGCCCTGACCTGGATCATGGGCACCTATTTCCCCGACTTTCCCAAGATTTAAGGTTTGAGCGGTTTCTTCGCCGCCTGCTTGGCCTTCACGTCAGCCACGGCCTTGTTGATGGCGGCCAGGCGCGCGCTGGTGGCGGGGTGCAGGGCGGTGTAGCCGTTGGCGACGCTGGCTGGCGTTTGGGTGGACAGGCGCTGCCAGAAACCGGCGGCGTTGTCGATGTTGTAGCCGGCGCGCGCCAGCAAATAGATCGCCAGGGTGTCGGCCTGCGCATCGAGGTCGGGCGGCATGGCCTTGATGCCGGCGGCGCCTGTCAGCATCGAGGTGTCAGGTTGTACGGCGCCCAGGCTGTCGATGATGCTGCCAGCGGTGCCGGCCGAGCGCTGCGTGCGCGCATGGTCGAGGATATTGTGGGCCATTTCACGGGCGATCACGAAGCCGATGTTTTCATCATTCTGTGCCGCGGCCATCATGCCGCGCGTGAGCAGGATGCGCGCGCCGTCCGAATAGGCATTGACGTTGTCGGCATTGCCCAGGGCGACGCGGAAGGCGCAGGCGCGCGTGACGGGGATGGCCAGTTGCTGCTGTTCGCCCTGGCTGGCGATGGTCATGTTCAGGCTGGCGCTTTTCGAGGCCAGCGGCCCCACGATGGCGCCGAACGGGCCTTCCGCTTTCGGGCCGGTGGGCAGCGGCTTGCCTTCGGCCGCGATCAGGGCGTCGCCCTTGCGCAGGCCGGCGCGGGCCGCGCCACTGCCCGGCAACACGCCAGACACTTGCATCTGTTCGCCATAGCCGAGCGCAGCTTGCGCCGCGTCGGCGTAGACGCCGGGGTAGGAATATTTATTCTGGGCCGTGAAGCCCAAGAGGTTACGCGCGTAGCTCTTGCACAGGTCTGCATTATTGATCAGCAGGGGCGCCGAGACTTTCGACAAGCGGTCTTGCAAGGCCACCATCCTGACCAGCTCTTGTTGCGCCGCCTTTTGCTCCGCCGTGTAGGCCGCTGCCTCTGGCGCCGGCACTACATTGAACGGACCGCCGACCTGCGGTGCAGGCGTGCTGCAGCCGGCGAGAAAAACGGCTGCGGTCAACGGAAGGGCTAATTGACGCAGCAAAGGTTGGGCTGGGATCAGATGGCGTAAGCCTGGCATAAACAGAATCCTTAGTGTTTGCCGGTGCTGCCGAATCCGCCAACACCGCGTTCGCTGTCGCCGAATTCTTCGACGACGTTAAAGCCCACTTGCAGCACCGGCACGATAATCAGTTGCGCCAGGCGTTCCATGGGGTTGAGCGTAAAAGCGCTCTGGCCCCGATTCCAGGTCGAGATCATCAACTGTCCCTGGTAATCGGAGTCGATCAAGCCTACCAGATTCCCCAGCACGATGCCGTTCTTGTGGCCCATGCCGCTGCGCGGCAGGATCATGGCGGCGTAGGCCGGGTCGCCGATGTGGATGGCCAGGCCAGTCGGAATGAGCACAGTCTGGCCAGCTTCGATGGTCAGCGGTTCGTCGATGCAGGCGCGCAGGTCCAGGCCGGCGCTGCCTGGCGTGGCGTAGGCCGGCAACTGTTCTTTCATGCGGGCGTCGAGGATCTTGATGTCGATATTTTTCATTGATGTAAAACGTATAAGGGTTATTTGAGTAGCGAAATCCTGGCGATACGCTTGGAGATTTCCGAAATCAGCTGGCGCGCCAGTTCCAGTTTCGAGGCGCGCGGCAGCACCGTATGGCCATCTTCATCGAACAGGATGATGGTGTTGTCGTCCTGGCCAAAGGTGTTCTGGCCGATATTGCCGACCAACAGGGGGATGCCTTTTTTCTCGCGCTTGGTCGAGCCGAATTCCACCAGGTTTTCCGATTCGGCGGCAAAGCCCACGCAATACGGAAAACCGGATAGATTGGTACGCGCTGCCACGGTGGCCAGGATGTCGGGGTTTTGCGCGAACTTCAGTTCCGGCACGGAGCCGTCAGCCTGCTTTTTCATTTTCTGGTCGCTGGCATTGAGCACGCGCCAGTCGGCCACCGCCGCCACGGCGATGAACACGTGCTGGCCATCGACGTGTGACAGCACGGCGTCGTGCATCTGCTGCGCGCTTTGCACATCGATGCGGCGCACGCCGAAGGGCGCGTCCAGGGCCGTGGGGCCGGAAATGAGCAGCACTTCGGCGCCGGCTTCACGCGCCGCGCGCGCCACGGCATAACCCATCTTGCCCGAAGACAGATTGGTAATCCCGCGCACGGGGTCGATGGCTTCAAAGGTCGGGCCTGCCGTGACCAGTACGCGTCTGCCAGCCAGCAGTTTCGGCTGGAAGGCGGCGATCAGCTCGGCCAGCAGCTGCTCCGGTTCCAGCATGCGGCCCAGGCCTACTTCGCCGCAAGCCTGTTCGCCGGCGGCCGGGCCAAACAGCTGTATGCCATCGTCGCGCAGTTGCTGCACATTGCGCTGGGTGGCCGGGTTCTGCCACATTTCCACGTTCATGGCGGGCGCCACCAGCAGCGGCAAATGGGCCGGGCGGGCCAGGCACAGGGTCGACAGCAGGTCGTCGCACACGCCATGCGCCAGCTTGCGCATGAAGTCGGCCGAACACGGCGCGATCAGGATGGCGTCCGCATGGCGCGTCAAATCGATATGCGCCATATTGTTGTCGATGCGCGCATCCCACTGGCTGGTGTGCACGGGGTGGCCGGACAGCGCCTGCATCGTCACGGCCGTGATGAAGTGGCTGGCCGCATCCGTCATCACCACTTGCACCGAAGCGCCGGCGCGGGTCAGCGCGCGGCACAGTTCGGCCGCCTTGTAGCAGGCGACGCCGCCCGAGAGTCCGAGGACGATTTTTTTGCCTGACAATTCCATGCCGTTCTCCTGCTGGTTTGCTTACTTGTTTACCCGGCGCAGTTCATCGATGATGAACAGGGCCGCGCCGACGCAGATGGCGCTGTCGGCGATATTGAAAGCAGGGAAATGGCCCCAGCTTTTCCAGTGAAAATCGAGGAAATCGACCACGTGGCCATAGACCAGGCGGTCGATGGCGTTACCGAGCGCGCCACCGAGTATCAGCGACAGGGCCCAGCAAAACATGCGCTGGCCGGCGTGCTTTCTGAGCAGGTAGATGATGTAGCCGGCCGCGCCCAGGGCGATGGCCGTGAAAAAGTAGCGCTGCCAGCCGCCCTGGTCGGACAGAAAACTGAACGCGGCGCCCCGGTTGTAAGCCAGCACCAGGTTGAAATACGAGGTGATGACCATTTCCTGCGCATAGCTGAAGGTGCGCTGTATCGTGATCTTGGTGATCTGGTCGAACAGGATGACGATGGCGGCGATGCCCAGCCAGGGAATCAGGGACGATTTTGGTTTCGATGAAAAACGGTTTTTGGTGGCCATATTTTTCCAGGGAAGGTGAAGCCGCCGCTGCCTGGATGGTGGCAGCGGCGGGTGGTCGCGGGGAAGGTGTCAGCCCCGCTTTGTTTTAGGCAAAGCGGCGGGCTTCACCCTTGCCAAACAGATTGCTGACGCAGCGGCCGCACAGGGTCGGGTGCGCGGCATCCGTGCCCACGTCGCTGCGGTAGTGCCAGCAGCGCTCGCACTTCGGCGCGGTGGACGCGGCCACGACCACTTCTTCGGCTGCTTCCTCGAGCACTTCGACAACGCTGGCCTGCGAGGTGATGAAGACGAATTTCAAGTCCTCGCCCAGGGTCGTGAGCAGCTTGTACTTCATAGTCGCGGCCTTGATCGTCAGTTCCGCCTGCAGCGAGGAACCGATGGCGCCCGAGGTGCGCAAGTCTTCCAGCTGCTTCGTCACATCCGTGCGCACGGCGCGCAGGGCCGTGTATTTTTCCAGCAGCGCGTCAGCGTCGGCCACGGCCGGCAGCTGCCACCAGGTTTGCGTGAAGATGGTTTCATCGCTGGCGGCATACGCTTCGGCGCTGGCAAACACGGCCCATGCTTCTTCTGCCGTGAACGACAGGGCGGGCGCCATCAGGCGCAGCAGGCTTTGCGTGATGTGCCACAGGGCGGTCTGCGCGGAGCGGCGGGCGATCGAGGTCAGGCCGGTCGTGTACAGACGGTCTTTCAGGATGTCCAGGTAGAAGCCGCCCAGGTCTTCCGAGCAGTAGGTCTGCAATTTCGACACCACCGGGTGGAACTCGTAGTTCGTGTAGTTCTTCTCGATCTGTTGCTGCAGCGAGGCCATGTTGGCGATCGCATAGCGGTCGATCTCGAACAGCTCGGCCACCGGCACGGCGTCCGTGGTCGGGTTGAAGTCCGAGATATTGGCCAGCAGGAAGCGCAGGGTATTGCGGATGCGGCGATACGATTCCGTCACGCGTTTCAGGATTTCGTCGGAGATCGACAGCTCGCCCGTGTAGTCGGTCGAGGCGATCCACAGGCGCAGGATGTCGGCGCCCAGGGTGTCCGAGATCTTTTGCGGCGCCAGGGTGTTACCGAGCGACTTGGACATCTTCTTGCCTTCGCCATCGACCGTGAAGCCGTGCGTCAGCAGCGCCTTGTAGGGCGGATGGCCGTTCAGCATCGACGACACCAGCAGTGAGGAATGGAACCAGCCGCGATGCTGGTCCGAGCCTTCCAGGTACAGGTCGGCCGGGAATTGCAGCTGCGCCGCGTGCGAACCCTTGCCTTGCGGGCCACCGAGCACGGTCTGGTGCGTGGCGCCGGAATCGAACCAGACGTCCAGCGTGTCCTTGTTCTTGGCGTAGATGGCTGCCTCGTCGCCGATCAGGTCAGCCAGGTCCAGCGTTTGCCACGCTTCGATGCCGTCTTTTTCGATCAGCTTGGCCACTTGTTCCAGCAGTTCCGGCGTACGCGGATGCAGGTCGCCGGTTTCCTTGTGCACGATGAAGGCCATCGGCACGCCCCACTGGCGCTGGCGCGACAAGGTCCAGTCAGGACGGTTGGCGATCATGCCGTGCAGGCGCGCCTGGCCCCAGTCCGGGAAGAACTGGGTGTCGGCGATGCCTTTCAAGGCGGTTTCGCGCAGGGTCGCGCCGCCATCTTTTGGCGTCACGTCCATGCCGGCGAACCACTGCGAGGTGGCGCGGTAGATGATCGGTGTTTTATGGCGCCAGCAATGCATATAGCTGTGGTCGAACATCTTGACTTCGAACAGCGCGCCCGCTTCGCGCAAGGCGTTGCAGATCGGTTTCGAGGCTTCCCAGATGCTCATGCCGCCAAACAGCGGCAGGGTCGAGGCAAATTTGCCGTCGCCCATCACCGGCTTGATGAAATCGTCATCCTTCATGCCATGCGCCTTGCACGACAAGAAGTCGTCGAGGCCGTAGGCTGGCGCCGAGTGGACCACGCCGGTACCGGCTTCGGTGGTCACATATTCGGCCAGGTACAAGGGCGACAGGCGGTCATAGAAGGCGTCGGCCGCGTGCAGCGGATGGCGGAAATTGATGCCGGCCAGGGCTGCGCCATCGCAAGTAGCAATCGTCGTGCCTTCGAGCTTGAAGCGCGCCAGGCTGGCCACGACCAGGTCTTGCGCCAGGATCAGCAGCAATGGCTGGCCGTCACGCTCGGCTTTCACCAGCGCGTATTTGATTTCAGGGTGCACGTTCAGCGCCTGGTTCGACGGGATGGTCCACGGGGTGGTGGTCCAGATGACGATAAAGCCGTTATCGGTCGGCAGCGATGGCAGGCCAAACGCAGCCGCCAGTTTTTCAGGCTCGGCAAATTTGAAGCCGACGTCGATCGCCGGATCGCGTTTTTCCGCGTATTCCACTTCCGCCTCGGCCAAGGCCGACTGGCAGTCGAAACACCAGTTGACCGGTTTCAAGCCACGGTAGACATAGCCTTTTTCCAGCAGCTTGCCCAGCGCGCGCAACTCGTCCGCTTCATTGCCATGCGCCATGGTCAGATAAGGGTTGTCCCACTCGCCCAGCACGCCCAGACGGATAAAATCCTTCTTTTGGCGTTCGACTTGCACATTGGCGTAGGCGCGGGCTTTTTCCAGCACTTCGGCTGTCGGCAAGTTCTTGCCGTGCAGTTTTTCGATCTGGATCTCGATCGGCATGCCGTGGCAATCCCAGCCCGGTACATACGGCGCATCGAAACCTGCCAGCGAGCGCGACTTGACGACCATGTCCTTCAGGATCTTGTTGACGGCGTGGCCCAGGTGGATGTCGCCGTTGGCATATGGCGGGCCGTCATGCAGGATGAATTTCGGACGGCCGGCGGCAGCCTTGCGCACGCGCTCGTAGATTTTCTTGTCCTGCCATTGCTGTACCCACAATGGCTCGCGTTTGGCCATGTCGCCGCGCATCGGAAACGGGGTTTCCGTCATATTGACCGGGTATTTGCTTTCAGGCTTCTTGTTTTGCTTGGGCGTGGCTGGCTTGTTTTGGTCGGACATAATCTTCTTTATTTGTATTGGTGGTTTGCGGCGGCGCGAGCCGCCATGCGACGAATGCGAAGTTGGCCGGGGTCAAATTCGGTCGGTGGCGGTAATGGCGCCGCTGCGCTGCTCAAAATAGGCGCGTGCCTGATTCGAGTCGCGCTGGATGGCGGCCGTCAGGGTAGGCAAGTCGTGGTATTTCTCTTCGTCGCGCAGTTTTTCCAGGAATTCCACGCGCACCAGCTTGCCGTAGCAGGACTGGGCGAAGTCAAACAGATGCACTTCCAGCAAGACGCGGCCACTGTCATCGACGGTGGGGCGCACACCCAGGCTGGCCACGGCGGGCAGCGGCTGTGGCCCCAGGCCATGCACTTGCACGATGAAAATGCCGGACAGGGCAGGGCGGTGCGCCACGCGCAGGTTCAGGGTAGGGAAACCCAGGGTGCGTCCCAGCTTCTGGCCATGGATCACATGGCCGGAAATGGCGTAGGGATGGCCCAGCAGTTGTTGCGCCAGCGTAAAATCGCCATCGGCCAGAGCCAGGCGCACGGCCGACGAGGATATGCGCGTGCTGCCATTCATCACGGTCGGCAAGGTTTCAACGTGGAAACCGTATTTGCGGCCGGCTTCTTGCAACATGGCAACATCGCCGGCGCGCCGGGCGCCATAGCAAAAGTCGTCGCCAACCATCAGCCATTTCACGTGCAAGCCGTCGACCAGCACTTTTTCCGTGAATTCCTGCGGCGTCAGGGACGCGAACTGGGCGCTGAAATGCTCGACGATGACTCTGTCGATACCGGCATTGTCCAGCGATTGCAGCTTGTCGCGCAGGTTGGCGATGCGTTGTGGGGCTCTGGACAGGTCGCCAGCGCGCTGCGCAAAGAACTCGCGCGGGTGCGGCTCGAACGTCATCACGGCCGCTTCCAGGCCGAGTTCGGTCGCCGCCGTACGCACGCGCGCCAGCAAGGCTTGATGACCGATGTGGACACCGTCAAAATTGCCGATGGTCAGCGCGCAAGGCGCGCGTGCCTGGGCATTGGGAAGTCCGCGGAATACCTTCATAGGAATCTGATGAAAAACTGTGCCAAATGGGGGATTATACGGACTGTTTCAGGGATGCACAGCCGTCAAGGCTGGCTGGGTGCTTATTTCACCCCTGAAATAGTAAAAAAGCGTTGCCAGCACGAGGGATGGCAACGCTTTTTGAGTCTTACGCCATGACAGGCGCAGATTGGATTACTTGAGCATTAAAGACCAGTAACGTGCCAGGTCTGCATTGCCGTCCGTGCCTTTGACGGCTTTCAGGGCGGTCAAAGCGTTGGCTTTCTTGCCAGCGACGCCGTAAGCGATACCCAGGTGCAATTGCGCTTCATCCTGATACTTGGCGGTGCCCATTTTCACGGCCTGGTTCATCAGGTCCAGGCCCTTGTCGGCTTGACCATCGGAAACCAGTGCGAAGCCCAGCTTGCTCAGGCTGTCTGCATCTTTCAGCTTGATGAAATCTGCTTCCGACTTGACGGCGTTGGTTTTCAGGTCAGCTTGCGTTTTCAAGGCCAGGTCTTTCAGGCGCTGGTGGCGTGGCGCATCGGCGCCGGTACCCAGGATGCCTTTTTTGTAGCCTTGGTCGATGATTTTCAGCGCTTCGCCAGGATTGCCAGCTTGCAGGGCCAGCTGGCTCAGTTCCATGTATTCGGAAGCTTTGGTGAACAGGCCGTTGGCCAGGCGCAAACGCTGTACGTCCAGGCCCAGGCGTTGCGAGAAGCCTGGCTTGCCGGAAACACGGTTCAGCAGGTCAGCCCAGTAGCTAGGCTTGGGATAGCTGCTAGCCAGTTTTTCCAGGGTTGCTACATAGCCAGCCTTGTCATTTTGCTTCAACTGGATGTTGGCCAGCATTTGCAGGCTGGCTTCCGAGTTGCCGCCACGGGCTTGCAATTCTTTGGCCGCTGCAGCGTAATTGCCGCTCGAGTAGTAGGCCTGGATAAGGTAGTCGCGGGTTTGTGGATCTTCCTTGTCTTTCAAGGAGCGGTTAAACCAGGTAATGGCGTTAGGCCAGTCCTTGGCGCGGTAGTACATGCCGGCCAGGCCTTGCGTGAATTTTGGGGCTTCGGCGGCGCTCAGGCGGCCGGAATTGATGACGGCTTCGAAAGCCTTGATAGCGGTAGCGTTATCGCCGGCGCCAGCAGCGGCCGAAGCGCGTACGCGTTCGATCTGGTAGCTTTCAAAGGCGGTTTTGCCGCCGACGCTGTCTGCTTCGCGCAGTTTGGCCAGCGCTTCCTTGTTTTTTCCGCTGCTAACAAGTTTTTGTGCTTCTTGCAGTGGTTTGCCCACTTCGGCACGCACGGTGTCCGCGGCGTATGCCAGCGAGCCCAGGCCGATTACGGGAGTTGCTGCGGTAAAACCGATAGCGGCCATGACGAGGCCGAGATGAGCGAGACGAAACTTGGACATGAGAAAGTCTTTCAGTAAAAAGCGAATAGGCAGGAAGTCCTGCCTATTCGGATGTAAAGAGAACCTGATTGCTGCAGCTTACTGGAATTGCTCGTTGCCGACCAGACCGATTTTGGTCACGCCCAGACGCTGTGCCGACGCCATCACACCAGCGACGACTTTGTATTCGGCCAGCTTGTTCGGACGCAGATGCACTTCCGGCTGGTCCGCTTGCGCGGCAACGTTGCTCAGTTTGGCTTCCAGCGAGGCACGGTCAGGAACGACCTGGTTGTCCCACAAGACAGTACCGTCAAAATCGACATCGATCGTGACGACCACTGGTGGTGCTGTCGGTGGCGGAGGATTGCCGACCGGCATGTTCAAGTTCACCGAGTGGTTTTGTTTAGGAATTGTGATGATCAACATGATAATCAGCACCAGCATCACATCGATGAGGGGCGTCATATTCAGTTCCATCATTGGTTCCGGATCCGCGTTAGGCGAACTACCCGAACCGACATTCATACTCATAGTATTTCCTTTAAGAAGTCCAACGAAGTGCCGGGCGAGACAACCGCCCGGCAAGCTCCCGGCACTGGCATCCCTGTATTGCCAGGATGCCATGCTCAGTCGCTATCAGCCTTTGTCAGGTGGTTCGGTGATGAAGCCGACCTTCTGGATACCGGCACGTTGGGTCGTGAAAATAACCCGGCCGATCGATTCGTAGCGTGCTTCCTGGTCGCCACGAACATGTACTTCCGGCTGCGGTACTTTCACTGCTTCAACTTTAAGATAATCGAACAATTCGTTCGTATCTTTCAGTCTTTTCTGGCCCAGATAAATCTCACCATCTTTATTGACAACGATGTTGACATTATCAGGCTTGCTTTGAAGCGCTTGGTTGGCCTCGATCGGCAGATCGATTTTCTGCAATTTGAGGACAACCGGACTAGTGATCAAAAAGATGATCAGCAAAACCAACATGATGTCGACGAGCGGCGTCGTGTTGATTTCTGACATCACTTGATCTTCTCCGCTATCGGAGCCGACGGACATCGACATGATTCTTACCCGATCTTTTTAGCGCCGGCTGCGCGGCCAGCTTCGCTGGTCGACATTGCGCCGGAGATCAGTACCGAGTGAACGTCGGCGCTGAACGAGCGTACATCTTCCATTGCGGTTTTGTTACGACGAACCAACCAGTTGTAACCCAGAACGGCAGGAACAGCGACCAGCAGACCGAAAGCGGTCATGATCAGTGCTTCACCAACTGGACCTGCAACTTTGTCGATCGATGCGTTACCGGTCATGCCGATGTTGGTCAGCGCGCCGTAAATACCCCAAACGGTACCGAACAGACCGATAAACGGTGCGGTCGAACCTACGGTTGCCAGGAACGACAAGCCATCTTGCAGACGCGATTGAACTTTGTCCGAAGCGCGCTGGATCGACATCGTCACCCAGGTCGACAGGTCGATTTGTTCCAGCAGGGCGCCGTCATGGTGAGCCGTTGCCTTGGTACCCGATTCAGCGATGAAGCGGAATGGCGAGCCTTCAGCCAGGGTTGCCGAACCAGCAGCGATCGAAGGTGCTTTCCAGAATTTGGCAGCGGTTTCTTTCGCTTGCTTGAAGATCTTCATTTGATCCAGCAGTTTGGTGATGATGATGTACCAGCTGCCGATCGACATGATGGCCAGGATGATCAGGGTAGCACGTGGAACGAAGCCGCCGTCCCACACTGCCGACAGGCCGAACGGGTTGTGGACTTCTTCGGTTTTGGCTGGAGCTGCTGCGTCGGCTGCTGGTGCTGCTGCGTCAGCCGCTGGCGCTGCTGGTGCTGCTGCAGCGTCTGCCGCTGGAGCCGAAGCTGCTGCCGATGCTGGCGCGTCAGCGAATGCTGGTGCTGCTACCAGAGCGGTCGTAGCGGTGACGGACAACAGAACCGCGGCAAAAAATGCGGACAAACGGGTATTCTTAAACATGCTTCCTCCAAAATTAAAAATAACAGATCGCTGAACGTAATGACAACGAAATCACAGTGTGAGACAGGGGATAACTGTCTCGGGTTTTAATCCAGCGACCAAACGTATTGCATTTGCTGCCAGCCTTGTTCCGGCTTGCCGTCGACTGTTGCCGGTTTGAATGTGCAGCGGCTGATACCTTGTACTGCTGCACGATCCAAATCTCTGAAGCCGCTCGATTTCACGACTTTAGAATCTGCCACTTTGCCATCCACACCGATCAGGAACGACAGTGTCACCACACCGGTTTCCTCATTGCGCTGCGACGACTTCGGATACTGCGGTTTATCGCAGACGCTGAAGTCAACCACGGCCGGTGTACGTACCGATTTGGCTGGTCCAGGAGTTGGCGCTGGCGGTGCAGGCGGTGCTGGCGGTGCCAATACATTGGTGGCTGGCTTCACGGTAGTAGCGTTCGCAATCACGTTCTGTTGTGGTGGCGGCTGCTGTACGTTCACCTCGACTGGCGGAATGAATGGCGGCGGTGGCGCTTTCATTTCTGGCGGCGGTGGTGGCGGTGGAAGATCCTGCGGAGGAGGCGGTTTGACTTCCTCGATAATCTTGGTTTCAACCGGTTCCATCATTTTAGTGACCAACCGCTTGCCCAACCCCGTCGCGATCCCGTAAGCCGCGAGAACGTGCAGCAGGACAACGATAGTGATGCCTGTGTAGTTCTTGGGACTTTTCTCGTTCGAAAAATTCATGCCTGCTTTCTCCAAATACCATCTCTGTCTTGCAACTGAACCCCAAAATGACGACACAAAGCTCCAGCCGTATCCGGGACGTCGCCGAATTATACATACGAATTCTTTATTTTACACAGATTTTTAACGCCTAAAACCGGTTAAATTTTTGACGCTTTTGTGCCCTGAAAACGTACTTGCTTATGCCATCTTTGCACGCTTTCGGACATAAAAAAAGGCGGTCTTATCGGTTTTTTACAGCCTCGCTTGACTAACACTGAGAAGTTCTCCGATGCGTCGATATTGCGGAATTATATTTCGCCATATCCAATATGGAAACTGTTAAATTTGGATAGAATTCTTTCTTTTTGATAACATTTTTCTACGGAACCAGACCACTTAAGGTTTGCACTGCACCAAATGGGTGCGATTAGCGGGCTCGGCGGGCAAAAAAAAGCGGCTGATCGGAGGTCCGCGCAGCCGCCAGGCCATATTTATTTCTTATGTACTTATTCAATAGGCATGCATATAAGAAAACAAACCGGTTTGCACCACGATCAGACACGCACGGCGGGGTCGTCGCGCCGGTTGCGTTTCTCGCGCCGGCAGTTCAATGTGGCCGTGACCGTACCCTGCGGATCGACCGTATCGAGGTGTACATCAAAACCCCACAGCCGGGCCACGTGCTTGAGCACTTCGTTTGCCTGCTGATTCAGGGGACGGCGTTGGAATTGCGTGTGGCGCAGTGTTAATGCCCGGTCATCGCGCGTATTGACGGACCACACTTGTATATTAGGTTCGCGGTTGCCCAGGTTGTATTGCTCGGCCAGTTGCTGGCGTACATAACGGTAGCCAGCATCGTCATGGATGGCGGAAATGGCCAGTTTTTCATTCTTGTCATCATCGAGCACGGCAAAGAAGTGAAATTCGCGTATCAGCCGGGGTGACAAATACTGGGCGATAAAACTTTCATCCTTGAAGTTACGCATGGCAAAGTCCAGGCTCTTGCGCCAGTCGCTGCCGGCCAGTTCGGGAAACCAGGCCCTGTCTTCGTCGGTGGGGTGTTCGCAGATGCGGCGGATATCGCTCATCATGGCAAACCCCAGCGCGTAGGGATTGATGCCGCTGTAATAAGGACTGTCGATGGGCGGCTGGTAGACCACGTTGGTATGGCTCTTCAGGAATTCCATCATGAAGCCATCGCCCACCACGCCTTCGTCGTACAGCTGGTTCAAGATGGTGTAGTGCCAGAACGTGGCCCAGCCTTCGTTCATGACCTGGGTTTGCCGCTGCGGATAGAAATACTGGGATATCTTGCGCACGATGCGGACCATTTCGCGTTCCCACGGTTCCAGCAGCGGTGCGTATTTTTCAATGAAGTACAGCAGGTTTTCCTCGGGCTCGGGCGGAAAGCGGGGCACCGCCTTGCGCTGATCATCCTCGTCATCGTCTTCCTCGCGGCGCGGCAAGGTGCGCCACAGCTGGTTGATCTGTGATTGCACGTATTCCTCGCGCTCTTTCTGGCGCGCGTACTCCTTGGCCATCGACAGCTTGGCCGGCCGCTTGTAGCGGTCCACGCCATAGTTCTGGATTGCATGGCAAGAGTCCAGCAGCAATTCCACCGCTTCCACGCTGTGGCGCTGTTCGCATTCGCTGATGTAGTTCTTGGCAAACACCATGTAATCGATGATGGCGTCCGCATCGGTCCAGGCGCGGAACAGATAATTGCCCTTGAAGAAGGAGTTATGCCCGTACGCCGCATGCGCGATCACCAGCGATTGCATGGTCAGGCTGTTTTCCTCCATTAAATAGGCGATGCACGGGTTGGAGTTGATGACGATTTCATACGCCAGGCCCATCTGTCCCCGCTTGTAGCTTTTCTCGGTAGAGAGAAAATGCTTGCCGAAAGACCAATGGTTGTACGAGACGGGCATGCCGACCGAGGTGTAGGCATCCATCATCTGCTCGGCCGTAATGATTTCCAGCTGGTTCGGATAGGTGTCCAGGCCGAACTGCTGGGCGACCCGGCGGATTTCTTCGTGAATCTGCTCGATCAGCTCGAAAGTCCATTCCGATTGCTCGGGCAGGGCGTTGGCATGGCGCAGGCGCACGAAGGGCTCGCCCGGGGTATTGCTGGCGCGGTCAAAGGCTGCACTCATCATTTCACCTGTTTTTTGAACAGTTCGCGGAAGACCGGATAGATATCGGCCGGCGTGACGATCTTTTGCATGGCGAAATGGGCGTGATGCTCGAGCACGCCCGCATATTGCTCCCACAGGTTTTGCTGCGGGCCGTCGGTGATCTCGACGTAGGTGTAATACTGCACCTTGGGCATGATGGTGTTGATCAGCAATTGCCGGCACAACAGGGAATCGTTATCCCAGTTATCGCCGTCCGACGCTTGCGCCACATAGCTGTTCCATTGCCCGGCGCCATAACGCTCATCTATTATGGTGTTGAGCAAATTGAGCGCCGACGACACCACCGTGCCGCCCGACTCGCGCGAATTGAAGAAATCATGCTCGTTGACTTCCGAGGCGGCCGTATGGTGGCGGATGAAGACCACTTCGATCTTGTCGTAGACGCGCTTGAGGAATAGATACAGCAAGATGAAAAAGCGCTTGGCCGTATCCTTGCGCGACTCATCCATCGAGCCCGAGACATCCATGATGCAAAACATCACGGCCTGCGTCATGGGCTTGGGCACCTTGATGCGGTTGCTGTAGCGCAAGTCGAACGGGTCGATGAAGGGGATCGCCAGCAAGCGCGTGTGCAAATGATGAATCTGGCGGCGCAGTTCGGCCACCAGCGGATCGTTTTCCGGCGCGCCCTCGTGCAGCAAAGTGGCCAGGTCTTCTTCGGCCTGCGCCAGTTGCTTGCGGGCGCCGCCGCCCACGGCGATGCGCCGGCCCAGCGCGCCGCGCAGGGAGCGCAGCACATGGATGTTGGACGGCGTGCCCGACATATTGTAGCCGGCGCGCTGGTTCTTGAATTCCGTGGTGGCCGTCAACTGGGTTTTCACCATGTGCGGCAATTCCAGGTCTTCAAAGAAGTAATTCATGAATTCTTCGCGCGACAGCTCGAAGATGAAATCGTCTTCCGACGTTTCATCGCTATTGCCGGCCTTGCCGCGCCCGCTACCGCCACCGCCTTTGGGGCGCGCGATCTGGTCGCCCTTCAGGTATTCCTTGTTGCCGGGATTGACGACTTCCCACACGCCGCCATGCGCATGGCCAAATGCGGGTTCGCCCACGTCCTTGACGGGGATGCTGACCTTTTCGCCATTTTCAACGTCCGTGATCGAGCGCCCCTTGATGGCGCGCCCCACGGCATCCTTGATCTGGCCTTTGTAACGCCGCAAGAAGCGCTCGCGGTTGACGGCGGACTTGTTCTTGCTCTGCAAGCGCCTGTCGATGAGGTAAGTCAAAGGGTGCCTCCTTAGCTTGGGTCTTGCGCGGCCCCGCCATGCAGGGCCGCGCCCGCTGCCTTATGACGACTTGCGTACCCGCAAATACCATTCGCATAACAGGCGTACCTGCTTGGCCGTATAGCCTTTTTCCACCATGCGGGCCACGAAGTCGGCGTGCTTGTTGGCATCGTCGGCGCTGGCCTTGGCATTGAAGGAAATCACGGGCAGCAATTCCTCCGTATTCGAGAACATTTTTTTCTCGATCACGGTGCGGAACTTCTCGTAACTGGTCCAGGCTGGATTCTTGCCGCCGTTGGACGCCCGCGCACGCAAACCGAAGTTGACGATTTCATTGCGGAAGTCTTTCGGATTCGAAATGCCGGCCGGCTTCTCGATCTTTTCCAGCTCGTTGTTCAGCGATTCGCGGTCGAAACTTTCGCCCGTGTCCGGATCGCGGTATTCCTGGTCCTGTATCCAGAAGTCGGCAAACGTGACATAGCGGTCAAAGATGTTTTGCCCGTATTCGGAATAGCTTTCCAGGTAGGCGGTCTGGATTTCCTTGCCGATGAATTCCACGTAGCGCTGCGCCAGGTGCTCTTTAATATAGGAGAAGTAGCGCTGCTCCAGTTCTGGCGGGAATTGTTCGCGTTCGACCTGCTGCTCCAGTACATATAAGAGGTGCACCGGATTGGCGGCTACTTCCGTGTTGTCGAAGTTGAAGACCTTGGACAATATCTTGAAGGCAAAGCGGGTCGACAAGCCATTCATGCCTTCGTCCACGCCCGCGTAATCCACGTATTCATGCATGGACTTGGCTTTCGGGTCCGTGTCTTTCAGGTTTTCGCCATCGTAGACCAGCATTTTGGAAAAGATGCTGGAATTCTCGGTGTCTTTCAGGCGCGACAGGATGGCGAACTGCGCCATCATGCGCAGGGTGCCGGGCGCGCAGGGTGCCTTGAACAGCGAAGAATTGGCCACCAGCTTGTCGTAGATCTTGATTTCATCGGACACGCGCAGGCAGTACGGCACTTTGACTATATAGATGCGGTCGAGGAAAGCTTCATTGTTGCGGTTGTTTTTAAAGGTCTTCCATTCCGATTCATTCGAGTGGGCCAGGATGATGCCGTCGAAGGGAATCGCGCCGAAACCTTCGGTGCCCTTGTAATTGCCTTCCTGGGTGGCCGTCAGCAAAGGGTGCAAGACCTTGATCGGGGCCTTGAACATTTCCACGAATTCCATCAAACCCTGGTTGGCCAGGCACAGGCCACCCGAATAGCTGTAGGCGTCCGGATCGTCCTGGGCGTAGTCTTCGAGCTTGCGGATATCGACCTTGCCGACCAGCGAGGAAATATCCTGGTTGTTTTCATCGCCCGGTTCCGTTTTCGAGATGGCGATCTGTTTCAGCACGGACGGGTAGCGCTTGACGACGCGGAACTGGTTGATGTCGCCATTGAATTCATGCAGGCGTTTCACGGCCCAGGGGCTGGGGATGTTGCGCAGATAGCGGCGCGGGATGCCGTAGTCTTCTTCCAGGATGGTGCCGTCTTCTTCTTCGTTGAACAGGCCCAGCGGCGACTCGTTGACGGGCGAGCCTTTCAGGCAATAGAAGGGCACATGCTCCATCAGCGACTTGAGTTTTTCTGCAATCGACGATTTGCCGCCGCCAACCGGCCCGAGCAGATACAGGATTTGCTTGCGCTCTTCCAGGCCTTGCGCGGCGTGGCGGAAATACGAGACCACTTGCTCGATCACTT
The DNA here is from genome assembly GCF_014200675.1 of Janthinobacterium saanense. GTDB lineage: Bacteria > Pseudomonadota > Gammaproteobacteria > Burkholderiales > Burkholderiaceae_D > Janthinobacterium. The sequence continues at coordinate 134,975 of NZ_JACHCI010000011.1, read as the reverse complement.
CCTCGGTGCCGTAAAAATCGCGGAAGGCGGGGTAGATCTTGATCACCTTGTTGGCGAAGATGCGCGACAGGCGCGTGTCGTTGCGCGTGTCGACCAGCTGTGGTTCGCCGATGGCGGCCAGCATGCGTTCGGGTGCGCTGGCATAGGTCAGCTTGTCCTTCTTGCATAAGGCCAGATATTCGGTGAGCGACATTTCCTCTTCCCGGGTGCGCTCGTAACGTGCTGCGTAGTTGTCAAAAATGGTCATGTCACTGTCCTTTAATGAATATGTCAACCTGCCAGTCACCATGTCAGCCCGCCTGGCAATTGCCTGGCCTCGCCGCCTGTGTTTGTTTTACCCCTGTCATCGATTTTTATTGTTTTTCCAAGCCCGGCTGTCTTTGCAAGTCCGGATTGCCCGGACCAAAAAACTGGCGCTTGATACCGATGCTGGCGTGGCCAGCCGGTTCTTTTTGTCATGTGTCAAGAGCGCTTGTTGCACCTGCCTTTACCCCATGAAATTAATTATTGCTCTAAAGGATCAGGAAGTCAAAAGATATGTCGTAATATCCTTAATACTTGTGTGTAAATTCTTGATTTAATTGGATAAATCTAAAAATTTTCCAGCGCTTTTAATGAACTTTTTACTGCTTCTGTAATCATCATACGACAATTCACGCGCGTGTGCCGACGCTGTCATCGGCGATGGCTACGCGCATCTTGCGCTACACTGCCATCATCTTTTTCTACGCACTATATTAAGGAATACCACCAATGATGAATCCGCAATTGCGCGCGATCGTACGCGGCATGCCGAAAGCCGAACTGCATATCCATATAGAAGGTTCGCTGGAGCCCGAATTGATTTTCGCACTGGCCGAACGCAATGGCGTACCGCTCGGTTATGAATCGGTGGAACATTTGCGCAGCGCCTATGCCTTTACGGATTTGCAGTCCTTTCTCGACATTTATTATGCGGGCGCAAGCGTGCTCTTGAAGGAGCAGGATTTCTACGACATGACGCACGCCTATCTGCTGCGCGCCGCAGCGGACAATGTCTTGCACACGGAAATTTTCTTCGACCCGCAAACGCATACGGCGCGCGGCGTGCCGATGGCCGACGTGATCAACGGCATCCACCGCGCCTGCCAGGATAGTCCCGTCAGCGCTACGCTGATCCTGTGCTTCCTGCGCCACCTGAGCGAGGAAGAAGCGTTCGAGACCCTGGAAGACGCACTGCCGCAGCGCGACAAATTCATCGGCGTGGGTCTCGATTCTTCCGAAGTGGGCAATCCACCCGAGAAATTTTCGCGCGTGTTTGCCCGTTGCCGCGAACTGGGCTTGCACCTGGTGGCCCACGCGGGCGAGGAAGGCCCGCCAGCCTACATCCGCACGGCGCTTGACGACTTGCTGGTGGAGCGTATCGACCATGGCGTACGTTGCCTGGAAGATGCAGAACTGACGGCGCGCCTGGCGCGCGAGCAGATCGCGCTGACCGTGTGCCCGCTGTCGAACACCAAGCTGCGCGTGTTTGACCAGATGCATGACCATAATCTGCTGCAATTGCTGGAAGCAGGCTTGCTGGCAACGGTGAATTCGGACGACCCGGCTTATTTCGGCGGCTATATGAACGACAATTTCGAGGCCGTGTTTGACGCCTTGCCGCTGGGCCTGGCGCATGCCCAGCGTTTGGCACGCAATGGTTTCATTGCCGCCTTCTTGCCGCGGGAACAGAAAGAAGCTTTCCTGGCCAGCGTCGACGCCTATTTCGCCCAGCATGCTGCCGCCAGCAGCTCCACTCAATAACTGAAGACCTCGCCCATGTTCCGTCTCTCCCTCAAAATGACGGCGCGCGACTGGCGCGCCGGCCAATTGCGTTTCCTGCTCGTCGCACTGATCGTTGCCGTGGCGGCCCTGTCGGCGGTCGGCTTCTTTGTCGACCGCCTGCGTTCGGGCCTGAACCGCGATGCGCACCAGTTGCTGGGAGCGGACCTGGTGATCAGCGCCGACCAGCCCGTAAATGCGGCCTGGCGTGCCGAAGCGCAAAAGCGCGGCTTTACCCTGGCCGATACGGTGACCTTCCCCAGCATGGCGCAGGCGGGCGAGGGCGAACAGTCGCAGTCGCAACTGGCCTCGATCAAGGCAGTCTCGCCCGGCTACCCTTTACGGGGCCAGCTGAAAATCACCACCGATGTGGCGCAGGCGGCAGACGCCGTGGGCCAGAGCGCCAACCGGGCGCCGGCGCCGGGCACGGTGTGGGTCGATGCAGGTATTTTGTCCAGCCTGAACGCCAGGCTGGGCGATACCTTGAAATTGGGTGACAAGAACTTTACCGTCACGCAACTGATCGCCGCCGAACCGGACCGCGGCGCCTCGTTCCTGAACTTCGCTCCGCGCGTGATGCTGCCGCTGGGCGACCTGGCGGCCACCGCGCTGGTGCAGGATGGTTCGCGCGTGTCTTACCGCTTGCTGCTGTCGGCGCCGCAAAACAAGGCGGCCGAGATTGCGGCATATCAAACTTGGCTGGAAGGGCAGATCAAGCAACAGGCTATCAAGGGCGTGCGGATAGAGTCGCTGGAGTCGGGCAGCCCGCAAATGCAATCGACCCTGGACCGCGCCGACCGTTTCCTGTCGCTGGTCGGCTTGCTGTCGGCCATGCTGGCGGCGGTCGCCGTGGCGATGGCGGCGCGCCGCTTCATGCTGCGCCATCTGGACGCTTGCGCCATGTTGCGCTGCCTGGGCCTGACGCAAAACCAGGTCACGGCCATGTATGTGATCGAATTTGTGATGGTGGGCCTGGCGGGCAGCCTGGTGGGCGTGGCAGTGGGTTACGCCGGCCATATGGTGTTGCTGGAGTTGCTCGGCAAGCTGGTGCAGAACGACTTGCCGCCTGTTTCCATCCTGCCTGCGCTGCAGGGCGTGGCCACCGGCATGCTGTTGCTGCTGGGCTTTGCCTTGCCGCCGATTTTGCAGTTGCGCAATGTTCCCCATAACCGCGTCATCCGCCGCGAACAGGAAGCGCCGCAGCCGCTGGCCCTGGCTACCTATGGCCTCGGTATCGCTGCCTTTGTGGTGCTGCTGTTGTGGCAAGCGGGCGACGTGAAACTGGCGCTGCTGACGGCGGCTGGTTTCCTCGGGGGTTTTGGCCTGTTTGGCCTGGCGGGCTGGCTGGGCATCAAGTCCTTGCGCAGCCTGCGCGGCGCTTTTAATCACCAGGGCTGGCGCTTTGCCGTGACGTCCTTGCAGCGCCGTCCGGGCGCTACCGTGATCCAGGTGGTGTCGCTGGCGCTGGGCCTGATGGCCTTGCTGCTGCTGACGGTCGTGCGCGGCGATTTGATGGCATCCTGGCGCAACGCCACGCCAGCCGATGCACCGAACCGTTTCATCATCAATATTTTGCCGGAACAGAAAGACCAGATCGCCGCGCGCCTGGTGCAGGCGGGCGTGCTCAACGCACCCTTGTATCCGATGATACGGGGCCGCCTGGTGGCCGTGAACGACAAGACGATTACCGAAGATACCTATCAGGATGACCGCGCCAAGGGCCTGGCCGACCGCGAATTCAATTTGTCGACGATGGCGACCATGCAGGGTGAAAACAAGATCGTCGCCGGTGAATGGTTCAGCAACAAGCCGGGTGCGCCGGCTGAGGCGTCGGTGGAAGAGGGCATCGCCAAGACCCTCAAATTGAAACTGGGCGACAAGCTGCGTTTCGATATCGCGGGCCAGCCGGTCGAGGCGGCCATTACGAGTTTGCGCAAGCTCGAATGGGGTTCCATGCGGGTCAATTTCTTTGTCATCATCAACCCGGCCGCCATGGCCGATACGCCGCAAACCTGGATCACGGCCTTCCACTTGCCGCCTGAACATGCGGACCTGGGCAACGCCCTGTCGCGTGATTTCCCGAATCTGACGGTGGTTGACGTGGGCGGCATATTGAAACAGATACAATCGGTGCTGGACCAGGTGGTCACCGCCGTCGAATTCCTGTTTGCCTTTACTTTGGCCTCAGGCTTGCTGGTGCTGTATGCCGCGCTGATGGGTTCGCAGGACGAGCGTACGCGCGAAGCGGGCCTGCTGCGCGCGCTGGGCGCCACGCGGCGCCAGCTGGCACAGGCGCAGCTGATCGAGTTTTCACTGGTGGGCGCACTGGCGGGCTTGCTGGCCGCTACCGGCGCGGCGGCCATGGGCTGGGCGCTGGCAACCTACCAGTTCAAGTTCGCCTGGAGCTTCGCGCCTGGCGTGTGGGGTTTTGGTTTACTGGCCGGCGCCCTGTGCGCGATTGCCGGCGGCTGGCTGGGGCTGCGCAATGTGCTGAAACACCCGCCGCTGCAAACCTTGCGCGAATCGTAGCCTAGACAGTCAAGCCCTGGCCGGCTTGCGCACGTAGAAACTGGGCATACGACAGTACCGGCTGCCCCAGCTGGTGCACCGGCACGTCGAACAGGGCCCAGTAATACGTTTCACGGCCCAGGCAGATGGTGGGCGCGGCGCAGTAGCGGAACCAGTTTTCACCTATCTGGGCGGAATACATGCCGTCGCTGCCGGCATCGGAAAAATATGGAATCACGCGCATTTCCAGCAGCGCCGACAGCAGGGACGCAGGCGCGTCGCTGTCGCGCGCCATTTCGTACTGCGTGTGCAAGCCCCGTTGCGTGGTGATGATCATCAGCCTGGCTTGCCCCTCGCGCGTGAAAAACAGGATGCCGCAGGGCGTAGGGAAAATATAGAATTCGACAAAACCATGCTGACGGCACAGCGCGTGCACCACGGCCGCCAGCGCCTCGTCCTGCAGGAAGTGGTAATCGTGCAGCAGCAATAAATCGCGCACGGTGTCTGACTGCTGCAGGAAAAACTCTGACTGCAAGGCAACGATTTCCTGTTCCAGGATATCGAGCGCATCGTCGTCGCTTTTCTTGATGTAGCGGTCGATCAGTCCCCGGTTGAACGCCGTCACGGCCACTTTTTCATCGGCTGCTCCCGTAAATAAAATCTTCTTGCACGGCAAGTCGCGGACGGCCTGGCAAAATTCGATGCCATTCATTTGCGGCATCGAATAATCGACCACCAGCACCGATGGCACGGCAAAGCGCTGCGCCTGGCCGCTGATGCGCCAGATGCGTTCGATGTCGAACGCCACATTGCACTGGTCGGGCGGCAGGTTTTGCGTGTCGAAATTGACCTGCAGCGGCAGCTCGCCCTGCTGCGTGCTATGCCGCAACCAGTGCAGCGCCTCCTTCGTGTCGTGAAAGGTCTTGCGCGCCAGCGAAGGGTCGAGCTGGAAGGCCAGGCTTTTCAGGAAGGAATCGCTGTCGTCGATCAGCACGGTCAGGGTCGGATGGGTGTAGACGGGCAGTTGCATAGGTCACCTTGCGCGGTGGGAGGGGAAGAAACGATTGGGCTGGGGAAACTCCAGCCGGAAGATAGCGTACGCGCCTTCGCGCGCCACGCAGTCGATGCGGGCATGCCAGGCTTGCATGATTTGCCGGCATAGCGCCAGGCCGATGCCGCTGCCGTTATGCGCCGGATACGAGTAAAAACGGTCGAAGATCAGCGGCAGGCGGTTGCGCGCGATGCCGCAGCCCGTGTCGATGAACAGCAGGCGCGGCACGGAGCGCGCACCATCGATGACGATGCGCACGCGGCCCTTGCCGGCGCGCTGTATGCTTTTCAGCGCATTGCGCAGCAGGTTCAGCAGGATCACCACGCACAGTTCCGACTGGCCGGCAAACAGGAAGTCGGTCCGCAGCTCGACCTTGACGATATCGCGCTGCGCGCTGCTGGTGAAGGGATAGCGGCGCAGCACCGCAGTCACGCTGTCATGCATGGAAACTGCCTCGCTGGCTTCGAGCTTGCGGCTGACGGCGCTGGCGCTGAGCAGGAACAGATCGACCATATGGTGCATATGGCGCACTTCAAACTGGATGCGGGCCAGCGCTTCCAGGCTCGCTGTATCGGCATCCATCGTTTCAGGCCGCCGCAATAACCGCTGCAGGCCCCGCACATTGGCTTCGACGCTGACCAGCGGCGTGCGCAATTCATGCGCTACGCTGCCCAGGCCAGCGGCCATGCCGGCCAGCTTTTCCTGCGCGCCCACATGGCGGCCGACCTTGACCACGGAGAGCACGGCGATCGTGAACCAGTGCACGGGCAGTTGCTGCAGCACCTCGCGCCGCAGCAGGAAGGCAGGGTCGCCCAGCAGGGCAAAGGCCAGGCAGGCGCAGAGGGTGCCACCCAGGTAAGCCAGCACGGCGATGCGGGTATCGAAGTGGAACAGCACGATCAGGGCCACCAGCAGCGAGTGGGTCCACAGCGCCGAGGCGTGGTTCATCAGGAACATGAAGGTGAAAAAGAAGGGCAGCTGGAAGCTCAGCCCCAGGAACAGATAGATGCTGAACCAGCGGTTGCTGAAACGGGCCGGCCACAGTGCGGGCAGGAACAGCAGCCCGGCCAGCGCACGCAGGGGCAGCGATTCGTATTCCTGCGGAAAATAAGTGTGCCACAGCATGTAGTACAAGGGCATGCCGAACGCACCGATCACGGCCAGTGCGCGTACCTGGGCACGCCGCATGGGCATATGTTCAAGGGCGTCGTGGAAGTGCAGGAAAGGCTGGAGCAGCTTGCCTGGCCATTGTTTTCCAGCAGGGGACTGCGCTTGCGTCATGGTCGTGGAAGGTACTCATTGATGTGTATCAGTACAACATGATCGGCGCATTTCCTTTTGAAAATAGCGCTATTGCTCTGTTCGTTGAGCTGTATCAATCACCGGCCATACGGCTCGCGCATGTTGGACGCGGTAATTCCCCCCGCAACCACTTCAGGAGCCCCTCATGTTGAACGCTATTTCCCCCCTTGCCAGCACTGCTGCCGAACAGCAATTACCCGCCTTTGTCCGCCAGCGCATGGATGAGCACTATGTCGAGCGCATCGCCAAGCTGCTGGGCGGCGAGCACTTGCATCAGTGGCAAGCGATACCGGCTGGCGCAGTGATGCTCGCTGGCAACGATTACCTGAATATCGCTGCCGAACCCGCTTTGCTGGCGGTGCAGGCGCAAGTCTTGCAGGGTGGCGGCGCCATGCTGATGTCGTCCGTGTTCCTGCAAGAAGGCAGTCGCCAGCACCGGCTCGAGCACAAGCTGGCGGCCTTCCTCGGCAGCGAAGCGTGCGTGCTGGCGCAATCGGGCTGGGCCGCCAACGTGGGCTTGCTACAAAGCCTGGCCGGCCCCGGCATTCCCGTTTACCTGGACATGCAGGCCCACGCGTCGCTGTGGGAAGGCGTGCAGTCGGCGCAAGCCGAGCCGCATGCCTTTTTGCATAACGATGCTGCGCATCTGCAGCGGCAGATCGACAAGCATGGGCCCGGCATCATCGTTGTCGATGCCTTGTACAGCACCAATGGCAGCGTGGCGCCCTTGCTGGACATGGTGCAGATTGCCGAACGCAGCGGCAGCATGCTGATCGTCGACGAATCGCATTCGCTGGGCACGCACGGGCCGCAGGGCGCGGGCCTGGTGGTGGAGCTGGGGCTGGCCGAACGAGTGCATTTCCGCACGGCGTCCTTGGCCAAGGCCTTTGCGGGCCGGGCCGGGCTGATCACCTGTTCGGCCCAATTCAAGGGCTATTTCTTGTCGGCTTCGCGGCCCGCCATCTTCAGTTCTTGCCTGCTGGAACATGAACTGGCCTGGTTCGATGCGGCGCTCGACCTCATCCGCGGCGCCGATCGCCGCCGCGCCGCCTTGCGCCGCCACAGCGTGCTGCTGCGCCAGGGCCTGGCAGAGCTCGGCTACAACGTCAGCGATGGCACGGAGCAAATCATTGCGCTGGAAGCAGGCAGCGAGCCCGATACCTTAAAACTGCGCAAGGCGCTGGAACGCCACGGCATCTACGGCGCCGTGTTTTGCGCGCCGGCCACGCCGAAAAACCGTTCCCTGGTGCGCCTGACCCTGAACGCAGGCTTGCGCGAACACGATTGTGAGCGTCTGCTGGCCGCTTGCGCAGCCATCCGCGATGAAGTGGGTTTGGCCAGTTGGCCTTCCACGCGGCGCTTGCGCAAGCTGGCGCTGGTCTGAGTGGCTACAGGGGCCGGCCTGCCAGCTGGCCCAGCAAAGTTGACAGCGTATCGAGCTGGTCTGCAGGCGCATCGCTGAGCAATTCGCGGCTCACCGCTTGCGCCGTGACGTGGGCGTTGGCCAGCAGTGCTTGTCCGGCTGCCGTGAGGACGGCGTAGCCGACGCGGGCATCGCGCGCGTCAGCCTGGCGCGTGACCAGGCCAATCTTTTCCAGCGGCAGCAGCGAGCGGGTGATGCCGGACGCTGTCAGCGCCAGGCGCTCGGCCAGGTCCACGCGGCGCAGGCGGCCACCGGGTGCGCGCTGCAAGTGATACAGCAATTGATAATCGCTGAAGCTCAGGCCGTGCAGATTGCCCAGGCTGGCGTCGAGCCGGCGCACCAGCACGGCCTGGGCGCGCGCCAGGCGCAGGCAAAAATCGAGGGCGCTGTCTTGCGGATTGCTGGAGTTGTCGTTCATGGTGTCCTATATCGTTGCATGCTGCTTGAGTGCGCAAGTGTAAGTCATTAATAGAAAGGTTGGCCCTGTGCCTGCAACTGGCTGCGGTGCAGTTCCAGCAAGCTGGCCAGTTCCCCATCCGCATCGAAGGCAGGATCGTCCGCCACCTTGACGGTGTCGATGACATCAAAGTGAAACGCTGTCTCGCCATCGCGCTTCCAGTCCGCTTGCAAGCCGGCGTTGCGGTGCGTGCCCAGCTTGAGCTCGAAGCGGTGCCGGTTCAGCGCGCCGGGCGCATTGCGGCTCGCTGCCAGCAGCATGCGTCCGCTGGGCAAATGCTGCAGGGTCATGATGCCCAGTGCTGGCGCTTGTTGCCGGTAAGCCACTTTCAGGGCGGCTTGCTGTGTTTTATCCATGGTTAATGACCTTTATGTTGATACTGGCCCGGTGATGCCCGGAATTTTTGTGAGCAGTGCCGCCGCCCAGCAGCCAGCGGAAGTTGGTATTGCGCATCAAGCCATCGCCCGATGCAGGCAGTGCTTGCAGTGTGTTCGACCTGTGCTTCTTTTCTTAAAGTGATTGCATAGTAGTTGATAAATGCTTGAGTAGTCAACTATGTTGCTGCCAGTGGCAGCAAGCCCCGCTTGCGCTATCATGACGGCCATGACTGATACCACACCCCCCACCACCTTGTACGAAACCATCGGCGGCGCGGCCGTGCTGCGCCAGATGGTCGACCGTTTTTATGATTTGATGGAGCTGGAGCCCGAATTTGCCGGCATCCGCGCCATGCATCCGCCCGAAACCGAAGGCTCGCGCGACAAGCTGTATTTCTTCCTGACGGGATGGATGGGCGGCCCTGACCTGTATATTGCAAAATTCGGCCACCCGCGCCTGCGCGCGCGCCATCTGCCGTATCCGATCGGCACCAGCGAGCGCGACCAGTGGCTGCGCGCCATGGCCTGGGCCATGGAAGACACGGGCATCGAAGAGTCCTTGCGCGTGCGCCTGATGGAATCGTTTTATCAGACGGCCGACTGGATGCGCAACAAGCCCGATTAATTTTCCACACCGCCGAGACCATGAGCCAATTCGAGTTTTATATTTTGCTGGGGGCCATGGCAATCGCCATCGTCTTGTTAGTACTCACTTTGCTGCGCCCGCGCGCAGGTGGCGGGGGCGATGGCGCCACCACCCTGGCGCTGGTGCAGCAGCATCAGCAGCAAAGCCTGGAGCGCATCGACCGGGTCGAGCGCGAAGTGCGGCTGCAGCTGCAGGCGTCGGCGCAAGCCACGCGGCAAGACTTGGCGGCGGGGCTGGCGCAATTCCAGGCGGCGACCTTGCAACAGCTCGACAGTCTGCGCACGCAAATGCAGGCGCAGGGGAAAGTCGGGCGCGAAGAGCAGGCGCAAAGCCTGGCGCGCTTTGCCGACAGCACCAACCAGACCCTGGAAAAGCTGACGGAATCGAATGCGCAGCGCATGCTGGAAGTGCGCGCCACGCTGGAAAGCAAGATCCGCGACTTGCAGACAGATAATGGTGCGCGGCTGGAAGAAATGCGCAAGACGGTCGATGAAAAACTGCACGCCACGCTGGAAACGCGCCTTTCCGCTTCGTTCCAGCAAGTGTCGGAACGGCTGGAAAAAGTCCACCAGGGCTTGGGTGAAATGCAGCAACTGGCGCTGGGCGTGGGCGACCTGAAGCGGGTGCTCACCAACGTCAAGACGCGTGGAACGTGGGGCGAGGTGCAGCTGGAAATGTTGCTGGAGCAAGTACTTACCGTCGACCAGTACGCCAAGAACGTGGAAACCATCGCCGGCAGCGGCGCACGCGTGGAATTCGCCCTGAAGCTGCCGGGCCTGGTCGACGGCGGGCCGCCGGTCTGGATGCCGATCGATGCGAAGTTTCCGAAAGAACAATATGAACGCCTGGTGGAAGCGGCCGAGCGGGCCGATGCGGACGGCGTGCTGCTGGCCGGTCGCGAACTGGAGCGCGCCGTGCGCGGCGAAGCAAAGACCATCGCCGACAAATACCTGGCGCCGCCGCACACCACCGATTTCGCCATCCTGTTCCTGCCCACCGAAGGCTTGTATGCAGAAGTCATGCGCCGCCCGGGCCTGGCCGATGAATTGCAGCGTGTGCACCGGGTCAGCATCGCCGGGCCATCGACATTGACCGCCTTGCTCAACAGCTTGCAGATGGGCTTCCGCACGCTGGCGCTGGAAAAACGCTCGTCGGAAGTATGGCAGGTGCTGGGTGCCGTGAAGACGGAGTTTGGCAAGTTTGGCGACGTGCTGGCGCAAACCAAAATGACGCTGGAGCGGGCGGCCAAGAACATTGAAAGCGCCGAAGTGCGCAGCCGGCAAATGGCGCGCAAATTGAAATCCGTGGAAGCTTTGCCTGGCGAAGCGGCCGCCTTGCTGCTGGGCGCGGCGGACGACGCGCCGGGCGAGGGCGACTAAGCGCTTCCTTAACTTGGCTTGCGGCGCCGCGCGCAATAGCCCAGCAAGGCCAGGCCCGCCAGCAGCATGGCCCAGGTTTGCGGCTCCGGTACGGCGGGCAGCACGGATGGGCTGGTGGGCAAGGTCGGCAGGATGGTGATCGGCGGCAGCGGATGGATTTCAATAAAGCTGCTGTTGCCCGTACCAGGACTGATCGCGCTACCGCCACCTCCGCCCGCGCCTGCTGACGGCGGCGCGCCGAAATTGGCAGGTCCGTTGCCCGGGCCACCGACAAAATTATTCGATGTAAAAGCATAGCCACCGCCGACGGGCACCAGTGCCGCTTCGGCAAACGAGCCGCTGTGCAAGGCGTCGGCCGGTGCGCTGCCAACTGGCGCCGCTGCCGCCGGCAAACCCGCTTCGGGTGCAGCAGCTCCGGGTGCTGCGCCTGCCGCTGCAGCGCCCGGAGCTGCCGTTTGCGTCCGCGTGATGCGGCTGACATTGCGGCACACGGTAGGCACCAGGATGCACTCGTCCTGCACGCAATACACGAGTCCCCGTTCCTGCATCTGATCGCTCCAGCCCGCCCGCGTGACATTGCGGCAGACGCGGCCGGGCCCAAAATGCATCTCGCTGATGCGGGGATTGTAGTGTTGCTTGCCGCTGATGCTGTCGCGCGTGATGAGGACGATCTCATCGTACTGGCGCGCGCGCATGCGCTCCTTCAACTGTTCGCGTATTTGCGGCGCAATATCCGTATAGCGGTCCACGGCCGCCACCACATCGCCCATGAACGGATCCACGCCCGGGCGGTTCCAATTACAGTTTTCCAGCACGTCAGCGCGTGCCATCGCCCCTTTCGCGCTGGCGGGCAGGGACGCCATGAACAAGATACCGAAGATGAGCCAAACGCCCAGCAGGTAGCCGGCCATGCTATGGGAGGTGTGCTTTGCTGCCAGGGTGATGGATGAATTCATGTCAAAATTGTATTGTTTTTTCGGTGAGATCAAATGTTATCACCGAAGAAACTTCAATATCAACAAATAAATAAAATTATTACAATTATCGTTGTGTTTATGATTGCTGTTTCAAATGCTATGATTGTGTTATTTATATTTATTTTGACGTCGCAGCACCTGGGCCGTGCGGTGCTGCCGAAAGGGAAGGAAGAGAAAACGGTGGCGGTGCAGCAGGCATCAGCCTGCTGTCATGCGCGCAAGGGGCAAGCTAAAGGGCGTGCTGGCAGGCTTGCTGTTTGAAAGCCGGGTAGCCGATGCCGGGCAGTTTTTGCAGCCATGACAGCATCAGCTTGCGCGCACCGCTCTGGTCCAGTTGCTTGTCGTCATGCATCAGGGCCGTTTCGATATCGGCCAGTTCCGCGCAGATAGGCTGCCGGGCCTGGCTGGCCAGCAAGGCCGCCAGCATTTCCGGCAACACCCCGGCCAGATGCGCCGCTTGCCGGCTATGCTGGTAGTGCTGCCAGTAGCGTTCGGCGGCATCCTTGTCAAAGCTCAAGGCAAAGCCGAAAGTGACGGCGTCGCGGTGCAGGCGATAGACGAAGGGAAACAGATGGGGGCCCGTCAGTTCCTCAGGAAACATATCGCGGCGCAATACATCGATCGACAATGTACCATCGGCAGCGATGCGTGCCGGACTGGGTAGCTCGTACTGGTCCACGCTGGCCATGGTGGGAAAGTTGCCGCGCGTGAGCACGATTTTCTGCGTGTAATGACGTCCGCCCAGATGGCCGCAGATGGAGACAAAGTCCGCATTGATGGCAGAGACGGCGGGAAGCTTGCCACAGCCGGGGCGCAAAGGCGTGTTTTCCAGCCACAGCAGTTGCTGGTCCGCCGTGCGCCGCAGGCTGATGCGCCCGACGGTTTCGCCATGCAAGTCGCCAGGCGCCTCTTCGATGCGTTCTTCAAAACGCAGCGTGTAGCCGTTGCTGTTCACCTCGGCAGCATGGACTGCCATGGGCGGCAGCAAGAGCAGCGCCATGGCGCAAGCGCGGTAATAGCTCATGTCAGCCCCTGAAACAGTACGATATCGACCAGTTCGCCAGCGGCCACCGGGCCTTGTTCTGCAGGCAGCACGATCATGCAATTGGCCTGTGTCATCGAGCGCAAGATGCCCGAGCCTTGCGCGCCCGTCACGCGTACGTGTTGCTGGCCGCTGGCGTCGCGTTCCAGGATGCCGCGCTGGTATTCGGTGCGCCCGCGCCGCTTGCGGATAGCCGCCTGCGCCGCGACGCGCAGCAGGGGCAGGCTGGCCGCCTCTGGATCGGCGCCCATCATGCGCAGCAGGGTCGGGCGGGCCAGGAAATAAAAGGTGGCCATCACGGCGACCGGGTTGCCGGGCAAGCCCAGCAGCAAGGCGGAGTGGCCATCGACGGCGATACGGCCAAAGGCCATGGGGCGGCCCGGACGCATATTGATTTGCCAAAAGGCTACTTCACCGAGTTGCGCCAAAATATCACGCGTGAAATCGGCCGCACCGCTGGACACGCCACCCGAGGTGATGATCACATCGGCTTGCGCGCAAGCCAGTCGCAGGGCGGCTTCCAGCGCTTCGGGACTATCCTTGACGATGCCCAGGTCGAGCACCTCGCAGCCGAGGCGCTGCAACATGCCCAGCAGAGTGTAGCGGTTGCTGTCATAGATGCAGCCCGCGTCCAGCGGCTCGCCCAGCGAGCGTAATTCATCGCCGGTCGAGAAAAACGCCACGCGCAGGCGCCGCCGCACGGGCACGCTGGCGATGCCCAAGGAAGCTAGCAAACCCAGCTCGGCGGGCCGGAGTAACTTGCCTTGCAGCAGAGCCGGCTGGCCAGCCATCAAGTCTTCGCCCTTGAAACGGCGGTTGTCGCCGGGCCGCACCACCTGGGGCGCCACGGTAATGCTGTGCTCACTGGCCTGCAACACCAGTTCCTGTGGCACCACGCTGTCGCAGCCGGCCGGCATCACGGCGCCCGTCATGATGCGCGCGCAGGTGCCGCGAACGATGGCTGCCGTACCGGGACGCCCGGCCAGGATGGTGTCCATCACGCGCAAGGTGATGGGGGCGTCGCCAAGCAGGTCGCTACCGTGCAGCGCATAGCCATCCATGGCGGAATTGTCGTGCGCGGGCACGCTGATGGGCGAGATGATGTCGGCCGCCAGGAAACGCTCCAGCGCCTGCGGCAAAGGTAAATGTTCTATCTCGGCCAGCGGCGCGACGGCGTTGTTCAGAAGGGTTTGCGCCATGGAGACGCTGATATCTTGTGCTTGCACGGCAGCCAGTTCCTCGCGGGTATTGATGTTGCGGAAGGCCTGGCCATCTTCGAACAGCACTTGCGCCAGCTTGAGTGGGCCATGCCAGGCGCTCATCTTGCGCCCGCCTTCAGCCAGATAGGCGTCCAGCTGGGGCAGGGCGGATGTCTTGACGAGGCAAAATACGGGATGGGGGCGCAACTGCGTGGCGTCCCTTGCCGGCTCGTGTTCTTGTGTGACGGCAATCGCCAGATCGGCATCGGCTTCTTGCAAACCGGCGGCCAGGCGCGCCGCCAAGTCGAGTGGCAGCAGCGGCGAGTCGCACGGCACCACTAATACATACGGCGTAGTGGCGCGGCGCAGTCCGCTTTGCAAGCCGGCCAGCGGTCCACGATAGTCCGCCTGTTCATCGGCCCAGATGGGCAGGCCGAAATGGCGATAGTTTTCCGCATGCTGGTTCAGATTGAGGGCCAGCTGGCCCACTTGCGGCGCCAGGCGCTGCAGCACGTGGGCGGCCAGCGGCTGGCCATGCAGGGTCAGCATGCCCTTGTCGACCTGGCCCATGCGCGTGCCCAGGCCGCCAGCCAGGATCAGGCCGGTAATTTCTTGTTTGGCTATCATGTAGAGTGGAGATGTTGACGCATATGCCATGGTAACAGCGCTGGGGTGTAGCACTGATGGCTTCAGCCGCCGATATACGACATTTCCACTTTCTTTTTAGCAGGCTGGGGAGTCGCGGCGTCCTGCGGCATGTGGCTGCTGCGCAATTCCGAATAGCGGTCGCCACGGCCGCGCCACAATTGCGCCAGCGCGGTCGACATTTCTTCGTCGCTGCGTCCGGCACGCAGCAGGGAGCGCAAGTCGTGGCCATCGGTGGCAAACAAGCAGGTGTAGAGCTTGCCTTCCGTCGACAGGCGGGCGCGGCTGCAGTCGCCGCAAAAGGCGTGCGTCACGCTGGAAATGAGGCCAATTTCTCCGCCGCCGTCCAGGTAGCGCCAGCGCGTTGCCGTTTCGCCCACGTAATTGGGATTGACGGGAATCAAGGGCATGACGGCGCCGATGCGGCGCGCCACTTCGGCCGAGGGCACCACTTCGCGCAAGTCCCAGCCATTCGAGGCGCCCACATCCATGTACTCGATGAAACGCAAGATCGTGGGCGTGTCCTTGAAGTAGCGCGCCATCGGCACGATTTCCTGCTCGTTCATGCCCGCCTTGACCACCATATTGACCTTGACCGGCCCCAGGCCTACCTGATGCGCGACATCGATGCCGTGCAGCACGTCGGCCACGGCAAAATCAACATCATTCATGCGCTTGAAGGTGGCGTCGTCCAGCGAATCGAGCGACACGGTAACGCGGTTCAAGCCCGCATCCTTGAGTGCCTGCGCCTTCCTGGCCAGCAAGGAGCCATTGGTGGTCAGGGTCAGGTCCAGCGGCTGGCCGGATGGCGTTTTCAGGGCGGCCAGCATGGCCACCAGCTTTTCTATATTCTTGCGTAAGAGTGGCTCACCACCCGTCAGGCGGATCTTTTCCACCCCATGCGCGACGAACAGTCCGGCGATGCGGGTGATTTCTTCAAACGACAGCAAATCCGTGTGCGGCAGATACACGTGGTTCTTGTCGAACACTTCTTTCGGCATGCAATACACGCAGCGGAAGTTGCAGCGGTCGGTGATGGAAATGCGCAGGTCGTGCAGCGGCCTGCCGCGGCGGTCGGCCAGCTGGCCGCTGGGGCTTTCCAGCCGTTCCGGTATCGCCAGCGCCCCATTGCGGGCCGTGGAGAAATAAATAATCTTGTCATTCATGAAGGTGATGCCAGCTACTAAAGTGATCGTTCAAGGCAGATACGATAGCACGAGGCCGCAGATGGCACAGGCGAGCAGCAATTTGATGGTGCCGATCTGGAACTTCATCAGCGCCACAGCCGCCGCCACGCCGATGGCGATGGCCAGCCAGTCCGCATGCAGCGCGGGCGTGCCCGGCAGGAAGACATGGCGGCCGAAGAAAACGGCCAGGCTGGCGATCACGCCGACCACGGCAGCTGAAATGGCAGTCAATGGGGCGCTCAGGCGCAGATTGCCGCGCGTGGCTTCGACTACCGGTGCGCCAGCCAGGATGAAGATGAACGAGGGCAAGAAAGTGAAGCAGGCCGCGGCCAGTGCGCCGGCCACGCCGGCCAGCCACAGGTGTTCGCCCAGTACGGCGTGGCTCCAGCCGCCGACAAAGCCGATGAAAGCGACAATCATGATGAGAGGCCCGGGCGTGGTTTCGCCCAGGGCCAGGCCATCCATCATTTGCGCGCTGGTCAGCCAGTGGTAGTGATCGACGGCGCCCTGGACCAGATAGGGCAGCACGGCATAGGCGCCGCCAAAGGTGAGCAAGGCAACCTTGCTGAAAAATACCCCCATCTGCGCCAGCGGCTGTTCGCGTCCGCCGAGCAGGGCCAGCGCCAGCCAGGCCAGGAACATCAGCAGCGTGCCAGCCAGGCTGGTGGACAGCAACCGCTGCCACGTGAAGCGGGCGTGGGGCGGCGTGGGTGTGCTGTCGTCGATCAGGGCCGGCGGATGGGTGGATGCCGCGCCATGGCGCGCGCCAACCGTATGAAATTGACCTGGCAGCAGATAGCCGCCCGCCACACCCAGCAGGCAGGCGCCGAGCACGATCGCGGGAAATGGTAGATGTAGCAAGGTGATGGCGACAAAAGACGCCAGCGCTATGCCGATCAGGCTGGCGCTGCGCAAGGTGCGCCGGCCCAGGCGCCAGGCGGCGGCCAGCACGATGGCCACCACCGCTGGCTTGATGCCGTACAGGATGGCGGCGATGGCGGGGACATTGCCGTAGGCCATGTAGACGGAAGACAGGGCGATCAGCAGCAGCAGCGAGGGCAGCAGGAATAGCAGGCCGGCCATGATGCCGCCGCGCGTGCGGTGCATCAGCCAGCCGATATAGATGGCCAGCTGGGTGGCTTCCGGGCCGGGCAGCAACATGCAGTAATTGAGTGCATGCAAGAAGCGTTGCTCGGAAATCCAGCGCCGCTTTTCCACCAGTTCCGCATGCATCATGGCGATCTGGCCGGCCGGGCCGCCAAAGCTGACGCAGCCCAGCTTGAGCCAATACCAGAAGGCGGTGCCCAGGCTGACGGGGGCGGGAGCTGTGGTGGAAGCTTGCATGGCTGGCGTAGGGGCTGGCGGTATGGACGAAAAAAAGGGGAAGCCTGAGCTTCCCCTTGGTTATCGCGGCTGGACGAATCCGGCTCGCTTATGGACGTTGCGTGTTGACCTGGATCAACGGCTCATCCGATTGCGGTGGCAATGGCTTGCGTTCGCGTGGCTTGCGTACCGGCGCCACCACGTTGGCAGACGCTTCACGGGCCAGACGCAGTTTTTCCGGATCGGTGGCAGCCAGGGTCAGGCCAGCCGAACCGAGTACGGCGTTCAAGTCCACAGCCACTGGCGCAGGAGCAGCAACAACTGGAGCAGGCGCAGTAACAAGCGGCGCTGGCGCTGGTGCAACTTCGGCCACGACAGGCGCTGCCACAGGCGCTTCCACTACCGGCTCGGCAACTACCGGGGCGGCTTCGGCGACGACAACTGGCTCGGCGGCCGGGACCGGGACCGGGACCGGGGCCGGGGTCTGTGCAGCTTCCACTACCGGCGCTACTTCCACGACTGCTGGTGCTGCGGCTGGCGCCACGGCTACTACTACCGGCTCAGCCTGGACTGGAGCAGCTTCGGCCACGACAAGCACGGCTTCAGCAACTGGTGCAGGAGCAGGCGCTTCAGCAACGACAGGCGCTTCGGCAACAACTTCTGCAACTACCTCGGCAACCACTGCTGGCGCAGCTTCGACAGGTTTGGCTTCCACCACTGCTTCGGCGGCGACAGGCGCCACTTCTGCAATCACCGGAGCTGCAGCCACTGGTACAGCAATAACTTCTGGTGCTGCAGCCACAGGAGCCACGGCGGCAGGTGCTGCCTCGGCTTCGGCGGCAGGTGCAACCGTGAAGCTGATGACAGGTGCTGCATCCTGGCCTTCGTTTTCGCCGTTTGCCGATTCGATCAGCTCACCGGTTTCACGGTCGCGGCGGTTGCGGTTGCGGCCACCACGACGGCGACGGCGGCGTGGCTCTTCGCCTTCCACTTCGTTTTCCGTCTCTTCGCCTTCAGGGCCGGCATTGGCCGGTGCTTTCAGCAAGCTGGTTGGCGCAGCATCGCTGGCAGGACCGTTCGATGGCACGACCACGTTGATCGCGCTGGCGGTCGCGCCTACTGCTGCCAGTTCATCGGCCTTGGTTTCGGCCACGACGGCTTTGTCGGCGCGTGGTTCGCGTGGCTGGCGTGGCGGACGTTCGCCGCGCTCAGGACGCTCACCGCGTGGCTCGCGTTCTGCGCGTTCGCGTGGCGCCGGTGCTGCAGCGTCACCTTGTTCGCGCGCTTCACGCGGTTCGCGTGGTGGACGCGGCGGGCGTGGTGGGCGGGCGGCTTTTTCCTGGGTTTCGGTTTCTTTCGTCGCCTCGTCCTGGGCAGGACGGCCGCCCTGGCCTTCTTCGCGGCCTGGCTTGCCATTGCGGCCACGGCTGCGTGGACCACGGCTGTTGCGGTCGCCACGCTCGCCATTGGCGGCGGGTTTGGCTGGTGCAGCTGGAGCGGCAACTGGCGTCACTGGTGCCGGGGCGCCCGTGAAGAAGCTGATGATCTTGGCCAGGAAACCTTGCGGTGCAGCGGCGGGCGCCGGGGCAGCTTTCGCTTCGACCGGTTTGCGCTCGACCAGCGGTGCAGGCTGGTCAGGGGTAATCGTCTTGACGACGGCTTCCTGGCGCGGCTTGGTTTCTTCCTTCTGGCGCTTGCTGTAAGCCATGTCGGTTTCAGCGTGTTCGGCCAGGTTGTAGCTGGCCTGGCTGTCTTCCAGACGCGGATCGTCGTGCTTGATGCGTTCCAGTTTGTAGTGCGGCGTTTCCAGATGCTTGTTCGGGATCAGGATCACGGCGATGCGGTGGCGGTTTTCGATCTTCAGCACTTCGCCGCGCTTTTCGTTCAGCAAAAAGGCGCCGACATCGACGGGCACTTGCACGTGGATGGTGGCCGAGTTTTCCTTCATCGCTTCTTCCTGGATGATGCGCAGCACCTGCAGGGCGGACGATTCGGTATCGCGGATATGGCCGGTGCCGGAGCAGCGCGGGCAAGTCACGTGCGAGCCTTCGGACAGCGAAGGGCGCAGGCGCTGGCGCGACAGTTCCATCAGGCCGAAGCGCGAAATCTTGCCCATTTGTACACGGGCACGGTCATGGTGCAGGGCGTCTTTCAGGCGCTGTTCCACTTCGCGCTGGTTTTTCGCCACTTCCATGTCGATGAAGTCGATCACGATCAAGCCACCCAGATCGCGCAAGCGCAACTGGCGGGCCACTTCTTCGGCCGCTTCGCAGTTGGTGTTGAAGGCGGTGGTCTCGATGTCCGAGCCGCGCGTGGCGCGGGCCGAGTTGACGTCGACGGACACCAGTGCTTCGGTGTGGTCGATCACGATGGCGCCGCCCGACGGCAATGGCACCGTGCGCGAGTACGCGGTTTCAATCTGGTGTTCGATCTGGAAGCGCGAAAACAGCGGCACGTCGTCGCTGTAGCGTTTTACGCGGTGCACCATGTCGGGCATCACGTTGCTCATGAATTGCTGGGCCTGGTCGTAGATCTCGTCGGTATCGATCAGGATCTCGCCGATATCGGGCTGGAAGTAGTCGCGGATCGCGCGGATCACCAGCGACGATTCCTGGTAGATCAGGAAAGCGCCGTTGCCTTCTTTGCCAGCGCCTTCGATGGCGCGCCACAGTTGCATCAGGTAATTCAAGTCCCACTGCAGTTCATCGACGTTGCGGCCGATGCCGGCGGTGCGGGCAATCACGGACATGCCAGACGGCAAGTCCAGTTTATCCATGGTTTCGCGCAATTCCTGGCGCTCTTCACCTTCCACACGGCGCGAAACACCGCCGCCACGTGGGTTGTTCGGCATCAGGACCAGGTAGCGGCCAGCCAGCGAAACGAAGGAGGTCAGGGCCGCGCCCTTGTTGCCGCGCTCTTCTTTTTCGACCTGGACCATGATTTCCTGGCCTTCGCGCAGCGCTTCCTTGACGGAGGCATTGCGCACATCGACGCCTTCGCGGAAATAGGTGCGGGCCACTTCCTTGAAGGGCAGGAAGCCGTGGCGGTCTTCGCCATAGCTGACAAAACACGCTTCGAGCGAAGGCTCGATACGGGTGATGATGCCCTTGTAGATGTTGGATTTGCGCTGTTCGCGCCCGGCTGTCTCGATATCGATGTCGATCAGTTTTTGTCCGTCGACAATCGCTACGCGCAGTTCTTCTTGCTGCGTGGCATTAAACAACATGCGTTTCATTTTTATAACTCCGCGACCCGTAGGTCATCTCGAGGCTGCTTCCTAGGAAGCGGCCAAAGTACAGGGATATATGCGAGAACGGGAGTGTAGGCGGGGGAAATGCCTAGTCGTGCGGAGCAATAACGCGTACTACCTTACTACAGTACGTACGTTACGGCCGCAACAGGCGCGGTGAGGTCGATCGTCATGCCGAGTGCACAGCGCACTTGCAACTCATCTGATACAGCCCGAGTATGTGTCGGGGGCAGAGAATGCAAGCGGACAGCAAATTCAGAGCCAAATCGTCAGCCGGCACATTACAGGGATCGCGATGGCGAGGCTTGGCCTCAGCCTATTCATCGACAACCTCAGGTGGCCGAATACGGGGTTTGGCGAAAACGGCAAGCGTTATCAACTTCATCAACCCGCGAGCCCGACTTGATAAGTCGCGCTAACGGGTACTTATCCTTACAATCCAATACACTCTCTTCAGCATCCGTACGCCTTATCCGATTACAACTACGGTGCAACCTTGATTCGCGCAGGGACGGTGCATATACATTTTTTTCCACCGAATTTGCAATTTGGCGAGGCCGGTGGAGACGCCCCTGTGTAAAATGTGCTTTTATTCTTACACCAGCAGCAGCCAGGGCCGCAGCAAAAACAATTATATATTCAAAATGAAGGACTTAGAGAGATTTCTGGGAAGACATAGTAAATGAAGAGTCAAAATGATGTTGTTCCCCCTTCAACACCCCCGGTTCAGCCGCAAGCCCAATTCGTCACGATCGCTGAAGAAGAAGCTGGCCAGCGCATCGACAACTACTTATTAAGAGTGTGCAAGGGAGTGCCTAAAAGTCACATCTACCGGATCTTGCGTTCGGGAGAAGTGCGGGTTAATAAAGGCCGTATCGATCAGTTGTACCGCCTCGCCGCTGGCGACGTGGTGCGCATTCCGCCTGTGCGCGTGGCTGAAAAGGCCGCCACCGGCGCGCCTGCCGCCGAATTTGCCATCATCTACGAAGATGCGCAGCTGCTGGTCATCGACAAGCCGGCCGGCGTGGCCGTGCATGGCGGCTCGGGCGTATCGTTCGGCGTGATCGAGCAGTTGCGCGCTTCGCGTCCGGACGCCAAGTTCCTGGAACTGGTGCACCGCCTGGACCGCGACACGTCCGGCCTGTTGTTATTGGCAAAGAAGCGAACTGCCCTGACCAATCTGCATGAGCAGATGCGCGACGGTGTGACGGACAAGCGTTATCTGGTGATGGTGGCGGGCGACTGGAAAAATGCGCGCCAACATGTGAAGTTGCCTTTGCATAAATATACGACGGCCGAAGGCGAGCGCCGGGTGGCTGTGCAAGCCGATGGCTTGCCGTCACACACGGTGTTTACACTGTTGTATAAATATAACAACTTCGCCTTGCTGGAAGCGGAACTGAAGACCGGCCGCACGCATCAGATCCGCGTCCACCTGTCTTCGTCGGGCTTCCCCATCACTGGCGACGATAAATACGGCGATTTTGCCCTCAACCGCGCCCTGTTGAAGGCCGACAGCACGCGTGGCGCCCTCAAGCGCATGTTCCTGCACGCCCATCAAATCACGTTCACCCACCCGGAAACGGGCAAGAGCATGACTTTGAAGGCGCCGCTGGCCGCCGAATGCGAGCGTTTCTTGGTAAGCTTGGGCAAACCGCTGGCCGTCACCTCCCGCTAGCCTGCATTCAACATTGCGATGGCGCGACTACTCACAAGGTAGTCACGCCATCCTTCACCACTCAAGGAGCCGGCGTTTGTACCGTCGGAAAACATGGCAAGAAAGCAATTTGATCTGATCGTCTTTGATTGGGATGGTACTTTGATGGATAGTACCTCCACCATCGTGCAATGCATCCAGGCTTCGGCCAAAGACCTGGGCTTGCCTGTTCCTGGCGATTTGCTTGCTTCCCATGTGATCGGCCTGGGCTTGCAGGAAGCCATGCAGGCGGTGATGCCCGATGTTGAGCCGAAATACCATGCGCGCATGGCGGAACGCTACCGCTATCACTATCTGTCGAGCGACCATCAGTTGAGCTTGTTTCCTGGCGTGCATGCAATGCTGGAAGATTTGTCGCAGCAAGCCTATTTCCTGGCGGTCGCCACCGGCAAGAGCCGCGTGGGCCTGAACCGTTCGTTGAATGCCGTTAAGTTATTGTCCCTGTTTGATGCAACGCGTTGTGCCGATGAAACGTTTTCCAAGCCGCACCCTGCCATGTTGCAGGAATTGACGCGCGAATTGGGGCAGGATATCCGCCGTACCGTGATGATCGGCGATACTAGCCACGATCTGCAGATGGCCAACAATGCTGGCGCGGCGGGGGTAGCAGTGCAGTATGGCGCCCATCCCATGGAGCAATTGCAAGCTTGCAACCCTTTGTATTCGGCCGCCAGCGTAGCCGAGCTGCATCAATGGCTGAACGAGAACGCATGATGAGCGAAGTTGTCGATATGTTGATCTGCGCCGCCGAGGCGGTGCAAGAGGGCGGCAAGGGCGTGCGTTTCCCTGTTTCTGCTGGCGGCGAAGCGACCACCGGTTTTGTCGTGCGCTATGACGGCAAGGCTTATGGTTATCTGAACCGCTGCGCCCACGTGCCGATCGAACTCGATTGGGCCGAAGGCGAGTTTTTCGAATCGAGCGGCTTGTACCTGATGTGTTCCACGCATGGCGCTGTCTACGTGCCCGATAGCGGTGTGTGCGCTGGCGGACCCTGCAAGGGGGGGCGTTTGCGTCCGATACCGGTGGCCGAGCGCGACGGCCAGTTGTACTGGCAGCCCGACGATTATGTCAGGCCACGCCAGGCATGATGCCTGGCGCTGGTCTTTATTTAAGCAAAGTGAATTATGAGCGATAACACGAATGACACGCCGGTTTCTGCCGCCGCCGGTCCTGGCGCCAACGGCAACTGGGAGCGCGAGGTGCTGGAAAAGCTGGTGTTTGCCACCTTGCAGGAACAGCGCGCACACCGGCGCTGGAGCGTGTTTTTCAAGGTGACAAGCTTGCTGGTCGTGTTGTTTGCCCTGTGGGTGTTTTATGACTACAACAATACCGACGATAGCGAAACCTTGGGGCGTCACACGGCCCTGATCGATATCACGGGCACCATCGATGCCGACGGCAGCGGTTCGGCTGGCGTGGTGATCCCTGCACTGGACAAGGCATTTTCAGATAGCGGTTCGGTCGCAGTGATACTGCATATTAATAGTCCGGGCGGCAGTCCCGTGCAGGCCGGCATGATCGTCGATGAAATGCAGCGCTTGCGCAAAGGGTATCCCGACAAGCCCCTGTATGTGGTGGTCGATGAAATGTGCGCCTCCGGTGGTTATTACATTGCCGCTGCGGCCGACAAGATTTTCGTCAACAAGGCCAGCGTGGTCGGCTCCATCGGCGTGCTGATGGATGGCTTCGGTTTCACGGGGGTGATGGAAAAGGTCGGCGTCGAGCGCCGCTTGCTGACGGCCGGTGAAAACAAAGGTTTCATGGACCCGTTCAGCCCGCTGTCCGAGAAACACAAGGCCTATGCCCAGGGCATGCTCAATGAAATCCACCAGCAATTCATCGACGTGGTGCGCGCCGGGCGCGGCAAGCGCCTGAAAGAAACGCCAGAGATGTTCTCGGGCTTGTTCTGGACCGGCGCCAAAGCCGTCGAAATGGGCCTGGCCGATGATTTCGGCACGGTCGACAGCGTGGCGCGCGATGTCGTCAAGGCCGAAGACATCGTCGATTACACGCAACGCGAAGGCTTGCCTGAACGCGTGCTGAAAAAATTCGGTGCTTCCCTGGGCTCCGGCGCCATGAAGGCGGCCATGGACGACGTCAAGCCGATGTTGCGGTGAAGGAAATGACGCTGTCATTCTGATAGCGTCAGCAAGTATGCCCATGCTAAAAGAGGGTAAATCGCCTTGAAAATGACAGGCTGTGGTCTATATTGACACTGTAGTTCATGTCAAGGGAGGGGCGATACATCATCTATGTTATCGGAAGGCTGGCGGTAATTTGTCAGTACGAACTTGAGCCAGGTTAGTCTTGGAACTACTTGCTGCATCGACGATGCGGTTTTGAGTGAATTTACATTCCTCACTAAAGTCCCGATGGGGCTTGGTAACGGCGGCGCAATGCCGCCGTTACCTTTTGTGCGAATACTGTGTTCAGGGCGGGCAGTGCAGGCTGGAGCTTGCCTGACTGCCATGCTCTTCCGGGCTGCTTCCTGCAGCGATGTTCTCTTGCGCCGCGTCCTGGGCAAAGCCGCCCGCTTCCAGCCAGCACATGAAATGGCATTGCGTCTGTGCATGCCAGCGCGACTGGCAAGGGAGGGGCGGGCAATTATCATGGCAGGATGGGCTCTCCTGCTTTGCCTGCAGGGCTTGCGCTGGCGGCGCGCCTCGCCAGCGCGCCACGGCTAGCCGTACTTTATGCATCGCGCTCTGTTCGATGGCGAGACGCAGCCGCATCTCGTGGATGCTGCCCTCCAGGGCAATATGGTCTATATCATGCATACGAAGCTCTTCTTGGTTCTACCGTTATTCCTAAAGGTCGTTAGGCGGATTCCTAACGTGATTTCAGTCTAGCAATCCAATATTCCGAGCGCTTGATATATCTCAAATGAATTTGCCGCCTGGCTAAAAAAGATGCCTTGAATTTTGCCTGTTTTTTTGCTTTACCCGCGTGTTGAGGGCCGCAGCCCTGCTTCCCGCTGCAGATGCGCGGCGTCTTCACGCTGCAAGCGCCATCTGTTAAAGTCACGCCCATGAGTAAATTATCCCTAGACCGCATCCTGCAATCGCAGGGCTTTGGTACCCGCAAGTATTGCCGCTCCCTCATCGACGATGGCGATGTCGTCATCGATGGCGTGACCCAGACCAATTACCGCACCACCGTCGAAACCGAAGGCCTGGTGCTGCACGTGTTTGAAGAAGAGTGGGTGTATCACGCACACCTGTATCTGGCGCTGCACAAGCCGGCCAACTTCGAATGCTCGCGCAAACCCAGCCACCACCCTGGCGTGCTGACCCTGCTGCCGGAACAGTTCAGCTGGCGCGAAGTGCAGCCGGTCGGCCGGCTCGACCATGATACGACCGGTATGCTGCTGATGTCCGACGATGGCCCGTTTATCCATGCGCAATCGTCGCCGAAACGCCATGTCCCCAAGATTTACCAGGCCACCACCCAAGAACCCGTGACCGATGAGCTGGTGGCGCTGCTGCTGGCTGGCGTGCAATTGCACGACGAGCCTGCGCCGCTGGCCGCCTTGACTTGCGTCAAGCGCGGTGAGCACCAGCTGGAAATCGTGCTGGAACAGGGTAAATACCACCAGGTCAAGCGCATGCTGGCTGCCGCAGGCAACCATTGCAGCGCCTTGCACCGTTCCGCCATCGGCAGCCTGACCCTGGAATCGCTGGGCATCGCCGAAGGCGAGTGGTGTTATCTGACAGCCGAGCAACTGGCGCTGCTGGCCTGATTTCTTCCTGATAATAAAAGCCGGGAATTCCCGGCTTTTTGGCGTCTGATTGGCGCCTATAGCCTGCATCTGACAAATTCCACACATGAAATTAGCCACCTTGAATGACGGCACGCGCGATGGTCAGCTGGCCGTCGTCTCGCGCGACCTGAAAACCGCCCATCTGGCCGACGGCATCGCCTCGACCCTGCAGCGGGCGCTCGACGACTGGACCTTTATCGCGCCGCAACTCGATTTGCTGTACCAGACCCTCAATAGCGGACGCGGCCATCGCGCCTTCGAGTTCGACCCTGCCAACTGCATGGCGCCGCTGCCGCGCAGCCACCTGCGCGTGGCGGGGGTATCTTATTTGCAGCAGGTCGAGCGCGCCTGCAAGGCGGCGGGCCGCGACGTGCCGGCCAATTTGCGCGACACGCCGCTGATGTACCAGGGCGCCAGCGACCGTTTCCTGGGCGCCCAGGATCCCATCGTGCTCGCTTACGAACAGTGGGGCATCGATTATGAAGCGGGGATTGCCGCCATCACGGACGACGTTGCCATGGGCTCGACGGCGGATCAAGCCCACATGGGCATCAAGCTGCTGATGCTGGTCAATGACATCACCCTGCGCAACCTGGCGCCAGATGAGCTGGCCAGCGGCCATGGTTATCTGCAAGCTAAGCCTGCCATGGCTTGCTCGCCGGTGGCGATTACGCCCGACGAGCTGGGGGACGCCTGGCGTGGCGGCAAAGTGTGTTTGCCGCTGCGTTCCAGTCTGAATGGCAAGTTGACGGGCCAGCCTGCCGCAGGCGCCGACATGACTTTTAACTATCCGCAATTGCTGGCCCATCTGTGCCAGACCCGTTCTGCCGGCGCCGGCAGCGTGGTCAGTGCGGGCGGAGTGGCGAATAAGGAGATGAAGAAGGGTTTTTCCAGCATTGTTGAGCGACGTAATCAGGAGATCATGGTCGATGGCGTGGCCATCACGCCGTTCATGTTGTTTGGCGATACCATCCGCATCGAGATGCTGGCAGATGATGGCAAGTCGCTGTTTGGCGCCATCGAACAGAAGGTGGAGCAGGCGGAAGCACGAAAAGGCCGCTAGGTCTTATCGAGATTTGAAAAGCAGGGCATTTACTGCCCTGTTCCGCCGATGGCATGTGGGCTGCAGACTCGATAATGTCTCATGCCCAGTCCCTCATGCGCCTAGCCAGGCCGCAGGACACCACCGGAGTTGATTGATGTCGGAAGACAGCGACGCAGAAAAGACCGAAGCCGCGTCACCGAAGCGCCTCGAGCAGGCGCGTGAGGAAGGCGACGTTCCGCGATCGCGTGAAGTGGCCACGTTTACGGTGCTGATGGCGTCTGGCTGCTGCCTGTGGTTTGCCGGCGATTCCATCGTGCGGCGGCTGTCTGCCGTGATGGTGTCCGGGCTGTCGATGGACCGGGAACAGATAGTGAATCCCAATGCGATGATCTTGCGCATCGCTTACGACATAGGCGCGGTGCTGCTCACCTGCCTGCCGTATGCGGTGGTGATCATGATCGTGGCGCTGGCGTCGCCCTTGCTGGTGGGCGGCTGGCTGTTCAGCTCGAAAGCGTTTACGCCGAATTTCGGCAAGCTCAACCCGATCAAGGGCCTGGGCAATATGTTTTCCAAGAATGCCCTGGTGGAGTTGCTCAAGGCGATAGCCAAGACCATCGTGGTCGGCATCGTCGCCTGGCTGGTGATGCAGCATCACAAGGAAGCGGTGCTGGGGCTGACGGTGGAATCCTTGCGTGTCGGCACGGCGCATCTGGTCAGCCTGCTGATCAGCGCTTTCCTGATCATCGTTGGCGCGCTGGGCTTGATCGCCGCCATCGATGGCCCGTACCAGATGTGGCACTACGCCAATAAAATGAAAATGACCCTGCAGGAAGTCAAGCAGGAGTCGAAGGAATCGGACGGTAATCCGCAGATCAAGGCAAAGATCCGCCAACTGCAGCGCGAAGCCTCGCGCCGCCGCATGATGGCCGATGTGCCGACCGCCGACGTGGTGGTGACCAACCCGACTCACTACGCGGTGGCGCTCAAGTATGGCGCCAATTCGCGCGGCGCGCCGCAAGTGGTGGCCAAGGGCGTCGATGAGGTGGCGGCCAAGATCCGCGAACTGGCTGGCGAACACAAGGTCGCCATCCTGGAAGCGCCGGCCCTGGCGCGTGCCCTGTACAAGCACACGGATATCGGCGACGAGATACCGGAAGCGCTGTACGGCGCCGTGGCCGAAGTGCTGGCCTACGTGTTCCAGTTGCGCTCGTATGGCAATGGCCACGGCCAGCGCCCCGACAAGCCCAGGCAGTTCGATGTGCCGCCCGAGCTTGATCCGCTCAATCCTGCATCACAGAATCAGACTCCACCCGCGCCCGGCGCGGACGACAAGAATAAAGGAAACACACCATGAACGGCGTCACCATGCCAGCCTGGCTGAGCGGATTGAAGGGCAGTGCCAGCAAGGGCCTCGCCGCGCCTGTGATCATCATCATGCTGCTGGCGATGATGGTGCTGCCGCTGCCGGCCTTTATCCTCGACATTTTCTTCAGCTTTAATATTGCCCTGTCCATCATCGTGCTGCTGACGGCGCTGTACACCGTCAAGCCGCTCGATTTCATGGCTTTCCCGACGATTTTGCTGGTATCGACCATGCTGCGGCTGTCGCTGAACGTGGCCTCCACGCGCGTGGTGCTGACGGAAGGCCATACGGGCGCGGATGCGGCCGGTAAGGTGATCGAGGCTTTCGGCCACTTCCTGATCGGCGGCAACTACACGGTCGGTATCGTCGTGTTCATCATCTTGACCATCATCAACTTTACGGTGGTCACCAAGGGTGCGGGCCGTATCGCCGAGGTGGGCGCCCGCTTCGCGCTGGACGCCATGCCCGGTAAGCAGATGGCGATCGATGCCGACTTGAATGCGGGCCTGATCGGCGAAGACGAAGCGCGCCGCCGCCGCACGGAAGTGGCGCAGGAAGCGGAATTCTATGGCGCCATGGACGGCGCCAGTAAATATGTGCGCGGCGATGCCATCGCCGGCATCATGGTTACCGTGATTAACATCGTCGGTGGCCTGATTGTCGGCCTGGTGCAGCACGACATGGGTTTTGCCGATGCATTGAAGAACTACACCTTGCTGGCCATCGGTGATGGTCTGGTGGCGCAGATTCCTTCGCTGATCATTTCCACGGCGGCCGGTATCGTCGTCTCGCGCGTGGCCAGTGAGCAAGATATTGGCACCCAGCTGGTAGGGCAGTTGTTTGCCAAGCCGCAAGTGCTGTACATCACGGCCGGCATCATCGGCGGCATGGGTTTGATACCCGGCATGCCCAACCTGGTGTTTTTGCTGCTGGCTGCCTTGCTCGGTGGTTCGGCCTATATGATTACCAAGGCGGCGGCGAAGAAGAAATCCGATGCCGAGAAGCCTGCCGATGTGCCGCAAGCCACCGTCGCGCCCGAGCAGGAAGAAGCCAGCTGGCAAGACATCATGCCGGTCGACACTCTGGGCCTGGAAGTGGGTTATCGCTTGATACCGCTGGTGGATAAAACGCAGGGCGGCGAATTGCTCAAGCGCATCAAAGGCATCCGCAAGAAATTTGCCCAGGAAGTCGGTTTCCTGGCGCCGCCGGTACACATCCGCGACAACCTGGAATTGAAACCGTCGGCTTACCGCATCACGCTCAAGGGTGTGGAAGTGGGTGTTGGCGAAGCCTATAACGGCCAGTTCCTGGCGATCAATCCCGGCATGGCCAGCGGCACCTTGCCCGGTATTTCCACCAACGATCCGGCTTTCGGCCTGCCTGCCACCTGGATCGAGGCCAGCTTGCGCGACCAGGCGCAATCGATGGGCTATACGGTGGTCGATGCGGGTACGGTGGTCGCCACGCACCTGAATCACTTGATCACCTCGCATGCCTCCGAATTGCTGGGCCGGGCGGAAGTGCAGTCCTTGCTCGATCACCTGGGCAAGGAGTCGCCGCGCCTGGTGGAAGACCTGGTGCCGAAGATGCTGTCGCTGTCGACCCTGCAAAAAGTGCTGCAGAACCTGCTGATGGAAGGCGTGCACATCCGCGACATGCGCACCATTATCGAATCCTTGGCCGAGCACACCGTACATACGCAAGACCCCAACGACTTGACGGCGCTGGTGCGCGTGGCGCTGGGCCGCGCAATCGTGCAGCAATTGTTCCCTGGCGCGGCCGAGTTGTCCGTGATGACCCTGGACAACCGCCTGGAACGGCTGCTGATGCAAGCCATGGGCAATGGTGGCGATGGCGCGGGCATCGAGCCCGGCCTGGCCGATACCATCGCCCAGCAGGCGGGACTGGCTGCCCAGCAACAGGAAGCGATGGGATTGACTCCCGTGCTGCTGGTGCCTGCGCCCTTGCGTGCGCTGCTGTCGCGCTTCCTGCGCCGCGCCTTGCCACAGCTGAAAGTGCTGTCGCATGCCGAAGTGCCGGAAACCAAGACCATCCGCGTGACGAATCTGGTTGGTGCCCAATAATTGTTCAATTTCCCCATGGCAAACTGAATAACGGGTACTTTCCCATCCTGTTCCTTCGATCATTTGCCCATGAGATGGACAATAATCGACACTGTCCGAGTGATCCGTGTCTCATATTGAAGACTGCACTCAAGCAACAGGAGTCGATGATGGTCACACAGTCCAGTCCAGCGCGTGTTATCCCGATGATGGGAGGCCGGCCATGAATGTGAAAAAATTTACCGCCGCGACCTCGCGCGATGCCTTGCGCCGTGTGCGCGAAGCGCTGGGCCCGGATGCCGTGATCCTGTCGAACCGCCAGGGCGACGGCGTGGTGGAAATCCTCGCACTGGCCAATGATGACGCCGCTTCGCTGGCCTCGCCGCCGGCCGCCTCGGAAATGGCCCAGCCGCGTCCCCAGTTGCAAACCCAGTTTACAACGCCGCAGCGCCCGGCTGCCAGTGCAGCCCATCATGCGCCGCGCCATGCACCGGCCAGCGAGCCCATGGACATGGCCCGCATGCAGCAGATGATGGCCAGCGCCCTGGCGCACGTCAAAGAGAACGCGGCCGCCGAAATGAGCGGCATGATGAATGAAATCCGCGCCATGCGCGGCATGATGGAAACCCAGCTGGCAGAAATCTCCTGGGGTTCCACCCAGCAGCGCCAACCGCAAAAAGCCGTGGTGCTGCGTGAAATGCTGGCGGCCGGTTTCTCGGCCAGCCTGGCGCGCTACCTGATCGACAAGCTGCCGGCCAACCTCGATGGCGCGCAAAGCATGCGCTGGATCAAAACGGTGTTGAACCGCAACCTGAACACCATGGCCAATGAAGACGCCATGCTGGAACAGGGCGGCGTGTTTGCCCTGGTCGGCCCGACCGGCGTCGGCAAGACCACCAGCACGGCCAAGCTGGCGGCCCGCTGCGTGATGCGCCACGGTCCTGAAAAGCTGGCCCTGATCACCACCGACGCCTATCGTATCGGCGCCCATGAGCAATTGCGCATCTACGGCAAGATCCTCGGCGTGATGGTGCATTCGGTCAAGGACGAGGCCGACTTGCGCATCGCCCTGAAAGAATTGAAGAACAAGCACACGGTGCTGATCGATACCGTGGGCGTGAGCCAGCGCGACCAGATGGTGACCGAACAGGTGGCCATGCTGTCGGGCGCCGGCGCCGACGTCAAGCGTTTGCTGTGCCTGAACGCCACCGCCACCCAGGAAACCCTGAACGAAGTGGTGCGCGCCTATCAGGGCAGCGGCCTGGCCGGCTGCATCATGACCAAGCTCGATGAAGCGGCCTCGATCGGCAATGTGCTCGACGTGGTGATACGCCAGAAGCTCAATCTGTTTTATGTCTCGAATGGCCAGCGCGTGCCGGAAGACCTGCACCTGGGCGACCGTGGCTATCTGGTCGACCGCGCCTTCAAGCTCAAGCGTGACGCCGCCGCCACCCAGTTTTCCGACGCCGAACTGCCGCTGCTGATGGCGCAGGCAGTCGCCCGCAACCATGAAGCGCGCGGGGCCCACCTTGGCTAATTTTGATTTCGATCAGGCAGAAGGCTTGCGCCGCATGCTGGGCGGCCCGCAGCCGCGCGTGCTGACGGTATTATCGGCCACGCCGCAGGACGACAAGGGGGCCATGCTGATCAACCTGGGCGCCTCGCTGGCCTACACGGGCAATGAAGTGCTGCTGCTGGACGCCTGTGGCAGCAGCGAAGGCGTGGCTGCGCGCCTGGGCCTGGCGCACGGCGCCAGCCTGCTTGACGTGGCGCGCCAGCAGTGCGGCTTGAACCAGGTGATACACCAGGTGCCGCAGGGGTTTGGCGTAGCCACCCTGGGTGCGCGCAACTATCAGATGGATAGCCCCGACTTTGCCACCAATGACGAGTCGCGCCGGCTGGCCAAGACCTTCGAGGTGATGGCGCGCCAGACCGGCATCGTGCTGGTCGACGGCGTGGTCGGCGAGAGCGGCGCCTGCTTTCCCGTGCCGTTGATGGCCACCTCCGATATCGTGGTGCAGGTGTCGAGCAGCGCCGCCTCGATCACGGCGGCGTATAGCCTGATCAAGCGATTGAGCCAGGAACTGGGGCGCCGTCCATTCGGCATCCTGGTGACCGGTGCTTCCGAACTCGAGGCAAAAGTGGTATACGATAATATGGCGCAGGCGGCGAACCGCTACCTGGCCGTGAAACTGACATCGATGGGCTCGGTACCGGCCGATGAATACCTGCATCGCGCGGCGCGGCTGGGCCGCAGCGTGATCGACGCGTTTCCGCTGGCTGGCGCGTCGGTGGCGTTTCGCGCACTGGCCGAACGGCTGGCCCGTTCTGCGGCGCCCGTGCTGGGTTCCACTTTGTGTCAGACGGGGAGTGCACACCATTTCAGCGCCTGAATCGATTAGCAGCACATATATAGAACAATAAGCAGCCTATGTACACGGTTAAAGGAAAATCGAACAAAGACTACTTGCTGACGGAGCATATTCCGCTGGTGAAGCGTCTGGCGCACCATATGAAGGCCAAGCTGCCTCCATCGGTCGAGGTCGACGATCTGATCCAGGCGGGCATGATCGGGCTGCTCGATGCGATCAGCCGCTATGAAGAAACCCATGGCGCGCAGTTCGAGACCTATGCCGTGCTGCGCATCCGCGGCGCCATGCTCGATGAGCTGCGCACCAGCGACTGGCTGCCGCGCAGCATGCGCCAGAACATGCGCAAGATCGAAGAAGCGATGAGCACTTTGCAGCAGCGCCTGGGCCATCCGCCGACCGAGTCGGAAGTGGCCAAGCTGCTGAAAATGCCGCTGGCCGATTACCAGGAAATGCTGGGCGAGGGCGGTGGCCACCAACTGGTGTACTACGAAGATTTTCATGACCCGGACGGCAATGACAGCTTCCTCGACCGCCATTGCGTGGACGAAGACAGCGACCCCTTGCGTTCCCTGCTCGATACCGATTTCCGGCAGTCCGTGATCGACGCCATCGACGCGCTGCCGCCACGCGAGAAAATACTCATGGGCCTGTACTACGAAGAAGAGCTGAACCTGAAGGAGATCGGCGCGGTGATGGGCGTATCGGAATCGCGCGTCTCGCAGCTGCATACCCAGGCCGTCGCGCGCCTGCGCGCAACCTTACGGGAGCAGGCGTGGACTGGTCCAGCGTAATCGGGCTGCTGCTGGCCGTCGCCGGCCTCCTGGTCGGCCAGGCGCTCGAAGGCGGCAAGATGGCCTCCTTGCTGCAGCCGGCCGCTTTCGCCATCGTGGTGATCGGCACCTTCGGCGCCGTGCTGCTGCAAACGCGCTTGCGCACCTTCGTGCGAGGCCTGGAAATGCTGCGCTGGGTCTTCATGCCGCCGCCTGATACGCGCGCTGCGCTGTCGCGCGACATCGGTATATGGAGCTTGACGGCGCGCCGCGACGGCCCGCTGGCGCTGGAGCGCCTGATGGAAAACACCTCTGACCGTTTCAACGCCAAGGGCCTGCGCATGATCGTCGACGGTATCGCGCCCGACAAGCTGCGCCAGCTGCTCGACGTGGAAATCACCGCCTATGAACTGGCCGAGCGCCAGGCCGTCAAGGTGTGGGAATCGGCGGCCGGCTATTCGCCCACCATCGGCATCCTGGGCGCCGTGCTGGGCCTGATACACGTGATGGAAAACCTCACCGACCCGAGTAAACTCGGTGGCGGCATTGCGGTGGCTTTTGTTTCCACCATCTATGGCGTGGGCCTGGCTAATCTGCTGTTCTTGCCGGTAGCCAACAAGCTCAAGGCCATCGTCACGCGCCGCGTCACCCAGTATGAAGTCACCGCTGCCGTGTTTTACGACATCGCCACCGGCGACCATACGCGCATCATCGAAGAGCGCGTATCGAGCCTGCTGCACGAGCACTGACCATGATGCGGCGCGCGCGCAGGAAGTATGACGAAGAGCCGGACAACCAGGACCGCTGGCTAATTTCCTACGCCGACTTCATCACCTTGCTGTTTGCCTTCTTTGTCGTCATGTATGCGCTCTCCCTGGTCAACGAGGGTCGATACCGCGTTTTTTCGGACGCCATCGGCGAGGCCTTCGGCTTGAACAAGGGCGCGCCGCCCCTCATCATGGAAGCGCCGCAGGCGGTCGCCCTGCCGAACCCTGCCTTGAAACGCCGCGCCGAAGCGATACGCCGCGAACGCGAACACATGACGCGGTTGGCGCAGGACCTGACGTCTACCCTGGCGCCGCTGGTGAAAGAGGGAAAAGTGCGCGTGACGCAGACCAGCCGTGGCGTCAGCGTGGAAATCAATGCCAGCGTGCTGTTTGATCCGGGTGCGGCTGCCCTGACGCCGGAATCGGACCAGGCCCTGCGCGCCGTGGCGGTGCTGCTGAAAGACGACACGCACGATGTACAGGTGGAAGGCCATACGGACGTTCAGCCTATCAGCAATTCCAACTTTGCCTCGAACTGGGAACTGTCGGCCGCCCGCTCCAGCGCCGTGGTGCGCCTGTTTATCGCCAGCGGCGTGCAGGCCTCACGCCTGACGGCGGTCGGTCACGCCGACAATATCCCCGTCGCGCCGAACGATACGCCGGAAGGGCGCGCCCGCAACCGCCGGGTCGCCGTGACGATCTTGTCGGGCATCCCGGAAACCGTGACGGAAGTGCCGACGCCGCCAGCTGCACCAGTACCTGCACCGCTGCCCGCCAACCAAGTCCGCTAGCTTGCTACAATCGCGGCCTTTCCCTTTATCTCCATTCATTATGAAAAGCAGTTCCCTGGGCGGCCTCGTCTATTCCACTGAAACGGGCCGCATGTGCCCCGTCTGCCGTCAATCTGTAGCGCAATGCACGTGCAAGGGCGCCGCCAAGGCCGCTCCTGTTGGCGATGGCCAGGTGCGTGTCTCGCGCCAGACCAAGGGCCGGGGCGGCAAGAGCGTCACGGTGGTGAAAGGCCTGGCGCTGGACGCCGTCGCGCTGGCCTTGCTGGGCAAGCAGTTGCGCACCCAGTGCGGCTCGGGGGGCACGGTCAAGGAGGGTGTGATCGAAGTGCAGGGCGACCATGTGGATACCATCATGGCGGCACTGACGTCACTGGGACACAAGCCGAAAAAAGCTGGCGGCTGAGGCCTAATTGAAATGCAGTTTTACGGTGTCAACCAATAACGACTCTGCGGCTGACGGTATTGCTGGTGGCCTGGCCGCTGGGGCCATAGAAATTGCCGCTTTGGGCGGGAGGGCGTACGGCGTTCAGTGCGCCCTGGGTGTGCAGCATGTGCTTGTTGACAAGCAGGCTGTTCAATCGATTTTGTTCCTTGGCCTCGCGCGTGGTGGCCAGCAATTCTGCCCACAGCGCTGCCGCTTCGGGGTTGCCGGCCTGGGCCAGCCAGCCATCCATGCCTTGTTCGGCGGCGGCAAAACCGGCTGCCGCCAGCGCCTGGTGGCGTTGCGCCGCCAGCTGGCTCAACTGGCCGACCAGCGCCGTCTTGCGTGTCGTGATCTCCGTGATGGCATCGATTTCAGCTGCAACCAGATGCAGCTGTTCTTCTTTCATCAATGCCAGCAATGTGCTCATGCGCTCTTGTTCATCGCGCAGGCTGGAAAACGGCGTCACTGATTGCATGGGGAAACCTATCTATTTCGTGAGTGCAGCAAGTCCTTGACTGTGTCCAAAAGACCGTCCGCCACTTTTTCAGAATTGACCTGGAACTGGCCGTCGGCGATGGCGAGCTTGATGCGTTCCACTTTTTTAGTGTCGAACACGCCACCGCTGCCGGCAGTTGCACTGGCCGCTAATGCCTGTCCTTGCGAGGACAGGCGTACATTGTCCGACGTCGTCGGTGCTGCTTGTGCTTTCTCTGCAGTGCGGGCGCCTGAAGTAGTGGTCGGCGCGACCGGCAAAGCGGGATTGCTCTTGATGGTATCGGTAATTTTCACAACATGATCCTCGTCTGGTCGAAGTCAAAAAACTCCGGGATATGTCTTATTATCGGCACTGTATCTTGAAACTTTAGTGCCCCAGACGACAATATCGCTGTCCAGCCCGCTTTAAAAAGCCACCTCCACCATGCCGCCCGCGCGCGCCACACCGCTGATTTGCTGGCCGCTTTGCGTACGTACCTGCACTACCTGGCCATCGCCTGCATTGCCGATGGCGCGCCCTTCAGATGCCACCTGGAAACCATTGCCACTCGACACGACCCGCACCAGCTGGCCCTGGATCACCACCGGTTTGCGGCGCAGGGTGTCCAGGCGCATCGGCGTGCCCGGTGGCAACGATACATTGGCGCTGGCGCCGACTACCTGGGCCATGTCGGTGGCTATGCCGGCCGGCAAGGCGGCCAGGTCGCCCTGCATGGTTAGCAGCTGGGTAGCGTCTATCGTTTGTCCTTGCGCCAGCGGCGCGGCGCTGGCGATGTAATCGCCGACCACTGCCACATTGGCTTGCAAATAAATAGTCCAGTTGGCGGGCTGGGTGCAGCGCACGCCGACCGTGGTTTTGCCCCAGGCGCGCGCACCGGGCGCCATGAAGGCTTGCGGCGCAGGGCAGGGCGCCAGGTTCAGGCGCGGATCGACAGCGCCGACGGTGACCGTCACTTTGCCGGGCAAGCCATTGCTTTGCACCAGCAGGAATTGTTCCACGCTTTGCCGCAGCGCTTCCGGCGACTGGCGCCCGGCAGCCGCGTTTTGCGCCTGTGCCAGCGGCGCCAATGCAGCCAGTGCCAGCAGCAGGGAGAGAGCGGAAGAAAGCGGTTTTTTCATGGTGATAGGCCTCTGGAATAGTGCCATGATAGTCCGCGCCAGCGTGATCGAAGCGAGGATTAAGGGGTAAAAGTGCGGTCTGATCCAGCGATGGCTGGTTGGGGCGCCGCCGTACTATCTTTCCTGTCATCACTAAACCGCCATCTTCCGCCATGCTCACGTCAAACCGGGCGCCAGCGGCGACTTTTTCCGGAGCCTGAAATGATAGGTAAACTCGACGATTACATGCGTTTCAATGAGACGGCGCTGAGCTTGCGTTCGACGCGCCAGGAAGTGCTCGCTTCGAATATCGCCAATGCCGATACGCCCAATTACAAGGCGCGCGATGTCGATTTCGCCAGTGCCCTGAAAGGCGCGCTGGCCAAGGCCGGTGGCGCGGCGCCGGCATTGAAGGGTACTTCGCCCCAGCATATGGCGGGCAAGGGTGTGGCGGGCGCGGCGGGTAGCAAGGCGGCCGGCAGCCTGGCCGATGGCACGCCGCTGCTGTACCGCGCGCCGGCCCAGGGCGCGGTCGATGGCAATACGGTCGATATGGATCTGGAGCGTAACGCCTTTGCCGACAACGCCATCCGTTATGAAACAGCCATCACGCTGCTCAATGGCCAGATCAAGGGCATGCTCACGGCCATCCAGGGAGGACAATAATCATGTCGCTATTTAATATTTTTAATGTTTCCGGTTCGGCCATGAGCGCCCAGGCGCAGCGGCTCAACACGGTGGCCAGCAACCTCGCCAATGCCGACAGCGCCACCAGCGCCAGTGGCGAAGCGTACCGGGCCAAGCAGGTGGTATTCGAAGCCGTACCCATGGCCAATGGCGCCACCGCCGTCAAGGTGCAAAAAGTCATCGACGACCCGTCGCCGATGAAGCTGGTGTATGACCCGAAAAACCCGCTGGCCGACGACAAGGGCTATGTCACCATGCCCAACGTGAATACGGTCGATGAAATGGTCAACATGCTGTCGGCTTCGCGCTCGTACCAGACGAACGTGGAAACCATGAACGCGGCCAAGTCGCTGCTCCTGAAAACCCTCACTCTTGGCCAATAAGGCTCATTACTATGGCTACCGTTGATACCAGTTCCTCCATCTCGAATGACTTGATGGCGACGATGAATCCGAAGAAGACCGTCGTCGATCCCAACAGTGTCGAGGCGCAAACCAATAAATTCCTGACCCTGCTGGTGACCCAGCTGCAAAATCAGGATCCGATGAATCCGCTCGACAATGCACAGCTGACTAGCCAGCTGGCGCAGCTGTCGACGGTGACGGGCATTAACAATCTCAACACGACCCTGGACAGCTTGAAATCGAGCTATCAGCAAGCTGAATCGATGCAGGCAGCCAATATCATCGGTCACGGCGTCTTGACGGCGGGCAATAGTATCAACCTGAGCAAGAGTGCCGCGCTGCTGGGCGTGGATCTGACGACGGCGGCCGACAAGGTCAAGGTGGACATTTACGACAAGTCCGGCAAGCTGGTGCATTCCATCGACCTGGGCGCGCAAGATCCTGGCACCTTGCCGCTGGGCTGGAACGGCACTACCGGTGATCTCGATGCGGATGGCAAGCCGGTGGTGCTGCCTGATGGTGCTTACACCTTCAAGGTAGTGGCGACGCGCGGCGGTACCGAGTTGAAAGACGCGACTGCCCTGATGTTCGGTTCGGTGGCCAGCGTGTCGACGGGCGCCAGCGGCGTGAAATTGAATGTGCCGGGTGTGGGCAGTATCACCATGGCGGATGTAAAGCAGATTCTGTAACTCAGGCCGATCCGGTCTCCCTACCTCATTTCATCAGGAGAACACAATGTCTTTCCAACAAGGCCTGAGCGGCTTGAATGGCGCCGCCAAATCGCTGGACGTCATCGGTAACAATATCGCCAACTCGTCTACCGTGGGTTTCAAGCAGTCGCAGGCGCAGTTTGCCGACATCTATGCCAACTCGCTGTATGGCGTGGCGGGTAACCAGGCAGGCATTGGCGTGTCGGTCTCGCAAATTGCTCAGCAATTTACGCAAGGTAACATTGAAACCTCGTCGAATCCGCTCGATATCGCCATCAATGGCAGCGGCTTCTTCCGTACCAGCGTCAACGGCGCCATCCAGTATTCGCGCAACGGCCAGTTTCAGGTCGACAAGAGCGGTTTTATCGTCAACGCCCAGCTGGCCCAGCTGACCGGTTATCCGGCCGATGTCAACGGCAAGATCATGGCCGGTGCGGCCGTGCCGCTGCAAATCGATCCTTCCGACATGAAGCCGCAGGCCACGACCAAGGTCGATACCCAGGTCAACCTCGATTCGACTTCGACCATGCCGACCACGGTGCCGTTCAGCATGACCGATCAGAGTTCGTTTAACAAGCAGTTCCCGGTCGAGGTCTACGATACGCTGGGTAATCCCCACACCATGTCCAACTTTTATGTCAAGACGGGTACCAATACCTGGGACGTCTATACCTCCAATGACACGATGGAAGTGACCAGCATGAAAGCGGCGGCCGCCTTGCAGACGGACCCGGCTGCCCTGGCTGCGCGCGCCGCCTATCAAACTGCAGTGACGACCGTCCCCGTCAACGCCGCCAACGTGGCCGCTGCTGCTGTCGCCTATGGCAATGCCGCTGGCGCTGCTGTGTCCGCTGCCGCCGCCGCCGCCGGCGCATCGCCTGGCCAACTGGCAGCGATTGCCGCCACCTATGGCAGTGCCGTGCCCAACGGCATCAACTCGAGCCGCACGCCGGACCAGATCGATGCCGCCATCGCCGCCGTCACCGTGGTGCCTGCCGTCAAGACGGCTTCGCTGGTGTTCAATAGCACCGGTAGCCTGGACAAGGTCGCCATGCTGGCGCTGACGCCGCCGCAATCCTTGCCGATCACCGTCAATCTGCCTATCTTCCCTGCTACGGGGGCCAATCCCACCTTGTCCATCAAGGTCGATTTCAGCAACTCAAGCCAGCTGAGTCTGGCCACCAGTGAAAAGAAAACCACGGCCGATGGTTACAAGGCGGGCCAACTGAGCCGCTTCGTGGTGGGCGACGACGGCATCATCCAGGGCCAGTACAGCAACGGCCAGACGCGCAGCCTGGGTCAGGTGATCCTGAGTAACTTCTCCAATCCTAACGGTTTGGTACCGCTGGGTAACAATGCCTGGGCAGAAAGTTCGGCCTCGGGCGCACCCATCACGGGCGAACCGAAGACCGGCAGCCTGGGCAATTTGCGCGCCTCGGCAGTCGAAGTGTCGAACGTCGACCTGACGGCTGAACTGGTCAACATGATCACCGCCCAGCGCGCCTACCAGGCCAATGCGCAGACGATCAAGACGCAAGACTCGGTATTGCAAACCATCGTCAATCTGCGTTAATCGTACCGGGCTCAGTCCGTCAGGGCTGAGCCCAGCTTTCGGAGAAATCAATGGACCGTCTTATCTACACTGCCAGTTCCGGCGCCAAGCACATCATGGAGAAGCAGGCGACGACCGCCAACAATCTGGCGAACGCGACCAGTACGGGTTTTCGTGCCCAGCTGGACTCTTTCCGCGCCGTGCCGGTGGTGGCCGACGGCATGATGCCGACGCGCGCCTTCGTGGTCGATTCGACGGTCGGTTCCGATTTTACGCAAGGCCCCATGCAGCACACGGGGCGTCCGCTCGATGTGGCGGTGGAAAACGGCGGCTGGATCGCGGTGCAGTCCACCGATGGTTCGGAAGCCTATACGCGCAACGGCAGCTTGAAGATCAATGAAAACGGCATGCTGCAAACCCAGTCCGGGCTGATGGTGCAGGGCGATACGGGGCCGCTGGCGATACCGCCTGGCGTGACGGTATCGATCGCCAGCGATGGCACGGTGGGCACGATTTCCACCGATATCCCGCCCGGTCCGTCGACCGTGCTGGGACGCATCAAGCTGGTCAATCCACCCGAGCAGCAACTGGTGCGCGGCGATGATGGCCTGTTCCGCCTGAAAGACGGCACGCCGGCGCAAGCCGATCAAGCCGTGAAACTGACCACGGAAGCGCTGGAAGGCAGCAATGTCAGCCCGGTCGACGCCATGGTCAGCATGATTTCGCTGGCGCGCCAGTTCGAAACGCAAATGAGCTTGTTGAAGAATGCCGAGAATAACGCCGCGAAAGCAACCCAGATCCTCGCTTTGAATTGATAGGGACCACCGCATAATGGTCACATAGAAATTGTTCACAGGCCTGCCGGCGCTGTTACTGGAGAAAAAACATGATACGTTCACTTTGGATCGCGAAGACGGGGCTGGAAGCGCAGCAGACGCAGATGGACGTGATTGCCAATAATCTGGCCAACGTCAGCACCACCGGCTTCAAGAAGTCGCGCGCCGTGTTCGAAGACTTGTTGTACCAAAACGTGCGCCAGCCTGGCGCGCAATCGTCGCAGCAGACCCAGTTGCCGTCGGGCTTACAGATCGGCACCGGCGTGCGCACCGTGGCCACCGAACGCATCCATACCCAGGGCAACCCCCAGGCTTCCGGCAATTCGCGCGACCTGATGATCAATGGCACGGGTTTTTTCCAGGTACTGATGCCGGATGGCGCCACCGCTTATACCCGCGACGGCTCCTTCCAGACCGACAGCAATGGCCAGCTGGTCACTTCCGAAGGTTTCGTGATCCAGCCGGCGATTACCGTGCCGACCAATGCGCTGAGCATTACCGTGGCGCGCGACGGCACCGTCTCCGTCACTTTGCCCGACACCGTCGCACCGGCCCAGATCGGTTCCTTGCAACTGACCACTTTTGTCAACTCGGCGGGGCTGGAATCGAAAGGCGAAAACCTCTACATGGAAACGGGCGCCTCCGGCGTGGCCCAGACCAATACGCCGGGCACCAATGGCGCCGGCTTTCTGATGCAGGGTTATATCGAAACCTCGAACGTCAACGTGGCCGAGGAAATGGTCAACATGATACAGACGCAGCGCGCCTACGAGATCAACAGCAAGGCCATCACCACGTCCGACCAGATGCTGCAGAAACTGTCTCAGCTTTAATTTTTTTAGTCGTCATGCCGTCCCTTGCCGGATGGCAGCGGAGGTAAGCCATGCAATATCCTATATTCGCCCTGTGCGCCGCAGCCTTGCTGTCGGGCTGCGCCGTCACCCCCACCTCGATCGTGCCCTACCCAACCACCACGCGCGCGCCCATGCCAGAACCGGTGGCGGCCAACAACGGTTCCATCTACCAGCCATCGACCTATCGCCCGGCCTTCGAAGACCGCCGCGCGCGCCACGTGGGCGACACCATGACGATCGCCATCACCGAACGCACCAATGCCGTCAAGGCCGGCGCCAGTTCGGGCAACAAGAGCGGCAGCGTGGGCTTCAGCACGCCAGGCTTTGCCCAGGGCCGCTTGGGCGGCACCGTGTCGGCCAATGGCTCGAC
This sequence comes from Janthinobacterium saanense, assembly GCF_014200675.1. Taxonomy (GTDB): domain Bacteria; phylum Pseudomonadota; class Gammaproteobacteria; order Burkholderiales; family Burkholderiaceae_D; genus Janthinobacterium. The sequence continues at coordinate 92,328 of NZ_JACHCI010000011.1, read as the reverse complement.
CAAGTTTGCCGATGGCGACAACCAGTCGGCCAGCAATACTTTTTCCGGCACCATCGGCGTGACGGTCATCGAAGAATTGCCTAACGGTAACTTGATCGTGGCCGGCGAAAAACAGATCGCCATGAACAAGGGCACGGAATTCATCCGCTTCTCGGGCATGGTCAATCCCGACACCATCGGCATCGGCAACGTCGTGCCATCGACCCAGGTGGCCGACGCGCGTGTGGAATACCGCACCAATAGCCAGATCGACCGGGCCGAACTGTCGTCGATGTTTTCGCGTTTCTTCCTCAGCCTGATGCCATTCTGATCATGGCGACCCTGACCTTATCCCGTTTGCTCGCCACCTGCGGCTTGGCTGTCGCCATGCTGGCGCCGCTGGCCCATGCCGAGCGCCTGAAAGACCTGGCCAGCATCGCCGGCGTGCGGCAAAACCAATTGATGGGCTATGGCCTGGTCGTCGGCCTCGACGGCAGCGGCGACCAGACCACGCAAACCCCGTTTACCATCCAGAGCATCGCGGCCATGCTGCAGCAGCAAGGCATCAACATGCCGCAAGGCACCAGTTTGCAATTGAAAAACGTCGCTGCCGTGATGGTGACGACGGCCTTGCCCGCGTTTGCCCAGCCGGGTCAGTTGCTCGATGTGACGGTCTCGTCGATGGGCAATGCCAAGAGCTTGCGCGGCGGCACTTTGCTGATGACGCCGCTCAAGGGCGCCGATGGCCAGGTGTATGGCATGGCGCAGGGCAATGTGCTGGTGAGCGGCGTAGGCGCCCAGGCCCCTGGCAGTTCGGTGGTCGTGAACCACTTGAGCGTGGGGCGCATCTCGGGCGGCGCCACCGTCGAGCGTAGCGTGCCATCAGTGCTGGGCGCCAACGATATGGTGCGATTGGAACTGAACGCCACCGATTTTTCTACCGCCAGCCGCGTGGTGGATGCCATCAACAGCCGTTACGGTCCCGGCACGGCTGCCGCGCTCGACGGCCGCGTGATCCAGGTGCGCTCGCCCGGCAATAGCGATCAGCGCGTGACTTTCCTGGGCCAGCTGGAAAATATCGAAGTCAATCCGGCCAGGCTGGCCGCCAAGGTGATTTTGAACGCGCGCACCGGTTCGGTGGTGATGAACCAGTCGGTGACCCTGGATACTTGCGCTATTTCGCACGGCAACTTGTCTGTCACCATCAATACCGAGCCGCAAGTGAGCCAGCCGCCGCCGCTGTCGGGTGGGCGCACGGTGGTCACGCAGACTTCCCAGATCGATATCAAGTCGGATCCGGGCAAGGTCATCATGGTCAAGGGCGGCGCCTCGCTGTCCGACGTGGTCAAGGCGCTCAATGCGATTGGTGCTTCACCGCAAGACCTGCTGGCCATCTTGCAGGCGATGAAGGCGGCAGGTTCGCTGCGCGCCGAACTTGAAATCATTTGATGGGGGCGCCATGATCAGCCAAACCGACCTCAACAATAACGCTGCCTACGACGTCAAGGGCATGGATGGCTTGCGCCAGTCCGCCAAGGCGCAAGATCCTGGCGCCTTGAAAGAAGCGGCCACGCAGTTTGAAGCCATGTTCATCAATATGATGATGAAAACCATGCGCGACGCCACGCCGCAAGACGGCATCATGGATAGCCAGCAAAGCAAGATGTACACCTCCATGCTGGACCAGCAAACCAGCCAGAGCCTGGCCAAGCGCGGCACCGGCCTGGCCGACGCGCTGCTGCGTCAGTTGTCGGCCAGCCAGCCGCTCGCTACCGACCCTACGGAAGTGCCATCGCCCCGTTCTTCGAGCATGGCGCAGGCGCTGGCCGCCTTCCGCCAGCAGCAGAACGCCGTCAGCGATGGCGCCACGAGCAATACAAACGCTAAAACCAGCGCCACGCAAGCGCCGCACGTGCGCGCCTTCCAGGAAAAACTGGGCGCCCATGCGGAAGAAGCCAGCCGCGCCACCGGTATCCCGGCCAAGTTCATGCTGGGCCAGGCAGCGCTGGAAACAGGCTGGGGCAAGCGCGAAATCATCGGCCGCGACGGCAGCAGCAGCCACAACCTGTTCGGCATCAAGGCCAGCGCCGACTGGAAAGGCAAGGTCACGCAAGCCGTCACCACCGAATATGTGAATGGCAAGCCGCAGACCAGGGTGGAAAATTTCCGCGCCTATGACAGCTACGCCGATAGCTTCAAGGATTATGCACAGTTGATTACTGGCAACAAACGCTATGAAAAAGTGCTGGCCAGCGCCGGTGACGCTGCCAGTTTCGCGCAGGGCCTGCAAAAAGCCGGTTATGCGACCGATCCTAATTATGCTGCCAAATTGACAAAAATTATCAAGCATTCCCTGGTGGGTTAAGTCCCTCCGGGCACTGCCTGCTTGCCAAAGCACGGCTGATTTTTCAAGTTTTCGCGCTGCGTGCCGTAAATAATCTGGACAGGAACTTATAAGACATCATGACTTCGAATCTACTCAGTATCGGCAAAAGCGGTTTGCTTGCAGCGCAGGTGGGCCTGGCCACGACTGGGCATAACATTACCAATGCCAATGTGGACGGCTACAACCGCCAGGTCGTGCTGCAGCAGACCTCGCAGGCCAATAACGCCGGTTATGGTTTTGTTGGTACGGGTACCGAAGTGTCGCAGATCAAGCGCCAGTACGACAGTTTCATGTCGACCCAGGTCAATAGCGCGCAAGCCACCACCAGTTCCTTCGACGCGTATTACACGCAGATCAGCCAGATCGATAACCTGATGGCCGATACCACGGCCGGCCTGTCGCCGGCCTTGCAGGATTTTTTCAAGGGCGTGCAGGATTTCAGTTCCAATCCCACCTCCGTGGCGTCGCGCCAGGCCTTGTTGTCGAGCGCCAATTCGCTGGCCGCGCGTTTCCAGAGCCTCAGCGGTCGCCTGACGGAAATCGGCGATGGCGTCAATTCCCAGATCACCTCTAACGTGACGGTGATCAATTCCTATGCCAAGCAGATCGCGGCGCTCAATAGCTCGATCTCGCAATTGACGACCAACGCCAGCAACCAGCCCAACGACTTGCTGGATCAGCGCGACCAGCTGGTCGCCGAGCTGAACAAATACGTCAAGACCACCTCGCAGCCGGGTTCCAATAACACGATCACCGTCTCCATCGGTTCGGGCCAGCCGCTGGTGGTGGGCGACCGTAACTTCGAACTGGCGGCCACGCCATCGCTGACCGATCCGAGCCGTGTCGAAGTGGGTTATGTCACGGGCAGCACGGTGACGGTGTTGCCGAAAAATTCACTCACCGGCGGCTCCCTGGGCGGCTTGCTGGATTTCCGTAGCGAAACCTTGGACACCGTGCAAAATTCCCTGGGCAAGGTCGCCATTGCGCTGGCCACTACCTTCAACGACCAGCACAAGCTGGGCCAGGACTTGAATGGCGCCATGGGCACGGACTTTTTCAAGGTGCCGGACCCTGTCATCGGCGCCGATCGCCGCAACAGCTCGTCGAGCACCACCGTGCTGTCGGCCAAGGTCAGCGATCCGACCCAGCTGACGGCCAGTGATTACAGCCTGAAGTTTGACGGCAGCAATTATGTGGTGACCCGCCAGAGCGATGGCGCGCACACCATCATCAATCCGTATCCGCAAACCAAGCCGCAAACCATCGACGGCGTGGATTTCTCCATCTCCGGCACGGCGACCGAGGGCGATAACTATGTGATCAAGCCGACCGCCAACGGCGCCTCCGGCCTGGCCGTGCTGACGACCGATGTCAACAAGCTGGCCGCGGGTTCGCCGATCACCACGAGCGCGCCGGTGGCCAACACGGGTAATGCCAAGCTCAGCCCAGGTAGCGTGGATAGTGCTTATCTGAATCCCGGCAATGCACTGAGCAGCACGGTAACCTTGACGTACGACAAGACTAGCGGCGCGCTGTCAGGCTTTCCGGCCGGCCAGGCCGTGACCGTCAAGGGCCTCGATGGCGCCAGCACCACGTATCCGGCCGGCACGGCAAATATTCCGTACAAGGAAGGCGACAGCTTCAATTTTGGCGGCGTCAACATCAGCATGACGGGCGCGCCGGCGCAGGGCGATACCTTTACCATCGCGCCGAACTCGGGCGGCGTGGGCGACAACCGCAACGCGGCCGCGCTGGCCAGCTTGCAAACCAAGAATATTCTCGATGGCGGCAAAGCCACCTTCCAGGGGTCTTATGCGCAAACGGTCAGCTATGTGGGGAACAAAACGCGCGAAGTGCAAGTGAGCGGCCTGGCCAGCATGGCCTTGTTGCAACAAAATACCACCCAGCAGCAATCCGTATCGGGCGTCAACCTCGATGAAGAGGCGGCCAACCTGCTGCGTTACCAGCAAGCGTATCAGGCGTGCGGCAAGGTGATGCAAATCGCCAGCACCCTGTTCGACGTCGTGATCGGTATCGCACGTTAATTATTTGCGCGGTGGCCCGAGAGGCCGCCGCCACCAGGAGGGACAGCATGCGTATCAGTACCAGGATGATTTATGACGCGGGCAGCTCACAGCTGAACACCTTGCAGGGTGCGCTGAACCGCACGCAGATGCAATTGTCGGCCAACCGCCGCAACCTGACGCCGGCCGATGATCCGATCGCCTCGGCGCGCGCGCTGGAAGTGACGCAGTCGCAATCGATCAATACCCAGTTTGTCACGAACCGCTCGAACGCCAAGAATTTCCTGTCCCAGGAAGACCTGGCGCTGGGCAGTACCACTTCGCTGATTGCCGACGTGCAGGAACTGGTGGTCAAGGCCGGTAATCCTGCTCTCAAGGATGTCGACCGCCAAAGCCTGGCGACCGAACTGCAAGGACGGCTGACCGATTTGATGGGCATCGCCAACACATCGGACAATGCCGGCGGTTATCTGTTCGGCGGCTACAAGTCGAGCACCCAGCCTTTCAGCCAGACCGCCGCCGGCGCGATCTATGTCGGCGACCAGGGCCAGCGCCAATTGCAGGTGGGTTCCTCGCGCTATCTGCCGACCAGCGATTCGGGCGCAGCCGTGTTTGAAAATAATTTGACGGGCAATGGCAAGTTCACCACGGCGGCCGACACCGGCAACTTCACGCGTGGCGGCGCCGGCATCATTTCCGGCGGCACCGTGACGGACCCGACCAAGTTGACGGGCCATAAATATTCCATCGATTTCCAGGTCACGGGCACGGGCACCGACGCCGTGACGACCTACACCGTGACCGATGTGACTCTGGGCCAGACGATACCGAACCCGGCCGTGCCAGTGGCTTACAAGGCGGGCGACGCCATCAATTTTGACGGCCAGCAAGTATCGATCTCGGGCAAACCGGCCGACCAGGACAAGTTCACCCTGGCGCCCAGCGGCAAGGAATCGATCTTTACCACCCTGACCAATCTGATCGGCGCGCTCAACCAGCCGGCCAGCGGCGAGGCAGGCCAGGCGCGGCTGACGGGTGCACTGAACGCAGCCCACAACACCCTCGACACCGCCTACGACAATGTGCTGTCGGTGCGTGCCGAAGTCGGTTCGCGCCTGAAGGAACTCGACACGCTAGACAGCGCGGGCGATGATCTCGATCTGCAATACGCCAGCACTTTGTCGGGCTTGCAGGACCTGGACGTGGTGAAAGCCATTTCCCAGTTCAGCCAGCAACAAACGACGTTGCAGGCGGCGCAAAAAACGTTTACGGCCATGTCGGGTCTGTCGCTGTTCAACTACATCAGCTAGCGCTCAGGCGCTGGGCACTACCGGCAAGCCGGGGCTCGGAGATGATCTCCGGCCCCGGCTTTTTTGCGTCTGGACTCTTGATTTTCAAGCAATCTATACAGGCAAACTGTGCAGGCTACCTGTATACCTGTTACAGTAGCGCCTATCGAATCATCCGGCTTTCCCCATGCATTCCAACAACGACGAACAGAAACACGAGCAGGTGCTGCAGCTGGCCAGCGAATTGCGCATCCTGGTCGGCAAGCTGCGCCGCCGCCTGCGTGAAGAAGGGCATATGGGCGACATCAGCATGTCGCAGGCATCGGTATTGGGCTGGCTGGAGCGCGATGGCCCGGCCACCGTCAGCAGCCTGGCGCGCGCCGACGGCATGCGGCCGCAATCGATGAGCGCCATCGTGCTGGCCTTGAGCGAGGCGCAGATGGTGACGGGGTCGCCCGACCCGCAAGATGGCCGGCAAACGATCTGGTCGCTGACCGATACCTGCCGCGCCTGGATACGGGAAAGCCGCGCCGCGCGCGAAGACTGGCTGGCGCACAACATCGAAAGCCGGTTGACGGCAGACGAGATCACTGAATTGAACAGGGCTATCGAACTGTTAAAACGTTTGGCGCAATGAGGCGCCGCTAAACAAATTTACCCCGGCAAGGAGTCCCCCCAGGCAGATGCGCAATACTTTCCGTTCGCTAAGCAATCCCAATTACCGTATCTGGGCCGGTGGCGCCCTGGTGTCCAATGTCGGCACCTGGATGCAGCGCACGGCGCAAGATTGGCTGGTGCTGAGCGAACTGACGCACCACAACGCCAGCGCCGTCGGCATCGTCATGGCCTTGCAGTTCGGCCCGCAATTATTGCTGTTGCCCTTGACGGGCATGGCGGCCGACTTGCTGGACCGGCGCAAGCTGCTGCTGTGCACGCAGGCGGCCATGGGCTTGTTGGCGCTGGGATTGGGCCTGCTGTGCATCAGCGGCGCCGTGCAACTGTGGCAAGTGTATGTGTTTGCTTTCCTGCTGGGCTGCGTGACAGCCTTCGATTCGCCCGTGCGCCAGACCTTTGTCTCTGAAATTGTCGGAGAAGAAGATCTGACGAATGCGGTGGCGCTCAATTCCACCTCCTTCAATGCGGCGCGCATGCTGGGCCCGGCCGTGGCAGGTTTGCTGATCAGCAGCGTGGGCAGCGGCTGGGTCTTCATCATCAATGCGGCCTCGTTCGCCGCCGTGATCGCTTCACTGTTGCTGCTGCGCGTGCAATTGCTGCGCCGCGCACCCCGCATCGCCGCGACCAGGGCCAGCCTGGGCGAAGGTTTCCGTTATGTACGCCAGCGGCCGGACCTGATGGCCATCTTGCTGATGCTGTTCCTGATCGGCACCTTCGGCTTGAATTTCCCCATCTTCCTGTCGACCATGTCGGTCACCGCCTTCCATGCAGGGCCGGGCCAGTATGGCTTGCTCAGTTCCATCATGGCTTGCGGTTCGGTGGCAGGCGCCTTGATGGCGGCTGGCCGCGCGCAGCCGCGCATGCCGCTGCTGCTGGGCGCCGCCGCCCTGTTCGGCGTGGGCTGTGCGCTGGCCGCCCTGATGCCCAATTACTGGCTGTTCGGTTTGTTGCTGGTGCCGGTTGGCATTGCCGCGCAAACTTTCACCACCAGCGTCAACAGCAGCGTGCAATTGTCCACCACGCCCGCCATGCGGGGCCGGGTGATGGCGATATTGCTGGCGATCATGGCCGGTGGCACGCCGCTCGGCGCCCCCATCGTGGGCTGGGTGGCCGACACCTTCGGTCCCCGCTGGGCGTTGGGCATCGCTGCCGTCTCTGGCGTGGCGGCGGCCCTGGTGGGGCTGCGCTATCTGGTGAAATACCAGCAATGGCAGCTGCATGTCGATGTGCGGCGCTGGCGCTCAGGCAGCTAGCGCTGCGCCATGCGTTGGCAGGTTTTAATCCTGGCTCAACGACTCAGGGCGTGGCTGGCTTCGGCGGAGCCGGGCGCAGCGGATTGGGTGGCAAGGGCGGTGGCGGGCGCTCGCGGGTGGCGAAGCTGCGCGGCAGCAGCCTTACCGTTTCTATGCCGCGCATAAACATGTTCTGGAATGGCGTGGACAGATACGGCAGCACCATGCCGATTACCAGCAAGCCGACGCCCAGTGTCACGGGGAAACCGATACCGAAGATATTGAGCTGCGGCGCGGCGCGCGTCAGGATGCCCAGCGCCACGTTGGTCAGCAGCAGGGCGGCGACCACGGGCAAGGCGATCTGCAAGCCGGTGCGGAAGATTTCTCCGCCCCAGAGTGCCAATTGCTGGAAACCGCCGCCGCTGATGGGCGAGGCGGAAATCGGCAGGCTGACGAAGCTTTCGGCCAGCGCCGCCAGCAAGACCAGGTGGCCGTTGATGGTCAAAAACATCAGGGTGGCCAGCATCACCAGAAACTGGCTGATGGCCGACGAGCGGCCCTTGGTTTGCGGATCGAAGAAGGAAGCAAAGCCCAGGCCCATCGTCAGGCTGCTGATCTCGCCCGCCATTTCGATGGAGGAAAACACGATGCGGACGGTAAAGCCCATCGCCAGGCCCACCAGCATTTCCTGCGTGAGTATCAATAAACCTGCCAGCGACATCGGGTCGGTGGCGGGCAGGGCGGGCACGGTGGGGGCGATGATCATGGCCAGCAGCGCGCCCAGCGAGACTTTCACGGTGATGGGCACGGCCGCGTTGCCAAACAGCGGGGCGGCCGCCAGCAAGCCGAGGATGCGGCTAAGCGGCCACAGCAGTGCTGCGATCCAGGTATTGAGTTCGATGCTCGATAAGGTCAACATGCTGGCGGCTGTTGCGGCAAGCTAGCCCACCAGACTGGGGATGCCGGACAGTATCTGGCGCATGTAGTCGACCAGCACGGACAGCATCCACGGACCTGCCACGATCATGGCGATGAAGATGCCGACCAGCTTGGGGATGAAGGACAGGGTCGCTTCGTTGATCTGCGTGGCCGCCTGGAAAATACTCACCAGCAAACCGATAATCAGGGCCACCAGCAGCATGGGCGCGGCCACCATCAGGGTGATTTCCATGGCCTGGCGGCCCATCGTCATGACGCTTTCGGGTGTCATTTCATGTCCCCTAGTAAAAACTTTGCGACAGGGAACCCAGCAGCAGCTGCCAGCCATCGACCAGCACGAACAGCATCAGCTTGAACGGCAGCGAAATGGTCGCCGGCGACATCATCATCATGCCCATCGACATCAGCACGCTGGCTACCACCATGTCGATAATCAAAAAGGGTATGAAAATCGCAAAGCCGATCTGGAACGCCGTCTTCAATTCGCTGGTTACAAAGGCAGGCACCAGTATGCGCAGCGGCACGTCTTCCGGGCCTTGCAGGGCGGGCGAGCGCGACATCTTGGCGAACAGCGCCAAGTCAGTCTGGCGCGTCTGCTTGAGCATAAAGGTTTTCAGCGGATCGACGCCCTTGTCGAGCGCCGTCTGCATGCTGATCTTGTTTTCCTGGTAGGGCAAATAAGCGTCCGTATAAATCTTGTCGAACACGGGGCCCATCACGAACAGGGTGAGGAACAGGGCCAGGCCCACCATCACCTGGTTGGGCGGCGCCGATTGCGTGCCGATGGCCTGGCGCAGCAGGGACAGCACGATGATGATGCGCGTAAAGCAGGTCATCATCAGCAGGGCGGCCGGTAAAAAGGTGAGCGACGTCATCAGGATGAGCGTCTGCACCGGCAGCGAATAATTCTGGCCGCCGCCCGGCGCCGGCGTGCTGCTGAACGCCGGGATGCCCGGTTCGGCCAGCGCCCACAGCGGCAAGGCCAAGGCAGCGCCTGCCAGCAGCCACATCATCCAATGACGTTTTTGTACGGTGTTCGAGGCCATCGTCTGCTTATTTCCCATTGCGCTTTTCGATGGTCTGCTTCAGCCATTCGGAAAAACTGGCTGCGGCCGGGCCATTTTGTGCGGCTGCCAGCTGGGGCAAATCGCCTTCCTGGCGGGGCAGGGTAGCCAGCGCATTGACGCGCCCTGGCGAAGCGCCGACGACGATCCACTGGTCGGCCACTTCGATCAGCACCACGCGCTCGCGTCCGCCCAGGCTGAGCGAACTGACGACGCGCATCTTGGCATTGCTGCCCATGGCTTTGGCGCCGTAGCGTTTCATGAACCAGGCCAGGCCCATCAGCAGGGCCAGCACGAAGATCAGGGCGAAGATGGTTTGCAGCAAGCTGCCGGCCGAACTGGCGGGCGCCGCCAGCGTCATCGGCGGGCCGGCCGGCATGGCGGGCAGGGGCGCTGCTGCAACAACTGGTGTGCTCGCTTCAGGCGCTGTCGCAGCGGCGGCTTCAGGGGCGCTGGCGCTGATCGAGGCGGCGGCAGTTTCGGCAGCTGCCGGCGTGGCCGCAGGAGCAGGGGCAGGCGCAGCATGGGCGATGGAACATGCGGCCGCCAGCGGCAGCAGCACGGTAGAAATCAACAGGCCAGGCTTCATTTATTCAGTTTTCGGATGCGTTCGGACGGCGTGATGATGTCGGTCAGGCGGATGCCGAACTTGTCGTTCACCACCACCACTTCGCCCTGGGCGATCAGGCAGCCGTTGACCAGCACGTCCATCGGTTCGCCGGCCAGGCCGTCGAGTTCCACCACGGAACCTTGTGCCAGTTGCAGCAAGTTCTTGATGGCGATCTTGGTGCGGCCCAGTTCCACGGTCAGTTGCACCGGAATATCGAGGATGAAATCGATATCGTTATGCGTCTCGGACTTCGAGGCTTGCTTGGAAAAGTCCTTGAATACGGCGGCGCTGGCCGCGCTGGCGGTATTGGCGGCCTGATTTTGCAAGGCTTCGGCTTCCGCCTTGGCTTGCTCGGCAATGGCCGCGCCCCAGTCGTCGTCTAGGCTTTGATCGTCTTGGTTGTCGGACATGTCACTCTCCTGTTTTTTACGTCTGCTGCTTATTTGATGTTATCGGCATTGGCGAGCAATTTCTCGACCTTCAATGCATATTGTCCGTTCAATACCCCGTAAGTGCAATCCATCACGGGCACGCCGTCGACGGTAGCGGCGATCAGTTCGGGGATATTGAGCGGAATGATGTCGCCCACCTTCATGTTCAGGATTTCGTCGAACGAGACGCGCGCCGTGCCCAATGACGCCACCAGTTCCACTTCGGCGATCTGGATCTGCTGCGTCATCAAGCGGATCCAGCGCTTGTCCACTTCCAGCGCCTCGCCCTGCAGGCTCGAGGTGAGCGAATCGCGGATAGGCTCGATCATCGAATATGGCATGCAGAAGTGGATCTGGCCCGACACCGAGCCCAGCTCCACCGTGAAGGTCGAGGCCACCACCACCTCGTTCGGCGTGGCGATGTTGGCGAACTGCGTGTTCATTTCAGAACGAATATATTCGAACTCGACGGGGAAGACCGGCTCCCACGACTTGGTATAGGCTTCGAACACGATGTCGAGGATGCGCAAGATGATGCGCTGCTCGGTTTGCGTAAAGTCGCGTCCCTCGACGCGCGTGTGGAAACGGCCATCGCCGCCGAACAGATTGTCGACCAGCAAGAACACCAGGCCCGGATCGAACACCATCAGGGCCGTGCCGCGCAGCGGCTTCATGTGCACCAGGTTCAAATTGGTGGGCACCACCAGGTTGCGGATGAATTCGCTGTATTTCGATACCCGCACGGAACCGACCGACACTTCGGCGCTACGGCGCAGGAAGTTGAACAGGCCCACGCGCAATAGCCGTGCGAAACGCTCGTTGATAATCTCCAGCGTAGGCATCCGGCCGCGCACGATGCGCTCCTGGGTTGCCAGGTTGTAGGTACGAACTCCCGTGACGTCTTCCGGCGCCTGCGCGTCGTCCTGGTCTCCGTTGACGCCCTTGAGTAGGGCATCGACTTCTTCCTGGGAGAGGAAATTATCGGCCATGGCTGCTTATTGAATGATGAATGCGGTGAATAAGACGTCTGATACTTCTTGCTCTGGCCCTTTGTCCACGAAGGGCTGGTTCACTTGGGCAATGATTTCTGCCGCCAGTTGCTGCTTGCCTTCCACGGTATTGAGTTCCGAGGCTTTTTTGCCCGACAGCAGCAACAGCAAGCGGCTGCGCACCTTGGGCATGTTCAGCTTGATGTTATCCATCTCTTCCGGATTAGGCACTTGCAGCGTAAAAGCGATCTGCAGGTATTGCTCGCCATTTTCCGGCTGCAAGTTCACGGTAAATGAATCGATGGGCACGAAAACGGGCGGGCCGGCCTTGGACACTTTTTTCTTGGCCGGTGCGCCATCTTCCTTGTCAGCCTTGCCATGCAGGAAATACCAGGCCGCACCGCCACCTATGCCGCCGGCCAGCAGTACCGAGGCCAGCACGATGATCAGAAGCTTCTTTTTTGACGCGCCAGCCGGTGCCAGGCTTGCATCTGCTTTCGGATCTGCTTTCATTTTTGGATTTGCTTTCAATGGTACTCGAGTGCATGGAAGTGGATCACGACGCCATTATGTCATTATCGGCAAATTCTGCGCAGAAGGATGCGTTGAAAAGAGGGCCTAAGCGCGCTCAACTCGATGTTTCTGCATGAAAAATTCGAAACCAGGGTCCGCCAGCGGCCAGCGGCTGGCGGTTTTAGCTCAGGCAAAGGTATCGACGGCGCTCAAGGAGGCGCGGCCCCGGCTGCCAGTGGCTGCGGCAATCGCGATTTCGCCGCCCGTCACCTTGCTGTCCGAGCTGCCATTGCCATGGCCGCCACGGCGGCCATCGGAGGCCATGTCACGGTTGCCCTGGTTCTGCTGTTCCTGCGTGCCGGCCGAAACGGTGGCGTTGCCAAACGCAATCCCTGCTTCGCTCATCATTTCGCGCAAGCGGGGCATGGCCGCTTCCAGCGCCTGGCGTACTTCGGGCTGGGCCGACATGAAGGCGGCGTTGGCCTGGTCGTTGGTGACGGTCAACACCACTTTCAGCGGGCCCAGGTCCGGTGGATTCAGGGTCAATGTAGCGCTCTGGTCGCCGCCGGCCGCCATCCAGACGACTTTCTGTCCCAGTTGCTGGTCCCAGGCGGGCGTGCCCACCCGTCCTGCCAGCTTGTCGGCCGGCACGGCGGCTGCGGCGGCCGCCTGTTGCAGCGCGGCTGGCTGCAGCTGCGCCGCCAGTTTGCCGATATCGGTGGGCGCTTCCTTCAGCAGCGGTTCGGCCAGCGGGGCGGCGTTTTTAGCCGTGGCCGCCACTTGCAGATCGATAGCCAGCTTGCCGGCATCGGCTTTTCCTGCCTGTACGCTGCTACCTTGCAGCGCGGCGGCAGCCTTGCCTTGCGCCTGCTCCAGGCTGTCGGCAAAGTCGCCGGCCGGGGCCGCACCCTTGCTGACGCCTCGCCCTGCATCGACCGCTACCTTGCCGCTGGCGAGCAATTGCGCCGCCGTGACCGCTTTGCCCTCACTTTTGCCCGTCAAGGCGCTGCCCGGCGTATCGGCGACGGTTTTGCTGGCCGCTGCCGGTTGCTGCATGGCCAGCTTGATGCTGCCCACCAGGGCCAGCATGGCGGCGGCGGGATCTTCAGGCGGCAGTGCAGGCGTCGCGACGCTCGCTGCGACTGTCTCTGTCTCGGCGCCGTCCTTGGTCTGCGTTGCTGCCTCTGTCGCCGGCTGTGCCGCTTGCTCTGCCGGTGCGGCATCGGCTGCCGGCGCCTTGCCGGCCGGCTGCGGCGTTTGACTCTGCTGAGCCTGTTGCGGCTGCGCTGCCTGCGGTGGCTGCGGTGCCTGCTGTGGCGGGAGGTTGCGGGGCGCCGGCGCTGCAGCCTGTGCCTGCGCCGCATTGCTGTTCAGCTGGCGTTGTTCTATCTGCCTATCCAGGGCGCGCTGGAAATCGCCATCGGCGGCCGGCGGCAAGCTGCGGTTGGCCGGGCCAGGCGTGGCGTTGGGCGATACTATCTGTGAAATCGGTGTCGGCTGGGTTTGCATGATCTTGCCTTAATGCTTGAGCGGTGATGAGCGTCTGTTTTTAGCGTTTATAGTAGGCTTGTCTGGCGGCGTGCTCATCCATTGCCTTCTGGTCGCGCTTGCTTTCCAGCTTCAGCGCCTGTTCCTGGGCCCGCTTGTCCAGCGTGGTGTAGGACATGCGCTTGCGTTCGGCGTCTTGCCAGCGCACTTTTTCCGCCTCGCTGCGCGCCTGCGCGTGGTTGACGACTTGCTGCTGGCCCAGGATGGCGCTGTCGAGCTTATGCATGAAGGCCTGGAAGTTGCGGTAGGCCATGGGCGTGATGCCATTCGCCATGCTGGCCTCAAAACGTTGCGCATAGTCATCGCGGTAGCCGGACAGCATCTCCAGCTTTTCCTTGCAATCGTCGAGCGCTTTCAGGGCTGCGCCCAGGCGCTTGGCGCAATCGTCTGTCTCGCGCTGGGCAAGGTCGATCAGGGTCGCTAATTGGGAGGGAGAGGCCATGATGAATTATATTCCCGGCATGCTCCGCTTGATCACTCGAATAGAGCGGTAAGTTGCCCCAAGCTCTCGTCCATGCTGACACGCTCGGTAATTTGCTGTTGCAAAAAGGCTTCAATTCTTTCGTGCAGGGCGATGGCCTGGTCCAGTACCGGGTCGGTGCCGGCACTGTAGGCGCCCACGCTGATCAGGTCGCGGCTGCGCTCGTAGCGCGAATACAATTGCTTCAGACGCCGCGCCCGCTGCTGGTGTTCAGGCGTGGTGATCGAGTGGGCCGCGCGCGAGATCGATTGTTCTATATCGATAGCGGGGTAGTGGCCGGCCTCGGCCAGGCGACGGTTGAGCACGATATGGCCATCCAGAATCGCCCGTGCCGAGTCGGCGATCGGATCTTGCTGGTCGTCACCCTCGGTCAGCACGGTATAAAAAGCGGTGATGGAGCCGCCGCCTTCTTCGCCATTGCCGGCCCGCTCCACCAGCACGGGCAGCTTGGCAAACACGGATGGTGGATAACCCTTGGTGGCAGGCGGCTCGCCGATGGCCAGCGCGATTTCACGCTGGGCCATGGCGTAGCGGGTCAGCGAATCCATGATCAGCAGCACGTTCTGGCCCTGGTCGCGGAAATATTCGGCTATCGCCGTCGCGTACGCCGCGCCTTGCAAGCGCATCAGCGGCGGCGTATCGGCCGGCGCGGCCACCACCACCGAGCGGGCCAGGCCTTCCGGCCCCAGGATTTGCTCGATGAATTCTTTTACTTCGCGGCCCCGTTCGCCGATCAGGCCGACCACGATCACGTCCGCCTCCGTGTAGCGGGCCATCATGCCCAGCAGCACGCTTTTACCGACACCGGAACCGGCAAACAAGCCCATGCGCTGGCCACGGCCCACGGTCAGCATGGCGTTGATCGAGCGCACGCCCACGTCCAGGGTATCGACGATGGGTGCGCGGCCCAGCGGATTGGCGGGGCGCACATTGATGGGAGCGCTATCGACCGTGTGCAGCGGCCCCAGCTGGTCTAGCGGGCGGCCCGCGCCATCGAGCACGCGGCCCAGCAGTTGCGGCCCGACCGGCAAGTGGCGCGCGCGGTCGCTGGGGCGGCGGCGCGGGTGCGCCACGCTGCCGGGGCGGGGAATCGCCGGTTCGACGGAAAACACACGCGTGCCGGGCACGATGCCTTCGACGTCGCTTTGCGGCATCAAAAACAGGCGCTCGCCTTCGAAACCGACCACTTCCGCCTCGACCCGGCCGCCGTTGGGCAGCGGCACGGTACAGGCGGCGCCCACGGCCAGGCGCAAACCCACCGCTTCCATCACCAGGCCGGCCACGCGCGTGACCCTGCCCGAAACTTGCATGGGTTCCACGAAGCCGACTACGGCCGCGCAGTCGTGCAGGTAGGCGCGCCAGTGCGCCGCATGCTTGCTGGCGGAGGTGGGCGCCTGCTCGCTCACGGCGCCAGCCAGTCCAGGTCTTTGCCCAGCGCATGCGTCAGGCGCTGCCAGCGGGTGGACGTCTGCGCATCGATCTGGTTGCTGGCCGTATCGATCTTGCAGCCGCCGCGTTCAACCGTCGGGTCTTCGATGATGCGCCAGCCGCCCTTGTCGATTTCATCGCCGATGCCGTCGCGCACGACTTGCGCATCGTCAGGATTGAGCATCAAGAGGGCAGGTTGTTGCAAGACGGGTAAATATTCGATGGCTTCGCGCACCAGCGGCAACATCAGTTCAGGGCGCACGGGCAGGGCGGTTTTCAGCATGCCCTTGGCCAGTTGCAAGGCCAGTTCCATCACATCGTTGGCGATCAATTCGTCGGCATTGCCGACGGCGCTGCCGAACTCGACAGCGATGGTTTGCAAATGCGCCAGTTCCACCGCCGAGGCTTGCTTGCCTTCCGCATACGCTTGCGCATGGCCATCGGCATGCCCGGCCGCATGGCCCTCGGCATAACCGGCGGCGCGGCCTTCCTCGAAAGCGCTGGTCCGCGCCTGTTCGCGGATGGCGTCTATTTCTTCCTGGGTGGGGGCGACCAATGCTTCGGCCTGTTCTTCTGCCTGCAGCTCGGCGTAGGCGTCGATTTCTACCGGATCTGGTTCGAGCAGCTTGCGCGCGGCCACCACGCTGGGACGATCGTCGCCGAACGACGTCATCTCCCAGCGCTGGTACGCTGTTTGTTGCTCTTTGGGAATAAAGTTAGACAAACGAATCCTCGCCTTTTCCACCCAGTACTATCTGCCCTTCGTCCGCCAGGCGGCGCACGATTTGCAGTATCTGTTTCTGCTGCGACTCCACTTCCGACAGGCGCACAGGGCCTTTCGACTCCAGGTCTTCGCGCATCATTTCGCCGGCCCGCTGCGACATATTCTTGAAAATCTTGTCGCGCAGCTCTTGCGACGCGCCTTTCAGGGCGATGATCAGCATTTCCGACTGCACTTCGCGCAGCAGTAGCTGGATGCCGCGGTCGTCGATATCGATCAGGTTGTCGAACACGAACATTTCGTCCATGATCTTTTGCGCCATGTCGTTGTCGTAGTTCTTGATGTTGTCCATTACCGAACCTTCTTGCTCGCCGCTCATGAAGTTGAGAATCTCGGCCGCCGCGCGCACGCCGCCCAGCGACGATTTCTTGATGTTTTCATTGCCCGACAGCAATTTCGTCAGCACGTCATTCAATTCGCGCAAGGCCGCTGGCTGTACCCCGTCCAGGGTGGCGATGCGCAGCACCACGTCATTGCGCAAGCGGTCAGTGAAGTGGCCGAGGATTTCGCAAGCCTGGTCGCGCTCCAGATGGACCAAAATGGTGGCGATGATTTGCGGGTGTTCGTTGCGGATCAGCTCGGATACCGATTGCGAATCCATCCATTTCAGCGATTCGATGCCGGACGCATCCTTGCCGCCCAGGATGCGCGACAGCAGCACGGAAGCCTTGTCGTCGCCCAGCGCCTTGGTCAGCACCTGGCGGATATATTCGTCCGAATCGAGGCCGACGGTGGAATTGAGTTCGGTCTGCGAACGGAAGTCGTCGAGCACCTCGACCACCTGTTCGTGGGCGATAGCCTTCATGGTGGCCATGGCCGCGCCCAGTTTGAGCACTTCGCGCGGGCCCAGAAATTTCATTACCTCGGCCGCTTCGCTCTCGCCCAGGGCCAGCATCAGGATGGCCGCTTTTTGCAGTCCCGTTGATTCAGTCATTATTACCTACCCATGCTTTGATCACGTTGGCCACGACCCGTGGATCTTCCTGCGCCAGTTTCCTGGCCATCGCCAGGTTTTCGCGGTAGCCGCGGGCCGTATCTTCTTCCAGTTCTTCCAGCTCTGCTTCGCTGAGCAGGATCTCGTTTTCTTCGCCGGGCTTGGCCAGCGCCGGTTCGACCACCGGCGGCGGGGCGCCGAAATCGTCGATCTTGCGCATCACAGGGCGCAGCATAGGCCGCACGATCTTGATGAAAAGATACAGCAAGATCAGGGCGGTGATCAGGAACTTCGCCAATTCCTTGGCCAGCGGCAAGTTAGCCGGATCGCGCCACCACTCCAGCTTGCCTTCGGGCGCGCGCTCGATGCCGTCAAATGGCGAATTGGCCACGCTGAAGCTGTCGCCGCGTTCCTTGTTGTAACCCATGGCCTCTTTGACGAGGTTGTTGATCTGCACCATTTCGGCTGGCGAAATCGGCGTCACCGTGACCTTGCCATCCTTGTCGAAGCTGCGGCGGTAGTTGACGACCACGGCCACCGACAGCCGGCGCAAGCCGCCCATCGATTTCTGTTCATAGCGCACGGTCTTGTCGACTTCATAATTGGTGGTCGATTCCTTTTGCGTGGGCGCCGCTGGCGTGCCAGCGGCCGCGCCTGGCGCTTCGGCCGTCAATGGCGCTGTGGCAACGCCAGGCGGCTGGTTCGACAGCGCACCGGGCACGCCCGATGGATTGGCATTGCCGGCGCCCGTCGATTCGCTGGTTTGCTGGCTGCGGATGGTCGACGCTTCCGGCGGCGAGTTCGGCTTGTAGGTTTCAGCGGCCTGTTCGCTTTGCGAGAAATCCACATCCGCCGTCGCTTCGGCGCGCACATTGCCTTCGCCTACGATGGGCAGCAAGATCGATTCGACTTGCTTGATCACGCTTTGCTGCAATTGCTGCACATATTTCAGCTGGTTCGGGTCCAGGTTCTTGACGCCATTGGCGCGGTCGCGGTCCTTGTCCTGGTTCGACAGCAGATTGCCGGCCTGGTCCACCACCGTCACATTGACTGGCAGTAATTCAGGCACGCTGGACGCCACCAGGTGCACGATGGCGCTCACTTGCAACTGGTCCAGGCCACGGCCGGGGTGCAGGTTGAGGAATACCGACGCGGTCGGTTTTTGCTGGTCGCGCACGAAAACCTGCGGCTTGGGCAGGGCCAGGTGGACCCGCGCCGTATCGACGGCCGATACCGCTTCGATCGTCTTGGCCAGTTCGCCTTCCAGTGCGCGCTGGAAATTGACCTGTTCCAGGAACTGCGACACGCCCAGTTTCTGGTTTTCCATCAATTCAAAACCCACGTTGCCGCCCTTGGGCAAGCCTTGCGCCGCCAGTTTCAGGCGCGCATCGTGGACTTGGGCCGATGGCACCAGGATGGCGCCGCCGCCTTCGGAAAACTTGTGCTTGATGCCCAGCTGGTCCAGCGAAGCGGTGATGGCGCCGCCGTCGCGGTCTGTAAAATTGGAAAACAGCACTTTGTATTCAGGCGGCTGGTTCCACATATACAGGGCCGCGCCGATGGCGACCAGGGCCGCCACGCCCAGGCCGCGCAGGAAATTCTTGCCCATCGGCGTCTTGGCGAAGGCTTGTACGGATTCCACGGGCGAGCGGGCGGGCGCCGGCGCCGGTGGTGGTTGATTCAATTCGATGTCTTCCGCTACAGCCATGATGGGTTTCCGGGCGCTGGTATTTGCTGGTGGGTGGATTGCCGCCTCGGATGAAGAGGGAGCGATAGTCAGGATTATCCGCCACTGTCACGCGCTTCAATTGCCCAAACAGAAGGCGCTTTCGCCGCCTGCTCGGCCGAGCGACTGGCCTTGACGCTGGTATTGTGTAACCCTGGCAACACGTGGTGTAAGTCATTGTACCCGGCGTTGCCTTGCTGGCCAGAGTTTTGTTCTTTGGAAGCAACACGCACAATCAGACGGTAATAGACATCAAGCGGGGGGCAAAGTGAAAACAGGCGGTATCGATAGCAGCAAGATCGAGGCGATGATCGCGCAACTGAAGTCGGCGGCCACGCGGCCGGACGCCAAAGTGCCGATGATCCAGACGGAAATGCCGGCGGGCAAGGTCAATTTTGCCGATGCCCTGAAGGGCGCGCTCGATTCCGTGAGCGCCTCGCAAACGGCATCGGCAGAGCTGGGCAAGCGCTTTACCATGGGCGACGACAGCGTCAGCCTGTCCGATGTGATGGTATCGATGCAAAAGTCCAGCATCGAGTTCCAGGCGTCAGTGCAGGTGCGCAATAAATTAGTGTCGGCGTATCACGAAATCATGAATATGCAGGTCTGATTAACTCAGCCCTGCCAATCGCGCGTTGCGCTCGCGCTCCAGGCGCGTGATGTAGCGCTGCACGTGCGCCAGCATGCTGCGCGGCAAGTCGATGAACTGGCAGCCCAGGCGGCGGTTCAGTTTGTTGTTGAGCAGTGTCATGTCCAGCGAATTGCGTATCTGCAGGGTGGTCGTGACGATGCCGACGTCGGGCAAGTCGATGCGGCAGCCCGGATAATTCTTGCCGATGGTTTCGCCCAGCATCAATTTATTGTCCATCATGGCAATGCCGCCGCAGCTGATGTCGGCCAGCGGGAACAGGGTGTCCAAGCCGCCCAGTTCAGCCGGCAGGGGAATCGAGACGCGCACGGGATTGCTGACGGGTGTGTTCATGCGGTAATACTCGCGCCGCTGCAAACGGATCAGGGTTTCCGGCACGGCGATCTTCAAAGCTTGCCTGCCCTCATGCTGGCACTCTTGCACCAGTTCGCTGGAAAACAGGATGCGTATCTTGTCGAGCGTGGTTTCAAACGAGATGCCGGTAGCGGCCACCATGCGCCGGTTCTGGTCGGCATTCACGGAACGGTCGAGAATGACGGTATTGCGCTCTGCATCGACTTCCAGGATGGACGTGACGCAGACATCGGATTCGCCATGGATCAGCATGCGGATCAGCTGGTTCTTTTCGCCTATGCTGCGCAACAGGGCGATGATTTCCCGCCGCGATTCCACTTCAAAGTCATGCCAGTTTTCAAGGCCGGAATCCATAATATGAGCTTGCATTGATGCCTGTCTATCTGTCTAGGAGTCTATCTATCGGTGCTAAGGTGGCTGGTATCGGGCGCAGGAGGGATGGGTCCGCCATCTGGCCCGCCATTTGCCGATTCGATATGATATAACCAGGCCAGCAGTTCCGCAATCGCCCGATACAGGCCAGGCGGGATCTGGCGGTCCAGGTCGACATCCATCAACAAAGCCACCAATTCCTTGGATTCATGCACGAACACGCCATGCTCGCGCGCCGTGCTGATGATTTTCTCGGCGATCAGGCCGCTACCCTTGGCCACGACCTTGGGCGCTGGCGTGCCGCTCTGGTACGCCAGGGCGACGGCGGTTTGCGGCACCTTGCGCTTGGTGTCATCAAGCATCGCCGCTCCCGCTGCTGCCATCGTCATTTGCCGGCTTGATGCCGATATTGAGCGCAGACAAGGGCCAGCCAGCCGCATCGAGCGACGCTTCCAGCTGCGCCGCGTGGCGGCGCAAGGTCTCTGCGCTATCGGCGCTGCCGGCCTGCATCTGGATGTGCACCTTGCCGCCATGCAGCACGACTTGCGCGCTGATGTCGCCCAGCAAGGGAAACTGGAAACGCACGCCGCTGCGCCAGGTGGCGGCCTCTTCATCGTCCCCGCTACCCTGTGCGCCGCCTTCGGGCGCATCTTTGGTGACATCCCACTGCATTTGCTGGCCCGGCCACGCTTCGCCCTGCCATTGCACGCGTGATTGCTCATGCGTATGCAGCTGCAAATTGATCAGTTGGGCCGAGGCCAGGTCGGTGCCGCTCCTGGCCACCTCGCCCTGCAAGGCTTTCTGCATTTGCGGTTCCAGCAGCAGCGAGGCCAGCGGGCGCTTGCCTTCGGCCCATTCGGCCACATGCGATTCATAAAACAGGCCGCTGCTGCTTACGGCGTCGCGCAGGTTTTGCGCCAGTTGCGCCGGGTTGGCCTGGCCCTGGCCGTTCATCAGGGGCGTCTTGCCGAGCAGGGCCAAAGGCGTGCCGGGCGCGCTTTCGGCCTGGCGCAGCACGCTGGTGATGGCGCGCGCCGTGGTGCTCAGTTCAGGTGCGGGCGTGTCGCCGCCTAAAGTGGGCAGTAGATTGGCTGGCGTCAGGGGCGCGCGGCTGAGCAGGGTGGCGGCCGTGCTGGCCGTGCGTGCGCCGGCCTGGGCGCCGGTGGCCACGGCCGATTCGGGTTCGCCCTCCGCTTCCGCATAGGTGAGCAAAGGGCCGGTGTCGCGGCCGGCGCCGGCCTGGAAGGAGGGGCGGGGATTGATGCCGAGCAAGGTGAGGGGAATTTCCGTGCCCGGCTGCGCGCCGGCGGGCAGCTGCATGCGCGCTGGCGTACCGGCCACGCGTACCAGAAAGCTGCCGTCGGTGAGCCGCGCCAGCACCTGGCCCTGCATCGATTTGCCGACCAGCCCCTGCAAGGAACGCTGGAAATCCGCCTGGCGCGGATCGGCCACCGTATCGGCAGGCCGCGTGGCCTTGACCGGGGTCAAGGGCGTCATGCCGATGGCATCCATCTTCGGCAACATGCCGCCCCCGCCCGTCTTTAAACGCCGTAGGCGTTGGCCAGGCGTCGTTCCGTGCCGGTGCTATTGATCAGCTTAGACAGTTGCGCCATCCAGGGCATGGTCAGATCGCGGATCTTGCGGTCGTCTTCCAGCATCTGCTTGATCATGGCCACCTTACGCTGGCGGCCTGTGCTTTCCAGCACCACCTGTTCTTCATTCGCCTTCAGCGCCGCCACGTGCGCGGTGACGCGCTGTTCCAGCACTTCCAGTTGGTCCCAGTCGGCGTTGCCGGCGGCGGCCACCATCTGGCCTGTCAGGGTTTGCATGGCTTCGTAGGTGTTCAACACTTCTTGATTCGTCATCATGGATCAGGCGCTCGCAAGGCTAGGCATACGTTTCAAATCGGCGCCGGGGGCGGCGGCAGCGGCAGGGGCAGGGCCGATGGCATTCCAGGTTTCCCGCAGGTCGGACAACAATCGCTGCACTTCTTCCAGCATGCCCAGGTCGTTATTCAGATTGGCAGTCAGCAGGCGCGCGCTCATGTATTCATACAGCGAGTCCAGGCCTTCGGCTATTTGGCCGCCCACTTTTTTGTCCAGGCTGGCGCGCAAGCCATTGTCGATGATCTGGATGGCTTTCGAGATGGACTTGCCTTTTTCCGGCACATTGCCCGATTTCATGTGCATCTGCGCGCTGAGCACGGCCACCAGGGCGCCGTCGAACAGCATCACGATCAACTTGTGCGGCGAGGCCGAGCTGATGCCCGTCTCCAGGCCGACCTTGGCGTAGGCATTCACGCCGCGTTGTTGGGTTCCAAACATGTGTTTCTCCTGATGATGGGGCTTAGCGGTTGGCGGCTATCGATGCCAACTGCTGGGTCAGATAGTTTTGTGTCGACTGCAGGCTGCTCAGGGTCACGTCCAGGCGCGTGAACTGGGCACGGTAGCGCGCTTCGATATCGGTCAGCTTGGCGCTGAACTTGTCGCGCTGGGTCGCCACATTCTTGATGCTGTCATTGATGCTCTTGCTGCGGTTGGTGATCATGCCATCCGTGCCCAGGAAGGACGTGGCCAGATTGTTCAGCTGGTAGGCATAACCTTGCGAAAAGCTCACCGTGCCGCGCGAGCCGGTGGTGCCGCCCGTGACTTCAATCTTCAAGCCGTCGGCGTCTGAGCCCGGTGCGCCGGTCAGTGTCTGACCCGAGCCCACCACGGGCTGGCCACCGAGGGTGCCGGCCACGTCGGCGCCCTTGACGGGAGTTGCCGTGCCGAACAGGGTATTGAAGCCGGTGCCGGTACCGCTGGAGAGCGCGATATTGGAGACCGAACCGTAGCGTGCCGAGGCCAGCACCAGATGGCCGCTGCCATCGATCGAGGCTGAGACGGTGGAGCCGACGTCGGAAAACGCCTTGACGCCGTTGATGGACGACTGGATCAGCGAGGCCATCTGTGCTGGCGTGTAGGTGCCGGCTGGAATGGTGACGGTGGCCGTATTCTTGGCCACGCTGGGCACCGTATCGTTGAGCGTCACGTTCCAGGTGGTATCGCTGGCGATGGTGGTGGTGGCCGGCAGCACGCCCGTCGAGGTCAGCGAACCCTGGCTGGCCATGGTGGTGATGGTCAGGTCATAGCTGCCCGGCTTGGTGGCGGCAGTGGAACTGGTGAAGGCGACGTTGCTGTCAGTGGCCTTGCCCAAGGCCGAGAACAATCCGCCAATATCGGTAAAGTTGCCACTGATGGCAGCATCGAGCTTGTTGCTGTCGAGCGCCAGGCTGCCGTCTTTTTGGAAGGAAATGCCGACCTGGCTCAGGGTGCTCAAATTGCTGTTCAAACCCGTGATCGGTGCGCCCAGTTGCCGGCGCAACTGGCTCTGTATCGATTGCACGGTCGAGTCGCCGAGCAGCACGCCGCCTTTCTTGGTATCCGGGTCGTACGAGGTCATCTTGCTGATCGCCGTATTGAGATCGTTGTATGCCTTGACGAAGGCATTGATGCTGGTCTTGACAGTCGAAGTGTCTTTGGCAACCGACAGGCTGGTACTGCCGATCTTGGCAATGTTCAGGGTCACGCCTTCGATGGCGGTGTCGACGCTGTTCGAGGTGCTGGTGATGGGAATGCCATTGACGCTGAAGGCGGTGTTTTGCGCCGCACTGTTCTGTTTCAGGTTTTGCGCACCTGCCACATCGTAGGACAGCAAATCGTTCAGCGCGCTATCGGCCGGTTGGCCATCGCTGCCGCTGAGGGAAATTTTCATGGCCGAGCTGGCGCCGGTTTTTGAGGACGCGAGCACCAGGTGGAACGGCTTGTCGCTGCCGTCCGAGACGATGCTGGCGGTCACGCCCAGGCCCGCGTTATTGATGGCGTCGCGTATGCCTTGCAAGGTATTGTTGGTCGAATCGATCACCACCGTGCCCGTCGCTTGCGTGCCGTCCTGGGTAAAGCTGGTATTCATGTAAGCGCCGCCGGAGCCGGCCGTCAAGCCCGCCGCTGCCGGATTGCTGCCGCCTACCGTGATCGGGCTGGCATTGCTCGACGCCAGGTTGATGGTGCTGGTGAGGGTGAGGTTCGAGCCATCGTTGGTCGCCGTGGCGCTATGGCCGATGCCGCCAGTCACGCCGCCCGTCACGACTTCTTCGATATTCAGGTTGGAGCCATCGGCACGCGTAAACTGCAAGGTGCCGTCGGCAGCCTTGCCTGTCACCGTGATATTGGCGGCGGCCAGGGCATTCGACACGGCATTCGGACCTTCCAGCGTGGTGTCGAGCGAGGCCGCCGTGATGCCGTTACCGGCGGCGACGCCATTGCCTTGGGTGACGATTTCGATGCCACCCACAGACAATGAATAACTGCCGTCCGCACCGGTCGAGACATTGCCAAAACCGTTGAACATGGTGGCGCTGCTGGCGGTTGGCTGGGCCGTGGCCGTCACGCCGGTGGTGCTGCTCTTGGCATTGATGGCGTCGGCCAGCGCGCGTGCGCTCTTGGTGGTCGCATCGGTAGGAATGGCCGTGCCATTGATGGTCAGGGAGCCATTGCTGACGCCCGTCAGTGCGGTGGTATTGCTGAGCGCGGTACCGGCCAGGCCGAAGGTGCCGCCAGCAACTGAACCGAGCTGGAATGAAATAGTGGTCTTGGCGCCCAGGCCGATGGTCGACAGCTTGCTGGCCATGCCGCCCGAGGTCAGGGTCTGCGACTGCGCCAGCTGGGTCACATTGATATTGTAGTTGCTGGGGACAGCCTTGGCGCCGGCCGTGGCGGTCAATACCAGCGGATCGGCAGGGGTGGCGCTGACGGCGCGGAAATTGTTGGCATTCGTCAGTCCCGACAATGAACTCTGGAAGGTGCCGACTGCGCCGCCCAGGGTGCCCATGGCGCTGAGGGTTGCCTGGTAGGAAGCGGTTTTTTTATCGTAGGTATTGAGTGGCTGCGATTCCGCCGCCATCAACTTATCGATGATGGCGTTGATGTCCAGACCGTTGGTGCCGATACCGGGGGATGACAAGGTTGGAGTGATGGCCACAGAATGCTCCTAGGAAAACGCTAATATAAGCTGTTATCGGCAGAATCAATCAGGACTTGAGAGGGGGATTTACCGCGCTGTTTTCAGTTCGGTGAAGAATTCAGGAAATTACTGCGCGGAAATTGCCAAAAATATAAAAGAAGCCAGGTAATCGTGTTACCTGGCTATCTGGACTTAGCTTGCTCGCAGCGCTGGGGTTCCCGTACCGTAGCAAAAACATCGATCAGGCACTCTGGTCTATCAGCTGGCCTTTGGCCATTTCAAAGGACCTGGCAATTTCCAGCGCTTCCTTGGTAGGGATTTGCCGCAGCACTTCCTTGGTTTCCTGGTCGACCACCTTGACCACCGTGCGCTTGCTGTCTTCATCGATGGAAAACTGCAGGTTCTGGTTTTTGATGCGCGGAGATTGATTCAGTTCCGACACCGCCTGATTCAGTTGGTCACGGCTGGGTTCGCCACTTTTCTGCTGTTGCGTAACAGCATCGGTCGTTGCCGCCCTGGCTGCCGGGCGTGCGGCAGGTGTATCCGAGGCGTAACTCTTGTCTATCCTGGCCGTGGTAGCGGCCGCTATCATATCGATAGTCATGGTGCTCTCCTATTGAAAATTCCCCTGCCGAATACATCCGGCAGGGGAACTGAGTCCAGCGCTATGACAGGATGGCTCCCGTCATCAAGCCTGATTAACCACGCAGCAGGCTCAACACGCCGTTAGGCAGCGAGTTTGCTTGCGCCAGCATGGCGGTGCCAGCTTGTTGCAGGATCTGGCCACGGGTCAGGTTGGCCGTTTCCGACGCAAAGTCGGTATCGACGATGCGGCTGCGCGATGCGGACAGGTTTTCCGTGGTCGACGCCAGATTGGAAATCGCCGACGAGAAGCGCGATTGCAAGGCGCCGTACTGGGCGCGTTGGCCGTTGACCGTCGACAGGGCAGCGTCGGTAATCTTCAGTGCCAATTGCGCGCCATCGAAGGTGGTGACGTCGATGTCCGCTACCGATTTCAACTTCGATGCCGGGCCAGCTGCGGCCGTGAGCAGGCCGGAACCGGCGTCGTTAACGGAGAAGCTGCTGTCCGAATCGTAAGTGATGGTGCCGTTTGCAACAGCTGTGCCGCCGGTTGCCGTGAAGGCTGCCGTTGTGCTGCCATTGGCTTTATACGTGCTGACGCTCAGTGCTGGTCCGGTAGTCACGGCGGCGGTATCTGTGATGTTGATATCGGAGCCGTTGGCGTTGGTCAGCTTGATACCACCGTTGGTAGCATCGAACTGGGCGGTCACGCCGGTCTTGGCCGATTGTGCATTGATGGCATTGATGCCGGCGGCAAAATCGGTTGCGGCGCTACCGGTACCGACCGAGAACGAGACGGTAACAGGATCAGTGGCTGCGTTATCCGAAGCGATCTTGAGCGAATAGGCACCGCTGGAGGCCAGACCCAGGTTGGCTTCGGTCTTGGCGGTTGCTGTCACGCCGGTCGAACCGGTTTTTTGATTGATGGCAGCGGCGATCGATTTTGCCGTATCTTTTGTTGCGTCGGTGGCAATGCTTGCCGAACCCAGCTTGCCGTTGACCGTGATCGCGCTGGCGGTTGTGGTTGTAACCTTGGTGGCTGAACCAGCTGCGACAGCATCGCTTTGAACGCGGTTGTTGCCATAGGTATTGGTCAGGAAGTTCGCGCCATTGGCCGAGATCAATTGGTTGGCATCGGCGCCAACCTGGAAGTTGGCCGTACCCATGGTACCGTCCAGCAGCGCCTGGCCGTTGAACGAGGTGGTTTGGGCGATGCGGTTCAGTTCCGAGCTCAGTTGGCCTACCTCGGTTTGCAGCGCCTGGCGGTCGCTCGACGAGTTGGTGGCGTTCGACGATTGTACGGCCAGTTCGCGGATACGTTGCAGGATGTCGCCCGAGCTCGACAGTGCGCCCTCGGCCGTCTGGGCCAGCGAAACGCCGTCGTTTGCATTGCGGGTCGCTTGGGTCATGCCGCGGATTTGCGACGTCATACGGTCTGAAATCGCCAGACCAGCAGCATCATCCTTGGCACTGTTAATGCGCAAGCCGGAGGACAGGCGTTGCAGCGAAGTGTTCAGGGACGTTTGCGAGCTCGACAGATTGCGTTGTGCGTTCAGGGAAGCGATGTTGGTGTTAATTACTGCAGCCATGTTAATTCTCCAGACAGGTACTACATTGCGCTATGTGCTATTCACGTTGGTCTGCCTCTCTCTTTTGAAGCAATCAAACCGTCGTTGTAATGTTTATCGGAGTAAGGCTAAAAAAGTTGATAGGAGAAAACGTTCTTTATTTTATTTTTTTACCCTGATTTCTCAATATTGTTTTCCGTTAAGCGACAGTTTTTCAGGAAACTTGAGGGTGGAAATGAAATATTTTTCAGGTCCCGGCGTTTCGTTTTTGCTCCATTTCGCCTGTGCGCAGCAAGAAGATAAGCTGTTAAGATCATTGTCACCATACTTGATTGACAGGCATTGCTTGTCAATCACGCCTCTTGATTCGATAATCGGCTGTAGCAAACCTTCTTATTTATAATATGACTATGCATCTGGGCGCCGCTGAAGCGGCGAATTTGCCTGCTTCAGACGAAATCGGGCAGGCCGTGGAGGAAGCCATGCGTGTTGCAGATGCACATGTGCGCGATGAGCAATTTGCCGAGGCCGAGCAGTTGTATCTGGCGGTGCTGCAATTGCTACCCGCCCAAGCTGATGCCAACCGCCAGCTTGGCTTGCTTGCCTTACGTGCTGGCAATGCTCATGCCAGCCTGCCTTTCTTTGCCACCGCGTTGGAGGTCCGGCCTGACCAGGCTGCCAGTTGGCTCGACTATATAGAAGCATTGCTACTTGCAGGGAAGCAGGCATTGGCGCAGCAGATCCTGGCGCTTGGGCGACAGCATGGCCTCGATAACATCTGGGCTGACCAGCTACAGCGCAAAATCGATGGTGTCGAGGTCGTCTCGACCATCGCCACTGAGAAACCCGTCAACGATACATCGGACGAGGAGCAGAAACTGGAGCGGCTGATTGCTCTGTTCGGACAAGGGCGCTATGCGGAGGTAGAGCAAGAGGCGCGCCTGATAACCAGGAAACAGCCGCGTCACGGCTATGGATGGAAACTGCTGGGCGCAACCTTGCTGCAACAGCGTCGTGCGCGCGAAGCCTTGCCCTGCATGCAAAAGGCGGCGCGCTATTTCCCCGGTGATCCTAGCGTGCAGCACAATCTGGCGGTGATCCTGCAAGAATTGGGCAATATGAGTGCGGCTGAAACGGCGTGCCGCAATGCCATGGCCATGGAGCCAGGATATTTGCTTGCTCATAGCAATTTATTATTGATGCAAAACTACCATGCACGCGCCACGAAGGCAAAGCGTTTTGCCGACGCATTGCGTTTTGGGAAGGCTGCCAGCAGCAAGGCGAGTACGCCGTTTACACACTGGTCGTGCAGTGCGCAGCCGCGGCGCCTGCGTATCGGCATGGTGTCTGGCGACTTGAGCAACCATCCGGTCGGCCATTTCCTGGAAGCCTTGTTGGGCCAGCTTGATCCACAGCGTGTGGAATTGATTGCCTATCCCACCGTCGTGCATGTTGATACCGTGACGGCGCGCTTGGTACCCTATTTCGCCGCCTGGCGGCCGATTGCCGGCATGGATGATTACTCAGCGGCAAAACTGATTGAAAACGATGGCGTGCACATGCTGTTGGATCTGGCCGGCCATACCGGTAACAACGGTTTGCCCGTGTTTGCCTGGCGCCCGGCTCCCGTGCAGATCAGCTGGCTAGGTTATTTTGCGACAACGGGCATGCAGGAAATGGATTATCTGCTGGCCGATACCTATGTCGCGCCATTCACTGAAACAGAACATTTTGTCGAAAAAATATGGCGTATGCCTGATAGCTATTTATGCTTTACGGAGCCGCGCTTCCAGGTCGATGTTACCGCGTTGCCGGCGCTGGAAAATGGTTATGTGACATTTGCCTGTCTCAATAACCTGACGAAAATGAATGATGCTGTCGTGGCTGCCTGGTCGCGCATCCTGCATGCCGTACCCCAGTCACGCCTGTTCCTCAAGACCAAGCAGCTGGACGATGCCGCCGTACGGGCGCGTACCGCGGCGCGCTTTGCCAGCCACGGCATCGAGGTTCAGCGCTTGCGCATGGAAGGCACTGGTACGCGACAGCAGATGCTGGAGTCTTATCAGCAGGCCGACATCGTGCTCGACCCCTTTCCCTATCCAGGTGGCACCACCAGCATGGAGGCGCTATGGATGGGGGTGCCAATCGTGACGCGCCGCGGCAGCGATTTTCTTTCCCACCTGGGCGAATCCATCCTGCACAATGCCGGTTTGCCGAACTGGATCGCCAGTGATGACGCTGACTATGTGGCGAAGGCCTGCCAGTTTGCGAGAAATCTGGAGGCGCTGTCTGCCTTGCGCCAGCGTTTGCGCCAGCAGGTGCTGGCTTCGCCGCTGTATGACGCTGCCCGCTTTGCGCGCCATTTTGAAGAGGCGCTTTGGGGTATGTGGCATGAGAAAATGGCGACGCTTGCCCTGAAAGGAGCGCAATAATGTCAAGAACGACACTGATTACCGGCGGTGCAGGTTTCCTTGGCTCCCACCTGTGCGACCGCATGATTGCCGATGGACACGATGTGCTATGCGTGGATAATTTTTACACAGGCAGCAAGGATAATATCCGCCACCTGCTGGGGCATAAACGCTTCGAACTGCTGCGTCACGACGTCTGGCTCCCTCTGTATGTGGAAGTGGACCGTATCTACAACCTGGCCTGCCCCGCCAGCCCTGTGCATTATCAGAATGATCCTACCTCGACCACCAAGACGTCCGTGCTGGGGGCCATCAATATGCTGGGCCTGGCCAAGCGCAAGCGTGCGCGCATCCTGCAGGCGTCCACCTCGGAAGTGTACGGTGACCCGCAAGTGCATCCGCAACGCGAAGACTATTGGGGACATGTCAATCCCATCGGACCGCGCGCCTGCTATGACGAGGGAAAACGCTGCGCCGAAACCCTGTTTTTCGATTACCATCGCCAGTCGGCCGTGGATATCCGTGTGGTGCGCATCTTTAATACCTATGGTCCGCGCATGCATCCAAACGACGGCCGTGTGGTCAGCAACTTCATCGTGCAAGCCCTGCGTGGCGAACCGATCACCCTGTATGGCGATGGCCAGCAGACGCGCTCGTTCTGCTATGTCGATGACTTGATCGAGGGCATGGTGCGCATGATGAACCAGACGCAGGAAATCGGCCCCATGAACCTGGGCAATCCAGCCGAGTTCACCATACGCGAGTTGGCCGAACTGGTGCTGCGCCTGACGGACTCAAAAAGTGAACTGGTGTTTCGCCCCTTGCCCGCCGACGATCCCGTGCGCCGCCAGCCCGATATCGGCAAGGCGCGTGCCGCGCTGGAATGGGAGCCCAAAGTCAGCCTGCATGATGGCTTGAAAGAAACTATCGCCTATTTCAAGAAAGTGATCTTTGCATGAAACAGCAATTACTCCCAGCAGTCTGCCCTGTGTGTGCCCATACCGTGGCGGCGGCATTTTTTGACGGCGGCCATCAGGCGCTGGCAACCCTGGGCTGGCCAGCGAGCGCGGCTGAAGCGCAGGCGATGGCTCCCCAGCCGCATGATTTCGTGCAGTGTCCGCAATGTACGCATGTGTGGAACCGCGCTTTTTCCTATGACGCCATTCCCTATCAGGACAACCCCAACCGAATGTTCAACATGGGAGGGATATGGAAAGGGCATTTGGCCGATACGCGCGATGTGCTGCTGGCACAGTTGCCGTCATCGCCCACTGTCATCGATATCGGTTGCGGCGAAGGCCATTTCGTGCGTGCGCTGGCTGATGCGCGCGGAGAGCAGGGGCGTTTCATCGGCTTCGACCCGAATGCCACGCCGGAAACAGGACGCGGCGTGGAGTTTCACGCGCGCTACTTCCAGCCGCTGCAGGACTTGCCCGAGTTCGCTCCCGATGCGTTGGTGATACGCCATGTGCTGGAACACCTGACTGATCCAGCCGCGCTGGTCGAGCAGATGTCATGGGCCGCCTCGCGCTCGGATAAAGAGTGCTGGCTGTTTGCCGAAGTGCCTTGCATTGACCGTGTTTTTGCCACCGGCCGCCTGGCCGATTTTTTCTATGAGCATATGTCGCATTTCACCACGAAATCGTTCCGTAGCTTGATGCAGCGGGCGGGCGAGGTGGTGCAACTGGCGCATGGTTATGACGGTGAGGTGGTGTATGCGCTGGTGCGCCTGCAGATGCCCAATGCCCTGCGCGAGCAGGCGCGCCGCAGCAACGCCTTTGCGGCTGCCGCCCAGCGCAGCCGGAAAGCCATTGCCGCCCAACTCGATTCCCTGGCTGCCAGCGGTCAACGCGTGGCCATCTGGGGCGGCACGGGCAAGGCCGCCGCTTTCATGCACCAGTTCGGCGCCGACGCCCTGCGTTTCCCGCTGGTGGTCGACTCAGATCCGGATAAGGCTGGTACTTTCGTGCCGGGCCTGGGCCAGGAAATCGTTTACCGCGACGTGCTCAAGGCGCAGCCGGTCGACGTGGTCATCATCCCCACGCAATGGCGCGCCCGCGATATCGCCGCAGAAATGGCGCGCGAAGGCATTGTCGCCAAGTCCATCCTGATTGAGCACGAGGGAGGCTTGATCGATTTCTTTGCCGATGAGCATCCTTATCGCTGAAGTGGCAATCCTTCGCCAATCAGGTATAAAACATTAAATATACATAGAGAAACATTATGCGCGCAAGGCGCTGGTGCGGACGCTGTCAATTGGACCGTCAGATCGCCAGCGCCTTGTCTGTTACTGGCGCTTCAGTTGTCTGGCTGCCAGACGAAATGGTCGCCCACCGCCTTGATCGTGCCGATGCCCGGGAAGGGGAAGTGCGGCGCGAAGATGATTTCGTGGTCGGCCGCCAGCTTGGCCAGCTCGGCGCGGCGGGTGGTGGCGCCTTGCGTGCGGTCCTTGTCGAAGCTGATGATCCAGCCGGGTTTGGCCAGCGACAGAATCGGGTTGTGGACCAGGTCGCCCACGTCGAGCAGCCGGGCCTTGCCCGAGACGATCTGGTAACCGACGTGGCCAGGCGTGTGTCCCTTCAGCGACAGCGAGCGGATGGAGGGCGCCACCTGGTCGCCGGGCGCGAATGTCACCACTTGGGGCGAGATGACCTTGACCAGCGCCGCCATGTTCGCTTGTTCCTGCAGCCATGCCCAGTCGGGCGCCGAGATATGCACGATGGCTTTCGCGAAAGCCTGCGTGCCGTCGGATGTGACCAGGCCGCCGACGTGGTCGCCGTGCACATGGGTGATCAGCACGTCGGTGATTTGTTCCGGCGTGTAGCTGGTCTGCTTCAGGCTGGCTAGCAGCAAGCCCTGCGCGGCGGGGCCGAGGCCGGTGTCGAGCAGGATGGTTTTTGCACCGTCCTTGACCAGCAGTGCGTCGACGCTCAGGTCGATGTGGTCGGTGGCTGCCCCGGCCTCTGCCAGCACGGCGGCCACGGCGGCGGTGCCGTTCTCGGCGCCGAAGACTTTGCCGTCGTTGGGGATGGTGCGCACCTTGTCGCGCAGTGCAATCACTTCAAGCGCGCCGACGTGGAAAGTGCGCGCGACGGGGCCGTCTGGCACGGCGTCGGGTGTGACGGTGGTGCTGGCGGCACTGGCGGCGGTGCTGACCGCCAGCCAGGCAGCAAATGCCAGGGCTTTTTTCATGGTTTTATTTCCTTTGGATCAATGGTTGGATGGCCGGCACGGAGCGCAAATGCCTGCTCTGCCATAGCATCATATGGCGAAATAAAAAATGCCGCCCAGCCTGACGGCGGGACGGCATCTTGCTGGCGCCAGTAGACTGTATTCAGTCCGCCACCACCACCCGGTTCTTGCCCGATTGCTTGGCCTGGTACATGGCGCGGTCGGCGCGTTTGACCAGTTCATTTTGATCTTCATTCGGGTGGCGCAGGGCCACGCCGGCCGAAAAAGTGATCAAGACTTTTTCGTTTTCATGCAGGAAGAAATGGCGCGTCAGTTCGCGCTGCAGCCGGGTCATGGTCGAGGATGCGGCCTCGACCGTCGTTTCTGGCAGCAGGATCAGGAATTCCTCGCCGCCGAAACGGGCGATGACATCCATCGAGCGCAGGGTTTCCTTGACGATTTTTACCAGGTGTTTCAGAGCGGCATCGCCGGCCAGGTGGCCGTAGGTATCGTTGAGGCGCTTGAAATCGTCCAGGTCCAGGATGGCGATGCACAGCGGCGTGCCGCGCCGGTCGGAGCGGGCCGTCTCGCGCTCAAACACGTCTTCCAGGCCGCGCCGGTTCAGGCTACCAGTCAACTGGTCTTCACGCACCAGCTCGCTCATATGCTGCAGTTTTGCTTCCAGCGTGTGGATGCGTTGTTCCGCATCCTGCACTTCCTGGCGTGCCAGCACCATCTTGTCGCGCGCCAGCAATGCTTCGTTCTGCACCAGCCGCGTTTCACGCAGCACTTCGTCCAGCACCAGGTTCAGGTCGCTGATATTTTCTGCCTGGCTGATCTTGTCTGAATAACTGCCGATTTTTTCATGGAAGTCGCCCGTGCTGGCCGCCACCTGGCCCAGGCGGTCGATAAAGGTCATCATCATGTTCTTGACCGTCAGCTTGACGTCCGACAAGCTATGTTTGAGCTGGCCTTGCTTGTAGATGACTTCCTTCAGGCTGCGCGTGGCGTCTTCCAGCGCGCGCTGGTCCAGCGGTCCGGCGATCAGGTTTTGCACGGCATCGACCTGGCCGCGCAGCCAGCTGTCATCGTCCAGCAACTGGCTGACATTGTCTAACAGCAACTTGAACAGGCGCAGCAGCAGTTCCTGCTGTTCCGCCGTATCGCCGCTTTTCAATTCGATCTGGTAACACAGCTGCTTCAGGCGCACGGCCGCTTCGTTCAGCGCATCTTCCGTATGGGCTTGCTTGATGGCGGTGCCCAGCGATTCGGCTTCGTCCACCAGGGCCGGCGTGCCTGTCAGCAAGGTGGCGACGGCAAAGCTCAGGGTGCGGCTCAGCAATTCGCGCAGGGTGCGCGTCTGTTCACCATCTGGCAGTGGCGGCAACTCGATGCCGCCGCCTTTCCTGGTCTGTTTTTCAGCCAGTTGCGCCAGCGCGCGTGCATAACTGTCCCAGTCGCGGGCCTTCAGCGCACGCTGGAAGCGCTTGCCAAAATCGCCCAGTTCGCCCGCCGATTCGCTTAGCTTGGTGGCAAATTGCGTCAACACGTGTTCCGCGCCGATCTCGCTCGGTGCGCTGGCTGCCAGCACGGCGGCAGGAGCAGCCTCGGCCGCTTCACTGATGCCGGCGATTTCATTGTAGATATCGCGGTAGGCGCCGGGCGTGGGCGCGATGCGCCGCGTCGCCAGGCGGCGAAATGCTTCGCGCGCGATGTCAACCGGATTCATTGCAGTTGCACCTGCAGCTGAATTCGTGGACGTGGCGCCAGCGGTAGCGTTTGCTGGCGGGGAAGGCAATTTACTGGACATGTAGGCACAGCCTTTTTTGGGTATTTGCTAATTGTCCCCATGATATGCTAGTTGGCAAAGAACTTATAGTGCGAGTAGCGCTGAGAAGTCCATCCAATTCGCCCGATACCGTTGCCAAAGCTAGTCTACTAATTCGTTTCGTATTGCGTAATGGGTCAGTTCGGCACTGTTTTTCAGCTTCATCTTGACCAGCAGCCGCGCGCGGTATTCGCTGACGGTCTTCACGGACAACTTCAGCTCTTCGGCAATCGCGCCCACCGTCTTGCCTGTGGCGATCATGATCAAGGTCTGGTATTCGCGGTCCGACAAGGTTTCGTGCGGCGCTGTTTCATGGTCTTCGCCCACCGTGTTGGCCAGCGCCTGGGCCAGCGAGGCGCTGATGTATTTCAAGCCGCCGGCCACCTGGCGGATGGCGGTGACCAGTTCGCGCGGCGCGCTCTGCTTGGTCAGGTAGCCGGCCGCGCCCGCCTTGAGCGAACGGATCGCATACTGGTCTTCGCGGTGCATGGACAGCATCAGCACGGCCAGTTCCGGTTTTTCCTTCTTGATTTGCTTGAGCACATCGATACCACTGCGGTCGGGCAGGGAAATGTCGAGCAGCATCACCTGGCACTTGGAACCACGGAACAGCTTGACAGCGTCATGCGCGCTTTCCGCTTCGCCAGCCACGATGATGTCTTTGGTATCGGCCAGGATTTGCTTCAGGCCTTCGCGCACGATCGCATGATCGTCAGCAATAAATACCCGGATAGTGGCTTTTTCTTTCATAACTGCATTGTTTCTTTTCAAGTTAGCCTAGGCCAGGCCGTGTCCGTCCTGGTCTTGCTGCGAGCCGGCACGCGTAGGGCCATGGTCTGCAGCCGCTATTATCGCCTCTCGCGGCGCAGATAGCCTGACTTTTATGCTCAGGATAGTGCCGCCGCCGGGCGCGTCCGTCAGGCTCATGCTGCCACCGAGGGCATTCGCACGCTCGGCCATGCCGCGGATGCCGAAAGAGAGCGGTTTGGCGCGGTCGCTGGTGCGCAGTCCCACGCCATTGTCGCTGATCTTCAGGCTCAAATGCTGGCGCTGCAGGCCCAGGCGCACGCTGACACGGCTCGCCTGCGCATGCTTGGCGATGTTCGTCAGCGCCTCCTGGGCGATGCGGAACAGGCTGGTCGCCTGGTCCAGTTCCAGTGCGATATCCGGGTGGCTGGCCGTAAAATTGCATTCGATGCCGGCCTGGCGCGCGAATTCCTGCACTTGCCAGTCGAGCGCGGCGACCAGGCCCAGGTCCAGCATGGACGGGCGCAAGTCCAGCGAAATGCGGTGCACGGCGTCGATGGTGCGGTCCACCAGGGCATCGACATAGTCGGCTTTTTCCTGCAGCACAGGGTTGTCGGGTGGCAAGCGCCGCGCCAGCATGGCCATGGCCATCTTGATGGCCGTCAAGTTGCCGCCCAGGTCGTCATGCAATTCACGCGCGATGCGCGTGCGCTCATGTTCCTTGACCTTGTCGATATGCGCCGTCAGCTCGGCCAGGCGGGCCCGCGACAAACGCACTTCGATCTGCTCGAGCCGGCTTTCCGTGATGTTGCTCATGATGCCTTCCCACTGCACCGTGCCGTCCAGCAGGGCGCGTGGTGTGGCGCGCAGGTTGATCCATTTCACGTCTTTCCAGGCATCCACCCAGATGCGGCCTTCCCAGTTCCAGCTCCACAAGCTGCGTTTCGATATCTGCATGGCCTCCAGATAGGAGCTCCGGTCGTCGGCCAAAATCAGCTCTAAAAACAGCTCAGGCTGTGCGTGCAGCTGCACCGGGTTCAAGCCCAGCAGCGCCTGGCAGCCATCGCTGAGATAGGGAAAGGCGGTCTGTCCATCTGCGTGCAGGCAAAACTGGTACACCAGTCCCGGCGTATTGGACACGATGGCGTTGAAGCGCGATTGCACCTGGGCCAGGGCGCTGGCCGCCGTTTGCTGCGTGGGCAGTTCGTCGGCGACGGCCAGCAGCAGCGCGCGGCCATGGCGGTCGGCGCGCGACAGGCGCAAGCTCAAGGGGTACAAGCTGGCGTCACGGCGCCGCTGCTGCACCTGCAGCGTGGCCTGCGCGCCGATGGTGTCGTCCAGCGTGTCGATGACTGCGGCCAGTTGCTCTGCTGATAGCTGCGGCGCCAGGCTCAAGGCAGTCTGCGCGGCCAGTTCTTGCTGGCTATAGCCCAGATTGTCGCGCGCGGCCTGGCTCGTATCGAGCAACTGCAGGGTAGTGGCGTCGTACAGATAGATTTCTGCTGGCGACGCTTGCATGGCCGGGGCCAGCCGGGGCAGCTTGTTGTTCATCAGCGCCGCGCCCGCCAAAAAGCCGTGAAGCGGCGCAGTACGCGGGCCGGGCGCAAATCATGGCGGCTAGGCACTGTTGCCCGCAGGCGTGCCCACCAGGCGCGCCGTGCGCGGCCCAGCGCGGCAGAGAAACGGCTGACCCGGCGCCACGGGCGCGTGGCGCGCAAGCGGGCGATCCAGCGGTCCTTGGTTTGCATGAACAGGCCGTGCCAGCGCGCAAACCATGGCAGACTGAGCAGGGTAGGGCGGGTGAGGCTGTACAGGCGCGCCACGGCAGCGGCGCCACCGAGCTTGGCGGCGACGATTACGCCGATGCCGGAAAAAGCATGGCCGCGCGCAATCGCCAGCAAGGCCAGCAGCTTGACGGGGAACAACAAGATGGCCGGCAACACAAACACGGCCAACGCCCAGTAGGGCGGCAAACGCTTGATCCACGCTTCCAGCGCGTGTAATGGCGGAAACTGCGCCACCACCTGCATGATGCGCGCACCGGTAGCCCACAGCCATTCCTCGATCAGCAGGAAAATGGCGGCCAGGTAGACCAGCGGCGCGAACAGCCAGCGCCTGAATCTGTAGAATTTTTTCATCCGTCTCCAAACCGGGGTTGATGCCTGGCACGATGATACGTCAAAAAAGCTGGCGCATGCCCTTTCCGGGCGTGACAGTCTGGCCAGACGGGCTACAATAGGCAGATGAACAAAGCCTTTGTAAAAGAATCGGACCACGACGACGATGAAGAAGCGGCCGCGCTGGCGCTGGCCATTCCTGCTGGCGCCAAGAATTACATCACGCCCGCCGGCTACCAGCGCATCAAGGATGAGCTGCTGCAACTGATCGACGTGGACCGCCCTGAAGTCGTGCGTATCGTCCATTGGGCGGCGTCGAATGGCGACCGCTCGGAAAATGGCGACTATATCTACGGCAAGCGGCGCTTGCGTGAAATCGACCGCCGCATCCGCTTCCTGACGAAGCGCATGGACCTGGCCGCCATCGTCGACCCCAGTGTGCATTATGGCAACGACCAGGTCTTCTTCGGCGCCACCGTCACCTACCTGACCAGCGACGGCGAAACGCACACCATCACCATCGTCGGCATCGACGAATTCGACCCTTTGAACGGCAAGATCAGCTGGATCTCGCCCATGGCCCGCACCATCACCAAGGCCCGGGAAGGCGACCTCGTGACCCTGAACACGCCGCAAGGCCCGCAGGAGCTGGAATTGCTGGAAGTGACGTACCCGGCGCCGGCAGAGGCTTAGTTTGCGTTGAGGCAGGGCTGGTTTTGACAGTTCTGCCAGGCTGGAGCCTTCCTGGATGGGGGAGTTGCCATGGCCCGTATCGCTCGCTTGTTCCTGCCTGGCATGCCTTTGCATGTAATACAGCGCGGGGCAGACAGGCAGCTTTGTTTTTTCGAAACAGCCAATTATCTGTGGTATCTGCAGCAATTGCAGCGTCAAGCCATGCTGCATGGATGTCTGCTGCATGCCTATGTTCTGATGAGTAACCACGTCCATCTATTGTTATCCGCAGAGAGCATCGGGGCTGTTTCGGGAATGATGAAGGCGCTGGGGCAGGAATATGCCCATTACATCAATTGGCGCCGCCGTCGCACCGGACCGCTTTGGGACGGGCGCTATAAATCCTGCGTCGTGCAGGATGTGACGTATTTACTGATTTGCCAGCGCTATATCGAGCTCAATCCCGTACGTGCCAGGATGGTGAATTATGCTGGTCACTACAGATGGTCCAGTTATCGGTGCAATGCGGAAGGGCGGGATGATGCCTTGATACATCCGCATCCACTTTATCTAAGCATGGGAAGTACTCCTGGCGAGCGGCAGCAGGCGTATGCGGCTTTGTTCCAGGCAGATGAAGAAATGGCGCTGCAAGCCTTGCGTGCCGCCAGCCGCAGCAATGCAGTTGTCGGTAGTGCGGAATTCGTGAGAAAAATGCAAAACCCGTAAAGCGTAAAGGCTGGGGTCGGACCCTGAGGGTCCGACCCCAGTCTCTGCTTTAGGGTTTTAATTGCGTTCGCGCAGGATGCGGTTCACACCGGCCACGCGACGCACATTGCGCAGCAGCGCCGCCAGGTGGACCCGGTCCTTGACTTGCACGGTGAAGCGCAGCTGGTCGAGGACGTTGTCCTTGTCTTCGTCCATGCCGACGTAGATGATGTTGGCGTCCGATTCGCCGATTTCGGCGGCGACGCGGGCCAGGATGCCGCGTTCGCTATTGATCAGGACCTTGATGCGGCAGTCGAAGCGGCGGTTCAGTTCGGTGCCCCAGCGCACTGCGATCCAGCGGTCCGGTTCCTTGGTGCGTTGGCGTTTGGCTTGCGAACAGTCGCTGGTGTGCACCAGCAAGCCCTGGTCGCGGCGCAATTGACCGATGATCTGGTCGCCAGGAATCGGCAGGCAACAGGGCGCCAGTTGCACCGACACGCCTTCGGTGCCGCAGATGGTGACCGGGTCCAGCTCGCTGCCGCTATTGTGTTCCACCGGCATGCTGGCCGCTTCGCCGCCGATCAGGCCAAAGATATGGCGCGCCACCAGGGTCGCCATGCGCTTGCCGATGCCGATGTCCGCATACAGCTCGTCCATGGAATTGGCGCTCGACTCATTGAGCAGGCGTTCGACCAGCGGCTGCGGCAGTTCGGCGTCGATATTGAGCGTTTGCAGCGCCTGCGACAGCAATTGCTGGCCCAGGGCGATCGATTCGGGCAGGTTGATCGTGCGCAAATGGTGGCGGATGGCCGAACGGGCCTTGCCGGTGCGTACGAACGACAGCCAGGTCGGGCTGGGCCGCGACGAGGAATCGGTGATGATTTCCACGATGTCACCATTGTGCAGCTCGGTGCGCAGCGGCGAGGTTTCGTTATTGATTTTCACGGCCACCGTCTGGTCGCCGATGCCCGTGTGGATGGAATAGGCAAAGTCGATGGCGGTAGCGCCGCGCGGCAGGGCGATGATCTTCGATTTCGGCGTAAACACGTACACGGAATCGGGGAACAGGTCGACCTTGACGTGTTCCAGGAACTCGGCCGAGTCGCCCGTCTGCTGCTGGATGTCGAGCAAGGATTGCAGCCAGGCATGCGTGCGCTGCTGCAAGTCGGACGGATTCGTCTCGCCGCTCTTGTACAGCCAATGCGCCGCCACGCCGGACTCGGCCGTGCGGTGCATTTCCTGCGTGCGGATCTGGAATTCGACCGGCGTGCCGTAAGGGCCGATGACGGTGGTGTGCAGCGACTGGTAGCCGTTCAGCTTGCGAATCGCGATGTAATCCTTGAACTTGCCCGGCATCGGTTTGTACAGGCTGTGCAAGGTGCCCAGCGAGACATAACACTCCGAGAAGCTGTCGACGACCACGCGGAAGCCGTACACATCCAGTACTTGCGAGAACGACAAATGCTTGCTGCGCATCTTTTTATAGATGTCGTACAGGGTTTTTTCGCGCCCCGTCACTTCGGCATCGATTTCCGCCATGGAAAACGTGCTTTTTACCGCTTCCATGATCTTGTTGACCACTTCGCGCCGGTTGCCGCGCGCCGCCTTGACGGCTTTCGCCAGGGTGCGGTAGCGCATGGGATACAGGTGCGAGAACGACAGGTCTTGCAGCTCGTGGTAAATATTGTTCAGGCCGAGGCGGTGCGCAATCGGCACGTACACTTCCATGGTTTCGCTGGCGATGCGGCGTTTTTTGGCCGCCGTCATGAAGTCCAGGGTGCGCATATTGTGCAGGCGGTCGGCCAGCTTGATCAGGATCACGCGCACGTCGGAAGCCATGGCCAGCAGCATCTTGCGGAAGTTTTCCGCCTGCGCTTCGATCTGGCTCTGGAACTCGATTTTTTCCAGTTTCGACAGGCCATCGACCAGCTGGGCGACGGGCGAACCGAAACGCTCGATCAGCTCGTCTTTCTTGACGTCCTGGTCTTCCATCACGTCATGCAGCAGGGCCGCCATGATGGCTTGCGCGTCGAGTTTCCAGTCGGCGCAGATTTCGGCGACGGCGATCGGGTGCGAGATATACGGTTCGCCCGAACGGCGCATCTGGCCCAGGTGCATTTCGTCAGAAAAACGATAGGCTTCCTTGACCTTTTTCAGGTCGGCGGGCGAGAGGTATTCGGCGAGCTTGTCGGCCAGATGGCTGACGGAGGCAACCCCAAAGGCGGGAGCAGGCGCCGGCCCGGCGGCAGGCGTGATCGTGCCGGACGCGCTGGCGCCCTGGGGTTTTGCCGCCTGGCGCGGGGCCAGGGGCGGCAGTGCTGCAGAAGTCGTGTCGGCTGGGGTCAGACTCATAAAACGTTGCGTTACGTCGCAGTGTGAAGATAAAGGGTAGGGTAGAACCAGGGATCAGCACTGTTCCGTCACGCGGGTTCCAATTACATCGGAACCTTTTTCAGCATCTCGATGCCGACTTTGCCAGCAGCGATTTCGCGCAGTGCGACGACGGTAGGCTTGTCCTTGGCTTCGACTTTAGGCGTATGGCCTTGCAGCAATTGACGTGCGCGATAGGTCGCTGCCAGGGTCAGCTGAAAACGGTTAGGGATCTGTTTCAGGCAATCTTCAATGGTAATACGGGCCATAGTAACTCCAATAGTGGTGCGTGGTGCTGTGTGAACGGGCGTGCGCGCGGGCGGCTTGTTGAAGGCTTATTCTGCGTGCAGGCCGAGTTGGGCGAAAAGCGAGGCGTTGCGGGCCGCTTGTTGCGCAAACCGGCTGCGGGCCGCTCTCACGATCGCGCTCAGTTCGGACAAAGCGACCGTAAACTCTTCATTGATAATAACATATTCGAACTCGGGAGCGTGTGCGATTTCACCGCCAGCGGCCAGCAGGCGGCGCGTAATCACGTGCGGCGCATCCTGGCCACGCTTGTTCAGGCGCTCTTCCAGTGCATCGATCGATGGCGGCAAGATGAAAATGCCGGCCGCGCGCGGAAACTGCTTGCGCACCTGGCGCGCGCCCTGCCAGTCGATTTCCAGCAAGATATCGGTGCCGGCCAGCATTTGCTGTTCCACCATGATGCGTGAAGTGCCGTAGTAATTGCCGTGCACTTCCGCCCATTCCAGGAACTCGCCCTTGTCGGCGCGGGCGACAAAGTCTTCCGCGGTCGTGAAGTAATACTCGCGGCCATGCTCTTCGCCCGGACGCGGCGCGCGCGTGGTGGTCGAGATCGACAGTTTGATACCAGGTTCCTGCGCCAGCAGCGCATTGACCAGGGTCGACTTGCCGGCGCCGGAAGGCGCAGCAACCACGAACAGGCTGCCGGAGAAGGCGGTAGAGTGACTCATGCGGTGTTTTCCATATTCTGTATTGTTGGCGTTTTACCCAGGCAAATGACGCCCAAAGACGTATTTTACCAAGAGGCAAGACGGCTAGCCACCCTTTGTGACAGTCCGGCATATAGTGCCTGTTATCTTGATGGGATAGTTATTTAATTGAGATGCAATTTCTTCAATTTCCATTCCGGCAAAATATGTGCGCATGAAGAGTTTCCCGTTTCTCAGTGTGCCACGGGCCATGCTGTTGATGCGCGTGGTCATAGCCGTGCTGTTCATGGCATACGCCATCCCCCGTATTGCGAATGGCACGATCCCTCGTTTTGCCGGGTTCCTGGAAGGTAGGGGTTTATCTATGGCATCGCCGTGGTGTGGGCGATTAATGCCGTCGAGATCGTCTGCGGCAGTTTGCTGATCGCCGGCAAGTACACGCGCCGGGCGGCTGCCGGGCTGATGGTGATCTGTGCCGGCGGCATCGTCATCGTGCATGCGGCCAAGGGCTGGTTCGTGGGCGAACATGGGGCCGGCGGCGTCGAATACAGCATCGTGCTGTTCTTTGCCTGTGTCGTCATCGCCGCCAGCGCCAGCCGACGCGCCGAAGCGCGCCTGGTTTGACAGAGGCTGGCAATTTCCTCCACTATTATTGATGCCGGCTTCAAAAAAGAACCCGGCCACTTGCTGGTTTAATGTCGCTGCTTCGATCATTCGGCAATGACGAACATCTTCCAACGGCGTGCGCGGGCGTCTCCGATGGCCCCGCTCCAGCGGCTCAGGAAAGCCTGCAGTTCCGGCTGGCCCTGGCACAGCGGCAGCAATCGGCCGATGTCAGCTTGCAGTTTGAGCAAGCCGGCGCCGGACAACGCCATTTCCGCTTCGGTGCCATATTGATGTTGCCAGAAGCGGCGCAGCCCGGCGCCGACCGGTGCGGCCATCACGAAGCCATAGGCTTGTTCCCAGAGCGCTGTATCGAGCTGCAGTGCCGGAATGCTCAGCGGGGTGACCGCGTCAGGCGTAAAGTAGATGCGTCGCATGGCGTTTCATTTTACTGCAGCGTGAAACGCATGCGGCGCGATTGTCATCACAAGCAAGGGGCGGGCGCATTGTTTGTTTCCGGAAACTCGGTCACTACCGCGCCATCGGTCGGACTGGTCATGATCAGGCGGCCACACTTCTCGCCGGCGGTACCAACCACCTTACCCAGATTTGCATCGTAGCGCACACGTCCATCCGCTTGTACGACGCGGTTTTTGTTGGGAGCGTTCTGGACCATACGGCAAAAAGACTGGGCCGCTGCGGCGTCGGTGCAATATTCGGGCAAGAGTTGATTTACGCCGGGTAGCGGTGCTGCTGCACAATGGCGCGGCTTGATATGGTTGCTAAAGACTGTCGCAGATACGGTGCAGGCTGCGTCCACCGCTGGTGCAGTTGCGGCGGTCAGTGGCTGTTCTGGCTGGGTAGTGGTGCAACCATACAGCATACTGCACGCAATCAGGCTGAACAATATTGGTAATATAGTATTTTTCATGGTGCTTTCTATCCTATATGGGTTTGATTTTGGATGTTGGCGAAAGATGGGATAACTTGGCAAACCAGGCGAGCGGCAATGCATGCGGATTCCACGAGCCCGGATCGTTTTGATACGCCATGAAGCAGGCCGGTTGCGCGGCCTGCTTATTCACGGTCAAGGTGTATTTCTGTGCCATGTTGTACTCACCGAATAGGTCAGTTAATTGACGTTAGTTCCTTGCCGCAATGGCAGGAACTACAGGTACTGTATAAGCTTGAAAATAATGTCGCCATTACGTTTGATTACACGCCATTACACAATATGGCCAGGTATTGGACTTGATATGCCGCAAACATGAGATCCCTCTCCAATGTGGGGCCGCGGACGATACGAAACCAGCATATTTCCAGCCGCACTTCGCCGTGGCGGCACTCGATCGCGGCTGTCATGACACGTTCTCCGGTTGAGTGCCCGGCATTTCATGCGGAGAAATGGTATTAAAATAGTAATTTTAAATAATAAAAATCCAGTCGGTAATAATGTGAAATTAATAAAATATACTTTAGTATAGATTGGAAATTTTCACCTTTTGAAGACCATCCGATAGCTAAGTAGCTGTTTTC
Source organism: Janthinobacterium saanense (assembly GCF_014200675.1). Lineage (GTDB taxonomy): Bacteria > Pseudomonadota > Gammaproteobacteria > Burkholderiales > Burkholderiaceae_D > Janthinobacterium. The sequence goes on along the minus strand of NZ_JACHCI010000011.1, from coordinate 47,657 downwards.
AAATAGCTTAATTCGTTCCACCATGGGGATGAACATTGTTTGCTGCGACGCTGGAACGAATGAGGTTTTTCATTTTTTTGGAATTGCCTCGTTTATTCGGCAACGAATTCCATGGCTTTTAAGGCGCGGCAGAGGGGCTGCGCGCCATGGATAGCGACGATATGTAAACGCGCTTATCGCAACGTGGCTGAGCTGATATTTGGTGAGGATTCGCCGCGCGTGATGGTCGATAGGAAATGGCGAAAGGAATCGTCATTTGTGAATGACAGGCATACGACGAAGCGCATGCTCATGTCTTTCGGCTGGATTGGTTTCAATCCCTTTCATATTCGGCCGGCGAGCCGATCCGCAGGATTCAGGGCGCCCTGCCGATGCCTGCGCTCAGCCGGACCCTCTGTTTTTTCTGAAGCAATTAAAATCAATTGCTTAACTGGCTTTTGATGACGGCGTGATCTCCCTGACACCTTACTCCAGATTCTGCACCTGCTCGCGCATCTGCTCGATCAGCAGTTTCAAGTCCATCGAGGCGTCGGCCAGTTCCTTGACAGAGGCCTTGGCGCCCAGGGTGTTGGCTTCGCGGTTGAGTTCCTGCATCATGAAATCGAGGCGCTTGCCGACCTGGCCGCCCTTGGTCAGGATGTGGCGTGTTTCGCCCAGGTGGGCGGACAGGCGTGCCAGTTCTTCGGAAACGTCGATGCGTATGCCGTACAGAATCACTTCCTGGCGGATGCGTTCCATTGCGTCCTGGCGCGACATGGCGGAATTCGAACCCTGGCTGGCCAGGCCCAGCGCGTCCTGCATGCGCTCGACGGCTTTTTGCTGGAAGGCGGCGACCACTTGCGGGATCAGGGGGGTGATGCGCTTGACGATGGCTTCCATCGCTTCGATACGCGAGACCAGCACGGCTTCGAGGGCGGCGCCTTCGCGTTTGCGGCTGTCGACAAAGGCGGCAATCGTGCGTTTGGTCAGTGCGCCCACGTCGGCCTGCAGGGATTCCTGTCCGATTTGGGCTTCTTCGATGACGCCAGGCCAGCGCAGCAGTTCAGCGACCGTCATCACCGGGGCGGAGACGAAATGCTGGCCTACTTCCGATTGCATGCGCGCCAGTTCGACCAGCAGGGGCAGGTTCAGCGCCTGGCTGCCGGTAGTGGCAGCCTTGCGGCCAAAGCTCAGGCGGACTTCCACCTTGCCGCGCGTGATGGCGGACATGACAGCGGCGCGCAAGTCAGGCTCGAGCGTGCGCAAATCGTCATTGATACGAAATTGCAGGTCGAGAAAGCGTGAGTTGACGCTCTTGATTTCAATTGTCAGCGTGCCTGCAGCACCTTCGCTGGTGGCAACCGCGTAGCCTGTCATGCTTGAAATGCTCAAAGGATTCCCCGATTTGGTCTTGTATACAATCACTTATACACTTAATCAGCTGGCGCAGGCAAGACCCGCCAGCACCTTCAAACAGGGCCGGATTACAAGATGGCCTGGCAATTGCTGAATAGTGTGCGTTTTACGGCATTGTAAAGAAAATTGTGTACGGCGGGTCAGGATTGTCGGGATCATGTGTGGATGCGGCATGCATGCTGGCCTGCAGGTGTTGCATGGCTGCAAATGAGGGCCGCGCGCAGTGTTAAAATCGCTGCTGTAAGCTCCACCGCATCCCCCCCACACAAGAACACAGGACATTCCATGACATTTGTATCCCGACCCAGCGGCCGCGCCGTCGACGCGCTGCGCGCCATCCGCATCACCCGCCAGTACACCAGGCATGCCGAAGGCTCGGTACTGATCGAGTGCGGCGACACCAAGGTCATCTGCACCGCCAGCATCGAAGACAAGGTGCCGGGCTTTTTGAAAGGCAAGGGCCAGGGCTGGTTGACGGCTGAGTACGGCATGCTGCCCCGCTCGACCCACACGCGCATGGACCGCGAAGCGGCGCGCGGCAAGCAGTCTGGCCGCACCCAGGAAATCCAGCGCCTGATCGGCCGTTCGCTGCGCGCCGCCTTCGATCTGCAGGCCTTCGGCGAACGCACCTTGCACCTCGATTGCGACGTGATCCAGGCCGACGGCGGCACGCGCACGGCATCGATCACGGGCGCCATGGTGGCAGCGTATGACGCGTTTGCGCAATTGCAGGCGCGCGGCGCGATTAGCGCCATCCCCGTGAAAAGCTTCGTGGCCGCCATCTCGGTCGGCGTCTACCAGGGCGAGCCGGTGCTGGACCTGGACTACGTGGAAGACTCGGGCTGCGACACCGACATGAACGTGGTAATGACGGAAGCGGGCCACTTCATCGAAGTGCAGGGCACGGCCGAAGGCGCCGCATTCGACCGCAACGGCATGAACCGTTTGCTGGACCTGGCGCAGGGCGGTATCGCCGACTTGATCAAGCTGCAGAAGCAGGCGCTGGGTATTTGATCACCTTTGATCTTTACATGGATTGACATCGGGGGCGGCGCCTGGCGTGATTGCCGCCCCCTCGTCCACGATGATGCGGCAGGTGTAAAAGGTTTACAATGTCGGCATTGAAGATGGCCCCCAACGGGGCCAGCCTAACCCGGATATTGTCACATGACCCAACGCCTGATCCTCGCATCAAACAACGCCGGCAAGCTCAAGGAATTCAACGAGCTGCTGTCGACCATCGGTTTTTCCGTGCACGCCCAGGGCGAGTACGAGGTCCCCGAAGCGGACGAGCCATTCCATACCTTTGTTGAAAACGCCTTGCACAAGGCCCGCCATGCGGCGCGCCTGACGGGGCTGCCGGCGCTGGCCGACGATTCCGGCGTGTGCGTCAATGCGCTCGGCGGCGCGCCGGGCGTGTATTCGGCCCGCTATGTGGGCGAGCCAAAATCTGACGCGGCCAACAGCGCCAAACTGATCGCCGACCTGGCGCCGCATGCCGACAAGTCCGCGTATTACTATTGCGTGCTGGTGTACGTGCGCCATGCCGACGACCCGCAGCCGGTGATTGCCGATGGCCGCTGGCACGGTGAAATGATAGACGCGCCGCGCGGCAATGGCGGCTTCGGCTACGACCCGCATTTCTATATCCCTGCGCTGGGCAAGTGCGCGGCCGAACTGACGTCCGATGAAAAGAACGCGCTGTCGCACCGTGGCCAGGCCCTGCGCGCACTGGTAGAGAAACTGCGATGATCCCGATCAAACTGGTGGGCTCTACCGCTAAATCCGCTGCCAAGCCGGGCGCCTCTCCTGCACCGCAGGAAGGCATTTCCGGCGCAGCTGGCGCGGCCCTGAAATACCTGCAGCCGGGCGCCCTGAACCTGACGGCCTTGCCGCCACTGTCGCTGTATATTCACTTTCCCTGGTGCGTGAAAAAATGCCCGTACTGCGATTTCAATTCGCATGAAGTGCGCGGCAGCTTCCCGGAAGAACAATACCTGGCGGCCTTGCGGCTGGACCTGGAAATGGCGCTGCCGCTGATCTGGGGCCGCAAGATCCACACCATCTTCATCGGCGGCGGCACGCCCAGCCTGATGTCGGCGGCGGGGCTGGACCGCTTGATGTCGGATGTGCGCACCTTGCTGCCGCTGGAACCCGATTGCGAAATCACCATGGAAGCCAATCCGGGCACCTTCGAGACAGAGAAATTCAAGTCTTACCGGGCCAGCGGCATCAACCGCCTGTCGATCGGCATCCAGAGTTTCAATGGCCGCCATCTGCAGGCGCTGGGACGCATCCACGACGACAATGAAGCGCGCCGCGCGGTAGACATCGCCCAGACCCACTTTGATAATTTCAACCTCGACCTGATGTATGCGCTGCCCTCGCAAACCCTGGACGAGGCCAGGCAAGACCTGGAAACGGCGCTGGCCTTCGCTCCGCCGCACCTGTCGCTATACCATTTGACCCTGGAGCCGAACACCCTGTTCGCCAAGTATCCGCCAGCGCTGCCCGACGATGACGAGAGCGCCGATATCGCCGACATGGTGGCCGAGCGTTCGGCGCAAGCCGGTTATGGCCGTTATGAAGTGTCGGCCTATGCCCAGCCGGGACGGCGCGCGCGCCACAATCTCAATTACTGGGAGTTTGGCGACTATATCGGCATCGGCGCGGGCGCCCATAGCAAGATCTCGTTCCCGCACCGCGTGCTGCGCCAGGCCCGCTACAAGCAGCCCAAGGCGTATATGGAAGCGGTGCAAGCTGGCGCACCGGTGCAGGAAGAGCGCGAACTGGCGCGCGAGGAAATGGGTTTTGAATTCATGCTCAATACCCTGCGGCTGACGGGCGGCTTTGCACCGAACCTGTTTGCCGAGCGCACGGGCCTGGCCATCAACGCCATCGACAAGGCGCTGAACGCAGCCGAAGCCAAGGGCTTGCTGTACCGCGATCACCAGATCATCCGTCCGACGCAGCTGGGCCAGCATTTCCTGAACGATTTGCAGCAGATGTTTTTGGAGGATTAAGGCGGCGACAGCGCGTGCAGCCGCTGCAGTTTCGCCGCATACAGGCTGTGCTCATTGTGCGTGAGGCTGTTATCCATCGCCAGCGTGAGTTGCTGCCCCGCCTGCGGCAACTGGCCCAGGCGTGCATAGGCTTGCGCCAGCCAGAAATGGAACTCGTGGTAATACGGGTCGCGTGCGATTTCTTTTGTAAACAGGCCTACCGCTTGCGCGTAGTCGCCCCGTTCCATGGCGGCACGGCCCAGGTTAAAGTAGTGGAAGGGCGGCTCCGGCTGCAGTGCCAGCAGGCGCTGGCGCAGTGGCCGCGCCTGTTCCAGCAAGCCCGACGTTTCCAGTAGCTGCGCCAGGTTGGCCAGCAACACCGTATTGTCGGGCATGCGCGTCAAGCCATAGGTCAATGTCTGGCGTGCCTCTGCCAGGTCGCCATGGCGGAGCTGGATCACGCCCAGGGTGTTGTAGGCGCCGCTGAATCCAGGGTCTTGCACGATGGCAGCCCGGGCCCACCAGTAAGCCTGCTGCAGCTGGCCTGCGCTCATGGTTTCGGCGGCGCGGTTATTCATGTACATGGCGAGGATGGTTGCCTCGCTGATGTCATGCGTGCGATAGCCTGCCACCTCGCTCGATGGCAGGAAATCGATCACCAGCATGCCCCTGGCATCGTAATTGCCGGGATTGTCGTCCATGCGCGGGCCCAGCACGATATTGACGTGGCCGGCGACAAAATACATGTCGCCGCTGCGGCTCCAGTTTTCTTCTCCCAGCACTTCCTGATAGCGCACTTGCAAGTTCATTTCATGCGCCAGCGCCGCCGTCATGATCACCAGCGACAGGCAATTGCCGCTGCGCGCGTCAAACGTTTCCCTGGCATTGCGGGTCATGCTGGCGTCGTATTCGAGTTTCAGCTGCCTTTTGTCGTACAGGGCGTCGTACAAGGCCACGCGGGGATTGCCATTGCGCGCCGCACGGCTGACGTCGGTTTGCAGATACTGCCGCATGCTCTCGCTGAGGGCAAATACCTGCCCTGCATCGATGGGAATGGCGGGCGCGAAAGCACGGTCGTTGAAGACGGGCGGCAGGCTGGCGGGCGGCGCCGTGGCGCAGGCAGCCAGGGTGGCGCATAGCAATAGGGTGGCAAGGCGGTGGGCGCTGACTAAATAGGGATGCATGGTTTTCCCCTGAAGGCGCCGACTGACGATGTCCCCGGTGGCGCGCCTGTCCCGCCCGGAACCCTGAACCCTGTCAAACCAGTATCGGCGCTTGCCGGGGCGCTGTCAAATACGCCGTGCCACGATGGCTTAAAACTCTTCCCAGTCTTGATCCTTGGCAATATGCGCCGGGATCTTGCGGGTGTTGCTGGTGCTGGCGGCTGGCGGCTTGTTTAGGGGCCTGCTTGCCGCCTGAAGTTTGCGTTGCGGCGCCAACCGTGTGACGGCCGCGCGCACGGGCGCCGCCATCGCTGCATGGTCGAGCTGGAAGCCGGCGGCCACTTGCGCCAGCCGCGTCGCCTGGTCTTGCAGGCTTTCGGCGGCGGCCGCCGCTTCTTCCACCAGCGCCGCGTTTTGCTGCGTCACCTGGTCCATTTGCGCAATGGCCTGGTTGACCTGGTCGATGCCCGCGCTTTGCTCGGCGCTGGCGGCCGTGATCTCGGCCATGATATCGGTGACGCGGCGCACGCTGTCGACCACTTCGCCCATGGTGCTACCGGCCTGCTGCACCAGCCGCGTGCCGTTGTTGACCTGTTCCACCGAGTCGCCGATCAAGGCCTTGATTTCACGCGCTGCGGCGGCGGAGCGCTGCGCCAGGTTGCGCACTTCGGTGGCGACGACGGCAAAGCCGCGCCCCTGTTCGCCGGCCCGGGCCGCTTCGACGGCCGCGTTCAGGGCCAGGATATTGGTCTGAAAGGCGATGCCGTCGATCACGCCGATGATGTCGACGATTTTCGTCGACGCTGTATCGATGGCGCCCATGGTGTCGACCACCTGGCTGACGATGCTGCCGCCCCGTTCGGCCACGCCAGAGGCCGTTACCGCCATCTGGTTGGCCTGGCGCGCATTGTCGGCATTCTGCTTGACGGTTGAAGTCAGTTCTTCCATCGATGAAGCCGTTTCTTCCAGCGAACTGGCCTGCTGTTCCGTGCGAGCCGACAGGTCGGCATTGCCGGCGGCAATTTCACCGGACGCCGTGGCGATGGCGCCCGTGCCCGCCTGGACTTCCGACACCACCTTGCGCAGCGCCTCGTTCATGCCCTGCAGGGCGCGCATCAGGTCGCCGATTTCATCGCGTGCGGGCGGGCCAAAGCTGGTGCGCAAATCGCCCTGGGCCACCGTTTCAGCCACTTTTACGGCCGCTTGCAGGGGCTTGGTGATCGAGTGCGTGATCAGCCAGGCGCACAGGCTGCCCAGCGCCACGGCCAGCGCGCACAGCACTAATAACAGGGTGAAACTGCGCCCGTTGGCCGCTTCGATGGAATGTGCTGTGGCGTCGATGGCCTTGCGCTGCTGGGCCAGCAGCGCCTTCACATTGGCCTGGTAGCTAGTGGCGGCCGGCGCGAAACTGTCGCGGTAAACGGCTTCGGCCTTGGCCGGATCGCCCGCCTTGCGCGCATTCATGACCAGGGTCTTGGCATCCTGGTATTTCACGCGCTCCTCTATCGAGGCCTTGAAAATGGCTTTTTCTTCGTCGCTGTCGAGCAGCTCCTCGATCTTCTTCAGCAGTTCGCCACCCTGGCGGGTACTCTCGGCTATCGGTTCGGCAAACACGGTCGCCAGGGTTTCATCGCTACTCTTGGTGATCATCGAGGTACGCGCGATGGCCGAGTAGATCAGCACATACCAGTCCGATACCAGGCGTTCCTTGGCCAGCGGTTTTTGCATCATTTGCCGGGTCGCCTCGGCATTGACATGGGCGCTGAACAGGGCGTAGGCGGTCGAAATGACGGATAGCAGCAACACCAGTGCGAAGCCGGCCGCCAGGCGGCTGCCGATGCGAAGATGGGAGAGAGCGTGCATGGTCGGACTCCTGTCGCGGGAAGAAAAAAATTGCCTGTACACCATAGTATGCGCTGATTGGTAAGCAATAGTTAAGTAAACAGCGCACTTCTCTGGCATCTGTTGCTGGCTTGCTGCGGCGCTCTTACCTGGTCTGCAGACGGTACTGCTGCAGCGCCTTTACCGCTGTCGGCGTAAAGTCAGTGAATACGCCATCGATACCCGCACGGAAAAAGTCTTGCAGTTCGGCCTCTGGCGCGCCGTGATACATGCCCGCCAGGTATTTGCCTTCATTGCGGAAGGTGAAGCTGTGCACGAACAGACCGGCATGGTGGGCGTCGGCGATGACGGCAGTCGGCGTGGCCGTATTGACATCGGCCAGCGCGCCATGGCCCTGGCCGTGGAAGGGAGCGATGGTCCAGGACATCAGCTGCGGTTTCCAGGGGCCGATGCCGTCGGCATAGGTCTTGATCTCGGCCAGCCCGGCCGGCGTCAGCATGGCGCCGAAAAAGCGGCCATCGCCCGCCAGCGTCCAGCTATAGGGGCGGGCGCTGACGAAATTGCTGGACTCCGGCGTGGCGTAAATCACGGCGCCCGTGTGGAAGTCGATCGCATTGCCGTCGATCAGCTGCACCACCTTGCTGTGCAAGCCGATGCTGCGCATATATTTCAGGCTGGCCGGATCAAAGCTTTGCACGAACAGCGGCGACTGTTTGTTATTCATGCCATTGTCCTTGACCAGCTTGACGAAGGCGTCTTCGAAAGGGTGCTCGCCGCTGCCGCAACCGTTGGCAATCGCCTGCGCATTGTTCCAGTAGGGGTTCTTCGATTCCGGATACACGGCGATGCTGCGGCCCAGCGCCGCGCTCCTGGCGCGCGCGATGTCGAACACTTCCTGCATCGTCAGGATGGGGAACTTGCCATTCATTTCAGTTGGCCGTAGTTCGCGCGCATCGTAGGTGGAGCCGCCCAGCCATTGCTTCAGTTCCGCCACCGTAAAGTCGCTGATGGCCCAGTCGCCGGTATGGTCTTCGCCATCGACTACCAGCGATTTGAGCACGGATGTCGGGTCGGCCGGGTCCGTGCGGTCGCTCAAATACGTCGCGGGGCCACCGATGGCGGCGCTGTCATAGGCGACTTTGCGCAGCACGCCAGGCACCGTGCGCTTGCGCGCGGCGACGGCCGGCTTGTGTTCGGCCACCTTGGCGATATTGGTGTTGTCGCTGAGCCAGGGGTTGTGGCGCACCACCAGCACGCAGTCGCGGCTCATGTGCACGTCCATTTCCAGCACATCGGCGCCAGCGTCGGCAGCTGCCTCGTAGGACGGCCGCGTACTTTCGGGATACAGGCCGGGCAAGCCGCGATGGCCGATCACCAGCGGCGCCTTGCCGTCGAGGGTCAAAAAACTGCTCTGTGCAGCTGCGGCGCCGACACCGGCGGCCAGGCTTAAAGTGATAGCAATTTTCAGTGCAACAGTGGTCATGACAACTTTCTTCAGATGGATGGGGCCACCGGCAGATGGCTGGCGCGCCATCAATATACCGGTTTGCCATGACCCGCTGATGACAGGCACTTCATTACAAGTGCATTACAAATAGCCTGTGCTGGAAAAAAGGTTTCCATAGTCCTGTAAAGTTCCTTTAGGCAACTTTTTAAAACCGCTGCTTATCCATACAAGAACAGGAAAAAAATGCAAAACAAAATAATTGCAGGTCTGATCAGTACCTTGTTTATCGGCATGCTGACGGCATGTGGCGGTGGCGGCGTTAGCGCTGATGCGAATACGCAAGTGCTGAGCAGCGGCACATCGACCGCGCAAAGCTTGAATCCAGGCCGGCCGCCTGGATCGAATTTCAAGCTGGCGCCGTTTACCCTGCAGTTGCCGAGCGGTTCGTCCGGCAATGTCGACACCGTCAGCGGTTCCAGCCTTGCCGCCGGTTATACCAATCAATATTATTTCTATACCGACAGTGCGGACGGTGCGCTGGTCATGGTCGACCCGACGCAGGGCTGGACCACGTCCGGCTCGCAGCATCCACGCACGGAAATGCGTGAGAATGCGACCTGGTCCACCAATGGCCAAAACAAGCTCGATGCGACAGTGGCGGTGACACAGGTGCCGAGCAAAACCACGGTCGGCCAGATTTTCCAGGGTAGCGGACCGAGCAAGCCGTTGTGCGAATTGCAAGTGACGACTAACGGTGCGGTGAATCTTTTGCTTGAGAGCACCAATCAGGGCGGCAACGCCCAGACCTATCCCATCACCAGCATAACCGCAGGTAGCCGCTTCAATTATGAGCTGAGCCTGACTGGCTCCACCATTACCGTCACGGTCAATGGCACGGTCAAGACGTTTACGATGGATGCCAGCTTTAATGGAGAAAGTTTCTACTTCAAGGCCGGCAACTACGATCAAAGCGCCGTCTCCGGCCCGCCGTTGACGACGCCCGGCACCATCGTCAAGTTCTATGCCTTGACGCTGACGCACCAGTAACTGACACAATCAAGCCCTGTTGAGAAATCATAGGGGCTTTTACTTATCAGTAAAATGTTGTTAAAAGTGGAATTGAAGAGTAATGTCAAATGCCTATCGTAAACAACCGGGATAAAAATGGGCACCACACGCATAAAAACTTTGATGACAACCGTACTGGCTGGCATGCTTGCGGCATGCGGCGGTAGCAGTAATCCAGACACACAATTACTGGCCAGTGTAGAGGCAGTGACGCAGGCCTTGAGTCCCTCCAGGGCGCCGGGGGCGAATTTCAACCTGGCGCCATTTACGCTGCAGTTGCCGACCGGTTCATCTGGCAAGGTCGACACCGTCAGTGGCGCCAGTCTTGCCGGCGGGTACACGAGTCAATATTATTTTTATACCGATAGTAGCGATGGGGCGATGGTGATGATGGACCCGGCGCAGGGCTGGACCACCTCCGGCTCCAAGCATCCGCGTACGGAATTGCGTGAAAACGCCATCTGGACCACCAATGGGCAAAACCGGCTCAATGCGACGGTGGCGGTGACCAGGGTGCCGAGCAATACGGCAATCGCCCAGATTTTCCAGGGGACCGGGCCGAGCAAGCCGCTATGCGAATTGCAGGTCACGTCTGGCGGTGCGGTCAAGTTGTTCCTTGAAGATACGAATCAGGGCGGCAGCGGCAAGACCTACACGATCACCAGCGTGCCACTGGGAACCCGCTTCAATTATGAGCTGAGCCTGACCGGCTCCACCATTACCGTCACGGTCAATGGCACGGTCAAGACGTTTACGATGGATTCCAGCTTTAATGGAGAAAGTTTTTACTTCAAGGCTGGCAACTATGATCAAAGCGCTGTTTCCGGTCCGCCGCTGACCACCCCTGGCACCATCGTCAAGTTCTATGCCTTGACCTTGACGCACCAGTAAAGCGGGCGTGGCCCCTGTGTTTCTGCGCAGGGGTGTTTAGCCGAACGTTGCGCGATAAGCGTACAGGCCCGGCGTGCCGCCCGTCATCACAAACAGGATGGACTGGCCAGGCGCGTAGCGGCCGGCTGCGATATCGGCCAGCATGCCGGCAAAGGCCTTGCCCGAATAGACAGGATCGAGCAGCAAACCCTGGGTGCGCGCCAGCAGGCGCACGGCGTCCAGCATGGCCGGTGTAGTTGCGCCGTAGCCAGCGCCGCGCTGCGCGCCATCGACGTCGATTTCTTCCAGCGCGATGTTTGCCTCGCTACCGAGCAGGGCCAGCGCCTGCTGCGCCAGTTCCCAGGTACGCTGCCGGCTCACGGGCGCATCGGCCAGCACCGCGTGCGAGCGCACCAGGCTGGCGGACAGGCCCAGCGCGGCAAAGCCGGCAGACAAGCCCGCATGCGTGCCAGCGCTGCCATTCGGCACGATCACCTGCTGGAAAGCCAATCCCATCTGCTGCGACTGCTGAACGATTTCCTGCGCGCAGACGGCGTAACCGAGACTGCCCAGCGGCGTCGAGCCACCGGTCGGCAGCACGGCTACCTTGCGGCCCTGGGCGCGCAGGGCATCGGCCCGTTCGTTCGCCCAGGCCAGGCCATGCACGCTGCCAGGCAAGGCGTGCACGCGCGCGCCGAACAAGCCGTCCAGCAGCACATTGCCGCTGTATTCATAGTCGGCATCATCGCGCTGCACCTGGCGCGTCAGCACCAGTTCGCACTGCAAGCCGGCCAGCGCGGCGGCGGCGGCCGTCAGGCGCGCATGGTTCGATTGCAGGCCGCCCACCGTGATGACGGTATCGGCGCCATCGGCCAGCGCCTGGCCGAGCAAGAATTCCAGCTTGCGCAGCTTGTTGCCGCCTCCGCCCAGACGCATATGGTCGTCGCGTTTGACATACAGCTGCACACCGTTCAGGGCGGGCGCCAGATGCTGTTCCAGCCGCGCCAGCCGTTCGATCGGCGTGGCTTCGTGCAGCAGGGGGAAACGGGGGTAGCGGGCAAGGCCGGCAAGTATGCATGTCGTCATCGAGACTCCTGGCGAAATCGACCAGTCTAGCGGGCAGGCGCCGGGGCAAACAGTGGCGAGTCCTTGAAACAGTTTCTTGCCTGGCCAGATAATCATTGTTAATTAAATGATATGCGTGCGACGCCATGGATGAAAATTGCATAGTATCCGAAAGGCACAGGCAAGCCGTAGGCGTGAGCGTCGGACTGGCTTGCTGTTTTTTTACGTGGATACGAGATACATAACGAGATACATGAGCACACCCAATTTTTCACTGCGTTTTTCCCCTGGCATTCTTTTGTTGGCCTGCGCCCTGAGCGCCTGCGGCGGAGGCTCCTCTTCTTCCGATACGCCGGCTGTTGTCAATCCTCCCCCGCCGGTGACGCCACCTGCTAGCGGCGATACGGGCAGCGTCAGCGCCGCCTACGTGCAGGGCGCCAGTCCGCGCTACATGCTGCTCAATGTCGCGCGTCAGAGTTCCGGCATACTGACGCGCGTCACACAAGGCAGCAACGGCGCCCTCAGTGTGATTGCGGATAACACCTTCAGCGGCACGCCTGCCGTCACGCGCGAGATCAGCGGCGACGCCAGCTTTGCACAAGGCCGCTGGTTCAGCGGCACCATGACGGATGCTTCCGGCACGACTATTCTGAGCGGCAATAACGCCAGCGCCCACTACAGCGTGTACAACGCCGTGGCATCCTTGCCCACCAGCGGCAGCCTGCAATGCGACGCAGGTACTTATACGGCGCCCAGCTACACGGGCGGCGCCAATGTGCAGCCGGCTGCGTATTTCGGCACGGCCAGCGGCAGCGCCAGCGTGGTCTTTGGCCCTTCGGGCGCAGTGCTGACGATGACGGTCGACGCCACGGCCGGCGGCAGCACGGGCCAGATCAGCGGTACGGGCACCATGTCCCGGCCAGACATGAGCCTGATCGGCGGCGGCTTCCTGGGCGGCGATTCCGGCACCTTGCTGGCGCTGGGCGATGCTGGTGCAGGCCGCTACCTGGTCATCGGCGGCTATAAGGTGTTGCTGGCCAATGGCGCCAACTACCAGGGCATCGCCACCTTCCACTGTTCCTGAGTTTTGCAGGCATGAAAAAAGCGGCGCCGTGCAGTGCACGGACGCCGCTTTTTATCGCCAGGACAGGGGCGGGATTAGCGCAGTGCGGCGATCATCTGTTTCAGCTTGCCCGAATCGACGCAGAAGGCGCGTATGCCTTCCGCCAGTTTTTCGGTCGCCATCGCATCTTCATTGAGCATGAAGCGGAAGTCTTTTTCATCGAGCGAAATCTTGACGATGCTGGCGCCGGGCGCCGTATCGGCGCTCAGCTTGCGCGCCACGGGCGCATCGCTGTCGGCCAGCTTTTGCAGCAGGTCGGGGCTGATGGTCAGCAGGTCGCAGCCGGCCAGTTCCAGGATTTGCGAGGTGTTGCGGAAGCTCGCGCCCATCACTTCCGTGTCGTAGCCGAACTTGCGGTAGTAGTTGTAGATGCGCTTGACCGATTGCACGCCCGGATCTTCCGCGCCCTCGTAATCGATGCCGGTCGATTTCTTGTACCAGTCGTAGATGCGGCCGACGAAAGGCGAGATCAGCTTGGCGCCCGCCTCGGCGCAGGCGATGGCCTGGGCCAGCGAGAACAGCAGCGTCATATTGCAGTGTATGCCGTCCTTTTCCAGGATTTCGGCGGCGCGTATGCCTTCCCAGGTGGCGGCAATCTTGATCAGCACGCGCTCGCGCGCCACGCCGGCCTGTTCATACAGGGCGATCAGCTGGCGGCCCTTGGCCACGGTGGCTACCGTGTCGAAGGACAGGCGCGCATCGACTTCGGTCGACACGCGGCCAGGGATGGTCTTCAGGATTTCCTGGCCAAAAGCGATCAGCAAATGGTCGATGATATCGCCGGTGGAAGCGTCAGGACGGTCGCGCACGGCCTTTTCCAGCAGCGGCTTGTACTCATCCTTTTGCACTGCTTTCAAAATCAGCGAAGGATTCGTCGTCGCATCGCGCGGCGTGTAGGCCTGGATAGACTGGAAGTCGCCGGTGTCGGCCACCACGGTAGTGAATTGTTTGAGCTGTTCTAATTGATTCATGGCTGCGCTAAAAAGAGTGTAAGGGCTTGCCGGGGTATTGTACATAATCCCGGCAACTGCCCGTGCTCTTTTGTCATGCCCTAGCCAATAAAGGAATCGAACTGCATATCAAATTCCTGCAGCGCTTTTTGCGCATTCTGCATCTTCTTGCGGAATTCCGGTCCCCGTTGCAGGGCCAGGCCCACGGCCAGCACGTCGATCACCACCAGGTAGGCCAGGCGGGCCGAGATGGGGGTGTAGGGATCGGTATTGAAGATCAGGTCGATCGGGATCAGCACGGTGGCCAGGTCGGCCAGCGGCGTGCCCGAAGGGGCCAGCACGATGACGTCGGCGCCGCCGCGGCGCGCCAGTTTCACGGAGCGCACCAGGGCAGGGCTGTTGCCGCGCTGCGAGATGGCCACCAGCGCGTCGCCGCCGCGCAGCAGGGCCGCAGCGATGCTGTGGATATTCGGGTCGCTATAGGCCACCGTCGGCACGCCCGAGCGGAAGAACTTGTGCTGCGCGTCGGCCGCCACGATGCCCGAGGTGCCCTGGCCATAGAATTCGATCTTGTTGGCGCGCGACAGGATGTCGAGCGCGCGCTGTATCGCTTCCGGGTTCAGGTTGTTGCGCAGGTCGAGCAGGGTATTGATGGAACGGCTGCAGATCTTGTTGACCAGGTCTGCCGCCAGGTCGTCCTGCGCCGGCTGTTCGTTCGCGCCCGGCATGGCCAACGCCAGACCCTGCGCCAGCTTCAGCTTGAATTCGTGCCAGCCGTCATAGCCGAGCGTGCGGCAAAAGCGCACCACTGTCGGTTCCGACACCTGCGCGCTTTTCGCCAGCGCCGTGATGTTCTGGCTGACCGTCTGGTTAGGCTGGTCTAGCACGGCCAGCGCGACCTTTTTCTCCGACTTGGAGAGCGAATCGAGCTGGGTGCGGATGGAGTCAAGTAGCATGCGTGCTTGGTCTTGTGGATGGAGTGAGGAATGCAATTCGCCGAGCATGGATCGCGTCTGCGAAATGATGGAACAGTGCCAGGCCATGGAAGGCCTGGCACTGTATTAGCTACTAGTCTTCAGGTAAGGCTTCTTCACGCCACTGCAGCCCATCGCGGCCGATCAGGGCGCTGGCCGCTGCCGGGCCCCAGGTGCCGGAGGTGTAGGGCAGTGGAGCGCTTTCGTTCTGCTCCCAGTTTTCGAGGATAGGCTCGACCCATTCCCAGGCCGCTTCCAGTTCGTCGCCGCGCATGAACAGGGTCAGCTGGCCGCGCAAGACGTCCAGCAGCAGGCGCTCGTAGGCGTCCATGCGCGGGCTCTTGAACGATTCGCGGAAATCGAGTTCCAGTTCGGCCGGTTTCAAGCGCATGGCGTCGCCCGGCGTTTTGGCCATCAGGTTCAGGCTCAGGCCTTCGTCCGGCTGCAAGCGGATCACCAGGCAGTTCGGCTGGAAGCTCGACGTCGGCTGGTTGAAGATCGAGTGCGGAATCTGCTTGAAGCGCACGACGATTTCAGCCAGGCTGTCGGCCATGCGTTTGCCGGTGCGCAGGTAAAACGGCACGCCGGCCCAGCGCCAGGTATCGATTTCCGCCTTCATGGCGACAAAGGTTTCGGTGCGCGACTGGGCCGGTGCATCGGGTTCGTCGCGGTAGCTCGGCACGGCCGCGCCATCGACGTGGCCGGCGCGGTATTGGCCGCGCACGATGTTTTGCGACAGGGTGGTCGGCGTGAATTTTTTCAGCGAACGCAGCACTTGCAGTTTTTCATCGCGGACGGCATCCGGTGCGATCGAAGTCGGCGGTTCCATGGCGACGATACACAGCAGTTGCAGCAAGTGGTTTTGCAACATGTCGCGCAGCGCGCCGGACGTGTCGTAATACCCCATGCGGTTGCCCACGCCGAGTTTTTCGGCGATGGTGATTTGCACGTCGGAAATCCATTCACGGCGCCACAGCGGTTCGAACAGGATATTGCCGAAGCGCAAAGCCAGCAAGTTCTGTACGGTTTCCTTGCCCAGGTAATGGTCGATACGGTAGATCTGCGATTCCTGGAATACCTTGCCCACTTCGGCATTGATCTGCTTGGCGCTGGCCAGGTCGCGGCCCAGCGGTTTTTCCAGCACCACGCGCGAGTTAGGCGTGACCAGGCCGTTTTCTTCCAGGTTGTCGCAAATCAATGCAAACAGATGCGGCGGCGTCGCCAGATAGTAAACGCGGGTCAGGTCGCTGCCATCGCGCAGCGCTTCGACCAGCGGGGCATAGGTCTTGGCGTCGCTGGCGTTGAGCGACACGTAGACGATGCGCGCGCAAAAGCGGCTCCAGGTGGCTGCATTCAGGGTGCTGGCCTTGATGTGCGGGCGGGAATTGGTTTCCACCATTTTCAGGAAAGCGTCCTGGCCGCTGTCCTGGCGGCCGACGCAGATGATGCGCGCCGTCGGCGGTAAATCGTTGGCGACGTCGCGCGCATACATGGCAGGCAGTAATTTACGCATTGCTAAATCGCCGCTGCCGCCAAACAGGACCAGGTCAAAATCGGTAAGAGCCATAAGTGAGTATCGTCGCAAAAGTAAGAGAGCCGGAGCGGGGGAGGGGCCGACCGGAAGTGCCAGTCTGTTGCTGCTACCAAGTGAGTGAACAATTCAGTGGTGTAAATTTACTACGTAGAAGTGGCAATTGCAAGAAATTTTACTACATTATGGCCACTCTGTGGAAGCGTGCCGCATAGTCATTATAGGCGCTTCGCCAGGCCTGCGGGTCTGGCGTGCACGAAGTCTGCTTTTCAAGGAAATCATGCTTGTTCGGGAATTTTTCTGATGCGCGCTGCAACGATTTGCGTTGCAGCAACAAGCAGGTCAGGAAATGCAGACACGGAACAAGGCCTGTGCGTAAAGTGTCTTTTCAGAAAGTAAAAATCCGTATAATCAAAACACCTCATCCAGCGCCGGCTCCACTCAAGGGGATACCATGAATTCAATGCAGCAAGATGTCGATGAACGCACCAGCCTGACCGGCAATAATAAATTCGAACTCTTCCTGTTCAAACTGGGCACCAGCGAGAACTCCAGCAGCCGCGAGTTGTTCGGCATCAACGTCTTCAAAGTGCGCGAGATCATGGAAATGCCGGTCATTACGGCCGTGGCCGGCTCGCATCCGCACATGCTGGGCGTGGTCAATATCCGTGGCCAGATCGTGCCCGTGATCGACTTGCCGATGGCGGTAGGCTGCAAGAGCAATGGCTTGAAGATATTGATGGTGACGGAATTTGCCCGCTCGACGCAGGCCTTTGCCGTGGAAGAGGTCGATGAAATCGTACGCCTGGAATGGAATCAGGTGCTGTCGGCCGAATCGACGGTGGGCGGCGGCCTGATCACCAGCATCGCGCGCCTGGACGGCGATACCGACAAGACACGGCTGGCGCAAGTGCTGGACGTGGAGCAAATCCTGCGCAATGTCTTGCCCTCGAGCGAACCGGACGTGGATCAGCACAGCATCGGTCCGCAAGTGCGCTTGCCGGCCGGCGCCGTGATCCTGGCCGCCGACGATTCCCTGCTGGCCCGCTCCCTGATCGAAAAAGGCCTGGAAGCGATGGGCGTGCCCTTCATCATGACCAAGACGGGCAAGGAAGCCTGGGACCGTTTGCAAGCGATCTCGACACAGGCAGCCCAGGAAGGCAAGACGGCCGCCGACAAGGTCGCGCTGGTGCTGACCGACCTGGAAATGCCGGAAATGGATGGTTTTACCCTGACCCGCAATATCAAGAACGATGGCCGCTTTGCCAGCATTCCGGTGGTGATCCACTCTTCGCTGACAGGCTCGACCAACGAAGACCACGTCAAGGGCGTGGGCGCCGATGGCTATGTGGCGAAATTCGTGGCGGCGGAACTGGCCGAGACGATACGCAAAGTTCTAGCACGCTGAGTTTGCGCTTTTGCTGAAGGGTGGAGCTATACGTTGTACCCCAAGGGCAAAAACTGGGGTCGCACCCTCAGGGTACGACCCCGGCACTTTTGCTGTCGGGGGTATCACTCAACTTATTTACGCCTGGTAAGCCGTTTCCAGCTGGCCTGCCACATCCACGCGCACGGACAGCACATGGCCCGTCAGGGGGTGTTCGGCGATTTCTTCTGCCGAGCGCTTGTGGCTGGCGCTGGTGATGTAGAGGGTGCGCAAGTCGGGGCCGCCGAAGGTGACCATGGTCGGGCAGCGCACGGGCAGGGTGATTTCATCGAGCAATTCACCATCGGGTGCGAAACGCAAGATCTTGCCGCCTTCAAACATGGCTGACCAATAATTACCTTCGCTATCGACCGCCGCGCCATCGGGGCGTCCGCCATAGTCCGCCGCTTTTTTATCGGTGGAAAAACGCTGGAAGGCGTGCGGTTCGGAAATGGCGCCCGTGGCGGCATCGAAATCAAAGCGGTCGATGCGGTGCGTGGTGGTGTCGGCGTGGTACATGGTGTGCTGGTCCGGGCTGAAGCCCAGGCCGTTCGAGACCGTCATGCCGCCCGACCACACTTTACGCACAGCGCCTTTTTCCAGCACGAACATTTCTGCCGACGCCGCGCTGCGCGGTTCAAAGATCGTGCCGACCCAGAAGCGTCCCGCCGGATCGACCTTGCCATCGTTGAAGCGGGTGGTGGCCATGTCGAACGGCGCCGGGGCGATTTCCGCCAGGCTGCCCGTCTTGGTGTCGAGGTGGGCAAAGCCACTGCGCAAGGCCACGATCAAGCCGCCGCCAGCGTTAATCGCCAGCGCCGACGGTTCGGTCGGCATGTCCCAGCGTTGCTGCTGGCCACTGGCGGGATGCAAGCGGTGCACGGCGCGCCCGTCGATATCGACCCAGTACAGGGCCGCTTCTTTCGCATGCCACAGCGGGCATTCGCCCACTTGCATGGCGTTATCGCTGACGACTTTGATCTCGTAAATATTCATAGACTCCTTGCTTTAATATGCTGCTTTTGCCGCCCGTGCCAGTGCAATCAAGCCATTGGTCGAGCTGTCATGCTGTTCCGGATGGGCGGAGCCCGTCAGTTCAGCCTGGATTTTCTTGGTCAGTACCTTGCCCAGTTCCACGCCCCACTGGTCGAAGCTGTTGACGTTCCACAACACGCCTTGCACAAAGGTTTTATGCTCGTACAGGGCGATCAGGGCGCCCAGCGTCAAAGGCGTCAATTGATCCATCAGGATGGTGTTGCTGGGGCGGTTGCCAGGAAAAGTCTTGTGCGGCACCAGCGCTTCGATTTCGCTCTCTGGCAAGCCTTGCGCCTGCAAGTCAGCCCGCACTTCCTCGCCCGTCTTGCCGGTCATGAAGGCTTCGGACTGGGCAAAGCAGTTGGCCAGCAGGGCGTCGTGGTGGCCAGGCAAGTCGTGGGTGGAACGCAGGGCGGCGATGAAATCGATAGGCGTGATATCCGTGCCCTGGTGCAGCAGCTGGAAGTAGGCGTGCTGGGCGTTCGTGCCGCAATCGCCCCAGATCACCGGGCCGGTCGGCACGTCCACCGGCTGGCCATCCTTGGTGACGCGCTTGCCATTGCTTTCCATGTCCAGCTGTTGCAGGTAGGCAGCAAAGCGGCTCAAGTCCTGGTGGTAAGGGGCGATAGAGACGGAGCCGCAATCGAGGAACTGGCGGTTCCAGAAACCCACCATGGCCAGCACCACCGGCATGTTCTGTTCCAGTGGCGCGCTGCGGAAATGCTGGTCCATCGCATGTGCGCCAGCGAGGAAGTCGCTGAAGTATTCAAAGCCGACGGACAGCGCCACGGCCAGGCCGATTGACGACCAGACGGAATAGCGGCCGCCCACCCAGTCCCAGAACGGAAACATGTTTTCCGGGGAAATGCCGAAGTCAACGATGGCTTGCGTATTGGTCGAGACAGCCACAAAATGTTGCGCCAGATCCTTTTCTTCGCCTTCGAGCAAGAACCAGGCGCGCGCCGTATTGGCGTTGAGCATGGTTTCGGCCGTGACGAAGGTTTTCGAGGCGACGATGAACAAGGTGGTTTCCGGATCGACCTTGGACAAGGTCGCTTCCATGTCATGGCCATCCACATTGGACACAAAATGCATTTCCAGTCCCGGATTGGCGTAGGAGCGCAGCGCCAGGCAAGCCATTTTCGGGCCCAGGTCCGAGCCGCCGATGCCGATATTGACGATGTCGCAGATCGGTTTGCCGGTGTAGCCCAGCCAGCTGCCATTGCGTACCTTGTCCGTGAAGACCTTGACGCGTTGCAATACATCCTGCACGTCCGCATCGATATCCTGGCCGTCGACCACCAGCCTGGTGCCGCGCGGGGCGCGCAAGGCAGTATGCAGAACGGCCCGATGTTCGGTAAGATTGATTTTTTCGCCGGTGAACATGGCTTCGCGCTGCGCTTCCACGCCGCGTTCGCGGGCCAGGTCCATCAGCAGCGACAGCGCGGTGGCGTCGACCCGGTTCTTCGAATAATCGAGCAGCAGGCCGGCCGCATCGACCGTCATGCTGGAAAAGCGTTGTGGGTCAGCCGCAAACAACTGGCGCATATGCACGTCGCGCAGGCTGGCGCTATGCGTTTGCAAGGATTGAAAGCTGGCGGTGGCGGTGATGGCGGGAGTAGGGGCGGGCTGGCGCATGGCGGTCGGCTTGGGTGGCGTGAGTAAGTACTAGTCTCGGTTAAATGGGGTGTGGTCAGCGTTGCCGCGAACGGCGATGACGGCACGGGTGTGAGAATAATACATCAGAAAAAGGTAATTTCACTACAGATTGTTCTGCATGCGTCGTCTTTGCCAGCCTTTTCCCGTATTTTCGCAGTAGCGTCAAGGCCGCAGGGGAAAGATGCGCAAAGATAATGTTTTGTGTTTTTATCCAGTATAGATGCCATCCCATCGATTATTTCTCTTGTTGAACCCAGCAAGAGTGCTTCTTCTTTACCATTTTGTAGTAAAATTTCACAAAATACTTTTTTAAGGAAATCCATCATGGCGCTGCATCCAGTAGTCGAATCCGTAACAGCGCGCATCATCGCGCGCAGCCGGCCGTCGCGCGGCGCCTATCTGGCGCATCTGGACGCGGCCCGCATCCAGGGCGTGCAGCGCGGCGCCTTGTCGTGCACCAACCTGGCCCACGGCTTTGCCGCCTTCCCCACCAACGACAAGCTGTCGCTGAAAGAATACAAGAAGCCGTCGGTGGCCATCGTGTCCTCGTACAACGACATGCTGTCGGCACACCAGCCCTTCGAGCGTTTCCCGCAGATTATCAAGGAAGCCGTGCGCGAAGTGGGCGCCGTGGCCCAGTTCGCCGGCGGCGTGCCTGCCATGTGCGATGGCGTGACGCAAGGCCAGCCGGGCATGGAATTGTCGCTGTTTTCGCGCGACACCATCGCCATGTCGACCGCTGTTGCGCTGTCACACAATATGTTCGACTCGGCCCTGTACCTGGGCGTGTGCGACAAGATCGTGCCGGGCCTGCTGATCGGCGCCTTGCATTTTGGCCATTTGCCGGCCGTGTTCGTGCCGGCCGGTCCGATGACGTCGGGCCTGTCGAACCAGGAAAAAGCCAAGGTGCGCCAGTTGTATGCGCAAGGCAAGGCCACGCGTGAAGACTTGCTGGAAGGCGAATCCAAGGCTTACCACGGCGCCGGCACATGTACCTTTTATGGTACAGCCAACAGCAACCAGATGCTGATGGAAGTGATGGGCCTGCATTTGCCGGGCGCCGCCTTCATTACGCCGAACACGCCATTGCGCGATGCATTGACGACCGCCGCCGCCCAGCGCGCAGCAGTCATCACGGCGCAAAGCGGCAGCTACTTGCCGGTCGGCCATATCGTCGATGAAAAATGTATCGTCAACGCCGTCGTGGGCTTGCTGGCCACGGGCGGTTCGACCAACCACACCCTGCATCTGGTGGCGATCGCCAAGGCGGCCGGCATCGTGATCGACTGGAACGACTTCAATGAATTGTCGGCCATCGTGCCGATGCTGACGCGCATCTACCCGAACGGCGACGCCGACGTGAACCATTTCCACGCCGCTGGCGGCACCGGTTACCTGATCCGCGAATTGCTGGACGCCGGCTTGCTGCACGAAGACGTCAACACCATTCTGGGCCACGGCTTGCGCGCGCACTGCACCGAGCCTTTCCTGGGTGAAGATGGCAAAGTGTTCTGGAAAGATGCGCCGAAGACCAGCGCCGACGAAAACGTGCTGCGTCCGGCATCGAACCCGTTCGCACCGGACGGCGGCATGGTCTTGGTGGCCGGCAACCTGGGCCGCGCCGTGATGAAGGTCTCGGCCGTCAAGCCGCAGCACCGCACGGTGGAAGCGCCTGCCATCGTCTTTAACTCGCAGGAAGATTTCATGGCCGCCTACAAGGCTGGCAAGCTGGACCGCGATTTCGTCGCCGTGCTGCGCTTCCAGGGTCCGCGCGCCAACGGCATGCCGGAATTGCATGCGCTGACGCCAGCGCTGGCCAACTTGCAGGATGCCGGCCGCCACGTGGCGCTGGTCACCGATGGCCGCATGTCGGGCGCGTCGGGCAAGGTGCCTGCAGCGATCCACGTGTCGCCTGAAATTTTGGCTGGCGGCCCGCTGGGCCTGGTGCGCGATGGCGATGTCATCCGCCTCGACGCCTTCACGGGCGTGCTCGAAGCGCTGGTGCCGCTTGACGTCTGGCATGCGCGCACCCTGGTGCACGCCGACCTGTCGCCGAATCATGTCGGCATGGGCCGCGAGCTGTTTTCCATGTTCCGTTCCACCGTCAGCGCGGCAGAAGAGGGTGCCACCACCTTCAGCCTGCCGTCGCCGATTCCCACCACGGTTGCCTTGCACGAAGCCGACAATGTCGGCGATACTGTGCCAGGTTCCGATGAAGACTTTTTGGCAAGGAAATAAAGATGACCATGACATTACTGGAAATTATGCGCACCTCGAGCGTGATCCCCGTGATCGCGATCGACGACCCTGACCATGCCGTACCGCTGGCGCGCGCGCTGGTGGCGGGCGGCATCCGCGTGCTGGAAGTCACCCTGCGCACCAAACACGGCCTGGAAGCGATACGCGCCATGTCCGAAGTGCCGGGCGCCATCGTCGGCGTGGGCACCCTGACCCGTCCCGAGGAATTTGCCCAGGCGCGCGATGCAGGCGCCGTGTTTGGCGTCTCGCCAGGCTTGACGGCAGCGCTGGTGGCGGCGGCGAAAAGCAGCGGCTTGCCACTGTTGCCAGGCGTAATGACGCCAGGCGAAGTGATGGCGGCGCGTGAAAACGGCTTTCAGCAGCTGAAACTGTTCCCGGCCGTGCCAGCCGGCGGCATCGGCATGCTCAACGCCATCTACGGCCCTCTGCCTGACGTGACCTTCTGCCCGACGGGCGGCATTTCGCAAGAGACGGCCTCGCAATTCCTGGCCCTGAAAAACGTCGCCTGCGTAGGCGGTTCGTGGCTGACGCCGAAAGACGCGATCGCGGCCGGCAACTGGGACCGCATCACGGAAATCGCCAAGGCAGCCAGCGGCTTGCGCTCTGCCTAAGTATTTGCATGACTGTGCGGCAAGCGATAAAGCTTGCCGCGCTGACTCTTTAAAGCGGCCATGCACAGATTGCGCCGTCCCCTGACGCCTGGCGAAATCGCCATGGCCCGTAGCGTCTTTCAGGGCGCCATCGACTATGCGCGCGTGCGCGTGGTGCGCGGCTCCTTCCTTCCCTTCGGCTTGCAAGACCAGAACACGGCCATGACGCCGCGTGGCAGCCTGCATTTCATGCCGGCCCAGTACCGCGACGATTTTTCACACGAGGGCAATGGCGGCAAGCTGTTCTTTATCCATGAAATGGTGCATGTCTGGCAGTACCAGCGCGGTTATCACGTCTTGCTGCACGGTCTGTTGCTGGCCTTGCGTGGCGGCTATAGTGGCCAGCGCGCCTACCGCTACACGGCCAGCGCGGGCGGGGTATTGTCTGATTTCAATATGGAGCAGCAGGGCGATATCATCGCCCACTATTTTGGCGCACGCCAGCTGGGTATTCCCGCGTATGTAGCGCAGTTGCCGCAGCTGCAAGAGATACTGCAAGGTTTCTTGCTGAACCCGGCCGACCGTGCCTTGCTGCCACGCTAGCCTACTCCTTCCGCTACTGTCGCCAGACGCGCATCTCTTCTATTCAGGCCTTGACTTCCGGCTCCGAATTACCTAAATTAAATTATTGAAAGCACAATTTATTTGTCTTTCACGCAACTCCGGCATGCGACCGGAAGCGACCTGTCCAAGCGAGTAAATCATGCAGACTAGAAGCGGCTGTAAGGGGGAGTTGCGCCTGAAACGGCGCTCAGGCGGCGCGGCGCTGCTGGAATTTGCCTTGATCGCTCCCATCCTTTTTTTCCTCATGGCCATGATCATGGAGTTGGGGATCATGTTCTGGGTTAACCTGACGATGCAATATGCGGTGCGCGAAGGCGCGCGCTATTCCATCACCGGGCAAAACAACCTCGATCCTGCCACCGCGAACAAACAGCGTTACGAGGCGGTGCTGCAAAAAATCAGCGATAGCTCGGTTGGCCTGTATGCCATGGTCAGTCCGGTGATCGTGGTCAATGGAGTGTCTCAGGCGCAAGCCTCTTACAACAACAATATGTTTGGCGCCGCTGGCGATATTGTGGTGCTACAGGTCAATTGTAGCTGGCCCATCATCACACCGGCCTGGCGTTTGATGGCCTTGCTTAATCCCAGCAAGCAAAATCACGTTACCGGCCAGTACACCTTCAGCGTCGCCGCCACCATGCGCAATGAGGCCTTCTGATGACGCCATCCAAGCTCCCCCGCGGCGCAGGCCGGCAGCAAGGCCTGGCCGCCGTGGAATTCGCCCTGGTCTTGCCCTTCATGCTGATGTTGGCCATCCCGATCTTCGACCTTGCGCGCGTCGTGCAGGGCGACATGATACTGACCAATCTGAGCCGTGAAGGCGCCAATCTGGCATCGCGTTCATCGCAAGACCCGCAAACCATCATGACAGCGCTGGCCATGACCACGCCGCCGCTGGACATGCCCAACAACGGCAGCATCTACATCAACAAGATCATGGGCAATGGTCCTGGCAAGCAAGATGTCATCCTGGCGCAATACCGCTGGACCCAGGGCTTGCATCAGCCCAGCAAGGTATGGAGCTGCAGCAGCTGGACCAGCGATGGCACCGGCACTTGCAGCAGCATACCCAGCGCGGGTTCACCCATCAACGACGCCATGAGCAACCAGCTGGCCAATGGTGAAGTCATTTATGTCGTGGAAAGCATGTATCACTCGACGATACTGTTTTCCGGCATCAACCTGGGTTTTGGGGCACATACGCCAACGCTGAGCGGCGACCTGTACGCCAAGACTATATTTTGACCCGGACAGTCTTGTCCGGTACCTGGAGAAGATCATGAAAAAACAGACCAGGCCTGTACGCCAGGCCAGGGGACAGGTATTGATAGTCGTGGCTTTGTCGCTGCTGGTGCTGATCGGCGCCGTGGGGCTGGCCGTCGATTCCGGGCTGGGCTTTATCGTGCGCGCCAAGCTCAATGCGGCGGTCGATTCGGCCAGCATCGCGGCCGCGCGCGCCGTGACGCAGGGCGTGGGCCAGGATGCGCAGCGGGCCAGCGCACAGGCAGCGGCGCAGAAATTTTTTGCGGTCAATTTTCCCACTGGCTATTTGGGCGCCACGCCCACTTTCAACAATCCCACCATCACCTTTGACGGCGGCAAGGTGACCGTCGATGCGGCGGCCACCGCTACGGTGCCGGTCACCCTGATGCGCGTGCTGGGCTTTAATGTGCTCAATGTCAGCGCTTCGGCAGAAACCATCCGCAAGGATCTGGATCTGGCCTTCGTGATGGATACCTCGGGCTCCATGTCTTCTGTCGGGCCGACCGTGATCAGCAGCGCCCAATTATTCCTGACCCAATTTAATCCCTCGCAGGACCGCATGGCGCTGATCCATTTTTCGTATGGCGCCGAGGTCGATACGCCGATTAACACGGTGGCGCGGGGCTTTAACCAGGCAGCAATGAGTACGGCCATCGGCAAGTACAGCTTTAGCGGCTTGACGAATTCCTCCGAAGGCGTATGGAATGCGCGCGACCAGTTGAACAGCATTGCGCTGGCCAACCGCTCCAGCTTGCGCGTCATCGTGTTTTTCTCCGATGGCTCACCGAATACCATCTCATCCGTCTTCAAGTTCAAGACGCCGGCCGACTGCACCACGCCAGGCGCGCTGGTGACGGGCGATGGTACGACGACGGGCACGCCAGCCGGCTTGTGGCTGATCAACAAGCAGGGCACCACGGCCGCTGGCAAGTGCAACCAGAATACGAATATCGTCAAGGACCTCGACCCGGCTGCCTTGCCTCTATGGTACAACGCCCACAATCCGACGAATCTGCCTGCCTTGCAAGAGTTTCCCGTGATTACCGGCACGCCCCGCTCGGTCACCAACGATACCAGCAGCAATGCCGCCACCTGGACCAATGTCAACCGTGCCTCGCGTAACTTGCTCGAAGCGATGGCGGCCAAGTCGCGCGCCGAAGGCATGTATGTATTTACCCTGGGCCTGGGCAGCGAATTGACGGCGGCCAATGGCCCGCCGCCCAGCGACAAGGGCGAGGATATCCTCAAATGCATGGCCAATACGCCGGACGCCCTGTCGCGCTGCGTGACGGCAGGTGCCGGCCAGCCGGTGGGTATCTATTGCCACGCGGCCACTGCCGATGAATTGAAACCATGCTTCGCCAAACTGGCGTCAGCAATATTGCGAATCAGCATGTAAGCCGCTGAAATAAAAAAGCTCTGTTCTCGATAAATAGGGGAATCTTCCTGCAAGACTGAGGTCTGACTGATCAGACGACTCAAACAGGGAGACCACCATGCTGCAAATGCAATGGAAGGCATTGATCGCACAGTTCGCCGAACTTTCTCGACATCAGCGCCAGCAGGGGATGAAACTGTTATGTGGCGCGCCGCCCGGGCAGGCGAGTGTCGCGCTGATCGAACGCACGGCACAGGCACGGCTGTGCTGTTCTGTTTGTCGCTCCCTGCATTTTCACCGGCATGGTCACGCCAACGACTTGCAGCGCTATCGCTGCGTGTCTTGCGGCAAGACTTTCAATGCACTGACGGGTACGCCTCTGGCTCATCTGCGCCATAAGGCCTTATGGCTGGACTATGCCGATTGCCTGCTGAACTCGGATTCGGTGCGCAAGGCAGCGCAACAACTGGGGATACACCGCAATACCAGCTTTCGCTGGCGCCACCGTTTTCTGGCGTTGGCGAAAACCGACCGTCCGCGATGCCTGCACGGCATAACCGAGGCCGATGAAATGTATCTGCTGGAATCAGAAAAAGGTGCCCGCCATTTGCGGCGCCCTGCACGACGGCGCGGTGGACATGCTCTGCAGCACGGTATTTCCAGTGAGCAGGTCTGCATCCTGGTGGCACGCGACCGCACGGGGCAAACCCTTGATTTCGTGACAGGCAAGGGTCAGCTGAGCAAGCAACACTTGCTGCATTGCTTGCCGCCCGTGATCGACCGCGATATCCTGCTGGTCAGCGATGGCCATGCTGCTTATGCGGCCTTTGCCCGAGAGGCCGGCATCAGCCATCAAGCTGTCAACTTGCGTGCCGGCATCCGTGTGCGCGGTGCTGCCCACGTGCAGAACGTGAATGCGTATCACAGCCGCTTGCGCGGATGGCTGAGCATCTTTCATGGCGTGGCGACGCGCTATCTGCCCAGTTACCTGGGCTGGCGCTGGATACTCGACGCCAGGCGTATCCTGTCGGCTGAAACATTATTAAAAGCAACGCTGGGAGAGTTCCCACATCTGACGGTGACATAGCGGAAAAAAGAGCCGGACGCGATGTCCGGCTCTTGGTGTATGGAAAGCCTGCTTTAATTTCCGCCAGCCATGCCAGGCAGCAGCACGCGGTAGATTTGCAAGAAGGCGGGGCCCATCAGCACCACCAGCAGCGAAGGAAAGATGAAGAAGATCAGGGGGAACAGTAGCTTGAGGGAAATTTTCGCCGCCTGTTCTTCTGCCAGCTGGCGCCGCTTGGTGCGCAGCTGATCCGATTGCACGCGCAGCGAAGCGGCGATGCTGGTGCCGAAACGTTCGGCCTGGATCAGCATGGCGACCAGGGCGTCGACATCGTCCACGCCGGTGCGCAGCGCCAGGTTGCGCAAGGCCCGCTCTTTTGAATTGCCGGCCCGCAGTTCCAGCGTCAGCAGATGCAATTCCTCGGCCAGTACGCGGCTTTTCAAGGCAATTTCCGAGGCGACCCTGGCCAGCGCCGCGTCCATCGCCAGGCCGGCTTCGACGCAGACCGTCATCAGGTCTAGCGCGTCGGGAAAGCTTTCAAAGATATCGCGCTGGCGCAGGCGGATGCGGCGGTTCAGCCAGCCGTTGGGCAGGTAATAACCCAGGCCTGCCGTCAGCAATAGCGCCAGCAGCAGCCAGGTCACATCGTTGTAGCCGCCGGCGACGCTCAAGCCGAGAAACAGCAGCACGGGCAAACCTACGGCGAGCGCTGTCTTGGCGCCGAAATACAGCAAGGGCGCCGATGGGTGGCGCAAGCCCGCATGCATGAAGCGCAGGCGCGTGGCCGATTTTTCCCAGCCTTCTTCCGGCAGGGACAAGCGCGCCAGCGGTCTGCTCAGCTTGACGAAATGCGCCCGCCATGCGCGCGTGCCGCCGGCCCCTGTCACGCCTGCGCTGTCGAGGCGCTGGCGTAGCGGATCGGGCATGGCGATCAGCAGCACCAGCATGGCGCCGCCAAACACGGCAATGAAGAGCAGGCCCAGAAAACTGATTTGCAGCGTGGTCATGGTGATTCTCCTACTGCCCGGATGCCAGGCATCAGACATGGATATGGATGATCTTGCGCATGATTCCTATGCCGATCAGCATCAGCACCAGCGCGCCGGCCAGCATTTTCTGGCCGCTGGGATCGTGGTACAGCAAATCGAGGAAGGTGGGATTGGTCAGCTGTATCACCGCTGCCGCCGCAAACGGCAGCAGCGACAAGATCCAGGCCGACAGGCGCGCTTCGGCCGACAGCACGCGTACCTGGCCCAGCAGTTTCATGCGTTCACGGATGATCCTGGCGATGCTGTCGAGCAGCTCGGACAGATTGCCCCCTGTTTCGCGCTGGATCAGCACGGCAATCACGAAGTAGCGTACGTCCGTGCTGGGCACGCGGGTGGCCAGGTTCATCAGCGCATCCTGCATGGCGATGCCGAAATTGACTTCGTCGAAGGCGATGCGGAACTCGTCGGCCAGCGGCGCATTCATTTCGTCGCCGACCATTTTCAGCGACGTGGGGAAAGCATGGCCTGCCCGCAGCGCCCGGCTCATCAGGTCCAGTGCATCGGGCAGCTGCATGCCGATACGCTCCAGGCGGCGTGTCCTGGCCCGTTCGATGTAATACAGGGGCAGCGTGGTGCACAGGGCAGCGACCAGCAGGTGCAACCACCAGGGCATGTCGAAAAAGCTGCTGGCAAGCAGGGCCACGAGAAAAGTCAGCAGCACCAGCATCAGCCACTGCGCCACGCTCCACGCCAGTCCCGATTGTTCCAGCAGGCGGTCGAGTGCATGGACGCGCGGCACTTCCAGCAGCATGCGTTGCAGCGCCGGTGTATCGCTCAGCAGACGCTGCTTGATCATGGTGGTGTTTTGTTCGCCGGAGTGCGCTCCTGCCGACATCATGCGCAGGCGGCGCGCCACCCTTTCCGATTCCGGACCGCGCGCCGTGTTCCAGCTTTGATACAGGCCCGTCAGGAACAGCATCACGGCGATGAAAATCAGTGCGCCGAACACATAATAAAGGTAGTTCATGGCGCTTCCCCTCAATGGTATTGGCGGCTGGGATCGAACAGGCTTTCCGGCACGCTCACGCCAAACGCGCGCAGGCGTTCAAGGAAGTGCGGCCGCACGCCGCTGGCCTGAAAGTGGCCGTTGACCGTGCCATCCTGGGCGATGCCCGTCTGCTGGAAGGTGAAAATTTCCTGCATCGTGATCATCTCCCCCTCCATGCCGGTGATTTCCTGGATCGCCACTACCTTGCGCTTGCCGTCCGTCAGCCGCGCCACTTGTATGACGACGCTGATGGCGGCACTGATCTGCTGGCGCATGGCTTTGCCTGGCAGCATGGCCGCCGCCATGCTGATCATGTTTTCCAGGCGTGTCAGCGCGTCGCGCGCGGTGTTGGCGTGGATGGTGGCCATCGACCCTTCGTGGCCGGTATTCATCGCTTGCAGCATGTCGAGCGCTTCGGCGCCGCGCACCTCGCCCAGGATGATGCGGTCCGGCCGCATGCGCAGCGCATTGCGCACCAGCGCGCGCTGCGTCACTTCGCCCTTGCCCTCGATATTGGCGGGGCGCGTTTCCAGCCGTACCACGTGCGGCTGCTGCATCTGCAGTTCGGCCGCGTCTTCGATGGTGACGATGCGCTCGCTGGCGCTGACGAAGCCTGAAATCGCATTGAGCATGGTGGTCTTGCCGCTGCCGGTGCCGCCCGAGATCAGGATATTGATCTTGGCCTTGCCCAGGCCTTGCAGTATCTGCGCCATTTCGGCCGTCAGGCTGTGCAGTTCGACCAGGTCGGCCAGGCGCAGCGGCTGGGCCGAGAAGCGCCGTATCGACATCACAGGGCCATCGATGGCCAGCGGCGGAATGATGGCGTTCACGCGCGAACCGTCGGGCAGGCGCGCATCGACCATGGGGCTGGACTCGTCGATACGCCGGCCCACGCGCGAGACGATCTTGTCGATGATCTTCATCAGATGCGCATCGTCGGTAAAGCGGATATCGCTCAGCTCGAGCTGGCCATTGCGTTCGACATACACCTGGCGGTAGCTGTTGACGAGGATATCGGACACGCTGGGATCGTTCAGCAGCGGCTCCAGCGGTCCCAGGCCCAGTACCTCATCCTGGATATCGCGCACCAGCGTGCGCCGTTCCAGATCGTTGATCACCACATTGTCTTCTTCCAGCAGGCGGCCGACCAGGATTTTCAAGTCTTCGCGTATTTGTTCCTGCGACAGCCGCTGCATGCCTTCCAGGTCGATCCGGTCGAGCAGTGCCTGGTGCACATGCTGCTTGAGTTCCTGGTAGGCGGGATTGTCGCCGGCGCCGGTGCCGGCGCGCGTGGCGCTGAAAGACGGTACGTGCCCGTTGGGCAGGCTGGCGCTGCCCAGCCGTTCGCGCAGGCTGGGGTTGCCGTTGCCGCTATTGATATCGGTGCTCATGCTGTTTCCCCTCGAAGTTGTATGGACTGTTTGCGCTGGAATAAACGCGTCAGCAGTCCCGGTGCGCTGTTGGCGCGCGTGCCGCTCAAGGTGCGCGCACACGCTTTCAGTGATTTGGACAGGGGACTGCCTGGCGCCAGTTTCAGCACCGGCACGCCCTGGTTCACCGAGGCCGCCGCCGCCGCATAGTGGTTCGGCATGGTGTGGAAGATGCGCTGCCCATAGGCATCCTCCAGGTCGCGCCCGCGGATTTCATCGCTGCCCGTATAGCGGTTCAGGATCAGCCGGATCTTGCTGTCCGGGTATTCCAGCGCCGCGAATGCCTGCAGCAGGCGCTTGCCATCGCGGATGTAGGGCAGGGTCGCCTGCATCACGGGGCAGATGATGTCGGCCTGGTCCAGTGCGCGCACGCTGATCGCATCGAGGCCGCGGCCCAGGTCGAGCACGATGAAGTCATAGTGCTGGCGTGCCAGATGCAGCAGCTGGTCGATATGTTCCGGCTTGACGTCGCTGGCATGGGCCGGATCTTCCGGCGCTGCCAGGATGCTGAAGTTCGGCGTCACCTGCAGCATGCTGGCGGCCAGGAAGGAAATATCGAGCCGGTGTATCTGCTGCGCTACGTGCGACAGGGTGGCTGCCGGTTTTTGATCCGAGACAAATAGCGCGGCGTCGCCAAATTGCAGGTTCAGGTCGAACAGCGCCACGCGCTGGTTTTCCTGCGCCAGCGCATAGGCCAGGTTGGCCGCGATGAACGTGGCGCCGCTGCCACCCTTGCATGACGCCAGGGCGATCACCTGGCCCTTGCTTTGCCTCTGTTGCGCACTCTTGTCCACCATGCGCTGCAGCGCCGCGTCGAGCGCCGCGCCGGGATGATGGGATGGCAGTACTTCACGCACGCCGGCACGCATGGCCAGCCGCAGGAAATCGGCGCCCTGCTGCTGGCATTGCACAATGATGGCCATGCCGGGCAGGCGGCTGGCGAGGCGCTCGATGCGTGCCAGGTCTGCCTCGCTGATCTCCGCTTGGGCCAGCAGCAGCACGTCGGGCGCTGCCATTTCTGCCGTACCGGACAGCCGTTCCAGGCTGCCGATGGCGCTGTCGATATCGTCGCCGGCGTGGCGCTCGTGCAGCAGCGCCGCGATGCCGGACAGTTCTTTTTCGTTACTGGAGATAATAAAGATTTTCACGGCATGCTCCGGCTGTGGATGGGGAAGGCGAACGATCAGTTTTTGCTCACGCCTATCGTCAGCACGTCAGGCAAAGGGTCGGGCGCGTTATACGATTTTTGATACAGCTTGTAGCCGCTGATGGCGGCCTTGCCATCGAGACCGAGTACCGGGTTGGGGTTGTAGGCGGCATTCGGATACAGGATCTGCTGTTGCCGCAGCAGCGCGACGGTTTCGCCGAAATGGCTGTCGAGCACCGGCGTGGTGGTGGCGGCACAGCCAGCGAGCACGGCGATGGACAAGGCGCCCAGCAAGCAGCGGGCAAGGGGGATGAACGGGGTTTTCATGGTGGAGCTCCTATTTGAGGTCGTCGACGACGTTGAGCGGTGGCGTGGCCATATCGGCTTTGGGAACGGCGCGGTATTGCGGCACGCTGTCTGCCATCACCGCGGGGCTAGGCGCAGCTGCTGGCGCTGCCGTTGGCACCGGCATGGCGGGTGCGGTGGCAGGCGCCAGCGAGACAGGCACTGGCGCTGGCATGGGCATCGGTGCTGGTGCAGGAGCCGAGGCTGGCGCTGGCGCCGGTGCGGTGGCCACTGCCTTGCCTTCCATTTTTCCTCCCAGCATCATGTCGCCGCGCGTGGGTTCCACATAGGGATCGGTGGGCAGCTTGTAGTCGGGCGGCAGGGGTTTTACCAGGTGCGGCGTAATGATGAAGACCAGTTCCGTGCGGTCCGTCTGGAAGTCCGTGCTGCGGAACAGGGCGCCCAGCACGGGCACTTCGCCCAGGCCAGGCAAGGCCTTGATATTGCTGGTCACATTGTTCTTGATCAGGCCGCCGATGGCGAAGCTCTGGCCATCGAGCAGCTGCACCGTGGTGGTGGCGCGCCGGGTGGTAAACGAAGGCAGGATGGCGGTGGCCGTGCTGCCTGTGGCGGTGATGCCTATGCCTTCCTTGTTCAGGTCGGACACTTCCGGCGCCACCTTCAGGTTGATGCGCCCGCCATCGAGCACGGTGGGCGTGAATTTCACGGCGATGCCGAATTCTTTTTCTTCCAGCGTAATCGTGGGCGCGCCACCCGTGTTGGTCTGGCTGACCGGAATGAAGATTTTTCCACCGGCCAGGAAACTGGCTTCCTGGCCGCTGATGGCCATGATGTTCGGTTCGGCCAGCACCTTGATCAGGCCATCGTGCTTCTGCGCATCGAGGCCGAGGAAGTTGCCGTTGCGGTTATTGGTGGCGCCTATGCTGCTGGGGTTATTACTGAGCAGGTTGGACAGGATGGAATAGGTCCAGCTACCGATGGTCTTGTTCAGGCCCAGGTTGGCGCCCAGTTGGTCGACCAGGGTTTTCGATACTTCCGCCACTTTGACTTCCAGCATCACCTGCTGCGGTGCGGCGATCGACAGCAGATTGATCACGCGCGGCGAAGCCGATGGCCCGCCGGAAGGATCGGGCGCGGCGCTGGCCGTGACGGCGGCAGGCGGCGCACCCATGGTGGCGCCAGCGGCCGGCCGCGAACCACGCTGGGCATAGGCATTTGCCAGCGAGACGGCCTGGTCGGCCTTGACGACATCGCTGACCATACCCGTCAGTATCAGGGTGTCGCCCGCCACCGTCACGTGCAAGTCTTTTTCAGTCGGCAGCAGTTCGGCCAGGCGCGCCTGCAGCAGGCTGCAATCGATGCTGACGGCCAGGTCGATGATGGTCGCCTCATTGCTGCGGTTCCAGACGATCAGATTGGTCGTGCCCACGGATTTGCCCAGCAAATACACATCGGTGGTATTGAGCAGGATCACGTCGGCGATGCGTGGATCGCCCACCGAGACGCGCGCCACGGGAAAGGGCAGGTGCATCAGGGTCGACTTGCCCTCGGCCAGGGCCATGTTCCTGGCCATGTCGGCATGACCGCCGGCATTGTCCAGCATGGCTTGCTGCGGCATGGCTTTCATGCGCGGCGCGCGGCGCACCATTCTGGGCGGTGCTGCCGCCGGCGCTGCCGCCGGTGTGCTGGCACCGGGCGGTGTCGGCGACAGCCCAGGCGAGGTGGCCGGCGCGGCCGTGTCGGCATAGGCTGCCGGGACCAGTACGCCGATGGCGGCGATGGCGAGGGCCATGCGCAGGATGCGGCTCGCGTTTGCTGTGCTCTGATTGCTCATGGTACTCATGGCATGCTCCTCGTAATACGGATCGGGTTATTCAGAATTGTTGGGAACTGCGTTCCAGTCCCTTGATGACATCGACTTGCGGTCCGGCTGGCGCTTGCGCCACACGGCGGTGCATGACAGGGCGGGCGACGGGGGCCAGGTGGGGCACCACCAGTTTGGCGTCGAGCAGGCTGGTCTTGGTCGCACCGTCCGTGTTGACCGGCTTGTCCTCGATCTGGTTGCGCAGCACCAGCGAGAGCGTGCCCACGCTGCGCGCCAGGTCCAGTTTTTCGGCCTGTTCCGGCGTCAGTTCCAGGGTGACGGCATTGACCACCTTGGGCTTGGTGTCGTCACGGTTCGACTCCTGGGCGATGGCCAGCACCAGTATGCGTTCGAGCACGATTTTTGAAATACTGGGATCGCGCCCGCTGCCGTTCTTGGCCATTTCATCCTGGGTATTGACCAGGATGTCGACGTAATTGCCGGGCAGGGCGAAACCGGCCACGCCCACCACGTCGTTGACGCGCACCGTCATGGCCCGCTTGCCTTCGCCGACGACCGCCGACAAGCCACCCTGCGTGCCCGGTGGCGCCAGCTTGCTTTCCATGATGGCTTCGCCGTGCTGGATGCTGGTGCGCGTGACGCGCGCGTCGAGCAGCTTGGCGTCATTGATGGCGCCGGGCGGCAAGGCGTTGGCAGGCCAGTCCACCATGCGCACCATCTCGGGCGAGATGCGCGCGCCCAGGCTGATATCGACCAGCGCGACTGCCACCTTGTTGGTATTGCCCGATGCCTGGGCATTGATCCAGCGCGCGGCCACGATGACAGCCACGAACGCCAGGATGACCGCAAAGGCCATCATCGTTATAGCGCGTGTGTTTCTCATTTTGATACTCCTTCATGCTGGACCACAGCCGGTCCGTTCTGGATGCCGTCGCTGCCATCGGCGGTGCCGAAATAGTTATCCCACGCCCAGCGCAGGGTCTTGATCTCCAGCCGCGGCGTACGGCTGTCATAGCGCGCGACATCACATAACTGGGCCAGGATGTCGCGTGGGTAGCAGGCCAGCAACTGGCGTCCCTGCTGGCCGTGCAGCTGCAGCAGGGAGTCGTAGACGGCATGGTTGAATTCCATGCCGAATTGCTGGCAGACATGGCGGAACACGGTTTCGTACTGCTGGCCGCTCAATGCGCCGACATGGATCTTGTAGCCTATCCTGCGCAAAAAGGAGTCATCGGCCAGGTGCTGCGGCGCCATGTTCGAGGAAAACACCACGATCACGTCGAAGGGCACGGGGAACTTGTAACCTGTATGCAGCGACAGGTAATCGACGCGGCGCGCCATCGGCACGATCCAGCGGTTCATCAGTTCTACCGGTGAGCAGCGCTGGCGGCCCAGGTCATCGATGATGAAGATGCCGTTGTTGGCTTTTAAGTGCGGCGGCGCCTGGTACAGGCGCGAGCCGGGATCGAATTGCAGGTCCAGCATGTCGAGCGTCAGTTCGCCGCCTGTCAGCACGGTGGGGCGCAGGGCGCGCACCCAGCGCGGATCGGGCGGCAGGGGCGCATTGCTGGCCAGGGTATGCAGCATGGGATCGAGAAAGGGCAGCACTTCGCCATCGACCATCACTGCATACGGCAGGGCGATGGCGCCGCTGAGCAAACCGTGCAGGCGTTCAGCCAGATAGGTCTTGCCGCTGCCGGCCGGGCCATGCAGGAATAGCGCGCGGCCGGAATTCATGGCGCAGCCCAGCTGCTCCAATATCTGTGGGTCGACGACCACCTCGGCGAACTGCAGTTGCACGATGTCGCGCGTGACCTGCATGCGCGCCACGCTTTGTGCCTGGACCTGGGCGCTGTAGTCGGCCAGGGTAACGGGCGCAGGGCCGCTGTAGGCATTGCGCCGCAGGTAGTCGGCAGCGCGCAGCCTTCCCTGGTCGACCAGGTGGTAATGCAGGTCGGCGTCGGTGCCGCTGTTGCCGTTGCGCTGGACCTCGCACAGCTTTTCGGCGCGCATGAAGGCCAGCAGCGGTTCGAGCACGCCGGCTCCCAGCTTGACGTGGGCCGACAGTGCGGGCAGGCCGATCTGGCCGCGCTGGAAGATCACCTTCATCAGCAATTCCACGAGAAACAGGAACGGCAGGCCGGTGTCGGCCACGTTGCGCGGTGCGCGCATGGCGGCGGGCATGACGCTGCCGTCCGCTGGCGCTTCTGGATAATTGTCGGGCATGATGGTTGCTCCTTGTTCCCGGGCTGGTGGCGAATTTAGAAAATCAAGGGCAGCAAGCGGTATTTCACTTGCCGCATATACACGCGGTAGCGCACGTCGGCCGCCAGGAAGCGTTCTTCACGCAGCAGCCGTGCTACCAGCATCAGCATGGCCAGCGTGTACACCACGCCATTGCTCGGCGAAGCATTGGTCAGCAGGTAGGCGCTCGACGACACCAGGTAACTGGCATACACGGGATGGCGTACCAGGCGGTACATGCCGCCCGTCTTGATGGTGCGCTGCGCTGCCACCAGGCCGAAGCTGCGGTTCAGCGACAGCAGGCCCGCCATCTGCAGCAGGCTGCCGATGGCCAGCAGATAGCGTGCCCCTGGCCAGATCGCCATGTCGGACGGCGCGAAGAAAAACGGCGCGAAGGTGGCGCCGATGGCCAGTAGCCAGTCGCGGCTATCGGCCGAGACGCTCACGGGTGGCGAGCGTACGATGAAGAACAGGGCGGCCAGGGTTTCTGCGCCGCAGAACAGCAGGTAGCTCCAGTCGCCGCCGCGCAGGAAGGCGAGCACGTGGGCGCTGGCGAAGATGCCCCACAGGCAGGCCATGGCGATGCCGGTGAGGAGGCTGGCGCGCCGTGAGGCTAGCAGATTGGCGAAGGTTTCCATGATCGTTCCCTTGTCGATGGGTGCTTGGGCGTGTCAGCGCCAGAGCCACAGGTGGTGGTAGTTGAGCAGCAGCTGCAGGCCGGTGCCGCTGGCGATGGCGAAGGCATAGGCCAGCCTGCCAGTGGCGGCCGGTGGCTCGGTGATGCTGGCAGGGCCACCGGCCATGCTGGTCAGCAGGGCGGACAACAGCATGTAATAAGTATTTTTCAAGACCAGGCGCAAGCGGCGTCCGGCCAGCGCGGCGGCAAGGGCCAGCACGCCGCCGCTGAGCAAGGTCAGCAGGACGGCTTCCAGCGTGGCTTGCGGTCCGAGGAAGGCGCCGCACATGGCCATCAGCTTGACGTCGCCGGCGCCCAGTGCGCGCAGCAGATACATGGGCAGCAGCAGGCTCAGTCCGATGGCGCTGCCGGCCAGCGACGGCAAGAAACCCAGGCCGCCAAACGGCACTTCGAACAGTCCGGCGCCAGGAGACAGGCTGGCATGCAGGGCGATGCCAGCCAGGGTGCCCAGCAGCACCAGGCGATTCGGGATGCGGCGCGTGCGCAAGTCGTGCCACAGGGCGGTGCCCAGCAGCGCTGCCAGCATGGACAGGCACAGCAGCATGGGCAGAGGGGCATTCATGATGGCAGCCTGTTCATCGCTGGCGCTGCATGCATGGGCACGGGCGCGGCGCTGCGGCGCGCGCCCAGCGCCAGACCGACCAGTTGCCAGATCAGCGCCGCACCGGCCGCACCCACATAGCCGTCCAGCGCATAGTGCCAGCCCAGGTGGATGGAGCCGAGCATGATCAGCACGGCGAAGAGGGAGAAAGCGATGCCAGTGGCGCGGTTGACGCGCCAGCCCAGCAGCGTCATCAGCATGGCC
Source organism: Janthinobacterium saanense (assembly GCF_014200675.1). Classification (GTDB taxonomy): domain Bacteria; phylum Pseudomonadota; class Gammaproteobacteria; order Burkholderiales; family Burkholderiaceae_D; genus Janthinobacterium. Next base: position 9,436 of record NZ_JACHCI010000011.1, on the reverse strand, counting down.
GTGGCGACATGGATGCTGGGCATGGCCGAGATGCCCAGTTCGCCCCTGGCGCCCTGGCTTTGATAGCCTTGCCACAGCATGTCTTGCACCGGCAGCGCCCAGACGGGTAGCTGCTGATTGGCCGTGTGCAGATAAGCCATCAGGGGGGCATAGGGATTGCTACTGTACAGATGGCCGTAATAGCACGGACCGACGGAAGAGAACAGCACGGCCACGACGCTGCCCAGCACGATGCAGCTGAGGACAAAGCTGAGCAGGAATTGCATGCGCAGCTGGGGCCGGCGGATGTCGAGGAACTGCCAGTACAGCACGCTGTACAGCAATAGAAACCACAGGTGATACGTGAAATTGAGCAGACAGGTGATCCAGGGGTGGCCCAGTAGTGGTTGCAGCCACAGCCAGGGTGCATGGCCGCCGTGCAGGGCGATATCCCAGGCAGAGAGGCGGCTGTCCCAGGTGTAGGGATGCAGGCGGGGAATGGCGGCTTTGACGATGGTGAAGCTGGCCGTAAACAAGGGTGTGAGCAATAGCACCGGCAGGGCGCGCAGCAAGCGTCCCTGGCCCAGGTAGCGGCATAGTTGCTGGTACAGGAAATGGCTCAGGCGCGCCGGGCGCAGCATGGCCATGACATAGATGACGTAGCCGCACAGCATCAGCACGGGGCCAATCAGCAGGGCGACGATGAAGCCACCGACTACATTGAGGATCTCAAATGGCGTCGGCAGGCGGCCTGTCAGTGCGGCGGCCACGGCGGCGTAGGGCAATACGATCAGCAGCAGGGCGCGGTGCGCGCGCAGCGGGGCGGCAACGGTGTTCATGACAGTGCCAGGACCATCTGGTCCTTGACGTAAAGAAAAAGCTGTCCGACCTGCACACCCAGCAGGCTGATGCTGATCACCAGCACGATCGCCAGCAGGCCGGCCAGCAGCGCATATTCGATCGCTGTCACGGCGCAGTCTTCATGCAGGCAGGCGAACAGGGTTTTCATGATGGGTTCCGGTCGGTAGGGAGCGGTGGTGGCAGCCGGGCCGGCAAATCGCCAGCCCGGCGTTCCGCGACGTCAGGCGTTGGCGGTGGTCAAGGCGGCACCGATCTTGCTGAAGGTCGTATTCAACTGCGTACCGACAATTTTCACGGAGGCAATGATCACGACGGCGATCAGGGCGGCGATCAGGCCGTATTCAATGGCGGTAACACCATCTTCTTCACGGATAAATTTCTTGATGAGGTTCATGACTACTCCTAGAGGTGGTTGAGGTGCAGCGGTGGGTACAACGGTATTGCTGTCATGGTCACGGACTTTCCCCCAGTGCCAGCAGCCCGATGATGCAAACCACCGCGATCAGTGCCGCGACCAGCGCATAGCGGTAGAACGTGGCCCTTTTCTTGCTCTGCAAATAAGCGGACAGTGATGCAGGAAGAAACTTGTCAGGGCGCATGCCGTGCTCCGTGTCGTGGTGGACCGTGGCGCGTAATCTGCACTTCGGTAGTTCCACTATAGAGTTCGGTGTGTTGATCTACATCAGATGAACCTCCTCTTTTGACAAGGAGGATTAGTTCGTTTTTGTCATGACAATTGTCATGGGACGAGCAGGAGGGAAGGCAGGGAAGGCAGGCAGGGAAGGACGGCGGGGACGAGGAGGCGCTTCAGGCCGTGGGCGGCATCTCGCCCAGCCTGTGCTTGGTGGCGTAGGCGTACAGTTCCAAACGGTTGTAGAGACCCAGTTTGCGGTATATCGCGGTCAGGTGATTGCGCAGGGTATGCTCGGAAATGAACAGCTGTTCGGCCAGCTGCCGGGCCGGCGTGCCGCTGCCGTAGACCAGGGCGGCGATGACTTTTCTTTCTTTCGACGTCAGCGTGCCGATCGCAGTCGCTTGCGCCGCGCCGCCGCCCGGCTGGGTCAGCTGGGTCAGCATGCGTCCCAGCATGGCTTGCTCCAGCCACAACTCGCCGTGGTACACCTTTTCGATGGCCTTGAGCACCATGTCGGCCGGCGCATCCTTGCTGATCACGCCGCGCGCGCCTTTTAATACGGCGTCGTCCAGGGTGGCCTGGTCATGGCTGGCCGTCAGCACCAGGATGCGCGCGTTGCTGCGCTGGACCAGCAGCGGCAGGATGGCCAGCGAACTGACGCCGCCCAGGTCGAGGTCCAGCACGATGACGTCAGGCGAGAATGCCGCCGCCAGTGTCAGCGCCTCGGCGCTGTCCGAGGCCATGGCAACGACCCGCATGCCGGTCTGTTCACCGCCGATCAGCCGTTCCAGGCCCCACAGCATGGTCTTGTGGTCGTCCACCAGCATCACGCTGATGGCTGGGCGGGCGGAAGTCATGGCATGCGCTGGATTCATATCGGGATCTCGATCTGCACGGAAGTGTGGCCCAGGGTGTTGTGGGTGACGCGCGCGCCGCCCCCCAGCGCGGCAGCCCGTTCGGCCAGCGAGTCGGGCAGGAAGTCGGGTACATGGGTGGCCGCGCATTCATTGTTGATGCTGATATGCAGCGCGCCGCGTATGCAGGCCAGGGTGATGATGCCGTGGCGCGCACTGGTATGTTTGCGGATATTGCTCATGCCTTCGTTGACGATCTGAAACACTTCAGCCGCCAGGCGGTCGTTGATATGCAACTCGCCCTCTACTTGCAACACAATATCGATGCCATAGAACTCGCGGATCTGGCTGGCCTGGCGCCGCAAGGCGAGCAGCAGTTCCGGTTCGCTTTGCACCAGGCCATTCTTGAACGTGCGCGCATAGCTGCGCAAGTCGGCGATCACCTGGCCCGACATGCCGATCAGCTTTTCCAGCGCCGGCAAGAGCGGGTTGTCCGCTCCGGCTTCATTGCGCAGGGCGGCCAGGCCGTGGCGCAGGCCGATATATGGCTGGATGGCCGTGTCATGCAAGTCGCGGGCGATTTTTTCGCGTTCGCGCGAGGCGGCCTGCGATGCCAGCCTGTCGAGCAGGTCGATGTTTTCAATCACGGGAAAGGCCTGCGCCCCGATGTGGCTGAGGAAAAGGGCGTCGGTTTTGCTCAGGCTGGTAGCGGAAACCAGATACAAACGGCCTTTTCCGTTGCGCAAAGGCAAAGGAGCACTGATGAAGGAGTGCGCTTCCAGCAGCTCTGCCAGGCTGGCGCCAGCTACCGCTTCATGCCGCAGCCAACGTCCGCTGTCCGTGTCCAGCACGCGTGCGCCGCCCATCCAGGGCAACCATGAGAACAAAGGCTGGTTGTATAGCACGATTTTGTCTGGCGGAAACCCCAGCAGTGGACTGGCCGCCTCGTTGTTCAGGATCGCATGGGTGTTGACGACTTCCTTTCCTGTGCACAAGGTGCTACGTAGCGACCAGTGCGCTTGACCCTTGTCCTGCATCACCAGCAGGCAACTGCGGCCGTTGAAATAGCTGCGTGTTTTTTCCAGTACCGAATTGATAGTTTGTTCGACGCCAAAGCGGGGATTCGATAGCAAGCTGACGTCGCGCAGCAGAGCCAGGTGGCTGCGCTGGGTGATGGCAGAGCCGCCCCAGTAGGCGATCATGTAGCCGAGCGCCAGCAAAAAAGTGGTGCGCAGCATCAGACGCGACAGTTCTACCTCCGTCTCGCCCAGCAGCGCCGTGGCGGCGAACAGGCCTGCCGACGCCAGCGTGATGCGGGCGCCTTCCTCGAAGCCGCGCTGGAAGGAAGAAGTCAGAATGGCAAAGAAGAAAAACAGGAAGAACAGGTTGCTGTGCCGGGTGGTGGAAAAGACGATCAGCGCGTACCACCCCACATCGAGCCAGTACAGCAGCATGTCTTGCGGCAAGGTGACGCCCAGCAAGGCAAGGACGTAGAGCAGCAGACTGTGCAAGGTGTAGGCGGAAAAGATGAGCCAGGTGACTTTGCTCAGGTTGCCAGCGCTTTCCGGATCGACGAACAGTGTCAGCAAGGTTGCGCCGGACAGCAGCAAGCGCATGCCATTGACCATGGTGGTATCCATGCCAGCGCCAGGCAAGCCGGACTTGAGAGGAGGATCGAGGTTCACAAGCACTCCTGGCGGCCTCCGCGCCTAGATGGAACAGGCGCATGAATGGATACCGCAGATAAATTCTTGTTGTTCTTATTCCAATATATGAAGTCTACGCACCTGCCGCCAGTATGTCTACTGGAATTAAATGCGGCTGTTGCTGGCTGCGGCCTGGGGAAAGGTGGAGATACTTCAGGTGGTTTGCACCGTCACCCGGTTGCGCCCTGAGCGCTTGGCCAGGTAGAGCGCGCGGTCGGCGCCGCCGATCAGGGCGGCGATATCGAGCGGCTGGTGCGGCAGATGGGTATGCTGGGTGGCGACACCGATGCTGACCGTAATGTGCTTGAGGTCATTGCCCGTCTTTTCATGCGGGATGCGCAGCTCGGCTACCCTCTGGCGCATTGCTTCCGCCATTTGCAGTGCTTGCGCGGCATCGCTGTCGGGCAGGATGGCGGCAAATTCTTCGCCGCCATAGCGGGCCAGCAAGTCGGTCGGGCGCTGCAGCATGGCCGCCAGTTCGGCGGCGACCTGGATCAGGCAGCCATCGCCCTGCTGGTGGCCGTAATGGTCGTTATAGTCCTTGAAATGATCGATATCGATCATCAGCAGCGACAGCGGGCTGCTGTTGCGCATGGCGCGCCGCATTTCCCGCTCGATGGCCACGTCGAAATGGCGGCGGTTGGCGATGCCCGTCAAACCGTCCGAGAAGGTTTGCGAGCGCAGCACCATCGTCTGCTCGCGCAGCAATTTTTCGCGGCCCACGGCGATGGTGACATCGTTGATCTGGATCAGACAATGACGTGGCGAGTCGCTCAGGTTGATGGGCGTGACGGCGATCGCCTGCTGCATGCGTTCCTGTGCTGCGTTTTCGATAGCCGCTGCGCCGTGCGTGTACAGGGCAAATGGCGCTTTGTGCAGGGTTTGCGACAGCAGCGACTGGAAATTGTCGCGCAGGGCCTGGCGGATGGCCGAGTCTATGCGCTTGTGCTGCAGCTCGGGAAAGACCTCGAAAAAGTCGCGCCCCAGCACGGCGTCGGCCGACCATGCGGAATGGCGCGACATCCATTGGTTCCACAGCACGATGCGGCCCGTCTCGTCGAGCACGATGGCGCCCAGGTTCACGGCGCCGATGATGCTTTCAAGCAAACTCAATCGATGTACGGCATCTGGCATGGTGTGTACGCCTGTCACGCCTGTCCCAAGGCCTTGGCCAGATAGCGGTTAACCTGTTCTTTCAGGTCATGCAGGGCGGACAGGTCGAGCACAAAAGCGACATAACCGTGGATCTGGTGTTTGGCGAGTACGAAATCGATATGCAGCATCAGCACCACGGCGTCGTCCGGGCCGCTGAACGAGGACATGATCTGCGCGCTGGTGCCCACATGGTACAAGGGCAGCGAGCCATGCAGTTCGCTGTCGAACAGGTTGGCCAAAGTTCCTACGCAGGAATTGAGGATGATGTTGCCGATCTCGCTCATCGCCTCCTGTTCCATCTCCGTCAGCTCTTGCAGCGGCACGCTGTCGCCTACCATCAGGCGCACGATTTCCAGGCTCTTGTCTTCCGGGAACATCAAGATGGCTTCGGTGGCGAAGGCGCCATCGTAATGCTGGCTGACGCCGCAGATGCGTTCGCCATCTTTCTTGCTGCCCAGCAGGGCGGCCGCATCGGCGCGGTTCAGGAAAGTGATGGAAGGCACCGACATGATGACTTCTTCATTGACGATTTCACTCATCGCGGCCGCCGCATGGCCGACCCCGATGTTGAAGATCTCTACCAGCGCATCATTCTCGAGTTCGGAGAGATTGACCATACTAAGCTTCCAGCGAGTCGATCAGCTGGTGTATGCGTGTTTCGGTGATGGGTTTTTCCATGAAGCCGACTTTCAGCTCGCTGGCGCGGTTGCGGATGGCGTTTTGCACATTGGCGGTGACGAGGAAGATGTGCGTGTGCGGATACAGCGCGCGCAATTGTTCCGCCGTCGCCACGCCGCCCATGCCGGGCATGTTGACATCGAGCAAAATCAGGTAAGGGGTGAGCGCCCTGGCCTTTTCCAGTGCTTCTTCCCCGGTTGCCGCTTCAGTGACCTGCCAGTGGGCATGTTTGCTGAGGATGAACTGATGTGCCATCAAACGTGAAACCCGGCTGTCATCGACAACAAGTACCTGTTTACTGTGATCCATGTGGTGTTCCTGAAGCGTCATATGCTGTGAATAGTGGCATTTTCGCATATTTTGACGTGCATCTAGGGGAATTGGCTAATAAATTGCTTCAAAGCAAATTATTCAAACATTTCTTGTTGGTCAAAATACATGCTGTGGCTGGACTACGCGGCCAAGGACGGTTTACCGTGCTGCCCATGCTTTAAAATAGCGGCATTCCCACCTCAGCCTTTTATGCCATGACCCAAGACGAATTGAAGCAAGCCGTAGCCCGCGCCGCCATCCAGCATGTAGTGGCCGGTGAAATCATCGGTGTCGGCACCGGTTCCACCGCCAATTTTTTCATCGATGAGCTGGCCAAGATCAAAGACAGCATCAAGGGCGCAGTCGCCTCGTCCGAAGCCACCGCTGCCCGCCTGGCCGGCCACGGCATACCCGTGTTCGACCTGAACGACGTGGCCTCGATCGCTGTCTACATCGACGGCGCCGACGAAATCACGGCCAGCGGTGCCATGATCAAGGGCGGCGGCGCGGCATTGACGCGTGAAAAAATCGTCGCGTCGGTAGCCAAGCAGTTCGTCTGCATCGCCGACGGCTCCAAGCTGGTCGATACCCTGGGCGCCTTCCCGCTGCCGGTAGAAGTGGTGCCGATGGCGCGCGCCGCCGTCTCGCGCCAGCTGGCCGCGCTGGGCGGCACGCCGCGTCTGCGCCTGAAGCCAGGCAGCGATGCCGCCTTTTTGACCGACAACGGCGGCGAAATCATCGACGTGCTGGGCCTCAAAATTGCCGATCCGGTGGCGCTGGAACAGCAGATCAACCAGATCGTCGGCGTGATCGCCGTCGGCCTGTTCGCCGTGCGCGGCGCCAATGTGTGCCTGCTGGGTACGCCTGAAGGCGTGCGCACGCTGAGCTACTAAAAAAAGCCGGCCTCCGTGCCGGCTGATGTATTTCAGACAGCGGCCCCTTGTGGGCCGCTATGCATTTGGGCCTGGCGATAAAAGGCCACGGTGCGCAGCAAGCCGCCGATAAAGATGCCGCTGAACAAACCATACACGGCGCAGACGGGCAGCACGAAGCCACTCGCGTGGGCGTAGGCCGGGACGATGGCCAGGCTGACGGCCACCGTATATTTCATGCAGAAAATCCCCATCATCAGTATCAAGGGCGTCCAGCTGCCGGGACGCTGCACGCTGCCCCGTTCAGGGTAGGCGGTCAGCTTGCGGGTATTGGTCAGCGACCAGGCCAGCGCGCCGCCAGCGACTGCGCCTGCCAGCCAGGCGACCGGTGCGGCGCCGTCAAGGCCGAAACTGCCGCCCACGCCGCTCAGGGACAGGGCCAGCATCACCAGCGGAATGATGGACAGCTTGCGCAAAGTCACTTCGCGCGCACGGCTGGCCAGCACGCCGCGATACACCAGGAAGCCCAGGATGGCCCAGACATAGAGGGGAGTGTGGCTGAAGATTTGCTGCAACATGGTGTCCGCCGTGTGATGTGGTTGTCGATGGACGTACTTTGCCTGCCAGCGGCGACCAGGGCGAGCGGACTGCGACGAAACGGGGAAGGTGTGCCGTGAAACAGCTGGCGGCGGCGTGAAACGAGGAGCAGGAGAGGCGAACTACCCGTGGCGCGGCGGCCACGGGCAGGAAAGCAAAAAACTTATTCCGTAGGAGGAACATATCCCATGGCGGCATCGGCGCCATCGCCGAAGAAATGCTTTTCCATTTGCGTGGCCAGGTATTTGCGGGCGCGCGCGTCGGCCAGGTTCAAGCGGTTTTCATTGACCAGCATGGTTTGATGCTTGAGCCAGGCAGCCCAGGCTTCTTTCGACACCGATTCATAGATTTTCTTGCCCAGTTCACCTGGGTACGGCGGGAAGTCCAGTCCTTCGGCTTCCTTGTTGAGTTTGATGCAATGGATAGTGCGGGCCATCTGTGCTCCTGAATCGGTGTAGAGATAAAGCGTGATTATAAGGCACTTTGCGCGTCCGCCTGCGGGGGCTGCTGCTGATGGCTTGCGGGCTTTTGGCAGGCCCTTGCGCAGGATCAAATTTGATCTGCGTGGGCCGAGCTAGTAAGATGGCTTATCACGCAGGCAGCTCTCTCCCTCTCTGCACAGTCAACCGTTGTAATTAACCAATTGGAATCCCCTATGGCCTCAGTCAAAGTCAATGGCATCAATGTCAGCAATGAAGGCAGCTTTACGCTGTTTGGCGGCATCAACGTGCTTGAGTCGCGCGATCTCGCCCTGCGCAGCTGCGAAGAATATGTGCGCGTGACGCAAAAACTGGGCATTCCCTATGTCTTCAAGGCCAGTTTCGACAAGGCCAACCGCTCGTCCATTCATTCCTACCGTGGCCCCGGCCTGGAAGAAGGTTTGCGGATCTTCCAGGATGTGAAGGCTGCCTTCGGCGTGCCCATCATCACCGACGTGCATGAGCCATGGCAGGCGGCCCAGGTGGCTGAAGTGGTTGATGTACTGCAACTGCCGGCCTTTTTGGCGCGCCAGACAGACCTGGTAGTGGCCCTGGCCAAGACTGGCAAGGTGATCAACATCAAGAAGCCGCAATTTCTGAGCCCTGGCCAGATGGCCAATATTGTTGAAAAGTTCAAGGAAGCGGGCAACGATCAACTGATTTTGTGCGACCGCGGCACTTGCTTAGGTTACGACAACCTGGTGGTCGACATGCTGGGCTTTGGCGTGATGAAGCAGACTTGCGACGGCTTGCCGATCATTTTCGACGTGACGCACGCCCTGCAGCAGCGCGATCCGGGCGGTGCTGCCTCGGGCGGCCGCCGCCAGCAAGTGGCCGACCTGGCCCGCGCCGGCCTGGCCGTCGGCATCGCCGGCCTGTTCCTGGAAGCCCATCCTGACCCGGACAACGCCCGCTGCGACGGCCCTAGCGCCTTGCCATTGGATCAGCTGGAACCATTCTTGACGCAACTGAAAGCGCTGGATGATCTGGTCAAGTCGTTTGCGCCGCTGAATATTAAATAAGAATATTCGTGTAAAAAGCCCGCCTTGTGCGTAATGCCGTTCAGTTAAGACTGAACGGCATTTTTATTTGGGTCTTGTAAACGGCAAGTTCAGCTGTTAACCTGCCGAGCATGCTCGATGACCCTCTTCATTTCCTTGCTCACCACCTTGAAACGCCTGACTGGCGCCGCTTGGGCGAACATTTACCGGTCGACTGGATCGAACAAGCTGTACAGCGTACCGAGGCCACCAGCATCCGCCACCGGCGCCTGCCGGCCGAGCAAGTCGTCTGGTTGATGGTGGCATTG
>NZ_JACHCI010000010.1 GCF_014200675.1 Janthinobacterium saanense | reverse complement strand
CCTCCCGCAGTTGCGCTTCACTTCGCTCACTGTGGTCAGCTCGCGGCGGGACTTGCACCCGCAGGAGTGCGCCCATGCTGGGCGCACCAAAAAAACGGCGCCTGAAATGCATCAGGCGCCGTGCATGCTTCAAACTCCCCGGTAGCTTACTTCGCGGCTACCGGCACGCCATCGGCATCGAGCACCGTGACTTCGCCCCAGCCCAGCTCACGCACGCCCGCTTCGATCTTGCGCAAGTCGCCGATCACTACCCACACCAGCTCGTCGGGCTGCACGAATTTGGCCGCCGCTTACGCCAGCTGTGCTTGATTCAACTGACGCACCTTGGCCGAGTAGCTCGCCCAATGGTCGTCCGACAAGCCCAGGTTCACGCTGCTCAGGGCGGCCGATTCCAGCGCCGCCAGGGTTTCAAAACGTCCCGCCAGGCGCGCGCTCATATTGCGCATGATGCTGTTGAACTCTTCGCCCTGCAGCGGACGCTCGCCAGCCACGCCACGGATTTCCTTCGCCACTTCCTGCATCGCTTCACGCGTCTTGTCGGTCTGCACGGGGGCGAGCACCAAAAAGGCGCGCTGACCGCGCAGATTCGTCAGCTGGCCGCTGGTGCCATAGCTCCAGTGCTTGTCCAGGCGCAGGTTGCGGTTCAGGCGCGAGGTGGCCATGCCACCGAAGTTTTGCATCACCGGTTCGATCGCCAGGTCTTCCGCCTGCCCCTGTACTTGCGACAGTTGCGCCGCGACGATGGTCGATTGCGGCGCATCGGGTTTGTCGATCAGGAAGATGCGCTTGCCCGCCGTGCGGCCTGGCGTGCCGGCCGGCTTGGCCGGCGCACTGCCGCCCTGCCAGCTGCCGAACGATGCTTCCAGCGCCGGTATCAGCTGCGCCAGGGTGGTGTCGCCAGTGACGATCACGGTGGCGCTGCCCGGCTTGAACCAGGTGGCATGCCACTGCGCCACGTCGGCCCGCGTCAAGCCTTGCACGCTGTCGGCATCACCGGAAGCGGGACGTCCATAGGCCTGCTCCTTGCCATACAAAATGCCCGGTACGATGCGCATGGCCAGGCTGGTGGGCTGGGCCTTTTCCTGGCCTATCTGCGCCAGGCGGCGCTGCTTCTGCTGCGCGAACAAGTCTGCACCAAAGGCTGGATGCAGGGCGGCATCCGCCATCAATGACAGCGATGGCGCCAGGTTGGCGGCCGTCGATTGCAGGCGCAGCAGCGACATATCGGGCGTGGTGCCGGCATTCAGGTTGGCGCCCAGCGATTCGAGCGCATCGGACAGCTGGAAGGCATTGCGCGTGCGCGTGCCCTTGTCGAGCATATCCATCGCCAGCGAAGCAGCGCCTGCCTTGGCAGCACTGTCCGATGCGCTGCCGGCATCGAGCGCCAGGGTGACATTGACGATAGGCGGCGTTCCCAGCGCTGGCAATACCTTGCGGTCCAGCGTGGATTTTTCTGCAGCCAGTGGCGCAAACGGTTTCACGGTCAGGGTATGGCTGTAGGCGTTGAGCCAGGCAGCACCAGCACGGCGCACCTGTTCCGGCGTGGCCTTGGAGCGCGCTTCCAGCTGGTCCAGATAAGCTTCCGGCGTGGCGCCGAAGGTGGCGTTTTCAGACAAGAGATTGGCACGGTGGCCCAGGCGCTCATTGGCCCGCGCGACGGTGGCAAAGCCACTCGTCTTGGCACGCGCCAGTTCATCCGCCGTTGGCCCCTCTTTCAGCAATTGCTGCAATACCTGATCCATCTCGCGCTCGGCGTCAAGCGGCGCCACACCCGGCTTGACGGTCGCGATAATACTGAAGGTGCCGGCGATCTGGTTGTCATCGAGACCCGCGTTGACGGCCGTGGCCAGGCCTTTTTCAAATACCAGGCGACGGTTCAGGCGCGCGCTTTTAGAACCGGCCAGCACATCGGCAAACAGCGACAAGGCAGGCAGGGACGGATCACCGAAGGCTGGCGCATGGTAGCTGCGGTAGATGCGCGCCTGCGGCACGCGGTCTTCCATCTCGCTGCGGATATTGCTGTCCAGGCGAGGGATCCAGGTCTGCGTGCGCGGCAGCGGCGGGCCGGGAGGAATGGCGCCGAAGTACTGGTTCACCAGCGCCAGCGCACGCTCCGGCGTGATGTCGCCGGCCAGCGAAATGACGGCGTTATTCGGGCCATAGAAAGTGCGGTACCACTGCTTGATATCGTCGAGCGAAGCTGCGTTCAGGTCATCCATGCTGCCGATGGTCGACCAGGAATACGGGTGCGAATACGGATACATCTGCGCGCTGATTTCTTGCCATACGCGCCCATACGGCTGGTTCTCGCCCTGGCGTTTTTCATTTTGCACCACGCCCCGTTCGCGTTCGAGCATCTCTTTCGAAATGTAGTTACCGAGATAACCCATGCGGTCCGATTCCAGGTACAAGGTGCGTTCCAGCGCCGAGACGGGCACGTCTTCATAAAAATTGGTGCGGTCGCCGTTGGTCGTGCCATTGCGGTTATTCGCGCCCAGGTCATCCATCGCTTCGCGGAAGCCATGCGGATAGTTTTCCGAGCCGTTGAAGAAGAAGTGTTCGAACAGGTGCGCAAAGCCGGTCTTGCCGCGCTGCTCGTTGCGCGAACCGACGTGGTACCACAGGTTCACGGCCACTACCGGCACGCTATGGTCTTCATGCACGATCAAGGTCAAGCCATTCTTGAGCACGAATTTCTGCTGCTTGATCTCGAAGGCGCTGCGCTGGAACGGCGCACTGGCGGCAACCGTACTGGTGGACTTGGCTGGCGTGGCGGCATGCAGGGGCGCGGCCATGTGCGCGAGCGCGGCCACGACAAGGGACAACATCAATTTTTTTTCATTGAACACCTGAAAAGTAGGACGATAGAAGGGACCGGACTCGTAGCGCACGCTGTCATGGCCGCGAGAGTGAAATATTTTGCCAGAATATCCATGACAAAAAATTATTTATTTCATTTTGGAAATTTTTTAGTCATTGGCACACTTTGCATTTGCGCTCAAAAACGGTACGATCCTGCGATGGAAACCAAATGGCTGGAAGACTTCATTTCGCTCGCTGAAACGCATAATTTCAGCCGCTCGGCGGCCCTGCGCCATGTTACCCAGCCAGCGTTCTCGCGCCGCATCCAGTCGCTGGAAAACTGGCTAGGTATCGACCTGGTCGACCGCACTTCTTACCCCACGCGTTTGACGCCGGCCGGCGCCGTGTTTTACGAGCAGGCGCTGGAAATGCTGGGACAGATCAATGGCGTGCGGGCCCTGTTGCGCGGCAAGCGCGCAGCCACGCAAACCAGCGTCGATTTCGCCGTGCCGCATACCCTGTCGCTGACCTTCATGCCGAAATGGCTGACGGCGCTGGAAGAAGGTTTTGCGCCGATCAACAGCCGTTTGATGGCCTTGAACGTGCACGATGCGGTGCTGCAGCTGGTCGATGGCGGCTGCGACCTGCTGCTGTGCTATCACCACCCGCGCCAGCCGGTGCAGCTCGATCCGGGCCGCTACGACATGCTGGTGATGGGCCGCGAAACCCTGCGCGCGTATGCCCGCTGCGGCCAGGACCGGGTGCCGGACTTTGTGCTGCCCGGCACAGCCAGGGAGCCGCTGCCCTTCCTGTCCTACACCAGCAATGCCTATCTGGGACGCATGGTGGAATTGCTGGTGGCCGACGCCAAGACGCCGCTATTCCTCGACACCTGCTACGAAACGGATATGGCTGAAGGCTTGAAGATGATGGCGCTGGAAGGGCGCGGCATCGCCTTTTTGCCCGAGTCGGCCGTCATGCGCGATGTAAAGTACAAGCACCTGGCGCGTGCCGATGGCGGCGAACCAGGCTGGGAAATCGAACTGGAAATCCGGCTGTACCGCGAACGCCCATCGAGCCTGCGCCCCGGCAAGCCTATCGTGGAAAGCCTGTGGCAATACCTGGTGCAGTCGCAGGACGGCAAGCCGCGCCGCCGCAAGCCACGCCCTGCCCCGCCATAATTCTGCAAGCTCCCATAACTATGCAATAAATGCATAACCGGATGCGCACAAAGCATTGGCCGGGGCATGAGGCTATCGCCTACGATGCGGTTCCGCTGCGCGCAGCCCTCTATTCGCTGCGCCTCTAACGTATTCGTATTGTCCAGGAGCTTATCAAGCATGACCAGCAAGCACGCACTTCCTTCCTACCTCAATCCTGAAGACCTGGGCCCATGGGGCGTCTACCTCGAGCAGATCGACCGCGTTACGCCTTACCTGGGCAACCTGTCGCGCTGGGTAGAAACGCTGAAGCGTCCGAAGCGCATCCTGACGGTCGATGTGCCTATCGAGCGCGATGACGGCACCATCGCCCACTACGAAGGCTACCGCGTGCAGCACAATCTGTCGCGCGGCCCGGGTAAAGGCGGCGTGCGCTTCCACCAGGACGTGACCCTGTCGGAAGTGATGGCCCTGTCGGCCTGGATGACGGTCAAGAATGCAGCAGTCAACGTGCCATACGGCGGCGCCAAAGGCGGTATCCGTGTCGATCCTAAAACGCTGTCGCGCAACGAACTGCAACGCCTGACCCGCCGCTACACGAGCGAGATCAGCATGATCATCGGCCCGAACAAGGATATTCCGGCGCCGGACGTCAACACCAATGAACAAGTCATGGCGTGGATGATGGATAGCTACGCCATGATCGGCGGCAATATGTCGACCGGCGTGGTGACCGGCAAGCCGATCTCGCTGGGCGGCAGCCTGGGTCGCCGCGATGCGACCGGCCGTGGCGTGTACGTGGTCGGTTGCGATGCCGCCGCCAAGGTTGGCATGGCGATCGAAGGCGCGAAAGTGATCGTGCAAGGTTTCGGTAACGTGGGCGGCGTGGCTGCACGCATGTTCGCTGAAGCGGGCGCAAAAATCGTCGCCGTACAAGACCACAAGACCACCGTGGTGCACGCTGGCGGCCTGGATATTCCACGCTTGCTGGCCCACGTGGCCGAAGCAGGCAGCGTTGAAGGCTTCCCGGGCGCCGAGGCATTCCTGCCACGCGAAGATTTCTGGGGTATCGAGAGCGACATCCTGATCCCGGCCGCACTGGAACAGCAGATCACCGCCGAGCGCGCACATAAAATCCGCGCCAAGATCATCCTGGAAGGCGCCAACGGCCCGACCCTGCCAGCTGCCGACGACATCCTGACCGACCGTGGCGTACTGATCGTGCCAGACGTGCTGGCCAATGCCGGCGGCGTGACCGTCAGCTACTTCGAGTGGGCGCAAAACTTCTCGAGCTTCTTCTGGACCGAAGAAGAAATCAACAGCCGCCTGACCCGCATCATGCGCGAAGCGTTCGACGCGGTATGGCAAGTGTCGCAAGAGAAGAAGGTATCGATGCGCACCGCCACGTTCATCCTGGCTTGCACCCGCGTGCTGCAGGCGCGTGAGGTACGTGGTTTATACCCTTAATACCTGTAGCTGAGCTTGCCCAAGACATGACAGGTGTTATTGGGCAGCTTCAAAAAAAATCCCGCTCACGATATCGTGAGCGGGATTTTTTTATGGTTATTTAATTTCAATCAAGCGGCATAGCCTTGCGGATTCTGGTGCTGCCAGCGCCAGTGGTCAGCGCACATGTCGTCGATATTTTTCTGCGCTTTCCAGCCCAGCAACTCACGCGCCTGATCGGCCGAGGCGTAGCAGCTGGCGATATCGCCGGGACGGCGCGGCACGATTTCATAGGGCACCGTACGGCCGCTGGCCGCTTCAAAAGCGCGCACGGTATCGAGCACACTGTAGCCATGGCCCGTGCCCAGGTTGACGGTAAAACCACCGTCTTTGCTGAACAAGCGGTTCAGGGCGGCCACATGGCCCAGCGCCAGGTCGACCACGTGAATGTAGTCGCGCACGCCGGTGCCATCCGGCGTCGGATAATCATTGCCAAACACGGCCAGGCGCTCGCGGCGGCCCACGGCTACCTGGGCGATGAAAGGCATCAGATTATTCGGGATACCGGCCGGGTCTTCACCGATCAGGCCACTGGCATGCGCGCCCACCGGATTGAAATAGCGCAGCACGCCCACCTGCCATAGAGGATCGGCATGCACCAGATCGGCCAGAATCTGCTCGACCATCAGCTTGGAACGGCCATACGGGTTGGTCACCGACAGGCGCGAGGTTTCCAGGATGGGCAAGGCTTCCGGGTCGCCATACACGGTAGCCGACGAGCTGAAGACAAAGCGCTTCACATTCGCGGCCGCCAGCACTTCCAGCAAGGCCACGGTACCGGTCACATTGTTATCCATATACCTCAAGGGCTGTGCCACCGACTCGCCGACCGCCTTCAGGCCCGCAAAATGGATGACCGCATCGATGGCATGCTCACGCAGGACCTGGGCCATGGCGGCGCGGTCACGCACATCGGCCTCATAAAAAGGTACGCTCTTGCCAGAAATACGTTCGATGCGATTGACCGCCTCACGCCCGCTGTTGCACAGATTATCGACCGCAACCACATCGAAGCCAGCAGCGAGCAATTCGACACAGGTATGCGAACCGATAAAACCGGACGCGCCGGTAACAAGAATCTTCTTGGACATAATTTTAATCAATATAAAAAATCAAGCTTAGTCGAATCCGCCAAACTTGCCTAGCAAACTAGCCCCCTATACGCCTACTTACTTTTTAATAAATACCAGGTCCCAAACGCCGTGTCCCAGCTTCAGTCCACGGTTTTCGAACTTGGTCAGCGGACGGTAGGCCGGCTGTGGCGCGTAGCCTTCAGCACTGTTTTGCAGTTGCGGCTCGGCGCTCAATACTTCCAGCATCTGCACCGCGTAGTCTTCCCAGTCGGTGGCGCAATGCAGATAGCCGCCCGGCGCCAGGCGATCGGTCAATTGCTTGACGAATGGCGACTGGATCAAGCGGCGCTTGTTATGGCGCGCCTTGTGCCATGGGTCAGGGAAGAACACGTGGATGCCGGCCAGCGAATTGGCAGGGATCATATGCGTGAGCACTTCCACCGCATCATGCTGCAGCAGGCGCAGATTCGTCAGCGATTCTTCACCGATCAGTTTCAGCAGGCTGCCCACGCCAGGCGTGTGTACTTCCACGCCGATAAAATCCTTTTCCGGCATGGCCTTGGCGATATGCGCGGTAGTGCCGCCCATGCCGAAACCGATTTCCAGGATCACGGGCGCCTTGCGGCCAAATACCTGTTCAAAATCCATCGATTCCTTGGCAAACGGCAGCTGGAATTGCGGCCCCAGCGTTTCAAGCGCGCGCGCCTGCGCCACGGACAAGCGCCCTGCGCGGGTAACGAAACTGCGGATGCGGTGTTCGGTCGGATCGTACATCATCGGCCGCGCCGGGCCGTTTGCTGGGGTATCAGAAGACATGGAAATGAGGAAAACGTACAGGATAAAAAAAAGCCGTGCAGCACGCCTCGGCAAACTGTCAGCGTGCTCGTGCAATCGTAAGCAACAGCCTGGTTGAGGCGCCGCAAAGGCGCAGGCTGCATTATAACAGCCACATTATCGCCCCAACCGCCCTGGAATCCCTCGAAAAACCTGCTGCGCAGAGGCTCGTCGTGGATTTTCCCGCCATGGCTTCATCCATGTCAACAGATTGTCATATACGCATTGTAATATCAGCTTGATATTGTTTCCCTTGGGAATTATTTCACCTACTTCAAGCCAGCACTCTTACAGAGGACATACGATGAACAATACTTTCAAATTCAGGCGCTTCAATCTTCCCAGCTTGTTGAAAACCACCTTGGCGGCCATCCCGGTATCGCTAATGGCGCTGTACGCGATGGATGTACGCGCAGATGAGCTTCCACGCTGGGATACGGCAATCACGAAATACAATGAAAAACAGGTCCGTAACTTTCATCCGGTATTCGATTTCGACTCCGATGGCTGCTATCCGGCGACGCCCTTCGACCGTAATGCGAACTTGCGCCAGAATCCGGGCCGCAACGCTACCGCATCGCTCTCGGGCAACTGCCAATATAGCCACTGGGGCGTGTACGCCAACACGATACACCGCCAACTGTGCAAGGCGACGGACGAAGGCGGCAACAAGGTCGAGCGTTGCGCACACTTTTACGAGCTGTACTTCGAGAAAGACCAGGCCGTCGGCCTGACCTTCCTGGGCGGCCACCGCCATGACGTGGAAACGGTCATCGTCTGGACCGGCAAGATCAATGGCCAGGGCGATTTTATTTCCCACACCAGCGTCAGCGCCCACGGCAAATTCACCACCAGGCGCCTGGACGAGATCCTGAACCAATCGGGCCACCCGATGGTCGTCTACCACAAGGACGGCGCCGGCACGCACGCCTTCCGCTTCGCCAATAGCCAGGACAAGGCAAAGGTGGAATTTCTCGGCAACTGGGGCGAATTCTATGCGCCCGACCTCATCAGCCACTACAGCGCGCTGCCATCCTGGGACAACGATGAGTGGACACGCTACCAGGCCAACCGCAACTACCGGCTGACCCTGGAAGGCTCCAACTTCGGCAGCGCCAGTTTCAAGACACGCAATGATGGAGAAATCCTGAACAACGCCAACAGCGCGATTCCCCGCAACGACCCATTCTGGCAAAACTTCTCGTTCTCGTTTGACGATGTGTGGGCTACCCGGGCGCAGGAGTTCCAGGCAAATTATCCGCAGAATTATCAGCAGATCAGGGAGTAAGCAGGCGGGGAAACGTCAGGAGACTGGAGCGGGTGAAGGGAATCGAACCCTCGTCGTAAGCTTGGGAAGCTTCTGCTCTACCATTGAGCTACACCCGCGATGAACGCATTTTACGCGGCTTGGCAAGGACTTGGCAAACTTGTAGCCGCGCTGTCAGCGCACGATGGAGGCATGCCCATGGCAATCAAAAGCCGCTGTATTGCGCTGGCGTTTCCAATCAATTTGTTAACCTCGAACAACATATGCGCAAGAAAACATGAAATTTGCTTTAACATACAGGTGGATCATTGTTAATTTAGCTTATGAACTGTGCGGCGCAGACTTACATGAGAAATGTTGTTACAATCATGTACCAGTTTCATAAGTTTCAATTATTCCCTCTGTTCAACCAAAAAGGATATTCCATGAAGAAAATTCTGATCGCTTCGGCAATCCTCTGCTTCGCTTCGGCACAAGCATTTGCTCAATCGGCTCCAGCTCCTGCAGCAGCTGCACCAGCAACGGGTACCGCTGCTGCAGGCGCAGCCGCTGGCACTACCGTTGCAGGCCTGAGCGTTAGCACCCTGATCGCTATCGGCGCAGCCGTAGCAGTTGTAGCTGGTGCAGCAAGCTCGGACTCGACCACCGCGCACGCTACTCCAAGCCATCATTAATCCTTAGCTGCCTTGGCAGCGACGGATAGGCCTGACGCCAGCTTGTTTACAAGCCTGACGTGAAGGTTTGATGAACGAAGAGAGTTCGCTCTCACGTCCATGATAAAAGCCCCTTTTCAACTATTGAAAAACGGGCTTTTATTTTTTGAATGTGTGTAACGCATGCTATTTTTCGTGTTTCTTGCGATGGTCTGATGAGAAACAATCGATCGTCCTTGTCAATTGCTACTTGCGGTAGCACAGTTGCGCATGGTACCGAACATGTGATCGATCATTTGCCCCTACCCTGTATCACAAACAGCATCAATATCTCCTGGGGTTAGCCCGGAGGCTTTGTGCTCATGTTCAGTATCACTGTTAGCTATATGTTGCTTTTTTGAGAGAAGTTCTCGTGCTCTGATGAAGATATCTGCCAAGCAAATTACAATGTTCACCGTCGTCAGAAAAACACGCATTAAATCGCTTTCTCAACGTTCATCTTTTTCAAATTAATAAATTTCCTTGTTAATTTTTAAAAAAATCAATCACTGCATTTTTTGTAAATTTGTTTTAATTTTCATATTGAATCATAGATGAATATTTCGCTAGTGCCAGTTATTCTTTGCGGCGGTTCCGGCACACGCTTGTGGCCTCTGTCGCGCGAAGCTTTCCCCAAACAATTTTTACGTTTGTCTGGCAAAAACAGTATGTTGCAGCAAACGTTACAGCGACTGACTGGTATTGCCGCACTTGCACCGGCCCTGCTCGTATGCAACGAATCGTCGCGTTTCATTGTCGCGGAACAACTGCGCGAAATTGGATTGAACGATGCACGCATGTTGCTCGAACCGATGCGTCGCAATACGGCACCGGCCATCGCCACCGCAGCATTGCAAGCGATGGAAAATGGCGAAGATCCGGTAATGCTGGTGCTGCCTTC
The DNA here is from genome assembly GCF_014200675.1 of Janthinobacterium saanense. Taxonomy (GTDB): domain Bacteria; phylum Pseudomonadota; class Gammaproteobacteria; order Burkholderiales; family Burkholderiaceae_D; genus Janthinobacterium. The sequence goes on along the minus strand of NZ_JACHCI010000010.1, from coordinate 182,909 downwards.
AGATCATGTGATTCTGGATACTCCAGCGTTTCACCACGCTATCAGCCTGGCCCGTCAAGCAGCAGAACAAGGCAAATTGCTCACTTTCGGCATTACGCCAACCGGACCTGAAACAGGCTATGGATACATCCGCGCCGAGGACGGTGAGGCTGGCCAGGTCCAGCGTATCGTAGAATTTGTTGAAAAACCCGCATTGGCACTGGCTGAGCAATACATTGCCAGCGGCGATTACTTCTGGAACAGCGGCATGTTCCTGTTCCGCGCCAGCCGCTACCTGGAGGAGCTTGAACGCTTTCAGCCGGCTGTCGTCGCAGCCTGCCGTGATGCGCTGGCAAAAGCGAAGAGCGACCTCGACTTTATTCGCCTGGATCACGATGCGTATGCTGCCAGCCCTGACATCGCCGTCGACTACGCCGTCATGGAACGTACTGGCGATGCGGCTACTATAGCGCTGAACGCTGGCTGGAATGATATCGGTTCCTGGGCAGCCGTTTTCGATGTTGCAACAAAAGACGCCGATAACAATAGCGCCCAAGGCGATGTGCTGTTACAGGATTGCAATGATTGCCTGGTGCATGGCAACAGCCGTTTGGTGACCGCCATCGGCATGCGCAACACCGTCATCGTGGAAACCGCTGATGCCATACTGGTGATGGATGCGGATCAGGCACAGCACACCAAGTCTCTCGTTGCGCAGCTGATCAATAAAGAGCGCAATGAAGCCACCATGCACCGCGAAGTTTTCCGCCCATGGGGTTCGTACGACTCGATCGGCAATGGTGAGCGCTTCCAGGTCAAGCGCATCACCGTCAAACCGGGCGCAAAACTATCGCTGCAAATGCACCATCACCGCGCCGAGCATTGGATCGTCGTCTCGGGCACGGCCCAGATCACTAATGGCGACAAGGAATATCTGCTGACGGAAAACCAATCTACCTATATTCCCTTGGGTGTAGTGCACTCGCTGGCCAACCCTGGCAAAGTAGCACTCGAACTGATTGAAATCCAATCGGGCAGTTATCTGGGCGAAGACGATATCGTGCGGTTTGAAGACCGTTACGGTAGAGTTTAAGCAAGCGGCTGAGAGGTCTGGCATTGCCATATCCCTTGGTCACATAATGAATGAAGTTTATAAGGTTTAGCAAGTCATCATGAAACCCGTCGAAGGCATTTTTATACAAGAGGTCAAGTGGTATTGCAGCAGCGTAGCAGAAAAATATTTTCTGACCATTGCTGATGCCATGGCTCTATTCGCCGCATTCTGCTTGGCCGGTATAATGGCACTACATCGCAGCGAATTGAACACCTGGGGCCTCGACAGCTCCCGCTTGCTCAGCTTTTTCCTGCTTTCGCTGGTGGCCTTGGCCCTCTTCAAACTGAAAGGCCATCATGCCAAGCGCCGTCCCTATTCCAACGAAATAAGGGAGGTGCTCAAAATCGTTCTGATCATGGGCCTGATTGACGCCTCGCTCATTTTCCTCGGCAAGCGCAATTCTTCGCGTGCAGCACTCCTGATGACGTGGCTGCTGGCGCCTTGCCTTGTCCTGCTCTTGCGAGGCATGGTCAAATTCCTGCTGTTGAAATTGGGGGGCTGGATACGCCCGATGGTCATCATCGGCTGGGGCGAAAATGCCTTGCAAACTGCACGCGCGTTCGACGAAGAAGCATTGATGGGCTATCGGCTGATCGCTTTTTTGATTCCGGAGGGGCAGGAATGCTTCGAGCATCAATATCTGAACCGCGGTAAACAACCCGTTCCCTGCATTTCTCTTGGCCCAGATCCTGAGCAGACATTGAAAATGCTGGGAGATCCCCATGCAGTGGTCGCGTTGGAACAAGGCGGTATCGATACCTATCAAGGCATGATCCAGCAAGTCAGCCGTCGCGTCGCCAACATGCAGGTGGTACCGGCAGTACGCGGCTTGCCGCTCTACGGTATGGAGGTCAACCATTTCTTCACGCACGAAGTCCTGTTACTCACCATGCGCAACAACCTGGCGCGGCCGGGATTGCAACTGATCAAGCGCTGCTTCGATTTGACGACATCCATTGCCGTGATGATCATCGGCTCTCCTGTGCTGCTGTGGATCGCTGCGAAAGTACTGGCTTCGGGCCGCCCCATCTTCTACGGCCACAAGCGCGTAGGCCAGAATGGCAAGCATTTCCTGTGCTATAAATTCCGCACCATGGCCGTCAATGCGGACGTACTGCTGAAAGAATTACTGGAACGCGATCCGCAGGCACGCGCCGAATGGGATCGCGATTTCAAGTTAAAAAATGATCCGCGCATTACCTCCATTGGCCACTTTCTGCGCAAAACCAGCCTGGATGAGTTACCGCAACTCTGGAACGTGTTGAAAGGCGAAATGAGCCTGGTCGGGCCTCGCCCGATTGTCGATGCCGAACTCGAACGTTACGGCAACCAGGTTGACTACTATCTGGAGGCAAAACCCGGCGTTACAGGCCTGTGGCAAGTTAGCGGCCGAAATGATGTCAGCTACGATACCCGCGTTTATCTCGACGCCTGGTATGTCAAGAACTGGTCTTTATTCAACGATATCGTGATTCTGCTTAAAACGGTTAAAGTCATTTTCAAGAAAGATGGCGCGTATTAACAGCTCATTGAAATAAAATAATTTGCAAGGCAATACAAGGATAAGAACATGATTTTAGTTACTGGCGGCGCTGGCTTCATCGGTTCCAATTTCGTACGCGACTGGCTGGCACTGCATGATGAGCCAGTCATCAACCTTGACAAGCTGACCTACGCCGGCAATCTCAGCAATCTGGCCAGCCTGGAGCAAGATCCGCGGCATATTTTCGTCCGCGGTGATATTGGCGACACGGCCCTGGTTTCGCGCCTGTTGGCAGAGCACCAGCCGCGCGCCATCCTGCACTTTGCTGCTGAAAGCCATGTCGACCGCTCGATCCACAGTCCTGGCGAGTTCATTTCGACCAATGTCAACGGCACCTTCAGCCTGCTTGAAGCGACGCGTGCCTATTGGACTGGCCTAACGGGCGCGGCCAAGGATGGTTTCCGCTTTCTGCATGTTTCGACCGACGAAGTGTATGGCACCTTAGGGCCGCAAGATCCTCCGTTCACAGAAACAACACCGTATGCGCCAAACAGCCCATACTCGGCATCGAAAGCGGCGTCCGACCATCTGGTGCGCGCCTACTTCCACACCTATGGCATGCCGGTGCTGACGACAAATTGCTCAAACAATTACGGCTCTTTCCATTTCCCGGAAAAACTGATTCCCCTCATTATCAGCAATGCACGTGCCGGCAAGCCCTTGCCTATCTATGGCGATGGTTTGCAAGTGCGCGACTGGCTGTATGTGGGCGACCATTGCTCGGCAATCCGCCGCGTGCTGGAAGCGGGACGCCTGGGCGAGGTATACAACGTGGGGGGCTGGAATGAAATGGCCAACCTGGAAGTTGTCCATACACTGTGCGATATCCTCGATACGCTCGCCCCGAAAGCATCCGGCAGCTACCGCGAACAGATCACCTATGTGCAGGATCGCCCTGGCCATGATCGCCGCTATGCCATCGATGCGGGCAAGATCGAGCGCGAACTGGGCTGGAAGCCGGCCGAAACGTTCCAGACCGGCATCCGCAAGACGGTAAAGTGGTATCTGGACAACCAGGCCTGGGTACGCGATGTGCAATCGGGTGGCTATCTAAGATGGGTGGAAACCAATTACGCGGCGCGCGATACGGCAAAGGAAACTATCTGATGAGCAGCGCTATCGAACGCAAAGGCATCATCCTGGCCGGCGGTTCAGGCACGCGCCTGTATCCCGTCACCATGGCGGTATCAAAGCAATTGCTGCCAGTGTATGACAAGCCGATGATTTATTATCCGCTGACCACCCTGATGCTGGCTGGCATACGCGATATCCTGATCATTTCCACCCCACAAGATACGCCGCGCTTCCAGGAATTGCTGGGCGATGGCAGCCAGTGGGGCATCAAGCTCAGCTACGCCGTACAACCCACACCCGATGGTCTAGCCCAGGCTTTCATCATCGGCCGAGAATTTGTCGGTAATGCGCCATCGGCATTAATCCTGGGTGACAATATTTATTACGGCCACGACTTTGAAAAGCAATTACGCGTAGCGTCGGGGCGCACCAGCGGCTCCACCGTTTTTGCCTATCACGTACATGACCCCGAACGTTACGGCGTGGTCGACTTTGATGATCAACGCCGTGCTATCAGCATTGAAGAAAAGCCGCTCAAGCCAAAATCGAACTACGCCGTCACTGGCCTGTATTTCTATGACAGCCAGGTATGCGATATTGCCGCTGGCATCGCTCCGTCGCCACGCGGCGAGCTGGAAATTACCGATGTCAATCGGGTCTACCTGGAGCGCGGCGAACTGAATGTAGAATTGATGGGCCGCGGCATGGCATGGCTCGATACGGGCACGCATGAATCCTTGCTGGAAGCGGGCCAATTCATCGCTACCATCGAAAACCGCCAGGGATTAAAAGTCGCCTGCCCAGAGGAAATCGCTTATCGCAAAGGTTATATTGACGCCGCCAAATTGGAGCAGTTGGCCCAGCCATTGAAGAAAAATGCCTATGGTCAGTACCTGCTGCGTCTGCTCGAAGAAAGAATATATTAAGCCTGAAAGGCTCATATCAAATCATGCAAATTCAAAGCACCACCATACCTGACGTCCTGATCATCGAACCTACCGTGTTTGGCGATGACCGGGGATTCTTCTACGAAAGCTTTAACCAGAAACGCTTTTCCGAGCTGACTGGCGTCACGCGCGACTTCGTCCAGGACAATCACTCGAAGTCTGCCAAAGGTGTATTGCGCGGCTTGCACTACCAGATCCAGCAAGCACAGGGGAAACTGGTGCGCGTTACTGCCGGCGAGGTGTTCGACGTCGCAGTCGACCTGCGCAAAAGCTCGCCCACGTTCGGCCACTGGGTCGGCGTGACGTTGTCAGCTGCAAATAAACGCCAGTTGTGGATACCGGAAGGCTTTGCTCACGGCTTCGTCGTCATCAGCGACAGCGCAGAGTTCCTGTACAAAACAACCGACTACTGGGCACCTGAATTTGAACGCAGCATTCTTTGGAACGATCCTGCGATCGGCATCGATTGGCCTCTGGACGGCGAACCACTGCTTTCTGGCAAGGATAAAATAGGCACTCTGCTGGCCAACGCCGAGGTCTTCGCCTGACCCCACATCAATCTTGACAAGGCAATTCCGTGAGCCGCGTTCTCATTACAAGAAAAACCGGCCAGGTCGGCTACGAACTTGAGCGTAGCCTGCAGGGTCTGGGGGAAATCATTGCCGTTGACCGCAGCCAGATGAACCTGGCTAACCTGAACCAGGTACATGACGTAATCCGTCATATCAAACCCACGTTGATCATCAACCCGGCGGCCTACACAGCTGTCGACAAGGCAGAAAGCGAGCCAGAGTTAGCACTGCGCATCAATGGTGAGGCGCCAGCCGTAATGGCCGAAGAAGCCAAAAAGCTAGGTGCCGCTCTGATTCATTACAGCACAGGCTATGTGTTCGATGGTTCGAAAGATGGTTCCTACACTGAATCCGATCCGACTTGCCCTGTCAACGTCTATGGCAGCAGCAAGCTGTCCGGTGAACAGGCGATCGCGGCGGCAGGCATCCCGCATCTGATCTTGCGTACCAGCTCGGTTTATAGCACACATGGCAAGAATTTCCTGCTGACAATGCTCCACCTGGCCAATGAACGCGAAGAGCTGAGTATTGTCTCAGACCAATATGGCGCGCCGACATGGAGCCGTACCATCGCTGACACCACCGCACATATCGTTGCACAAAGCCTGGCTGCAACGGATCAGCGGACATGGTGGGAAGAGCGTTCCGGCTTGTATCATTTGATGGCACAAAGAACGACCAGCCGGTTTGACTTCACCGATGCGATCATGGCCCATCCATTGATCGCCAAGAAGGCACTGTTGAAGCCAATTCCGGCACGAGATTATCCACTGCCGGCAAAATGGCCAAGCAATTCCGTACTATCGTCACGACGCCCGATGGACACTTTTGTGAACTACCACAGTGGCAGGACGCCTTAAAACTATGTCAAGTTTGACTTGGCTTACTAAGTATATGACAAGTATAAAAAGAGAATCTTGTTCCGCTTGAGAAAATGCCAGGCAGCGACTGATCAATCCACTTTTCTCGCGAAGAGTTAAATGATGAACAGTTAAACGATGGCGTTTTTAGCTGATTTAACATCCTCAATAGCCAAGTCAACAAGCGCACCACTTCCCTTATCCCGCAGCAGCACCTAAGTTCGCTTTACATCAGCAACATTTCCAGTCTTACAAACAATGACGTTTAGCAAATCCGGGCTAACATCCTGGGCAACGTGCATTTTCATGGCAAAATATCAGTCATTGGTTTCCAATAAATAACCACCTCTCCGCACATCGCTGTATCCAATAGCAATTAACGCTTAAGTCCGTGGCAGTGAAATCCGATTAATTAACTATTATAAATCGCATCTTCCGTTCATTATCAATGAAGTATTCTCGGATAGTCGGCCCCACGCATAAAATTCATAACAATAAAGCATATCAATACGTAAAAATAGATAACTTTATCACAAAAAAAATAATTCTCAAGAATCACAATATTTTTAATATTGATACATTGTGAAAATCAGATCAATTTTACGGCTACAGCTGCGTATAATTTCCCCCCAAAATAACCGGATATCTATTCTTCAAGGAATTTAATATTTTTCTACCAAAACTTTGAGCCGGATTTTCAATAAAAAAGAAAGAAAGCCATGAAACAAAAATAGTAATTAGTAAAACACCAAAGAATTCCAAAGGAGCGGTCATTTCTAAGAAATATTTCCTGACGAAAAATATAACCAATTCATGAAGCAGATAAAATGAATAGCTTATGCTTCCTAAAAATACTAAAACTTCTGGAACTTTTTTTATTTTCTCAAAAAATATAAAAATGAAAAATGCCAAAAAGTAGGCAACTATATAATATGCACCACCTTCACCAGGCTTAGTAATGTCAGCATAAGCAAATAGACATGTGGGAACAAGAGAAATTAATAACAGTGCGCCAAGGAAGATAGGTAGTTCCTGTCCATTTATTCTACGAATTCGGCAAATCGCGCTAAAAAACATCAGTCCCATCGCAATAGGAATCGCTACAGGAAATTTAATTCCCATATAGTAGCGCGACAACGCCATAGAAAAATAAACAACAATAAAAAATACAATAAAAGCCGTGCAATATTTTTCGTTTTTCGAATACCCAAAAAACAACAACATACAAATTAAAAAATAAAAACATAATTCAATTTGCAGCGTCCAATACACAGGAATAACATTCTCAACACCAAAGAAACCCTGCAACATTGTTATATTTAACAGTATTCCTTTAATGCTAATTTCTGAAGCTATTGGAGTCATGAGAATAATAGCAATAATAATTGATAACCAATATGCCGGCCACAACCTGAAAAATCGCTTGACCCAGAAATAGATAACAGATCTGGCTCCCTTCGCCTCCTGCAAACTGAATGGAATAACATATCCGCTCACCAAAAAGAAAGCAGCAACACCAACTCTCCCGACAAACCATGACGTAATTGACAAATGTGTAAAAAAAACAAGTAAAACGCAGATCCCTCTCAGGGCATCAATATTTTTTAATCGGTTATTTTTTATAGAATTCATTTTTAGTATTATTATTGATTTTAAGATTCGAATATACCTCAAGGGCATTAAAATTTATTTAAACTTTTTTCTTTCACCGAACTGAATCCAATTATCACACCATATAAAGCCCATACATAAGGTCGTAAATAACTGGATTCAATGAGCAGAGAAATCATGGTGACAATAAATGCTATCTTCAGGGCAGAAAATATGCCTATATCCGATTTTTTCCTGGCCACAAAAACAAGAACCACCAAAAAACCGACAAGCCCTACGACTCCAGCTTCTGCCATTAGTTCCATGAAAATATTAGTTGCATTCATCTCCGTGGAAAAGTCCGAAGCAGAAATACCATTAAAGTCAAAGCTATTCATGGAAAAATGCGCTGTCGAATATTCTTTCAAGGCACCGATACCGATACCGACAACAGGGTGCATGAGAAAAGCATCATATGCAATAAATACGCGCTGCAGCCTATTTCCACCAATTAAAACAAATAAATTAATATATTTGGATGGATCCTTGATTAATTCAAAAAAAGACAACACAATTGCCGCAGTTCGTTCGTGAAAACTGGCAATCACGGCGATAGAAATCAGGAACGACAAAGAAATAGCAATAACATGTAAAAATTTCACTTTTCCAGATGTGAAATATAAACTCAAGAAGCAAAATAGTGACCACAATACCATTGACACGGATTGTGAAAAAATAATTGCTATTAATATTAATGAAATATCGAAAAGCGCTGATTTCCAACCAGTATGAAAAAGTCGGTAAAAGACAATACAGTAATACGGAATAAGAAAGATTGCATAATAAGATGGTTCATACAATAAAAAATGCGCCCGATCTTGCAATCCAACCAATACCAACACCACACTTAATAGTACTGAAAATCGATAAAACCCAACAAGTAATGGTATGATCAGCAATCCTAGCTTTGCCGTCATTCTTGCAAAAGTCAGCATGACAACAACACACATTATTGTACCAACAAGAAAAACTATACTGGTAGAAATATTATATGAAAAAATTAATGATGGTAAAAATAAAATCAGCAATATTATTGAAACGCATGCATTTTTCCAGTTAAATTTAAAACCATAGTTATATGCAAAAATAATGAAATATGCGAAAAATCCGATATATGAGAGCTTTATCTTGAGTGCGCCCATGCCTATATTTGCCAAATCACTAGAAGCAAGCAGCAATCCCATTAAAAACAGGACAGGGAGGTGGTTTGTTTTATTTTGCATTATTTCAATATCGCCATAATAGTTTCATACAATGACAGTATATTATTTCATCGAATCAGAAAAAATACGCCATTTATTTTCAACATAATTAGAAAATTCAATATTGAATCGTTTTGCACAAAATCTTTCAGCATTATTCCGGCAATTTTTAGGGATAAATTTTTCTTTGTCTTTTTCAAAACGGGTCACCGCCTCGCACAGGGAAGAAATCGTTTGCTCCTGAAAAAATACACCAGTCGGCAAATCACCTGTGTCAATTACGGTTTCTAAAACGCCGCCTTTACCAAACGCAATCACGGGAGTGCCACATGCTTGAGCCTCGACCGGAGTAATGCCAAAGTCTTCCTCTGCAGCAAATACAAAGGCCTGTGCCCGTTGCATCATATCTTTCAGAACAGAAAATGGTTGGTATCCCATCATTTCGATATTTTTTCCGGCTTTGGCTTTAATCTTCTGCATATCAGGACCATCGCCAATGACAATTAAGCGTTTTTCGGGCATATGTGAAAATGCTTCAACAATCAAGTCCATTTTTTTGTAAGGTACCAGACGTGAAGCAGTAAGGTAGAATTCTTCTTTTTTCTCCACCAAAGAAAAATCGTTAATATTGACTGGTGGATAAATCACATCCGCATCGCGACCATATACCTTCTTGATACGGCGAGCAATAAATTTAGAATTCGCAACAAAATGATCGACACCATTTGCCGTGCGGGTATCCCATATGCGCATTTTATGCAGCAGCCACTTCGCAAGCCAGCCCTTGAAACCGCGGTTCAATCCGGACTCACGCAAATATTGATGCTGCAAATCCCAGGCATACCGAATGGGCGAGTGTACATAACTGATGTGCAGTTGATCAGGCCCGGTAAGAACCCCCTTCGCTACTGCATGATTGCTCGAAATCACCAAATCATAAGGAGACAGATCTAACTGCTCCACTGCAAGCGGCATCAGCGGCAAGTAGCTACGAAAAGATTTAGATGCACGCGGTAAATCTTGAATGAATGTGGTTGTCAGCTTTCGATTACGCAGGAAATCGGTTTTTTGCACAAAGTCAGGATCGGCGTAAACAGCAAACAGATCGGCCTGTGTATACATTCTGGCCAATTGCTCCATCACTTTTTCTGACCCTGCCAGGGTGGTATACCATTCGTGCATTAACGCAATTTTCTTCATTTTTTTATATCATTTCTCCCGACTAAGTGCGGGATTATATTTAAATGCAGCGCGAGGCGACGGCCACACGCTGATATTCAGACACACGCACGAGAAAGTGCAATATCGGCTTTGCGAACGACTTCATCCCATGAAAATCTGGCAGCTTGCAGATAGCCTTTACGTATCATTTCAACACGTAGGAGTTCATCGCCACAAATGGAACTAATCCCCTCGGCAATGGCCTTCACTGACGTTGGATCTACGAGCACAGCGGCATCGCCCGCCACCTCAGGCAGCGAAGTTGTGCTGGATGTCAAGACCGGACAACCACAGGCCATGGCTTCGATAACTGGCAGGCCAAACCCCTCGTACAGCGATGGAAAGGCCAGAGCCAAGGCACCACGATATAAGCCAGGAAGATCAGCTTCGGCAACACGTCCGACAAAGGTCACGCGTCCCTGCAGCTTATATTGTTGAATCGTCTCCAGCACTGCTGGTGTCGGCTCTCCTGTGAACAGCAATCTCACGTCATCGGAAATATTGGCCTGTGAAAAGGCTTCGATCAGGCGTGGCTCGTTTTTGTGCGCTTTCCGATTGCTGACGCTCAGCACATAAGGATAGCCAGGCTTGTATGCAGAAGCCGACGGGGCGTACTCCTCGCCCACACCATTTCCAACATTGATGACCCGCTCGGCAGGGATCCCCGACCAATCCACAATGCGGCGCTTCGAAAATTCGGATACCGTCAGTACTGCTTGCGCATGACGGCATGCCCTGCGCATGATCCATTTGTAATAAAGCCGTTTCAAGAAACTGCTATTTTCATTACGGTCGATATGATTCAGATCGTGAATGGTAAATACGAAGGGACAGCGGATAAAAACAGGCGCATTATATCCCGGACTAAAAACAAGATCTTTCTTAGAAAAACCTAGCGTACGAAAAAAAAAACGTAGCGCATCCAATGGGGAAGAGGGCGATCCCACCATATTCATTGCCGTAAAATTAATCTTGCTCGCTAGAACGTTAGCAAAGCGTCCAATGCCATGCTCACCGATCCAACGCTCATCTATGTATATTTTCATTACTGCACGGCCCTATTACGGCTATTCAAAATATTTACTTGAAAATGTTGCGCTGATTGCGTACAGAGGCGATGTAAATCATATACTTCAACAATAATGGGTATTTATCCACACCAAGCAGGCGATATGCCAGCTTCATACCACCACGAATTATTTTAAGACGCACATCATTATGATTGGTATTGTAGGTGTTATATGATTTGGCACCACCTGGCGTGGAAAATAAGTTATTTCTTTGGCAAAATTCATAAAACTTGCTGCCAACAGAAAATGGACTTATGCTATTGACTGGGTATTCCTCAATTGTATACAAACGGCGGGCAATAGAAGAAATTAATTTTCCGTCATCAAATGTAGAAAAACCATATTTTATAATCTGATAATTCAAGTGGCCGTTATCACGTAATTCCTGGCGGTAGGCAGAAAAAATTTCTTTCAGGTCTGGGCGTTGAATCAGATTGAACCGGTTCTGATATTTTGAAATATCATTTTCATCATTTAACAGCAATCCGCTAAAATGAAAAAAATATAGAGGTTCATCTTTATTAACTAGCCACTCCTCTTTATTTTTCCCAAGCATTCGTTCATGCAAATTCCAGTAGGCCATGTTACAGCCAAAAGATTTTTCAATATAAACACCGGAAAAAATGCATGGAACCAGATTGATCCATTTTTGGTCGACGAAAATTCCTTGGGAAGGCTCATTATAGCCTTGCTCCAGGCAACGCGCCTGCCACCATTCAAGCATTTTTATAGCACTCTCGGTATTGCTGACTCCAATGAAACCCAAGTTGAACTGTCCATTAATAAGGAAGTCTACTTCACCTGGTTTCATATCATCCATCATCGGACTGACAATATGTGGAGTTAAGACAATGGAATAATCACTCAAACGATTGAATATAATATCCAACGAGCGGTAAACCTTGATATCAGGATCGATATAGGTAACTTTTTGATATTTTTTCAATAAAGAAAGAAGGAAAGTCGGCTTGACATTGGTATTCAGTTCCAGAATATCGTAACGCATGGCATACGACGTAAAATTGGGAATATCAAGGTCTTCCACCCAAACGATATTACATCCATCGTCCGCCTTGAAGGCAGGATCCTTGGCATCGACTATAAGAATATAAAAATCTCCACCAGGATTATTTTTCAGAAAACTGGACCTGAGCGTCAAAGCATAAGAAAAATAATTTTTCGATACAATTGTACAAGCAGCAAAAGTGTCAAGCTGGCTGGTTTTAGTTAAATTCAATTCAGTCATTTTATTTACAATCCAGTTCTAATTTTTTACATTTTCATACGTACATATGAAATATACTTCAAGAAAGTGAATCAGACAGTCATCCATTTTTTTTCAATGCTGTCAAATTTTTTCAATACTTTGGCAGGTACCCCTGCAGCAATTGTCCATGCAGGAATATCAGATGTCACTACGGAATTTGCTCCAATGACAGCACCAAAACCAATGTTTACTCCAGGCAAGACGCTAACATTATCACCAATCAATACATTATCTTCGATGGTAACTGCCAAGTCACTGGAAAGAGGACGATCGTGTGGAGAGATCTCCGGACTCGATGGATGGAGGCCGCGATAATCGCCATGTAAATGATCAGTGATCAGTACTTTGCTACCAATCAGCACATTATTACCAATTCGAATGGAATTTGTTGCCGCAATATGCAAAAAATCGCTAGCGCCAACGTTATTTCCTATATTAATTCTGGGGGAAAAATTCTGCTGATTAAAAGTAGTCACCGCCTCCAGCCATAAATTAGTCCTGCAGCTGAAGTTCTGGCCTATCGTAATATGCGACTTGCCACGAATATAGGCGGGTCCCAAGATGGACCTGACATCCCAACCAAATAGTTTTTTGTAATAAAAGCGGCGAATCTTGATTTTCAAACCGGAGTAGACCACTGCAAACAGGTTAAAGCCTTCCCTGCAAAAAGCCGAATTTATTCGATCTTTGCTTCTATTAAAAAAAATTCCCACATTAAATACTCATAAAATCAAACATTAATCGACCAGTAAAAATAAAATATCAGCAAACAGCCTTCAAGAAAATTCTTCTTGATTTATTGAGTCCGCGTATAAAAAAATGTAACAGGCCGAGAGGAAAAAGAGGAGCCTTTTCATAGACCCTGAAAATCAGCGGATATAATCCCATACCGAAAAATTTGCGAATATTGAATTCTCCATTTCCAGCAGTAAATTTATTACTGCTACCGCCTTTGCGCAGATTATAGGTAACTGACAAGATCAAAATGACAAACATATCCATTCTGAATCTGGAAATTAATTTCCGATCATTTACAAAACCGGTATCATACAGCGAAGTAAAGACAGCATCACCCCATACCTTGTAGAAGCTATACCCCCCGGTATTTTCCACCGTCATGAATATTTCTTTTTGATCGCTGATGAGACAAATTTTCGATTCCTCCAAAGCCTTGGCAAAAATAAAATAGTAAGCCATGAAGCCACCAAGGTACTTCCTGGCTTCAGTAATATAAGGTTTGACCAGCTTCGAACGAATTACCTGCGACGTCATGAATGTGGTAAAAATTGTAGTACGCGAAAATAATTCCGTATTGCTAACAGCAACATAACTTCTTCGGCCTGGCGAAGCGGGCTCACCTACTGTTCGTAAATAAAAATAATCAAATTTTTCTTTTTCTGCCGTTTGGAGAAGATAGGGCAAAAAGTCGTCTGCAAACAAGTCATCATCACCAGGTAACCAGATATATTCCCCCGTGCTCATTTCAAACAACTTCAGGAAATTCGCATCTGGCCCGATATTATTTTCATTTCGGCTATAAATCAGACCTTTTTTTACAAAGCTCTGTACGATCTCTGGCGTATCGTCAGCCGATGAATTATCCGAAACAATCACTTCCACCTGCTTTTGCAGGGAGAACTTATCTATTTCAGCATACAGTTTTTCCAAAAACCGCTTCAGGTAGGCGGAACGGTTGTATGTCGGGATACATATACTCAATTTCATTTCAATGCCTCATATCCACTCAACAACGACTGATTACTCCACAAGTAATCCCATTCACCAAACCGGCCACAGCTTGCAATACTGCCTTGCTCCAGCCATGCAAGCACTGTTTTTCTATCTTTTTCCATATTCTTGTCGAAAATAACATTTCCATACTCAAGAAAACGATGGTCCATGAAAATAATGTCTTGCTCGTCGGCAATCCCCATCTTTTTCAAGGCATGGAGCGTATTGTCCTTCAATTGCTGCGTATCAAAGCGCGAAGATGTACCCCGGTTATAGATTTCGAACTGCAGTGAACTGCAACCATCTGGAGCGTTTTCCGCTGCCTTGGCCGAGGGTGAATATGCCCTGCTTGCCAGGATATCTTCATCGTAAATGTAGAACCACAAATCCTTGATCAGGGATTTGTTGAACGCTACCGAAATCAGATCAATCGACGTCGCTTTGAGCCGGCCGGCTGCATCGAGCACATCTTGCGGTGTGTTCAGCAGAATGTTTGCCATGACAGGCAGAGGCAAGCTGCTGACCAACTGCCGGTATCTCACCTGCGTGCCATTGGCAAAAGTGATGGTTTTCTGATGCAGATCAACACGGACGGCCCGATGTTCAAGGCGAATCTCGGCAGCATCGATCAGCGGCTGAATAAATGCCTTATAACCACCGATTTTGGGATAACGCATTTCTTTGGTGTAATACGTATTGGGCGTCTCGGCAGAAAAAGCGCCATACAGTATTTCATCGAGTTCGGCGCGACGCATACGGTTGCCGATCCAGCTCGTCGACAACTCTTTTGCCGGCGTCGCCCAGTATTTTTGCGTGTAGCGTATCGGATAGCGCTGTGCGATGCCATCCCCATACTGATGCCTTAACCAGCTTTCGTAATTGTCCTCCTCCTGATGCTCAGGCCGAGACAGGAAGGACTTAATCAATTGGACCTTGTCTGCTGCCGGCAGTGGGGACAGATTATTCTGGATTGGATGTTTCAACCAACGGTCCTGGTCAAAACAGAACGATTCGGCAGGGTGCGTATGGTAAGGCGTCTGATCAAAAATATGTCTGACTTTTTCCTCGGTCGCAAAGCTCAGATGCACCGCATGGTCGAAACGGAAGCCATCGATCGTGAAATTATCCAGCAAGCCACCTGTGGCGCGGCGCGCCTCGAAAATCACTGCCTGGCGTCCTAGTTCACGCGCTTTCAAGGCGGCTCCCAGACCGGCGACGCCGGCACCAAGAATGACGGTATCAATCATTTCAATGCTCATTGTTGCACTCCTTCAGCCAGCAGGGCATTCTTGATGTAGTGCTCGAGGCTAGTCCGCCATGCGGGCATCTCTGGCAGACCTAATGTATCCATTTTCCAATTGACGGCCATCTCGTTGTTCGACACCTTTGCCTTGCGTTGGAAGGCGGCTGCATTCGATGGCCTGACTTCCAGCGGCAAACCAGCAAGCTCGATAACAGCTCTGACATACTCAAAACGCGACGCGCTACCGGTATTGACGCAATTAAATACACCGCTCCAGTTTGCGCTGGTCAGGTTCAGTATGCGTGTCGCAATATCCTGATTGAAACAAGGTACACCCCGCTGCTCGGTATTGGATTCAATGTATCCCTTGGCTTTCATGGCCTCTCGCGCTTCATCGATACGACGTGCGACAAAATTCTTTGGATTGGCCGCAGCACCACCGAATAACCAGCCTGTGCGTATAACCAGGTTGCACGGATTCTGGCTGATGACAGCCTGTTCGGCCATCATTTTGCTTCGGTGATGATGGGTTGGTGGATGCACGCTATCATATTCACGATATGGTATTTCCTGTCCTTCACCATAAATACCGGTACTTGAGATAAATACCATCTT
Source organism: Janthinobacterium saanense (assembly GCF_014200675.1). GTDB lineage: Bacteria > Pseudomonadota > Gammaproteobacteria > Burkholderiales > Burkholderiaceae_D > Janthinobacterium. Next base: position 166,821 of record NZ_JACHCI010000010.1, on the reverse strand, counting down.
CACTTTTGCAATGGCAGCCGCAATCGCAATCAATTCTGTCAGCAAAAAATTGTCACGATAACAGTCGTCGGGAGCAACTTCACATTGCTCGACATTGGTATTCGCAGCAGCATGTATCAACACATCATAGCCCTGCAGGGCGTTTGCCAGCGCAGACAAGGTATGCAAAGAGAGGGAAGGACGTGGCAAGGCGTTACAGACCAGACTGCGCTGGTGTGCAGCTTCGACAATGGCGCTTCCCAGCAGGCCGGTGGCGCCAGTCAGCAAAATTTTCATTAAATAGTTTCCAGCGGGTAGGTTTCCAGAGGGGCGTTGCGCGCTTCTTCCGGGTCATGCTCGATGCTCGCAAGATTGCACACAAGATTAAGGTCAGCTCCCATTCCTTGAAAAGCCATCCAGTAACCAGCAGGTACGGTCAAGCGCGCATAATTTTCTGCCCCCAGCACAAACCGGGTGGTCTTGCCGCTCGCCTCATCATGCACGTAAAAGCATACGGAACCCACGGGAACCACCAGATTCATTTGCATGCGCGAATGGCGTTTCCATCCCTTGATGACACCATGATGGACGGTCGTGAAATAGGCCTCGCCGAAACCTGCAAAACCTTCATCAGATGCTTTAATTGCATGAAAAACATCACCTTTGGGATGAAATATCTGCTTGAGCGGCGTCAGATAGGGGACTGCTCCCGTATTCACTTGGTCCATACCAGTCCCCGCTGACTTGCCTTGTTCTCGTACTCTTCAATCTGCGCCATCGTCAATGCATACATATCGGCCGACTCCTTGTAATACTGGTAGTACCAGTCACTTACCAGGCGCACACAATCGTCATAGCCGAGGTTGGCTTCCCAACGCAATTCGAACAGAGCCTTGTCGCAATTTAGCTTCAGCAAGCCCGCCTCATGAAACGGGATGTTACCCGTTACGCTATATGCACTTTCCGCCTTGGTAAAGTTCCAGTGTTTGCTCAAATCGCTTAACAATTCAAGTACAGTACGGCTCTGTTCAGAACGGGGACCAAAGTTAAAGGACTCACCGGCGAGATCACCGTTGGCATACAAAGCGGCGCCCAGTGTCAAATAGCCACTCAATGGCTCAAGCACGTGTTGCCATGGTCGCGTGGCAGATGGACTGCGGATTTCAACGGTCTTGCCTTCAGACCAATTGCGCATGCAATCGACGACAATGCGATCTTTGGCCCAGTCTCCGCCACCGATCACATTACCGGCACGGCCAGTCGCCAGCTTCACCTTGCAATCGGCATTTTTGAAGAAGGAATAATAGTAGGAGTGGATAATGACTTCCGCTGCACCTTTGGAACCACTATAAATATCGCGGCCGCCCAAGTGATCGGTTTCCTTATACCCCCAAAGCCATTCGACGTTTTCGTAGCATTTATCAGAAGTGATCATGACCGCAACGCAGTCCGGATTGAGCAAACGCAACGCTTCCAGAACATTCGCAGTACCGATCACATTCGTAGTAATGGTATCGATAGGATGACTATAAGAGACAGAAACAATAGGTTGTGCTGCCAGATGAAATATAAAATCAGGCTTGAACTGCTCAATGACAGCTTTAACCGCATCCAGATTCCGGATATCGCCGAAATGATGTTCTATTTTCTCAGCCAAGCCGGTTTCTTCAAAAATAGATGGTTGGGTAGGAATGCAATCAGAAAAACCGCCTACATTGGCTCCCATTTTCAACAACCAGGTTGAAAGCCATGTACCTTTGAAGCCGGTATGCCCGGTTACCAACACTTTTTTTCCGTTATAAATATCACCGAACATAATTTCAACCTGTTGTAATTAAATTTCTATTGCGCGACAAGGTAAAGACCGTCACTCCGATAACGATAGTGATCAACCACTCTATGGTTATCCACGATATTGCCATTCCTTTGATCTGATAATTCTTTATCAAAAAATAAGCCATCACGACATTAATCAGTGCGGCACATGAAATAATGACATTAAAAACTTTTTCTCGTCGATCCACCAATAAATACTGAAAACCAAGTACATTGCTCAAAGCAATCGCAGGAACAATTAATGCAAGAATTTCTATAATTTTCTGAACTTCAGCTGCATGCTCTGCAAACATATAATGCACAATTACGGGTGCAATCATCCACGTCAACAACATCCCACACACACCAAGTATCGAAAAACCAATCAGTACCCTGGTACGCAGCTTTTCCATTTTTAAGGGATTATCAGCGTTCATGGCATTCAATCTCGGAAATATCGCGTTCGAAAATTGGCCCATGAAGCCAATACCAGCCCTCATCAGTCGCTCGGCAGAAGCATAAATACCGACTTGCACCGGCGAACAGAAGAATCCCAGAAAAACTACGTTAAACGATGTGTAGAGGCTGACCGCCGCTTGAAAAATGAAAATATTAAATCCGCTTTTAAGTTTATCAATGCCTTCTACAAAATTAAACAGGTCTTTCAATCCTATATATTTTCCTCTATACATTCTCCAGTTCAGAATCGATAGACTGAACATGCGAGCCGCTAGGATAATAAGAGCCAGCAGATAAAAATCCTGACTACTATGTATTATCAAATATACAGCACCGAGCATTATGGCACCGCTCAGCACTTCGGCATATCCGACGACTTTTAATTTTTCACGGCCCTGAAAATAATAAATAGGAGAAAAAGCTGTTAATACGCCCAATAACCAGGCAACCACAGCCCAAAAAATATGCCCATCAAAAACTGGAATCAGGTAAGCTGCGAAAAATAAAAACGGAATCGTGGCCACTACTAGCAATAGTTTTGCAGCCTGTGTTCCGGCAACAATCGAGGTAACTTGTCCTTCATCCTTGGCACAGGCGATTTCACGCGTCGAAGATATATTGAATCCATACTCGATAAAAATCGCTAACCACGCTGCAAAAGATATGGTGTACATGTATACACCAAAGTCATCTGCCGCGATTCTTTTTGTCAGCACAGGAATCAGCAGCAGAGGAAGAACTAACCTGACAATGTGTACCAGGCTGAGTATGAATATATTTCTTAAAAGCAAAATTTACTCTAATCACAAAATTCCAGCGATACTTTGCCAGAAAAAATTATTTCAAGTCCATTTTCCATGGGGCTTTTCCCGTTTGCCACAATTCTTCCAGATGGACTTTGTCACGCAGGGTATCCATCGGTTGCCAGAAACCTTTATGAAAGTAGGCATTCAACTGACCATCTTTCGCCAATTGCTCCATCGGCTTCTTTTCCCATGTCGTCGTATCGTCATCGATATAGTCGATTGCCTTTGGCGAAAGTACAAAAAAACCACCATTGATCCACGCACCGTCACCTTGCGGTTTTTCTTGGAAACTATTCACTTTGACGCCATCGAAGTTAATGGCGCCAAAACGGCCCGGTGGCTGAGTGGCAGTTAATGTCGCCAACTTGCCATGAGACTTATGAAACTCAATCAATTCTGTAATATTGACATCGCTCACACCGTCACCATAGGTGAAACAAAAACTTTCCTCATCTTGCACATACTGTTTGACGCGCTTCAATCGTCCACCGGTCAGGGTTTCGTCACCGGTATCGACCAGCGTCACCTTCCATGGTTCCGCATTACGTGCATGGACTTCCATTTGGTTATTCTGCATATCAAAAGTGACGTCCGAAGTATGCAGAAAATAGTTGGCAAAATATTCTTTGATAACATAACCCTTGTAACCACAGCATATGACAAAATCATTCACACCATGAGCGGAATACGATTTCATGATATGCCATAAAATAGGTTTCCCCCCAACTTCCACCATCGGCTTTGGCTTTGTAGAAGTTTCCTCACTAATACGCGTTCCCAGTCCACCTGCCAGAATAACTGCTTTCATTTTTCTTCCTACTCATCGAGTTGAGTTGACAAACTGCACAACATTACGCTTGCCAATCAATATAAATCAAATATTTCTATTCTTCCAAGTATCTGCCAAGAGAGCCCATCGATATTTACTCTCCTCATCCCGGATAGATTTCTGATAAGCATCGCGTATCAAAGCAAGGAATAATGCCAGCATTCCGCCACCAAAGAATCCCAGCAGAATGATAATCAATTTCTTGGGCTTGGATTTTTTTTCTGCAGGAACCGCATTATCCAGTATCTGGATAGTTGATGATTCTTTTGCCTCATCAAATTTTGCCAGTTCATATTGCTTCGCCATCAATTCAAAAATAGTTTCTTGATACTTTACGTTACGCAACTTGCGAATATATTCAACACCAATCTCAGGAATTTTTCCTGTCGGCACCATTAAATCGCCATCCTTGCTACTTTTCCCATTTTTCAATTTCTCAAGTTGCGTACGATAGCCCTGAATTTCACTCTGCAAACGTTGTAATTCTGGATTATTATTCGTGGCAAAACTACGCATTGCGTTGAGTTGAACCTCTTTAGCCGCGATCGTGCCTTCGAGTTGCGCTACATTGCTGATAATTCCCTTGACCTGTCCCTCAAGCTCCAGCATCCCCGTATTTTCCTGGGTCTTGCGCAATGCAATTTCAGCATTTGCCAAATCATCTTTGACGGAAACTAGCTGTTTCTCAAAAAAAAGACGGCGCTGCGCAGCATCGCTGATCGCCATCGTCTTTGTCAGGTTTGTCAATTCGCTGACATAGGCATTAGCAAGTTCTGCCGCAAACTTTGGATCTTTGTCTTCCACCAATACGGAGATGGTGCCTGCCTTATCATTGGCTATCGAGACAATTCCAGCCAACTTACTACGTGCGTCGTCCTGTGTTTCAGCCTTGAGACGATTTTTCAAATCAAAACGCTTGATCAGTTGGTCGGCAATGGTCCGACTCTGCAACATGGCAACATATAGATCATTTGGATTTTTTAAGCTTGTCAGGCTGCCTGCAGCACTGGCCAATCCACCTAGCTGTCCTAACATGGCAGCCACGCTGGAACTTTGCTGCTGTGGCGGGAGTAATACTGCCGTTGATGAAAATGTCGGCTTGATTAGAAACGCAGCCGCAATTGCTAAAGCCCCCGCAATCAGTGGTACTGTGAATAATATTTTTTTTTGCCGTGCAAGTGCGGTCAAGATGTCCAATAAATGAATATCATCATTACTTTCGCTTGCCGACAAAGGCTGCCCTTTAATTTTCAATTCCTCAGACATCTTTTTCTTTCAAGTGGTAAGCCATCATATTTGATACGCCCCCAAGATTATTCGTATTCTATCAGCCGCAATCAACCTACCTGAGCGGTCAGCAGATCATTAATCCTTCAGCACTTTTAGACCCGCTGCGCCAAGACCGAACTGATAAAAAATCGCGGTCCAATCTTTCAAACTCTGCATAAACGTACTACGCTCAATTTTTTCAGGAACTACGACCGTATCACCAGGATTCAATGCCGTGCCACCGAGACCGCTGAACCAACCCGTCCCTTGTCCACTCTGGGCTGTGCCATCGGCACGAATCACATACATTTCGGATTTGTCAGCAGTGGAGGTAATACCGCCAGCTTGCTGCACATAATCGTTGACCGTACGCTGTGGGCGGTAAACAAAGGCGTTTTGCTGGAAGACCGAACCCAGTACATCGACGGTACCCGGACGGCGCGGAATCAGGACGGAATCACCATCTTGCAGCGGTATATCAGGCAAGTTTTTCACTTGCGTATCGACGCCAGGCAAATCAAGCACAATGCGGCCTTCTGCCTTGATATTCCGCATTTTTTGCACGATGCGGCGCTGCTGTTCCACCTCAGCCGCGGTTTTGGCCGCGCTGTCTTTGTCACCGGTGGCGGCCATGCGCTGAGTCGCGTTCGAATCCAGATCGCGCTCAAAACGATCGGCCACCTGATCTAATTTGATTTGCTGCGCACGGCGTACAGATTCACGCGTCAACTGGGTGGCGTACAGGTAGCCATTGTCATTGGCGCCGCCGACACGCGCGATCAGCTCGCGCAGGGTTTCGCCTTTTTTCAGCAAGAAAATACCGCTTTGTTTTGCCTCGCCGGCCACGCGCACGTATTCATTCTGGATCTGTGCCTGGACGGGTACCGCACCTGGTGCAAATACCCGCAGAATATCGGTAGGATTGACGGCGATACCGGCCAATTTGCTGCTGGAAATACCGCCATCGGCCACCAGGTCAAGCACCGTTTTATATTGATTGTCTACGCTCTTTTCAACAATCACCTGCTTGGTTTCCGCTGCCGAATCAAACCCCCCGGACCAGTTCACCACATCAGCCAGGCTGGCCTTGCCTTTCAATTCAAAAATGGCGGGCTGCTTCACGCTGCCGGTCAGTGCTACCAATGGGCCAACTTCGGGGATGTAGATCACGTCGCCGTCACGCAGTGTAATGTCACGGCTCTTGTCGCCTTTTACCAGCATGTCATACAGGTCGAACGTGGTCACCGTATCCTTGCCACGCTTGAGCTGGATACTGCGCATGCTACCAGTGGCGTCTGGACCACCTGAAGTAAACAGGGCATTGAGTAAGGTACTCATGGAATTGAGGGTATACGTGCCAGGGCGTACCGCATGGCCAACCACATACACTTGTACCGCGCGCGTTTGCGCGATGCTGGCAGTCAGATCAAAGTTGGTGTAGATTTTGCTGATCGCCTTCTTCAAATAGCCCTGCAAGTCCTTGTACTGCACGCCGCTGACCTTGATGGAGCCGACGCGGGGAATGAAAATTGCACCGCTGCGGTCAACTGTCGCGCTGACGTCGATATCGACCATACCCCAGCCGCGCACCTGCAATTCGTCGCCAGTGCCGATCACATATTCCTGATTCACCTGCACGCCATCAAGCGGAGCAAAGGTGGACGGCACATCGCTGAACAGATCCTTGCCGAAGATGCTCAGTTTTTTACCTGTCACACCATCGACATACTCTTCGAAAGCGCCAACGGGCGCATCAGCATCAGCAACGCTACGTTTGCTGGTGGCATTGGATGATAAAGGTTTTGCCTGGCGCTGCTCACTGCGGCCGCTACGGATGCTGGGCAAGCTCCCGCCGCCCAGTTCGCTTGCCTGTGCCCGGGACAAGTCCGCGCGAGGGGTGTCATTCGCGCCAAAGTCCTGCTCCACTGCAAAGGAAGAACCGGCGCCCAACAGGCACGCCGAGAAGATCACGTGTTTCACGAGAGCCGGGGAAGTACGGAATTGCTTTTTCATGCTGTTTTTGTCCGAATCAATGAATTTGTATGAGTGAAGGGCACGCCATGCGCGCCTAGTATTTGCTTTGCCAGGTCACGCTGACTTCCTTCGGCCCTGGATTGATCGACAGGCCTGACTTGCTCTGGTCCCGCTGTGCATTCCACAACCAGCTACCCATTGCATAGCCCACAAGACCACCGGCGACCGTATCGGACACCCAATGCTTGCGGCCAGCTATACGGCCGGCAGAACCGACTGCCGCCACGCCATACAACCACGGTGCATCATACTCTTTGGCAAAAGGTGTCACGGCAGCAAAGGCAACCGCCGAATGGGTCGAGGGGAAAGAAGCATCCGAGCGCGATGTTCCGCTACCGACACTGCTCCATGGACCGCGCTCCTCATCGGGACGAGCCCGTCCAATCGCATATTTGCCCGCCAGAGCCAGGCCCGTTGCCGCAGCCACCGACTGCATGGAAATCAAGCCGGTATTTTGCATCCTGTCGTCACCAAACGCGAGGGCGGCCCCGGCCGCACCCACCAGTGCATACGGCATAGCTTTACCGAGTTTGTCCCAGTTGCGGAACGCAGTGGAATTTTCGTGTTTCTTGACGAAACGGTCGACTGGCTTGTCAAGCAGCGCCGATGACACCGCCACGCCGCCGATCAGCGCCGTCGCCTTGAGCCATTCAGGAGGTGTCGGCATCGCCGAGGACGATTGCTCCAGGCGCGCGCGCATGGCCGGCCATGGGCTGACAAAGGGACGATCTGGAGGATTGACGGCAGGCAGGTTTTGTTCGTCAGGGCGTTCGGCAAAATTACCTAGGCCATCGTAGCTATGCATGTCGGCGCGCGGGCGCTCGACCATGTCATACAGGTCGCCAGGCGAAGCCACCATCTGGCCCACGTCGCGCGTCCATGGCGAAAGCGCGAAGCCGGCCGTCGATTGCGTATCCATCGGCAACATGCTGTTCAACGGTATCGACAAGAAGACGCCGCGGTCCTGATACGGCTGGGCTGGCGTACCCGGACTCGTGATGTCGTTGCCATTCGTATGCGAGTACCAGGCGCCCACTTCGATGCCAGACTGGAAGCGGCGCTTGAACTCCATGCGCACACCGGTGTCTTTTGCCAGGAAACGGCCGGCACGGGCTGTGACGGTAATATCGTGCGGCAAGCGATAATGCAGGGAACCTATCGCCGTCACCGTCTTGTAGTCACGCGAATCGAGCAAACCCTTGAAGCCACGCTGCTGCAAGGCGTCGACGGCCAGGTCGGCAGCCCAGCGGCTGTCTTTCGGCAGGTACAGGACCTGGCCGCCTGCACCACGGAACATCTCTTCATATAAACCCGCCGATAAACGTGTGTACACGCGTTCGGCAGGATTATCATATTTGTTCAACAAAATACGACTCAGCGAGAAACGGCTACCGCGCAAATAGTCGGCCACATCGCTGCGTACGTGTGGCAACTCGCTATTGGAAGGCTGCTTGACGCCCGACACGGTTTCCATCAACTGCAGGCTGGCTGCGCTGTTGAAGTACCAGCCATCACCAAGACGGCGGTCATAATTAGCCACGGCAGAAATCGAATAACGGAAAGCGCCGCTAGGGTCGTTGAAGAAAAATCCAACCTTGGGTGCGATCTTGAAACGGTTCGCCTCGCGGTCCAGCGATTTGACCTGGACCACATCACCGTCCACACCGAGGCCAACGGCCAGCTTGCCATCATTGTTCGCCGTATTCACCGCATCGCCTGCCTTGACCACCGCTGGCACAGGTATCTCAAGGACTTGACTGGCCGGCGCTGCCGCCAGCACCGGCGATACATGAACTGCCGCCGTGACAACTGGCGCCGCAGCGGGCGCAGTAGCAACGACAGGCTTTGACACCGCTGGCTTATCGAGAAACTCTTGCAGCCAAGTTTGCTGTTCGTCGCGGATGACATCGCTCTTTTCCGGATAACGCAACAGTACGACATCGAGAAACGCCTGGCGGTCGATTTTGCCTGCCAAATAATCGTTCAGTTTCGGCAAATCAAAAAACTCGTAAGTGGCGATCGGCTGGTCCAGCTTGGTGTAAGTGATACGCAGAGTCGTTACGCCCTGTGGCGTGAAAGCGACAGCAGTGCGCGCAGCACGGCCCACGGCACGTCCCAGATTTGAAATACGGCTATTGGTGAGGCTCAGGCTAAGAACATTGCCCTCTTGCTCAACGCGGATATTCTTGTAATCCTGTTTCACCAAGGCATTGACCAGATCGGCGCCATAGCCAGGATCTCGGTGCCACTCTTCCTTGCTGGGCAGTGGGGGTGGATTTTTGTCATCGACAAAGTAAGCCGGCTCAAACAGCTTGGGAATAAATTCACGTTCACCAAACGGGATACTGACCGAGGCATTAATGCTGAATTGGTCACGGCTGCGCGCTGCTTGCAGCGCAAGCCAGCCCCAGCGATATTCCAGGCCCAGGGAAGGGCCCTTGTGACGCAAGGCAGCTCCCGAACCACTGGCCAGATAATCTCTGGAGTAATTGGTTGTGTCATATTCCGCAACCATCGACCAGCGCGGCAAACTCGCTGGCGTCCAGCGTGCACCGGCAAACAGGCCGTCCGGGCGCTTGCGGGCATAACCCAGGCTCGCTTCGACATTCTTGCTCGCGCCAAAAGTCTTGGTGGCAACGATATACTGCCCATTGAATAATTCTGTGCCAAATACGTCTGTTTCACCAATGGCAACGGAAGGCATCCAGTCGCCTTCCGTCCACAAGCGCAACTTTACATCGAGTACTTTATCCTTATAGCGGCCATAGCCTTTGCCATAGCCAGTATCGTTAATACCGAATGCAGGAATACCCGTAATCGACACATACCGTCCCGTTACCTGCAAGAAAGGCAGAATACTCGACGTTACCCAGGTCTGACCATACGGACTGTTATAGCTATAACCCACGCTGAATGTGCCATCAGTTTCCACCACGGCGCTGGGCATATTGATATAGCCAGATTGCCCACCCTGGTTGGGCGTAGCCGCCATGGCACCAGGAACTCCAAGGATCAGACATCCATACCAGGTAGTTTTAATTGATTTTCTGAGTACGCTTAACAAATCTGACTACCTAAAATATCTTGTACCTGGAATTCCTGATGATGCCTAGAAAACAACCAGCGCAAGGGAAGCTGAAAAACGGAAAAGGCCAACCTGGCGGCATCCAACATTGCCGCGCTTCGGTTCGCCACTAGAAATCTGACATGTTTAGTCGGCTAAATCCGGTCAACCACACTTTCAAAATTTTATGTCGCAGAATTTTAACATTCTTCTCTTATGACAAATACGTAACTTGTTTCCCAAACACTACAAACACCAAACAAGACGCATTTCAATCGAGAAAATTATATATTTTATAATAAATTATTTCAAACTGCCAAACACCTTGCCAATAATCTTGCTGCCATACGACAGGGGATCGCGGCGGATGGCTTTTTCTTCTTCGCCTATCATCAAATACAGGCCGTCGAGCGCGCGGTCGGTGACATAGCCCTCTACCGTCGATTGCTGCTGCGGCACCAGCCCGGTCTTGCCGATCTGGCTCATGGTGCTGTTGTATTTGCTGGACAGGCCAGACTTGTCGGTCACCGATTTGACGATGGGCAGGAATTTGACGGCCAGCGGCGCGGCCGTCTTTTGCCGGAAAAAGTCGGTCACCGAAGTGTCGCCGCCAGACAGGATATTCTTGGCGTCGGTGACGCTCATCGACTTGACCGCGTCGATCAGCAAGGGCTTGGCCATCGGTATGGCCGACTCGGCGGCACGGTTCATCGACACCACCAGATCATCCAACTGCTGCCCGCGCCCTGTCATTTTCAACAAGGGCTTGGCCTGTTCCAGCACGCCTGGCAATTTGATCTTGACCTTGTCATTATTCAAAAAACCATTTTCCACGCCCAATTTGGCAACCGCGGCGGCCGAGCCGGCATCCAGCGCCGCCTTCAGGCCATTGCTGGCGTCCTGGTTGCTCAAAGCGGCCAGGGGATTGGCGGCGATGGCAGGCACGGCACACAAAATCAGCACGCATGACAAGGGCGCAAGCAGACCAAGGCGAGAGTTCGGGCGCATATTCTTCCTTTGTTGAGGTGGTGGAACAGGTAGCGATTGAACAGACAAATCTTCTTCGCCTGAAACATTAGCACATCAAAACTTCCGTACTGCAGCATTTTCTTCGGTGCCAGACCCAAGGACAAGCCGCACGGGTACGGGGAATGGAATATACAACAAACTCTGTTGTATTCACGCACGAAAGAATCCGGCGCAAGACTTGCATGCGCGGCAACGTTTTCGCGGGATCTTAGGCGCTCAAGGCCGCCAGCCGCTGGCGCGCCTGTGCCAAGTCTGCATCACGCATGCGCGCCGCTGTCTGCAGCACGGCTTTTTCTGCGCCGGCCACGCCGGCAGCGGCGGCCATCGACAGCCACAGATAGGCCTGCTGCAAATCGAGCGGCGCACCCTGGCCGCTGGCGGCCATCAACCCCAGGTTGAACTGGGCGCGCGCATGGCCCTGCTGCGCGGCCAGCGCATACCAGGCGCAGGCGGCGACATAATCCTGCGGCACATCCTGGCCATTGTCATGCCGCAGGCCCAGCACGAACTGCGCCATGCTGTGGCCTTGCGCCGCGGCCCGGCGATAACAGGCGCACGCCTGCACGCTGTCTGGCGCGGGGCCATCGTCACGGTCGTGCAGCACGCCTTGCATATACTGCGCCGGCGCATAGTCCTGTTCGGCCGCGCGCCGGTACCATTCCAGCGCCAGGCCCACGTCCTGCGGCACGCCCTGACCATGCTCATAGCGCAGGCCCAGGTCGAACTGTGCGCGGACATGGCCCTGGTCAGCTGCCTTGCGATACCAGAACACGGCCTCGGGCTCATTGGCGGGCACGCCCTGCCCCTGCGCATGCAAGTGGGCCAGCTGGTATTGGGCCGCCGGAAAACCCTGTTCGGCCGCCTGGCGGTAAAACATCAGCGCCCGCGCGTAATCCTGGGTGGCATGTTCGTGATGCAGTCCCAGATTGTGCTGCGCGGCGGCATGGCCCTGGCCTGCCGCCTTGGCGTACCAGCTGAGTGCCGCCTGCTTGTCGCCAGGGACACCCCGGCCATTGTCGTAGATCAGGCCCAGGTTGAATTGCGAACTGGCGTGGCCCTGCTCGGCAGCGCGCCGGTACCATGCGATGGCCAGCCGGTAGTCTTGCGGCAGCACCTCGCCATTTTCATGGCGCAGCGCCAGGTTGAACTGGGCTGGCGCGTACCCCTGCTCGGCCGCCTTGCGCAACCAGCCATTGGCCTGTTGCCGGTCTTGCGGCACGCCCTGGCCATTGTCGTAGCGCAGGCCCAGGTTGAACTGGGCCCGCGCATACCCCTGCTCGGCCGCCTTGCGGTACCAATTGATGGCTTGCACAAAATCCTGCGGCACGCCCTTGCCATTGTCGTACATCATGCCGAGATTGTTTTGCGCGCCCGCGTCGCCCTGCTCGGCCGCGCGGCTGAACCAGAGCATGGCCTGGCTGCTATCTTGCGCCACGCCCTGGCCCTTGGCATACAGCCAGCCCAGGTTGTACTGGGCCGCCGCATACCCCTGCTCGGCCGCCTTCAGATACCAGTGTGCGGCCTGCGTGAAATCCTGCGCCACGCCCTGGCCCTTCTGGCACATCACGCCCAGGTTGTATTGCGCGTGTTCCAGCCCTTGCGCGGCCGCCAGGCCATACCAGTGCAGCGCCTGCGCATAACTTTGCGCGATGCCCTGGCCATTGAAATACATGAAGCCCAGGCTGTGCTGGGCATTCGCATGGCCCTTCCCGGCCAAACCTTTCAGGCGCAGATAATCCGCCGTATAGGAAGCTTCAGCTGCGTCCATGCGTCAGGCTTCGATGGCCAGCGGCCGCGGCGCAGGGCTGGCCGCGTCGGCGATCAATCGGTTCTGTTCTTCCAGCACGGCGATGAAACTCGATAGCGAAATCGGCCGGTGGTACAAATACCCCTGCATCGTGGTGCAGCCCTTGTCCTGCAGATAGCGCGCCTGGCCTTCCGTTTCCACGCCTTCGGCAATCAGGTGCAGGCCCAGCCCGCGCGCGATCGAGATGATGGCCAGGATGACGGGATAGTGCCCGTTCTCGTCGTGGATTTCCTTCACAAACGACTGGTCGATCTTGATGGTGTGGATGGGGAAGCGGTGCAGGTAGGACAGCGAAGAATAACCGGTGCCGAAATCGTCGATGGCCACCGACACGCCCAGCTGGCACAGCTTGTTCAACTGTTCGATCGCATACTGCGGATTGCGGATGCAGATGTTTTCCGTGATTTCCACTTCGATCTTTTCCGGCGCAATGCCATAACGTATCAAAGCGCCGCGCATCTTCTCGAAAAAGTCGCCGCGGTCCAGGTATTGCGGCGAGAGGTTCAGGGACAGGCGCACCGCTTCGCCACCGGCCGCGTTCCACTGCAACAGGTCGCGGCACAGGGCGCCCAGCATCCAGTCCGAGATCGGCAGCATCAAGCCATTGTCTTCGGCAAATGGCAGGAATTCGCCGGCCGTCAGCAAGCCACGCTGCGGATGGTTCCAGCGCATCAAGCCTTCCGCGCCCACGATACGGCCCGTCGTCACATCCACCTGCGGCTGGTAATACATTTCCAGCTGGTTCAGCTCCAGCGCCTTGCGCAGGCTTTGTTCCAGCGCGATCTTCTGGTGCGACACATCGAGCATGGACTCATGATAAAAACTGTGGCCATTCTTGCCCAGCGCCTTGACCTGGTACATGGCGATGTCGGCATGGCGCAGCAGTTCATCGATGGTTTCGCCATCGCCCGGATAGATGGCGATGCCGATCGAGGCCGAGATATGCACCTGGTTGCCATCGAGATCGAAAGGCTGGTGCAGGCATTCGAGGAATTTGTCGGCGATGGTGCGCGCATCCTGGCGGTCGCGCAATTCGGGCAGCACGATGGTGAACTCGTCGCCGCCCTGGCGCGCCAGGGTGTCGCCACGGCGCAAACAATCCTTGAGTCTCAGGGCAACCTGCTGCAGCAATTCGTCGCCTTTCACGTGGCCCAGGGTATCGTTGACCAGCTTGAAGCGGTCCAGATCGATGAACATCACGGCCAGTTCCGTCAGCTTGCGGCGTGCCTGTATCACGGCCAGGCCCAGGCGGTCCTTGAACAGCATGCGGTTCGGCAGGTCGGTCAGGATATCGTGGTAAGCCTGATAAGAAATGACTTCTTCGGCGCGCTTGCGGTCGGTGATGTCGCGCGCCACGCCATAAGTGCCGAAATACTCCTGCTTGCGCGTCTCGTGATCGGCGCTATGCACGCCGATCGAGGTCAGCGGTATCGTCATCAGGGTATTGTTGAAGGTGCGGTCGCTGCCACCGCCGCTATGGCACTTCAGGCGCAGTTCCACATTGCGCGAGGCGCGGTCGTCCAGGCGCCGCTCATTGAAGGCGTAGCGCGCACGCTCCTGGTCTTCATCATGCACCAGGATCGAATAATGACTGCCGATCAGCTCTTCACGGCTAAAGCCCAGGATCTGCTGCACCCGGTCATTGATGAAGGTAATGCGCCCTTCGTGGTTCAGGGTATAAATGATGTCGGGCGAGCTGTCGACCAGGTAGCGGTACATCTTTTCCGAGGTTTCCAGCTGCGAGGCGATACGTTCATTTTCCAGCGCCAGCTTGCGCTTTTGCAGCGCGTTCTCCACCGTTTTCAGCAGTTCTTCGTGGCTGTACGGCTTGCGCAGATAATCATAAGCCCCCCGCTTCAGGGCACCGATGGCCGCTTCGATGCCGACGTCGCCGCTCATCACGATCACATCACCCTCGATACCGCGCCGGTTGATATGGTCCATGATTTCATGACCACTCATGTCGGGCAGGCGCAAGTCCAGCAGGATCAGGTCAAAGCGCAGTTTCGACAGCTGCGCCAGCGCCTCGCTGCCGCAAGTGGCCGTGTGCAGCTGATAAGCACGGTCCTTCAGCAATTCGTACAGGGACGCGAGCAAGCGGGGCTCATCGTCGACCAGCAGGATACGCGGGCAATTCTCAAGGTCGAACGGGGTAGCGGAGGAGTTCATGGACGTTACGAAAACAGGGCGGTGTTACCGAGTACCGGCACGGGAGCGGAAGCGGCGACGCTCTGCGCCAGCGGCAGCAGGATTTCAAACGAGGTGCCGGACTTGCTGCTGCGGCAGCCGATCACGCCATGCAGGCGGGTGAGCAGTTCATGCACGATAGACAAACCCAGGCCATGGTGTGCGCCTTCCTTGTGGCTGCGCACGGGAGAAAACAGATTGGCCAGTACTTCGGGCGCCAGGCCGGTGCCGTTATCGCTCACGCTCAGCTCCAGGTACAGGCGCCGGTCACGGTTGACGTGGCCACGGTTGCGCACCTCGATGCGTCCGCCATCGGGCAGCGCCTCGATGGCATTCTTGAGCAGGTTGAGCAAAATCTGCTTGAGGGTATCGGCGTCCGCCTCGACGTCGCACGAGGCATCGTGCATATGGGTCACGATCTCGATTTTCGCCGGCAGGAAGTCGGTAGCGCGGAACAGGCGCAGCACGTCGTCGACCACGCGCGCGCAATTGCTTACGCCGCTAGCGACCACGGGCTGCAGATCGGCCAGGCCGTGGATCAAATGGCCGACCCTGTCGATTTCTTCATTCAGGATCGCCATCTCGCCCACCACCGGCTCCTGCCTTGCCAGCTTGTTATCGAGCACACCGAGGTAGTTCTTGATGATGGACAGCGGGTTATTGACTTCATGTACCACGCGGCGCGACGCTTCGCGGTATTCCTCGGCCACGTGATCGAGCTGGCGCCGCGCATGGCCGCGCGCACTGACGGCCGCTTCCAGCGCACTGGCCGCCTGGTTGCCATAGGCGCGCAAAAAACCTTCGCGTTTCTGGCTGGCGGGAATCTGCCACGCGGCCACGCCGCCGATCAAGACACCCAGGCTGCGCTGGCCCGACACCAGGGGCAGGCACACCAGGCTGTCGGTGCCCAGGATGCGGAACAGCTGTTCTTCGACGATGCCCAGCCCCGGCATATCGCGCTTCAAAAAGGTCAAGCGGCATTCCAGCGCCGACGCGGCCAGCGGTCCGCCGTGCGCCAGCGGCACTGAAAAACCGGCCAGGCGCTGCTGCTGTTCGCCGGCCGCCACGCCCATCAGCGCATGGCCGCTAGCGTTTTCCAGCAGGATGACGGTGGTCTCGAAATCGAACAGGATACGCGCCGAGCGCGTGATCGCCTCGAACAGGCTGGTTTCTCCCTGCTGGCGGGCGAAGGT
Organism: Janthinobacterium saanense; assembly: GCF_014200675.1. Classification (GTDB taxonomy): domain Bacteria; phylum Pseudomonadota; class Gammaproteobacteria; order Burkholderiales; family Burkholderiaceae_D; genus Janthinobacterium. Next base: position 150,350 of record NZ_JACHCI010000010.1, on the reverse strand, counting down.
CTGGCCCACCTCGGACACCAGCACCATATTGCGCACGTCTTCGGACAGGCGCTGCTGCACCGGGTCGACGGGCGGCGGCGCGTAGGCGGGCGGCGTGACGATATCGTCGGCGCCGGCCAGGTCTATCCCCAGGTGCTGCGCCGCCTGTTCCACCTGGCGCGCGGCGCTGCTGGCAATCGCATCGAGCACCTCTTCCTCGATTGCGCACAACTGGCGCGCCTGCGCGATCGCCTCGGTATCGCCGGCGTGGCAGCACAACAGATGCGCCAGGCGCACGATGCGTATCAAGGGATGGCTGGCCTCCAGGCGCGCCAGCGGTTCATGGTGATACAGCACGCTGTCGGCCAAAAAGGAATCGAGGCGCCAGCGTTCAATCAGCCAGGCACCCGCTTCGGCATGCGTAATTTGCAAGGTGCGCTGCTCCACCGCGCACAGGGCTGCATCGTCGCGCGCCGTGAAATTGTAGGCATATTCCTTGGGCGCCGTGGCCAGCAGGGCCAACCGGCCCACATTGTGCAGCAGGCCAGCCAGATAGGCTTCCTCGGCCTGCGGGTAGGCCATGGCCTTGGCAATCGCGCGCGCCATGACGGCGGCCGAGAGCGAGCTTTTCCAGAAAGCGCGCAGATCGGTACTGCCGGAATGGGGGAAGCTGTTAAAGGTCTGGAACACCGATTCGCTGATGACCAGGGTCTTGATCATGTCCGTGCCCAGCGACACCAGCGATTGTTCCAGGCTGATGTCCCGGCCATGGCGGTGATAGGCCGAACTGTTGGCCACGCCCAGTATCTTGCTGGTCATGCCCGCGTCCTTGGCGATCAGGGCGGCCAGTTCAGGCATGCCGGCATCGTCGGCTTGCAGGTGGGCGATCAGTTTGATGAGGATCTGCGGCATGGCCGGCAGACGGGCAATCAGCAAGCGATTGCGTATATCTTGATCGGATTGATGCATCGTATCAGGCATTGCCGGTTCAAAAAGGAAGAGCGCTCAGCTGCGAAGCGCGGCCACGTTCAGAGGAATCCTCCACTCCTGCATGCCAAAAATATACCGCCCGAGAGGATGCCATAAAAAAGTCATAGTATCATTAAGCGCCCGATATTACTTGCAATAGAGAAAACCAAGTTGAAATAAATCCACCTTTATCCAACAGTACCTTTATCGTTTGACGGAGCCCAGCAAGCGGTGGCGGAAGCGGCGCGAAATCAGCCACAGCACCAGGGCCAGCCCCGTAAACGCCAGCTGGCCCGACGCCAGCCACAACACGGAGCCCGACAACAGCGGCGAAATGACACCGGCGACGATCGCGCCCAGCAAGGTGCTGGCAAACGACTGGCACGACGCCACCGTGCCGCGGATATGCGGGAACAGGTCGAGCGCCAGCAAGGTCGCGCCCGGCCCCACCAGCGACATGCCAAAGGTGTAGAAGAACAGCGGCAGCACCGTCCATGGCAAGGCTGGCGGCAAGAACAAATGGTAGGCCACGTTGACGCTGGAAGCGCACAGCAGGAAGGCAAAGCCGATGCCGATCTGGCGCGCGAACGTGATCTTGCCGGCGATGCGGTTGGCCGCCAGCGCCCCCAGGAAAATCCCGCTCACGCAGGGAATGAACATCCAGCCGAATTGCGGCGGCGCCAGGTTCAGCTGCTTGGGCAGCATTTCCGGCGCGGCCGTGATGAACAGGAACAGGCCGGCGAAATTGAGGGCCACGATGCCAGCCTTGATGTGAAACAGGGGCGAGCGCAGGATCTCGCCGTAGCTCGACGCCAGGAAACGCGGATTGAAGGGCTGGCGTTTTTCCAGCGGCAGCGTCTCGGGCAGGCGCCAGTAGCAGAACGCCAGCAGGATCACCGTGTAGCCCGCCAGGAACAGGAAAATCGTGCGCCAGTCGAACCAGACCACGATCCAGCCACCCAGCACGGGCGCGACGGCCGGGGCAATGGAAAAGATCATGGTCACCAGCGACAGCAAACGCGCCGCCGCCGTATCGGAATACAGGTCGCGGATGATGGCGCGGCTGATCACCACGCCGGCACCGGCCGACACACCCTGCAAAATACGGAAGAACCACAGGTAGTGCACGGTATGGGCCGAAGCGCAACCGAGCGAACCGATAGCAAACATCAGCAGCGACACGAGGATCACGTTGCGCCGGCCGAAGGCGTCGGAGATCGCGCCATGCCACAGCACCATGCCGGCGAAGGCCAGCATGTAAAACGTCAGCGACTGCTGCACTTCCAGCGGCGACGCCTGCAAGGTCGTCTGGATATTGCTGAACGCGGGCAGATAGGTATCGATCGACAGCGGCCCCAGCATCGACAGGCCGGCCAGCATCGTCGCCAGCGCCCCCCGGCTCAGCGGCGCCATATGGCTGGGAGTCGGAGGCGGCACCGGCGTGACCGGATCTGGCGGCACATTGGCCGGCGGGGTGGGAAACATGAACTATCCAAAGTGACGCGCAGACCGGAATCGGTCTGCGGTTTAATGCATTACCATGAACTTCTACAGACTCCAAAATAGCTGAGAAAACCGTAGCGAGCGGAAGGGAGAGGTAGCCGAGAAGCGCAACCGTACACTAGTACGGTGAGCATCGCAGACTGCCTATCCCGACGCGCAGCAGGTTTAATCAGCTATTTTTTGGTTTGGCTTCTTCGCGGCGGTTGTATCCGGCCACCATATCGAAGCGGAACAAACGGCATTCCAGCGCGCCGTTGAAGAATGGCGTCTTGCGCGCTTCCTTCAAACGCAGCAGCTTGGGCAAGCCCAGGTCGGCGGTGAACAGGAACACGGTCCAGCCGGCGAAGCGCTGCTTGAGGGTGGTGCCCATGGCCGAGTAGAACGAAGTCGACAACTCATCTTCCGGGATGGTGCTGTCGCCACGCACGCCGATACGCTCGCCGTACGGCGGGTTGGTCAGCATGATGCCAGCCACATCGCTAGGCGGCTTGACTTCCTGCGCTTCGATCTGCTTGAGCGGCACCTCGAAACGCACACCGGCGCAACGCAGGTTGTGGCGCGTCATGGCGACCATGTCGCCCGAGATATCGCTGCCGAAAATTGTCGGCTCCAGAGGCAGGGGATTGGCCTTGATGGCGTTCTTCATGGCGTTCCACGGCGCCGGATCGAAGTCGTGGAAATTTTCAAAGGCGAACTGGCGCGAGGCGCCCGGTGGAATGCCCTGCACCATTTGCGCCGCTTCGGCCAGGATGGTGCCGGAACCGCACATCGGATCGAACAGCACCATGCCCGGCTTCCAGCCTGACACGCGCAGCAGGCCGGCCGCCAGGTTTTCACGCAGCGGCGCGTCGCCTGTCTCTTCACGCCAGCCGCGCTTGAACAGCGCTTCGCCCGAGGTGTCGAGGTAAACGGTAAAGGTGTGCGCGTCGAGGAAACCGACGATGCGCATGTCCGGCGTCTTGGTGTTGACCGATGGACGCTCGTTGAACTGGTCGCGGAAGCGGTCGCAGATCGCATCCTTGATCTTCAGGGTGGTAAATTCCAGGCTGCGCAGCGGCGATTTGACGGCGGTAACATCGACGCGGATGGTGTGATGCACGCCGAACCAGTCTTCCCAAGGCTGCGCCAGGGTCAGGTCATAAATATCGTTTTCCGTCTTGTAGCCGGAATGGGCCATGCGCATCAGCACGCGCGAAGCGATACGCGAGTGCAGGTTGATGCGGTAGGCGTCGAGCAGATCGCCCGAGCAATGCACGCCGCCCGGTACCTGATTGTGTACCTTCAGGGTCGTGCTGTCCTGGGCGATCTCGCCCAGTTCCTCGGCCAGCGCCGCTTCCATGCCGCGCGGGCATGGGCAAAAATATGAAGCCATGGTTGGTGTACCCTTTATCCATTGTGTTGAGCGCCCGCTAGATTACAGGCGCTGCTTACTACGTTAAAAAAAATACTAAATTAAAAAAACTGCTCTTATTTACTGTCTGCCAGCGCGCGCTCGACAAAATCGAGGCGGTCCTGGCCCCAGTAGCCTTCGCCATCGACGATATACCACGGCGAACCAAACACGCTGGCGGCGGTGGCCGCTTCGGTGTTGGCGTCGTACTCTGCCTGCACGCTGGCGGTCTCCGAGGTTTTCAGCAACTGGCGGCCGTCAAAGCCCGCATCCGTGGCGATCTGCACCAGGGTTTCTTCATCGCCGATATTGCGCTCCTCGGCCCACAGGCCGCGCATGATGGCGTGCGCCAGCGTCAAAGAGGCGTCCACGCCATGCGCCAGGCGCGTGGCGATGATCAGCTTGGCCGACGCTTCCGGCGAGACAGGGAAAAACTTCGGCTGCACATTCAGGGGCACTTGCAAAAATGCCGACCAGCGTGCCAGTTCGGTCAGGCGGTATGCCTGTCGCTGCGGCGCGCGCTTGGCCAGCGGCAAGCCGCCCGATACGCTGAAGACCTTGCCCAGGTCGAAGGGACGCACGTCGATCTGCGCGCCGGTTCTGGCGGCGGTTTCGATCAGACGCGCATGGCCCAGATAGGTCCACGGCGAATGGGGCGCAAAAAAATACTGGACTGTCTTGTTTTGGCTGTTGCTCATATTGTCTCTCTTAAAAAGGCTTGACCACGACCAGCACGACCACGGCCAGCAGCATCACCACCGGCACCTCGTTGAAGTAGCGGAACCAGGTATGGCTGCGTTTATTAAGGCCTTTTTCAAACTTGCGCAGGATGGCGCCGCAAGCGTGGTGATAGCCAATCAACAGCACCACGAAGGTCAGCTTGGCGTGCATCCAGCCCGGCATCTTGAAGCTGCCCCCGCCACCGCCGTACTGCATCCACAGCAGGATCAGGCCAAATACCATCGCCGGCAGCATCAGCAAAGACATGAAGCGGTACAGTTTGCGCGCCATCAGCAGCAGGCGTTCGGTGGCTACCGTTTCCGTTTCCATCGCCAGGTTCACGAAGATACGCGGCAGATAAAACAGGCCGGCGAACCAGGACATCACGAAAATGATGTGCAGAGCTTTAATCCAGAGAAAGAGCATGGTGCTTCCAGTGTCAGAGGTAACGAAGGAGTAAAACGGGCCTGCTGACCCGTCTGGGGAACTTGTTTGCGTACTTTATTTGCGCACTTCACCGTGGCCGAAGACCACGTATTTGAGCGAGGTCAGGCCTTCCAGTCCGACCGGGCCGCGCGCATGCAGCTTGTCGTTCGAGATGCCAATTTCGGCGCCCAGGCCATATTCGAATCCGTCTGCAAAGCGCGTGGAGGCATTCACCATCACGGAAGCCGAATCGACTTCACGCAGGAAACGCAGCGCATCGCTGTAGTCTTCCGTGATGATGGCTTCCGTGTGCCTGGACGAATACTGGTTGATATGGTCCATGGCTTCATCGATGCCGTCGACGACCTTCACCGACAAGATCGCCGCCAGGTATTCGGTAGACCAGTCTTCCTCGGTGGCGGCCACCAGATGCGGGTAGCCCGCCAGAATCGCGTAGCTTTCCGGATCGGCGCGCAGCTCGACCTGCTTGGTCAAATACAGTTCGGCCAGTTGCGGCAGCACTTGCGGCGCGATGCTCCGCGCCACCAGCAGGGTTTCCATGGTGTTGCAGGTGCCATAGCGGTGGCACTTGGCGTTAAAGCCGATATCGAGCGCTTTCTTGATATCGGCCTTGGCGTCGATGTAGACGTGGCAAATACCATCGAGGTGTTTGATCATCGGCACGGTCGCCTCCTGCATCAGGCGCGCGATCAGGCCCTTGCCGCCACGCGGCACGATGACGTCCACGTATTGCGGCATGGTGATCAAGGCGCCAACGGCGGCGCGGTCGGTAGTATCGATCACTTGCACCGCATCGGCCGGCAGGCCAGCTCCCAGCAGGCCTTCCTGCACCAGTTTGGCCAGGGCGCGGTTGCAATGGATGGCTTCCGAACCGCCGCGCAAAATGGTCGCGTTGCCGCTCTTGATGCACAGGCCGGCCGCATCCACCGTCACATTGGGACGCGCTTCATAGATGATGCCGATGACACCCAGCGGCACGCGCATCTGGCCCACCTGGATGCCCGTCGGCCGGTATTTCATGTTCGAGATTTCGCCGATCGGGTCAGCCAGCGCAGCGATCTGCGTCAAGCCTTCGACCATGGTGGCAATCGCCGCGTCGGACAGGGTCAGGCGGTCCAGCATGGCCGGCGCCAGGCCGGCGGCGGCGGCGGCATCGAGGTCGCGCTGGTTGGCCGCGCGCAGCAGGCCCGCATCGCGCACGATGGCGGCGGCGATCAGGCTCAGGGCGCGGTTGCGCGTGGCGCTGTCGGCGCGGGCCATGGCGCGCGAAGCGGTGCGGGCGCGCGTGCCGACGTCCTGCATATATTCAGTGATATCCATGCTCTTATCCATAAAATTACCCTCTGGCGATCTTCAGGCCCAGTTGCAGCATGGCGTCCCAGGCGTCGCCCGCGTGCCCCCTGGCGCGCAAGCCCTTGATCATCTTGTCTACCTGCGCCGCTTCCTGCAGCGCCGCGTCGAGCACGGGCAGCGAAATGCGCCGCAGTGCCGGCTCCATCATCCGCTCACGCGGTCCCCAGATGCGGTACTCTTTCAGCAACGCGCCCAGTGGCCGCCCTTGCGCCATACCAGCCTTCAATTTTAACAGCGTGCGGATTTCTTCGGAGACGGCCCACAAGACCAGCGGCAGCGCCTCGCCCTCGCCCTTCAAGCCTTCGAGCATGCGCACCAAACGCGCCGTATCTCCAGCCAGCATGGCTTCGGACAACTTGAAGACGTCATAGCGGGCCACGTTCAGCACCGCGTCCTGCACTTGTTCATACGTCAGCTTGCCCGCTTCGTGCAGCAAGCCCAATTTCTGGATTTCCTGGTGCGCCGCCAGCAGATTGCCTTCTACCCGGTCGGCGATGAAATCGATGCTGGCGCGTTCGGCGCTCTGCCCTTGCGCCGCCAGCCGCTGGCCTATCCAGGCCGGCAGCTGCGCCCTTTCCACATTGGGAATGTCGATGTAGACGGCAGCCTGCTGCAGGCTGGCCACCCAGGCCGCCTTTTGCGTTGCCCAGTCCAGCTTGGGCAGGGTAATCAGGGTGAGGTTGTCGGGACTGAGATTTTTCGCATAGCTTTGCAGCGCCGCGCCGCCATCCTTGCCAGGCTTGCCGGTGGGGATGCGCAACTCAATCAGCTTCTTGTCGCCAAACAAAGACAGTTCCTGGTTGGCGGCCAGCAGCTCGCCCCATTTGAAGCTGCGCTCCACCGTCAGCACGTCGCGTTCGGAATAACCTTGCGCGCGCGCGGCGCGGCGGATCTTGTCGGCAGCTTCCAGCGCCAGCAGATGTTCGTCGCTGGTGATCACATACAGTTGCGCCAGCGGCTTGCTTACATGCCCGTCCAGCGCGTCTATCCGCAATTGCATGTTGTGCCCGTTCCGCTTACTTCTGCACGGCCGGCACGGCCGGCACGGCAGGCGGCACCGGTGTCACTGGCGTCACTGGCGTCACTGGTGCGACAGGCGCTACCGACATGGCCGGCAGCACCGGCTTGATCGCGGCCAGGCGGCGCATGATCTGCTGCACCAAATCGTTGCGCATGTCGCGGTACAGGCCCGCTTCTTCCGTTTCCTTGGCCAGCAGCTGCGTCGAGTCGAAGGTGATCGGACGATTCAGGCTGATGGTCGTAGGTCCCAGCAGCTGGTTACCCGCCTTGTCGATCACGCGGAAGACGATCGAATAGCCCAGCTGGTACTGGCCTACCTGGCCATTGCTGTTCAGGATCAAAATGGTTTTCGTACGATTCTTCTCCGGATCGCTGATCACGTCGAACACGGCGTCGGCCTCGTCCCTGGTCTCGACGATTTCCGTGCTGCCAATGGCGCGGATATAGCGCTTCAAGTCGATCGCCAGCGGCGACGAAGCAGGCAGCGAGATATGCATCGTCGCGAACGGCAGCATGAAGCTGCCATTCGTGCCGCGCAGATGAAAACCGCAAGCCGACAGCAGGACAGCCAGGCCCAGCGCCAGCATGGCGCGCCATGTACGCCCACCCAACAACGATACGGAAAAAGAAGTCGCCATAAGTTTTACACCACGATGCTGATTAACTTGCCAGGCACGACGATCACTTTCTTCGGCGTGGTCTCGATGTACTTCTGCACACTTTCACATGCCAGCGCGGCCGCTTCGATGCTGGCTTTATCCGCATCCTTGGCTACCGTGATGGAGCCACGCAGCTTGCCGTTCACCTGTATCATCATTTCGATCTCGGCCTGCTCCAGCGCTTGCGGGTCCACTTGCGGCCAGGAAGCGTTGAGCAGATCTCCGTGTACGCCAGCGTAACCCAGTTCTTGCCACAGCACGTGGGTGATGTGCGGCGCGACAGGATTCAGCAGGCGCAGGAAGATGGAATAACCTTCGGCGATCAGCGCGTTCGACTGTGCGCTGTCGTCCAGCTTGGCCGATTCCAGCGTATTGAGCATCTTCATGCAGGCTGACACCACGGTGTTGTACTGGATGCGCTTCAAGTCGTAATCGGCTTGCTGCAGGATTTTGTGCAATTCGCGGCGCAGGTTTTTCTGCGCCTCGCCCGTCGCGGCCGCAGGGCCGGCGGCCAGCGCTGCGTGGATCGTGGCCGACTTGGCATAGCCGAAGTTCCACACGCGGCGCAGGAAGCGGTTGGCGCCTTCGACGCCGCTGCCCGACCATTCCAGCGTCTGTTCCGGCGGCGAAGCGAACATGGTGAACAGACGGGCCGTGTCGGCGCCATACTGTTCGATCTGCGCTTGCGGGTCGATGCCATTGTTTTTCGACTTCGACATTTTTTCCGTGCCGCCGATTTCCACCGGCTCGCCATCAGCCACCAGGATCGCGCTTTGCGGACGGCCCTTGTCATCCAGGGCCAGGCGCACGTCGTCCGGGTTGAACCAGGTGGTCTTGCCAACTGCATCCTTGCGGAAGTAGGTTTCGTTCAGCACCATGCCTTGCGTCAGCAGGTTGACGAAAGGTTCGTCGAACTTGACCAGGCCGAAATCGCGCATGATCTTGGTCCAGAAGCGTGCGTACAGCAAGTGCATGACGGCGTGTTCGATGCCGCCGATGTACTGGTCCATCGGCATCCAGTAATCATTGCGCTCGTCGACCATGGACTCGTTCGCGCCTGGCGAGGTATAGCGCATGTAGTACCACGACGAATCGACAAAAGTATCCATGGTGTCGGTTTCGCGGCGTGCAGGCTTGCCGCACTGCGGGCAGTCGCACTGCAAAAAGGCTTCGTATTTGTTCAGCGGGTTGCCCGTGCCGTCCGGCACGCAGTCTTCCGGCAGCACCACCGGCAAGTCTTTTTCAGGCACCGGCACCACGCCGCAATCGGCACAATGGATCATCGGGATCGGCGTGCCCCAGTAACGCTGGCGCGAAATGCCCCAGTCGCGCAGGCGGAAGGTGGTTTTCTTTTCGCCCAGGCCCAGTTCTGCCAGGTCGGCGGCCACCGCATCGACCGCGGACGCGAAATGCAGGTCGTTGTATTTTCCGGAAGCGATGCACACGCCATCCTTCTCGCCATACCATTCCTGCCAGGCGTCCGTCGAGAATTCCTTGCCCTTGATCTCGATCACTTGCTTGATCGGCAGATCGTATTTTTTGGCGAAGCCGAAATCGCGTTCATCATGCGCCGGCACGCCCATCACGGCGCCGTCGCCGTAGGTGATCAGCACGTAATTGCCGACCCAGACTTCCACTTGCGCGCCCGTCAACGGATGGGTGACGAACAGGCCGGTCGGCATGCCCTTCTTCTCCATCGTTGCCATGTCCGCTTCGATCACGGAACCGAGCTTGCATTCGGCGTTAAAAGCTGCCAATGCAGGATTGGTTTGCGCGGCGTGGATCGCCAGCGGGTGCTCGGCCGCCACGGCGCAGAAAGTCACGCCCATCACGGTGTCTGGACGGGTGGTAAACACATACAGCTTGCCGTCGCCGATCAGCGAGCCAGCGGCATCCTTGATCTGGTGCGGGAAGGCGAAGCGCACGCCGGTCGACTTGCCGATCCAGTTGGTCTGCATGGTGCGCACGCGCTCGGGCCAGCCCGGCAGCTTGTCATCGACATAGGCCAGCAGCTCTTCCGCGTAATCGGTGATGCGCGCGTAGTACATCGGGATTTCGCGCTTTTCGATCAGCGCGCCCGAACGCCAGCCCTTGCCGTCGACCACTTGCTCGTTGGCCAGCACGGTCTGGTCGATAGGGTCCCAGTTCACGGTGCCGGTTTTTTTGTAGATGATGCCTTTTTCCAGCATCTTGAGGAACATCCACTGGTTCCACTTGTAGTATTCCGGCTTGCAGGCGGTCATTTCGCGCGACCAGTCGATGGCCAGGCCCATCGATTCCATCTGCTGCTTCATGTGGGCGATATTCGAATACGTCCATTGTGCAGGCGGCACATTATTGGCCATGGCCGCGTTTTCCGCCGGCATGCCGAACGCATCCCAGCCCATCGGCATGAGCACGTTGTAGCCATTCATGCGCAGGTAGCGGTACATCACATCATTGATCGTATAGTTGCGCACGTGACCCATGTGCAGCTTGCCCGAAGGGTAAGGCAGCATCGAGCAGGCAAAGTACTTGCCTTTTGGAAAACGCGGATCGTGTTCGACGGCTTTATAGGCATCGATCGCCTTCCAGTGCGATTGAGCGGCTTGTTCGACGTCGGCGGGACTATATTTATCTTGCATGATGTATGTGGGACCAGCGTGGCCCAGCCAATAGTGAATATGAACCGAGCATTATACTGGTTGTCGCCGCCCGATAGCGCGGCGCGGCGCCTGCCCGGCCTGGCATATTTTTGCAGGCGTCAATAAACACCATGTGCCACCCCTGGCCTGCAGTGTGTAATATGCAGCAATCTTATTCTTTGCACCAAGCCCGGCCATGATCGTCTACCAGGAATATGCCCCGCTTCCCGCCTTGCGGCCATGGCTGGCCTGCGTCTGGACCTGCCGCGTGCAGGCGGGCAATAGCGTCCTCACGCACCAGGTCTTGCCCGATAATTGTATCGACATCCTGTGCCAGGACCAGCAGGACTCCAGCTTTGCCGTCGGCATGATGACGGCGCCGATCAGCGTGGTCAGCCAGGGCCTGGTGCAGACGGTGGCGGCCCGCTTCAAGCCGGGCGCGGCGGCAAGCTTCTTTCGATTGCCACTGTGCGAGCTGAACGATGGCCGCACCGATATCCAGACGCTGTGGGGCCGCGACCTGGCGGCGCGCTTGGCCGACGCGCTGTGGAGCGATCCCCTGGAAAATGAGCAACGAATTGCTATTTTGCAAGACCACCTGCTGCTGCGCCTGCGCACGGGAGCGCCGCCGTCTGCACCGGGCCTGACGGGCCACGCCATTGCACTGATCGAGCGCACCCAGGGCAGGCTGCGCGTCGATAGCCTGGCGGAACAATTGAATGTGTCACGCCAGCATCTGGCCCTGCAATTCCGGCACAAGGTCGGCATCAGCCCCAAGCTGTTTGCCCGCATCTGCCGCTTTCGGGCGGCCAACGCTGCCTTGCAGCGCGTACAAGGGGCGCCGGACTGGGCGCAGCTTGCCCTGGAACATGGTTATTTCGACCAGTCGCACTTGATCCACGACTTCCAGGACTTCGCGCACAGCTCGCCCGAAACCTGGCTGGCCGGCAAGCAACTTTGACTACCTTCCATTTTTACAATCATCCCCCACGCACCGGTGGCATGATGGCGTCATTCACACACACAGGAGCAGAACATGATCAAGGGCTTGCGCACCGTCACCTATCCCGTCCCCGATCTGGAGCAGGGCAAAGCCTGGTACAGCCAGGCCTTTAACAAACAGCCGTATTTCGACCAGCCGTTTTACGTGGGCTTTGCCATCGCCGGTTTCGAGCTGGGCCTGCTGCCGGGCGGCACACCTGGCACCCAGGGCAGCGTGACTTACTGGGGCGTGGAAGGCATCGAGGTCGAAGTCGAACGACTGGTGGGCCTGGGCGCTACCCTGCACCACCCGCTCACGGATGTGGGCGACGGCATCCGCACGGTAGAGTTGCTCGACCCGTTCGGCAACCAGATCGGCCTGATCGACAACCCGCATTTCGATACGTCCAAAGTCATTTAAGCAGCCTCGCCTTGCAGCCACAGGCGAAATTGCTGCAAGGCCAGCTTTTCATGTGCCGCTTCCGGCGTGATCAAATAATAGGCGCGCTTGCCGCGCAGCGGACGGTCGCAGACGATCAGCAACTCGCCGCGCGCCAGCTCCGTTTCCACCAGCATGCGTGGCAGCAAGGCCACACCCTGGCCTTGCGCGGCGGCCATCGACAGCATGGAAAACAATTCATAACGGGCGCCGTAGCGGGCCAGCGCGCCATCGACTTGCATCGCGTCAAACCACTGGCGCCAGGCGCCGGGCCGCGTGCTTTGCTGCAACAAGGTCAGTTCCAGCAAGTCCTGCGGCTGCCAGCTGCTGCGCTGCGCCAGCAAGCGAGGGCTGGCCACCGGCACGATATCTTCATGCATCAGCAAGGTGGCGCGCGTGCCGGGCCAGCGCGCCAGTTGCTCGGGCGTGCCCGCATACAGGGCCGCATCGTATTCCGTATCGGCAAACATGAACGGTTTCGTATAGGCATCGATATGCACGATGATGTCGGGCTGCTGCGCGGCCAGGCCGGGCAGGCGCGGCATCAGCCAGCGGGTGGCAAAGGTCGGCACCGACGCCAGCTGCAAGGCGCCACCGCCGCCCTGGCGCGCCATGGTGTCCAGGGTATCGCGCTCCAGTCCGTCGAGGCGGGCGGCGATCTGACGCGCATAGCTGGCGCCCGCCGGCGTGAGCAGCACGCCGTGGCGCGTGCGCTGGAACAATTGCACGCCCAAAAAACTTTCCAGCGATGAAATCTGGCGCGAGACGGCGCTTTGCGTCAGCGACAGTTCGCGCGCCGCATGGGTATAGCTCTGGTGGCGGGCGGCGGCCTCGAAACAATGCAAGGCTTGCAGCATGGGAATTTTGCGCGACATGGCGGTGATGGCAAAAGAAAACGCCAGTATGCCGCAAGATATGCGTCACACGCATGTCTGGGTGCAAAAAAATCGTTTGCCTCGGGCACGATGAAAATCTACCATGAGCCACATTCAATCTTGCGCCGGCCTTCCTCGGCGCTCACCTGCGAGGCCTGTGATGAGCAAAGCTGTATTCGACTGGAATTCCCCCCTGCTGCTGGACGAACAACTGACGAGCGACGAGCGCGCCGTGCACGATGCTGCGCGTGACTATTGCCAGGGCAGCCTGGCCCCGCGCGTGCTTGAATCGTTCCGCCACGGCCGCACCGACGCCGCCATCTTCCGCGAAATGGGCGCGCTGGGCTTGCTGGGCACCACGATACCCGAACAATACGGCGGCGCCGGCCTGAACTATGTCTGCTACGGCCTGGCCGCGCGCGAAGTCGAACGCGTCGATTCGGGCTACCGCTCGATGATGAGCGTGCAATCGTCCCTGGTGATGGTGCCCATCAATGCCTTCGGCAATGAAGAAACAAAGCAGAAATACCTGCCGAAGCTGGCGACCGGCGAATTCATCGGCTGTTTCGGCTTGACGGAACCCAACCACGGCTCCGATCCGGGCAGCATGGTCACGCGTGCGCGCAAGGTGCCGGGCGGCTACAGCCTGTCGGGCGCCAAGATGTGGATCACCAACAGCCCGATCGCCGACGTGTTCGTGGTCTGGGCCAAGGATGATGAAGGCGCGATCCGCGGCTTCGTGCTGGAAAAAGGCTGGAAAGGCTTGAGCGCACCTGAAATCCACGGCAAGGTCGGCTTGCGTACCAGCATTACCGGCGAAATCGTGATGGATGAAGTATTTTGCCCTGAAGAAAACGCCTTCCCCGACGTGCGCGGCTTGAAAGGCCCGTTTACTTGCCTGAACAGCGCCCGCTACGGCATCGCCTGGGGCGCACTGGGTGCGGCAGAAGACTGCTACGTCAAGGCACGCCAGTACACCATGGACCGCCAGCAATTCGGCCGCCCGCTGGCCGCCAATCAATTAATTCAAAAGAAACTGGCCGACATGCTGACCGAAATCACCATGGGCTTGCAAGGCTGCTTGCGCCTGGGCCGCATGAAGGATGAAGGCTCGGCCGCCGTGGAAATCACTTCCATCATGAAACGCAATAGCTGCGGCAAGGCGCTCGATATTGCCCGCATGGCGCGCGACATGATGGGCGGCAATGGCATCTCCGACGAATTCGGCGTGATCCGCCACCTGGTCAACCTGGAAGTGGTCAACACCTATGAAGGCACGCACGACGTGCACGCGCTGATCATCGGCCGCGCCATCACCGGCATCGCCGCCTTCAACTGATGACCAGCCTCGCTTCCACCCTGCGGCCCGCGCCCTTGACCGGCTTGCGCGTGCTGGACCTGTCGCGCGTGCTGGCCGGACCGTGGGCCGGACAATTGCTGGCCGACCTGGGCGCCGATGTCGTGAAAGTCGAGCAACCGGGCCGCGGCGACGATACGCGCACCTGGGGTCCGCCCTACCTGAAGGATGAAGACGGCCGCGACACCGCCGAGGCCGCCTATTTCCAGTGCGCCAACCGCAACAAGCGCTCGCTGTGCATCGACCTGGCTGCGCCCGAAGGCCAGGCGCTGGTGCGCAAACTGGCGCAAGAAGCCGATGTGCTGCTGGAAAATTTCAAGCTGGGCGGCTTGAAGCAATATGGCCTGGACGCAGCCAGTTTGCTGGAGCTGAACCCGCGCCTGGTGTATTGCTCGATCACCGGTTTCGGCCAGGATGGACCGTACGCGGCGCGCGCCGGCTATGACTTTTTGATCCAGGGCATGGGCGGCTTGATGAGCATCACGGGCGTGCCCGATGGTGAGCCGGGCGCAGGTCCGCAAAAAGTCGGCGTGGCGCAAACCGACATCATGACGGGTCTGTACGCCACGGTGGCCGTGCAGGCAGCGCTGGCCGAACGCGAACGCTCGGGCCTGGGCCAGCATATCGACCTGGCCTTGCTCGACGTGCAAGTGGCGGCCCTGGGCAATCAGGCCGCCAACTTCCTGTGCGGCGGCAAGGTGCCGCAACGCATGGGCAATGCGCACCCGAATATCGTGCCTTACCAGGATTTTCCGACAGCCGACGGCGACATGATTTTGGCAATCGGCAACGATGGCCAGTTTTCGCGCTTTTGCGCCATCGCCGGCCACCCGGAATGGGCGCTGGACGAACGTTTCGCCACCAATCCGCAGCGCGTGGCGCACCGGGCAATATTGATACCGCTGTTGCGCCAGACCACGGTGATGCGCACCACGGCGGAATGGATCGCTGCGTTTGAAGCGGCGGCCGTGCCTTGCGGCCCCGTCAACCGCATCGACCAGGTGTTTGCCGACCCGCAAGTGATCGCGCGCGGCTTGAAAGTGGAAATGCCGCATCCGACGGCGGGCACGGTGGCGCTGGTGGCCAACCCGGTGCGCCTGTCCGCGTCACCAGTGCAATACCAGCGGCCGCCACCGCTGCTGGGCCAGCATACGGACGAGGTACTGCAACAATGGCTGGGGCTGGATATTCATGAAATTGACGGCTTGCGGGGACGCAAGATCGTTTAAGACAAAACGCGGAACAGTAAAACTGTTCCGCGTTTTTTATTTCAGCACCAGTTTCAGCGCCGGCTTTTCGCCGTAGTCTTCATAGCGCTCATTGATGCCGGCCACGCAAAAGGTGATTTCTTCCAGCAAATCAGGCAGCTGCGTCTTCATGGCTTCCGCATCCTGCAGCACGATTTCCAGCACTTCATTGGGTTTCAGACGAAACTTCGTCATGTTTTCGTCGTCGCGCAGATAGCTGAGGCAATCGACCCAGGCGTCGATATTGTTGCCATAGAACTCGGGGAAACCCAGGACCTGCACGCATTGCGCGTGAAAGCTGGCTTCGTCGGTGATGTCTTTTCCATTCAGTACAGCTGTAGGCATATCAATTCTTTTCTATCAAATAGGGCGGCGCCGGATCGGTGATAAATCCTAGCCGTCGCAGCCCGTGGGATTGGGCGGCGGCCATCAACTGGGCCACCGCCTCATAAGGGGTATGCTTATCGATGCGCAATTGCAGCTGCGGCGGAGTGGCTTGCTGCGCCGCCTGCGCCAGGCGGACCTCCAGCATCGTTGGAGTCACAGCCTGATTATTCCAGAACAATCGCCCGTCTGCATCGAGCGCCACGGTGACTGTTTCGCCAGGCGCCGCTGCAGCATTGACCTTGACTTGCGGCAATTCCAGCGGCAGCGCTTGCGTAAACACGGGCGCGGCCAGGATAAAAATCACCAGCAAGACCAGCATCACGTCGACCATGGGCGTGACATTGATGTCCGCCATCGCGGCATTCTGGTGTCTACCTTGCTGGAAGGCGCCGAAAGCCATCATGTTTCCCGGTGCACGAGCGCATACGCATGCAGATCATGCGCAAAAGCATCGAGTTCGGCCAGGGTCAGGCGGTTGATCCGGTTCAAGCCGTTGTAGGCGAGCACAGCGGGAATCGCCACCAGCAAGCCGGCCGCCGTCATGATCAAGGCTACACCGACCGGCCCCGCCAATTGTTCGACCCGCACAGCACCGCCTTGCGACACGGCAGCCAGTGCATGGTAAATGCCCCAGACCGTTCCCAGCAAACCGACAAACGGCGCCGTCGCGCCTATCGACGCCAGGGTGGTCAACCCCCATTCCAGGCGCACGGTGGCATGCTGTATCGCATCGCGCAACAAGCGCGTCAATTGATCGGCAAGCGGCAGCGTGGCGTCCAGCGATGCTCTGCCTTGCCCGGCCTGGACTTGTGCCAAGGGTAGATAAATTCGCTCGGTATCGCCCAGCGCCAGCACGGCCAGGCCATCGTCAAAGCTGGGAGCTGCCCAAAAATCAGGCAGACGGCGGGCGCCGCGCCGTACATGCCAGGCAGCCACACCCTTGCTCAGCATCAGATACCAGCTCAGCAGGGACATGGCCAGCAGCACGTAAGCAACAGCGTGACTGGCAGCGTCGCCCTGGTTCCAGTATTGCGCCAGGCTCAAGTGATTCACTGTGCCTGGCGCCATGATCGTTAATCCTAGCTTTTCAGCGCCAGCACATCTTGCATGTCGAACAAGCCAGTCGGCTTGTCAGCCAGGAAGCGCGCGGCGCGCAGGGCGCCATGGGCGTAGGTAACGCGGCTGCTCGATTTATGGCTGATCTCGATGCGCTCGCCTATGCCGGCAAACAACACGGTATGGTCGCCCACGATATCGCCGCCACGGATGGTGGCAAAGCCGATGGTCGATGGATCGCGCTCGCCGGTCACGCCTTCGCGGCCGTAGACGGCGCATTGCTTCAGGTCGCGTCCCAGCGCGCCAGCCACCACTTCGCCCATTTGCAGGGCGGTGCCCGACGGCGCATCGACCTTGTGGCGGTGATGGGCTTCGACGATTTCAATATCGTAGCCTTCAGACAAGCTTTTTGCGGCCAGTTCCAGCAGCTTCAGGGTGACGTTCACGCCCACGCTCATGTTCGGCGCGAACATGATGGCGGTTTTCTCGGCGGCGGCGGCTATCGCTGCCTTGCCTGCCGCATCGAAACCGGTGGTGCCGATGATCATCTTGACGCCGTGTTCGGCGCAATAAGCCAGATGCTGCAAAGTGCCTTCCGGACGCGTGAAATCGATCAGGTAGTCGGCATTCGCCAGGCCCTTGGCCAGCTCCGATTCGATCAGCACGCCAGCGGGTTTGCCCAAAAAGGCGGCGGCATCCTGGCCGATGGCAGGCGAGGCGGCGATATCGAGGGCGCCAGCCAGCACGGCGTCGGGCGCATTGCCGACCGCTTCGATCAGGATATGGCCCATGCGGCCACTGGCGCCGGCGATTGCAATTTTCAGTTGAGTCATGTTGTTTCTCTTGCGGCTACTTATTTGGTGGGTTCAGCAACCGGTGCAGGCGCAGGGGCGGCTTCCGGCACCGGCGCTGGGGCAGGCACGGCTTCAGGCTTGCTCACTGGAATAGCTGGGGCAGCATCGGCCGGCACCGGCACGGCGCTAGGCGCCACCGGCGATGGCACGGCGGCGGCAGGCGCATCGACCTTGGCGATCTTGGCGAATGGCGACGGGCCAGCGATGCGGTCAATATATTCTTTCTCGGTCGGCAAATTGCCGCCTTCAAAGCGCGCTACCTTGCCATCCTTGTCAAAGTACACGACCACGCGGCTGCTGGTGGTTTCGCCATTGCCTCTGGCCAGGCGGAAAGGATAATCCCAGCGGTCCGCATGGAAAATATCGGTCAACAGGGAGGTGCCGAGGATGAAGCGGACCTGGTCGCGCGTCATGCCCACCTTCAGTTGCGCCAGCATTTCTTCAGAAACAAAGTTGCCCTGTTGAATCATTGGGCGATAAGGCGAGAAAAACCACATGAATTTCTGCAACGGTGTCACGGTGGTTGTTTGCGCGCCACTGTCGGGCACGACTTCCTTGCCTTCCTTGAGGGTCACAGCAGGCTTTTCGCCCAGAATGCCACGGCTGGCACAGCCAGACATTGTCAATGCAACACAGACCATGCCTGCCACGACTGGTGCTCGAAATGAAATACGGTGCCAGGGAGATGGCAATACAGCCGGTGTTACGCGCATAAATGACCTCAATTTGATGAACAAAACGCCAGGAGTGACCGGCCCGCCAAAAAATGCATATTTTGGCACTCCCCGCTAAAACGCTATATGATAAAGCACCTGACCCACATACGAGCAACAAACATGAGTAACAATCCTAGTGATCTCAAGGCAAGCGGCCTGAAAGCGACCCTGCCAAGGCTGAAGATACTCGATATCTTCCAGAGTAGCCCGGTACGCCACCTGACAGCAGAAGACGTCTACAAAATTCTGCTGGCCGACAATATGGATGTCGGCTTGGCAACTGTCTACCGTGTCCTGACGCAGTTCGAACAGGCTGGCTTGCTTAACCGCAACCATTTTGAAACAGGCAAGGCAATTTTCGAGCTCAACGAAGGTTCCCACCACGACCACCTGGTCTGCCTGGACTGTGGCCGCGTCGAAGAATTCTTCGACGAAGACATCGAAATCCGCCAGCAAAAAGTCGCCGAAGAGCGCGGTTTCAAAATCGCCGAACACGCTTTGGCCATTTACGGCAACTGCATCAAGACGGCTTGCCCGCATAAAGCAGCCTGACGCATGCCGGCCGTTCCTGCAAGGGGGCGGCTGGCGCAGTGCTGATACAGATCAGTGATGGCTCAATGCGTTCGATAACAGCTTGGCCGTGATATCGACAATCGGTATCACCCGCTCATACGCCATGCGCGTCGGACCGATCACGCCCAAGGTGCCCACGATCTTGCCGTTGACTTCATACGGCGCCGTTACCACGCTCATTTCATCCATCGGCACCAGATTCGATTCGCCACCGATGAAAATCTGCACGCCTGTCGCCTTGCTCGATACGTCAAGCAACTGCATCAAACCCGTCTTTTGCTCGAACATATCAAACATCTGGCGCAGCGAATGCATATTCGATGACAGATCGCTCACGCTGAGCAAATTGCGCTCGCCCGAGATCACCATGTCATCGCTATGGTCGGCCATCACTTCACTGCCCGCCTCGACGGCCGCCTGCATCAGGCAGCCCATGTCGTCACGCAACTGGCGCAACTCGCTTTGCAGGCGCACGCGCACCATGTCGAAGGACAGGCCGCCATAATTCTGGTTGATATAGTTGGCTGACTGCACCAGTTGCGCCGGCGTATAGTCAGCCTCCGTCAACAGCAAGCGGTTTTGCACATCGCCACCCGGCCCGACGATGACGAGCAGGATGCGTTTTTCGGACAGGCGCAGGAATTCTATCTGCTGAAACACCGATTCACGCCGAGGACTGAGCACCACGCCGGCAAATTGCGACAGCGACGACAGCATCTGGGCTGCATTGGCGATGGTTTTTTGCGGCGTCTGCAGCTGCAGACGCGATTCCACCAGATGCTCGTCGAGGTGCTTGACGGTCAGCAAGGTGTCGACAAAGATGCGATAGCCGCGCGGCGTGGGGATGCGGCCGGCCGAGGTATGCGGGCTGGACACATAACCGAGCTCTTCCAGATCCGCCATGATGTTGCGGATGGTTGCTGGCGACAGGTCCAGGCCAGAAATCTTCGACAAGGCACGCGAACCGACCGGCAGGCCGTCGGCGATATATCGCTCGACCAGGGCTTTCAGCAGTGTTTGGGCACGATTATCGAGTTGCATGGTGTTGTTTATCTAAACAATGTTCTGGTACGCAAGGGCAGCCTGGCGGGCCCTGAAGTAGCTATTATGCACGTTCGCCCGCCTTGCGGTCATCAATCTTCCAGTTGCCCCTGTAGCCAGAGCAGCAATTCATCAAAGTTGGCGCAAATCGCGTCGGGCTGCACGCCTGCAGCCAGGTGGGCGTCGCTGCCGCGGCGATTCATCCAGACCGCGCGCATGCCTGCATTTTGCGCACCGGTCACGTCGAAATACAGATCGTCGCCCACATACACCGCCTCGTGCGGCGCCACGCCCAGCGCTTCGCAGCCCGCCAGGAAGATCGTCGCGTCGGGCTTGGCCACGCCAAAGTCGGCGGCAGCGATCGATATCTTGAAATGCTGCGCCAGGCCGATAATGTCAAGATCGGCATTGCCATTCGAGATGGAACCGACCAGCAAGCGCTGTTGCAGCCAGGCCAGGCCAGGCAACACATCGTCATAGGGCGTGACCTGGTTGCGCGCAGCCATGAAATGCCGCAGCGCTGCATCGATCAGCGCCGGGTCTTCACCGGCCGCCGCGAAGGCCGAGCGCAAGCCAGCGCGCCGCACCTCGATCAGATTACCATGCAGATGCGGTTGTGCCTCCAGCAGAACCAGCCGCTGCTGGCGCATGCTTTCGATGGAAAATTGCTGCGCCACCCTGGGCGCGTGGGTAGTCAACCAATCATGCAGCAACACTTCCGCCGCCGCGATCACGGGAGCGATGGGCCACAGCGTATCATCGAGGTCGAACAGGATGGCTTTGGGCGGCACAATAGGTTTCTTATTAGTAACAGACATCGGATCATTCACAAAAGTGCCGCGCGCAACTGCGCAGCTGATGGTAATTGTCGCATTGATCGGGGCCGAAGGCATGCCTGCGTCCTCGACAAATGGGGATGAAATCGGCGCCCACACACGATTTGACGCGAAAAATTGTTACAGGGAGATACAAGGCGAGATCAATCAGCTTGCCAGATAGACTAAAATAGGCGCCATTCCAATGCGGCGCCAGCGTCCGTGTTGCGCTACCCTACTTAATTCGTTTTGGAGAATGTATGAAAAACTTGTACCTGCGCTCGATGCTGGCGGCGGCTTGCGCCGTCACACTGGCAGCCTGCGGCGGCGGCGGCGGCAATCTGTATCTGACCGGCGCTGTCAGCGGCTTGGCAAAAGATGGACTGATTCTCCAGAATGGCAGCGAAGCACTGCCGATTACATCGGGCGCCACCTCCTTCACCTTTACGACCCTGCTCAATACCGATGACAGCTATAACATCACCATCAAACAGCAGCCTACGGGCGCCGTTTGCACGGTCATCGATGGCAGCGGCAAGGCATCGGCCTATAGCGTAGGCCTGGCCAGCATCAGTTGCCTCACCAACCAATACACCCTGGGCGGCAGCATCACCGGCCTGACCACCGATGGCCTGGTACTGGTCAACGGCTCCGGCAAGAGCAGCCCGCTGGCCGGCAGCACCACCTTTGTCTTTGGCAGCACCGTCGGCGATGGCGCCCCATACAATGTGAACGTGCTGACCAATCCGCCGGGACTGACTTGCACCATCAGCAACCCAGTGGGCACCATGGGCTCAAGCAATAACACCAGTCTCGTCGTTGGCTGCGCGCCGAACTAAGCCTGGCACTGGCATCCTTATTTAATTGGAGAAATACATGAAGTCATTCAGCCTGCGCCCTTACATTGCGCTGCTCATTACCGTGGGCCTCGCCGCTTGCGGTGGCAAAGCCACCTACGACGTCAGCGGTACGGTTACCGGCTTGAGCAATAGCGGTCTGGTGCTGTCCAACGGCAGCGATACGCTCAGCGTGCCTGCCGGCGCCACCACCTTCACCTTTGCCAACAAGATCGATTACGGCGCAACCTATAACATCCTGGTGCAAACCCCGCCTGCGCACATGAATTGCAGCGTCTCTGGCGGTTCGGACACGGCTGGCCACTACGTCAGCATCCAGGCCAATGTCAGCTGCCAGCAAAATGTCTACACGGTGGGTGGTACGATTACCGGCCTGACCGTCGATGGCCTGGTACTGTCCAACGGCAGCAATAGCACCCCTCTGACCATCTTGAAAAATCCAGGCGCCGATCCGCTGGTCTTTACCATGCCAACCGCAGTGCCCGATGGTACATCGTTCGGCGTCAGCGTCACCACCAGCCCACCCGGCCTGTCCTGCTCCGTATTGCCGGATCCAGGCACCGGCTTGTCGACCGGCGTGGGCATCATGGGTGCGGCAGCAGTCACTTCCGTCAAGATTGCCTGCAACCCGGCATAAGAGGCCGCTCAGGCGGGCAGCGCATGGTCGCTGCCCGCCACATCACCAATATAGATAACTGATATTTGGAAGATAAATTGGAGTTATATGTGGCAATGCAACATAATGCATCTGTCTCCTCCAACTCTTCCAAGAATTGGATTTAGCCCGCTTTCACCAGCGGGCTTTTTTTTGCCTGAAATAATCAGGACTTGTTCAGATCAGACTTGAGCATTTGCACGATGCTGGAAAAATCTTGCTGCGCGTGGCCGGACTGGGCATGCATCTGATACAGCTGGCGCACCAGGCCGCCCAGCGGCGTCGGGGCGCTGACGGACAGGGCCGACTGCTGGGCCAGTCCCAGGTCTTTCAGCATCAAGGCCGTGCCAAAGCCGCCGCTGTAATTGCGCGAGGCGGGCGTACCATCCATCACGCCAGGCCAGGGGTTGTACACTTCCAGGGTCCAGTTGCGGCCCGAACTCTTGGCCATGATGTCAGACAACACTTTCGGGTCCAGGCCATGCGCCACGCCCAGGTTCAAGGCTTCGGCCGTGCCCGCCATCAAAATTCCCAGCAGCATGTTGTTGCAAATCTTCGCGACCTGGCCTGCACCGGCCTCGCCCGCGTGGAAAATATTCTTGCCCATTTTTTCCAGCAAAGGCCGCGCCTGCTGCAAGGCTGCTTCCGGTCCGCCGACGATAAACGTCAGGGTGCCGGCCGCCGCACCCGCCGTGCCACCCGACACGGGCGCATCGAGCATGGCAAAACCCCGCTTGGCAGCCGCTTCCGACACCTGGCGCGCCACATCGGCAGCGATGGTGCTGCAATCGATCAATAAAGTACCAGGCCTGGCGCTATCGAGCACGCCGCCTTCGGCCAGATACAGCTCTTGCACGTGCTTGTTGGCTGGCAACATGGTGATGACAGCGTCGGCCGTCTGCACGGCCGCACTGGCCGATGCAGCAGCGGTGGCGCCCGCCTCGACCAGCGAGCTCACGGCGGCCGGCGCCAGGTCGAACACGGAAACATGGAAGCCGGCGGCCACCAGGTTGCGGGCCATCGGCGCGCCCATATTGCCCAAGCCGATAAAAGCGATATGTTGCATATTAAGTCTCCTCGATTCTTTTAATGTAGGTCGGCCAGCGGATGCTGTGTCCACGGCGCGGCAAAATAGTCGTCCAGATACGTTGCGCTGATAGCTTCCAGGCTGGCAGGCAACCAGTGAGGCGCGTTGTCCTTGTCGATCAGCAAGGCGCGCACGCCTTCCGCGAAATCAGGGTGGGCGCAGCATTGCACGGCCACGATCAGTTCCAGCTGGAACACTTGCGCCAGGCTCAAATGACGGGTGCGCTCGCGCATGGCCCACACCAGCGCAGCCGAGGTGGGCGCGCCCTTGGCCAGCGAATGGGCAGCCTTTTGCAGCCAGGCCACATCGCCATCGTAGGCGGCAATCGCCGCCACCACTTCGGGCAAGGTCGGCGCTTGCGTCAGCGCGGCAATGGCGTCGAAGTTGGTGCGCACTTCGGACACAGGCAGCAAGGAGGCTGGCGCCGAGAAGCCCCGCAGCAAACGGTCCAGCTGCTGGTGATTCGCTTGCGGCGTGGCTTGCCACTGGGCCAGGGTTAGCGCCTCGAGCACCATGGCCCGCTCTTCCTGTTGCAGGAAATAATCACCGAGCCCTGCAAACAAGGCGTCGGCCGCGTTCATGGGAGCGCCCGTCAAGCCCAGGAACAAGCCGCTGCGGCCCGGCATGCGGCCCAGGAACCAGCTGCCGCCCACGTCGGGGAACAGGCCGATGGTAATTTCCGGCATGGCGATGCGCGTGCTTTCCGTCACCACGCGGTGGCTGGCGCCTGCCAGCAAGCCCAGGCCGCCGCCCATGACGATGCCGCCGCCCCAGACCAGCAGCGGTTTTGCATAGGTATGGATGCGGTGGTCGAGCCGGTATTCTTCCTCAAAGAAAGCCAGCGCCAGCGGGTTCGGCACGACACCGGGCTGTTCCACCACGGCCGCGCGCAGGCTGCGCACATCGCCGCCTGCGCAAAAGGCCTTGTCGGTGGACGATTGCAGCACCACGCAGGCGATGGCCTCGTCACCGGCCCAGCGCAGCAGCGCACCGTCGATGGCGCGTATCATGTCCAGGCTCAGGGCGTGCAGCGATTTCGGCGCATCGAGCGTGATGACGCCCAGCTTCATGCCGCCCGGACAAGCGCGTTCTTCGACGTTGACGGTATCGAGTAGGGTATCAACCATGGATTTATCCATTCTTCCACTCCGCCTGGCGTTTTTCCAGGAAGGCCAACACGCCTTCTTTCTGGTCTTGCGTCTCAAACAGGCCCAGGAACAGGCTGCGCTCGTCGGGCAAGGATTGCACCAGTGGCTTGCTGCGCGCGCCCTGGATCAAGGACTTGCACGCCGTCACGCTGCCAGGACTCTGGCGCGCCACCTTGGCCGCCAGCGCCAGCGCGGCCGTTAAACCCTGGCCGGTGGCCACCACTTCTTCCACCAGGCCAATCGACAGCGCCTTGGCCGCGTCGACCCGCTCGCCGCACAAGATCATGCGCTTGGCCCAGCCTTCACCGACCAGCCAGGCCAGGTGTTGCGTGCCACCCGCACAGGGCAGCAAACCGACCGAGGCTTCCGGCAAGGCCATTTGCGCATGCTCTTCGGCAATACGGATATCGCAGGCGAGCGCGCATTCCAGCCCGCCGCCCATGGCGTAGCCATTGATGGCCGCGATGCTGACGCCACGAAACGCGCTCAATGTCTCGAATGCCTCGCCAAACGCGGCCGCCATGTCGAAAGCCATGGTTTTGTCGCCGTCAGCGAAGACTTTCAGGTCGGCGCCGGCCGAAAAGAACTTGGCGCCACCGCCCGTGATCACCAGTGCATACACGTCCGGGTCAGCGTTCAGGTCGGTGACCAGTTCCTTCAAGGCACGCAGGCTGTCCAGGGTCCAGGTATGGGCCGGCGGATTGGCCAGCGTGACGAGGGCCGTGTGTTCGCGCCGCTCCAGCAGCAGATTGCTATAAGTTTTAGTCATCGTAAGGTCTCCGTGGCGCCGTCTTTCAAGATCGCTCGCGCGACGATCAGGCGCATGATTTCATTGGTCCCTTCCAGGATCTGATGTACACGCGTGTCGCGCACATGGCGCTCCAGCGGATACTCGCGGATATAGCCGTAGCCCCCGTGCAATTGCAGCGCATCGTTGGCCACATTGAAACCGACATCGGTAGCGAAACGCTTGGCCATGGCGCAATACGCGGTGGCGTCCGGGCTTTCCTGGTCCAGCTTCCAGGCCGCCAGGCGCACCATCTGGCGCGCCGCCACCAGGTCCGTCAGCATGTCGGCCAGCTTGAATTGCAGGGCCTGGAACTGGGCCAGCTCACGGCCAAACTGCGTGCGCTCCTTCATATAGGCTTGCGCGCGCGTCAGGGCGGCTTGCGCCGTGCCCACCGAACACACGGCGATATTGATGCGCCCGCCATCGATGCCCTTCATGGCAATCGCAAACCCTTCGCCCTCCGCGCCCAGCAAGTTGGCGACCGGCACTCTCACCTGGTCAAAACTGATGATGCGCGTGGGCTGGCTATTCCAGCCCATTTTCTCTTCTTTCTTGCCATACACGATGCCGGGCAAATTGGCCGGCACGGCAAACGCGGAAATACCGGCCGCACCTTCACCGCCGGTGCGCGCCATGACGATCAGCATATCGGTCTGGCCTGCGCCGGAAATAAAGGCTTTCGTGCCGTCCAGCACGTAAAAATCACCATCCTTGACAGCCTTGGTACGCAGGGAGGCTGCGTCGGACCCTGATTGCGGTTCCGTCAAACAATAGCTGGCCAGTTTCTGGCCCGCCGCCAGGGCCGGCACCCACTCGTCGCACAGGGCTTCCTGGCCCCAGCGCGACAGCATCCAGGTGGCCATATTGTGGATGGTGATGTAGGCCGTGGTCGAAGTGCAACCACCGGCCAGCTCTTCAAAGACGATGGCCGCATCCTGGCGCGACAGCCCCAGCCCGCCCCAGCGCTGCGGCGTGTACAGGCCGCAAAAACCCATTTCGCCGGCCTTGGCGATGGTTTCGACCGGGAAAATCGACTCCGCATCCCAGTGCGCCGCATGCGGCGCCAGCTCGCCTTCGGCAAACGCGCGCGCCGCCTGCTGGAACTCGCGCTGCTCGTCGCTCAGTTCAAAGTCCATACCCCCTCCTTACTTGAGGCTGATGGTGGTATTGACCTTGCCCACCGAAGCCGCATCCGTAAACCAGCGCTGCGTGACCGTTTGCGTCTGCGTGTAGAACAACACCACTTGCTTGCCGAACGGGCCCAGGTCGCCCAGTTTCGAGCCGCGCGAACCGGTAAAGCTGAACAGGGGCACCGGCACAGGGATAGGTACGTTGATGCCGACCTGGCCCACGTCGATTTCTTCCTGGAAATAGCGCGCCGCCGCGCCGCTTTGCGTAAACAAGGCTGTGCCATTGCCGTTCGGATTGGCATTGACCAGGGCGATTGCTTCGTCGAGGGTATCGACTTCGACCACGATCAATACGGGGCCAAAGATTTCCTGGTCATACACGGCCATGCCGGGTTTTACGCCAGACAGAATGGTCGGGCCGACGAAGTTGCCGTTCGGATAACCCGCCACTTGCACGTCGCGGCCATCGAGAGTCAAGGTTGCGCCCTGCTCCACGCCCTTGGCGATCAGGCCGAATACGCGCTCTTTGGCGGCACAGGAAATCACCGGGCCCAGGTCAGGATTATCCTTGCCCGCGCCCACCGTCAGGGTTTGCGCCTTGGTCGCCAGCTCCGGCAGCCAGTCGCGCGCCTCGCCCACCAGCACAGCCACGGAAGCGGCCATGCAGCGCTGGCCCGCCGCGCCAAAGCCGGCGCCCAGCAGCTGGTTCAGGGTCTGTTCTTTGTTGGCGTCTGGCAAGACCACCGCGTGGTTCTTGGCGCCCATCATGCATTGCGCGCGCTTGCCGTTCAGGCTGGCGCGCTGGTAGACATGCGTGCCCACCTTGCTGGAACCGACAAACGAGATCGCCTTGATGTCCGGATGGTCGCACAGGGCGTTGACCACGTCTTCGCCACCGTGTATCACGTTCAGCACGCCGGCCGGAATCCCCGCCTGCAAGGCCAGGCGCACCAGTTTTTCCGTCACCAGCGGATCTTGCTCGGAGGGTTTCAGCACGAAAGTATTGCCACAGGCAATTGCCATCGGGAACATCCACAGCGGTATCATGGCCGGGAAATTGAAGGGCGTGATGCCGGCGCACACGCCCAGCGGCTGCAGCACGCTATACGTATCGACGCCGCCAGCCACGTTTTGCGCATATTCGCCCATTTGCAGGGTGCCGATATTGGCCGCGTGCTCGACCACTTCCAGGCCGCGGAACACGTCGCCTTCCGCGTCGAGCAGGGTCTTGCCCTGTTCCATGGTCAGGGTCGCGGCCAGGTCGGCCATGTTTTCACGTATCAGTTGCTGCAGCTTCAAAAAGATGCGGGCGCGCGCGCCGATCGGCGTCTTGCGCCAGGTTTTAAAGGCGCGCTGCGCCGAGGCGATGGCCGCGTTGACTTCATCGGGCGTGGCGAACGGTACCTTGGCCAATACCTCCTGGGTGGCCGGGTTGACGACATCGCGCCAGACGGTGGTTTTTGATTCCACCCACTCGCCATTGATCAATAAGGGAACGGTCGGGATAGTGTTTTGCGTGGTCACTCTGTGTCTCCTGGTTTTAAGGATAGGTCTGTTTGCATTATTCGCACATTACCCCGTGCGAACAAGGCGTGAAAATGCGAGATAATGCAAAGCTGAATCTGTTAATCTGCAAATATTGTAAATTTGCAGATTCCACAAGCCGAGGAAGAGGGACAGTAATGGCAAAGGTTTTCATGGGCGTGCGCCTGCAGCGGCTGCGCGAAGAACGGCGCATGACGCAGGTGGCGCTGGCCAAGGCCCTGGGCATTTCACCCAGCTATCTGAACCAGATGGAACGCAACCAGCGACCGCTGACGGTGCCCATCTTGCTGCGCATCGGCAGCGTGCTGGGGGTCGATCCACAAATCTTCTCGGAACACGACAGCGCCAGCCTGGTGGCCGACGTGCGCGACGTTTTCGGCGAATTGCCCGACGCGCCGCCCACCTCGATGGCGGAACTCAAAATGCTGGTGGAAAACATGCCCGAGCTGGCGCGCTCGATCTTGCTGCTACAGCGGCGCTACCGGGTCATGGCCGAACGGGCAGATACCCTGGCCGCACGCCTGGACGATGGCAGCCGCGGCGCCAGTTCGGCCACGCCATCGACGGACGAAGAGGTGCGCGAATACCTGAACCGGCGGCAAAACTACATCGATGAGCTGGACCGGGCAGCCGAAGCCGTGGCCGAAGAGCTGCCTGGCGGCCAGCGCACCCACGATGCGCTGCAAGCGCGTTTGCTGGAACGCCACGGCATTCGCGTGCAATGGTCCGATGGCGACGCCGGCATGGTGCGCAAGCACCGCTACGACGCCCAACAACATATATTGTGGCTGCCCGACAGCCTGACGGGCGGCCAGCGCGCCTTCCAGATGGCGGCGCAAATCAGCCTGCTGGAACACAGCGCATTGATCGACGCGCTGGTGCTGGCGGCCGGCTTTTCCGGCGCTGGCGCACAAACCAGCGCGCGGCTGGCCCTGTCGAATTATTTCGCGGGCGCCCTCTTGATGCCCTACCAGCGCTTTTTGCAGGCGGCCGAAAGCCGCGCCTACGATATCGAACGCCTGGCGCACCAGTTTGGCGTGGGTTTTGAAGCGGTCTGCCATCGCCTGAGCACCATGCAGCGCCCCGAAGCAGCGGGCTTGCCCTTCTTTTTCGTGCGCGTGGACCGCGCAGGCAATGTCTCGAAACGCCAGTCGGCCACCGATTTTCACTTTTCAAGAGTGGGCGGCACCTGCCCGCTGTGGATCGTCTATGACGCCTTCAGCCATCCGGGCCAGGTGCTGACGCAGGTGGCCAGCATGCCCGACGGCTGCACCCATTTGTGGATTGCGCGCCAGGTCAGCACGGCCTCGCCGGGTTTCCGGGCGCCGGGAAAAACCTTCGCCGTGGCGCTGGGCTGCGATATCTCACAGGCGCACCGGCTGATTTATTCGAAGGGACTCGATCTGCACGACCCGGCTGGCGCCACACCGATCGGCACGGGCTGCAAGGTGTGCGAGCGGCAGGCTTGCCCGCAGCGGGCGTTTCCATCGCTGCTGCTGCCGCCGCCCATATCAGCCTGAATTACCTGGCGACCCGCGCGCGCAGTGCGTCGAATTCACGCGTGAAGTCAGCGCGCCAGTCGCGCCGCGTGCTGTCGTCGATCCAGGCTGCGTCCAGGCCGTTGAGCATGAAGCCGCGCATGTCGTCCAGGCCAAAACCGAATTCGCGCATCATCAGCCAGGCGCCCGTTGGCGTCACGTGGTGCAGGGTCGGATCGTCCGAATTCGGATGCAAGCGCAGACCCAGCTTGGCCATGGCACGGATCGGGTGATCGAGCGCCCAGCGTTCCGGCGCCAGGGTGCGCAGATAATAGGAATTGGTCGGCACGACCGTAAATATCAGGTCCTTTTCCACGCAGCGCTGCGCCAGTGCCGGATTGTCGACGATGGTGTAGCCATGGTCCATACGGTCCACCTGCAACAGGTCGACCGCTGTTTCCACATTCATCCACGGCATGCCGAATTCACCCGCATGCGCCGTGCATTTGAAACCGGCTTCGCGCGCGAGGCGGTAAGCATCGGCAAACAATTCTGGCGGGCGGTCGTTTTCACGGTAATCGATGCCGATGCCGATCACTTCGGGCGCGCGGTAGGCCTTCATCCACTCCACCATCTGCACCGCTTCGGCCGGACTGGCTTCACGGTCGATGCTGGGGATCAAACGGCCAACCACGCCGAAATCGCGCTGCGCATCCCGGATGGCCGCCACGATGGCGTCTTGCGCCGATTCGTAGCGTATGCCCGATACGCGCACGGTGCCGGTGGGGTTCCAGAAAAACTCGGCATAACGCACATTGTGGCTGTGCGCGTCTTCCAGGTATTCATAGGCCAGGCAATACAGGTCGGTTGGCGAGATGATCAGGTGTGCATCGAGCGCCCGCAGCACGCGCAGCACGCCAACCGGTTTGTCGCCACGGGTATAAAAAGCGTCGATTTCTTCAGGCGTGACGACGTTGCCGCTCTTCGCGGCCAGCGCGCGGAAGGTGGCCTGGCGCACCGTGCCGAACAGGTGGCAATGCAGCTCCACCTTGGGCATGGCGTGGACAAACTCTTCGATAGTCAAGGAAGTGGCAGGCAAAATGTCGGTGCTCATGAAACTCGATTCGTTAAGAGTAAAGGGCGTACAGCAGGATCACAGCAAGATCGCCGTCAGGCGGCGCATCAATCGCTCGATGGCTTGCGGCCCATCGGCCAGCATCGCCACCTGCGTATTGATGGGCGCGCGGCGCGGCACGCGGAATTCACACACCGTCATGCCGCGTGTCAGCTCGCCCTGCAATTCGACGGCCACGTGGGCCGGCTGGAACTGGAACAGCTGCGGCGCTTCCAGGTACAGGGCTACCACCGGGTCGTACATGGGCATGGGCACGGAACCGTCGGCACTGCGGATGCGCACATAGGCTTCCAGGTAGCCGGCCAGCGTCAAGGCACGCGGCGTGGCGATGGTGCGCAGGCGCTCCACTTCCACTTTCGTCACCAGCAGCTGGCGGCACAAATTCAAACCGAACATGCGCAGCGGAATACCGGCCTGGAAGACTTGCGCGGCCGCTTCCGGGTCGGAATAAATATTGAATTCGGCGGCCGCCGTATGGTTGCCCTGGTCGGTCGAGCCGCCCATCAAAATGATTTCCACGATCTTGCCGGCGATATCAGGCGCCTTGCTCAGCGCCGTGGCCAGATTGGTCATCGGTGCGATCGCCAGTATCGTGATCTGGCCCGCATTAGCGCGTACCGCCTCTATCAGCGCATCGACGGCGTGGCCGGGCGCATCGCTGGCCGCGCCGGGCGGCAAGGGCGTGCCGGTGGTCGGCATGCCGGTGTCGCCCAGGATGCGCTGCGCCGTTTCGATCTCGCCCACCAGCGGCTGCTCGCAACCGCGGTAGATCGGTACCGTCAAACCGTCATTGGCCTTGATGCGCAAGGCGTTGTCATAGGTGATGGCGACTGGCGCATTACCGGTCGCCACGCTCACGCCCAGCCATTCGATATCGGGATTGCTACCCAATAGCAGCATCGTCAGCCAGTCGTCAAAACCGGGATCGGTATCGAGCCAAATCTTTTTCAGGGTCTTGTCCATGGAGTGTCCAGTCGCATCAAAAGAAAAATCAGGCCTGCAGGCTCAGGGCGCTATCGGCAGGCAGCGCAAAGCTGACCGCCGTGCCTTCGCGCCAGGCGGCGGAGGCGGCAGTGCTGATGCCCTTGACGTTGCCCAGCGGCGTGTCGAGCAGGTATTCCACCGTATCGCCCAGGAAGCCGCGCGCCAGCACCGTGCCCGGATACTGGCCAGCCGCATCGTCGGCGGCGCACACGCGCACCTTGTCCGGGCGCCAGCCCAGCACCGTGGTGCCAGCTGGCACCGGCGTGGCATACGGCAGGCGCGTATCGCCGTGGCATAGTGCGCCGTCACGGTAATCGAACAGGTTTTCCACGCCCATAAAGTTGGCCACGAAACGCGACGATGGCGTATTGAACACGGCTTCCGGCACATCCAACTGCTCGATGCGGCCGCCATTCATGACCACGATACGGTCGGACAAAGCCAGCGCTTCTTCCTGGTCATGCGTCACGTACAGCATGGTGATGCCCAGTTCGCGCTGGATGCGGCGCAGCTCGGCGCGCATCTGCACGCGCAGCTTGGCGTCCAGGTTAGACAATGGTTCATCGAGCAGCAGCAAGGCAGGTTCGACCACGATGGCGCGCGCCAGCGCCACGCGCTGCTGCTGGCCACCGGACATCTGCGCCGGCAAACGGGTCTCGAAACCGGCCAGGCCCACGGCGGCGATCACCGCTTCGACACGGGTCTTCAGTTCGGCGGCCGGCACCTTGCGCAGGCGCAAACCGAAAGCCACGTTGTCGTACACATTCAGGTGCGGGAACAGCGCGTACGACTGGAACACCATACCGATATTGCGTTTATTTGGCGGCAGCTTGCCGATGTCGCGGCCATTCAAAATGATGCTGCCCGACTGCAGCGGCATCAGGCCGGCAACGGCGCGCATGGTGGTGGTCTTGCCGCAGCCGCTGGGGCCCAGCAGCGAGATCAGTTCGCCCTGCTCCACGTGCAGGTCCAGGTCTTTCACCGAGGTGGTGTTCTTTGCGTAGCCGAGGTTCAGCTTGTGCAGTTCCAGATAACTCATGGTGTCCTTACATGTATTTTGAAATGCCCAGCACCTTCTCGGTCACCAGCACGAAAGCCATGGTGAACAGGACCAGCAAGGTGGAGATGGCGGCGATCGACGGATCGAAGCTGTTTTCCATATGGCCCAGCATCTCGATCGGCAAGGTGCTGATGCCGGGGCCCGTCAGGAACAGCGAGACGGGCACCTGGTTGAACGAGGTGACAAAGGCCAGGAAGAAGGCGGCGATCACGGCGTTGCGTATATTGGGCAGCACGATCATGGCGAAGGTGCGCAGGCGCGACGCGCCCAGGGTGATGGCTGCATCTTCGATATCGACCCGCAGGTTGACCAGGCTGGCGTACACCACCCGTACCGCATAGGGAATCAGCAGCGCGATATGGCCGATCAACAGGCCCAGGTAGACAGGCGCATTAATCGTCAGCACCAGGTGATTCAACAGGCCCAGGCCGACCAGAATAGCGGGGATGATCAGTGGCGAGGTCAGCACCTGGCGGATCACGCCTATGCCCGGCGGCGGCATGCGCGAAAACGCATACGCGACCGGGATGCCCAGCGCCAGCGCGACCACGGTGGCGATCAGGCCGATTTCCAGGCTGGTCTGGAAGGCGCGGCGAAATTCCGGCGCGGCCCAGACTTCAAAGATCCAGCGCAGCGAATACGATGGCGGCGGAAACACCATGGTTTCGCCGCCGGAAAAACCGGCCAGCACCACGATGGCGAATGGCCCCAGCAGGAACAAAAATACCAGCCACAGCATCAAACGCGATAACAGACTTTGCTTCATACAGAACTCCGGCTAGACGAGATACGTTTGAGGACCGCATTCACCAGCAGGGTCATGCAAACCAGGATGACGGCGATCACGTTGGCAGCGCCAAAATCGCTCTCCACGCTGACCTTTTGATACAGCAGGGTTTCCAGCATCAGCACCTTGGTGCCGCCCAGCAGGGCCGGCGTGACATAGGCGGTAACGCAGCCCGTAAATACCAGGGTGCCGCCGACGACCAGGCCTTCCTGCGTCAGCGGCAGGGTGACCTTGCAAAATACTTGCCAGGGATTGGCGCCCAGGGTGGCGGCAGCCGGCTCCACGTCGCGCGGCAGGTTTTCCAGCGCGCCGGACAGCGACATCAGCATCAGCGGCAGCAGCAGTTGCAGCAAGCCGACAAACACGGCAAATTCGCTGAACAGCAGCCGCAGCGGTTCATCGGTAAAACCCATGCTGACCAGCGCCGCGTTGACGGCGCCGTTACGGCCCAGCAGCACGATCCAGGCATAGGTACGGGCAATCGGCGAGACCATCAAAGGCAAAATCATCATGCCGACCACCATGCCGCGCCAGCGTGGCGAGACCTTGGCGATCGCCTGCGCGGCCGGATAGCCCAGGATCACGGACGCCAGTGTCACCAGCGCGGCGATGCGCAGGGTGCGCCAGAAGATGGTGCGGTTGAACTCTTCCGAAAAGAAGGCGATAAAGCGGTCTAAGCCCCATTGCATGCCGTCGCCGACACGGAAGGCGTCGACCAGCAGCGCCAGCACGGGCAGCAGGAAGCAGACGACGATAAAGATCAGCGCCGGCAGGACCAGCAGCAGGCCCAGGCGTTTTTTAGGATCAGCAAACATGCGGTTCTCTCTTCCTCACCACTATTTGCTCATGGCCTTGTTCCACTTCTCCATCCAGTTCGAACGCTGCTTCAGGATGACGTCAGGCTTGACGAACTTGAGCGAGCTGATTTGATCAGGACCATAGGTATTGAATTGCGCGGCCGCGACCGACAGACGCACTTCCTTGTTGACGGGCGAGTCGACCAGGTTGGTCGCCAGCTGCGTCTGCACTTCCTTGGACAGCCAGAAATCCATCAGCTGGTACGCCAGGTCGGCATTTTTCGATTTGGCGACGATGCCCATCACGTTCATGCCAGCGGCCTGGCCTTCGGCAGGAATCGCCCATTTCAGGGGCAGGCCCGTCTTGAGCATTTGCGACCAGGTGAAGCGGGCGACCGGTGCGGCCCAGATTTCTTCCTGGGCGAACAGCGCCGCCAGTTGCGCGCTGTTTTTCGAGAACGTGACGACATTGCCCTTCATGCCGGCGATCTTGGCAAAGCCGGTGGCGTAGTCGTCGGTCTTGCCGCCCCAGGCCGCGTCGGCCATGCGCAGCATCAACGGGCCCTGGGTGGTGCTGACGTCAGGGAAGGCCACGCGGCCCTTCAGTTCAGGGCGCCACAGGTCTTTCCATGAGGTCAGCGGGGCGATCTTGTCGCTGCGGTACACCAGGCCCACCGAATACAGGGTGTAACCGACGGCGAAATTGCCGCCGATCGGGTTTTTCGCCACATCGTAGAGCTGGCCGTAGTTGCTCAGCTTTGCGTAATCCATCGGCTGTATCAAACCTTTTTGCGCCGCTTCCAGCATGCCGGAATCGGACAGCAGCACCAGGTCGATCACCGGATTGTTGCGGTGGGCGACCAGCTTGGCGATGCGGTCGGCGTTGTTACCCGTTTCCACCTTGATCTCGCAACCGCACTTGGCCTTGAACGGCTCGTACACATATTTCATGAACAAGGGCTGGGCAATCGGATAGGCCGAAATGACCAGCTCGCGTTTTTCCGCGTAGGCGGCGTTCGCCAGCAGGCCTAGGCTCAAGGCCAGCAAAAGTTGCTTTTTCAAGGTGCGTCCTTTCAGGGGGCGGCGCTAGAAGACAGCGCCTGTAAAGATGAATCGATATCAGAAATAATGTCGCATGCCGACAATCAACACGCTCTGCGTCTTGCCTTGCGATGCGCCAAAACCGAACACACGCGCAAAGGTCGCGTCGCCGGCGGCCTTCTGGTAGCTCCAGGTGACCGCCACGTCCGTGCGCTTGGAGAGGAAGTAGTCCGCCTGGAAGTTGACCTGATGCCATTTCGGCGACTTGTTGATCACGTCGTATTTACCGGTAGTAAAGAAATACGAGGCGCCCAGGTTCAGCGCTTCCGTCAGCTTGTGGTTCATGTTCAAGTCCACGTTTTGCAAGGTCAGGCTGCTCTGGTCCAGGTAGTGGTAGCGCACATTGGTGTACAGCAAGCCAAACTTGGTCCTGCCCACATTATAAAAGCCTCCCGTGCCGGCGATGGCCTGGCTGCGTACGCCGGCCGCGCCCTTCAGTGCGCTCTTGTTGAAAATCAGCAAAGGGCTGGCGTAATCGTTGCCCAGTGCGCCATCCGGTGCAGCGGGATTATTCGGGTAGTCAAATTTGGTGTAGGCCAAGGCCCAGCTGAAGTCATCGACTTTGTAGCCGGTACCCACACTGTAGGCGCGGTTCTGGCTGGAATTTTCTGCATTCTCGCTGTAGCCATACAGGCCCGTGAACGACAGATTGCGGATGGTCGGGCTGACATACTTGATGGCGTTCTGCACGCGCAGATTGTTATAGCCATTGTCATTGTCGCCGATATGCACGCCGTTACTGGCGATCACCACCGGGCCCAGGTAATCCTTGACGGCTTCATACTGGCGGCCCAGGGTCAACGTACCCTTGTCGCTGCTCGACAAGCCCACATATGACTGGCGGCCAAACAGGCGGCCGCTCTGCGCTGACGTCCCCGTCATCACGTTGAAACCGTTTTCCAGCACAAATAAAGCCTTCAAACCGTCACCCAGGTCTTCCTGGCCACGGAAACCGATGCGGGGATTCTGGTTGCTGCCACTGATGGCATGCGTCAAGGCATGACCGCCTTCGTCCGAGGTGTAGCCGATACCGGCCGACAGCAAACCATACATTTGTACACTGCTACTGCCTTGCTCCTGCGCCTGCGCAGCACCCTGCGCCGCCAGCAAGCCACCCACCACCATCGTTCCAGTCATCCATTTGTTCATCGCCGCCGCCCTTGAGAGTTTATCCGCTGAATTTTTTTAAGTTTTTTTGATTTTTTAATGATTGCATCCCTTGAAACCACCGCTGCCGACGGTGACGGCGCAGCATTTCAAGCACTGGTCAGAAAATTGTTGCTTTCATGATAAGTAAGGACCAGTCCAGAATATGGTAAATTGCGGGATAAGAAAATTTGTTTATTTTTATAAATCCATTACTTTTTTTAATAAGCAACGCCATGCATGAACTAAGCAAGAAAATTTCATTACGACATTTACAAGCTTTCTCCACGCTGGCCCGTGTAAACAGCTTCAGCAAGGCTGCACAAGAATTGTGCGTGACCCAGCCGGCGCTGAGCGCGTCGATCAAACTGTTGGAAAATCAGCTGGGCAAGAAGTTGTTTAATCGCACAACGCATCAGCTGGAATTGACGCGCGAAGGCAAGCTGGCGCTGGACTACACCACGCATTTGCTCAATACGGCCAGCAATACCTTTGCCGATATCCAGCGCGCCATCGGCAGCGGACGGCACCGCATCCGCATCGGCGCGATTCCCTCGGCCATGGCGATGACGGCGGTAGTGGTGGCGCGCTACAACGAACAGCATGGCGATGAAGTGGAAATCGTCCTGTCGGACATGCCCAACGATGGCTTGCTGCATGCGCTGCACTCGGGCCAGCTGGATTTTTGCGTGGGTATCGAAGTACCTGGTTCGGCGTCACTGGAAACGGTGGGCCTGTTCGAGGATGAACTGGTGCTGGTGACCGCAGGCCGGCATGCGCTCGCCTCGCACAAGGAAATCCGCTGGGAACAGCTGGCGGGCCAGGAAATCGTGGTGTTTACCAAGGGCAGTATCTGGGAATTCGCTTCCAGCGCCCTGCACCAGCACGGTTTGAACCCCACCACCCTGTATCAGATGGTGCACAGCGAATCGCTGTACGGCGTGGTGCGCGCCGGCATCGCCGTCGGCATCATGCCCAGCCTGTACACCACCTTCCTCAACGACGAAGACTTGCACGTGGCGCCGCTGCGCCAACCCACCTGCAAGCGCAAGATCGCCCTGATGCGGCGCAATGAAATCAGCCGCAACCACCATGTCGATGATTGCTTTTTAGCACTACGCCAGGATTTGCAGCAAGTCGACCACTGGTTTTAGCGCGCCCACTAAAACGTCCATTGCGTTGTTGCATCGCCTCGCCGTACATTCGTACTGTCTTCGGCAATGCGCCTAGCCCTGAACATTTCTCTGGACGCTCTTAATCAGGCAGGCGCTTTGAGCAGATTGGCCAGCGCCACATATTGCTCCAGGCCCACGGTTTCCGGACGTAAAGTAGGATCGATGCCGGCGGCGATGATCTGCTCTTCCGTGAACATGCCTGCCAGGCAATTGCGGATCACCTTGCGGCGCTGCGAGAAGGCTTTCATGACGACCGCTTCCAAGGTTTCCTGGTCGCATGGCAGGCGCTTGGCCACCGGGATCATGCGCACGATGGCCGATTCCACTTTCGGCGGCGGGTCAAAAGCGGTCGGCGGCACGATGAACAGCAGCGACATGTTGTAGCGCCATTGCAGCATCACGGACAAGCGGCCATAGGCCTTGCTGCCCGGCTCGGCGACCATGCGCTCGACCACTTCCTTTTGCAGCATGAAATGCTGGTCCAGCACCAGCGGCGCAAAGTCCGCCAGGTGGAATAGCAGGGGGCTGGAGATGTTATATGGCAAGTTGCCCACGATGCGCAGCTTCTGGCCGGCCGGCACGGGTATCTTTGCAAAGTCGAATTTCAGCGCATCGCCCGAATGGATGGTCAGCTTGGCCGGATTGAAGGTTTTCTCCAGGCGCACGATCAGATCGCGGTCCAGCTCGACCACATGCATCTGCTTCAAGTGGCGCAGCAACTGTTCCGTCATGGCGCCCAGGCCAGGACCGATCTCGACCATGGCATCGTCTGCTTGCGGCGCGATGGCGGCCGTGATGTCGTCGAGGACGAAGCGGTCATGCAGGAAGTTCTGGCCAAAGCGTTTGCGGGCTACGTGTTTCATATGCTGTTTTTCTATAAATGCGCTAAGGCGGGGTGTAACAAAGCGGAAGGATCAGGTACGTGAACTTGCTTGCAACATTTGCAGCGCCGTCGTCAAGGCTTGCTGCATGCTGTGGCAATCGGCCAGGCCCAGCCCTTGCGCGGCCAGGTCCAGCGCCGTGCCGTGATCGACCGAAGTGCGTATCAGCGGCAAGCCCAGGGTGATATTGATGCCGCGCCCGAAGGTGGCGTATTTCAATACCGGCAAGCCCTGGTCATGGTACATGGCCAGCACGCAATCGGCGTCCGCCAGATATTTCTGCTGGAACAAGGTGTCGGCCGGATACGGCCCGCGCGCATCGATGCCGCGCGCCTGCGCCGCGGCAATTGCCGGAGCAATCACCTCGATTTCCTCGCGTCCCAGATAACCGCCCTCGCCCGCATGCGGGTTCAGGCCGGTGACCAGGATGCGCGGCGCGGCGATGCCGAATTTTTGCTGTAAATCAGCGTGGATGATGTCCAGGGTAACGGCCAGGCTGTCCGCCGTCATGGCGGCCGCTACATCTTTCAGGGGCAGGTGCGTGGTCGCCAGCGCCACGCGCAAGACCGGCTGACCATGTCCCGGTTCACCGGCCAGCATCATCACCACTTGCTTGGTGCCTGTTTTTTCAGCCAGGTATTCCGTGTGGCCCGAAAAAGCCACGCCGGCGTCATTGATGGTGCTTTTTTGCAAGGGCGCGGTGACCATGGCGCCAAACCAGCCCGCCTGTATGCCTTCGACGGCGGCATCCAGGGTGGCCAGCACGGAACGGCCATTGTCCTTGTCGAGCACGCCAGGAATGACATTATTGACGGTAGGAATATCGATCACGGCCAGGCGGCCGGGACCAAAATGCGGCAAGCCGCTGTTGCGCACGGCTTGCAGCGACAGCGCCGCCAGGCGTATTTCCGGATCGATCAGGCTGGCCGTCAGCGCCAGGAAGGCCGCGTCGCCCAGCAAGATGCAGTTGACTTCATGGCGCATGGCCCAGGCGGCGCGGATTGAAATTTCAGGGCCGACGCCGGCCGGCTCGCCACAGGTAATGGCAATCGCCGGACGCACGGCTGAACGACCTGCCGCGCTGGGCGCCACAGGAGATGATGGATGCTGGGCACTCACGCGCGGTTCTTTCTATCGGTTACTGGTCGTCAGGACGAATTTCAACGTAGGCGCGGTCGCGCACTTCGCGGGCCCAGTCTTCCGTTGCTTCTTCCAGCTTGCGCTCGCGCAAGGCATTACGGGCGGCATTGCGTTCTTTCTCTTTCGAGACGTCGTCGCTCTTGCGTTCCAGCACTTCGATCAAGTGATAACCAAAGCTCGATTCCACCGGATCACTGATCTGGCCTGGTTTCAGGGTATTCATCGCTGCTTCAAATTCCGGCGTGGTGTCGCCTGGCGACAACCAGCCCACGTCGCCGCCCTTGCTGGCCGAGCTATCGTTCGAGAACTGGCGGGCCAGGTCTTCAAACGTGGCCGTTTTGTTCTCGATGCGTTCCTTGAAGTCCGCCAGCTTGCGCTTGGCATCGGCGGCCGACATGGTTGGCGTGACTTTCAGCAAGATGTGGCGCGCATGCGTCTGCTGCACGGCATCCACGGCTTGCGCTTCGGCCGCGGTGCGGCGGTCCACCAGTTTCAGGATATGGAAACCGGTGTTGCTCTTGATGATGGGCGTGATCTGGCCTGGCTTCAATTTCAACAACTGTTCCGTGAACAAAGGCGGCAGACGGTCGCTATTGCGCCAGCCGACCTCGCCGCCGCTCAAGGCATCGCTGGCGTCGGAATAGGTGGCGGCCATCTTGGCGAAATCGGCACCCGTGCGCAATTGACGGCTGACTTCTTCGGCGCGCGAGCGGCGTGCGGCGATCTGTTCCGGGCTGGAGTTTTCAGGGATGCGTACCAGAATCTGCGACAGGTTCAGCTCGATCTGTTCGCTGGCAGCGGCTTTTTCACCAGCCAGGAAATTGTCCACTTCGGCGTCGGAAATCTGGATCTTGGCATCGACTTCATGTTCGCGCAAACGCTGCATGATGATTTCATCACGGATTTCTTCGCGGAACGTGGCGAATGGCGTGCCTTCTTTTTCCATCTGGTTACGCAAGTCCTGCACCGTCATTTTTTGCTGTTCAGCAATACGACCGATGGCGCGGTCCAGCGTGATGTCATCCACGCGCACACCCATTTCCTTGGCCAGCTGCATTTGCGCGCGCTCAACAATCATGCGTTCCAGCAATTGACGGCGCAGGTCGGCAGGGTCGGGCAGCGGCACGTTCTGCGCCTTCATGCGCTGTTCCACGCTCTTGATGCGCGCGGCCACTTCATTGCGCGTGATCACTTCGTCATTGACGACGACAGCGATGGAATCGATGGTTTTACCGGTGCTTGATGCCGGCGGCGTGAAACCCTTGACGGGTGCTGCAGCCGCTGGCGCCGCTGGTGCCGGCGCAGCAGGCGTGGTGGCAGCCGCCGCTACGGGAGCAGCAGGCGCAGCCGGTGTGGCAGGAGTTGCAGCCTCTTGCGCCCAGACACTACTGGTCGTCGCGCCGGAAACGGCGCACAACAAAACCGCTGCAATTTTGAGTTGGTGCATACTGGCATTACGCATAATGTGTAGAGCGCTCATGAGTTCAGGTGAATAAAAAAACCGGCTTGCGCCAGCGCCAGGGGCACTGGCGGCGGCCACAATGCCCATCTTAACGGATAGGCGGGTTCAATGGCTGATAGCCAGGTATGGTTTTGGTAAATGTTTCCAGGCCATTCGCACCCAGCCCCAGGCCATTCGACAAGCCCGTCAATTCCAGCTGGAAGAAAATAGGTGTCGATGAATTATTGGACGAGGTCACGAAACGCTGCGCCCCCATGCGGAACACCCAGCAATCACCCTTGTATTCGAGGGCAATCAGACTTTCCAGCATGCGGCGGTTCAGCAGCGAGTAACTGATGCGGCCCACGGCATACAAACGATTCGTCAGCGGCCATTGGGTCGACACATCCGTATTACGGAAACCGCCAGGGCCGCTCTGATAACGATTGGCAATATTCAACACCTTTTTCGGGGCCGGCTGATATTGCAAGGAGTACGTTGAGCTGGTCAACTGGTGCTCGGACGGATTGTACTGCACCAGGCTGTCGACGGTCCAAGTCTCCGACACGCGGCCGGTTGCCGCCAGCAAGATATCCGAACGCGTCTGGTTGACTGGCGTGGTCGAAGTGAGCTGCACGCGCTGGTCGGCAAAGTAGAAACGCTGGCCAAATGTCAGACGCAGGCGCTCGGCGCCATCGGGCTGCAAAAAGCGTGAAACGAGCGCCGCCGTCACCTGGTTGGCGTCACCGATACGGTCGCTGCCGACGAAGCGGTTTTCGGAAAATATCTGCGTCAGGTCGAAAGTGCCATTGGCCGTATCGAAAGTCGGAATTTGCGATTGGTCGCGGTACGGCGTGTAGACGTAGAACAAACGTGGCTCCAGCGTCTGCGTGCCACCCTTGGTGCCAAACAGATTGGTGTCGCGTTCAAACACCAGGCCGCTATCGACCGACACCGTCGGCACCGTGCGCGTCAGCGAAGTCTGCGCGTACTGCACCGTCGAATTGGGATTATTGTCAATCTGATATGCGCTGGCATTGAACATCAGCTTGGGCGTGATGAAATAACCAGGGCGAACGATGGGGAAACTCACTTGCGGCACGGCAACCACGCGCGTACCCTGCACCAGCGTCGGGTGCGCAAAACGCGTCACTTCACTGTCAAACGACCAGTCGAAACCACCCCATACATCATATTTACCAGCGTGGAAGTTGATCGATGGCAAGCGATCATACGGGCGTGCGACAGACGCGGTGGGGTCAGTGGCAGCGGCAGGGTCTTGCAAGACCTGGTAATTCTGCGCGCGCACCGTCAGGCTCCAGTCCTCGGTGCGGTAATCGGTGCGCAACTCGCGCAGCAACTGGCGCTCGGTGGCGGAGGCCACGTTTTTCGAGAAATCGTTGGGGTAATTATTATCCGACGCATCGCGGAAGGTCCAGCCATACGTCCAGCCGGTCGCCAGATCCTGCTCATGCGTGGAACGGATCATGTAGCGGTCGGTCTTGGTCTGCTTGTCGTTATGCAAGTACTCGACATAGGTTTCGCCGTGATACTTTAAACCGTCATCGGTCTCGCCCATGTAGCGCGCATCGGCGCCCAGCTGGATGCCGCGCCGCTGTATGTACTTCGGATACAGGGTCAAGTCGCGGTTCGGCGCGATATTCAGGTAATACGGTACCGTCAGTTCAAAACCATTCTTCGAGGCAAAACCTGGCGTAGGCGCCAGCCAGCCCGAACGGCGCGCGCCCGACAGCGAAAACGAAATGCCCGGCGTGCCGAGGATGGGTACACCCTTGAAATAAATGATGGTCTGGCTACCCGTGCCCACATCGCGGCCCGTGTCCAGGTTCAGGGTGCTCGACTGCAGATACCAGTCCGGATTCGGTCCTTCGCAGGTACTGTAAGTACCATTGATGATATTGGCTTCATCGGGATTGATAAAGTCGACGCGCTCAGCCTTGCCCTGGCCATGGCCCACTTCAAAGCGGTAAGTCGGATTGAGCAGAAAACCCTTGCCCGTTTCCATGTTCAGCTTCAGCACATCGCCTGTGTAAGAGTCGCCGAAACGCTTGAGCTTGACATTGCCTGCCGCATCGAACTGATCTTCAACTTGTTTGTAACAAGCTGTATCCGAGGTCAATTTTGTGGTGTTTCCCCGCTCAATCACGACATCGCTGTCAAGATTGATCTCCCGTTCCGGGCGGCCATCCATGCTTTCCGCCGTCATGACGGTGGGCGCATTCGGGTCTTCCACATGCACCGGGCGTTGAACCGCCGGGCGCTGGGCTTTCTGGGCGTAAGCAGGCACCGCCGTAGCAGCGACGAGCGCGCTGATGGCGAAAGCCCAGCGCTGCGAGGGGGGGGAGGCCGAAAACCAGCTCATGAATTGGACGGGGTAAGCACCATTGACAGGCGATTTTTTGATTTGAATCCCTTATTATATGGGAATCTGCATCATCAACCCGATTCCACAGGCCGCTTAATGTCATTCTCTTCCAATTCCCCTGCCGCGCCGGCCCAGACCGACGCTCGCCTGACCCTGTTGAAAGCCTGGTTGACCTCGCTTAACCTCGTCTCGCCCGATTCCGCCCGCCCCGCTTCCAGCGATGCCAGCTTCCGCCGCTACTTCCGTCTGGACGTCTTGCCCGGCGCCACGAACTTGCCAGGAAATACACTGATTGCC
This sequence comes from Janthinobacterium saanense, assembly GCF_014200675.1. Classification (GTDB taxonomy): domain Bacteria; phylum Pseudomonadota; class Gammaproteobacteria; order Burkholderiales; family Burkholderiaceae_D; genus Janthinobacterium. The sequence continues at coordinate 106,325 of NZ_JACHCI010000010.1, read as the reverse complement.
ATGGATGCGCCGCCCGAGCGCGAAAACGTGCCCACCTTCGTGAAGGTGGCCGGCCTGCTGAAAAAGGCCGGCGTCTCCGTGCCCGAGATCATCGCGCAAGATCTGGACAACGGTTTCCTGCTGCTCTCCGACCTGGGAACGACCACCTATCTGGATGCACTGAACCACGACAATGCCGCCGTGCTGTACGCCGAAGCGCTGGAATCCCTGATGAAAATCCAGCAAGCCAGCGAACCGGGCCTGCTGCCTGAATTCGACCGCGCCTTTATCTTGCGCGAAATGAATCTGTTCCCCGAATGGTTTATCGGCAAACACCTGGGCGCCACCCTGACGGACGTGCAGGAAACCCAGCTGAACAAGGTGTTTGAAGCCATCACGGGGAATATCTTGTCGCAGCAGCAAGTTTTCATGCATCGCGATTATCATTCGCGCAATTTGATGCATATTAACGACGGTTCCATCCCGAATCCCGGCATCCTCGATTTCCAGGACGCCGTGTTTGGCCCGATCACCTACGATATCGCCTCGCTGCTGCGCGACGCCTATATCCAGTGGGATGAAGAGCTGGTGCTCGACTGGGTGATACGCTACTGGCAGCGCGCCAAACAGCTGGGCCTGCCGGTGAATCCCGATATCGACGCCTTCTACCGCGATTTCGAATTCACGGCCCTGCAGCGCCATCTGAAAATCCTGGGCCTGTTCGCGCGCCTGAACTACCGCGATGGCAAGGATATCTATATGGCCGACCTGCCGACCGTGCTCGACTACGTGCGCAAGACGGCCAACCGCTACACGGAACTCAAGCCGCTGGTGCGCCTGCTCGATGCATTAGAGAACAAAACGCCGCAAGTCGGTTATACCTTCTAAACAGACCGCGCGGCACAAGCCGCGCCTCATTCACCGAACGAATCAGAAACGAGTACCACCATGAAAGCCATGATCTTCGCCGCAGGCCGTGGTGAACGGATGCGTCCGCTCACCGATACCTGCCCAAAACCGCTGCTGAAAGTGCGCGGGCGTCCATTGATCGTCTGGCATGTGCTGAACCTGGTGCGTGCCGGCATCACCGAGATCGTCATCAATCACTCGCACCTGGGCCATCTGATCGAAGCAACGCTGGGCGACGGCAGCCAGTTTGGCGCGCGCATCGCGTATTCGCCCGAGACCACGCCGCTGGAAACGGCCGGCGGCATCGCCCAGGCGCGCCACTTGCTGGGCGAAGAGCCATTCCTGGCCATTTCCGGCGATATCTATTGCCCCTATTTCGACTTCAGGCAAGTGCTCGACGTGCTGGCCGACAAGGATGTGCTGGGCACGCCCTACCCGGCCGACCAGCGCGACATCGCCTGGACTTACCTGGTACCCAATCCCGAGCATCATCGCAAGGGCGACTTCGGTTTGACCTTGTATTCAATCAACAATACGGACACGCCAAAATGGACGTTCGGCAACATCGGTGTCTACCGTCCCGAAATGTTCGACGGCATTACGCCAGGCAGCCACGCGGGACTCGGCGATCTGCTGCGCAAATATGCAGACCTGGGCCGCATAGGCGGCGAAATCTATCCAGGCGAATGGACCAATGTGGGCACGCCGAAACAGCTGGACGCGCTCAACGGCATCACTGGCAAGGCCAGCGCAGCATGATGGCCAACTACGCGGCACGGCGCGCGGCGCTGATGGCGCAAATGCTGCCGGGCAGCGTGGCCATCATCGCCACGGCGCCCGAAGTAGCGCGCAACAGCGATTGCGATTACCCGTATCGCCACGACAGCTATTTCTATTACCTCAGCGGTTATACGGAACCGCACAGCGCGCTGGCGCTGGTCGCCGCCAGCGCCACGGCGCCCGCGCGGGCCATCCTGTTTTGCCGCGCCAAGAATACCGAACGTGAAATCTGGGATGGCTTCCGCCATGGGCCAGAAGCGGCACGTCTCACTTTTGGCTTCGATGCCGCCTTCCCCATCGAGGAACTGGACGTGGAAATGGCGCACCTGCTGGCCGATGCGCCAGCCCTGTATTACGCGCTGGGCGGCAGCCTGGATACCCAAGTCAAACTGTGGCTACAGCAGGTGCGGCAAAAAGCCCGCAGCGGCATCACGGCACCAAACAGCGCACATGACATCAGCGGCATGCTCGACGCCATGCGTTTGTTCAAGGACGCCGAAGAACAAGTCCTGATGCGGCGCGCCGCAGATATTTCAAGCGCAGCCCACGCGCGCGCCATGCGGGCCACGCGCCCCGGCCTGCATGAATATGCGATCGAGGCGGAACTGCTGTACGAATTTCGCCGCAACGGCGCGCAGTTCCCCGCCTATTCGTCCATCGTGGCCGGTGGCGCCAACGCCTGCATCCTGCACTACAGCGCCAACAACGCCGTATTGAACGATGGCGACCTGCTGCTGATCGACGCCGGCTGCGAACTCGATGGCTACGCCTCCGACATCACGCGTACTTATCCCGTCAACGGCCGTTTCAGCGGGCCGCAAAAGGCCTTGTATGAACTGGTGCTGGCGGCGCAGCAGGCGGCGTTCGATGTGATACGCCCCGGCAGTGCGCAAAGCGCCATCCACGAAGCCGCCGTGCAGGTGCTGGCGCAGGGCATGCTGGACCTGCACCTGCTGGATCGGCAACAGCATGGCAGCGTGCAGGACGTCATCGCCGATAAAAGCTATCTGCCGTTCTATATGCACGGCACCAGCCACTGGCTGGGCATGGACGTGCATGACGTGGGCGCCTACCGCGATACCGGTGCAGCCGGCAAGCCGTGGCGCGCTTTGGCGCCAGGCATGGTGCTGACGGTGGAACCGGGCATCTATGTGCGCCCCGGCCCCGGCGTGCCCGAGCGGTTCTGGCATACCGGCATCCGCATCGAGGATGATGTGCTGGTCACGCCGCAAGGCCATGAAATTTTCAGCACGGCGCCCAAAAGCGTCGCTGAAATCGAACAACTGATGTCACACACAAAGCCGTAGCATGCATACACCGCCCTCTTACGATTACGATCTCGCTATCTGCGGCGCCGGCCCGGTCGGCATGGCGCTGGCCGCGCTGCTGGTGCAAGGCGGATCACATGCCGGCGGCATCGCCCTGCTCGACGCCAAATCCATAGCGCAAGCCAGACGCGACCCGCGCACCATCGCGCTGTCGCATGGCAGCCGCCAGATCCTGGAAGCGGCAGGCGCCTGGCCCGTCGAAGCGACGCCGATCCACCAGATCCACGTTTCGCGCCGCGGCCATTTCGGCCGCAGCCTGCTGGACCGCAGCGAACACACGGTGGAAGCACTCGGCTACGTGGCGCGTTATGGCGCCGTGGTCAGCGTGCTGGCCGACGTGTGCGAAAGGCTGGGCATCGCCAGCGTACGCCCGGCGCTGGTGACAGGGAATGCAGAAGATGCGGATGGCGTCAGCATCGCTATCGACCAGGATGGCGCCGCGTCAAGCTTGCGTACGAAGCTGCTGGTGCAGGCCGAGGGCGGCCTGTTTGGCCAGCAGCAAGAGCGCCGCCTCACCCGCGACTACGGCCAGAGCGCCATCATCGCCCACGTGCGCGTCAGCAGCCCCATCGCCCATCGCGCCTACGAACGCTTCACCGATGAAGGCCCGCTGGCCCTGCTGCCGCAAGACGATGGCTATGCGCTGGTCTGGTGCGTGCCACCGGCGCGCGCCGAACAATTGCTGGCCCTCGACGACGCGGCCTTTCTGGCCCGCCTGGACACCGCCTTCGGCAGCCGCATGGGACGCTTTATGCACGCAACGCCGCGCCTGGCGTATCGGCTGGGTCTGAACGCGCAGGCAGGCGGCACGGCGCGCACGGCCGCCATCGGCAATGCGGCGCAAACCCTGCACCCGGTCGCTGGCCAGGGCCTGAACCTGGGCCTGCGCGACGCCGCCGTGCTGGCGCGCGTGCTGGTGCAGGACAGCAGCCCGGCAGGCTTGTCACGCTACGCCGGCTTGCGCCAGGCCGACCGCGGCACGACCGTGCGCATCACCGATACCATGGCCCGCATCTTCACGGGCGCAGCACCCGCGCAAGGGCTGCTGGGCTTGTCGCTGGGACTGCTCGATATCGTCAGCCCGGCACGCAAGACGCTGGCGGAATTGATGATGTACGGCCGGCGCTGAAGGTATAAAAAATGGCCCGCGCAATGGCGGGCCGACCGGTGAAAAAGAACCGTTTACTCGACGGCCTTGAGCATATCTTCGATCACCTTCTTCGCGTCGCCAAACACCATCATGGTGTTCGGCTGGTAGAACAGCTCATTGTCCAGACCCGCATAACCGGACGCCATCGAGCGCTTGTTGACGATGATGCTCTTGGCTTTGTAGGCTTCCAAAATCGGCATGCCGGCAATCGGCGATTTCGGGTCTTTGGCGGCCGGGTTGACGACGTCGTTCGCGCCCAGCACCAGCACCACGTCGGTCTGGCCGAATTCGCCGTTGATGTCTTCCATCTCGAACACCTGGTCGTATGGCACTTCGGCTTCGGCCAGCAGCACGTTCATATGGCCCGGCATGCGGCCCGCCACCGGGTGGATCGCATACTTGACGGTGACGCCCTTGTGGGTGAGTTTTTCCACCAGTTCCTTGAGCGAATGCTGGGCGCGCGCCACGGCCAGGCCGTAGCCGGGCACGATGATGACGGTTTCCGCATTGCCCATGATGAAGGCGGCATCATCGGCAGAACCGGCTTTCACAGGGCGCTGTTCCTGCGCCGCGCCACTGCCCGCTTGCGGCGCATCGCCGCCGAAGCCGCCCAGAATCACATTGAAGAACGAGCGGTTCATGGCCTTGCACATGATGTAGGACAGGATCGCACCGGAAGAACCCACCAGCGAGCCGGCGATGATCAGCATCGAGTTATTCAGCGAAAAGCCGATGCCGGCCGCCGCCCAGCCCGAATAACTGTTCAGCATCGACACCACCACCGGCATGTCGGCGCCGCCGATCGGGATGATGATCAGCACGCCCAGCGCAAAGGCGATCAGGGCCATGATGATGAATGGCGTCCACGCAGGCTGCGCACCATCGGCGAAGCAGAACACCAGGCCCAGCGCGACCATCACCAGCGCCAGCACCAGATTGAGCATGTGCTGGCCCTTGAAGCTGACAGGCGCGCCCTGGAACAGGCGGAACTTGTATTTGCCCGACAGCTTGCCGAAGGCGATCACGGAACCAGAGAACGTGATGGCGCCCACAAAAGTGCCGATGAACAGTTCGAAGCGGTTACCCAGCGGCAGCGCCTCGCCATGTTTGGCAATATTGAAGGCCCACGGTTCGGACACGGCTGCCACGGCGATGCAGACAGCGGCTAAGCCAATCAGCGAATGCATGGCCGCCACCAGTTCCGGCATCTTGGTCATTTCAACTGTCTTCGCAAGATAGGTGCCGATCACGCCGCCCACCACGATGCCGAGCACGACCAGCGGCAAGCCCAGGCCGCCCGTTTGCTGTTCTTTCAGTTTCAGGATCAGGGCCACGGTAGTGACGGCGGCAATCGCCATGCCCGTCATGCCGAAGGCATTGCCACGGCGCGCCGTCGATGGCGACGACAAACCTTTCAAGGCCTGGATGAAGCACACGGAAGCGATCAGATACATCATCGTCACCAGATTCATGCTGATGAAGCTCATGGGATCGCTCATGCCTTGTCTCCTTGCTTGGCCTTCGGCTCTTTTTTACGGAACATTTCCAGCATGCGCTGCGTGACCAAAAAGCCGCCAAACACATTGACGGCGGCCAGCGCCACGGCCACGGTGCCGGCCACCTGCGCCAGCAAGCCTTCCGTCAGGCCGGCCGCCAGCATGGCGCCGACAATGATGATGGCGGAAATGGCGTTGGTGACAGCCATCAGCGGCGTATGCAGCGCTGGCGTAACGGTCCAGACGACGTGGTAGCCCACATAAATGGCCAGCACGAAGATGATCAAATTGGTGATGGTGTGACTGATTTCCATGATGCGCTTCTCCCTGTACTCATTATTTTCGTAACTTAGTTGCGTAAAATCGTGTTATCAGCACACACCAGGCTGGCCTTGATGATGTCATCCTCGCGGTCGATCAGCAGTTGATCGTCCTTGTCGATGATCAGCTTGAGGAAATCGAGCACATTGCGCGCGTACAGGGCCGAAGCATCGGCCGCTACCAGGGTCGCCAGGTTAGCTTCGCCGACGATGTAGACGCCATGTTTCAGCACCGTCTTGCCCAGTTCGGACAGCGGGCAGTTACCGCCCTGCTCCACGGCCAGGTCGACGATGACGGAACCCGGCTTCATGGCTTTCACCGTTTCTTCGGAAATGAGCACCGGCGCGGCGCGGCCCGGGATCAGCGCGGTGGTGATGATGATGTCGGCCAGTTTGGCCCGTTCGTGCACCAGTTCGGCCTGGCGCCGCATCCAGTCGGCCGGCATGGCGCGCGCATAACCACCGCTCCCCTTGGCGATTTCCTTTTCTTCGTCGGTGAGGAAGGGCACGTCGAGAAATTTGGCGCCCAAGGATTCCACTTGTTCCTTGACGGGCGGGCGCACGTCGGATGCTTCGATCACGGCGCCCAGGCGCTTGGCCGTGGCAATCGCCTGCAAACCGGCCACGCCCACGCCCATGATCAGCACGCGCGCCGCCTTGACGGTGCCGGCCGCCGTCATCAGCATCGGCATGAAGCGCTGGTAGGTATTGGCCGCCACCAGCACCGCCTTGTAGCCGGCGATATTGGCTTGCGAGGACAGCACGTCCATCGATTGGGCGCGCGTGATGCGCGGCACGGCTTCCAGCGCAAAGGCCGACAGGCCGGCCGTGGCCATGGCGGCGATATTGTCGGCATCAAATGGGTTCAGCATGCCGATCAACACCGTGCCACTGGCCATCAGCGCGCGTTCCCCGGCGTCGGGTGCGCGCACCTTGAGCACGATGGCGCTGCCATAGGCGTCGGCCGCAGTGCCTATCTGCGCACCGGCGGCGAGGTAGGCTTCATCGGGGATCGAGGCATGCAAGCCCGCTCCCGTTTGCACGATGATCTGATGCTTGGCTGCCAACTTCTTGACTGTCTCGGGCGTTGCCGCCACCCGCGTCTCCCCTGGCCGTGTTTCAGCCGGTATTCCTATCCTCATGACGCCTCCGCTAGTGACAAGTAAGTAGAATCTAACATGGAAAGCTGTACATAAAACGTTTATCAACCAGCAACTTCTAGACATCTAGCACTAATTTCTCCCATCAACACTTCATCTGTTCTGGCAGCTACCCGGCTGCTTCGGCCAAAGAAAATTTGTGTCAATTTCACCACAACCTACTGTGCGTGCACGCTTGTTTTGACCACGCGGAGCGCCTATATTGACGGGCGCAGCGGGCGCCTTGCCGCCAGCTGCTACATGCTAGTGCAAGCACCGGCCTGCCCGTCAGTGCCTCCCGCCGCTATTTGCTAAAACGTTGTCATTTATCAATATGTCCGCGCAACTGAAGGCCGGGTTCAAACCGCGCGCGCAGAACAAGATAAAATGTCGGCTCTTTCAAGGATGGAATCATGCCGAGAATCTGGAAACCCTCTGTCACCGTCGCCGCTATCGTCGAGCGAGATGGCCTGTTTTTACTGATCGAAGAAGAGACCAGCGAAGGCATCAAGCTGAATCAACCGGCCGGCCACCTCGATCCGTTCGAGTCGCTCGAGCAGGCGGTGATACGCGAAACGCTGGAAGAAGCGGCCTACGATTTCCACCCCACGGCGCTGGTTGGCATGTATATGTCGCGCTACCGCTCGCTGCGCACGGGCGAGGATGTGACTTATTTGCGCTTCACCTTTTGCGGCACGGCCGGCACGCAGCACGACCGGCCGCTGGACGAAGGCATCATCCGTACCCTGTGGATGACGCGCGACGAACTGGCCGCATGCCAGGAACGCCATCGCAGCCCGCTGGTGCTGCAGTGCGTGGATGAATACCTGGCGGGCCGGCGCGCGCCGCTGGCGCTGCTGCACACGCATGCGTCGGTTTTCAATAGTGCGTAGACCCGCGCATAGAAATATTATTTAAAGTACACTGGAAAGCAAGATGAGCAAGAAGAAAGTCGTGATCGGTATGTCAGGCGGGGTCGATTCCTCGGTCGCGGCATGGATGCTGAAGGAACAAGGCTATGAAGTCATCGGCCTGTTCATGAAAAACTGGGAAGACGACGACGACAGCGAATACTGCTCGACGCGCCAGGACTGGATCGACGCGGCCAGCGTGGCCGACGTGCTCGGCGTCGATATCGAAGCGGTCAACTTTGCCGCCGAATACAAGGACCGCGTGTTCGCCGACTTCCTGCGCGAATACCAGGCTGGCCGCACGCCGAACCCCGATGTGCTGTGCAACGCCGAAATCAAGTTCAAGGCTTTTCTCGACCACGCCATGACCCTGGGCGCCGACCTGATCGCCACTGGCCACTATGCGCGCGTGCGCCAGTCGCCGACGGACGCGGGCCGCTACGAACTGCTGAAAGCCGTCGACGCCAGCAAGGATCAAAGCTACTTCCTGCACCGTTTGAACCAGGCGCAATTGTCCAAGACCTTGTTCCCGCTTGGTGAAATCCCGAAAACGGAAGTGCGCAAGATCGCCGAGAAACTGGGCCTGCCGAACGCGCAGAAAAAGGATTCGACCGGCATCTGCTTCATCGGCGAGCGCCCTTTCCGTGAATTTTTGAACCGCTACCTGTCGTACAAGCCGGGCCCGATGAAAACATCGGACGGCAAGACCGTGGGCGAACACGTGGGGCTGAGTTTTTATACCCTGGGCCAGCGCAAGGGCATCGGCATCGGCGGCGTGAAGTCCTACCAGAACGCCGACGGCAGCAGCGACGCCTGGTATGTGGCGCGCAAGGATATCGTCAACAACACCCTGTACGTGGTGCAGGGCCATGACCATCCGTGGCTGCTGTCACCCGCACTCAGCGCCGACCAGGCCAGCTGGATCGCAGGCGGCGCGCCGCAGGCGGGCATCCTGTCCGCCAAGACGCGCTACCGCCAGGCCGACGTGGCTTGCCAGCTGCAGCCGGAGGGACTGGAACACTTCAGCCTGGCCTTCGACCAGGCGCAATGGGCCGTCACACCTGGCCAGTCGGCCGTGCTGTATGACGGCGACGTCTGCCTGGGCGGCGGGATTATCGCCAGCTCAACCGGCCTGGCCTGATTCCTGTGATGGCTGTGCTGCCGCCTGTGCGGCGGCCAGCGCCTGCTGCTTGCGCACCATCGCAATGACGGTATTGCGCACGGTTTTCAGGACCGTATCGGCCATGAAGGGCTTGACGATAAAGCCAGACACGCCCATCGCGTGGGCAGCCTGCAGCGAGGCGGCGTCAATGCCGCCCGACACCATGAAAATGAGCGTCTTCGGATACTGCTCGCGGATGGCCTGCACCACATTGCTGCCATCTTCCACCTGTTCGCGCGCGATACAGACGAAGTGCGGGCGATGCTTGACCAGCAGCGCCAGCCCCAGCGCGCTGGTATGCGTCTGGCCGCACACATCGTAGCCGCCATCGATCAGCACCGTATTGAGCAGGCCGCGCGCCACGGCGCTGCTGTCGATCAGGACTGCCTTTAACATCATGATTACTTTCCTTGTTTGCTATTACGGCTTACCGCGCAGCGCTACTTTTCCCAGGCCAGCTTGTTCCAGGTCACGCCTAAAGTGACGTCCGTTTTCAGCGCCACTAACTTTCTTGAAAGATACAGTATTTCGCGCTCATTCCGCAGGCTTTCACCGAGTGCGCCCGGCAAAATGCCTGCGCCAGCCATTACGGCGTCGATATTGCCGTAGGCGCGCAACAGTTTGGCGCCTGTTTTCAAGCCGATCTTGGCCACGCCGGGGATGCTGTCGGTGACGTCGCCCATCAGCGCCAGCAAGTCGGGCAGCAGCTCAGGCGGTACGCCGAATTTTTTCTCTACCCAGGCATGGTCGTGCCAGACACCCTTGAAGTGGTCCCATACCAGCGCGCCATGCGCGATCAAGCCGTGCAAATCCTTGTCGGTGGTGGCGATCACGGCTGCGCCGCGTCCTTGGTGCAGCCAGCGCATGACGGCCGTGCCGATCACGTCGTCGGCCTCGACTTCAGGGATGCTGACCACATGCAGGCCGAAGCTGCTCAGGGTGTCATAAAAGCCGGGCAAGGCGTCGCGCAGCACTTGCGGCATGGGCTGGCGCCCTTCGCGGTAGCCCGCATACAGCGCGTGGCGCCAGGTAGGGCCGCCAAAATCGAAGGCGGGCAGGATATGCGTCGGTTCGTGATCGTTGATGAGGGTACGGAACGACGACAGCGCATGGCGCAGCGCGATCTCCGCCTTCAGGTCGGAATCGGGTTCAGGACTGGCTTCGTAGACGCGGCGTACGATATTCAAGCCGTCGATAGCGAGGAGTCGGGCCATGCGGTAGTGTGATGCTGATTGAATCGTGCATTTTACCGTATGGCCCCACGATAAGGCCCAGGCTATTTGGCAAAGTCATAAGGCCCGCCTCTTTCCAGCGCACGCTGGTAGGCAGGCCGTGCATGGATGCGCTGTAAAAACGCCGTCAGTTTTGGCAGCCGCGCATCGAGTCCCGCGCGCGAGGCGGCCGCTTCCAGCGGAAAGCTCATCTGGATATCGGCGGCGCTAAATTCATTTCCCGCAAACCAGGTGCTGGCATCCAGTTCCGCTTCCATATACGCCAGTTGGCTGCTGATATTGGGCAGGATGAAGCTGCTCTTGACCTTTTGCGCGATGCCGCGCGCGATCGGCTTGATGAAGAAGGGCATGGGCGACGATTCCACCTTGTCGAACACCAGTTTCAGCAGCAGTGGCGGCATGGCCGAGCCTTCCGCGAAATGCAGCCAGTACGTCCAGCGCAGCTTTTCTGGCGTGCCGGCGGGCGGCACCAGCCTACCCTTGCCATAGCGCTCCAGCAGATATTCGATGATGGCGCCCGATTCGGCGATGGTATTGACACCATCGGTGATGACCGGCGACTTGCCCAGCGGGTGCACGGCTTTGAGCGAGGCGGGCGCCAGCATGGTCTTGGGATCGCGCTGATAGCGCTTGATCTCGTATTCCAGGCCCAGCTCTTCCAGCAGCCACAGCACGCGCTGCGAGCGCGAATTGTTCAAATGGTGGACGACGATCATGGCGCAGGCCTCAGGCAAAAGTGGAAAGCCAGTATAGCCGGGACGGCCGGAGCGTGGCGCGGCATAGTGCGCCATGGCCATCGAGACAAAAAGAGAGTTTACAATTGATAACTTTTCAAGTTTGGATTATCTTGTTTGTTTCCAACAAGTAAGGAAACTCTCGTGGATGTCGATGTCAACAACAATACCAGGCGCGAAGCCATCACCTTCAGCGCTACCGGCAGCGAATACTTCCGTATCTGGATCGTCAACCTGTTATTAAGCATCGTCACGCTGGGGATTTATTCCGCCTGGGCCAAGGTGCGCCGCAACCGTTATTTCTATTCCAGCACCCACCTGGCCGGTGGCAGCTTCGAGTACCACGGCAATGCCGTCGCCATCCTCAAGGGCCGCATCACCGCGCTGGTGCTGATCGCCGGCTACAACATCGCCTTCCAGATTTCCCCCTTGATCGGCTTCGTCATGCTGCTGCTGATGATGGCCGTGCTGCCCTGGCTGGTCTGGAAAAGCCTGCAATTCAAGCTGTACAACACCAGCTACCGCGGCATCCGCTTCGGCTTTGGCGGCACGGCCAGGGAGGCCTATAAATACTTCCTGTGGCTGCCCATCCTGAATACCTTCACGGCCGGCTTGCTGACGCCTTTCCTGCACCAGCGCGTAAAACGCTTCCAGCACACGCAAAGCCGTTTCGGCACCAGCCACTTCAGCTTTGACGCCAGCGTCGGCAGCTTCTACAAAACCTATCTGCTGTTCTTTGCACTGCTGCTGGCCGGCTTCATTGTGCTGATCGGCTTTGTGTTTGCCAGCGTGTTTGCCGCTTTCGCCAGCAATGCAGGTGCTGCAGGCAAGGCGGGCAGCATCTTTGGCGCCATCGCCGCCCTGTACGCATGGGCCTTTATCGTGCTGCCGCTGTTCCTGACCATGATCCAGAACCTGATCTGGAACCACACGCGCCTGCAGCAGCACCAGTTCCAGTCGCGCCTGACCTGGGGCCGCAGCACCTTCATCATGCTGACCAACCTGGTGGGCATCGTCATCACCCTGGGCTTGTTTACGCCCTTCGCCCACGTGCGCTGGCTGAAATACCGCCTGGAGGCGACTTCCCTGCTGGCACACGGCAGCCTGGACGACTTTGTCGCCGCCACCGGTGAGCAAGTCAGCGCCACTGGCGAAGGCATGGTCGACCTGCTGGACTTCGACCTGTCGCTGTGACGTCCATGGAGCACGACGCGGGGGCCGTGCCGGCACGTTATTTCGACGGCCAGACCTCGCGCCTGTACCAGGTAACGCTGAGCGTGCGCGATGGCGTGGCGGTGCTGGCGGGCGACATCGAACGCAGTTGTCCGCTGGACGGGCTGCGTGTGTCCGAGCGCAGCAGCCACGCTGTGCGCAAGGTCAGCTTTCCCGATGGCGCCTACCTGGAAATCGCCGACCAGGCAGCTTTCAACCAGCTGCTGCACGACACCGGCCACCGCGATGGCTGGGTGGTGCGGCTGCAGCAAAGCTGGCGCGGCGCCCTGCTGGCCACATTCGCCACCATCGTGGCCCTGTGGCTCAGCTATCTGTATGTGCTGCCGCTGGTGGCCAAGGGGGCAGCGTACGCGGTTCCCCAATCGGTGGAACGGCAACTGGGCCAGGGCGTGCTGGACATGCTGGACCGCCACGTATTCGCCCCCAGCGAACTTGATGCGGCTCGCCAGCAAGCCTTGCGGGCCAGGTTTGCCCGCCTGACCGTGCCAGGCGACGACATGCCGCAGCACCGCATCGTTTTCCGCAAAAGCAGAATCGGCCCGAACGCGTTTGCCCTGCCTTCCGGCGACATCGTGCTGACCGATGAAATGGTGGAACTGATGCCCGATGACGACGCTGTCATGGGCGTGCTGGCGCATGAACTGGGACATTTGCAAAAACGTCATCTGACGCGGCGCATCATCCAGACCTCGGCCGTCGGCGCCGGCGCAGCGCTATTGTTCGGCGACGTGTCGACCGTGGTGGCAGCCCTGCCGCCGCTGCTGCTGGACCTGAAGTATTCGCGCGACGTCGAGCGCGAAGCCGATGACTACGCGATCGCCATGCTGCGCCAGAACGGCATCGCACTGGAACACCTGGCGCAAGTGTTTGTCGCGCTGGGCAAGCTCGGTGATGCGCCGCCCTATCTGTCCAGCCATCCGGCCAGTGCCGAACGCATCGCACGCATACGCGCGGCGCAATAAGCAAGTCCGCCACGGTTGTTTACCAGCTGTGGCGGCAAACATTGCAAATCACCGGTACACTCGGCATTATCAGTCTGACCTTACCGGAGTGCCCATGCAGCTTGTATCATTTCGCTACCTGACCTTTTTTGCGACGGCCGCCATCTTTGTTCTTTCCCTGTTTTTCTACGATCATTACTGGCTGCCGGTACTGGCCGGTGCGCTGACCCTGCTGGGCATCAGCGACATGCTGCAAACCCGCCGCGCGCTGCGCCGCAACTATCCCATCCTCGCCCATTTCCGCTTCCTGTTCGAGAGCATACGCCCCGAAATCCGCCAGTACTTCCTTGAGAGCGACACGGAAGCGACGCCGTTTTCGCGCAGCCAGCGCAGCATCGTCTACCAGCGCGCCAAGGAGCAGACCGACAAGCAGCCTTTCGGCACCCAGCTCAATGTGTACGAGGCCGGCTATGAATGGATCAACCATTCCATCGCCCCGGCCAAGGTGACGGAACATAATTTCCGCATCGAGATCGGCAACCACCCGGACTGCCCGCGCGCGAAACCGTATTCGGCCAGCGTCTTCAATATCTCGGCGATGAGCTTTGGCGCCCTGTCGGCCAATGCCATCCTGGCGCTGAACGGCGGCGCGCGCAGCGGCGGTTTCATGCACGATACGGGCGAAGGCAGCATCAGCCCCTACCACCGCGAAAACGGCGGCGACCTGGTCTGGGAAATCGGTTCCGGCTACTTCGGCTGCCGCAACCAGGACGGCACGTTTTCCGAAGAGCGCTTCATCGCCAACGCCAGCTCGGACCAGGTCAAAATGATCGAACTCAAAATGTCGCAGGGGGCCAAGCCCGGTCATGGCGGCGTGCTGCCAGGGCCGAAGGTGACCATCGAAATCGCCACCACACGCGGCGTGATGGTGGGCGAGGATTGCGTCTCGCCGGCGGCCCACAGCGCGTTTTCCACGCCTTTGGCCATGCTGCATTTTATCGAGCGCCTGCGCAATCTGTCGGGCGGCAAACCGACCGGTTTCAAACTGGCGATCGGCCACCCGTGGGAATTTTTCGGCATCGTCAAAGCCATGCTGGCTACCGGCATCACGCCCGACTTCATCGTCGTCGACGGCAGCGAAGGCGGCACGGGCGCCGCGCCTGTGGAATTTACCGACCATGTGGGCACGCCGCTGCAGGAAGCGCTGGTGCTGGTGCATAACACGCTGGTGGGCGCCAACTTGCGCGACAAGATCAAGATCGGCTGCTCGGGCAAGATCATTACCGCCTTCGACATCGCCCGCCTGCTGGCGCTGGGCGCCGACTGGTGCAATTCGGCGCGCGGCTTCATGTTTGCGCTGGGCTGCATCCAGTCGCAAAGCTGCCACACGGACCGCTGCCCCACGGGCGTGGCCACGCAAGACCCGCAGCGCCAGCGCGCGCTGGTAGTGAACGACAAGATCACGCGCGTCGCCCACTTCCATCAAAACACCATGAAGGCGCTGGCCGAACTGATCGCCGCCGCCGGCCTGCAGCATCCGCAAGACCTGCGCCCGCACCACCTGGTGCGGCGCATCTCGCCCAACCAGGTACGCCTGGTTTCGGCCCTGCTGCCCTTCCTCGAAGCAGGCCAATTGCTCGATCCCAGCCAGCTGCCACAACTGCCGCCCGTGTTTGGCCTGTACTGGCCAAAAGCACAGGCAGAGTCGTTCCAGCAATTAGCCTAAGTATTTCTCTCTGCTGTTGCTGGGCAGCCACGCTGCCCAGCTTGTATTTTCCCGCCCTCGTTCCCTATTTCCCCTCTGGCCTGATGCTGGCTTTGCCCATACGGCGGCCTGTTTTCGCGTGCTTAAAATTAATACCACCTAATAACCACTTGAGTTATTATAGAATCCAATCAAATACCAAATATAGGGTATAACCTGCCACCTTAATACCACTTCCAGGGTAGTGCGGCAGGGGAGACGATCGCTGGGACTACTCTTGCAGGTAAAAAAATGTTCGAAAAAAGAAAGCATTTGCTGTACTTCGCGATGTTTTTCATCTTGTACGAGCTCACCGTCTATCTGTCGAACGACATGATCATGCCGGCCATGCTGCAAGTGGTCAAAGAGTTCAACGCTTCCAACCGCAACATCAGTTTTTCGTTGAGCCTGTACATCCTGGGCGGCAGCATGCTGCAGATCTTCCTCGGTCCCATCGCCGACAAGGTCGGCAAGCGCAAGGTCATGCTGGTCGGTAATGCCCTCTTCCTGCTGGCCACCCTGGCGATTCCTTTTGTCAGCAATATCAACCAGTTCCTGATCGCGCGTTTTTTCCAGGGCATGGGTTCCTGCTTCATCTTCATCGGCTACGCCATGATCCATGAACTGTTCGACGACAGCGACGCTGTCAAGCTGACCGCCATTTTGTCGAACACCACCGTGTTTGCGCCGCTGATCGGCCCCGTGATCGGCAGCGGCATCATCCACGTGCTGCCGTGGCAAGCCATTTTCGGCGTCTCGCTGCTGCTGGGGACCATCGCCTGGATAGGCCTGTACAAGTTCATGCCCACGGGCCTGATCTCGCCAGGAAAATTCGAGCTGGCCAAGGTGCGCGACAGCTATCTGACCATCGTGCGCAACCGTACGTTCATGTTCGGCATCTTCATTGCCGCCATCTCGATCACGCCGCTGACAGCCTGGATAGGCCTGTCGCCCGTGCTGGTCATGGAGCATATGCAAGCGTCCCACACCACCTATATCGTCTACCAGTGCGTGATCTTCACGGGCTTTATCGTCAGCAGCGTGGCGATCCAGCGCCTGGGCAAAAAGCTGCAGCTGGAGAGGCTGATACGCCAGGGCGGCGCGCTGGCCATCATCGGCTTGCTGGGGGCCGGCTTGCTGCGCGACTCCGGCCATTTGTTTATCGCCTGCATGTTCATCTTTTCCGCCGGTTTCGGCCTGTTCAACGGTTCGCTGATACGCCTGTCGCTGATGGCCACCGGTGTCTCGATGAGCCTGACCTCGTCGGCCATGAGCCTCTTGTATTGCGTGTATATCGCGGCCGGCCTGGAACTGTACAACCTGGTGTGCGACCGCTACGGCTATTCGATCTCCACCTACGCGCTGTTCAACGTGCCGCTGGCCGTGTGCATTTATTTAGGCCTGCTGCTGTTCGTGCGCCGGCACGAGGCGCAGCAGACGCGCCTGGCCCATGCCGCTTCCGGAGCCTGACTTTTTTACTGACGCCGACAGAGAGGAGCATGCATGGCGCATTTCGATCTCGAGTACGAAGTATTGATGAAGAACCTGAAGTCCGATTTCCTCGCCTGCAAAAAGTGGGAACTGTATTGCGGCCTGCAGTACGTCAGCCAGAACAATGGCCATGCCTGGCTGCGCACCCTGCAGGAGCGCTACCGCGTCCACCTGGCCCAATTGCAGCAACAGGTGCGCCAGCACTTTCATTTGTTCGACGCCCGGCGCACGTCTTCGTTGCTGGGCATCCCCACGCGGCAGATGGAGGACGGCGAACGCATCATCCACCGCATCTGGATGGGCGGCAGCCTGCCGCCGGTGGCTGCGCAAGCCGTCAATCAATGGCAAGCCGCCATCGATGACGTGATGCCCGCCGAGGATTTCCATTACGGCTTCAAGCTGTGGGTCTGGGATGGCGCGCAACTGCGTGACGACCCGGCTTTTACGCCGGACGACGGTGCGGGAACTGGCGTTGATTATCAACTGGGCCACTATGCAGCGGGCCGCCATGTGCACCGCGTCTGCAACCTGGAAAAGCTGGCCGCGCGCCTGGCGCCGGCGCAGCTGCCCTTGCTGCGCCGCTTGCATGCGCAGCGCTATTTCGTCAACCTGGCCGACTTTTTCCGCCTGCTGATACTGCAGGAATATGGCGGCATTTATATCGACGTCGATACCATGCCCTACAAGTCGGCCACCATCTTTTTGGCCAAGCCGGAGGTGCCTGACTACACGCATTTCCGGCGCGATGTGCGCACTGGCAAGCTGCGGCGCTGCGTGGTCAGCTGGATGAATCTGATCAACGATGAAAACGGCGTGCTGGTGGCCAAGAAGAAAGACCCCTCCGTGCGGGCCATCGTGCGCCAGATGTGCAGCAAGCTGCTGGCCATGCCATCGGACGTGCCCGACAAGCGCCTGCAGCCGCAGCCGGCGCGCCGCTACGCCACGGCCCTGCATGACGCCACCTACGGCGTCTGGAAGGAAAGCCTGGGAGAGAGTCTGATTAGCTACGACGCCATCGCCCAGGCCCATTCCGTGCTGCACGAGCCGCACACCGAAACCATGATCAGCGGCGTGCATGGCATGCGCCTGGTGGTCGACGCTTTCACCAATGCACCCGTGCCGCTGGACCCGGACGAGCGGCGCAGCTATGAAACCTGCATCGCTGCGCTGGAAGCGCGCGGCTGGCAGCTCGACGATGCGATGGAACTGGAACGGCTGGTGCAGATCTGCCGCAGCGAGGAAGTGCCGCGCATGGCTTATGCGCCGCAGCTGCGCGCGGAACCGGCCAGCTGCCACTACTATTCCTTCCTGTCCGACGATGAAAAGCTGGACCGCGTGAACGCCCTGTTTGGCGCTTACCTGATCAGCAAGAATGCCGAGCATATCGAACGTGGCAATTTCTGGCGCAAGACACGCGGCCAAGCGCCCACAGAGCTAACGAGGCAACAGTGACAACGCCAATCCACTTTATCCCCGGCAGCGCCACCAGCGCGGCGCAACGCACGCGCATGGCGGCCCTGCTATTTGCCACCAGCTACCTGGAGTACTGCTCGTACGCCAACAAGCTGGGACTGCCGCTGGTGGCCCTGCAGCAGCGCCAGAACATCGATCCCTACCTGGGCCATATCGAAGCCATGATCGATGGACAGGAGCGCTTCACGGGCTTTTATAACGCAGCCACCATCGCCGACTACGCCGCGCTGCCGGCCGTCTCGCATTACCGCGATGAGATGCGCGCCATGGACGCCGGGTACGAAGCCTTTATCGACGCCCATGCCCGCCCCGACGACCTGTTCGTGGCCAGCCTGGCCATCGAGGAAGGGTATCGGGGCCAGGGCCTGTTCCATGCCCTGTTGACCCGCCTGCGCGCGCTGGCGCAGGAAAAAAACAGCCGGCGCATCGTGCTGGCCGTGTGGGAGCAGGGCGACGCCCTGGCCATCTATCTGAAACAGGGTTTCGTGGCATTGGGCCGCTACGACGACGCCTATGCCGTATTTTTCGACCGCCTGCATTTTCTCGCCTATGACCTGACATCACCGAGGAGCGTGACATGAAAACTATCGACAGCATCGACAAGAACAGCATCGCCACGCGCAACCTGTCGACGGTGGCCAAACAGGCGTTTCGCCTGAATACGCGTGCAGATGGTGCCCCCCTGCGCGTGCTGTCCGAAGCCGACTGGGCCTTCTGGCGCCACAATGGTTATGTGGTCATCAGGCAGGCGGCGGAACTGGACAAGGTCGCGCGCCTGGAGCAATTGATGTGGGAATTCGAGGAGCTCGATCCGGCCGATCCATCGACCTGGTATCCGCCTGCCAAATCGCTGTTGAAAAAAAATGAGCTCAGTTTCAACGCCGGCATGATAGAGCTGTACCACCACCAGTATCTGTGGGACACGCGCCAGACGCAGCGCATCCACGATGCCTTTGCCGACGTGTGGGGCACGCACAAGCTGTGGGTCTCGATCGACCGCATGAATTTCAACCTGCCGCCGGAACCGGGCTTTGAATTCAAGAGCTTCATGCACTGGGATTACGATCCCGATACGGACCCGCAAAATGTGCAGGGCGTGCTGTCCATCAGCGACCAGACGGATGAGGAAGTGGGCGGTTTCATCTGCATCCCTGAACTGTTCCGCAACTACGAGACATGGCGGCGCGAGCAGCCGGCAAACTGGGACTGGTACCGGCCCGACGTGGCAAAGCTGGAAAAAGTCCGCGTGCCGCTGCAGAAAGGCGATTTGCTGATCTTCAATAGCAAGCTATGCCACGGCATACGGCAAAATACATCGAAGGACAAGGTCAGGCTGGCACAATACATTTCCATGATGCCCGCGCAGCCCGACAACACGGCCCTGCGCGACTGGCGCATCCGCGCGTGGCGCGAGCGGCTGGCGCCCGAAGGCTACAGCCTGCACGGCGATCCCCGCCAGTGGGAGCAAAAAAAGTATCATATGGCGCAATTGAGTGCGCTGGGCGAGCAATTGCTGGGCCTGCGCGACTGGCAAGACTGACATAGCATCACATTCATCATCGGCAGCATAAAACACAGACGGAGGAGCAGTAATGGAGCAGGGGTTGCGGGAAAAAGTAGGACAGTTATTCATGGTGGGCTTCGATGCCTTGCAGGCGAACGACCATATCAAGGCCTTGATACGGCAGAAAAAAGTGGGCGGCGTGATCCTGTTCCGCCGCAATGTGCACACGCCGGCGCAAGTATCCGCGCTGTGCCGCGAACTGCAGGAAATCAATGCGGAAGTGTCCGACACGCCGCTGCTCATTTCCATCGACCAGGAAGGCGGCATGGTGATGCGCATCGAGCAGGGCGTCACGCCGATTCCGGCCGCGATGGCCTTCCAGGCTGCCGGTTCGGTCGCAGACTGTGAACGCATGAACCGTGTCAGCGGCGACGAGATGCGCCAGATCGGCATCAACATGCTGCTCGCGCCCGTGCTCGACGTGAACAACAACCGCCTCAATCCCGTGATCGGCGTACGCGCCTACGGTGAAGACGCCGACACCGTCATCGAATACGGCACGGCCGCCATGCGTGGCCAGCGCGCCAGCGGCATAGCCGTCACCGCCAAACACTTCCCTGGCCACGGCGACACGGCCGTCGATACGCACTACGCGATGGCATTGGTGCCGCACGATAAAGCGCGTTTGCACGCGGTGGAACTGGCGCCATTCCGGGCGGCGATTGCCGGCGGGGTCGATGCCATCATGACGGCGCACGTGGTTTTCCCCGCCTTCGAAGCCGACACCAGCGTGCCGGCCACCCTGTCGAAAGCCGTGCTGACCGACTTGCTGCGCGGTGAAATGGGCTACCAGGGCGTGGTGATCTCGGACTGCCTGGAAATGGCCGCCATCTCGGAAGGCATCGGCATCCCCAAGGGCGCGATTGCCACCTTGCAGGCAGGCGCCGACATCGTGCTCATCTCGCACCGTGAAGAACAGCAGCACGCCGCCATCGAGGCCGTGCTGCAAGCGGTGGAAAAGGGCGAGATCGAGATCGCCCGCATCGATGAAGCACTGGCGCGCGTGGCTGAACTCAAACGCGTGCAGGCCGTGCACGGCTGGCGCGAACGCCCGGTGGCGCCGCCTGCGCTGATGCAGCCAGAAGCCATGGCCCTGTCGCACCAGCTGCAAAAAGCCGCGCTGCGCGTGGCAGGCCAATTCCGCGCACTCGACGCCAGCAAGCCCGTTACCCTGATCACGGTGGAAGTGCGTTCGCGCAGCGAAATCGACGAAGTGGCGCTGGGCCGCAACAAGGAAGCGCGCAGCTCCATGCTGCCGGCGCTGCTGGAAGCGGGACTGGACGTGCGCGAATATGCGCTGTCGGCCGAAGCGCTGGACGATGAAGTCGACGCCGCCATCGCCTTCGCGCAAGGTGCGCAGCAAATCGTGCTGCAGACGTATAACGCCATGTTCGTCGACGGCCAGCGCCGTCTGGTGGCAGCCCTGCCGCAAGACACACTGTGGCTGGTGGCAGGCCGCCTGCCTTACGACCTGGACCTGGCGCCAGATGCGCAAGGCCGTCTGGCCTCGTTCGGCTGCCGTCCGGCCGCGCTGGCGCCAGTGGTCGAGAAGCTGGCTGGCAAGGCATAAACCCGTCCTGCCTGCAGACGTAAAAAAACCCGCAGCTTGCGGGTTTTTTACGTGCCAGATCAGGATTTAGCGCTGCGGTACTGGCGGCAAGGCCGCCACCGCCAGCAAGGCGAACGGCCCCAGGAACAGGCCGATGCCGAACCACACGCCGCCGTGCCGGCCGCGCCATTTGGCCAGCAGCCAGGTAGCAATCGCAAACAAAAACATGAACGTCAACAGTATCGCCATTGCCACTCCTTGTCAGGACTGAAAGACCGAGAATAACCCACGGACTCGTCCGTGGCTACCCTTGAAGGCAATTTAACGCTGCACGTGCATCATGATGACGCGCTTGGTGCCGCCATCGGCTGGCGGCGTGTTCGCCGGCGGCGCCGGCGTATCGCAGGAACCGCAGGAACCGCAACCGCTGCCACAGCCTGGCGCGACCTTGAACAGCTTCGACATCTTCGCCTCATCAAGGCCGCAGCGCACCAGGCCACGCACGATGGCGCGGCGCACGCCGGCCGGCAAATACTTGGTCGAAAAATGCAGCAAGGCGGCTGCGACGATCAGGGCGACAATAATGGTTTGCCACATAATTAGCTCCTAGGCTCCAAACATGAGGGCGACGCGGTAGGTAATGAAGGACGCGCCGTAGGCCAGCGCAAACATATAGCCGGCCATGATCAGCGGATAGCGCCAGCCGCCCGTTTCGCGCTTGACCACCGACAAGGTCGACAGGCACTGCGGCGCAAATACATACCAGGCCAGCAGCGACAAGGCGGTAGACAGTGGCCACGATTGGGAAATCAAGGGGCTCAGTGCGGTGGCCAGCGAGTCGCCCGTTTGCGACAGCGCATACACGGTGCCCAGGGCGCCGACCGCCACTTCGCGCGCGGCCATGCCCGGCACCAACGCAATGCAGATTTGCCAGTTGAAGCCGATAGGCGCGAAGATCACTTCCAGGCCGCGGCCCAGGATGCCGGCCATGCTGTAGTAGATAGGCGGATGGGTGGCGTGCTCCGGCGCGCCAGGGAAGGTGCTGAGGAACCACAGGATGATCATCAACGTCAGGATGATGGTACCGACGCGCGTCAGGAAAATCTTGGCGCGTTCCCACAGGCTGACCGCCAGGTTGCGCAGATGCGGCCAGTGATAGCTGGGCAGCTCCAGCAACAGCGCTTGCTTGCCGCTGCTGCCCATACCGCGCTTCATGATCCAGGCCACGGCCATGGCCGACACGATGCCGGCGAAGTACAGCGTAAACAGCACCAGACCTTGCAGGCTCAGGAAACCCCACACTTCGCGTTCGGGAATAAAGGCGGCGATGATCAGCGCATACACGGGCAGGCGCGCGGAACAGGTCATCAGGGGCGCGATCATGATGGTGACCAGGCGGTCGCGCGGATTCTGGATGGTGCGCGCCGCCATCACGCCGGGAATCGCGCAGGCAAAGCTCGACAGCAGCGGAATGAAGGCGCGGCCCGACAAGCCCACGCCGCCCATCATGCGGTCCAGCAAAAAGGCCGCACGTGGCAGGTAGCCGCAATCTTCGAGGCTGAGAATAAAGAAGAACAGGATCAAAATCTGCGGCAGGAATACCAGCACGCTGCCGGCGCCGCCGATCACGCCTTCCACCAGCAAGCTCTTCAAATGACCGTCAGGCATGTTCGCCGTCAGCAGCGCGCCCAGGCGGGCCATGCCGTCGGTAATCATGTCCATCGGCGTGGCGGCCCAGGCGAATACGGCCTGGAAGATCAGAAACATCAATATCGCCAGGATGATGGGGCCGAGCACCGGGTGCAGCACCACGTTGTCGATTTTTTCCGTCAGGTTGCCGCTGTCGCGCACGTCATTGCTGACGATGGACAGGATGCGGCGCACTTCGCGCTGGGTTTCTTCGACCGTAACGGTGTCGATGGCCGAGAGCGGCTTGGCGTCCACCTGCGGCAGCGGCAGCATGGCGTCGATCGCGTCGAGCAGGGTCTTTTCGCCATCGTGCTGCACCGCGACCGTTTCCACTACCGGCATGCCCAGTTCCTCGGACAGGCGGGCCGCGTCAATAACCATGCCGCGCTTGCGCGCCACGTCGGTCATGTTCAGCGACAGCAGCATTGGCAGGCCCAGGCGCTGTACTTCCAGTACCAGGCGCAGGTTCAGGCGCAAATTGGTGGCGTCGACCACGCAGATGATGGCGTCGGGACGGGGGTCGCCCTTGCGCATACCACCGACCACGTCGCGCGTGATTGCTTCATCGGGAGTGGTGGCGGACAGGCTGTAAGCGCCTGGCAAGTCGAGTATGCGCACCGGCTTGCCGGCGGGCGAGGTGAAATGGCCTTCCTTGCGTTCGATGGTCACGCCGGCGTAGTTCGCCACTTTCTGGCGCGCGCCCGTCAAACGGTTGAACAGGGCAGTCTTGCCGCAGTTCGGATTGCCCAGCAGGGCGATTTGTGGATGCTGCGGCGATTTCTGTACACCTGATCCTATGCTAGTTTCTACGGCACCCATATTTATTCCGGTTGAAGCAACGGTTGAATCGTAATCAGCGCGGCCTCGAAGCGGCGCAGTGCGAAGGTGGCATTACCGACCTTGATGGCGAGCGGATCGCCACCGGGAATACCGCGCTTGAGCATGCGGATATGTTCGCCGGGAACGAATCCCAGCTCCATCAAGCGCCGGGCCAGGTCGACCCCGCCCTCCATCTGGTCTGCCGCGACGGGCGTGATATGCAACACGGTGCCGCTCTGGCCGACTGCCAGTGCATCGAGCGTCATCAGGGGTGGGACTTGAGTCATGGGCCATTCCGTTCATATAGAGGGGTATTCCATCGCCTGTTGTGGTGTTGTGGAATACCGACAACCGGGCCAGCGCAAAGTATGCAGGCACCGACCGTGCAAAACAATACCAGCATTATAAACATGAATGCGAATTGTTTTTATTTACGGGCAGGATCGCCATTTCATAGGAGAAACCTCTTGCAAGCCTGCAAACATGCGGCGCGCCCCCTCGATTCCATGCCATCCCCCGGCCCTGTTTTTGAGCGTGCAATGCATCAAATCGCTTGCAAAGTTCTGTTCTTTGCGAGACAATGAAACGTAATGATAATGATTCTCATTAAAACCATAGCAACAGTTCCTTAAAGCATTAAGTTCTTCCCGTAATGCAATTAAGTCAAATCTAGCCAGAAGGTGCATCAATGATTGTATGTGTCTGCAACAACATATCTGATCGTGAAATCCGTCAAGCCGTCGATCTTGGCCTGTCCACCATGGCCGAATTACGGCGTAACTTGGGCGTGGCCACCTGCTGTGGCAAATGCCATACCTGTGCGCGGGAAGTGCTCAAAGACCATCTGGATGCGACTGCCGTGCTGCGCGAAACCGTAATTTCGCGCGCCGTCCTGACCACTTAAACAAGAAAGCGATGAACGCCATGACGATGATGCCACCACCCGTAACGGTGCAGGCTGTGCAACAATTTGCCACCTTCGACAAGAAGCGCAGCAAGCTGGTGCCCCTGATGGCTATCCTCGCCCTGCATATCGCCGGCTTCTATGCGATTCAAAGCGGTTTGCTGAGCCGCGTGGTGAGCGCAGCCATGCCCACCATTACCACCGTCAGCATCGTTGCACCACCGGCGCCGCCGACACCGCCCGCACCTGCCGTACCGAAAACCGTGGAGCTGAGCGCTCCGGTGCCACAGGCCGTCATCCCGCCGCTGCCACTGATCGCCGTGGCGCCAACCGAGCCGACGATCACGCTGCCGCAGCCGACACGCTCCGAAGCGGCGCCAGTTGCCACCACTGCACCGGCCGCGCCATCGACACCGGCGCCTTCGCCGCCTGCGCCATCCACGCCGCGCACCGTCAGCAGCGTGGAATACATCAAGCCGCCACAGCCGATCTACCCGAATCTGTCGCGCCGCCTGGGCGAGAGCGGCACCGTGGTGTTGCGCGTGCTGATCAATGAAAAAGGCTTGCCCGAGCAAATACTGATCCATAAATCGACCGGCTACAACAACCTCGATGAAGCGGGCCGCCAGGCTGCGCAACGCGCGCTGTTCAAGCCCATGATAGAAAACGGCAAGGCCGTGCCCGTGTACGTGCTGCTGCCCCTGACCTTCCAGATCAGCTAGCCCGCAAGCGCCGCCACCAGTTCTGGTGGCCCAATCGCCCAGCCAGCCCGCAAGCATTGCACCTCCGTGCCCTGCTTGCTTTTTTACGCCCTGTTTTCGTCAAGCGATTTGCTTGTTTCAAGTCTGCCAGCCTACATCCCCGGGCCAGGCAGACTTTTTTTTTCGCAGCAGATGCTGCACCAAGCTATTACAATTCCGCCCACATGCGTAAGAGATTATGATAGTGGCCGGTCAGTCCCACCGTCGCCTCCGAATCGCCATGTGCGCCTCGCACCTGCTGGATATTCTGGTCCAGCTCAAACAGCATCGACCGTTTCCAGTCATCGCGCACCATGCTTTGGGTCCACAGGAAAGAACAGATACGCTCACCGCTGGTGACGGGCAGCACCTTGTGCACGCTGCTCGACGGGTAGACGATCAAGTCGCCGGCCGGCAGCTTGACTTCATGCGTGCCATAGGAATCGACCACCACCAGCTCGCCGCCCTCGTATTCGTCCGGTTCGCTGAGGAACAGGGTAGACGAGACATCGGCGCGCATCGACTGCATGCCGCCTTTCGGCGTGCGGATGGCGCCATCGATATGCAAGCCATAATGTTCGCCGCCCGCGTAGCTGTTGAAGAACGGCGGCAGTATGCGCAACGGCAGCACGGCGGCAAAGAACAGAGGATGGGCCAGCAAGGCCCGGCTGACGATATCGCCCAGTTCCAGCGCCAGCGGCGAGCCTTCGGCCAACTGGCGGTTGCGCTTGACCTGCGCACCTTGCGCACCCACGCTGGCGCGGCCATCGACCCAGTCCGTCTGCGCCAGGCGCTGGCGAAATTGCGTCACCTGCTCTGGCGTGAGCACGCCAGGAATATGCAGCATCATCTTGCTATCCTTTGTAGAAAAATTCCCCTGTGATTATCGCATCGCGAGGGCTGGAGCAAACAGAGAAAAGGGCAAGGAAAAGAGTAGAAACCGGAGAACGCTACGCATTCATACTTGCCAAAAAGTTAGCGCAAACGCAAATGAGAATTTCCTTCATTTTCTTTAACAAATTTAAATTCGTGAAATGCGGCGAAGTACTTGAGAATGGGTTTTATTCGCACGTTATTTACGTTAAAAATACGGAAAATCGTCGTTTCAGATCAAAAACGCGCAAGATTTTGCGTTATCATGCGGGCATAGCGAGACCGGTGCACGATGCGCCGCCAGGCAGCCCATGCGCCACCCAGCAGCGGCAGCCACAGCGCCCGGTTTCATCATCAAACGCAGCACAGAACAAAGGAATTCCCATGAAGGGCGATAAAGAAGTCATCCGCTTGCTCAACGCACAGCTCACCAACGAACTGTCCGCCATCAACCAGTACTTCCTGCATGCACGCATGTACAAGCACTGGGGCCTGGAAAAACTGGGCAAGAAAGAATACGAAGAATCGATCGGCGAAATGAAACACGCCGACAAGCTGATCGACCGCATCCTGATGCTCGACGGCCTGCCTAACCTGCAAGCGCTGCACAAGCTGCTAATCGGCGAAAACACGCCGGAAATCCTGGAATGCGATCTGAAACTGGAACGCGCCGCGCACGTCACCGTCAAGGAAGGCATCGCCACCTGCGAAAAAGCCGGCGACTACGTTTCGCGCGACCTGTTCCTGATGATCCTGGAAGATACGGAAGAGCATATCGACTGGCTGGAAACGCAGATCGACCTGATAGCCAAAGTCGGCATCCAGAACTACCTGCAAAGCCAGATGGCTGTCGAGGAATAATCCCCGCAGCTTGTCAGACGTACAGAAAAAACCGGCTTTATGCCGGTTTTTTTACGCCCGCCTGTTTGTCGCCTTGAGTTTGACGAACAACACGGCCACCGCTGCGCACAGCAGCAAGGCGCCCGCCAGGCGGATCACGTTTTCCGGATTGCCACCCAGCCAGCTGTGGTAATACAGCGGCAGCGTAAAAATCTGGATGATCATCGGGATCACGATGAACATATTGAAGATGCCCATGTAGACGCCCGTGCGCTCGGGCGGTATGCTGCCGGCCAGCATGATGTAGGGATTGCCCATGATGCTGGCCCACGCCAGGCCGATACCCACCATCGGTATCAGCAGCATCGCTTCGCTATGGATCAGCGGCAAACACAGCATGCCGATGCCGGCCGCCGTCAGGCAGATGCTGTGCATGATTTTCGGACCGAAACGGCGCGTGAACGGCACCAGCGCAAAGGCCGCGATAAAGGCGATGAAGTTATAAAACGCCCCCACCTGCCCTGTCAGCAAACCCGCGTCGCGAAAGCCCTGCGAAGCGGGATCGGTGGTGTGGAACATGGTGGTCGACAGCGACAGCGTGATGTACTGCCAATAGCAAAACAGCGCATACCACTGGAACAGTTTCACCACTGCCAGCTGCTTCATGGTCGGTGGCATTTCACGCACGGCCAGCACGATATCGCCCAGCATATGGCGCCAGCCCGGCGGCCGCGCGCGTATCTCTTGCAGTTCGTCCGGCGTCAACGGGTGTTCCGGCGTGGTCTTCAAAGTCCACAACACCGAGGCGATCGAAAAGAAGGCGCCTATCATGAAGGCGACGATCACGATATGCGGTATGTGGCTGCTGTTGACGGCATCCTTGTTCATGCCGAACACCACCAGCAACGATGGCGTCAGATAGGCCAGCGTCTGCCCCAGTCCCGTAAAGGCGCTCTGGGTCAGAAAGCCGATCGAGTGCTGTTTTTTATCGAGCTTGTCGCTGACGAAAGCGCGGTACGGCTCCATCGTCACATTGTTGGCCGCGTCGAGTATCCACAGCAGGCTGGCCGCCATCCACAGGGTCGGGCTGAAGGGCATGGCAAGCAGGCCGAGGCTGCACAGAATGGCGCCGATCAGGAAATACGGCGTGCGCCGGCCCCAGCGCGTGACGGTACGGTCGCTCATGGCGCCGATAATCGGCTGCACCAGCAAGCCCGTCATGGGACCGGCCAGCCACAGATAGGGCAGGCTGGCCGCATCGGCGCCCAGGTAGTTATAGATCGGGCTCATGCTGCTTTGCTGCAGCCCAAAACTGAACTGGATGCCGAAGAATCCGATGTTCATATTGACGATCTGCCAGAACGACAGATGCGGTTTGTGCAGCGTCGTCGTATATCCCTTGGCGCTCATATGGTTCCCGATAGATTAAACGGTACGCTCAAGCCACAGCATAGCCCATGGTGGCAAGCTCACCTTACCGCTGACTTCCACGCCACTGACGCCATCGCGCCAGCGGCCCTCAGGCAAGTCGCACGCCACGCTGTCGCCGCTGAAATTACTCAGGTTCAGGAAGTCTGGCCCGCGCATCAATGCCAGCACGGCGCCATCACTGGAAGGCAGCAAGGTGCGCGGTGCACCGGCAGCCAGCGCATCGTGCCGGCTGCGCAAGGCGATCAGTTGGCGCAGACCTGAAAATAATCGTCCCGTGACGCTGCCGCTGTCGTGGCGCAAAGCCAGCAGGCTGTCGTCAAACGGCGGGCGCTGCAGCCAGCGGCTATCCATGGCGCGGTCGGGCCGCTTGATATAGGAATAGTCATTCGTCATGCCCAGCTCATCGCCCATGTACAGCATCGGCAAGGCGCCAAAACTGAGCGCCAGGCCATGCAGCAGCAGCAAACGGCGCAGGGCGAATTCGGTCTGCTGCGTATCGGCTGCGCTTTCCAGCCCCGTCAGCGAGGCGGCCATGCCATTGCTGCCATGCGCCTTATCCAAGCTGCTGCTCTGGAAGGCATCGCCGCGCGCATAACTGCCATTGGCGCCCGCGAAAAAGCTGGCGATGCGCGCCAGGCGCGCCGGGCGCGCCGGGCCATTTTCTCCCGCTTCATTCAAGAGCACGTTCCAGCCGATGTCGTCGTGGCAGCGCACATAACTGAGCCAGCATGCCGAGGGCGGCAGCGCTGGCGTGGCACGCACCACTGCGCGCAGCAAGTCCGTATTCTGTTCGGCCAGCGCGCCCCAGCCGGCCGCCATCAGGCTGCTGTGGTAGGCGATATGGCATTCAGGCGCGCCACCGTTACCCTCGCTGCCAAAATACGCAGGCAGTTTCGGCGTGGCCACGATGGCTTCGGCCTTCATCAACACGCCCGGCGCAACGATATCGACGATGGCGCGCATGGCTTGCAGCAGCCAATGCGCTTCCGGCTGGTTCATGCAGTCCGTACCCTCGCGCTTCCACAAAAAGGCGGTGGAATCGAGGCGAAATACTTCCACGCCCCGGTTGGCCAGGCCCAGCATGGCGCATATCATGGCCGTAAATACGGCGGGGTTGGCGTAGTTCAGATCCCATTGATATGGGTAGAACGTGGTCCAGACCCAGCGCTGCAGCGAGCCATCGAAAGTGAAATTGCCGGGCGCCGCCTGCGGGAATATCTGGCCCAGGGTTGCTTCATAGCGGTCCGGCATGTCGCGGTCCGGGTAGGTGTGGAAGAATTCGCGCAGCAGCGGATCGCCCTGCTTTGCACCCAGCGCCCAGGCATGGTCATCAGCCACGTGGTTCAAAATCAGGTCTGAACACAGGCTGATGCCGGACTCGCGCAACTGCGCCGTCAATGCCTCCAGGTCCGCATTGCTGCCCAGTTCAGGATCGACTTCATCGAAACTGGCCACCGCAAAGCCGCCATCGCTTTCGCCGGCACGCGGCCGCAGGAATGGCAGCAGATGCAGGTACGTCACGCCCAGTTCGCGCAAGTGCGGGATGCGCTCCGCCACGCCATTCAGGTTGCCGCCGAAGCGCTGCACATACGTGCTGTAGCCCAGCATGGACTGGCTGGCAAACCAGTCTGGCTGGAGCAGCCGTTCGGCATCGAGCTGCAGCAACACCGCCGGACGGGCCGCATGCAGCCGGCCCAGGCTTTCCATCAGGTCGCAAAACCAGGGCAGGAAATCGCGGCGGCCACCATACAGCCGCGCCAGGCGCTCGAACAGCACGGTTTCGTGCCGCGCGTAGCGGCGCGCCGCCTCGGCGCGCAACGCGGTGGGCAGGGGCTCCAGCAAACGCTCAAGCGGCGTCAGGTCAGACATCATAAGTACGATCCAGTGTAAAACAGGGTTTGAAACAGCGTTTAAAACGTGTATTTGAGGCTGACCTTGGCGGAACGGCCCGTGATCGAACGCGCCGCATGGCCATCGCTTTCCACTTCCGTGTAGCCGATCTTGTCGAGCAGGTTGTTGGCGCTCAGCGAGACCTGGGTTTGCGGCGTGATCTGGTAATTGATGAAGGCGTTCAGCACCTGGTAAGCAGGCAGGATGATGGTATGCGCATCGTCACCCCACGATTTACCCGTGCCGATATAGGTGGCGCCAAAGGTGGCGTTGCCCATTTCATAGGTCGGCGCCAACTGGTAGACCACCGGCGCCTGGCGGCGTGGGCTGTTGCCGATCACCGATTCATCGCCAGGGGCGGTGCCCGTGATGCGCGCATGGGTGTAGGTCAGGCCGCCCGTGATGTGGAAGGCGCCGGCGCTGTAGGCCGTTTCCAGTTCCACGCCCTTGGCGTCGTAATCGTTGGCGGTGGTGATCTGGGTGGTCGCTTCGTAATTGCTTTCCCTGGTTTTCGCCTGGAACACGGTCACGAAAGCGCTGATCGGACCCTGGCGCCATTTCACGCCGCCTTCGATCTGCTTGACGGTGTTGATGTTGACGGGCGCCGTGCCATCGAGCGGCGTGCCGAACAGGATACGGTCGGCATTGAAGGCCACGCCTTCGCTGACGCGGGCAAATACAGCCAGGTTTTTCTGCAGCTGGTAATTGCCGCCCACCGAATACGAAGTGTGGTTGAGCGCATAGTCGACTTTCTCCACCGTGCCGGGCTGATACTGCAGCGCGCCGCTCGCATTGGCGGTGGCCATATTGGCCGTGCCGCTGGCGCGCTGGCGGTCCTGGCGCACGCTGGCGTCAAAGTTCAGCGGGCCGCTTTCCCAGCCCAGGTTCAGATATGGCGAGGTGGTCTTGTAGTCGACATCGATGGCGCGCGAGCAGCAGGCGCCGAACGCTGGACCGATCAGGCCCGGCGTGGCGCTGGCCGTTTGCAGCAGTGCCGGCTTGTCGCCCGTCGCCTGCATCAGATACTGGTTGAAGTTCCAGGTCAGGCCCAGCTTCTGGTCCGACAGATACAGGCCGGCGGTGGTGGTCAGTTTGCCGCCGCTGACGTCAAACGTCTTGGCCAGCTTGGTGTCGCTCAGAGTATTGCCGGCCTTGTCGATCGAGGTGTTGAATACCACGGCGGAAAACGCGCGGCCATTGTAGGCCTGGCCTGCGGTTGGTCCGCTGGCGAAAACGTAGTTGCCGACCTGGCCGTTATCACCGGCGAAGACGCCCGTGAAGCGGCCCGAGTTTTGCGAGGTGCGGAAGTTTTCGCTGAGCTTCCAGCCATTACCCAGATTGAACGACGATTCCAGGCCGATGGAGTCGCTGCGCACGCGCAGGCCATCATTGACATTGGTGGCGCTATGGCCGTTGTCCTTGTTCAGCACCACATCGGGTACCCAGTAAGGCGAATAAAAGCTGGCCGTGCGCGGATCGATGCCGGGGATGGTGGAAATCTGGCCATTCGTCACCTGCACCGGTACCGGCAGCGCGGTCGGCGATTTGTCGTCCAGGTGCTTGAACGAGACACGCACAAAACCGTTGTCGAATTCATGCGTGATATTGCCGCGAACCTGGCCGCCGTCTTCGCTGTTCACGCCCGTGTGGCGTATGCCTTCGCCGGTGCGGTAGGAGCCGCCGATAAAGTAGCGGGTGCGGTCGGAAATCTGGCCGCCGTAATCGAAGTCGACGCGTGTTTCATCGTAGCCCACGCCACGGCTGATGCCGATGCTGCCGCCTTTATCCTGGCCATTCTTGCTGATGAAGTTGATGATGCCGCCCGGCGAGTTGGTGGCCAGGGTCGAGGCAGCGCCGCCGCGCACCACTTCCAGGTGATCGAGCGTGCCATCGATCTTGACGAAGCTGTCTGGCGTGGCGAAATTGAAGTCGCCAAATTGCAGCACCGGTAAGCCGTCTTCCTGCATTTGCACGTAGCGCGAACCGCCAGCCGAAATCGGCAAGCCGCGCACGGTGATGTTGGCATTGCCCTCGCCGCCCGACGACTCGGCGCGCAAGCCTGGCACCGCGCGCAAGACTTCCGCCGCGCTGGTGGGGGCGTTGTTGAGGATAGTGTCGAGTTCCATGGTGCTGACCGAATTACTGGACTTCATTTTCGACGCGCCCACGGCCGTGCCGGTGACGACCACACGCTCCAGGTTCAGGCCATCGGCGGGTGCGGCCGGGGCGGCGGGTGTGACGGCTGATGAGGTGTCGGTGGTTTGCTGCGCCAGTGCGGCGCCCATTTGCAGCATCGCGACTGCGACGGCCGCGGCCATGCAGCCAAGTTTGGCAATACGTGTGTCCATCTTTGTCTCCGTTGTTGTGCGCGGCCGCATCGTGGCGGCCTCTGTTATCAGTCCAGTCCGTTACGCACCGGGCGCACACGCTGAACAGTTACGCCATTATTGAACGAATGGGAATTTATTGCAATCGATTGCATCGAGGCGCCGCAACATGCGAATTGCGTTGTTTTTACGCAAAAGCACGGAACTTTATCTAGGAGAAATGCAGGATATTGCTGGAAATGGCAAGGCTTTCATGCTGCGGCGCAACATGAAAATAGATGGGAATTTAAGATTTATTGCAATCGGTTGCAGCGACTATCTTGTGCTCGATGCGCGCACCACGAGTTCGGTCGGCAACTGCTGCGACGCCAGCGGCGCACCATCGACCAGCGCCAGCAAGGAGGACACCAGCGCCCGTCCGGCGGCGCGCATCGGCTGGCG
This sequence comes from Janthinobacterium saanense, assembly GCF_014200675.1. Classification (GTDB taxonomy): domain Bacteria; phylum Pseudomonadota; class Gammaproteobacteria; order Burkholderiales; family Burkholderiaceae_D; genus Janthinobacterium. The sequence goes on along the minus strand of NZ_JACHCI010000010.1, from coordinate 73,236 downwards.
CACGGTGCTCAAGGGCGGGTGGAAATAGGCGGCCAGTTCAATATCGTCGTAGCCGACCACGGCCACCTGTTCCGGCACCGGCAAGCCATGCTGGCGCAAGGCGCTGATCGCGCTCATGGCCAGCAAATCGCTGCAGGCAAAGATGGCGTCAAAGCTCAAGCCACGTTTGACCAATTGCTGCACTGCCAGCGCGCCACCCTGCGGCAAAAAGGAACCGGCCACATACAAGTGCTCATCGCGCTCGACACCGCGCGCGGCCAGCGCTTCCAGATACCCCTGATGGCGCTGCGCCACTTCGGGCAGGTTGATGTCGCCAAAAAAAGCGATGCGGCGGCGGCCCTGGTCCAGCAGATGTTCGGTGGCCAGACGGCCACCGGCCACGTTGTCGCCGCCAACCGTGCAATACAGCTGCTGCGGCAGCTGCGCGCCCCAGACAACAATCGGTACCTGGCGCGCCGCCAGCTGGTTCAACTGGTCATGGTGGCGCCACTGGCCGATCAGGATGATGCCGATCACGCGGCCGCTGTCGAAAGACAGGGCTGCCGCGTCCAATGTTTCCGCATCCACGCGCGACACCAGCATGTCGAAACCCTGCTCGGTCAGCGCATCGGCCAGGCTGCCCAGCATGCCGAGAAAAAACGGATCGGACAGATGCTGGCGCGTGGCCGCGTCATACGGCACCACCACGCCGACCGTGCGGTTTTGCTTGAGGCGCAGGTTTTGCGCTCCAATATTGATCGAGTAATTGAGCGAACGCGCCAGCTCCATCACGCGCGTGCGGGTTTCTTGATTGACCAGCGGGCTGCCGCTCAAGGCGCGCGAGACGGTCGACGTCGACACGCCGGCCAGGCGAGCGATATCGGCCATTTGCAGGCGCTGCTGCGCCTTGGTATCGGTGCTTTTTTGCATGGGGTGCGTGTGTGCTGGCGCTTACTGCGGCAGCGTGTCCTTGAACGACGGGCGCTCGGACAGTTTGTCGAACAGCAGCGCCAGGCCCGGATGTTCAGCGCGCCAGTCGATCTCGGGAAAGCGGAAGCTGATCCAGCCCAGCGCGCAGCCCACGGCCACGTCGCCCAGGGTGTAGTTCTTGCCGGCGCAATAAGCGTGTGCGCCCAGGCGCTGCTCCATGGCCGCCAGGCCCAGGGTGACCTTGCTCAACTGGCGTGCTATCCAGTCCGCGCTTTGCTGTTCGGGCGCACGCAAGGTGCGCTCCAGGCGCACCAGCACGCCGGCGTCCATGATGCCGTCGGCCAGCGCTTCCCAGGTCTTGATCTCGGCCCGTTCGCGGCCATTGCCACCGGCCGGCAGCAGCTTGCATACCGGCGTGAGCGTGTCGAGGTATTCGACGATGACGCGTGAATCGATGAGCGCACTGCCATCTTCCATCACCAGGCAGGGCACTTTGCCCAAGGGATTGGCCAGGGCGATGCGCGTTTCGGGCACCCAGACGTTTTCCAGCTCAAAGACATAGTCGAGCTTTTTCTCTGCCAGCACGATGCGGACTTTGCGGACATAGGGGCTGGCGAGGGAACCGATCAGTTTCATGGAGACTTTATGATGAAGGAGCAACTATCAGTATAGCATCGGGGGCGCGGGCATTTTGGCCCGGGGCAGGCACGGATGGGGGCAAAAGCCACAGGCGGCAGGCTGGCAGCCTGCCAGCAGTGGTAAAATCTCGCTTTATCGTGGCGCCAATCGCAGCATCGCTGTATCCGTTCCCCTGCGCACCACAGACCAACCGTTTCTTTAACTTGCGTCCGCTCTCATGACTTCTACTACTCCGTACTCCACGCTGTCGGCCCTGTCTCCGCTCGACGGCCGCTACGCCAGCAAGACCGATTTGCTGCGCCCGATCCTGTCCGAAGCCGGCTTCATGCACCACCGCGTGAAAGTGGAAATCTCCTGGCTGCAAGCGCTGTCACTGGCCGGCTTCGCTGAAATCAAGCCCTTCTCGGCAGAAGCGAACGCCCTGCTCGACAAAATGGCGGCTGACTTCTCGGAAGCTGACGCGGCCCGCATCAAGGCCATCGAAGCGGTCACCAACCATGACGTCAAGGCGGTCGAGTACTGGCTCAAGGAACAAGTCGCGGACGTGCCGGAACTGGTGGCCGCCTCGGAATTCATCCATTTCGCCTGCACCTCGGAAGATATCAACAATACTTCGCACGGCATGATGCTCAAAGCCGCGCGCGATGGCGTGATGCTGCCAGCCCTGCAAGGCCTGATCGCCAAGCTGACGCAAATCGCCCATGACAACGCCGACGTGCCGATGCTGTCGCGCACCCACGGCCAGACGGCCAGCCCGACTACCCTGGGCAAGGAATTTGCCAACGTCGTGGCCCGCCTGCAGCGCGCCGTGAAACGCATCGCCCAAGTGGAAATCCTGGGCAAGATGAATGGCGCGGTTGGTAACTACAATGCGCATCTGTCCGCCTACCCGCATTTCGACTGGCCAGCGTTTTCGCAAGCCGTCATCGAACAGCGCCTGGGCCTGGTATTCAATCCGTACACGATCCAGATTGAACCGCACGACTACATGGCCGAGCTGTTTGATGCGTTTGCCCGCGTCAACACCATCCTGCTGGACTTGAACCGCGATATCTGGACCTATGTCTCGCTGGGCTACTTCAAGCAAAAACTGAAAGCAGGCGAAATCGGCTCGTCGACCATGCCGCACAAGGTCAACCCGATCGACTTTGAAAACTCGGAAGGCAACCTGGGCCTGGCCAACGCCGTGCTGAAGCACCTGTCGGAAAAACTGCCAGTGTCGCGCATGCAGCGCGACCTGACCGATTCGACCGTGCTGCGCAATATCGGCGTGGGCCTCGGTTACACCCTGCTGGCTTACGACAGCTGCCTGCGCGGCCTGAACAAGCTGGAAGTGAATCACGCGCGCCTGGCACAAGACCTGGATGCGACCTGGGAAGTGCTGGCCGAGCCGGTACAGACGGTCATGCGCCGCTACGGCATCGAAAATCCTTACGAACAGCTTAAAGAGCTGACGCGCGGCAAGGGTATTTCGAAAGAAGCGCTGCAGCAATTCGTCAACGGCCTGGCCATTCCGCAAGACGCCAAAGAGGTACTGCTGACGATGACGCCAGCGAACTATATTGGTATCGCCGCCCAGCTGGCCAAGGCGATCTAAGCCCTACCCTCCTCGCCTCATATCCACGTAGTTTTATACCGCCGGGCAACAAAAATTGTTGCCCGGCGGTTTATTATCTGTCTTTCTTGTAGAATCTCCAGCACGCAGCGCAATTTGCTTTTCTTTGGTATATTAGGCCGAATTAGTCCTAACACGTACTATTTCAAGAGAGCCACCGATGCAACGCTACACCACCACCGCCATCATCCTGCACTGGCTGACCGCCCTGCTCATCATCAGCGCCTTCACGCTGGGCCTGGTCATGACCGACATTCCTGGCTTGACGCCGGCGAAACTGAAATACTTTTCCTGGCATAAATGGCTGGGCGTAACGGTATTGGCGATTGCCGCCATCCGCTTGCTGTGGCGCAAGGCTAACGTGCCGCCACCGCATCCGGCCAGCATGGCTACATGGCAAAAGAAAGCTGCCGATGGCATGCACATACTGCTCTACATCCTGATCTTTGCCGTGCCGGTTTCTGGCTACCTGTACACGCTGTCGGCCGGCGTGCCCGTGGTGTATCTGGGTCTGTTCCAGCTGCCCGTCTTCATGGGCCCGAACCCGGAACTTAAGCCACTTTTAAAAGAAATTCATTATGTTCTTAACATGACGATGGCCGCTGCCGTGGCCGCTCACGTACTGGCAGCGCTCAAGCACCAGTTCATCGACCGCGACGGCGTGCTCAAGCGCATGCTGCCGTAACCCTCAGCATTTCCAGCCCCTACCTTGCTTACTGACTACCCAGGAAACTCACGATGAAACTCACCCACAAAGTCGCACTGGCCTCCCTGATGGGCCTGTCCCTCGCCGCCACCGCCGCCACTGTCCTGAAAGCCGACACTGCCAAGAGCAGCGTATCGGCCACCTTCAAGCAAATGAATGTACCGGTAGAAGCGAAGTTCAAGAAATTCACTGCCTCCATCGATTACAACCCGGCCACGCCGGACGCCTCGAAGGCCACGGTAGAAATCGACGCGGCCAGCATCGATATCGGCGATCCGGAATACAACAAGGAAGTAGCTAAAAAGGAATGGTTCAACGCGGCCCAGTTCCCGAAAGCCACCTTTGTATCGAGCAGCATCAAGGCTGCCGGCGCCGGCAAACTGACGGTGACGGGCAAGCTCAATATCAAGGGCAAAGCCACCGACGTGACGTTCCCGCTGAGCGTGAAAGCCGATGGCGGCAAATACACCTTTGACGGCGTGCTGCCGATCAAGCGCCTGACCTACAACATCGGTGAAGGCGAATGGAAAGACACCAGCATGGTCGCAGACGAGGTCACAATTAAGTTCCATGTGGTAACACAGTAAGACTTGATTCAAAACAACCCAAAAACTGTTCAATCCTAGGATATCCATGAAACTTTCGCACTTGATGATCGCCATGCTGGCAGCCGCCAGCGCGGGTTCGGCCATGGCCGCCGATACGTATAACATCGACCCAACGCACACCTTCCCCAGCTTCGAAGCTGATCACGGCGGCATGTCTTTCTGGCGCGGCAAGCTCAACAAGAGCAAAGGTACGATCACCCTGGACCGCGCCGCCAAGACTGGCAGCGTGGACTTGGTGATCGATGCCAGCTCCATCGATTTCGGCCTCGAAGCGATGAATGCGCAGGCGAAAAAGCCAGAACTGTTCAACGTGGAGAAATTCCCGGAAATCAGCTACAAGAGCAAATCGTTCAAATTTAACGGCGATCAACTGGTCGAAGTCGATGGCGAACTGACCTTGCTGGGCGTCACCAAGCCTGTGACCCTGACGGTCGACCGCTTCAAATGCGCAGTCAACCCACGCTACAAGCGCGAAGTGTGCGGCGCCAATGCGACAGCCCAGTTCAAGCGCAGCGACTTCGGCATGAACTTCGGTTTGCCGGCGTTCTCGCCAGAAGTCAAACTGGCGATCCAGGTGGAAGCCATCAAGGCAGACTAAGTTTTACGCGCCTCCAGATCAAGGCCCGCCTCGCTGTTCGCAGCCAGGCGGGCTTTTTTTGCCCAATTTTCCTATCGTGCGGCACCAATATCAAATCACTACCAGACTAGCATCGGCATTGTCATCATCTTCACCACCCCTCGGAGGAGTATATGAACTTCATTATCTGGATCGTCATCGGCGGCGTGATCGGCTGGCTGGCCAGCATGGTCATGAAAACCGATGCGCAACAAGGCATCTTCCTCAACATCGTGGTCGGCATCGTCGGCGCCTTCTTGGGCGGCTGGCTATTGGCGCCATTGTTTGGCACCGGCACCATCAATAGCGACAATTTCAGCCTGTCCTCGCTGCTGGTGTCTTTCCTGGGCGCCGTCATCTTGCTGGGCATCGTGAATCTTTTACGCCGCGGCAAACTTCGTTAAGCCACCAACTTCCCCATCAAGGCCGGGCTGCAAGCAGTCCCGGCTTTTTTATTGCACGCAAGAAAGTTGTCTGGACAATACCACAGCCATCACAAGCAAAAATGCGGCTTTGCGCGGGCTTACTGCCCAGTAAAAAGGCATAGTTATTATGTATTTGATACCAATATTTCCCATGCCATACGGAAAATGTGATTGACTAGTCACGATTCGGTGGGGATACTCTATGTCGCCCGCTGACTTTTATCACCGGGCAACACGCTGATTCCGACTTCCCTACACGTAAAAGAACAGAACTCGAATGAAAAAATCCCTGATTGCGCTCGCTATCCTGAGCAACTTCGCACACGCCGATGAAGGCATGTGGATGCCACAACAGCTGCCACAAGTAGCCAAGGAATTGAAAGCGGCCGGCCTGAAACTGGACCCGGCTACCCTGACCAAGCTGACCGAGTTCCCGATGGGCGCGATCGTCAGCCTGGGTGGCTGCTCGGCATCGTTTGTGTCGCCTGAAGGCCTGGTTGCCACCAACCACCATTGCGTCTACAACAGCGTGGCCGTCAATTCGACCAAGGAACACGATTACCTGGCCAATGGTTTCCTGGCAAAAACGTATGCTGAAGAATTGCCGGCCGCCCCAGGCAGCCGCATCTTCGTGACCACGGCCGTGACCAATGTCAGCGACAAGATCATCACCGCCGACGTGGCCAAGCTGCAAGGCAAGGCACGCATCGACGCTATCGAGAAAAACCAGAAATCCCTGGTCGCAGAATGCGAAAAAGATGCCGGTTTCCGCTGCACCGTGTCGGCCTATTACGGCGGCCTGGAGTTCTACCTGATCAAGCAACTGGAAATCCGCGACGTGCGCCTGGTGCACGCGCCTCCAGCGGGCGTGGGCAAATTCGGCGGCGACACCGATAACTGGATGTGGCCACGCCACACGGGCGACTACGGTTTCTACCGCGCCTATGTCAGCCGCGACGGCAAAGCGGCCGACTACAGCAAGGACAACGTTCCATATCACCCGAAACACGTGTTGAAACTGGCCAAAGATGGCTTGAAAGAAGGCGACTTCGTGATGGCGCTGGGCTACCCAGGCCGCACCAACCGTCACCGCCTGCCATCGGAAGTAGCTTACACCTTTGACTGGAACTACCCGGCTTTCGTGAAAGCATCGGGCGAAACACTGGCCATCATCGCGCGCGAAACCAAGGACAACAAAGATGTTGCCCTGAAATACGCGGGTCAAGTTGCTGGCGTGAACAATTACTACAAAAACCGCCAGGGCATGATCGATTCCTACGCGGGCAGCGACTTCCTGGCACGCAAGACCAAGGAACATGAAGAGCTGAAAGCCTGGGTCAACGCCAATCCGGCACGCAAGGCTGAATACGCGAACGATATCGAGCAAGTGGAAAAGCTGATCGCCGAGCGCGATGCCGACACCAAGCGCGATTTCTTCCTGAGCTACTCGCAGCCACGCCTGCTGAGCACGGCACGCAGCCTGTACCGTCTGGCCAATGAAAGCACCAAGCCTGATACCGAGCGCAAGTCCGGCTACCAGACGCGCGACCTGCCACGCCTGACCTCAAGCATCACTTCGGTTGAGCGCACCTACGATGAAAAAGTCGACAAGGCGCTGGTACTGAACAGCCTGACCAAGTACGCCGCCGAGCCAGCAGCACAACGCCGCGCCAGCTTCGACGCCGCCATCGGCATCAAGGATGGCATGTCGCAAGCCGACCTGGCCGCTGCGCTGGACAAACTGTATGCCGGCAGCAAACTGGCCGACAAGGAAGAGCGCGCAGCATGGTTGAAACGCACACCAGCTGAATTCCAGGCCAGCCACGACACCTTCATCCAGGCTGCTGTTGCCCTGTACCCAGATTCGCTGAAAAACGAAGCGGAAGATGAAGAACTGGCCGGCAAGATCCAGCAAACCTATGCCAACTACATGAAAGCAAAAATCGCTTACATGAAGAGCAAAGGCCAGGCGGTCTACCCTGACGCCAACAGCACCTTGCGCGTGACCTTCGGCCGCGTCGCCGGCCGCGACCATGGCGTGGATGGCACGGCCTGGACGGCCTTTACCACCGTCAATGGCGTCGTGGCAAAAGCGACTGGCGAAGGCGAGTTCAATGCACCAGCGAAACAACTGGCAGCGATCAAGGCGAAGGACTTCGGTAAATACGTCGATCCTAAACTGAAAACCGTACCAGTCGACTACTTGGCAACCCTGGACATCACCGGCGGCAATTCCGGTTCGGCAGCCCTGAACTCGAAAGGCGAATTCATCGGCCTGGCATTCGACGGCACGCTGGACTCGATCATTTCCGACTGGGATTACAACAAGGCCAACACGCGTTCGATCCAGGTCGACCTGCGCTACATCCTGTGGAACATGAAACACGTCGATCATGCAGATAACCTGCTGAAAGAAATGGGCGTAGAGTAATTGCCTGACAACAATAACAACAAGCCCGGCAACGGGTGCTTGTAAGCTGAGCCACTCCCCCCGGGAGTGGTTTTTTTTGCCTATCGTTTTGTTTTGCTGAACAGATAGGGCGCCGCCTGCTCCTGGCCAAACACCTGTGTATCAGCAGTACCCAGCGGCAGCATCACGCGCTTGCTGTCTTGCAACAGCAAGGCCAGGTCGGCACCAGGATAATGTTGCGCCAGCAGGCCATGTTCATGACGCGCCAGGCTGCTGGCAGGTATCACAATGCGGTAATCGCCGGCGCCAAAATCGAGCAGCAAAGCCGCCGGCCCGCTGGCGCCCAGTCCCGGCAGCGCGGTGATACGCAAGCGCGTGCCATCCTTGGCCGCCTCGAAGACAGTCCACACGGGCAAGTCGCGCTGAAGTTTACCGGTCACGAGCCTGGCTGCCTGCGCGCCGCTGGCCGACAGCAGTCGCACATCGGCGGCCGTAGCGGCTTGCGCGCCGTCGAGCGCCAGCAGCCAGCCCCGGTAGCGTATCAAAGCCCCGTCCGCCACCGCCACCACGCTGCCGCCCTCGGGCGCGGCGCTGGCTACCGCTGCCAGCATGCCAGCGCACATGACCATTGCCGCTTTGCTCCACATGATGTCTCCCCAGAGTCAATATTGTCCATACATAGCACAAGTCAGGGCACAGAGCGCTAGCACACATCAAGGCCGGGGGCCGGTGCTACAATTACCATCTTACCGGCGTGCTGACCCAGCGCGCTTTTCACGCCTTCCGGAATCACACCGCCATGCCATCAGATTTGCGCACAACATACGAACTCGGTAACCATAACCAGACCACGACCTGGCTGGAATGCATTACTTTCTATAAAGAACTCGCCGCACGCTACCCGCAAGTGCTGCATTTCGAACAGATCGGCTTGTCCGACTCGGGCGTACCCATCCACGCTGGCGTGGTCAGCGCAGACGGCGTTTTCGACCGCGAGCAAATCAAGCGCGAAGGCCGCAGCGTCTTTTTCAACAATAACGGCATCCACCCGGGCGAGCCGGAAGGCATCGATGCCTGCATGGCCATCGTGCGCGACCTGTGCGTGGAACCGGCGCGCCTGGCCGCACTGGGCAAGACGGTCTTGCTGTTCGTGCCGATCTACAACGTCGACGGCAGCCTGAACCGTGCCAATACTTCGCGCGTGAACCAGGAAGGCCCGGAGCAATTCGGTTTCCGTGGCAATAGCCGCCACCTGGACTTGAACCGCGATTTCATCAAGTGCGACAGCCTGAACGCGCAAGTATTCAATCGCCTGCTGACGAACTGGGACCCGGACGTGATGGTCGACACGCATACGTCGAACGGCGCCGACTACCCCTACACCATGACCCTGATCCACACGCAGACGGATAAACTCGGCAATGGCCTGGGCCCCTTCCTGCAAGACACCATGCTGCCGCATATCTTTGCGCACATGGAACAGGCTGGCTGGCCGACTTGCCCGTATGTCAATCCCGTCAAGGATAGCCCGGACCACGGCATCGCCGAATTCCTCGAAGTACCGCGCTTCTCGACCGGTTTTGCGGCCCTGCATAACGTCATCGGTTTCATGCCGGAAACGCATATGCTCAAACCATTTGCCGACCGCTACGCCTCGATGCGCGCCTTGCTCGACATCACCATGGCGTTTACCGTGCAGCACGGCGAACAGATAAAGCAATTGCGCGCGCAAGCCAAGGCGGCTGGCCGCACGCAAGCGGCCTGGCCCGTCAGCTGGAAGATGAACGAGGAACAACCATCGACCTTCCGCTTCAAGGGGTATGCCGCCAAATACACGCCTAGCGTACTGGGCGACTACCAGCGCCTGTCGTACGACCGCTCGCAGCCGTGGGAACGCGATATCGCCTATTACAACCGCTTCGATACCGATGTGGTGGTGCCGGCGCCGACATCGTATGTGGTGCCGCAAGCCTGGCGCGAAGTGATCGAACGCCTGCGCTGGAACGGCGTCGAAATGCACCGCATCATCGAAGAACAGACGGTAACGGCGCGCTACTACCATATCGCTTCCGTCGGCACGCGGGCCACGGCCTACGAAGGCCATATGTTCCACGAGCAGGTGGAAGTCGAAGCGCGCACGGGGCAATTCATCTTGCAGGCTGGCGACTACCTGATCCCGCTGGACCAGGACAATGCCCGCTACGCCGTGGAAACGCTGGAACCGCAAGCGCACGACAGCTTCTTCCGCTGGGGTTTCTTCAACAGCGTGCTGGAGAAAAAAGAAGCGTTTTCCGATTATGTGTTTGAAGACATGGCGTCCGAACTGCTGCGCGATGAACCTGCGCTGGCAGCCAAATTCGCCGAGTGGAAAGCGGCCAACCCGGCCTTGCTGAGCAATCAGGAAGCCGTGCTTGATTTCATCTTTGAGCATTGCCAGCGCTTCGCCGAGCCTGAATGGCGGCGTTATCCGGTCATTGCCCTAGTGTAAAACCAGGGCCAGATGAGCGGTAACACGGCGCTGCACCGGAGACCCCGGTGCGGCGCTTCTTTTTGGTCTGCCCACAAGGTACCCATGCACTACGCACTCAATCTACGCACCTTTATTTACAGCCACTATTTTTATCTGGGCTTGCGGGTGGCCTTCGGCCTGATCGGCCTGACCTTGCTGACTTTGGCCATCAGCGACAGCAATACCGCCATGACGGTCTGCATCGGCGCCCTGTGCACCACCCTGATGGACATGCCCAGTCCATTACGCCACAAATTCAATGAGATGCTGTCCTCGGTACTGCTGTGCAGCGCCGTCACCCTGCTGATCAGCCTGTGTGCGCAAGTGCCGTGGCTGCTGATGGCGGTGCTGGTGATCGTCAGTTTCTTCGCCAGCATGATGGTGGTGTATGGCAAGAAATCGATGCCCTTGCAACTGGCGGCCCTGTTCATCATGACCATGTCGATGGAACATCAAATGACGTGGCAGCAAGCCTTCCACCATGCGGGCCTGTTCATGCTCGGCGGCCTGGCTTACCTGGCCTACGCCATGGCTGTGGCCTGGTTCTTGCGCCACCGCATCAAGCAGCAAGTGCTGGCCGAAGCCCTGTTCGAACTGGCCACGTATATCGATATCAAGGCTGATTTCTACGATACGCGCTTCAACCTGACCGAACAGTTCAACAAGCTGGTGCGCCACCAGAGCATATTGGCCGACCGCCAGCAGGCGTCGCGCGATTTGATCTTGCGCAGCCACAAGAACAGCAAGGACGCCATCGTGGTGCAAGTGCATGTATGCATGCTGGACTTGTACGAATTGATCTTGTCCACCCACACCGATTACGCGCTGCTGCGCCAGCACCTGGCCGACTCCGATGTGTTGAAGTCGCTGCACGACCTGGCCTACAAGGCGGCGCGCGATATCGAATCGGTGGCTTACGCCGTCACGCGCAAGCGCGCCTCGTATGCGCAAATCCAGTATGAGCAGGAATGGGCCGAGATCGAAGCAGAAATTGCCCGCTTGCAAGCCAAGGGGGAGAGCGCGCAGGAAGCACTGGCAACCTTGCGCGCCCAGCGCAACAAGATACGCGCACTCTTGAAAATGATTGCGGATTTGCATGTGGCGAGCCAGAAAGTGTCCGAGCACGTGCCCTTCTGGCGCGGCGCCGACATGGCGCCGTTTTTGTCGCAACCAAAATACGAACTGACCACCTTGTTTGCCAGCATGCGCATGGAGTCACCCGTATTCCGCTTTGCGCTGCGCGTCTCGATGGCCATTTGCGCGGGCCTGGCGATTGCCCACTGGCTGCCGTACGCGGCCCACAGCTACTGGATCGTGTTGACCATCGTCATCATCTTGCGGCCCACCTTCAGCATGACACGCCAGCGCCGGGCCGACCGCATCATCGGCACCATCATCGGCTGCGTGCTCACGGCCCTGGTGATCCGCTTTGTCCACAGCGACATGGTGCTGATGGCGATCTTGTTCCTGGCCGTGGTGGCCATGCCCACCTTTATTTACCTGCGCTACCGCTATACGGCGATTGCCGTCAGCCTGATGATCTTATTGCAGCTGCACCTGGTGGCGCCGACCAACCCGCATCTGGTGACGGAACGCCTGATCGACACCTTCATCGGCGCGGTGGTGGCGACCATCTTCAGCTTCGTGCTGGCCAGCTGGGAATATCAAAGCCTGCCAAGACTGGTGCGCCAGGTGCTGAACGTCAACCTGTCTTATATGCAGGCCAGTTTCGAGTTATTGCAGGGAAGAACGTTCGATGATATTGCCTACCGCATCGAGCGCAAGCGCCTGATGGATAGCCTGGCCGCGCTCAGCTCGGCGCTGGTGCGCATGCTCGATGAACCGGCCAGCAAGCAGCGGGCGGTGGAAGACATCAACCTGTTCATCGTGCAAAACTACTTGCTGGTGGCCCACGTGGCGGCGCTGCGCTCCATCCTGGGACGCCACGAGCATGAATTGCCCGGCACGCAAGTCAATGCGCTTTTGACGCACAGCCATACGCAAGTATGTTTGACCCTGTCGCGCGCGCTGGAACAGCTGGACAACACGGCAGCCATCAGCACGCCGCTGGCTACCCAGCCGGCGCCGATCCACGCCGATGGGGCCTGGTCCGGCTGGCCTCTGGTACAGCGCCGCATCCGCTTGTTGCAGGCAGATGCGGACAAGATCGTGATCCATAGCGCGGCGATCGTGCATATTACTTCGCCGCGCTAAAGCAGCACGTTTATTTCAGATAGCGCTCAAACCAGGCGAGAGTGCGCTGGCGCAAGTCGCGCTGGTGCTCGGGCTTGCGGAAAGCGTGGCCTTCGCCATCGTAGATGAACAGCGACGATGGCACGCCCATGGCGCGCAAGCCATGCCAGAATTCCAGCGACTGGGCGGCCGGGGTTTCCACGTCGCGCTCGCCGACATAGATCAGGGTCGGCGTCCTGGCCGCCTTGATCGATTCGATCGGTGAAGCGCGGCGGTAGACTTCCGGATTGTCATAGGCGGAAGCGCCAAAGAAAGGAATCATCCATTGGTTGATGCCATTCTGGCCGTAATAGCTGATCCAGTTCGCCACGCCCGCGCCTGCCACCGCCGCCTTGAAGCGGTCGCTATGCGTGACGCCCCACATGGTCATGAAGCCGCCATAGGAATGGCCGATGAGTCCCAGGCGCTGGCCATCGATGGGCGCTACTTTTTGCGCTGCGTCAATACCGGCCAGGATATCGCGCCAGTCGCCCCCACCAAAGTCCGCCATATTGGCGCGCGTAAATGCCTGGCCCTGACCGAAGCTGCCGCGTGGATTGGGCAGGAAGACAAAATAGCCTTGATCAGTGAACTCGCGGATCTGCGAACTGGCGTCCACATAACGTGGCGAGGCTGCAGCACCGGGGCCGCCATGCACATTGACGATCATCGGATATTGCTTGCCCGCTTCGACCTTCACCGGTCCCAGCAGCCAGCCCTGCACCTTGTAGCCTTCATTGTTCCAGCCCACATTCTGCACGCTCACTTGCGGCGCAAACTGTTCATTGTCGTGCGTAATCTTTTTCAGTTGCTGCCACGGGCCAGCCACCAGATAGGATGCATGCAGAAAATCTTCCTGCGCGGCAGCGGCCAGCTTGCCATCGGCGCTGAACGACAATCGGCCGTCAGCGGCGCCACTGCTGATAGGGCCCAGCAAGAGCGGTTCAGCCGGGCCTTTTTCTGCATCGAGCGGCACCAGCGCCAGTTGCGAGTCGATCAGGGCGGTGGCCAGCAAACCCTGGCCGCGCCACACGACGCCATTGAAGGTGCCGCGATAGTCGGGCGTTAGGTTGCGCGGCGTGCCACCAGCCAGCGGCACCGTGTAGATATCGCCGCCGACCGAGCCAAAGTCGCTCATCAGGCCGCCGATAAAGGCCACCGTCTTGCCGTCCGGCGACACCGATGGCAGATTCATTTGCATGGCGGGCGCGGCGATCACGCGCAAGGCACCCGTAGCTGCATCGATATGGCTGAGCTTGGCAACCCACCAGTTGCTGTCGCCATTGCCTTGCGCGCTAGTCGCCACGAAGCCATGGCCATCGGGCGTCCAGTTGTATTCATAGACATAGGTGTCGGCAGGTGACAGCAGGCGCAGCTCGCCACCGCTGGCCGGCACCACGCCAATACGCTGCGCATCGTCTTCACTGCCCACTTCTCCCACCTGGCGCGCGCCCGCTTCCACCGCGCCGGCCAGCTTGCGTGCCCCCACGGTGGCCAGCAAGGCCAGTTGCTTGCCGTCGGGCGACCAGCGGGCCGTGCTGGCCACGCCTTGCACGCTCAGCAATGCTTTGGGCTGGGCCTGCTCCAGGCTGGCCAGGTACAAGCTTGCCTTGCCTGCCTTGCTGTCGTAGCCGATAAAAGCCAGGCGCTTGCCTTCTGGCGACCAGCTCGGTTTATCGTAGGAACATGCGGCGCAAGGATCGAATTGCTGCACGATGGCGCCGCTGGCCGCGTCGCGCACGACGATGGTGCCGTGCGGGCGCTGCAGCTGGCCGCCACGAGAGTTTGCCTCAATGGCGGCGATGCGCTGTCCATTACCGGACAAGGCCACGGCGCGGTAATCGCGCAAAACCGGACTCTGCGCAGGTGCAGCCTGGGCGGCTGTACCCAGCAACACGCTACCCAGTACAGCCAAAGTTCTTATTTTCATCCTCTAACTCCTATCATCAATAAAAAAACCGCCGGCAGGCGCGGCGGTTTTGAAAATATAGCTTACTGCTTGCCCAGGTGCGAGTGTCGTATGCTGTAAAGAAAGTAGATGGCAATCGTGACGGCCATCCAGTAGCCGAAGACAACAAACGTGGTGTGCGGCAAGTCGCGCATGATGTACAGGCAGGCCATCACACTGAGGCCAGGTATCACATACGGGCCGAAGGGCACGCTGAAGCCTTCGATGCGGTTGCTGCCCTGCTTGCGGCGCAGCACCGGCACGGCAATCGACACCACCATGAAGGCAGTCAAGGTGCCGATGCTGACCATATCCCACAAATAAGTAGCATCGACCGTGCCGGCCACCACGGCCACCACCAGGCACACCATGATGGTATTGCTGACCGGCACCAGGGTGCGTGGATGGATTTTCTGGAACGATTTCGGAATCAGGCCATCGCGGCTGATGGCAAACAGGATGCGCGTCTGGCCATATATCGTCACCAGCGTCACGCTGAAGACGGAAATCACGGCGCCGGCCGACAATACCAGCGCAGGCCAGGCCTTGCCGGTGACGTTTTGCAAGATCACTGCCAGGCCCGCTTCCTGGCCGTCAAACAGTTTGGCCTGTTGCGCGCCCAGCGCCGCCACGGCCACCAGCAGATAAAACACGGTGACGATCAGCAAGGCGCCAAGGATGCCGCGTGGCACATTGCGCCGGGGATTTTTCACTTCATCACCGGCCGTGGCCACCGTATCCAAGCCGATAAACGAGAAGAATACGGTGCCGGCCGCTGCCGTCACACCCGTCATGCCGGCAAAGCCCTTGCTATTGTCGGCATTGAAAAATGGGAAGAAGTTGTCGGCGTTAAAACCGGAAAACGCGACCACGATGAAAAAGATCAGGATGGCCAGCTTGATCAAGACCATGATGGCATTCATCAGGGCCGATTCCTTGGCGCCGCGCAACAGCAGGAAACCGCACATGGCGACCAGGAAGATGGGCGGCAGGTTGATGTGGCCCAGATTAAATTCCAGGCCATGCGGGCCGGAAACAATCATGGGCGAACGCAGCATTTCCGGAATATGCCAGCCGAAGGCGTTTTGCAGGAAGTTATTCAGGTAAGACGACCAGCCGATGGCCACCGCGCTGCCCGCCAAGCCATATTCAAGCAGCAGGCAGGCGGCCATGATGAAGGCCAGGAATTCGCCGACGGTGGCATAGGCAAACGAGTAGGAAGAACCGGAGGCGGGGATACGGAACGACAGTTCCGCATAACACAGGGCCGTCAGGCCGGCCGTGACGGCGGCGATCAGGAAAGACAGGATGACCGATGGCCCCGCCTTGGGCACGGCTTCGACCATGGTGAAGAAAATACCCGTGCCGATGGTGGCGCCGACGCCTATCATGGTCAGGGAAAACAGGCCGATGGAACGGCTCAAGCCGCTGCTGCTGAGGCCTTCACCATGGTCGACCGTGGTATCGATCGGCTTGGTGCGGCATAGTTTCTGGACCAGGGTTAGGCTCACTAGACATCCTTCTTCTTATAGGACATGCACATCGGCATGACAACTGAAAACGCACGATTTGGCATTCCGGCCCTGTCTGCCAACAAGCTGGAAACATCGTGTCCATTTTCAAAACTAAGCGATTATAGGGCTTTCGCCGATCCAGCCAAACAGAACTTTGATGTATGGATACAACGCTGGCAACGCACGACAAACAGGGCAGGCGCTGCAGAATAATAGCAATATTGCTGAGTAGAAATAAAAAAGCGCGCCGCTGCAAAAGCAGGGGCGCGCCCGGGCATAACTATTCAGATATGCTTATTTTTTGTGCTGCGGTGCATCAACGGGCGGCCAGCCTGCTTCATAACCTTGCGGTACTTCATCGCGCAAGTCTTTCGGCTTCAAGCCCAGTGCGTAATACAGCACGGTCAGCAGTACCAACCAGGCTGGGCCAATCACCAGGGCCACGCGGGTATCGGGGAAATACGCCATCAGGCCGATCACCAGGGCCAGGAAAGCCAGCGAAATCCAGGAACCATAGGGCGCGAACGGCATGCGGAAAGCCAGGTTCTTGATTTCCAGCGGGCTCAAGGTCTTGCGGAATTGCATCTGCGTTACCAGGATCACGCCCCAGGTCCAGACGGCGCCGAAGGTGGAGATCGAGGTAACCCAGATAAACACTTTTTCCGGCACCAGATAGTTCAGCAACACGCCGATCAGCAGCGCAAACACGGACACCATGATGGCGCGGCGCGGCACGCCGCTGCTGGTCGTTTCGGCAAATGCCTTCGGCGCCTGGCCTTGCAGCGCCAGGTTGTACAGCATGCGGCCCGTGCTGAAGATGCCGCCATTGCACGACGACAAGGCCGCCGTCAGCACCACGAAGTTGATGATGCCGGCCGCCGTCTTGATGCCCAGGCGTTCAAACGTCATCACGAAAGGACTGCCGGTGGTGCCGATTTCATTCCATGGATAGATGGACAGAATCACGAACAGTGCGCCGACATAAAAAATCAGGATGCGCCAGAACACTGAATTGATGGCGTCAGGAATCGATTTTTTCGGATTGGCCGCTTCGCCCGCCGTCAAACCGATCATTTCCACGCCCAGGTAGGCAAACATCACCATCTGCAGCGACATCAGCACGCCTTGCGCGCCATTCGGGAAGAAGCCGCCGTGCGTCCACAGATTGGAAATACCGATGGCCACGCCACCATTGCCGAAACCAAAGATGATCATGCCGGCGCCGCCGATGATCATCAGCACGATGGTGACGACCTTGATCAGGGCAAACCAGAATTCAAACTCGCCATAGGCTTTCACGGCCAGCAAGTTGATGGCGCCCATGGAAGCTAAGGCAGCCAGGGCCCAGATCCAGTGCGGCACGCCGGGGAACCAGATGCTCATGTAAATGGCGACGGCGGTAATTTCTGCGATGCAAGTGACCAGCCACAAAAACCAGTAATTCCAGCCCGTCAGATAACCTTGCAGCGGGCCCAGGTAATCCTGCGCATAGCGGCTGAAGGAGCCTGCGACAGGGTTGTGCACGGCCATTTCTCCCAGGGCGCGCATGATCATGAAAATGACCGCGCCACCAATAATATAGGACAGCATGATGCCGGGACCGGCCATCTTGATCGCATTGCCCGAGCCCAGGAACAGGCCCACGCCGATCGCCGCGCCCAGCGCCATCAAGCGTATCTGCCGCTCGCCCAGGCCGCGGTGCAAGCTGTGTTCACTCGTTTTCATTACCGTGTCTCCGTGATTTTTTCGATGTAACGACGCACCCGCCCCCGTGGCGGTTCCATTCTTGCATGGGGGATGGTGCGGCTGGCCGGCGGTTGAGCGCCGACGCGTAGTCAGACCGTCAGGTCAGTTGTTTATTTATTCGGCCAGTTCTGCGATCAGTTCGATCTCGACGCAAGCGCCCAAGGGGATTTGCGCCACGCCAAAGGCCGAACGGGCATGCTTGCCGCTGTCGCCGAACACTTCCACGAACAGTTCCGAGGCGCCGTTGGTGACCAGGTGCTGCTCCGTGAAGGTCGAGGTGGAATTAACCAGGCTCATGACCTTGACGATGCGTTTGACCTTGTTCAGGTCGCCGCCGCAAGCGTCTTGCAGGGTAGCGATCAATTCAATGGCGATGCCACGGGCAGCCACTTTGCCTTCTTCGGTGCTGACGTCCTTGCCCAATTGGCCTACCCAGATCTTGCCATCCTTCTTGGCCAGGTGGCCGGACAGGAACACGGTGTTGCCCGTGCGCGCATGCATGACATACGCGGCAGCTGGCGCGGCAACGACTGGCAATTCGATGTTGAGGGCTTTGAGTTTTTCGTAAAACGACATGCTATTTCTCCAAGAAACAATATAAATGACAACCGTACAATACTAAATAACATCATATTGGTGAACCGCCAGTTTTAGTTCACAAATAGACGTGGTTATTCAGTGGATTATACCGACAATCAAACTGGATCCAGTACGGATACGCGCATCATACTGTTGCTTTATAACCGCTTAATTTTTTGATTCAATTATTATTTCAGCAAATGGATACCTGCATCATCGAGCATCAATTCCTGCAAGAATACCTGGTCGTGCGACACCACCAGCAAGGCGCCCCGGTATAAGCGCAGCATCTGCGCCAAGGCTTGCAAGCTGGCCAGGTCCAGGTGATTATCGGGTTCATCGAGCAATAACAGTTGCGGCGGCGCCTGCGCGTACAGTTCCGCCGCCAGCGCCACTTTCATGCGCTCGCCACCACTGAGCAAGCGGCTGGGCACGGTGGCACGCGCACCGTTGACGCCCAGCAGCGCCAGCCGGGTGCGCAATTCGCCTTCACTGAGGAGGCTATTGCGTGCTTGCAGACGCGCAATCGCACTCAAGTCGCCATCAGCGCCAGCCGCATGCTGGTCCAGCCAGGCCAGCCGCGCATGGCAACGCAGCTCGCCGCTGGCTGGCGTCAATTGCCCGGCGATCACGCGCAGCAAGGTCGACTTGCCGCTGCCGTTGTTGCCCGTCACGGCCAGGCGGCGCGGCCCGCTGAGGATCAGGGTCAAAGGCTGTGCTGACCCATGCGGCAAGACCAGATCATGCAACTCCAGCATCAGCTTGCCATTCGGCACCACACTGTCGGGCGCCAGCAACAAGCGCTCAGCGTCGGGCGCGCAACGGGCGCTGGCGTCCAGCACTCTTACGCGGCGCGCTTGCTGTGCCTCCTGCGCGCGCAGCCGCAGCCGGCCCTGGCTAGCCTGGCTTTTCTCTTTTTTCGCGTCGAGCAGCAATTTGCTTTGATTGCCTTCCCGCCCTTGCCGCTCGCCGCGCACCACTCTTTTTTGCTGGCGTTCCGCCTGCTGCTGCGCCTCGCGCCGGGCGCGGCGGGCGCCTGCTTTTTCCGACTGCAAGGCGGCGGCAAAGCCTGCCTGTTCCAGCGCCCGCTGCTGCGCGTAAAAATCGTAGTTACCACCATAGCTGCGCAAGCCCTGGGCCGATAATTCAACGATCTCGTCCACATGCGCCAGCAGGCTGCGGTCATGGCTGATCAATAGCAAGCCGCGCGGCCAGCGCGCCATCTGGACCACCAGGCGGCCACGCTGTTGTGCGTCGAGATGGTTGCCCGGTTCATCGAGCAGCAGCCAGTCGGCCTGCGACAGCCAGGCACCCTGCAGGGCGATACGCTGGCGTTCGCCACCGCTCAAAGTCGCTGTGGCGGTATCGGGGCCGACATGCGGCAAATCAATCTCGTCGAGCGCCTGCCGCAAGCGGGCGGCGGCATCCCAGCGATCGCCCACCAGCGCGTAATCGTCGGGATCAAGCGAACCTGCAGCGATGCGCGACAGCGCGGCCAGCACGGTGGCTACGCCGGCCAGGGCCGCCACCGTCGGGTAGCGTTCGGGGGCCAGGTCTTGCGGCACGTAATGCATGCTGTTTTCCTGGCCCGCCAGCAAACGGCCCAGCACACTCTTGCCCACGCCGTTATCGCCGACCAGGCCGATACGGTGCGGGGCAAAAGTAAATTGCAGATCGGAAAATAAAATCCTGCCATCGGGCAAGACATGGGAAAGACGGTCGAGTTGTAATACGGCAGGCATGCATACTCCCAGTACAAGGCAAGCGGACCCGTGCAGCGGCTAGCGCTGGCGGGAAGGGCTGGGCCGTGCACAGCACGGCAGTATCAATGGCGCATGTCGATTCGTCCTGGAAGTGTTAGGTAGTGAAGCCTCAGTGTAGCAGAGCTGACGAGTTCAGCGCTGGCCCAAAGTCGTGTCGCCGAACAGGTCTTTCAATTCACGGGGCTGCGAGCGCCAGTATTGCGGCGGCGCCTGCACCTGCGCCCCCAGCTGGGCGGCCGCATGCCAGGGCCAGCGCGGATCGAACAAGATGGCGCGGGCCAGTCCCACCATGTCGGACTGGCCGCCAGCGATAATATCTTCCGCTTGCTGCGCTTCGGTGATCAAGCCTACGCTAATCGTCGGCAAGCCGGCCTCGTGCTTGATGCGTTCGGCAAACGCCACCTGATAGCCAGGACTCAGCGGTATTTGCTGCTGCGGTGAAATGCCGCCGCTCGATACATGAATAAAATCAGCGCCAAGGCGTTTTACCTCTTGCGCGAAACGGACACTTTGTTCGATTTCCCAGCCGCCAGCTACCCAATCCGTGGCAGAAATGCGCATGCCTACCGCCATGCTGGCCGGCACAGCCGCGCGCACCGCTTCCAGCACTTCCAGCGGAAAACGCATGCGGTTTTCCAGGCTGCCGCCATACGCGTCCGTGCGATGATTCGACAGTGGCGAGAGAAACTGATGCAGCAGATAACCGTGGGCCGCATGCAATTCGATACCCTCTATGCCCAGCGCATGCACGCGCTGCGCTGCGGCAACAAAAGCGCCCTTCACTTGCAGCAAACCCATCTCGTCGAGCGCGATTGGCACCGTTTCACCGGGCGCATGCGCTATCGCTGATGGCGCCACCGTTTGCCAGCCCCCCTCGGACAAATGCACGCAAGCGCCGCCCTGCCATGGCGCGCGGCTCGACGCCTTGCGGCCCGCATGGCCCAGTTGCACGACCAATGGTATCGGTGAGTGGCGGCGGATCGCCTGCACTACTTGCCCCAGCGCCGCCTGGTTGGCGTCCGACCACAAGCCCAGGTCATCGGCCGAGATACGCCCTTCCGGCGACACGGCCGTCGCTTCCGTCATCAGCAGACCAGCGCCGGACAGCGCCAGGTGGCCCAGATGAATCATATGCCAGTCGGTGGCGTTGCCATTCTCGGCCGAATACTGGCACATGGGCGCGATGGCGATGCGGTTGACCACCGACAAGGGCCCGAGGGCGTAGGGCGTGAATAAGTGGCTCATGGATGACTCCGGCATGGGGGAATGTTGATTCTACTGCGCTTTATCAAAGCGGGTCGGCAGCGGGTGATTCATGCGGGCAACTTACACCTGCTTACGTCTGATACACGCGCGCATCTAGCTTGGAGGAAACGCTACCGTTAATCTGAACACATCAATAACAACAACACCCGAGGAAAGCATATGAATACCACCGTCGCTACCACCGCTACCGCCAGCCGCATCCACCCACTGGTGGCAGGCGCTGCCGTTTCCGTCATCGTCGCCAGCCTGGTAGGCGTCGCCGCCATGGCCGGCTGGCTGCCGAGCTCGCACAGCGCCACCGCGCCAGCCTCAGCCAATCCTGCCGACGTGGCCGCCATGACAGCAGCCAGCGCCTCGGCACTGGCGGCACCGGTAGCGGCTCCTGTCGCAGCGCCAGTGCTCGCGCAAGTTGCGCCTGAGCCAGCGCCGGTAGTGCACAAACGAGTGGTGCACCATACGCAAGTGGCACAAGCAGCACCTGCCTACAATAATGACAATGGCTACCGCGAACCGGTGAACCAGCAGCAGCCTGTGCAGGCACAAGCGCCAGCACAGCCAAACTACGTGGGCATCGGTGCTGGCGCCGTCATCGGCGGCTTGCTGGGCAATCATGTAGGCGGTGGCCGCGGCAAGGCGCTGGCGACGGTGGCTGGCGTGATCGGCGGCGGCATGCTGGGCAATGCAGTGCAAAACCAGGTGCAACAGCCGCAGCGTTAAGTTCAGTCGTAAGGGCCTAAAAAGTCCAGCTTGCCGATCACCACGCCATTGTTGCGCAAGATGGCGTGGATCAGGGTCACGTGGAAATAGAAATTGGGCAGGGCAAAGCTGAGCAGGTAGTCGTCGCCCGAGAACTTCTTGCCTTCATCGCTCCAGTTCAACACTACCTCGCGCTGGGCGCTGCCAGCCAGCTGGCCTGCGTTGATGCTGTCGATATAGGCGATGGTGTTGGCGATACGTTCCTGCAATTGCTCGAACGAGACTTCGTTATCCTCGAACCGGGGTGCGGCCACGCCGCTCAGGCGCTCGATGGACAATTTTGAGGTATCGCTGGCGCGCTGTACCTGCGCCGTCAAATCCAGCATATCGGGCGCCAGCTGCGCGCCCAAGACGATCTCGGGCACGATGCCCGCTTCCTCGACATGCGACTGCGCCTTTTCCAGCAAGTTTGATACCACGCGCAAGCCACGGATAAACACGGGGACGGTTGCCTGATACATGGATACGGACATGGCTGACTCCTCAGAATTGATGATGAGCCAGTGTACCCGAGGCAGCGACAATCAACGCGCACGAAAAAATGGCGCCGGCCAGGTAAGCCCGGTCGGCGCCACACAGTTTTGGAGCGCAAGAAAATCAGGAAACGCGCACCACCATCAAGCCCGCGCGCAAGCCCACGCGCACGTCCGGATTCGGGAACACCACCAGCTCTTGCGCATGCTGGACCGTATAGCGCACATCGCCATCCGTGGCGATCAGCGCATGCTGCGGCAGGGCCGTGAAATTTTGCGTGCTGCGGTCAAAAGCCATGCGGAAATCATCGCTGTGCTTGATGATTTCCTGCGCCACCTTGAACACATGGGCAGCCGCCTTGATGGGCTGCGCAGGGGCGCCGCGCAGCAAGCCATCGAGCGAGCGCGACACCTCGTCGAACAGCGACAAATCATTCTGCCCCAAAGTGCCCACGCGGCCCAGCTCCACCGTGCTGGCGGCCGCGCCAAAATGCTCGGCCGAGTAATAGCTGTAAGTACCAGCCGATTGCGGATTCATGATGATGGCGCCGATAGCCGCCTGGCCCAGCCAATCGATCAGCTGTGCCTTGGCCACGTCAGCCACCAGGTCTGGCACGATGGCAAAGGTGGGATACACGGAAGGCCGTATGGCCGTGTGCAAATCCAGATGCCAGCGCACCGGACCGGCGCCGTTGAAAAACGCGCTGGTGGCGGCGATCATGTCGTCAGCCCGCGCCGCTTCCGCAGCGCTGGCCAGCGCGCCGCGCACGGGACGGAACATGCGGTTCAAGTCGGCGTCGATGAAACGCTTGCCAGCCCGGATCGCATCGACATTGCCCACGCAAACGAGCAAGTCGACCGCCAGCGCCGACGCATCGCGCGACAAGGCGTCGAGCAGATAGGCCAGCACTTCGATCGGCCCCGTCTCGTCGCCATGCACGCCAACCGACACGGCCACGCTGGGCCGATGCAGATCGGCGCTGGCATGCTTGACCTGCAGCATGCCGGGCGCCGGCAGGAGCACGGCGAAACCGGCGTCGGCAAACAGCCGCGCCACGGCGCTGAAGTCTGCTTCGGCCAGCGCCTGCACGGCCGGCGGCAAGCCGCCGGACTGTGCACCTTGAAAGGCGTCTTGCGTCATTACACGGCCGCTTCCGTCGTGACCTTATTGACCGCCTCGGACAGGGTCCAGACGTCCAGCATGGCTTGCTCCAGTTCCGTCGCCGCCACATAGGCCGACAAGCCCAGCGCACCGGTGACCGCATCGACCGCCTGGCCTGCACCTGCATCGGCACGCGCCAGCACCTGCGTCAACAAACGCTGCTGGGTGCGGCGCAGGGCGTGCTGCGCATAGCTGCGCAACTGTTCCTGCGATTTACCGGAGGCAGCCAGTTTCAAACCACGTTCCAGGGTATCGATACCAGCCTGGCTGCGCAGGGCCAGGCCCACTTGCAAAAAGGCTGCCAGGTCCATCGAGGCTGGGCGCTGTACCGACAAGGCCGGGAACAGGAAACCGGCGACGACTTCCAGCGCATCGACCGCATCCCACGCTTGCACGAAGGCTGGGCTCAAACCAGGCACCAGCGCGGCTTCCGACTTGATGCCGACAGCTTTGAGCAAGTCGCGCTTGGCTTCCGCGCCAAACAAGCGGGTCAGCTCAGCCAGGCCAGCGCCGCGCAGTTGCTCGGCCGGGATAGCCAGCACGCCGGCGATCATGGTTTGCTGCAGTGCGCGCGTTTGTGCATCGACCTTGATGGACACTGCACGTGGAATCGTCAAGGCATCCGCATCGAGCGCATCAAACACCGGCGCCAGGTTCAAGGCCACCCATGCCTGGCCCCAGGCCAGGATCACGGCCGACTCGTCCACGCCATGTTCGGCGGCCAGGTCGCGCAGCATCAATGGACCGCAGCGGTTGACCACTTCATTGGCCAGCACGGTCGCCAGGATGGCGTTGGCCAGCGGGTGATCGAGCGCAGAACGGGTGGCCACCAGCAAGGATGGGAAGTAAGGCTTCAGCACGGGTTCGGCCCAGCTTGCGTCCGTCAACGGCAGGGCTGACAGGATACGTTTGTAGCGGTTTTTCACGTTGGCGATCACCACTGCCAGTTCCGGCGTGGTCAGGCCACGGCCGTCCAGCTTGCGGCGCGCCAGTTCAGCCACCGATGGCAGTTGCTCCAGCTCGCGCGACAGCGCGCCCTCTTCTTCCAGGCTGGCGATCAGGGCGGCGTAGCCATCCTGTACCGGACTCTCGCTTTGCGCCTGCAATTCGCGCACCAGCAAATGCGTCTGCTGCGTGTTGTCGCGCAAGACCAGGCGTTCCACATCGTCCGTCATCGCATACAGCTCGCGGTTGCGGTCTGCTTCGGACAATTTACCGGCGTTGACTTCTACGTCCAGCCAGATCTTCACGTTGACTTCATGGTCCGAGCAATCCACGCCAGCCGAGTTGTCGATCGCATCGGTGAAGATGCGCCCGCCCGCCAGCGCGAACTCGATACGCCCCGCCTGGGTCGCGCCGAGGTTGCCGCCTTCAGACACCACTTTCACGCGCAGCTCATTGCCGTTGACGCGGATATGGTCATTCGCACGGTCTTTCACTTGCGCGTGGCTTTCCGTGGACGCCTTGATGTAAGTACCGATACCGCCGTTGTAGAACAGATCGACCGGCGCTTTCAGGATGCGGTGCATCAGTTCTTCCGGCGCCAGCGAGGTCTCGCTAATATCGAGCGCAGCGCGGATTTCAGGCGACAGCGCGATCGTGCGCGAGGAGCGTGCATACACGCCGCCACCAGCGGAGATCAGTTCCTTGTTGTAGTCATCCCACGAAGAACGCGGCAAGGCGAACAGGCGCGCGCGCTCTTCAAACGAGATCGCGACATCCGGTGTCGGATCGAGGAAGATATGGCGGTGGTCAAACGCAGCCACCAGTTTCAGCTGGCGCGACAGCAGCACGCCGTTGCCGAAAACATCGCCCGACATGTCGCCCACGCCGACCATGGTAATCGGGGTGGTGTTCAGGTTGTGGTCCATTTCATAGAAGTGGCGTTTCACCGCTTCGAATGCGCCCTTGGCCGTGATGCCCAGTTTCTTGTGGTCGTAACCGTTCGAGCCGCCCGAGGCAAACGCGTCGCCCAGCCAGAAACCGCGCTGCACGGCGATGCCGTTGGCGATATCGGAGAAGGTCGCCGTGCCCTTGTCGGCCGCCACCACCAGGTAAGGATCGGCTTCATCGAAGCAGACCGTGTCGACTGGCGGGACGATATTGCCCAGGGAACGGTTGTCGGTCACTTCCAGCAGGCTGGAAATGAACAGACGGTAGACGGCTTCGCCTTCGGCCGCGATGGTTTCACGCACAGCGTCCTGCGGCATCATCTTGCAGACAAAACCACCCTTGGCGCCAGCCGGCACGATGACGGCATTCTTCACCATCTGCGCCTTGACCAGGCCCAGTACTTCGGTGCGGTAGTCTTCCATGCGGTCAGACCAGCGCAAGCCGCCACGGGCCACCGGGCCGCCGCGCAGGTGCACGCCTTCGAAGCGGCGCGAAAACACGAAGATTTCGCGGTAAGGACGCGGTTCCGGCACCAGCGCCAGGCTGCTGGTATCGAACTTGAAGATGATCTTGTCGCCGGCTTGATCATTCTGGAAGTAGTTGGTGCGCAGGGTGGCGCTCATCAGATCGGCCAGCGCGCCGAGGATTTCTTCGGTGTCCGCATGGTTGATCGATGGCAGGCCAGCCTTGATGGTGGCCAGCGACGCCAGCGCGGCCGCGTGCTGCTCGCCGGACAGCGCAGGATTGAAGCGCTGCAGGAAAGCATCAACCAAAGCCTTGACGTGGGCAGGCTGCTTGCGCAGGCTTTCGGCAATATAGCGCACCGAGAAGCGGCTGCCCGTCTGGCGCCAGTAGCTGGTATAAGCGCGCACCAGTTGCACTTCACGGGTCGACAAGCCACCTTCGATGACCAGGCCATTCAGGCGGCCATCTTCGGCGCTATCGTTGAACAGGGCGGCAAACAGTTCCTGCGCCACGGCGACCACTTCCGGCTGCGCCAGTTTCGCGGCGCTGGCGGCATCGACCGTCAGGCTGGTGACGTAGTAGCGCGTGCCTTCACTGGACGAAATCGAATAGGTTTGTTCGCGGTCGATCGCCACGCCCGCATTATGCAACGCAGGCAAGATGGTCGACAGCGATGGCACGCGGTTGGCCGAGTACAGGCGGATGGTCGTGATGTCGCCCGTCTCGATGCGCGCGGAAATGTGCGCCGGATCGCCATTGCGCAAGATGGTGTCGAGGTCGCGCACGGCCACGGCGGGCGCGGTAGCGGCCACGTAATCGAGCGGCAGGGTAGCGCACAGTTTGCGCAAGCGGGTGCGCAGCGCCACGTCGGGCACGGCGTCGGCCACGGCGGAAAAACCATTGTGCCAGCCATCGAGCACGCCCAGCAGCGGTTGTTCGATATCCGTTTCCAGGTCCAGCGGGTAGCGCGCCGCATGGGCGATCAGGTAGACGCGCGCCAGCGGGCCGTCGGCCACCAGGGTTTGCGTGCTGACGTGGGTGGCGCCCGAACTGCGTTGCAGCGCCTTGGCCAGGCTGGAAGCGACACTGGCGCTATAGCGCTCGCGCGGCAGGTAGACCAGCACGTTCAGGTGGCGCGCATACACGTCGCGGCGCGCAAAGACCTTGGTGCGTGGCTGCTTGTACAGCGAGACGACGGCGCCGCATACTTGCGCCAGCCAGTCGAGATCCGCTTCCAGCGCTTCGGTGCGCGGCAGCGATTCGAGGATTTCACGGAATTTTTCAGCGCGGAAGCCTTGCTGGCGCACGCCGGCCAGGCTCAATACCTTGGCCACGCGGCCGCGCGCAAATGGCAACGCCGCCAGCGGGGTGGAATTGCCGGCACGGGTAAACAAGCCGACGAAGCAATGCTCGCCCAGGATCGCACCTTGCGCGTCGGTGTCGCGTACGCCGATGAAGTCCAGCTGCTGGTCGCGGTGCAAGGTGCCGGCCACGTCGGCCTTGACGATGGACAGCGCCGACTCGCGCTTGGACAGCGTATCGAAATCGCCGGGGATATTGGCCAGGCAGCTGCCGTAGACAGGGTGGGCCGTATCCTGCAGCACGCCGACGCGGCTGGGGATATCGCGTTCCAGTTCGCGCACGCCTGGTTTGACGCGGTAATAGGCATAGCCGAATACTTCAAAGCCGCCGCTGCGCGCCCACTCCAGGAAGGCAGCCACTTCCGCGCCCTCTTCACCCTGCTGTGCCGCAGTGGCGGCGACAGACGCCAGGCGATCGCTCATGGCGCCGGCATCGCGGCGCACGATGGCAGCATCGCGCGCCACCAGGTCTATCGCGGCAACCAGCGCAGCCAAGGCTTCAGGCGTCAGTTCTTCATCGAGCAAGCACAGTACATATGATTCGAGCGGATCGCCTGCCTGGCGCACGGCTTCAACCTTGCCGTCGGCCGCGCGGCGCACCGGCAGCACGGTATTCATCACGCCGCGCACGGCCAGATGCTGGCGGCGCATGGCCATGACGATGGAGTCGACCAGGTAAGGCATGTCCTGGTTCAGGATCAGCAAGGCGCTCGCCGTGCCGCCACGGCCATCGGCGTAGCGCAAAGTCGCGATTTGGCAGCCACTGCCGGTACGCTGCGCCGCCTGCGTAAAGCCGTCGACCAGCACGGGCGCCAGGCTTTCGGGCGCGATATCGGCCAGGTCTTCGGCGTCGAGCGAGTCCAGCCAGGCTTGTACCAGTTGAACAACAGGCGCAGGAACGCTGCCAGTCTTATTGACCAGCTCCAGCGTTTGTGTGCGCAAATCTTGTGGCGTTTGATTCATCTTGCATCTCCATTACGGTCATGTGAATGTCCAACGCTGTCGTTCGGGCTTGTGGCTGGGCGGCAGCGCTGTTAAAAGACGGGGGTCGCCCGTCCAATTCTGTCTGTACTACGAATAGTCTGTCCCTGATTTCTTGTATATTTTTTCTATCGCCTACAAATCATACAATCCCGGTAAGTTGAGGATGATCGTCAATTCTTCAAGCGCTGCATGCACTTCCAGCGCCAATTGCGGATCGGCCAGGTCGCTCGGCTCCAGATGGTCGCGGTAATGCTGCTCGACCCAGGCCACCAGACGATGGTACAGCGTTTCCGTCATGATCACGCCCTGGTGCATGGCGCGCGCTTCCGATTCCGTCAGCGCCACGCGCAAACGCAGGCACGCCGGACCACCACCATTGCGCATGCTCTGGCGCAGATCGAAGTGAATCAATTCATCGACCGGCCCACCGCTGGCCACCAGGCCTTCCAGGTAACGCGAGACAGCCTTGTTTTCCTGGCATTCCTGCGGAATCACCAGCGCCATCTTGCCATCATCCTTGCTCAATAGCTGGCTGTTGAACAGATAACTGCTGACGGCGTCCGTGATCGGCACCTGGCCCGTGTCCACGCGCAGCGCCTGTAATTCGGCGCCGGTGGCAGCCACCGCGCGGTGCAGCTGCGACAGGCTGGCTTCTTCATCGGCAAACGCCTGCTCATGATAAAACAGCACATTGCCATTGCCGACGGCGATCACGTCGTTATGGAATACACCCTGGTCGATCACGTCAGGATTTTGCTGCACATAGACGGTGCGCTTGGCGTCCAGGCCATGCAAACGCGCCACGGCTTGCGACGCTTCCAGGGTCTGGCGGGCCGGGTAGCGTTTCGGCGACGGCGCCGATGGATCGAACTCCACGCGGCCATACACGAACAGTTCCACCGATGGCGCGCCGTGGGCAGCCCCCAAACGCGTATGGTTGGCCGCGCCTTCGTCGCCAAAAGCGGGCGTCGAGGGCAGCGCATCGTGCACGGCAAAGTACTGTTCATCGTTGAAAATCGCGCGCAGGCTGCGCGCCGATTGAGCGTGTTCAAACGCGCGGTGCAATTTGTTATTCAGGTTGGCGGCCGTGAAATGCACGCGGCCATCCAGCGTGTCTGCCGATGGGCTGACGGTGGCGGCGTTGGCCGTCCACATGGGCGAGGCGGAATACGCGCACGCCAGGATCACCGGCGACTCCTGGTAGGCGCGCGCCAGCACTTCGGCGTCGCTGCCCGTAAAACCGATACTGCGCAGCAGACGGAAGTTGGGCCGGTCCTGCGGCGGCAGCAAGGCTTGTGCAAAGCCGCGCGCCGCCAGCGCGCGCATCTTGGCCAGGCCCTGCAAGGCGGCCTGCTTGGGATTCGAAGCGCTTTTCACATTGCTGAACGAGGCCACGTTGCCGAACGAGAGTCCCGCGTAGTTATGCGATGGGCCGACCAGGCCGTCAAAGTTGTATTCGCGCGTGCTGTGCATGGGTATTCCTTTAAACCTTAAAAATTCAGGCCGGGCGAGAGCTTGGCCGGCATTTCCAATACGCCGTTCTCGATCGAAGCGACCGGGTAAGCGCAGTAATCGGCTGCGTAATAGGCGCTAGGACGATGGTTGCCCGACTTGCCGATGCCGCCGAACGGCGCCGTGCTGGCCGCGCCCGTGGTTGGACGGTTCCAGTTGATGATGCCGGCGCGGGCGCGCACCTGGAAGGTTTGCCACAGGGCTGGATCGTCGGACAGCAATGCCGCCGCCAGGCCGAATTCGGTGGCGTTCGCCACTGTCAGGGCGGCGTTGAAATCGGCCACGCGTATCACTTGCAGCAAGGGGCCGAACCACTCTTCGTCAGGAATGCCGGTGGCGCCGGTCACGTCGACGATGCCGGCCGTAACGAAACCTGCCTGCGGATTCAACTGGCGCATCTGCAGCAAGCTGACGCCGCCCTTGGCGACCATGTCGGCCTGCGCCTGCACCAGGCGCGCCGCCACGGCGCTTGACACCACAGGGCCCATGAACGGTTGCGGCTGGGCGTCGGAAGCACCGATGCCCAGTTTGCCCGCCACTTCCACCAGGCGGGCCACGAAGGCGGCGCCGGCGGCATTGTCTTGTACTACCAGGCGGCGCGCGCAGGTGCAGCGCTGGCCAGCCGAGACAAACGCGGAAAAAATCGCGTGGTGCACGGCGGCGTCCACGTCCTTGATATCCCACACGACCAAGGTATTGTTGCCGCCCATTTCCAGCGCCAGCATCTTGCCTGGCTGGCCGCCGAACTGGCGGTGCAGGCTGACGCCCGTCTGGCAGGAACCGGTAAACAACACGCCGTCCAGCAAGGGCTGCGCGCCCAGCGCCACGCCCGTGTCGCGCCCGCCGTTGACGAGGTTGATCACGCCATTGGGCACGCCGGCCTGCTGCCACAGCTGCACCGTTTTCACGGCGCTGCGCGGCGCATATTCGCTGGGCTTGAAGACGACGGTGTTACCGGCGATCAGGGCAGGCACGATGTGGCCATTAGGCAGGTGGCCAGGGAAGTTATACGGGCCGAACACGCCGAACACGCCATGCGGGCGGTGGCGCAGCACGGCGTCGCCATCGGCGATCCTGCTTTGCGTGATGCCGGTGCGCGCGTTGTAGGACTGCACCGAGATATCGATCTTGTTGGCCATGGTGGCCACTTCCGTGCGCGATTCCCACAAGGGTTTGCCCACTTCTTCCGAAATCAGCAGCGCCAGTTCTTCGGCGTGTTCTTTCAGCAGGTCGCGGAAGCGCAGACAGATGGCGATGCGCTCTTCCAGCGGCGTGTCGGCCCAGCCTTCAAACGCGGCGCGGGCAGCCTGGCAAGCCTGCTCCACTTGCGCCGGTGTCGCTTCCAGGCTGGCCCAGGTCTGCTTGCCATTCGATGGATCGATGGTCAGCAGTTCACGGCCGCTGCCTGGCAGCCAGGCGCCGTTGATGAAGTTCGATTGCGTGCTATTGAGATCAGGCATGGGGATTCTTCCTCGGGTTGAGTGACAAGGTGCGCACGGTGTCGCCGTGCTGGCAACGCAGCAGCTGCAATTCATCGTCGGACAAGGCCAGCTTGCCGCCGTGCGGATACGCGTTCGTGACGATCATGCGGAAATCCTGTAAATCGGTGTTCGATACCAGGTAAGGCTCGGCGTCGGCGGTCTCGTCACCCAGTGCTTCCGCGTCGGCAAGCACGGCCGGCATGCTGTCGCGCATGGCGCGCAGTTCCGACACGCGCGCCTGCAGCACGGGACCGGCGTCGAAAATATCGACATAGCCTTCGAAGTGCAAACCCTCCTGTTCCAGCAAGCGGCGCGCTGGTGCGGTGCTCAGATGGACCTTGCCGATCACTTCCTGCGCTTCGTCGGGCAGGTAGGCGACATACATGGGCTGGCGCGGCATCAGCTCGGCGATGAAGGATTTTTTACCCAGGCTGGTCAAGTCATCGACATGGTGGAAATCCATCTTGAAGAAGTGGCGGCCCAGGCCTTCGTAAAATGGCGAGCTGCCGTCCGGCGCCTGGTAGCCGCGCATTTCGGCGATCAGCTTTTCCGTGAACAGCTGCGGGAACTGGGCGATGAACAGGAAGCGGCTTTTCGACAGCAGCTTGCCGTTGTTGCCACTGCGGTAGTCCGGGTGCAAAAACAGCGAACACAGTTCGGTGCTGCCCGTCAGATCGTTCGACAGATACAGCGTTTCCATACGCGTAAAGACGTCGAGTTCGCGGCTCGAATGCACCAAGGTGCCGATACGGTAGTTATAAAACGGCTCTTCCAGGCCCACTGCGCCCTTGATGGCGCAGACGCCGGCCAGGCGGCCCGTATCGGTGTCTTCCATCACGAACATATAGTCGCGCTGGGGCACCGGAATGGTTTCGGCGAACGAGGCGCAGGCGATTTCCAGGCGGTCGCCCAGCATTTTCATGTCGGGCTTGAGGGTGGTCATGCCGGTGCCGACCTGGCTGGCCAGATCGTACAGGGCGTTCAGGTCATGGGCGTTGATGGCGCGTACTACTAGCATAAGATGATCTCCTTAGATGCGTACGCAAATGACGCTGTCGCCGCTTGACACCGCCAGCGCTTCGAGCAGTTCGGCCGGCAAGCCGACCGTGTCTTGCGCTTCGAGCGCGTCGCAGCTAAACGTCACGGCGCGGAAATTGCGCTCGGCGCCAGAAGCGATCGCGTAGTTCACTTTCAAGCCCGTGCGGCTGGGCGTGGCGCCCAGCACGGCACGGCGCGTGAGCGAACCGGTAAACGAGCGCAGCGAATTCTTGTGGGCTTGCAGGATAGGACCGCCATCGAAAATATCGATGTAGTCGTCCGCTTCAAAGCCTTCTTCCGTCAGCAAATTAAAAGCCAGTTCGCCGCTCGGGTGGATCTGGCCCATGGCGGCCTGCGCATCGCCTGGCAACAGCGGTACGTACACGGGGTAATGCGGCATCAGTTCCACGATCAGGGTGCGGTTGCGCGCCCCGCCGATGACTTTTTCGGCATCGAGGAAATCCATCTGGAAGAACTTGCGGCCCAGCGCATCCCAGAATGGCGACTGGCCGTCGCTGTCGGTGATGCCGGCCAGCGGCACGAAAAAGCGGTCGCCGAAACGGTGCGGCGCCAGGACGGCAAACAGCAGCCGGGCGCGCGACAGCAAGGCCGCTTCCAGGCCCGCCTGGTCCATATTGCGCACATAAAAACTGGACAGCTGCGAATACGCCGTCAACTCGGAACACAGGGTCAGCGCATGCACGCTGTGGCTGATGTTCAGGTCGCGCGAGACTTGCTGGATGACGTCGTTGCGGAAGGAAAAATAAGTGCCGTTCGAGCCGGCCGAGGCAAAGATGGCGGCTGTGCCGGCAATGCTCTTGTCGA
The DNA here is from genome assembly GCF_014200675.1 of Janthinobacterium saanense. Taxonomy (GTDB): domain Bacteria; phylum Pseudomonadota; class Gammaproteobacteria; order Burkholderiales; family Burkholderiaceae_D; genus Janthinobacterium. The sequence continues at coordinate 39,801 of NZ_JACHCI010000010.1, read as the reverse complement.
GCAGGGATTCAAGCACGAAGAGATATGACTCTTCGCTGGGGATGTCGACGTGGGCGGCAAACGAGGCGATGGAGCGCTCGACGGAGGCGGCGATTTTCTCGCGCGTCTTCGGCAGGGTATGGACACCCGGCATGGTTACCGCGGCCAGCGCTTCGAGGGCTGCGATATCCGCAATTTCTACCGGACGGACAACATACATGGATACTCCTTCAATGCAGATACTACTGGGGCAAAACCAAGACGGCCCGCAGCCAGGTAACTCAGGCTGCGGGCCGATGTTATCACTTGAGGATCAGGGCTTACGCCTTGACCAGGCTTTCCACGGCGACGCGCAGCAAACGGCCAGCTTCAGCGATCTGTTCGTCCGAGACGATCAGGGCCGGCGCCAGGCGCACCACGTCCATGCCGGCGATCAGCACCATCAAGCCTTGCAGCTCGGCGGCTTTCTGGATATCTTTCGCGCGGCCCTTATAGGCATCGCTGACGACCAGGCCCAGCAGCAAACCGCTGCCGCGCACGGCCGAGAACACTTGCGGGTAATCCGTGATCAAGCCTTGCAGCATGGCGATGGTGGCCACGCTGGCTTCCTTGACGCGGGCCAAAAAGGCTGGCGTGTTGATCGTTTCCAGCACTTTCAGTGCCACGGTGGCCGCCAGCGGGTTGCCGCCGTAGGTGGTGCCGTGGGTGCCGACGGCCAGCGTTTGCGCCAGCGTCTCGGTGGTCAGCATGGCGCCGATCGGATAGCCATTGCCCAGCGCCTTGGCAGACGTCAGGATGTCTGGCGTGACGCCATAACCCATGTAGGCAAACAGGGCGCCGGTACGGCCCATGCCGCATTGGACTTCGTCAAAAATCAGCAGGGCGCCGGTCTTGTCGCACAGGGCGCGCAGTTCCTTGAGGAATTCCGGATTGCCTGGCACCACGCCGCCTTCGCCTTGTACCGGCTCGACGATCACCGCGCACACGTCGTCACCGATGGCGGCGCGCGCCGCTTCGATATCGTTGTAGGCGATGTGGTTGATTTCTTGCGGCAGCGGCTCGAAGCCTTCCGTGTACTTGGCCTGGCCGCCGACGGACACCGTGAACAGGGTGCGGCCGTGGAAGGAGCTGAAGCACGAAATGATGCGCGATTTATGCGCGCCAAACTTGGTGTGCGCATATTTGCGCGCCAGTTTCAGGGCGGCTTCATTGGCTTCCGCGCCCGAGTTGCAGAAAAACGCGCGGTCGGCGAAGGTCGCTTCCGTCAGCGCTTGCGCCAGGCGCAGCACTGGCTCATTGGTGTAGCCGTTGCCCAGATGCCACAGCGCATTGATTTGCTTGGTCAGTGCGTCGACCAGCACCGGATTGCAGTGACCCAGGCTGGTCACGGCGATGCCGGAAGTGAAATCGAGGTAATGCTTGCCGGCCTGGTCCCACAGGTCCAGGCCAGCGGCGCGCACCGGCACCATGGTGGCGGGAGCGTAGGTAGGCACCAGGAACTGGTCAAAGGTTTCCCGGGTGACTGGGCGCGCGGTTACGGTCGAATCAAGCTTGGCATTCATAGCATTTCCCCATCATATGTTAGGTACTCCCGCAGCTACGACAGCTACGCGTGTACGGCATTATAAAAAGCGGGATGCTAAAACTCTTTTGAATCTGCGACAAGGATTTTCACAATTGATCACGGCTCGCCATCGCAAGGTCAAGCCGGCGGCATCAGCTTGCGTTGCCGTTCCTCGCGCGGCGTATTGCCAAATAAGGTGCCAAAGGCGGTGGAAAAGTGCGATCCCGAGGAAAAACCGCACATCAGACCTACTTGCACGATGGAATAATGTGTATCAAGCAACAATTGCCGCGAACGCTGCAGCCGCAGCTCCAGGTAGTAGCGCGAGGGCAGGCTGCCCAGGTATTGCTTGAACAAGCGCTCGAGCTGGCGCCGCGACAGGCCGACCAGGCTGGCAATGTCATCCGTGGACAGCGGTTCTTCGATATTGGCTTCCATCAAGGTCACCGCTTCAGACAATTTCGGCTGCAGCAAGCCGAAGCGCGCTTGCAGGGCCACGCGCTGGCGCTCTTCCTTGCCGCGCACCTTGTCCACGCACAAAGCTTCCTTGATCAGGGCCTGCACGTCGGCGCCAAACACGGCCTCGATCAGGGTCAGCGCAAAGTCGATGCTGGCCGCGCCACCGCAGCAAGTGATGTGGGGGCCATCGATATCGAACAGATGTGGCGTCAAGATGGCCCGCTCGGCCTTGGCTTCCGCATCGGCGTACAGGGCCCAGGGCAGAGCGATCCGCACGCCATCCATCACGCCCGCGTCGGCCAGCCACAGCACGGCCGCACCCACGCCGCCCCAGAACGGCGCCGAACGGCAGCGTTCGATCACGGCCCGGCACAGCTCGGCGCGCAAGGGCGCTTCCGTTTCATCGGCCACCAGCAGCGCGATATGCCAGTGGCCACCCTGCCCGGCCACCTGCTCCGGCGTGCGGATGTCGAGCTGCAGCGCATCGGGCCCCAGCGCGCGCGCGCACAGGCGCAGCGGCTGCACCAGGCCAGCCCAGGTGATCGATTCGGCATCGCCGGTATGGATCAGCAACAGGCGCAGTGGTTTGTCGAGGCCGATACGGGCAAGGTTAGCGAAGGACATCGGCGGGGCTGGTCGGGGCAATGGCTGGGGTCCGGCTATGATACTCGGGTTCGCACCATTCTGGACCACGGAGTTCTGGATTGCCGGGTCCGTCATACACGCGGCCGGGTGCCCCGGAAAAAAACGGGGCGGAAGGATATAATCATGGCCTATGGGTGAACGATATTTAAAAAGTATCCGGCTGCTGGCCGAATGCATGCAAGACTTCGAACGCTTTGCGAGCGACTTCGTGCGCGGGTATGGCTTGACACATGCACAATTCGACATCATCGCCACGCTGGGCAATACCAGCGGCATGTCCTTCAAGGAACTGGGCCAGAAAACCCTGATCACCAAGGGCACGCTGACGGGTGTGGTCGACCGGCTGGAACAAAAGGGATTAGTCATCAGGAAGCGCTGTACGCGCGACAAGCGCTTATACTTCGTGCGCCTGAGCTGCGAGGGTGAAAGCCTGTTTCATGAGGTATTCCCCAAGCTGACCAAGCAAGGCCAGGGTTTATTTACCGGCTATACAGAAGACGACTTTGTCCGCCTGGAAACAACCCTGGCGGGACTGAAACATGCCATCGCCAACAGCCGTAGCTGACAACGTATCAAACAGACTCAGATTCAAACAAGACAAAGGAAACCAAGTTGAAAACCACCCTGCTCGACGGCAAAAAACCGGCCCATTTCGATAAACACATCATCGGCAACCTCTTGCTCAACGCCAGCACGCCGGAACTGGTACGCCAGGAAAAACTGATCATCGGCGTACGCAATGAGGATGGTGAAATCTATCGCCTGATCGGTGCAACCAAACACAACAGTTTCATGAACGCCGTGGAAGAACTGTTCGACCTGGGCCTGACGGATGAACTGGAAGGCAGCGACGAACTGGTCGAAGGTTGTGACGCAATCTTCAGCGAAGCTGATTAAATAGCAATATAAACAACAATACTAAAAAAATGGGCATCCCGTGCTGAGCGCGGCATGCCCATTTTTTCGTTAACGGGGCAGTTACTGCCTGCGGACAGGCTGTTTGCGAAAAGATCACATTTAAAAAGTTCTGCGAAGAAATATTGCGAGTATAATTTTTTCAATGAACAGACTCGACGCCTTTAAAAGCATCGCCGCACAAGCTGCTCGTGGCGAGCTGACCTTTCCTGCCAATGTGGATGCCTCGCTGAAACTGCAGCAGGCGCTGGCCGATCCCGATTGCCATATCGAGGCGGCCGCCAAGCTGGTGCAGGCGGACCCGCTGCTCGCTGCGCGTACGGTGGCCATCGCCAATTCGGTGGCATTCAACCGTTCCGGCAATGAAATCACCAGCGTGCGCAATGCCGTGCAGCGCCTCGGCGTGCGCACCTTGCAATCGGTGGTGGCGTCGCTGATCGTGCGCCAGCTGGGCAGCACCATCAGCGATCCGGTGCTGCAGGCCAAGGCCAACCAGTTGTGGGAACATACGGCCCACGTGGCGGCGCTGTCGCAAGTGATCGCGCGCAGGGTGACCAAAGTCGACCCGGATACGGCGCTGTTCGCCGGCATCGTGCATGAAGTGGGCGGCTTTTATCTGCTGTCGCGCGCGGCCGAGTTTCCCGGCATCCTGGACGGCGACCCGCATGACTGGGTCGAACATGGCGAGCAAGCCATCGGCCATGGCGTGCTGACCAAACTCAAAGTGCCGGAAGCCGTAATGCACGCCATCACTTCGCTATGGGAAGGCTTGCGCGCGATTCCACCGGAATCGCTGGGCGACACCCTGCTGCTGGCCAATGATTTGGCACCGGTCGCGTCACCCCTCAATGAAAGCCCGGCCGCCATCGCCGTACGGGCCGCCCGCGCCGCGCGCAGCATCGATTGCGTGATCGGCGACGACGCCACCTTGTCGAGCATCCTGGCCGAGTCGGACGATGAAGTGCAATCGCTGCTTAAAGTGCTGATGCACTAAAAATGGTACAAAAAAAAACCCGCTCGAAAGCGGGTAAAGTCCAAAGCTAGGGATGTCCTGAAAGAGACAGCCCTATCTTATGCGCGTCAAATGGCTGCCTCCGTGCGTTGCCACACTTAGCGCACACATTCATGCCGGGATCAGGATCACTTCCGTTGCTTGCCAGGCACACAATGAGGCGCTCGCGCTACATCAGCGCTGCAGCCACGCCAAAGTCAGTGTAGAAAAGACCATCGCAGAGTCTGGGACTGACAGTTTTTGTCAGTAACTTCAATCCTCCGGCTTAATGTCATATTTATCACGCCAAACCTTCAAGAGCGCATGGCGGCGCGTGGGATAACGCTCGCCGCTGTCCACGCTGGCCACGCTGGCAATACGGTCGAGGCGGAAATGGCGGTAATCGCCGCGCAATTCGCACCAGGCCGCCAGCAGGCGCTTGCCTTCAAAATACGCCAAGGCAAATGGCCACACGGTGCGCTCGCTGGCTGCACCGTGCTCATCTGCATAAGCGAGGGTGATTTTCTGTTCGTGGCGTATCGCCAGGCGCACCGGCTGCACGAAACGGTCGGCCACTTCGCTGCCATCGGCGGGCCGGCCCAGCGGCACCCACAGGCTGGTGCCCGCCATGCTGTCGCGCAAATCGCTGGGGGACGCGGCGGCGATCTTTGCCAACGCATTATTGGCTGCCTGCGCCAGGCCCGCATCGCCCTGGCGCCGCACCCAGCGCGCGCCCAGCACCAGCGCTTCGAGTTCGTCGGCGCCAAACATCAGCGGCGGCAAGAAAGCCCCCTTGCGCAGCACATAGCCGATGCCCGCCTCGCCCTGCAGCGGCGCGCCCAGTTCAGCCAGGGTCTGGATATCGCGGTAAATGGTGCGCTCCGAAACACCCAGTTGCTGGGCCAGCGCGGCGGCCGTCACCGGCACCCGTTTGCCGCGCATGGCGTCCATCAGCAGGAATAAACGGCCGCTACGGCTCATGGCAATCTCGCTTTACACATTGCTTGAATAAAAAATGCCGCCCGGCTTGCGCGGGGCGGCATCGCTATGGCCTCGAACGCTTAGACTACGGCGCCGTCGGTTTCATCTTTTTCCTTGACCGGCTTGATCAAGTCTTCACGCTTCACGCCCAGCCACATGGCGATCGCGGCAGCGACGAACACGGACGAGTAAATACCGAAGCAGATACCGATGGTCAGCGCCACCGCGAAGTAGTGCAAAGCCTGGCCGCCGAAGAACAGCATCGACAACACCATCATCTGGGTACAGCCGTGGGTGATGATGGTACGCGAAATGGTGCTGGTGATCGCGCTATCGATTACTTCCTGCACGCTTGCCTTGCGCTGCTTGCGGAAGTTCTCGCGGATACGGTCGAAAATCACCACCGATTCGTTGACCGAGTAGCCGAGCACGGCCAGGATCGCCGCCAGCACCGTCAGCGAGAATTCCCACTGGAAGTAGGCGAAGAAACCCAGGATGATGACCACGTCATGCAAGTTCGCGAAAATGGCGGAGACCGCATATTTCCATTCGAAGCGGATCGCCAGGTAAATCATCACGCCAATAATCACCATCACCAGCGCGTTCAAGCCGTTCTGGGCCAGTTCTTCACCTACTTGCGGGCCAACGAATTCCACTTTTTGCAGATCGACCGACTCATTGCCAGCCGCATCGATACAGGCGTTCTTGACGATGTGCTCGCCCTTCTCGGTGACCTTGTCGACGCTCTTGGTGCTGCCGTTTTCAGCCTTGCACAGTGCATCAAATACGCGCAGCGAGGTGTTGGCGGCGCTGACGTCTTTCTCTACCGGCAGGCGTATCATCACGTCGCGCGCCGTATCGAAGCTGGTCACGCCCGGCTCTTCATAGCCCATGCCGATCAGGGTATTGCGTATGCCTTCCAGGTTGGCCGCTTTCGGGTACTTGACCTCCATCACGGTGCCGCCCTTGAATTCCACGGACAGGTGCAAGCCCTTGTGCACCAGGAAGAATACGGCGGCAACGAAGGTAAGGGCCGAAATCACGTTGAAAATCAACGCATGGCGCATGAAGGGAATATCTTTTTTGATCCGGAAAAATTCCATGAAATCCTCTGTGTTCTGTTCTGTGCGTCCGCTGGCTGGGCCACCGGACGCTATCGCTGTTGACGCTATTGAGTGAGTCTGGCAGGTGGCTTACTTGCCGCTGATGCCAGGCACCCAGACCGTGCCGATCGACAGCGTGGTCAGCTTTTTCTTGCGGCCATACCAGAGATTGACCACGCCGCGCGACACGAAGACGGCGGAGAACATCGAGGTCAAAATACCCAGGCAGTGCACCACTGCAAAGCCGCGCACCGGACCGCTACCAAAGGCCAGCAGGGCTACGCCGACGATCAGGGTGGTCACGTTCGAATCCAGAATCGTGGCCCAGGCGCGGTCGAAACCGGCCGAGATGGCTGCCTGCGGCGTACTGCCGGCACGCAGCTCTTCACGGATACGTTCGTTAATCAGCACGTTGGCGTCAATCGCCATACCCAGCGCCAGCGCAATCGCGGCGATACCTGGCAAGGTCAAGGTCACTTGTATCATCGACAGCAAACCGATCAGCAGCAACAGATTGCAAGCCAGGGCCAGCACGCTGAAGGCGCCAAACATCATGTAGTAGATGATCATGAAGACGGCAATCGCGAGGAAGCCGTACATGGTCGAATGCAGACCCTTGGCGATGTTTTCAGCGCCCAGTTGTGGTCCGATGGTACGCTCTTCGATCACCGTCATCGGCGCCGACAGCGCGCCCGAGCGCAGCAGCAGCGCCAGTTCATTGGCGTTTTCAGCGCCGCCCATGCCGGTGATCTGGAAGCGCGAACCAAGTTCCTGCTGGATGGTGGCGACCGACAATACTTCAGGCTTGCCTTTTTCGAACAGCACGATGGCCATGCGTTTGCCCACGCGTTCACGGGTTGCTTCACGCATCTTGCGGCCGCCGTCGCCGTTCAGGTCGATCGACACGGAAGGCTGCTGGTTCTGGTCGAAGCTGGCCGTGGCGCTGGAGATATAGTCGCCCGTCAGGATCACGTCTTTCGACAGTACGACAGGAACGCCCTTGCCAACAGTAAACAGTTCCGAGTTGAACGGGATCGCGCTCGACAGTTCGGTACCAGGCACGATGGTTTCATCGACCAGGCGTACTTCCAGGGTCGCGGTGCGGCCGATAATGGCTTTGGCACGGGCCACGTCTTGCACGCCAGGCAGTTGCACCACGATACGGTCAGCACCTTGCTGCTGGATCAACGGCTCGGTCAGGCCCAGTTCATTCACGCGCTTCGACAGGGTCGAGATATTTTGTTTCACGCCTTCGTCGAGCGTCGTTTTCAGGGCGGCTGGCTTCAGGCTGACGATCAGTTTCAAGTCGCTGCCATCGCCGGCATCGGCAAATACCAGGTCTTGCATCTGGTCGGACAGCAGGTTTTTGGCTTTCAGACGCGTATCGGCGTCGCGGAAGCTGATTTCAATATTGTCGCCCACGCGCGCAATGCCGCTGTGGCGGATATTTTTGTCACGCAACAAGTTGCGCGCACCAGACTGTATGCCTTGTACTTTTTTGGTCAATACGGCTTTGCTATCGACTTGCATCAGGAAATGCACGCCACCACGCAAGTCCAGGCCCAGGAACATCGGCAAGGCATGCAATTTTTGCATCCATTGCGGCGTATTGGCTTGCAGGTTGACCGTGACGATGTACGCCGGGTCAGTAGGATCAGGGTTCAAATCCTTTTCCAGCAGCGATTTTGCCTTGAACTGGGTATCAGGATCGGCGAAGCGCACGCGCACGGAAGCGAGATTGCCGACACCGTCAAAGGTGATGCCATCCGAGGCGACATGCTCTTGCGTCAATACTTGCTGCACTTGCGCCATCAGATCGCTCGTCACTTTGACAGTCGACTTGCCGCTAGTGACTTGCAAGGCCGGTGATTCACCGAAATAGTTGGGTGCCGTATACAGTGCGCCCAAGAATAAGGCGACGGCGATGATGATGTATTTCCAGGCAGGGTAGCGATTCATATTGATTCAGCGTTCAGTGTTGAGCGTCGGAGGCGTCGCGTAGGGCGGCCGGTGGCCGCCCCGGCCAGTAATCACACTAGTGATTACTGCGAAGAATTACAGTGCCTTCAGGGTGCCTTTTGGCAACAAAGTGGTGATGGAGCTTTTTTGCACCAGAACTTCGGTGCCGCTCGCCACTTCGATGGTGACATAGGTGTCGACGACCTTGACGACACGGCCCAGCAAGCCGCCGGCGGTCACGACTTCGTCACCCTTGGCCAGCGCGTCCATCATCGCCCTTTGCTCTTTGGCGCGTTTTTGCTGTGGGCGGATCATCAGGAAATACATGACCACGAACATCAATACCAGCGGCAGGAAGCTGGTCAGGTTGCCGCCGAGGCCGAGGGCTTCGGTAGGGGACTGCGCGTAAGCGTTGGAAATGAAAAACACGGTGACTCCAGTTCTAATCAGTTTGAAAAAATAGCGCTGTATTCTAGCATTGGCTTATTACGCCATGCCCTTATTTGCAGACATGGCAGCTTTAAATGGGGCTAAAAATGCATTATGCAATGCTTTCTCGCCCCAACCAAGCGTCAAGTTGATACTAACTTATCATTGCCTTGCTATTAACTCAGGTCCCACGGGCCCGTTCCGCGTGGAATTGCAGGGTAAATGCATGGAAACGGTCTTCATCGAGCGCTACACGCATCTGGCGCATCAAATCCAGGTAGTAATGCAAATTATGGATGGTATTCAAGCGCGCGCCGAGAATTTCCTTGGAACGGTGCAAATGATGCAGGTAGGCGCGCGAGAAATTGCGGCAGGCGTAGCAGCTGCAGGTTTCATCGAGCGGCGCCTGGTCTTCCTTGTATTTGGCATTCTTGATCTTGATATCGCCAAAACGCGTAAATAGCCAGCCATTGCGCGCATTACGGGTCGGCATCACGCAATCGAACATATCGATACCGTTCGAAACGCCCGCCACCAGATCTTCCGGCGTGCCCACACCCATCAGGTAATGCGGCTTGTTGGCTGGCAGGCGCGGACCCACGTGGGCCAGCATGCGCATCATGTCTTCTTTCGGCTCGCCGACGGACAGGCCGCCGATGGCCAGGCCAGGGAAATCGATCTCTTCGAGCTTGGCCAGCGATTCGTCGCGCAGCATTTCATACATGCCGCCCTGCACGATACCGAACAGCGCGTTCGGATTTTCACCGCGGTGGAATTCATCTTTAGAGCGCTGGGCCCAGCGCAAGGACATGCGCATGGATTTCGCTGCTTCTTCGATGGTGGCCGGACGGCCCTGGATTTCGTACGGCGTGCATTCGTCGAATTGCATGACGATGTCCGAATTCAAGACGCGCTGTACCTGCATCGACACTTCTGGCGACAGGAACAGTTTATCGCCGTTGATCGGTGAGTTGAAATGCACGCCCTCTTCCGTGATCTTGCGCATGGCGCCCAGGGAAAACACCTGGAAACCACCGGAATCGGTCAAAATTGGCTTGTTCCAGCCCATGAAACCATGCAAACCGCCGAATTTCTCCATCACGGTATTGCCTGGACGCAACCAGAGATGGAAAGTGTTGCCCAGAATAATCTGCGCATCGATCTCATTGAGTTCCAGCGGCGACATGGCTTTCACGGAGCCGTAAGTGCCCACTGGCATGAAGATCGGCGTCTGCACGACGCCATGGTTCAGTTTCAAGGTGCCACGGCGCGCATTGGTCAGGCCGCTCGTGTCAGTCTTGAGTAGGGTAAATTCCAGCATGCGGTTTCTTTCTTATTGTGTCGGGTTCAAACGATAGAGTTTAAATTCAGCGGCGCGCGCGATTGCGTGGTCAGCAGCATCGCGTCGCCATAACTGAAGAAACGGTAGTTTTGCGCGATCGCATGCGCGTAGGCGCTGCGGATCGGTTCATAGCCGGCAAAAGCCGACACCAGCATCAGCAGGGTCGATTTCGGCAAATGGAAGTTGGTAATCAAGCGCGTCACGGTTTTAAACGCATAACCCGGCGTGATGAACAGGGCCGTATCGGCGCTGCCAGCCAGCAATTGCCCGGTTTGCGAAGCCGATTCCAGCGCGCGCAAGCTGGTGGTGCCGACCGCCACCACGTCGCGGCCTGCCAGTTGCGCGGCACGCACGGCATCCACGGTTTCCTGCGGCATGGTGTACCACTCGGTGTGCATTTTGTGTTCGCTGAGCACTTCGGTGCGTACGGGCTGGAAGGTGCCGGCGCCCACGTGCAGGGTGACATAGGCAAAATTGACGCCCTTGGCCTTCAGCTGGTCGAGCAGGGCCTGGTCGAAATGCAGGCCGGCCGTCGGTGCGGCCACGGCGCCCGGTACTTTATTGAACACGGTCTGGTAGCGCGTTTCATCGAACTCATCTGCATCGTGCTCGATATACGGCGGCAGCGGCAGACGGCCGTGCGCCTCGATCAGCTCGAATACGTCGGCCTCGAAGTGCAGGGTAAAGAATTCACCGGCGCGCTGGCCCACTGTCACATCGAAGGCGTCGGCCAGGCGGATGCGGCAGCCCGGTGGCGGCGATTTCGAGGCGCGTACCTGGGCCAGGACGGTGCGGTCGTCGAGCACGCGCTCGACCAGGGCCTCGATCTTGCCGCCGCTTTCCTTGACGCCAAAGAAACGCGCCTTCAGTACGCGCGTGTTGTTCATCACCAGCAGGTCGCCCGCGGCTAGCTGCCCGACAATGTCGGCAAACTGGCGGTCCACCAGGGTCTCGCCGTCCAGATGCAAGAGGCGCGACGCACTGCGTTCGGCCAACGGAGTTTGCGCAATATTTTCTTGCGGCAAATTAAAATCGAAATCGGAGAGCGAATACATGCGTTTTGCTTCAAAAAGTACGTAAAGTGATTAGAAATGCGCAACTGGACATCTGGCACTATACTGTGCGCCTATACAGGCATTACAATAATCAGCCGCAAGATCATCTGATCGCGGTACGCCAGGGATGTGCCGGACAACCCTCTATTTTACGCTAGCGGCGCCAAAACCTTGCATATGCCTGATCCTAAGCCCGATTCTAAGTCCGATCCTAAGCCCGATCTTCCTCCCGCAGCCAAGCCCGCCGCCAAGCCGAAGGCCGCCAAAAAGGTGGTCAGCACGGAAAGCCGGCTGGCCAAACTGGGCTTGCGCACCGATATGGACCTGGTGCTGCACCTGCCGATGCGCTATGAAGACGAGACGAAGGTGTACACCATCCGCGACGCCTGCCAGCACGGCGGTGAATCGTGGCAGGTCGAAGGCGTGGTCACCAAGTGCGAAGTCAATTTCAAGCCGCGCAAGCAATTGCTGGTGACCATCGCCGACGAAACGGGCAATCTGCTGCTGCGCTTCATGAATTTTTATGGCAGCCAGGTCAAGCAACTGGCCGAAGGCACGCGTGTGCGTGCCCGCGCCGAACTCAAACATGGTTTTTTCGGCGCCGAGATGGTGCACCCGACCTATAAAGTCGTCAACGAAGGCGCACCGCTGCCGACCGCCCTGACACCCGTGTACCCGTCGGGTGAAGGCCTGTCGCAGCACGTCTTGCGGCGCGAGATCGCCGACGCCATGCGCCGCATCGACTGGCAAGACACCTTGCCGGACCAGCTGCTGCGCGAGATGCAGCTGTCGCCGTTCCAGGCGGCCGTGCGCCTGCTGCATTATCCGCCGCAGCAGATCGATGAAAGCGCGCTGATGGACCGCTCGCACCCGGCCTGGGTGCGCATGAAGTTCGATGAACTGCTGGCCCAGCAGTTGTCGCTGAAACGCGCCCAGTACGCGCGCCGCTCGAAAGGCGCAGCCGCCCTGCCGGTGATCGGCTCATTGTCGCTGGCGTTCCAGGCAGCTTTACCCTTCAAGCTGACGGGCGCGCAGGCGCGCGTGCTCGATGAAATCCGCGCCGACCTGCGCCAGCCCTATCCCATGCAGCGTTTGCTGCAGGGCGACGTGGGCAGCGGCAAGACGGTGGTGGCGGCCCTCTCGGCCACGCAAGCGATCGACAGCGGCTACCAGGCCGCGCTGATGGCGCCCACCGAGATTCTGGCAGAGCAGCATTTCCGCAAGATCGCCGGCTGGATGGCGCCGCTGGGCGTGAAAGTGGCCTGGCTGACGGGCAGCCTGAAGAAAAAGGAAAAGACGGCGGCGCTGGCCCTGATCGAATCGGGCGAGGCGCAACTGGTGATCGGCACGCATGCGCTGATCCAGGATAATGTGCAGTTCGCCAAGCTGGGACTGGTGATCGTCGACGAGCAGCACCGCTTCGGCGTGGGCCAGCGCCTGACCCTGCGCAACAAGGGCGACAGCGCGGCCGTGCCGCACCAGCTGATGATGTCGGCCACGCCGATCCCGCGCACCCTGGCCATGACCTATTACGCCGACCTGGAAGTGTCGGTGATCGACGAACTGCCGCCCGGACGCAGCCCGATTGTGACGCGCGCCATCGACCAGAACCGGAGAGATGAAGTGATCGCCCGCGTGTATGCGGCCGCGCTGGAAGGCCGGCAAGTGTATTGGGTGTGCCCGCTGATCGAGGAATCGGAAGCGCTGCAGCTGCAAACGGCGACCGACACCTACATGATGCTGGCCGAAGCCCTGCCCGCGCTGCAGGTGGGCCTGGTGCATGGCCGCCTGAAACCGGCCGAAAAGCAGGAAGTGATGGACGCCTTCATCGCCGGCCACTTGCACGTGCTGGTGGCCACCACCGTGATCGAGGTGGGCGTGGACGTGCCCAATGCCTCGCTGATGGTGATCGAGCACGCCGAGCGTTTCGGCCTGTCGCAGCTGCACCAGCTGCGCGGACGCGTGGGGCGCGGTTCGGCGGCCAGCGCCTGTCTGCTGCTATACCAGGGACCGCTGGGCGGCGTGGCGCGCCAGCGTTTGATGACCATGCGCGAAACCACGGACGGCTTTGAAATCGCCCGCCGCGACCTGGAAATCCGCGGCCCCGGCGAATTCCTCGGCGCGCGCCAGTCCGGCCAGGCCATGCTGCGCTTCGCCGACCTGGAAACGGACCAATGGCTGGTCGACCAGGCCCGCGACGTGGCCCACGACCTGCTGCACGATAAGTCACCCGCCAGCGCCGCCGTGGTGGAAACGCATCTGGCGCGCTGGCTGGGGAACAAGGAAGAGTTTTTGAAAGTCTAAACTGGCAGCGGCGCGAAAATCGCCTGCAAGTCATCGTGCGTGATCGCCAGCTTTTGGGCCGGACCGTCGGCCAGCACCGCATTGGCCAGTTCAGCCTTGCGGCGCTGCATGTCCTGGATTTTCTCTTCCAGCGTGCCCCTGGCGATCAGTTTGTAGACGAATACCGGCTTGTCCTGGCCGATGCGCCAGGCACGGTCGGTTGCCTGGTTTTCAGCCGCCGGATTCCACCACGGATCGTAGTGAATCACGGTATCGGCCGCAGTCAGGTTCAGGCCGACGCCGCCTGCCTTCAGGCTGATCAAAAAGAGCGGCACGGCGCCTTGCTGAAACGTCGTGACTTGCGCAGTGCGGTCGCGCGTGTCGCCCGTCAGCAAGGCATAGGCGATGCCACGCTCGCGCAGCTGTTCCTCGATCAGCGCCAGCATGCTGGTAAATTGCGAAAACACCAGCACTTTGCGGCCGTCAGCCAGCAGGGAAGCTAGCATCTCCATCAACTCCAGCAGCTTGGCCGATGGCGCCGCGCTTTTCTTGCCGGCGCCTGCCACCAGGCGCGGATCGCAACAGACCTGGCGCAACTTGAGCAAGGCTTCCAGGATCACGATCTGACTGCGCGCCAGGCCTTTGGCGGCGATCTCCGCACGCACTTTTTTATCCATCGCCAATCGCACCGTTTCGTACAGGTCGCGCTGCGCACCTGCCAGTTCGACTTCACGCACCATCTCTGTCTTGGGCGGCAATTCCTTGGCCACCTTGTCCTTGGTACGGCGCAGCAGGAAGGGCTTGATGCGGCGGATCAGGAAAGCGTTGCGCGCACTATCACCCAGCTTTTCTATCGGTTTGCGGAACTCGGCATTGAAGGTTTTTTCATCCCCCAGCAAACCCGGCATCAGGAAGTGAAACTGCGCCCACAATTCGCCCAGGTGATTTTGCAGCGGCGTGCCGGTCAGGCACAAGCGGTGCGTGGCTTGCAGCAAACTGGCAGTCTGGGCCGCCTTGGCGCGGCTGTTCTTGATGTATTGCGACTCGTCGAGAATGAGCAAATGGAAGCGCTGGCCGCGCAGGGTCTCTTCGTCGCGCGGCAGCAGCGCATAGGTGGTCAGCACCAGGTCGTACTGGCCGATCTGTTCGAAATGCTGCGCCCGCTGCGGGCCGTGCAGCAGCAACACCCGCAAGCCTGGCGTAAAGCGCGCTGCTTCGGCCTGCCAGTTGCCCATCAGGCTGGTCGGCGCCACCACCAGCGCAGGCGCCGTCAAACGTCCCGCTTCCTTTTCCAGCAGGATGTGGGCCAGGGTCTGGATGGTTTTACCGAGACCCATGTCATCGGCCAAAATGCCGGCGAACTGATACTCGCGCAAGAACTGCATCCACGCCAGTCCTTCGGCCTGGTAGGGGCGCAGGTCCGCTTGCAGGCCTAGCGGCGCGGTGACCTGGGCGATGCCGGTGAAGTCACGCAGTTTCACTCCCAGCTGGCGCAGCCGTTCGCCGCCCGTCCAGCGCAATTGCACGCCCGCTTCCAGTTCGGCCAGGCGGGCGGCATCGAGCATGGGCAGGCGCAGGCCCTCGCCGATGCGTTCCTTGAAATACAGCTCGCCCAGGGTATGCAGGATGGGCTTGATACGGCTCCATGGCAGCGCCACCTGGACACCATCGGGCAGCCTGGCGATCAGGTGGTCGGCATCGTCGTGCAAAGACAGCGCGGCTGGATTGAAGTGCCCGGGCGCTACGCGTATCAACTGCAGCAGCACGGGCAGCAAGGAAACGCGCTGTCCATTGACAACGATGCCCAGCGCCAGTTCGAACCAGGCGTTGTCCCCCTCGTCATTGACCTCGGCATACCATGCATCGATATGCGCGAGTTCATAACGGTAGCCGGGACCGTACTCGATCAACCAGCCCTGCTGGCGCAAGGCGGGAACGCCATGCGCCGCGAAGTCGATCCAGGCAGCTTCGCCCGGCAGCTGCAATATGCCCGCCACGGAGCGCAGCGGTGAGGTGACGGCGTCGGGAATGGAAAATCCCAGCGTGCGCAAGGTGGCCATGGCAGTCTTTTCCGCACTGGCGTCACGCTTGATCGTCTCATGGCCGCCGGCGGTATGGCGCTGCAGCTTTTGCGCGGCATCGGCCGAGGCGCGCATGCCGTCATAGTCAAACGCCAGCAGCGCGAAGTCATGCGGCGGTGCGGCGGGGGTATCGTTGTCTACGCTACCGAGCAGCAGGAAAGGACGGACCGCAATATCGCGCCGGACAATCTTGCGCAGCTCTGGCGGTGACGCCATGACGCGCTCCAGTCCTTGCGATGCCAGTGCGCGCGTCAACACTCCGCGCTGACTGGCGGCCACGCGTGGCGCACTGATCACCAATGCATGGCGCTCCTGGGGTGTCATGCCGGCCAAATTCTCTGGCAAGATCAACGGTCCCATTTCTTCGCCGTGCACAAACAGCGCCGGCTGCGTCGCCAGCACATGGTCGATTGCTACGCCGTCCGGCGTTTCCCAACGCAGCATGACGCTGTCATCGTCCTGCACCGCCCAGGCCAGGCGCGCATGGCGCTCGGTCACTCCCTGTACCGGAATCAGCAAGCCGGCCTTCAAATCATCGGGCGTGGCGGCACGGAACAGGCGCTGCCCTTGCAGCAGTTTCTGCAATAGTTCCGCCCCAATGGCGCCACGTATTTCGGCAACAGCGCGGGCAAATTCGGTCCCGCTACGTAACAGGAAAAACAGCTGCGCAGCATAATGATCTTCCGGCGTCATATAGCCCGGAGGGTTGTTGCGTATGTCGTACATATTGGCCAGCACGGCTGCCGACATGATCGCGCCGTTCGCCCGCAGGCGTGCGCGGCACAGCAGCAGTTCCAGCCTGCCGGCAGCGTTCGGCATCAGCACATACACCAGACGATACATGGCGTGCGCCAAGGCGCCGCCACGCTTGACTACCGGCTTGGGTACAAGCGCCTGCGCCAGGCCCTGCAACCAGGACTGCAGCACCGGTGACAGACTATCGCCGGACACCACGACAGGCTGTGGCGGCGTCAATTCCAGATAGTGCGACAGCAGCGCCACCACATGCTTGCAGTTGTAATCCATGGGGCAGCTGCAATCGCCATCGAAGCGCACGCCGCGTGGCCCCGGCTTGATACGCACTTCCTGCCTGTAGCGCTGGCCATCGCTGCCGCCGACCTCGCCCCTGATTTCATCGCCGCTACGCGTCACGGACCGCACCTTTCCACGGCGCGCATAATCGCGGCCGCGCTGCAAGGTGCCGGCATCAAAGCCGGCGGCAACGTCATCGGCGCTAAAGGTCATACTCACAATACTGTCCCGTCATCAAAAATTCACATGCACATCCACAGCCGGTTCGCCAGGTCGAACATGAAGCCGGGCCGCAGGTAGGCCATGAAAATCACGGCCAGCAGTACAGCGCCGATCACACGCCATAGCCAGATGCGCCGCATCGCCATTATGCGGCCACCGCGCCGCGCTTGACGGCCCGTTCATCAATCGGCAGGTTGATCAGCGCGGCCAGCAAGCCCAGGGCTATGGTGATCATCCAGACCACGTGGTAGCTACCCTGCTGTTCATACAGGTAGCCGCCCAGCCAGGCGCCCAGGAAGCTGCCCACCTGGTGCGAGAAGAACACCATCCCGGCCAGCATCGACAGATGTTTGACGCCAAAGATGCCGGCGATGATGCCATTCGTCAGCGGCACGGTCGACAACCACAGCAGGCCCATGCCAGCGGCGAACAGATACACCGACCACGCTGACACTGGCGCCAGCAAAAACAGCGCGATGATGGCCGCGCGGGTCACGTAAATGGCCGACAGCAGATGGCGCTTGGCGATTTTTCCACCGAGCTTGCCCGCATAGTAGGAGCCGATAATATTGAACAAGCCGATCAGCGCCAGCGCCGTGACGGCGATATTCGGATTGATCAAACCCTGGTCCTTCAGGTAGGCAGGCAAGTGCACGCCGATGAACACCAGCTGGAAGCCGCACACAAAATACCCGGCCAGCAGCAGCCAGAACGAACGGTTGCCGACCGCTTCGCCAAATGCAGATGATACGCTTTGCTGCGGGCCTTCGCCATGCGTGACGGGCGGCTCGCGCAAATAAAACGCCATCGGTATCATGGCCAGCACCACCAGCGCGGCCAGCACATAAAACGCGGACTGCCAGCCCACGGCGGAAATCAGCTGCTGCTCGACCGGCATCATCAGGAACTGGCCAAACGAGCCGGCCGCCGAAGAAATGCCGAAGGCCCAGGAGCGCTGTTCGGGCGGCGCGCTGCGGCCGATGATGCCGCTGATGGCGCCAAACGCCGTACAGGCCAGGGCAAGGCCGATGAATACGCCCGAGCCGATGATGAACAAGCTGGACTGAGTCACGAGCGCCATCCACAACAAGCCGGCCATATAGCTGATGGCGCCGAAAATGACGACGCGCATGGTGCCATAGCGGTCAGCCGCCATGCCGGCGAAGGGACCGAAGACACCCCACATCAGGTTTTGCATGGCCAGCGCCAGCGAATAGGTTTCGCGCGTCCAGCCATTGGCTAAAGAAATCGGCTGCATCCAGAAGCCCAGGCCATGGCGCACGCCCATCGCCAGGGTCAGCACGACGCCGCTGGCGATCAGGACTGTTTTCAGGCTGGGGCGGCTAGAGAGTGTGCTCATCTGCGCTCCGTTCAAGCCTGGTCGGCGCTGTAGACCAGGCCGATCTGGCGGCGCATGGCGTCGAGATTGGCCATCAGCGCCACGCTTTCCTCGTGCGGCATGATCGGGCTTTCCAGCAGGCCGGCGCGGATGCAGCGCATGGCCTCGATGGCTTCGTGCGCATAGCCGTTGCCGGTAAATGGAGCATCGATCACGCGGCGCTCGCCATCCATGGGCTCGACGATCAGATGGTCAGGCCGATAAAAACGGTTAGGCAGGCGGATGCGGCCCAGCGAGCCGGAAATCGTCATTTCCGTCGGCGTCAGCGTGCGCAAGCTGCAGGCGCAAGAGGAAGTGCCGCCAGCGGCATGGCGCAGCGAAAACACCACTTGCTCATCGACGCCGGTGGCGCCCATTTCCGCCAGCGCCTGCACTTCCAATACGGGGCCAAGGAAGAAGGCCGCCATCGATAGCGGATAAATGCCCACATCGAGCAGCGCGCCGCCGCCCAGGTCCGGATTGAACATGCGGTGTTCGGGCGGGAAGGTGGCGACAAAGCCGATATCGGCCTGTATTTGCTGCACCACGCCGATCTCGCCGCTGTCGATGATGCGTCTGGCTTCCTGCGCGGCCGGCAGGAAGCGGCTCCACATGGCTTCCATCAAGAACCGCTTTTTCTCGCGCGCCAAGGCCACCACGGCCTGCGCTTCGCGCGCATGCATGGTGAACGGTTTTTCGCATACCACATGCTTGCCGGCGGCCAGGCACATCAGGGCATTTTCCGCATGCTGGGTATGTGGCGTGGCGATATAGATCACGTCCACGTTGCCATCATCGGCCAGCGCCTGGTAAGAAGCATGGCGATGTTCGATATCGAATTCGGCGCCGAATGCCTGGGCGCCGGCGCTGCTGCGGGAAGCCACCGCCACCAGTTGCGCGCCTGGCGCATCGCGCAAGCCCTGCGCCATCGCGCGGGCGATCTTGCCCGTACCCAGTATGCCCCAACGTATCACTTTGTCCATGCCTGTCTCCCCGGTTATGCCGCCGCTGTGCGGCTTGTTTTCATTAGACGGATCAAGACTTGCGTTTGGCCCTGAACACCGCCGTATCGTTGTAAAAATCATCGTCCTGCCCATCGTACCAGCCGGGCAGCCCCAGCACGGGCAAAGGCGTAAAGTCCGCCGTCGTCAAGCCTTGCTGCGCCAGGTCTTGCGCCACGCGCTCATCGAGCCAGCTCCGGCGTGCGGCGCCATCGAGCGCAAAGTAAGCGTCGCCGGCAAAGATCACGCGCGTGTGGGCCGTGATGGCCTTGTAGGGCGCCACCAGTTTTTCCATCAGCGCATGGCCAAACAGCCAGACCTCGGCGTCTCCGCCTTCAGCAAATTTGTCGCGCTGGTCAATAAAAGCGCTGCGCCAGTCATGTCCGCGCAAAGCCTCTTCCAGTGCCCGGCCAGAGTCGCTGTCACGCAGCACCAGCAAGGCGGAGTTCTCGTCGAAAATCGTGGCGCCATCGCGCGCCGGTCCACGCGATTTACCAACGCCCGACAAGGCGATCTGCGCCGCCTGCAAGGCGTTCAATTGCCGCTTGATGCGGGGGAAAGTCAGCCACACCAACGCATTGAAAAAATCGTGCAGATTGTCGCGCGTGGGCACGCCACCCGTGGCGCCGATGAATTCTTCATACGCCACGCCTTCGGGTAAATCGCCTTGCGGCACGAAACCCAGCGGCAAGCCCAGGGGATTGCGCAAATCAAGCGCACGCGCCTGCAGGTTGAGCGCGATGATCACCGTGTCGCGCTGCAAATCCAGCCGGCCCCGCGCCGGCAGCACCGAAGCATACCAGGGGCGGGTCCAGTCTATCGATGGCAGCATCGGTGCTTACACCATCTTCCAGTTGATTTGCTCGCCCGCGTTGAGCGGGATGACATGGCTGTCGCCCATCGGCAGCGAGGCCGGCAGGGTCCAGCTTTCACGGCGCAGGGTGATGGTGTCCGTGTTGCGCGGCAGGCCGTAAAAAGCTGGGCCATGGAAGCTGGCGAAACCTTCCAGTTTATCGAGCGCGCCTGCCCGTTCAAACGCTTCGGCATACAATTCCATCGCGTGCAAGGCCGTGTAGCAGCCGGCGCAGCCGCAAGCCATTTCCTTGGCGCCCTGCGCATGCGGCGCCGAGTCGGTACCGAGGAAGAAGCGCTCGTCGCCGCTGACAGCCGCCGTCATCAGCGCCAAACGGTGCTCTTCGCGCTTCAGGATAGGCAGGCAATAGTAATGGGGACGAATGCCGCCCTTGAAAATCTCGTTGCGGTTGTACAGCAGGTGATGGGCCGTGATGGTGGCGGCGATCGGGCCTTCCGCTTCAGCCACGTATTGCGCCGCATCCTTGGTGGTGATGTGCTCAAACACCACGGACAGGGCCGGGAAGGCGCTGCGCAGCGGACGCATCACGCGTTCGATGAAGACCGCTTCGCGGTCGAAAATATCGATTTCAGGGTCCGTTACTTCGCCGTGCACCAGGAAGGGCATGCCCACTTCCTGCATCACGTCCAGCACCTGGTAGCAGTTCTTCAAGTCCGTCACGCCAAGGTCGGAATTGGTAGTGGCGCCAGCCGGATACAGTTTCACGGCTTGCACCACACCGCTGTCCTGGGCGCGGCGGATTTCATCGGGCGAGGTATTGTTCGTCAGGTACAGCACCATCAGCGGATCGAAATTCACGCCTGCCGGCACGGCGGCCAAAATACGCTCGCGGTAGGCGATGGCGTCGGCCGTGCTGGTCACCGGCGGCTTCAGGTTCGGCATGACGATGGCGCGGCCGAACTGGCGCGCGCTGTGCGGCAGCACGCTGGCCATGGTGGCGCCGTCGCGCAGGTGCAAATGCCAGTCGTCTGGACGGGTAATGGTGATGCTGGTAGGGGTTTGCTCGGGTGTGGACATGGCGGCAGCTCTCAGGCAGTCATTGCGAATGCCGCCATTTTACCAGCCGCCGGGCCGCAGCACCCGTGACCCCGATGCTTAGGCGACAGCCAGTTTCAGGTGTCCAATCGCGTTTTCAGCCGGTTTGACGCGGATCTCGATGTCGTAACCGAGACGGTTCAGGCAATCCATCAGCTTGCGTTCGGACAGGCCGGAAAAATCGCCGCGCAGCATGCCTGACACTTTCGGTTGCACGATGCCCATGCGCCGTGCCGCTTCTTCCTGCGTCAGCTCCAGCTTGCGCATGGCGTTACGGATTTCTCCCACCAGGCCGGACTTGATTTGCAGTTTTTCGGCGTCGGGCAAGCCCAGGTCGGCAAACACGTTGCCGCTGGACTGCTCAAACTCGACGCCATCCACGATGCGTTTTTTCATGTCTTAACTCCTCGATCAACAGTTGTGCACTATACAAGCGGGCACGCACCAGATCCATCTCTTGTTTCGGCGTCGCGATACCGCTCTTGCTCTTCTTTTGAAAGCAGTGCAATACAAACACTGCTTCCTCGAACTTCACCGTATAGACGGCCCGGTAGGTGCCGCCCGCATCATCCTCGACGATTTCCAGTACACCGGCGCAGCCAAAACCATGCAATACCTTGGCGCTGTCGTGTTTGTCACCGCGTTGCGCCAGATCCAGCGCATGGCCGAAAAACGCGCGTATCTCGACTGGCAAGGCCATCAATTCTTTCTTGGTGGCGCCAACCCAGACCAGCGGTTTATGGGGTAGCTTCATAAATTATACCTTTATTAGTATAAAAGGGAAGAAAAAAATGATAGACGACCAGCGTAAGCTGAATTAACTGGCCCGCGCTTGCGGCACGCCAAGCTCGGGCGCAGCTTGGACGGCAAAGCGGCCTATGTGGCCGGCCGTTTTTCGAGTTGGAAATACAGTCAACTCAGTGGATGATCTTTGCCAGGAAATCGCGGGCGCGGTCCGAGCGGGTAGTATTGAAGAAGTCGTCCTTGCTGCAATCTTCGATGATCTTGCCCTGGTCCATGAAGACAATGCGGTTGGCCACGCGCCGGGCGAAACCCATCTCGTGCGTAACGACCATCATCGTCATGCCTTCCTGCGCCAGGCCGACCATCACGTCGAGCACTTCATTGATCATTTCCGGGTCGAGCGCCGAAGTCGGTTCATCGAACAGCATGGCAATCGGGTCCATCGCCAGCGCGCGCGCAATCGCCACCCGCTGCTGCTGGCCGCCCGACAACTGGCCCGGAAACTTATCCTGCTGCGACAGCAAGCCCACGCGGTCCAGGTATTGCAAGCCCTTGGCATTGGCTTCATCGGTGCTACGCCCCAGTACCTTGATCTGGCCGATGGTCAGGTTTTCGCGGATAGACAGATGGGGAAACAGTTCGAAATTCTGGAATACCATGCCGATGCGCGCGCGCAGTTTCGACAAATTCGTCTTCGGATCATTGACGCTGACGCCATCGACCGCGATCTGCCCCTGCTGTATCGGTTCGAGCCCATTGACGGTCTTGATCAGGGTTGATTTGCCGGAGCCGGACGGGCCGCAAATGACCATCACATCGCCCTTGGCCACGTTGGTGCTGCAATCGGTCAGCACCTGGAACTGGCCATACCATTTGCTTACATTGTTCAGTTCTATCATCTTGCTCTTTCTTTCCGGTTTAGCGAATGATGGTCACGCGTTTCTGCAGGCGTCTCACCAGCCATGACAGCGCATAGCACAGCACGAAATACACGATGGCGACAAACACATACATCTCCACCAGGCGGCCGTCGCGCTGCGCAATCTTCGAAGCGGCGCCGACGAAATCGGGAATCGACAGCACGTACACCAGCGACACATCCTGGAATAGCACGATGGTCTGCGTCAGCAGCACGGGTATCATATTGCGGAATGCTTGCGGCAGCACAATACTCGCCATGGTTTGCCGGTAATGCATGCCCAGCGCCTGGCCCGCCCATACCTGGCCACGCGATACGGACTGTATGCCGCTGCGCATGATCTCGCAATAGTAGGCTGCTTCAAACATGATGAAAGTGATCAGCGCAGAAGAAAACGCACCCACCTTCACCGGCTCGGCAGCGCCGATGATCCAGGCGGCAATATACGGCACCAGAAAGTAAAACCAGAAGATCACCAGCACCAGCGGAATCGAGCGTATCAGGTTGACGTAGCTGGCCGCCACACCCGAGACGATGCGGTTGCCGGACAAGCGCATCAGCGCCAGCGCGGTACCCAGCACGATGCCGCCCAACATGGCCAGCACGGTCAGTTGCAAGGTGAACACCATGCCAGTCTTGAACAGATACACCCAGGAGCGGGAAATGACGTCGAAGTCGAAATTGGCGAACATCTCAGTGGCCTCCCGTCTTCGCCCCAGCGACTACAAAGCCGGGAATCGCCACTTTTTTCTCGATCCGCTGCATCAGCAGCACGACTGCCAGGTTGACGACGACATAGATGATGGTGGCGGCCGAAAACGCTTCGAAGACCTGGAATGAAAACTCCTGGATGGCGCGCGCGCTGGCCGTCAATTCCACCAGGCCGATGGTCAGGGCCACGGAACTGTTCTTGATGATGTTGAGGAACTCGCTGGTCAGGGGCGGCAAGATCACGCGTGCCGCCATCGGCAGCAAGATGAAACGATAGGTTTGCGGCAAGCTCAAACCCAGCGCCGTGCCGGCCAGTTTTTGCCCGCGCGGCAATGCCTCGATACCGGCAGTCACTTGCACGGCCACCCGCGAGGAGGTGAAAAATCCCAGGCATAAAACCGCCGTGATAAAGGGCGCATTCGGCAGCGACTTGACCCAGTTGCCCAGGTCCGCCGGCAGCAGTTCCGGCATCACGAAATACCACAAAAACATTTGCACCAGCAGCGGCACATTGCGGAACAATTCGACGTAGGCATTGGCGGCGCCAACCAGCCATTTATTCGGCAAGGTGCGCACCGTGCCGATCACCATGCCCAGCACCAAGGCCATGATCCAGGCCGCGCCGGCCGTGGCCAGGGTCCACGTCAAGCCAGCCCACAGGGTGTCCATATACGTGTGCACGCCATCGGGTGACATCTCGCCAAAGATATGCCAGTTCCAGGTGTAATTCATGCTTATCCTTCCCATGCAGCGTCAAGGTGCCCCCGCAAACGAAACGGGAGGCTCGCGCCTCCCGGTTTTGTACGTAGCGTGCTTATTTCTTCTTTTTATCCGAGGTCTTCTGCGCTTCCGGCACGGCAGCATAGGCAGCCGGGTCGCCGGAATCGGTCGGATTGGCAAACACGGCCTTCAGTTGCGCCGGCATGGGGAAGTTCAGGTTGATGCCCTTGGGGGGAATCGGCGAGGTGAACCACTTGGCGTAGATGCGGCTGATATCGTCGCTCTTGTACAAACGGATCAAGGCATCATCGACCACTTTTTTAAAAGCTGGGTCGTTTCTGCGCAGCATGATGCCGTAGGGCTCCACCGACAGCGCTTCTTTGGTGATCTCATAATCGCTGGGATTTTTCGCGTTGGCCACTTGCGAGGCCAGCAAAATATCGTCATTGGCTTCAGCCACCGCGCGCCCCGTTTCCAGCATCAAAAATGATTCAGGATGGTCCTTGGCGATGGCGATATTCATGCCCAGGTTTTTTTCCTTGTTCAGGATCGTCATCTGCTTGACGGTCGAGGTGCCGGCCGTGGCCACCAGGGTCTTGCCGCGCAAATCTTCCAGGGTCTTGATATTGGCCGTCTTTTTCGACAGGATGCGGTTGCCGATCACAAACATGGTCGGCGCAAACGCTACTTGCTGCTGGCGTTCCAGGTTATTCGTCGTCGAGCCGCATTCGAGGTCGACGGTGCCGTTGGCAATCAGGGGAATACGGTTGGCCGAGGTGACCGGGTTCATCACTACTTTCAGCTGGCTCAGCCCCAGGTGTTTTTGCAGGGCCGTGACAACCTTCATGCACAGGTCTATCGAATAACCCTGGTATTGCTGTTTATCGTCGAGGTAGGAAAAGGGCACGGAACCATCGCGCACGCCGAGGGTAATCGAGCCGGCTTTCTTGATCTTGGCCAAGGTGCCTGTCAATTCCTGGGCAGTGGCGGGGGACATGCTGCTGAGGACGCCAATGCTGAGCAAGGTGGCGACGATTCTGGTTAATTTCATTCATTCTCCTGGAAGGACAAACTACGAAACAACGCTGGTGCAGACGCCACCAATGGTATTGATTTTATTTCATTTTTGACCTGGCCTTCATCATTTTCTTAACTGGATAACAAATAGCGGCGATAGACCTGTGCACATCGCCGCTGCTGTGGCATTTTCCCGACTTTTACCGAGCCGCTTATTTGGCAGACAGCAGTTCAATCAATTCGTCCTGCTCATCATCCTGGCTCGCCTGCTGGCGTTGCCACATCTGCGCATACAAGCCATCGGCAGCCAGCAGTTGCGGATGCGTGCCGCGCTCGACGATGCGGCCATGGTCGAGCACCAGGATTTGCTGGGCGTCGGCCACCGTCGACAAGCGATGCGCGATCACCAGGGTGGTGCGGTCCCGGGCGATTTCCTTGAGTTGCGACTGGATCGCCTGTTCGGCCTTGGAATCGAGCGCCGAAGTGGCTTCATCGAAGATCAAAATGGCCGGATCTTTCAGCAAGGTACGGGCAATCGCCACGCGCTGCTTTTCGCCGCCCGACAGTTTCAAGCCGCGTTCGCCCACCATGGAGCTGTAGCCATCAGGCAAACTCTCAATGAAATCGTGGATAGACGCGGCCTTGGCCGCCGCCACGATGGCTTCCTTGCTGGCGCCCGGCTTGCCATACGCGATGTTGTACTCGATGGTGTCGTTGAACAGCACCGTATCTTGCGGCACGATGCCGATGGCGGCGCGCAAGGAGTCCTGCGTGATATGGCGCAAGTCCTGGCCATCGATGGTGATGCCGCCGCCATCGACTTCATAGAAGCGGAACAGCAAGCGCGACAGGGTCGACTTGCCCGAACCGCTGTGGCCCACCACGGCCGTGGTAGTGCCGGCGGCAATCTGGAAATCCACATCGAACAGGATTTGCCGCTTGGCTTCGTAGTGGAAATCGACGTGGGCGAAACGCACGGCAGCACCGCGCGTGACCAGCGGCACCGCATCGGGCGCATCGGCGATTTCGCGGTTTTCATCGAGCAGCGCAAACAAACGCTCCATATCGGCCAGGCTTTGCTTGATTTCACGGTAAATCACGCCCAGGAAATTGAGCGGAATATACAGCTGGATCATGAAGGCATTCACCAGCACCAGGTCGCCCAGGGTCATGGCGCCGGCGATCACGCCAACCGTGGCGCGCCACAGGATCAAGGTGACGGCGGTGGCAATGATCAGCGACTGACCCGTGTTGAGCAGCGACAAGGAAGTCTGCGATTTCACGGCCGCCGTTTCATAACGTTTCAAACCTTCGTCGTAGCGCTGCGCCTCGTAATCCTCGTTGCCGAAATACTTCACCGTTTCATAGTTGATCAGCGAATCGATGGCTTTCGTATTCGCCTTCGAATCGAGGTCATTCATGGTACGGCGAAAATGCGTGCGCCAGTTCGTCACCAGCACCGTGAAGGCGATATACGACACCAGCGCCACCGCTGTAATGACGGTAAACCAGATGTCGTAATGCAACACCAGGTAGCCGAGCACCAGGGTGATTTCCACCAGGGTCGGCAAGATGTTGAACAGGGTGTAGGAAATGAGCGAACCGACGCTGCGCGTACCGCGTTCGATATCGCGCGTCATGCCGCCCGTCTGGCGGTTCAAATGAAAGCGCAGCGACAAGGCATGCAAGTGGCGGAACACTTGCAGCGCGATCGTGCGCACGGCGCGCTGCGTGACCCTGGCGAACAGGAATTCGCGCAACTCGGTAAACAAGGTGGTCGACAGACGCAGCAAGCCATATGCCACCAGCAAGCTGACGGGTAATACCAGCAGCGCCTGCGGATGGGCGGCGGTGATCGTCATGGCGTCGACCAGTTTTTTCAGGATCAGCGGCACGCCCACGTTGGCCAGCTTCGCACCCACCAGGCATAGCAGCGCCAGCAAGACGCGCCATTTATAGACCCATAAATACGGCAGCAAGGTCTTGATGGTGGAAAAATCGCTGCGGCTGGCGGCGGCTGGCGGGCGAGTGGGGGGAGTATTCGGGGAGCGGCGCATGGCGAAGGTTGGCTTTTTATGGTTCAATCGGGGCAATTGTAGCCTTTCATGAGAATAAACGATGAGCACCTCCCCCGCACGCCCTGATAACTGCCTCGCCTCCGGGCTACCCGCCGGAAAAATGCCCGAGCTGCGCATGATGCCCGCGCCGTCGGACGCCAATGTGTATGGCGACGTTTTCGGCGGCTGGATCATGGCGCAAGTCGATATCGCCGGCTCGCTACCGGCCACCCGGCGCGCCAACGGCCGCGTAGCCACCATAGCCGTCAATTCCTTCGTCTTCAAAAACCCCGTGTTCGTCGGCGATTTATTATCCTTCTACGCAGATATCGTCAAAGTAGGCAACACCTCGATCACCGTCAACGTGGAAGTATATGCCGAGCGCAACCGCCTGCAGGCGTGCACGGTGAAAGTCACGGAAGCCACCCTGACCTACGTCGCCACCGATTCGGACCGCAAGCCGCGCAAGGTGCCGCCGATCGAAACCCTGCTGTCACACTAAAACCTCCCTTCTGCCGTGGATAGCCAGCGCCGCATCTTTCTGCTCAGCACGGCACGTATCGCCGCGCTGGCGGCTGCAGGCGGCGCACTGTCCGGTTCCAGCGCCAGCGCGACCACTCGCCTGAACGGCGCCAGCTACCCATTTGCGCTGGGCGTGGCTTCCGGCTCGCCCCTGCCCGACGCCGTGGTGCTGTGGACACGCATCTGCTACGACCCGCTGCACGCGGCCGCCACGCCAGCCATCGCCTTGACCGTACGCTGGGAGATGGCCGACGATGAAGCATTTCAGCGTATCGTTGCACGAGGATCGGTGCCTGCCACGCCCGCACTGGCGCACAGCGTGCACGTCGACGTGGGTGGGCTGGCACCCGGACGCTGGTATTGGTACCGCTTCATGCTGGGCGACGCCGTCAGCCCCGTGGGGCGCACACGCACGGCGCCGGCGCCCGATTCCCTGCCCGCCACACTCAAACTGGCCGTCGCTTCCTGCCAGCACTGGGAGTTTGGCGCCTACGCAGCGCACCGGCATATTGCGGCGGCCGCGCCCGACCTGGTGGCGTTTCTGGGCGACTATATTTATGAGTGGGGACCGTACCAGCTGCAGCACCCGGCCAGGGCCATGCGTACGAACGAAAGTTTTACGCTCGATGAATACCGTGCCCGCTATGCGCAATACAAGAACGACCTCGACCTGCAGGACGCGCATGCAGCCGCGCCATGGATCGTCACCTGGGACGACCATGAAGTGTCCAACGATTACGCCAATGACCGCGACGAATTGCTCACGCCCAATTTTTTGGAACGCCGGGCCGCTGCTTACCAGGCATTTTATGAACACATGCCGCTGCGCCTGCTGCCGCTGGGCCGGCGCGGTTTCGTCGACATGCGCATTTACCAGCGCTACGACTGGGGCCGTCTGGCGCGTTTCCACGTACTCGACGACCGGCAATACCGCGCCCACCATGCTTGCGCCAGACCCGGGCGCGGCGGTTCGAATTCCGTCACCACCCGCAACTGCCCGGACCTGCTGAAACCGGAACGCACCATGCTGGGAGAGGAACAGCAGCGCTGGCTGCAAGCCGGGCTGGACAAATCACCGGCGCGCTGGAATATCCTGGCCCAGCAAACCTTGATGGCGCAATCGAGCCAGGTGCCGATTTTGCGGCCCGGCGATGAACGGATCTGGACCGATGGCTGGGATGGCTACCCGATGGCGCGCCAGCATTTGCTCAATAGCTTGCAAAGCAGCGGCGCGCGCAACCCGCTGGTGTTGTCGGGCGATGTGCACACTTTTTACGCAACCGAACTGAGCCGTGACGCCATGCGGCCAAGCACTGGCGACAACCCCGTGATCGCCACCGAATTTTGCGGCACCTCGATCACCTCCAGCTCGCGCCCACAAGCGCGCACGGCAGAGTACGTGGCGATGAACCCGCACATCCGCTACGGGCGCAGCGACAAGCGCGGTTACATGCTGCTCAACATCACGCCAGAGAAAACCACCACCCTGTTCCTGGGCCTGGACAATGTGCGCGACAGCGCATCGAACATCGCCACCCTGGCCAGCTTTACCGTGCACGACGGCAAAGCTGGCTTGCAGGACACTTAAGCAGCTTTCTTTTCATCGCGCAATTGACGGCGCAATATCTTGCCGACGTTGGTCTTCGGCAATTCATCGCGGAACTCGATGTATTTCGGTTTCTTGTACGCCGTCAATTCATGCTTGCAGTGTTCGCGGATCTGTTCCACCGTCAGATTCGGATCCTTGCGCACGACAAACACTTTCACGGCTTCGCCCGAATTGGCGTCCGGCACGCCGATGCAGGCACACTCCAGTACGCCTGGGCAAGACGCCACTACGTCTTCCACCTCGTTCGGATACACATTGAAGCCGGAAATGATGATCATGTCTTTCTTGCGGTCAACAATGCGCACATAACCGCGCTCATCCATGATGCCCACGTCGCCCGTCTTGAAATAGCCATCGGCCGTCATCGACTTGGCCGTTTCATCGGGGCGCTGCCAGTAGCCGGCCATCACTTGCGGGCCTTTGACGGCAATCTCGCCAGGCTCGCCCAAGGCCACTTGCACGCCATCATCATTGACGATGATCACTTCGGTGGAGGAAATAGGCAAACCGATGGTGCCCGTAAATTCGGTGATATCGACACGGTTGCCCGTTACCACCGGCGACGTTTCCGACATGCCATAGCCTTCGATCAAGGGGCAACCCGTGACCTTCAGCCAGCGTTCGGCCACATTGCGCTGCAAGGCCATGCCGCCGCCGTTGCACACCTTGTAGCTCGAGAAATCGAGCTTGGCGAAATCGGGGTTGTTCAGCAGAGCGTTGTACAAGGTATTGACGGCCGGGAAGACGACGATCTTGTGCTTGGCCAACTCCTTCACGAAACCGGGAATGTCGCGCGGGTTCGGGATCAGCAAGTTCAAGCCGCCCAGGCGCATGCCCATCAGCGCGCTGACCGTCAGCGAATAGATGTGATACAGGGGCAAGGCGCACACAAAACCCATCGAGGTGGCGCGCATCTCTTTGGTCATCACCGGCGAAATCCATGCCTCGTTTTGCAGCACGTTGGCGATCACGTTGCGGTGCAAGAGCATGGCGCCTTTCGACACGCCCGTGGTGCCGCCCGTGTATTGCAGGAAGACGATATCGTCGTGGCCCTGGTTAGCGGGCGTCAAGGTCATGCCGGCGCCTTCGGACAGCATCTTGTTGAAGCTGATGGCGCCTGGCAGCGAAAACGCCGGCACCATTTTCTTGATCTTGCGCACCACGAAATTGACGATGGTGCCCTTCAAGCCGCCCAGCAAGTCGCCCATGGTGGCAACGATCACATGCTTGACCTGCGTGTGCGGCAGCACCTCTTGCACCGTGGTGGCAAAGTTTTCCAGCACGATGATCGCCTCACTGCCCGAATCGATCAGTTGATGCTGCAATTCACGCGGGGTGTACAGCGGGTTGACGTTGACCACGGTATAGCCGGCCCGCAAAATCGCCGCCATTGCCACCGGGTATTGCAAGACGTTCGGCAACATGATGGCCACGCGCGCCCCCGGCTGCAAGCCCTTGCTTTGCAGCCAGGCGCCCATTTGCAGGGACAGCTTGTCCAGCTCGCGGTACGTCATGAACTTGTCCATGCAAACGAAAGCGTTGCGGTCTGCATATTTCTGGAACGATTCTTCCAGCAAATGCGTTACGGAACGGTATTGCGTGCAATCAATCTCTGCCGGCACACTGTCCGGGTACGACTTCAACCAAATCTTGTCCATCTTGCCTCATCTTTATCTGTATAAAGGGTGCGCCACGTTGGCGCACCCGGCACTGTTGCCATGTATGCTGCTATGCTGCCACTGCCACCTTGGGCTCATCGCGCAAGGCCCTGCGTAAAATCTTGCCGACGTTGGTCTTCGGCAATTCCTCACGGAATTCAATATATTTCGGCCGCTTGTAGCCCGTGA
Organism: Janthinobacterium saanense; assembly: GCF_014200675.1. GTDB lineage: Bacteria > Pseudomonadota > Gammaproteobacteria > Burkholderiales > Burkholderiaceae_D > Janthinobacterium. The sequence goes on along the minus strand of NZ_JACHCI010000010.1, from coordinate 8,327 downwards.
GCTGCTCCTTGGCATACGCCATCAGGGTCGCCACGGTCAGGTTGGCATCCTTGCGCACCACAAACACTTTCACGGCCTCGCCCGAGTGTTCGTCCGGCACGCCCACGCAAGCGCACTCGAGCACGCCAGGGTGGGCCGCGATCACGCCTTCCACTTCATTCGGGTACACATTGAAGCCGGAGACGAGGATCATGTCTTTCTTGCGGTCCACAATCTTCACAAAACCGCGCTCGTCCATGATGCCCACGTCGCCCGATTTGAAATAACCGTCGGCCGTCATCACCTTGGCGGTCTCGTCCGGACGATTCCAGTAACCGGACATGACTTGCGGGCCACGGATGGCAATTTCGCCCGTCTGGCCCAGCGCTACTTCCTTGCCATCGTCATCGAGGATGGCAATCTCGGTCGACGGGATCGGCAAACCTATGCTGCCCGTAAATTGGGTGCTGTCCGCGCGGTTGCAGGTGGCAACGGGGGAAGTTTCCGACAGACCATAACCTTCGATAATGGACACGCCCGTGATGCGCTGCCACTTGTCGTTGACGGCTTGCTGTACCGCCATGCCGCCGCCATTGGCGATCTTCAAGCCCGAGAAATCGAGCTTGGCAAAATCGGGATGATTGGCCAGCGCGTTGTACAGGGTGTTGACCGCCGGCAGCAGGTTGAATTTGTACTTGCCCAGCTCCTTGATCAGGCCAGGGATATCGCGTGGATTCGGAATCAGGATATTCAGCGCACCCACGCGTGTGCCCCACAGTGCACACGCCGTCAGCGCGAAGATATGGTACAGCGGCAAGGCACACACAACGATCAGTTGCTCCTTGCTGTTCGGGTCCAGCGCCGCACCCGACCAGGCTTCCGTTTGCAGCACATTGGCGATCACATTGCGGTGGCTCAGGGTCGCGCCTTTCGACACGCCCGTGGTGCCGCCCGTGTATTGCAGGAAAGCAGCGTCGTTGATCGTGACTTCGACCGGCGTCAGCTTCATGCGGCTGCCGTGCGACAAGGCGCTGTTAAAACGCATGGCGTTCGGCAAGGAATACGCGGGCACCATCTTCTTGACGTTGCGCACGACGAAATTGACGATAGGGCCTTTCAAGCCACCGAGCATGTCACCCATCGTGGCGACAATGATATGTTTCACGGCCGTCTTGCTCAGCACTTGCTCGACCGTATGGGCAAAGTTTTCCAGCACGATGATCGCTACGCTGCCCGAATCGTTGAGCTGATGCTCGAGTTCGCGCGCCGTGTACAGGGGATTGACGTTGACCACCGTGTAGCCGGCGCGCAGCACGGCGGCGATGGCGACCGGATACTGCAGCACATTGGGCATCATGAGGGCGACCCGCGCGCCTTTTTTCAGGCCCCTGCTTTGTAGAAAGGCACCCAATTGCCGTGAATACAGTTCAAGTTCGGCGTAGGTGAGGAATTTGTCCATGCAGACATAGGCGTTGCGGTCTGCATGCTTTTGAAACGCTTCTTCCAGCAAATGTACCAGCGAGTGGTATTGGTCAGGATTGATGTCGCTGGGAACGCCGGGGGGATACGACTTCAGCCAAATTTTGTCCATCCTGTGCCTCGTGTCTCTAATAATCGTTGGTGTAGCCGACGCACATTGCCGGCGCGGATTATTGCTGCGGATTCTAGTGTCCTGCAGTCATTGAGCATTCTAAAGAGCAATTGCTCTATGCTACTAACGCGATGCTATCGGGCGCAGCGCTTCCATGCAAGCGCTTTCAACGGTATTTGAGCATGTATTCCAGAGCCATTTTGTGCTGCACTGCAGCATGAAAAATACGGCCTGGATGGATAAGCCGGCTTGGCATATCCAACAATCTTTACGGGTCAGGGGCTGGACAATTGCTGCAGCACACGCTGACGCTCGGGCTTGTCGAGCAGAGACATTGTGTGCACTGCAGCATAAAAAGCACGAAAGTTCTTTTTTTCTTCCAGCAGTTTTTCGAGAGCTGGCAAGAAATCATTGTAGGTAGCGACCGACGCCAGGTGCGCATTGCTCAAAGGCTGCTCGAACCAGCGGTCATAACCGCCATAACCACCCCAATTTTGCTTCAAGTGCTGGTATTCGGCTTTCAGCTCGGCAAACACCTGCGCCTTGCGCGCGCGTTTCTCCGCATCGCTGGCATCGCTGGCATAAGCCGTTTCCAGTTGCCCCCGGTACTTCAGCAACAGCGCCAGGAAATCCTTGCGCCGCGCCGCATACCGGGCGTAATCGTCGCGCATGGCATCGTTGCCTTCGTGGACCAGCCAGCGCTGCACGCCCGCCTCTTCCACGGCCACGGCAAACGATTCATTGAAGGCCGAATCGCCCTGCACATACACCACCTGATGCGCGAGCTCATGGAAAATCATGCGCGCCAGTTCGGCATCGTTATAATTGATAAAGGTCGATAGCAGGGGATCATCGAACCAGCCCAGGGTGGAATACGCTGGCACGCCACCCACCTGCACATCGTAATGCTGCTCGCGCAAGGTGTCGGCATAGGCCTGCGCATCGTCCTTGCTGTAATAACCGCGATAATTGACGCAGCCGGCAATCGGAAAACACCATTGCAAGGGCTTGAGCGACAATTCCGGCGTGGCCACCACATTCCACAGCACGAAGGGCCGTTGCAGCGACGCATAATTCTTGTAGCTGCCATTGTCGGGCAAACCCAGTTCCTCGACGGCAAAGCGGCGTATCTGCTGGGCCTTGGCCAGGCGTGCCTTCAGGCGGGGATCGGTGGCTGGATCTTTCATCCAGTCATCGACAGGACGCGCGCTGGACCACAAGGAATATTGTCCCTGCGCCGCCTGGGTGTAGTAGCGCAATTGCATGCAGCCGCCCAAGCTCAGGCATAAAACAAGCGCAGCAGGCAGGCCGAGCGTGCGCCGCATCTCAGGCCACCGCCTTTTCCACTTGCACCAGCGTATCGTAAAAGGTGGGCGCACGGCCCATGTCCGTCAAACGCTGGCTGGTCACTTCATTGGCGTTCTTGCCGTCGCTGGCCAGCTTCTTCCACCAGACGGACAAGCCCACCACCAGCCCTTTGCGCGCCTTGTCCGTAAGCCTGGCCCTGGCCACAAATGAGCCACGGTCATTGAAAATGCGCACCATGTCGCCGGCCACGATGCCGCGCGCGGCGCAGTCATCGGGATGCATGTCCAGATGCGGTTCGGCTTCCGAGGCACGCAAGCTTTTCACATTGACGAAGGTGGAATTCAAGAAATTGCGGGCCGGGGGCGAAATCATCGCCAAGGGATAGCGGGCCGCCAGCGCGGGATTGCTGGCCAGCGATTCATACGGTGCAATATAGGCCGGCAAGGGATCGAGGCCGGCTTGCGCCATGGCTTCGGAATAAAACTCGCAACGCCCCGATGGCGTCGGAAAGCCCCCTTCGGCAAACGGTGCATCGGGCATGGCCAGCTTTTGCCAGCCTGTCCGCTTCAGCGATTCCCAGTCAAAATGCACGGCGCGCACATCGCCCGCATCGAAAGCCTGGGCCGCCAGCGCATCGTCACTTTCTTGGAAGCAAGGGTCATCAAAACCCATGTGTTGCGCCAGCAGGCGGAAAATTTCCGTATTTGCCTTGGCCTCGCCCAGCGGCGCCACGGCCGCGTTATTGGCCATCATGTACAAATGGCCATAGGTGGCGTGGGCATCGACATGTTCCAGCTGCGTGGTGGCGGGCAAGACGATATCGGCGTAATCGACGGTATCGGTCTGGAAGTGTTCGAGCACCACCGTAAATAAATCCTCACGGGCAAAACCTTGCGCCACTTTGGATGAGTCCGGCGCCACGGCCAGCGGATTCGAGTTATAGACAATCACGGCCTCGATTTGCGGGCCAAACTCGGGCGAGCTAGTTTTCAGCAGATCGTCGCCGATGGTGCTCATATTGATGGTGCGCGGCGTGCCTTTCAGCAAATCCGGGCGCTGCAAGGCCTTGCGCTGGATGGGGAAAGATCCCGAACTCGACAGCTGTATGCCGCCGGCCGCATGGCGCCAGGCGCCCGTCAATGCAGGCAGACAAGCAATATTGCGCACCGCCATGCCGCCGCCATGCACGCGCTGCACGCCGTAATTGGTGCGGATGGCGGCGCCCTCGCCGTTGCGCGCCGTCTGGCCATACAGGCGCGCCAGTTCCAGCACTTCTTGCGCGCTGATGCCACACACTTGCGCCGTGCGTTCGGGCGGCCATTCGGCAGCGCGTTGCGCCAGCTGTTCATAGCCCAGGGTGTACTGGGCGATATAGTCATGGTCGACCAGCTCTTCGGCGATCAGCACATGCATCAAGCCCAGGGCCAAGGCCGCATCGGTACCCGGCAGCAAGGCAATATGCTGGTGGCATTTCTCCGCCGTCAATGAACGGTACGGGTCGATCGCGATCAAAGTGGCGCCGCGCCGCTTCGCTTCCTGTGCCCGCATCCAGAAATGCAAGTTGGACGCAATCGGGTTGCCGCCCCAGATAATGATCAACTTGGCGTTCTGAAACTGTTCCAAGTCGGTGCCGATGCTGGCGCCCACCGTATAACGGTAGCCGGTGGCGCCGGCAGAGGCGCAGATAGTGCGGTCCAGCAAGGATGCACCCAGCTGGTTGAAGAAACGCGAAGACATCGATTCGCCCTGCACCAGGCCCATGGTGCCACAATAGCTGTAGGGCAAGATCGCTTCCGGCGCGCGCGCCGCAATCGATTTCAAGCGCGCTGCGATGGTGCTTAATGCCTCCTCCCAGCTGATGGGTTCGAACTTGCCCTCGCCTTTCTTGCCCACCCGGCGCAGCGGCGTCAGCAAGCGGTCGGCATGGTAGGTGCGCTCCGTAAAGCGCGACACCTTGGTGCACAGCACGCCGGCCGTGGTTGGATGGTCGGGATCGCCCTTGACGTTTGTTGCCACGCCATCGGTCACCGTCACCAGCAAGGCGCAGGTATCGGGACAGTCTAGCGGGCAAGTAGCGCGCACTTGGGTGGTGGTCATGGTGCAGTCCAGAAAACGTCAGGGGAAGACGATACTGTAAACGATTTCCACCGGCTTGCTGATGCTGCAATGACAGACTCGGGCGTGCGCTGGATTTACAAAGCGAACACGGGCTACAATGCTTGCTTCGCCGCCCATGTTTTCGATCAAGCATAGGCGGCCCGGTGCGCCATACACGGTTGCGCGCCTGCCTACACAGGAGAATTCGATGAAACTGGTTGATCCCATCATAGCGTTTCAATCCGAGCTGCAACGTATCCGCCGCGACCTGCACGCGCATCCCGAGCTGTGCTACGAAGAGCAGCGCACCTCTGACGTCGTCGCTGCCAAGCTGACGGAATGGGGCATCCCCGTCGTCCGCGGCCTGGGCCGTACCGGTCTGGTCGGCATTATCCAGAATGGCACGTCCAAGCGCGCCATCGGCCTGCGTGCCGATATGGATGCCTTGCCCATGCAGGAAATCAATACGTTTGAGCATGCCTCGCGCCATCCCGGCAAGATGCACGCCTGCGGCCATGACGGCCATACGGCCATGCTACTGGGCGCTGCCCATCACCTGGCGCAGCACCGCAATTTCGACGGCACTGTCTATCTGGTCTTCCAGCCGGCCGAAGAAGGCGGCGCCGGCGCGCGTGAAATGATCAACGACGGCTTGTTTACCCGTTTCCCCATGGATGCCATCTACGGCATGCATAACTGGCCAGGCGCTGAAGCGGGCACGCTGAGCGTGGTGGAAGGGCCGATGATGGCCTCCAGCAACGAATTCTATGTCACGATCAAAGGCAAGGGCGCCCATGCGGCCCAGCCGCACAAGGGCATCGACCCGGTAATGGTAGCCGTGCAAATCGCGCAAAGCTGGCAAACCGTCATCACCCGCAACAAGAGTCCGCTCGATACGGCCGTGCTGTCGATCACGCAAATCCATGCCGGCAGCGCCACCAATGTGATTCCCGATGACGCCAGCCTGATCGGCACCGTGCGCACGTTCACCACGCCCGTGCTGGATCTCATCGAAGAGCGCATGCGCGAAATCGCCGTGCACACGGCAGCTGCCTTCGGTGCGGAAGTGGAATTCAAGTTCAAGCGCAACTATCCACCGCTGGTCAACCATGCCAGGGAAACCGCGTTTGCGGTGGAGGTCATGAAGGCCGTGGTCGGCGCCGACAAGGTCAACGACAAGGTTGAACCCACCATGGGGGCGGAAGATTTCGCCTTCTTCTTGCAGGAAAAAGCTGGCTGCTACATTTTCATCGGCAATGGCGACGGCGAGCACCGCGATGGCGGCCACGGCCTGGGTCCGTGCGTGCTACACAATGGCAGCTACGACTTCAATGACAATCTGTTACCGATCGGCGCCAGTTTCTGGGTCAAGCTGGTCGAAGAGAGCTTGCCGCAAAGCTAGGGTGCGCTAACTCAGTTTATCCGGGCCGCTTCCCAGGCGCTGACCCGGATTCAATGCTTCCAGGGCCAGCAAGGCCGCCGAATGATCCGCCAACGCATGACTGGCGGCCAGCGTTTCATAGCGCTGCGTCACTAGTTGCGTGACCGGCAGACTGAGCTGCGCAGCGGCGGCCGCATCCAGGATATTATGCATATCCTTGAGCTGGGTTTTCACCTGGCCACCGGGAACAAAGTTACGTTCCAGCATGCGCTGCCCATGCACTTCCAAAATACGGCTTTCGGCAAAGCCGCCGCGTATCGCCGTGCGCACTGCCGCCGGATCGGCGCCCGCAGCCTGCGCCAGCAGCAAGGCTTCCGCCACGATATTCAAGGTGGCGCCAACGATCAGTTGATTGCACAGCTTGGCCACCTGACCACTGCCGGCCGGGCCAACCAGGGTTGGCCGTCCCATCACCGCCAGGATCGCTTCCACGCGCGCAAAATGCGCAGTGCTGCCGCCAGCCATGATGGCCAACGTTCCCGCTTGCGCGCCAGCCACGCCACCGGATACGGGCGCATCGATAAAACCACCGCCGTGCGCTAGCAAAAGTGCATGAAATTGCTGAGCCTCAACTTGCTTCGTCGAGCTCATGTCGACCCATAAAGTATCGGGCGCCAGCGCCGGCAAGGCAGTCGTGATGGCTTGTTCAACGATAGGTCCGGCCGCCAGCATCGAGATCACGATATCGGCCCCGCAGACCGCATCAATCAAGGTGTTGGCAAGTAAAGCATCACAAGATAACAACGATTCAGCCTTGCTCTGCGTGCGATTCCAAACTGTGACAGAATAGCCAGCTTGCAGCAAACGGCGCGCCATCGGTTCGCCCATCAGACCTATCCCCAGGAAGGCGATCTTTGTAGAAAGTGTCACTGCAGCTCCTATTGCTTAAAGTTAAGTAACGAAGTTAAATAATGGTGAGAATAGGTTTTATGCTTGGTAAACCCACTACAATCAGCGGCGCGCTACCCATGGCTAGTGCGCAACCGATGGCTAATTTTACGATGAAAGAATATATGTCCTACCAGAAACAAGCATTAAAATCCCTGGCGCTGGCCGCTGCCTTGCTGGCCAGCCATGCAGCCTTCGCTTCCGACGACAAGCTGATCGACTCGGTCTACGGTGAATTCGCCACCGGCACCCAGACCCAGATGGTACGCGCTGGCGTTACTTCCGACTGGAGCCAACGCTGGTTCCAATCGAACGGTACGCACCTGAGCGGCTACTGGGATGCGAATGCTGGCGCGTGGCAAGCCAACCGCTATCAAAACGTCGAAGGTGCAAAACAGAATCTGTACGATATCGGCTTCACCCCGGTATTCCGCTTTGAGCGCGATGACAAAAAGGGTTTCTATGCAGAAGGCGGCATCGGCGTGCATTTGCTGTCGAAGCTGTATGACAATGCGACCTACCGTTTGTCGACCCACTTCCAGTTTGGCGACCACGTCGGCGTTGGCTACGTGTTCAACAATAAATGGGAAGTCGGCATGAAGATCCAGCATTTCTCGAACGGCGGCTACAAAAAGCCAAACACCGGCGTGAACTTCCTGAACATCAAAGCGGCATACCACTTCTGATCGATCGAAGCTGACATGAAAAGGCAGCGCGCAGCGCTGCTTTTTTTCGCCTGTACACCGTGAAATATCCCCGGGGTCAGCCCCCACACCAGCCAGTATGATTGCACCAGCCGGGGTCTGACCCCACGCCAAGTTACATGCTTGCACCAGCGTGCCTCAGGGGGTCTGACCCCAGCAGTTCAGGTGTTGGGGTTCATTCCAGCAAAACCATCAGACGAAAAAAAACCCGCCAATTTCTTGACGGGTTTTTTTCTACTACGAATAACAAGCCTGACAATAACCTACTTTCACACTGGTTGCAGCACTATCATCGGCGCAAAGTTGTTTCACGGTCCTG
>NZ_JACHCI010000009.1 GCF_014200675.1 Janthinobacterium saanense | reverse complement strand
CGGCCCGATCGAAAATTCGACCGGGCCGTCAAGGCAAAACCTCAGCGCTATGCCACTCGCGTTCTACGAAAACCTGCTTAAGTGAACGGCATTACCCCATTGCGGGGGCTTTTTGGTATTACAGCGGAGACATCTTTGTGCTCCGGTCGGTATCACCCTGGCCAGCCAGGATGATCGATATTCAAGTGAAGCAGGCCGGTAGGCCGGATTTTGTTACGGCGCTTTTTCTTGCGAATCGGCGCTATGACAGTCATTCCTCTAGGCGCCAAATTACTCGGGCGCTCAAGCTTTCTACCCGCACGCTCCGCGAGCAGCATCATCGCGTGCCTATTTGAAATTGCACCAGGTGGAGGTTACCGCGTTTCACCGTAACTTAATACGCTCGTCTCTGTGGCCCTATTCCTCGCCTTATACCATGGGCTTGCGCTTGCGGCTTTCAGCGGACGGCCGTTAACCGTCACCCCGCTCTATGGAGTCCGGACCTTCCTCCCGCCAATGCATTGCTGCACCGGCCAGCGACTGTCTGGCCTGCTTCACCCGCCATTGTACCGCGCCGCAGCATGATTCTGCAAAAGCTGCGTGCCGCAGCACTGCGGGGGAATTGTAGAATTCCGTGTCGCCATTTCAAAAGCCGCAACAAATCACCTCACATAGAATGGAGCGAGCCGCGCGCATCGCCGCGCCCGCCCGCGCTTGACCCTGTTTTCTTTGACGATACAACTAGAATAAAGAGCCAACCATGACGCAACAATCCCGTACCGGCGGCCAGATCCTGGTCGATGCCCTGCAGATCCACGGTGTCGACACCGCCTTTGGCGTGCCTGGCGAAAGCTACCTCGACGTGCTCGACGCCCTGCACGATTCCGGCATCCGCTTCATCATCAACCGCCAGGAGGGCGGCGCCGCCTTCATGGCCGAAGCCCATGGCAAGCTGACGGGCAAGCCAGGCATCTGTTTCGTCACGCGCGGACCCGGCGCCACCAATGCCTCGATCGGCGTCCACACGGCCTACCAGGATTCGACGCCGATGATTTTATTCATCGGCCAGGTAGGCAACGATTTCATCGACCGCGAAGCCTTCCAGGAAATCGATTACCGCCGCATGTATGGCCAGATGGCCAAATGGGTGGCGCAGATCGACCGCGCCGAGCGCATCCCGGAATACCTGGCGCACGCCTTCCAGGTGGCCACCAGCGGCCGCCCCGGCCCGGTAGTGCTGGCCTTGCCCGAGGATATGCTCACCTCGCTGGCGACCGTGGCCGATACGCAGCCCTACCAGCCCGTGCAGGCATCCCCATCGGCATCGCAGATGGCGCAGCTGCGCAGCATGCTGGCCTCGGCACAGCGCCCGCTGCTGCTGCTGGGCGGCGCCACCTGGACGCCGCAAGCCTGCGCTGATCTGCAACATTTCGCTGAAGCGAACCACTTGCCGGTCGCCTGCGCCTTCCGCTTCCAGGACTTGCTCGACAATGCGCACCCGAACTATATCGGCGACGTGGGCATCGGCATCAACCCCAAGCTGGCCGCGCGCGTGAAACAGGCCGACCTGGTGATTGCCATCGGTCCGCGCCTGGGTGAAATGACGACCGGCGGCTACACCTTGTTTAGCTCGCCGGTACCGCGCCAGCGCCTGGTACATTTCCATACGGATGCGCTGGAACTGGGCAGCGTCTACCAGGCCGAACTGATGATCAACAGCGGCATGCCGCAAGCCTGCGCCATGCTGGCCGCCCTGGAGCCCGTCGACGCCGTTGCCTGGCAGCATACGCCGGCCGAAGCGAAGGCCGAACTGTCCGCCTGGCAGCAACAGCCGCCCGTCTTCCAGGATGGCCAGGCGCCATTGAACCTGTGGCAAGTCACGCAAGACATCATGGCGCAAGTGCCGCACGACAGCATCGTGACGAATGGCGCCGGCAATTACGCCTCGTGGGCGCACCGCTTCCACCGCTACGGCGGCATGCGCACGCAGCTGGCGCCCACCAACGGCGCCATGGGCTATGGCGTGCCATCGGGCGTTGCCGCCAAGATCGTGCACCCCGAGCGCACCGTGATCACCTTTGCCGGCGATGGCGAGTACCTGATGAATGGCCAGGAACTGGCGACTGCCGTGCAATACAAGGCGGGCCTGGTGATCATCGTCTTCAATAACCAGATGTTTGGCACCATCCGCATGCACCAGGAGCGCGATTATCCGGGCCGCGTGTCGGGCACCACCCTGCACAACCCGGATTTCGCGGCGCTGGCGCAAGCGTATGGCGCGCAGGGTGAAGTCGTCAACACGACGGCAGAGTTCGCACCTGCCCTGCAACGGGCGCTGGCCCATGCGGCAACCCACAGCCTGCCTGCCCTGATCGAGCTGCGCTATGACGGCGACCTGATCACGCCGAACACCACCCTGGCCGCCATCCGCAGCACGGCGCAAAAGGCCAGAGCGGCAAAGTAAGCTTGCACGGGTCGCAAAAAAACAAAGGCCCGGTCAACACCGGGCCTTTTTACTGAACAGCCTGCGTTTAACCCACAGGTGCGCTGGCATTCTCGGGTTCCACCGGCGCTGCCGGTACGGCCGGGCATGGCGTGCAGTTTTTCAAGGCACGGCCAAAGTCGCGGATGCGGCTCAGCTTCATGGGCATGTGCACATTGCCGCCGCAATAATCGCCTTCCAGGGTCAGGGTTTGCCCATCTTTGGAAAACTTGCCGGCGAGCTTGCGCTCTTCGCCGTCGGCAGACTGGATGGTGAAATCGAAGGCACCCGTGGCCGCATCCAGATTGACGTCATTGCCGACGATAGGGTAGCTCAGGGAACCGGCCGTAAATTCATAGATGACCGTGTCGGCTTCGGCAAAACGATGCAGGGTGACGCGCTGTCCACCGATTTCGCCGCTATCCTTTTGCACGCACAGGTCCGAATACACGGCCACGCCATAGCGTTCCAGGCCGGCCGCTTTCTTGACTTTTGCGTTTGCGAATGCAGCGCCGGTGGCGCTGGCCAGCAGCAATGCGGCCAGCATGGCAGCGGCGCGCGGCGATTTCATTTGGTACATGGGATTCCCCCTACTTTAGTAACAGCAACATTGTAAGCGATGTGCAGATGCAAAAAACAGACGTAAAAACGCGCCGCCAGACTAAAGCCTGGCGGCGCGTTTTCTTTTCTGCCTACAACAAACATTCCCGGAGGAATGTGTGTTGCAGATCTAAGCTTCGTTTACACGAAGATTAGAACGAGTGACGCAGACCGACGTTGAAGGCTTTGTCGCCCGAACCAACTTCGCTGTTGCCACCAACGGTGTAGACTGCACCGTTTTTGTTTTTGATCTTGGCGTACGAAGCGTAGGTGCTCGTGCGTTTCGACAGAGCGTACGAGTAGCCCAGTGCGAATTGATCAGCATCAGCGTTAGCGATACCTTTGTCGTTGGCTTTGATGTACGAAGCCATGAAGGTGCCGGCTTCGCCGACTGGTACGGTTGCGCCAACCAGCAGGGTGGTGCTGTCTACGCTAGGAGCAGCAGCGTTGTAGGCGTAGCTGTTCAGGCTGCCCGAGTTAATGTAAGCACCGCCATTAGCAGCAAAGTTGCTGTTGCTCAGACCCGAGTTGTACACTGCGCTGTTTGCGCCTTTGTTCACGCCATATGCCAGGTAAGCCTTGGCAACAGCGAAATCGTAGTTACCAGCCAGCAACAAGTTACGGCCGCTACCCATGTGACCCAGAGCTGCGGTGTCGTTGTTGACCAGGTTGTACACCAGGCGTGCGTTCAGAGGACCGTTGGCGTAGCCAGCCGATGCGCCGATTTGACGACCGGATTTGTTCGAATCAGCTTGTTCGCCGAACGAGTAAGCCACGTCAGCGTCAAAGCCGTTGAAGTTAGGCGAGGTGTAGTACACGGTGTTGCTGGTACGGGTGTTCGCTGGGAACAAGTTTTTAGCGGAACCAGCGTAGCCAACTGCGAACGGGTCAGCAATTTTCGACAGCGTGTTGTAGTACGGGGTGTATTGACGACCCAGGGTCAGGGTACCAGTGTCTTTGCTGGTCAGACCAACGTACGATTGACGATTGAACAGGGAACCGGCTTTGTCTTGCGCGCCAGTGTCAACACTGAAACCCGACTCCAAAACGAACAGAGCCGACAGGCCGTTGCCCAGATCTTCATTGCCTTTGAAACCGATACGCGACGACGAAGCCGTACCGCTGCTGATTTTGTTAACCGTGCCTGCTGCACCGCCACGCTCGCTGACGAAAGCTGCGTCAACGGTACCGTAGATGGTGACGCTCGATTGAGCGTGAGCGATGCCGGTGCTAGCTGCTGCCAGAACTGCCAGGGAGATCAGAGTTTTTTTCATTGCATGTTTCCTTTAATTTTGAAGCAAAAAGTAATACGGCCTATGCATCTCGTGCTGCGCTCTACAAGAACGCTTTTTATGAGTGAGGGCAAGGTCTCCACCTGCCGCTGTACTGTTCCGGTCAGAGGAACATTCATATCGGCATCGGCACGCTATTGCACCGACAAGCAAGAAGGCTGCATGACGACCGTATTTCGTACGCCGGTTCGGTGCTCAAGTGGCACCGGAAGCGGCACTATAACGACCGTTTCACATTCCATCAAGTTCCGACATGTTACTTCCAGTACCAGGCCAGGGGGCTTTTTCAGGCATCCCGACCATCGCTAACCAGACTGCACGACAGAGCCAGTGCCCCTTGCCAAACTATGCATTGGCCTGATTGACCCTTCCATCATAACGCATGCCATCTTGGCGTCCGTTGTATTAGCGCAACAGTAGCAGGGTCGTGATCAAAAGGCCAACATGCTTAAGCCATCATTTCCTTTACATAATTTACGCGACAAAGCGGACAATTTGTAAGGTGATAATGGATAAACGGGACGAAGCATACACCGCATCTCGAATCTTTGCTGTCGACCGCCCAAAAACGCGCAAGCGTACGCCCCAATTTGGTGCGTCGGCGCCTTATTCAGGGGCGTAGCGGGCGATTTTGACGTTGACATACACGCTGGAGACAGTGGCAGAGTCATAAGTGAATTACTGACTCTTCGGTAATTTAAATTGCCGCTCTAGACATATTTTCCTGCCCCACCATGTCGTCCTTCACAAGCGGGCCTGATACTGCTGACAACGACTGTTGCTGGTAAATCTCGCGGCAATTGAAACAATTTCTTACAAACTTGCTTTCTAAATATCAGGATTTTCTTGTGTCGGAAAAACGACACCGCGCGCACCATGCCTCTTTTCGCTGGCCAGTCTGACAAGATTATCTTTTTCTTTGAGGGTTTTCGACGGAATACTGTTGCCTGCTACGCTAGCGCTGGCCTGCGCGCCGCAGCCAGCGCATCAAGCCACCGAGTAGCGGCAGTTTCTGATACAGCTCCTCGGCCACGTCCCAATAATCGCGATGCAGCGATACGCGGCCCTGTGCATCGAAACGCACATGGCTTGCCCCACGCACGCATTGCTCTCCTGACACAAAGCGCCGCATGCGGAAACGGAACTCCCAGGTCAAAAACGCTTGCCCATTCTGCTGCATGCTTTCAAGCACGACAAAGCGGGGGCCATCGACCTGCACAAACATGTGTTCAAAGATAGACAAAATGGCCGCATGGCCCTGCACTTCATTGAAGGGATCCTTGAAACTGGCGTCAGGCGCGTACACGGCGCCCAGCTGGGCCAGGTTTTCCAGGCTCAGGTTTTCGTAGAACGCCACCAGGCGCACCAGGGCGTGTTCGCCATCGAGCGGCGGCACTGCAATTTCCGTGTTCGTCATTCTGTCACCTTATAAACCTGTCACCTTGTTGATCAGCCAAAAATACGCGCGGTACGGCAACAACCGCGCCAGCCGCAGGCTATTCGTAAAACGTTTGGGGAAATGGATATGGAACTGGCCCCGCTCGATGCCGTCCAGCATGGCCACGGCCGCATCGTGCGCCGTCATCAGGGCCGGCATCTTGAAATCATTGCCCGCAGTCAAAGGCGTATCGACGAAGCCGGGATTGATCTGGTACACATCGATGCCGCGTGGATGCAAGTCCAGATACAGTGATTCCGTCAGGTTGATCAGCGCCGCCTTGCTGGCGCCATACACCAGCGCCTTGGGCAAGCCGCCATAACCGGCCACCGAAGCGACGATGCCGATGCCGCCCGCCCCCTGCTTCAGCAGCAGCGGCAAGACTGGCGCAAGACAAGCAAAGACGCCGCCCAGATTCAAGTCCATCAAACGCTGCGCTTGCGCCAGGTCAAAATCGTCGGCGCGCATGGCGGTATAGCCACCGGCCACCACCAGCACCAGGTCGATACCTGACCATTGCTGTGTCAGGGCAGCGCACACGGCCTGCACCTGCTCAGGCTGCGTGATATCGAGCGGCATGGCCAGCGCCAGCGGCTGCCCTGCGCATAATTGTTCCAGCTTGCTCCGCTGGCGCGCCGACAAGGCCACGCTGGCGCCCCGCTCCAGCAGCAGGCTGGCACAGGCGGCGCCGATGCCGGTCGATGCACCGATAATCCACACCCGCTTGCCTGCCCAGCTATCGATCTTGCGATTCATGGAGTCTTGTCTCCTTATATATATGTTGTAGCGGCGCGCGCCATAGCAGCAAGGCAGCGGCCACCTTCAAAACGCAGGGCAGTAAAGCATAGGCGGCGGACAAGGCAGGCAAGCCGCCGCCCTGCCCCGGCACATAACCAAGCCAGGCCAGGAGGGGCAATGCAATGCCGGCCGCCAGCGCCAGGCTCATCTGCACACCCCAGTTCCACCAGCCGAAATACGCCGCCTCATGCCGGCCCGCGTGACCAGCCGCGCCGATCAGGCCGGCCAGCAAGGCGGAAGGCAAGGCCAGGTCGGCGCCCAGCGCCAGGCCCGACAACAGGCAAATGGCGCCAAAACCCCAGGCAGCCCCGGCGCCCAGGCCATACGCCCAGACAAACACCAGCGCTGCCGCCAGCATGCTGGCCGACCAGGCGCGCGCCTCGCCATACCGGCGGGCCAAGCCTGCCCACAGCGGCATCGAAGCGGCGGCCGCACAGAAATACACGATCAGGAACAGGCCCGCAGAATGGCCCAGGCGCAAATAGTCGCTGGCAAAGAACAGGAACAGGGTAGCGGGAATGGCGGCTGCCACGCCGTTGATGAGCAAGACGGCAAACAAATAGCGGAAAGCCCGTTGGCGAAATGGCACGCGCCATGAGCTGGCGGACGTTGTGAGGGACGCCAGCCGCTGCGGCGGACGCGGTGCATAGCGCAGCAACACGGCGCCGCAAGCGAGCAGGCAGACGGCAAACGCCAGCGACAGGCCTTCATAACCGAGCACGGACGTGAGACCGGCCGCCAGTATCACCCCCACCAGGCCACAGCCTTCGCGTACCGCCGTCACTCTTGAACGCTGGGCCAGCGCCTGGCTCAGCGCCGCGCCCCAGCTCTGGTGCGCGATGCTGGCCAGGCCGTAAGCGGCATACACCAGCAGCAAGGATGCCAGGAACCAGGCCAGGGTAGCGCCCGCTGGCAGTAGCGGTGGATGAAACAGGGCGCCAAAGCCCAGCAGCAGCAAAGGCAGGGCCAGCGCGATGCAGCTGGCATAGCTGCGTGGGCCACGGGCGATCCAGGCGCCCAGGGCCGGGTCGATGAAGGCGGCGGCAATACGCGCCGCCAGCAGCACGGCGCCTATCTGCGCCAGTCCCAGGCTGCTGCGCTGCGTATAAAACGGTGCAACATATATATAGATGGGCAAGGCCAGCATGGCCAGCGGCAAGCCAAACAGGCCATACGAGAACAAGGCAGGCAGCGCCAGCGGACTGCCTGATGTGCTCATGGCATGCTCATGGCAAGGCGGATGCCTGCGGCAGCGCATTTTGCAGCAAGGCGCTGCGCAGCTTGGGCGCCGTGGTTTCCGGCGAGAGCCAGATGGCAAAGAAGGCGCGTGCAAAATCGCCATCGCTCACATCGGCCATGACCTTGCCATCCAGATAGAAGCGTACGCCAGGCGCCACGCCGGCCCGGTAGGCACCGGCGATGCGCTGGCCTTGTTTGACGTCCGGGAAGATGCGCTGCATGGTGCGCAGCCATTCCAGGCGCTGCGCTTCCGTGCCGGCCTGGATTTTCTGCATCTGTTCATAACTGGCTTCGGCGATCTTGCTGCCGTCGAGTCCGCGCGCATAACGCAATTCCAGCACGAAGGGCGCGGTGGCCGAGGCCAGGCCTTGATAGCCTTGCGGCCCTACCCATAGCTGGGCCTGGTAAATGCGCATGCCAAACCAGGTATAGTCGCCCTCGCCCGCCAAGCGGGCTTCGGGCACGTCGGCGCTGATAAAAGCGGCAGGCGATGAGGGGGATGCTGGCGGCGCGGCATGGGCCGCCACCGACAGGAATGAGAATAGAAAAACAGACAGCAAACGGCGCATGGTCATCCTTTCAGCAGGGTAAATTGCATGACATCCGTATTATGAGCCTGAAAGGCCGCCTCACAATAGGCCAGATAGAATTCCCAGGTCAGCAGGAAACGGCCATCGAAGCCCTGTTTTTCCAGCGCCACGCGCTGGGCCAGGAAAGTGGCCCGCCATTGGCGCAGGGTTTCCGCGTAATCGAGGCCAAAGCTAAAGGCGTCGACCACGCGCAAACCCTGCGCTTCGGCGGCGCGGCGAAATTCGGTCGGCGAAGGCAGCATGCCGCCAGGGAAAATGTATTGCTGGATAAAGTCGGTGCTCTTGCTATAGCGCTCAAACAGCTCATCGGCGATGACGATGGTCTGGATGCAGGCGCGGCCGCCCGGCTTCAGATTGCGCGCGACACACTCAAAATAGCCGGGCCAGTAGCTTTGCCCTACGGCTTCAAACATTTCTATCGAGGCGATGGCGTCGTACTGGCCAGCGCTGTCGCGGTAATCGCACAGCTGCAAATCAGCCTGCTCAGCCAGGCCAGTTGCCTGCAGGCGCTGGCGCGCATAGGCCAGTTGCTCGGTAGACAGGGTCAAGCCCGTGACATGCGCGCCATGCTCGCGCGCCGCTGTTTCCGCAAAACCACCCCAGCCGCAGCCGATTTCCAGCACTGTCGCACCGGGCTGCAGCTGCAACTGGCCGGCGATGCGGCGGTATTTGGCCAGTTGCGCCTGTTCCAGGCTATCGCCCTCGCTGAACAGGGCGCTGGAGTAGGTCATCGACGGGTCCAGCCATAGTTGATAAAAGGCATTGCCGATATCATAATGGGCGTGGATGTTTTTCTTGCTGCCTGCACGCGAGTTGCGATGCAGCAAATGGCGCAATCGATACAGCAAATTACCCCACCAACTGCCATAGATCAGCGATTCGATCTGGGCGCGGTTGCGTATCATCAACTCAATCAGGCCGGGCAGATTGTCCGTGCGCCAGTCGCCGGCGATAAAGGTTTCCGCAAAACCAATGTCGCCCGAGCGCAAGACGGCCGCACACATATTCCAGTTATGCAAGTCCAGGTGGATGGGCGCGCTGCCGTCGCCATACACCAGCACGTTGCCATCGGGCGTGCGCAGGCGCAAGGCGCCAAATTTCAATTTGTCGAGCAAGGATAAAATCATGCGCGCCGGCGCCGACAAATCCAGGTGCTCGTACGCTGCGCCGCTGCGCGCATGCAGGCCATTGGCCAGGGATTCCGTATTCATCGTACACCTTTCATCGTGACAGCTTTTCTTGGGGAGGATGGGGTTTGCTGAAAAACGGCACGCGCCGCAGCCACAGCCGCAGCGCCTGCCAGTGAATACGGGCCATCACGCCGAAGGTCATCAGCGGATAACGCAGCAAAGCTGCGCCGAGCGCGCGGTCGCGCAAGGGCACGGCGATGCCGGACAAGCTGGTTTGCAGCAGCGGGCCGCTGGCGTCGTCGTAATCGACACAGGCGAGGTGATGCTCATTCTGGCCCGCGTCTTTCTTTGCGCGCAGGAAACGGAAGCGATAGCCACCCTCGACCTTGCAAAAGGGCGAGACGTGAAAAATTTTGTTGGCGCGCAACTCGCTGCCATAGGCAATCGCTGCGCCATGGTCGAGCAGATACAGATGGCGCTCGCCAAAGGTATTGCGCACATCGCACAGCACGGCGCGCAAAGCGCCATCGGCACGGTGGCAAAACCAGAAACTGACGGGGTTGAATACATAACCGAATACGCGCGGCATGGTTTGCAGCCAGATTTCGCCATCGGCGTCCCTCACGCCTTGTTCCTGCAGCACGCCATCTATCCAGGCCAGCAAAGGTGTGCTGCCATCGCCATGGTCGCTATCGCGAAACGACAGCAGATTGGCGCGGTTGCGCGAAATCAACCGCGCGCTGAAATCCTGTTCCCCCATGCTGCGCAAGGGCAGACGCAGGTAATAAATACCGTAACTAAAGAAATGCCGGCGCGGCCGCAAGCGCGTATGGCGCACTTGCCCCAGGCACAGCTGCGGCTGCGCCATGAAGGGCTGCGAGGGATCACGCGGCATGGCCCAGCTCCGCCGCCGCCATGCTCGCCAGGGTGGCGGCCACGGCCAGGCCCGATTTCAAGCCATCTTCATGGAAACCGTAACCTGTCCAGGCGCCCGCAAACCAGGTGTTTTGCATGCCCTGGAAACTGGCCAGCCGCTTTTGCGCCGCGATGGCTGCGCCGTCGAACACGGGATGCGCATAGGAAAACTCGGCGATGACTTTGGCGGGATCGGGTTCATCGAGCGGGTTGAGCGACACCATCACGGGCGTGCTGAAGGGCAGCGGCTGCAACTGGTTCAGCAAATAATGCACGCACACTTGCGGCGCCTCGCCCTCTTCGGCCGCCGGGCGGCCCTGGTAATTCCAGGCCGACCAGGCACGCCGGCGTTCTGGCAAGCAAGAAGCATCCGTATGCAATACCGCCCGGTTCGGCTGGTAGCGCACGGCTTGCAGTACCTTGCGCTCGTCCTCGCGCACGTCCGACAACAAGGCCAGCGACTGGTCGCTATGGCAGGCAAGCACCACCTGATCGACATGCTCGATACCGTGCGCCGTCAGCAGTTCGACCGTGCGCGCACCGCCCTGCGTATGGCGGCGCACACCCAGCACGGGGCAAGCCAGGCGCTGCTGAGGAATGCCCGCCAGCAGTTTTTGCACGTACACGCGCGAGCCGCCACGCACCGTGCGCCACTGGGGCCGCTCATTGACTTGCAGCAAACCGTGGTTGTGACAGAAACGAATAAAAGTGGCCAGCGGAAAGGCCAGCATCTGGCGCGCCGGGCAAGACCAGATGCAGGCAGCCATTGGCAGCAGATACCAGTGCCGAAATTCGCTGCCATAACCGTGCAGATCCAGAAAATCGCCCAGGCTCATGGCTGGCGCCGGCAACTGGGCGGTGGCGATGGCGCTGGCCTGGCGGTTGAAACGCAAAATGTCGCGCAACATGCGCAAGAAAGCAGGCCGCAGCAGATTGCTGCGCTGGGCAAACACGGTATCGAGATTGGCGCCGGCCCATTCCAGCACGCGCGCACCCGGCTCGCTGCCCAGCGGCATCTTGACGGAAAAAGACATATCGCTGTCGGCCGCCTCGACACCGAGTTCGTCGAACAGCTGCACCAGATGCGGATAGGTCGCGTGGTTAAACACCAGGAAACCCGTATCGACACCATGCGTGACGCCGTCCAGAGTGACATCCACCGTGTGGCTATGGCCGCCAAAATAATCGTCCGCTTCATACAGGGTGACGTCCTGCCCCCCTTGCGCCAGACGATACGCACATGACAACCCTGCAATTCCAGCTCCAACGACCGCGATTTTCATATCAGCACCTGTGT
The DNA here is from genome assembly GCF_014200675.1 of Janthinobacterium saanense. GTDB lineage: Bacteria > Pseudomonadota > Gammaproteobacteria > Burkholderiales > Burkholderiaceae_D > Janthinobacterium. Next base: position 201,635 of record NZ_JACHCI010000009.1, on the reverse strand, counting down.
GATGTTGATCCTGGACAAGAAAGGCTGCATTAATAATTAATAGTCAGATAATTATTGACTCATGTCAATGCGTGTTCCAGGAGTTCACAAACTTATACGCAGGCAACTTTCAATCGGATTCAGCTATTTGATAGAGGTGTAGAGCAAGAGCGTGCAATGTTGCCAATCGAGCAGTTAAGAATGAAGCCCGCTGCGCGCTCTGGTAGAATACCCAGTCAAAGTGTCCGGCGCCGCCGGGCCTAGCGTAAGCACCCGCCACCATCTATCCATGTTTAGTTTCTTCAAGAAAAAACCTGCCGCCCCTGAAGCTGCGCCCGCTGCTATTCCTGCCACTCCCCCGGTTGCGGCGCCCGACACTGCGCCGCCGTCCTCCGCCCCAGCCAGCCTGAGCGGCGCCCCGGCCCAGCTGGTGCCCGCGATCGTGGCTGCCGAGCCGGAGAAAAAATCGTGGATGACACGCCTGAAAGCGGGTTTGTCGAAGACCTCGTCCACCTTGTCGGTGCTGTTCGTGGGCGCGAAGATCGATGATGCGCTGTATGAAGAGCTGGAAGCGGCGCTGTTGATGTCCGACGCCGGTATCGATGCCACGGAGTACTTGCTCACGGAATTGAAGAAAAAGGTCAAGGAAGACAAGCTGCTCGATGCAGCCGAGGTCAAGGCAGCCTTGAAAGAATTGCTGATCAATCTGTTGACGCCGCTGGAAAAACGCTACGAGCTGGGCCGCCACAAGCCGCTGGTAATGATGATTTCCGGCGTGAATGGCGCTGGCAAGACCACCACCATCGGCAAGCTGGCCAAGCACATGCAATCGAACAATCAATCGGTCTTGCTGGCTGCGGGCGACACCTTCCGCGCCGCTGCGCGCGAGCAGCTGATGGTCTGGGGCGAGCGCAACAACGTTACCGTGATTTCGCAGGAATCGGGCGATCCGGCTGCCGTGGCCTACGACTCGGTGCAATCGGCCAAGGCGCGCGGTATCGACGTGGTGATGGTCGACACGGCCGGCCGCCTGCCGACCCAGTTGCACCTGATGGAAGAATTGAAGAAAATCAAGCGCGTAATCGGCAAGGGCATGGATGGCGCACCGCACGAAACCCTGCTTGTCATCGACGGCAACACGGGCCAGAATGCGTTGACGCAAGTAAAAGCCTTCGACGATGCCTTGCAGCTGACTGGCCTGGTGATCACCAAGCTGGACGGTACCGCCAAGGGCGGCGTGCTGGCGGCGATTGCCCGCGTGCGTCCGGTGCCCGTGTATTTCATCGGCATCGGTGAAAAAATTGAAGACTTGCAGCCTTTCGTGGCTGCCGAATTTGTCGAAGCGCTGCTCGGATAAGCCTACATGATTGAATTTCAGCACGTCTCAAAGCAATATTCCCCCGATGCAGTGGCGCTCAGCGACATTTCGCTGAGCATTGCCAAAGGCGAGCTGGTGTTTTTAGCAGGGCCTTCGGGCGCCGGCAAATCCACCCTGCTGAAAATGATCGCCGCCATGGAGCGCCCTAGTTCAGGCAAGCTGATCGTCAACGGACAAGACATCGGCAAGATCAAACCAGCCGGCGTACCGTTTCTGCGCCGCAATCTGGGCCTGATCTTCCAGCAACAAAAACTGCTGAACGACCGCTCCATCCTGGCCAACGTCATGCTGCCGCTGCTGGTGGTGGGTGCGCACAAGGTGGCCGCTGAGCAACGCGCCCGCGCCGCGCTCGACAAGGTCGGCCTGCTGGACCGCGCCCTGGCGCGCCCGCTGTCGCTGTCTGGCGGCGAACAGCAGCGCGTGTCGATTGCGCGCGCCATCGTCAACCGGCCGCAAATCATCCTGGCCGACGAACCGACCGCCAACCTGGACCGGGCCGCTGCCGACAAGGTGCTCGATGCCTTGAAAGCCTTCCATTCGGTGGGCGTGACTTGCCTCATTTCCAGCCATGATGAACAGATGCTGGACGCCGCCGCGCGCGTAATCCACCTGAAAAACGGTCAATTGGTCTCCATCGAAAAAGCCACGCAAGCGCCCGTGTTCGCGCCGCCCGATCCGAACTTTGCGCCTGGCCTGGGCCACGCCGAAGGAGAATCGCCATGAGAGGCTGGTTCCGTCAACACCGCTTTGCGCTCGGCTCGGCGCTGATTCATTTGCGCAAGTCGCCGGGCGGCTTCTTGCTGAACGTGTTCGTGGTGGCGATTGCCCTGTCGCTGCCGTTTGCCGGCTTGACCATGCTCGACAATGTACGCCCCATGTCGGAACAGATGTCGGTCGACCCGGAAATGAGCGTGTTCCTGAAAATCGATACGCCGCGCGAACAGGCCAAGGGCCTGGCTGGCGAAATACGCAAGATCGTGCAGGACAACAAGAAAGCCAAGATCGTCTTCATCCCGCGCGAAGATGCGCTGGACTCGCTGAAAAGCAAGAATGGCCTGGCCGATGTCTTGAATACCCTGGGCGATAATCCCTTGCCTGACAGCTATGTGCTGAAGCTGGACGCGTTTAATAGCGCCACCGAAGCGCAAGACGTCGATGCGGTAGCGGAACAATTGCGCCAGTTGCCGGGCGTGGAATCGGTGCAAGTCGATTCGGCCTGGGTCAAGCGCCTGGCCGCACTGCTGGGCGTGCTGCGCCTGGTGTTGCTGTTGCTGGCCATCACCCTGGGTGCGGCCGTGATTGCCGTGGTCTTCAATACCATCCGCCTGCAAGTGATGACGCAGCGCGATGAAATCAGCGTCTCGAAGCTGATCGGCGCCACCGACACGTTCATCCACCGGCCGTTTTATTACACGGGCGCCCTGCTGGGCCTGTGCGCAGGCGTGCTGGCGCTGGGCGCCGTAGCGCTGGCGCTGCGGCCATTGAATACGGCGATCGCCGAATTTGCCCGCCTGTATGCCTCGGAATTCCAGCTGGTGCCGCTGGCGCCGCTGCCGATGGCGGCCTTGCTGGCGATGAGCGCGGGCCTGGGCCTGATTGGCGCCTTTTTATGCGTGCAGCGCCACCTGGCGCGCGTCAACTAAGTCTGTAATCACAGGCGGCGCTACCGGCGCCGCCTTCTTCCTCTCCTGCGCCATCCCAATTTACTTGATATTTGACAAGTATTCTTAAGGTAGGCTTCAGTCAAACCCCGTAGACTCGATTACTCAGAAAGCACGCTCGCGCAGTTGTCCATGAGCTGATCATGGCTCAGGCTGCGGCTTGTACGGTGTGCATGATCTTATTATCAAATGTCATCGGCTCATAGCATTAAGGCTATCGGGGTGATTGGAGGAGCCGATTGGCACTCATCACCAGAGAGTGCTAATATATGGCATACCGTTAGCAGAACAGTCATGCGCACCTGTAACAGATGGTGGCGCAATCTGCCCAGAACAAGAGCATCAAGATCAGATAGAGCGACTGACAGAATACAAAATGGCTCCGTGTGCACATGGCCACATGGAATAAAGCAAGACTACGAGGAGTAAACATGACTACGATGTCCGCAACGTCCGCACTGGTTACGAGCAAGAGTAATGCACTGGGCCTCGGTTTTACCGGCAACCTGGGCAATATCGACGCCTACATTTCGGCCGTGAACCGTCTGCCCATGTTGACCCACGAAGAAGAAATGTCGCTGGCTACGCGCCTGCGTGAAAAAAATGATTTGGGCGCCGCCCAGGAGCTGGTGCTGTCGCATTTGCGCCTGGTGGTATCGATCGCCCGCGGTTACCTCGGTTATGGCTTGCCGCACGCCGACCTGATTCAGGAAGGCAATATTGGTTTGATGAAAGCCGTCAAACGCTTCGACCCGAATCAGGGCGTGCGCCTGGTGTCGTACGCCATGCACTGGGTGAAAGCCGAGATGCACGAGTACATCCTGAAAAACTGGCGCCTGGTCAAAGTGGCGACGACGAAGGCACAGCGCAAGCTGTTCTTCAATCTGCGCAGCCACAAGACGGGCCTGGACGCGATGACGCCGAAACAGATCGATGCGCTGGCCAAGCTGCTCGATGTGAAACGCGAAGAAGTGATCGAGATGGAAACCCGCTTGAGCGGCCGCGACATCGCGCTGGAATCGCCGAGCGATGATGAAGACGACAAGTTTTCGCCTATCGCCTACCTGTCGTCGGAGCAAAGCGAGCCGACCAAGGTGCTGGAAGCGGAACAAGTGACGCGTTTGCAATCGGAAGGCCTGGAAACAGCGCTGGGCAAACTGGACGACCGTTCACGCCGCATCATCGAATCGCGCTGGCTGGCCAACGATGACGGCTCCGGCGCTACCTTGCACACGCTGGCGGAAGAGTTCGGCGTATCGGCCGAACGCATCCGCCAGATCGAAGTGGCGGCATTGAAAAAAATGAAGGGCGCACTGGCAGCCTACGTGTAACACCGCTCCAGAGCCGCAGTAAAAAAGGCGCCGCAAGGCGCCTTTTCCATTGTTCTTCGATATTTAGCAACAGGCTAATATTTCCTGCAGTTATGCTGCAGCGAGACCCTTGGTCAACACTTCAGCGACGGCTACGTTCAAGTCCACGCCGCGCTCCTTGGCCAGGGTTTGCAATTGCAACACCAGCTCGCTGTTGAGTTTGACGGCGAATGGCACCAGGCCCAGGGCCTGGTCGAGCTTGCGCTGCTCGCGGCGGTCAACGACCACCGCTTCTTTACCGAATGCACCGGCGCCGGGAACGTTCATCTTTCCCATCAGTTTCTTGGCATCGCTTTTCGCCAGGGCAGTTTTTTTCATGGTTGTTTCCTGATTTTCAAAGCAGCCATTCTACGCAGTATTCAAGACGCCGCGTAGCCAGCGCAGCAATTCATCTCCATGGCGCCAAGAGAGCGCCAAAAAAATAACAATTTGTTATGATCATTTCAATCTCACGCGTGCAGAACACGCCAAGGACGCCTCAGCTAGAGTACCTGAAAGGAAAAACATGTTTTATCTGACCCACACCTACCGTCGCCTGCTGCTACCTTTATTCATCACCTGCCTGGCCGTGCTGGCCGGCTGCGGCGCGCCCAGCAGCGCCAGCGACGCTGAAAACACCCCGCGCACGGTCACGCAAGTGCTGACACCCGGCCAGCAAGTGCCCATCACGGCCAGCGACACCCTGAAACTGGAACGCGTCAACGACAGCCGCTGCCGCAAGGGCGCCGTCTGCGTCTGGAAGGGTTATGTCAGCTACAGCTTCAGCCTGATCGGCACGACGGGCACGAGCGACATCACCTTGTCCGACTCCATGCCCGGCGGCGCCAGTTCCGTCACGGTGAACCACCTCACCTTCACCCTGCTCGACGTCGACCCGGATACGCCGCCGGCCATGAATGCGGCCGAGCCTGTTTATCGTGTGAAGGTCAAGATTACGCAGAACGCCGTACCGCGCTAAGCGCTAAGCCTGGTGGCGCTGGCGGCTGTCTGATGGCGCCTGCTGCCGGTCTTGCATGCCGTAATCGCGCACCACGCCGGCGATGCGCAGCCGGTAATCGTCAAACACACCCTGCCGCCCCGCACTCTGCGCCGCGCGGTGTGCTTCCAGCTGCCGCCATTGCGCCAGCGCCGCCTCATCGCGAAAGAACGATAGCGACAATAATTTGCCCGGCTCGCTCAAGCTGCTGAAGCGTTCGATGGAAATAAAGCCATCGACTTGATCCAGCAAGGGGCGCAAGAATGCGGCCAGGTCCAGATAATGCGCGCGCCCGTCAGCGCTGGGCCAGACTTCAAATATCACGGCGATCATGCGGTTGCTCCTTCCATAAACACGGGGATGCGGGCATTCAATGACGGCTGGTAACGCCAGCCCAGTGGCATGCCGGCCAGCGCATCTGCCCAGGCCTGCAGACAAGCCGCCGCCATCGTCTGCGCCAGTTGCTGGCCCGGACAGGCATGCCGTCCATGGCCATACGTAAGCATCGGCGAAACCGGCCGCTGCAGCACGAAGTCGCCCGGCTCTGCATGGACCGACGCATCGTGGCCGGCGCTGGCCAGCAGCACCAGGATCATCTGCCCCGGCGGCAAGGCCACGCCGCCGATCTCCACGGCACAAGCCGTATAGCGGCGCGTGTTGTGGATAGCCGGGTCGTGCCGGCTGACTTCACGCAGCATGGCTGGCCACAAGCCGGGGTCGCTACGCAGTTGTGCCTGCAGTCCCGCCTGCGTGCGCAAGGCCAGCACGGCATTGCCGACCAGACCCGCCGTGGCTTCGCAGGTTTGCGACAGCAGGCCGATCAGATTGGCCAGCAAGCTGTCAGGCACAGGCTCACGCAGCAAGAATTTAAACCTCTGCAACAAGGACGCAGCGGCCAGCTGCGCGCCAGCCAGCTGGGCGCTATTGGACAGTGGCGACAGACAGGCCACAAAGTCGCGCGTCCAGGCGGCCAGCTGCGGCCATTGCGTGGGGGCAAAGCCCAGCAAGTCTGCCATGGCAAACAGCGGCAATTCAAACATCGCATCGTTCAGTCTGGCTGCGCTAAGGGGAATATGGTCGCAGGCAATCTGCAGCGTACTTTGATGCACGCGCGCCAGGTCCACCTGGCCCAGCGCACTGGCCAGCATTTGTTTCGGCTGTGTATGGCGAACACCATCATTCATGCGCACCAGTTCGGCGAAGATCGCCCCACAGGAAGTACCTGCCAGGTTTTCCGGCACAGCCATGCCAAGTGGGCGCACGCGGCAATCCGCATGCGCCAGCACGGCTTGCACGCCAGCAGTACCCGTAGCTAGCCAGCAATCAAGCCGGGCATCGAAACGTAAGGGCGGGCCTTCGGCCAGGCGCCGATAATAATCATGGGGCGCCGCATGCGTGACGGCGGCGAGCGGGTGGACGGGATCATCAAGAGACATGGCACTTCCATTGCGGTAAGAGATGCCGACGAGTATGCTGACTATTTCACCACAATACTTCGCCTGAGAACGAATCATGGATGACACGCCTGCGTCCGACACGGCCGATGCCAGCCTGGCGCAACTGGCAGGCGCCATCGCCGAACCGGCCCGCGCGCGCATGCTGTGCGCGCTGCTCGATGGCCATGCGCGCACGGCCACCGAATTGTCGGTGCTGGCCGAAGTAGGCGCCTCGACGGCCAGCGCGCACTTGAGCCGATTGCGCGACGACGGCTTGCTGTCCGTCGTCGCACAAGGCAAGCACCGCTACTACCGGCTGGCCAGTACCGAGGTTGGCCATGCACTCGAAGCGCTACTGGTGGTGGCCGGCGTACCGCGCCAGCCCTTCATACCCGCCACACCAGACCGTTTGCGCCATGCGCGCACCTGCTATGACCATATGGCCGGCACAGTCGCCGTCACGCTGCACGACCAGCTATGCACGCAGGGCTGGCTGATCGCAGAGGAAAACAATTACCGTCTCTCGCCTACCGGCGCAACTGCCCTGTCTGGCCTCGGTATCGACGTGGCCGCGCTGCAGCGCCAGCGGCGCCGCTTCGCCTGCCCCTGCCTGGACTGGAGCGAACGGCGCGCCCACCTGGGCGGCGCATTGGGCGCCGCCATCTTGCAACTGGTCCTGCGCCAAGGCTGGGCCGAACGCGAACTCGACAGCCGCGCCCTGCGCATCACGCCCAAAGGCCAACAACGGTTGATAGAAGCATTTGGCAACTAATTAAGTGCAGGCTATTATCTTGCAACCTACTTATTCTTTCCGGGATGCAAGATGATCGCTTTCGAAGGTTTATCCAAGCAGTACGGCAGTTTCGAGGCGCTCAAGCCGCTCACATTGCAAGTGGGCAAGGGAGAAGTATTCGGTTTCCTGGGCCCGAATGGGGCTGGCAAAACCACCACCATCCGCATGATGATGGGTATCCTGGTGCCCAGTGCGGGCCGGGTATTGATCGATGGCCTCGATTGCCACCGCGATGGCGCCGCCGTCAAGCGCAAGGTGGGCTATCTGCCCGACAATCCCATCTTTTATGATTATTTGCGCGGCCGCGAAATCCTGCAGTTCGTCGCTGAAATGCACGGGTTTTCGCGCGCGGAAGCGGCCCAGCGCACGACACGCCTGCTGACAGAATTCGGCCTCGATGAAGCGAGCGAGGATTTCGCCGTCAATTACTCGCTGGGCATGAAGAAAAAGCTGGGCCTGGCCTGCGCGCTGATCCACGATCCCGCCGTGCTGATACTCGATGAACCGATCAACGGCCTCGATCCGCGCGCCTCGCGCGAGGTGCAGGAACGGCTGCTGCGCATCGCCGCCGCCGGCACCACCATCTTCGTTTCCACCCACTTGCTGGACATGGCGGAAAAGCTGTGCAGCCGGGTCGCCATCATCCACCAGGGCGCACTGGCCGCCACCGGCAGCCTGGACGATATCCGGCAGCAACTGTCCAGCGAGGGCAGCCTGGAAGAACTCTTCCTGCAATTGACGGAGTCAGCAGAATGAATGCCGTGCCCGTCACACCCATGCGCGCCATCTGGCTGCTGATCCGTTTGCGCCTGCAACGCATGCTCAATATCGGTGGCGCCCGTTTTATGTTCAAACGCAAGAAAGCCGGGGCTATCTCCCGGCCCGCCACGGCCGGCAAGCGCCGGGGCATGTGGCTGGTCAGCGCACTGGTCATGGGATTGATGCTGTTTTCCTTCGGCAACATTTGCAAGCAGAGCGTGCTGAACCTGCATTGCGGACTCGATGCCATCGCCAGTTGCCAAGGGAACGGCGCCATGGACGCGGTGGCGCCGCAGCTCACGGGCGCGCCGTTCAGCGCGGCGCTGATGGCAGGCCTGAGCTTGCAATTAGGTCTGCTGTGGCTGGTCAGCGTGCTGCTGCCACTGGGCACTGGCGAACTGTCCAGGCCGGACTGGGACCTGGAATGGCTGGTCACCCTGCCCGCCTCGAAAAGCACCTTGCTGTGGGCACGCGTGCTCGAGCGCAGTATCGCCAATCCGGTCGGCCTGGTTGCCTTGCTGCCATCGACCACCGTGCTCGCCTGGTATGGCGGCTATGGCTGGCTGGCGCCCTTGCCTGCACTGGCACTCAGCCTGTTGCTCATGCTGACTGCCGCCATGCTGCGCACCCTGGTCGATACAGGGCTGCGCCTGAAGCTGTCTCCGTCCAGCCTGGGCAATTTGCAAGCTTTCATTTCCATCGGCGGCGTCGTACCCATGTATATCGCCATGTCTTTCGGCATGAACCCACAGGGTTTTGCCATCGGCTGGGCCGCCGCCATGCCTGCCTGGAGCGTCTGGACGCCACCGGGCCTGGTGATACAACTACTGAATCGCCCCAGCTTGGCCTTGGCCGCAACGCTGCTGGTGCAAGTGGCCGCGTTGCTGTGGCTGGGCATGCTGGTCTTGCGCCACCAGCTACGCGATGGCGTGGTCGGCAGCGGCCAGCGGGCCAGCGTGCGCATGCTCCCCAAGGCAAATGCGCCAGTGCTACCATCCAGCCGCTGGCAGATAGGCACGGTGATACAGCGGCGCGAATTGAGCCTGCTCAAGCGTGACCGCAACTTCTTCGTGCAAACCTTGCTGCTGCCACTCGTGATTCTTGGCAGCCAGGTGATATTTGCAGGCCGCCTGCATGATGTCCACGAATTGCTGGACAGCCCGGCCCTGCTGGTCTCGACCGGCTTTTTCCTCGGCACCTACACCCTGATGATGTCCGCCTTCCAGACCCTGAACAAGGAGGGCGGTTCGCTGTGGATGCTGTACACCTTCCCCTTGCCTGTCGAACAGGCTTTGAAGGAAAAAGCCCAGCTGTGGGCCGTGCTGTCCATGATTTATCCACTGATATTGTTTGGCGCAGCCCTATTGTTCATGCCGCAATGGCGCTGGGACATGGCCGGCCTGATGCTGCTGGCACTGGCAGGGATTCCCCTGTATAGCGTGATCGCCGTGGCGCTGGGCGTGTTTGCCAGCGATCCCCTGGCTACCGAGGTGCAGGCGAAGGTGCGCTCTACCTATCTGTATCTGTACATGCTGCTGACGGGCCTGTATATCGGCGCCCTGTCGGCCGGCAGCCTGGTGCAGCGGCTGGTCTTCCTTGTGCTGACGGTGGCGCTGGCGCTGGCGCTGTGGCAAAAGGCGCGCGACCAGATACCGTATCTGCTCGATCCGGCCGCCTCGCCGCCAGCGCGCGTATCGGCCTCGGACGGCTTGATGGCGGCCATGCTGTTTTTCGTGGCGCAAGTGCTGATCTTGCTGCTGCTCAAAGGCAAGGGTACCGCCACCCTGCTGCACATCGCGCTGGCCTTCGGCGGCGCGGGCGGGCTGACCTATCTGCTGGTGCGCCTGCTGTACTGGCGCAGCAAGACGACCGGCGTGCCGTCCGTGCTGGGCGGAAAGCAGCCTCTGCGCTGGGGCAGTCTTGGCGCTGGTCTGGCAGCCATGTGCGGCATAGCCTATCTGTTCGCCTTGCAGGCCAGCGGGCAATTGCCGGCAGCGCCGCTATTGCATGCGGCCGGCTGGAGCCGGGACTGGCTGTGGCTGGCCGGCCTGACTTTGCTGGCCGCCCCACTGTGCGAGGAATTCATCTTCCGTGGCTTGATACAGGGCGGCTTGCGCCGTTCGCTGCCCGCCTGGCAAGCAATTACCATCAGCGCCGCCATCTTCGCCATCGTCCATCCGCCCGCCTCGATGCTGCCCGTGTTCGTGCTGGGCTTGTGCACAGGATACGCTTACCAGCGCAGCGGCTCCTTGCTGGCGCCCATGCTGACCCACGCCGGCTATAACGCCGCGATTTTGCTATGCCAGCGATTCTGGATGTCCTAAGATATACACGCAGCGGCAAATCTTGACTGCAATCAAGACAGAAAATGCTCGCGGGAAGAACAATGGTATTGACATCGTGTAGAAGATAGATACCTCTCCGATCTGCCCACAGCCAACCGTGAAGGATAGAGCATGTTTTGCACTGCGTGCGGTACCAGAAGGCAGCAAGACGATGCGCCATTTTGCGCACACTGTGGTGCAGGATTTCATTCCGGCGCCAATCCGGCAGCGCAGCACCGTAGCACGCCAGGCGCGCTGCCCGATGGCATAGCGGGATGGAGCTGGGGCGCATTCCTGCTGAACTGGGTATGGGCGATAGGCAACCGCACCTGGATAGGTTTATTTTCGCTGCTACCCTATGTCGGCTTCGGCTTCGCCATCTGGCTGGGTATCAAAGGGCGCGAGATGGCCTGGAAAAATGGACAATGGCAAAGCGTCGAACATTTCAACCGCGTGCAAAAAAAGTGGTCACAGTGGGGGATCGGTATTTCTATTGCCTTCGGCATGATCAGCATGTTGTTCCTGCTGCTTATTATCTTTCACATAAGTTCCACCTCAGATAGCGAGGACATGTCTGACAAGGTAGCAACCGTCATCGCGAGTGCCGCCGGTCAGCAGGAAGCCGAGCTGGATCAATGCCCGGTACCGGAAGCAGAATAAAAAAGCCCGCACGCCGATGTTGACACATCGTTCGTGCGGGCTTTAGCGCAAGGATTTCCCGGCGCCCGGGGGATTTAAATCACCCGGCTACGCCTGCGCATGTAGCTGCGGCTTACGGCCCCTTCCAGTTCCTGCTCCGTCTTGTGCTGGTTCACCTTGTGCAGGGCCCACAAGGCCCCCGGCACCCAGCCGATCACAGTGCACTGCAAGATCAGGGCGGCGACACCGGCCAGCGGGCGCCCCAGCATAAAGAACGTGAGACATGGAAGTAGCAGGGCTATCAGCAAACGCATCACAACATACTCTCCTTCAATCTAAGAGCAGCGGGCAAGACCCGGTATCCGGTCCGTGCCCTGCCCGCTGCGGACTACTCCTTGGGGTGATCCCCCTATAAATGCGCCGCGATCTGTGGCATCAAATCGTCAAAGGTACGGCCATTGCCGTTTTCGCCGATCGCGTGCATTTTCCATTCGCCGTTATGGCGGTACAGCTTGGCCATGATCTGCGCCGTGTGGGCGCCTTGCACCGACAGGTTGAAACGCGCGATTTCCTGGTTATTGCCGGCATTGACGATGCGGCAATAGGCGTTTTCCACCTGCGAGAAATTCTGGCCCGTAAAGCTGTTGACGGTGAAGACCAGGCTTTTTACCTGCGACGGTACTTTGGTCAGGTCGACATTGATCTGCTCGTCGTCGCCATCACCGGCGCCGGTGCGGTTGTCGCCCGTGTGAACGATGCTGCCATCGCGGCTTTTCAGCTGGCGGAACCAGACGATGTCGGCCAGCTTGCTGCTGTCATCGAACAGCACGCATGACGCGTCCAGGTCGATGGCTTCCGTTTTCGCGCCGAAACCGAAAAAGCCCTTGGTCTTGATCGAGTCCCAGCCCAGGCCCATGGTGATACGGCTCAGGCTGGCGCCAGCTTCCTTGTCCAGAGATATCTTCTGGCCCTTGCTCAAATTGACAGACATACGCTTTGCTCCTGATGATTAAATTAAATAAATTGCTTGCTTACGCCGGCTTGCTTTGCGTCCAGGCAAGAAAGGCTGCACGGTTGCGCGAGCACACGAGGATTTTCCCGCTGCCGCTGAACTTCAGCACGATGCCCTCACCGCTGGTCTGGCTATTGATCAGATTACCCAGGAACCCTCCGCTGCTGCCGGTGGTCATTGAAATGTCGTACTGCAGGCGGTTGTCCCAGCACACCACGTGCGAGTTATCGATCACCACGTCCTTGCCGGGCGTCACTTCCAGTTCGGACATCGCGCCAAAACCGGACACCGCCAACTGGCCGCTGCCTGCCGTCTCGGTGATGAAGAATCCACCGCTCTGGGCAAACAGCGCATTGCCCAGGCTTTGCGTGCGCACCTTCAATTCCACGCCAGAAGTGGCCGCCACGAAAGCGCCATCGCTGATCATGTATTGCTGGCTACCAATGTCCAGCACCCGCATGGCGCCCGGCAAGATGGGCGACAGCAAACAATCGCCATCGCCGCGCAAGGCCTCGATATGCTGCTGAAAGAAGGACTCGCCGTTGGCAAAGGTGCGCATCAGCGCAGCGCCCAGGCCACCGCTCATCTTGCCTTTCAGCTCGAGATTGGTTTCCATCATCACCATCGCATCGGATTCGCAATAAATCTTTTCGCCCTTGGCCAGTGAAATATGCAAAAACGGATCGACCTCTCCGGTCACATTGAAAATTGGCATACAGCAACTCCTTCTTGACGATGGTGATAATAGAACTATTGCAACTTAGACGCCCACACCGAACGATGCGGCCAAAGGACCTAAACCGCCTTTGTAACCCTGGCCGATAGCCTTGAATTTCCAATCGGCGCCGTTGCGGTAGATTTCACCGAAGACCATCGCCGTTTCCGTCGAGCCGTCTTCCGACAGGTCGAAGCGGGCGATTTCCGTATTGCCGTTTTCATTGACGCAGCGCACATAGGCCTTCGATACCATGCCGAAATTCTGCTTGCGCGCTTCGGCGTCGTGGATGGTCACGCAGACGGCGATCTTGTCGACGTCGGCCGGGACTCTGGACAGGTCGACGATCACGCTTTCATCGTCGCCATCGCCATCGCCGGTGCGGTTGTCGCCCGTGTGGGTGACGGAGCCATCGCTCGATTTGAGGTTGTTATAAAAAATCATGTCGATGTCGGCGCGGACCTTGCCATCCGCCTTCAGCAGGAAGGCTGAACCGTCGATATCGAAGGCGGCGCCGTCGGTGACGCGGGCATCCCAGCCCAGGCCGATGATCATTTTGGCGAGGCCAGGTGCTTCCTTGCTCAGGTTGACGTTGCCGCCTTTTTGCAGATTGATAGCCATGATGTTGTTGCTCCTATATAAAATAAAAACACCTGGCGCCCTCCGCCGGCCCGACTCCCCAGGCCGGCGGCGACGCTTGCTGCCTCATGCTGGCAAACGGGTGTGAACGTTTGCCGCGGTTTTCTGATGCTTACGCCTTGACTGTTTCCGATGCCGGCTCCGGCTCGCCTTCCAGCAAGGCCATCCTGCGCTTGTAGCGTATCGACGACCACAGCGAAGCCAAAATAAACGCTACACCGATCAGGCCCGTGAAGATCTCGGGGATGTGGAACTTCATGCTGGCCAACATGATCAGTGCCAGGATGCCGATCGCATAATGCGCACCATGCTCCAGGTACACGAACTCGTCCAGGGTGCCCTTGCGTACCAGGAAGACCGTCATCGAACGCACGAACATCGCGCCGATGGCCAGGCCCAGCATGATGATCACGACATCCTTGGTGATCGCAAACGCGCCGATCACGCCGTCAAAGCTGAACGAGGCATCGAGCACTTCCAGGTAGAGGAAACCGCCAATACCGCCGCGCTTGACGATGTCGCCCACATTGCCATTGCCGTTCTCGCCTTCCAGCAAGCCGCTGATCACATCCACGCCCACATACGTCAGCACGCCCCACAAGCCGGCCGTCAGCACCACCAGTTTCTGGCCCGCATCGATCATGCTCAGGCTGGCCATCAGGGTGCCCAGCGCGATCATCACGGAGATCGACGAAACCTTGCCCAGCGCGCCCAGTTTTTCTTCAAAGCGGCCCAGCCAGTGGGTTTCTTTCTCGTCATCGAGCAAGAAGTTCAGGAACACCAGCAGCAGGAAAATACCGCCGAAGGCCGCCACTTCTGCATGGTGATTAGTCAGGTGCATCGAATACTGTTGCGGATCGCTCAGCGCCAGATTCCACACTTCAAGCAAGCCCAGGTCAGCCGCCTGCGCCACGATCACCAGCGGGAACAGCAGCCGCATGCCGAATACGGCGATGATGATGCCGACGCCCAGGAACAGGTTTTGCCAGAATTTGTCCCAGGTCTTCAGCACGGACGCATTGACCACCGCGTTATCAAAAGACAGCGACACTTCCATCACGCCCAGGATCACCGCGATGCCCAGCGCCGACATCATGGTCGACACGCCGCCATGCGTATAACCCCACCAGGCCGCGATGGCCAGGCAGATAAATGTCACCAGGAATGACACTCTGAAATGCTTCATGATTCTCCTTGTTGTCACGATTGAATGACAAGCAGTATAGGGACAGTACACTTATTTAAAAATAGAAGATAATGGAAGCATTACTTCATAAAAACAGAAGATAGGACGCAGGCATGAAAACCACAGGCTTCAATTACCGGCATTTGTATTTCTTTTGGGTCGTAGCCCGCGAAGGCGGCGTGACGCGCGCGGCAGAACGGCTGGGCCTGGCCGTGCAAACCATCAGTACCCAGCTGGCGCTGCTGGAAAAGGAGCTGGGCAAATCCCTGCTGCAGCCGCAAGGCCGGCGCCTGGTGCCCACCGAGGCGGGCCGGCTGGCGCTCGGTTATGCGGACCAGATTTTTTTGCTCGGCGAACAGATGCAGGATGCCCTCAGCGACGCCGACGCCGAAAAGATGCGGCTGACAGTCGGCATTTCCGATTCCCTGCCGAAACTGATGGCCTACCGCATGCTGGACGCCACGCGCAGCCTCGACAAACCGGTCAAGCTGGTCTGCCTGGAAGATGAATTCGAATCCCTGCTGGCCGACCTGGCCCTGCACAAGCTGGACCTGGTGCTGACCGACCGCGCCGTGCCGGCCGGCGCCAGCTTGCGCGTATCGAGCTATTTATGGGGAGAAAGTCCGATGAAGCTGTTCGGCGCGCCCGCGCTGGCGGCCCAGTATCGTCCCGGCTTTCCGGACAGCCTGAACGGCGCGCCCTTCTTGCTGCCAGCGCGCAATAACGCCTTGCGCGGGCGCATCGATGAATGGATGGTGCAGCAAGGCGTGCGGCCCGACGTGGTGGGCGAATTCGAAGACAACGCCATGCTCAACGCCTTTGGCCGCAAGGGCCTGGGCCTGTTCTTCGCTTCGGCCAGCCTGGCCGACGAGATCGAGGAACAATTCGGCGCCGTGCTGGTGGGCGAGGCAGCGAGCTTGCGCGAACAGTTTTATGTGATCTCGAACGAACGCAAGATCAAACACCCGGCGTTGGACGTGATCCTGGCCTCGGCAGAGGCCGCGCAAGCGCATTGAAGCGCTTGTCAAGGTCAAGATTGACGCAGGGAACGCGGCAAAATTAGGTTATGCCGCCCTTCGTCGTTTAAGATGACGTTTTTATAGCCCATCTTATTGCGCCCCCATGCACAATGTCTTGCTAGTCCTGCTCGCCCTCTTCCTGGTCGCGCTGAACGGTTTTTTTGTTGCCGCCGAATTTGGCATCGTCACATTAAGGCGCACACGCATACGCGCCATCGCCAAGACACAGGGACTACGGGGACGCATCCTGGCCAAGGTGCATGGCCAGCTGGACGCCTACCTGTCCGCCTGCCAGCTGGGCATCACGCTCGCTTCGCTGGGCCTGGGCTGGGTCGGGGAACCGGCCTTTGCCGGCCTGGTGACACCCTTGTTCTCCACCATCGGCCTCACTTCGCCAGAACTGATACACGGTATTTCCTTCGTGCTGGCCTTCAGCGTGATTTCCTTCCTGCACATCGTGGTGGGCGAACTGGCGCCAAAATCGCTGGCCATCCGCAACCCGGAAGCGATCGGCCTGTGGAGCGCGATTCCTTTGTACGGCTTTTACTGGACCATGTACCCGGCCATCTACCTGCTCAACGGCAGCGCCAACTGGGTGCTGCGCGTGGCAGGTCTGTCCGGCAAAGGTAGCCACGACGCCCATTACTCGTCCGATGAACTGAAACTGATATTGCGCACCAGCCAGCCCGGCGAGAAATTCACGCGCGACGAGCGCAACATCCTGGCCCAGTCGCTCGATTTCGAGCAAATGACGGTGTCGGACCTGATGCGTCCGCTCAATGAAGTAAGCGCCCTGTACGCCTCGCAAAGCTTGGCAGAAAACCTGGAGACGGTGCTGCGCAACCGCTTCAGCCGCTACCCGTATTTCGATACCAACGGCGACGATGTGCTGGGCGTGGTGCACTTGAAAGACTTGTTTTTCGCGCAGCAGGCTGGCAAGCCGATCACCTCGCTGACGCCGTTTTTGCGTCCGGTGGACATCATTTCCGCGCGCACGCCGGCGCTGGAACTGTTCCGCCGCTTCCGCGACGGCGCGCCCCACTTTGCGCTGATCGGTGAAAAGAACAAGCGTCCACTGGGTTTTATTACGCTCGATAACTTGCTGGGCGCCATGGTCGGTGAAATCCGCGATGAATTCCGCCGCAATGAAAACGATTGGCTCAAGCAAAGCGACGGCACCCTGATCGGCAAGGCCAGCCTGCCCATCTTTTCGCTCGAGCGCATCCTCGGTATCGATATCGAAAACGAGGAACTGGGGCTGGAAGACGTGGAATCGGTGGGCGGCTTGATCATGGTCAAGCTGGGTGATATCCCGAAACAGGGCCAGCGCATCACTTTTGTCGACTTCGACATCGTCGTCAAGAAAATGAACGGGCCCCGCATCGTGCTGATCAAGGTGATCCCGAAGCAGGAACGGGATCTGGACGCCGATTCGCGGGACTAACTATTCCTTCACCTGCGGCACGGAGCTTGCTCCCACCGTCCAGGTTTGCAGCAGGCTGTACAGCACCGCCAGTAAAGTCGGGCCGATGAACAGGCCCACGAAACCAAAGGCCAGCACGCCACCGAGCACACCGAGCAGCACCAGCAGGAATGGCAGGCTGCTGCCGCGGCTGATCAGCATGGGCTTGACCACATTGTCTACGCCGCTGATCAGCAAGGCGCCCCACACCAGCATGAAAATGCCCCAGCCCGTATGGCCCTCGTTGAACAGCCAGATGGCGGCGCCGCCCCAGATCAGCGGCGGCCCCACGGGCACCAGCGACAAAATAAAGGTGGCGATGCCCAAAAGGGCCACGGCCGGCACGCCGGCGATCAAAAAGCCCGCCACCGCCACCAGCGCCTGCGCCAATGCCGTGCCCAGCAAACCATACATCACGCCGCGCACGGTGCGGCTAATCGTCAGCAGCACGCCCGGTGCGCTGTCGCCGATGATGCGTGTGCTGCCCTTGAGCAAGACCAGCTGCAATTGCTGGCCATCGCGGTACAGGAAAAAGCTGACGAACACAGCCAGGCTGGTTTGCGCCACACCGCTGCCCAGCACGATGCCGCCGGAAGTCAGGAAATGGCGCGCCGGTTCCAGCAAGGTCTTGCCCACTCTCAGCAATTCTTCGCGGTCGCCGATCAGCCGGCGCAGATAACCATCGATAGTTTCGCCCACCAGCGGAATGCCGGCCAGCCAGGAAGGCGGTTGCAAGCCGCCCGCTTCCAGCGCGGCACGTATCTGGTCAACCAGGCGGGAAACGTTGTCGGCCAGATTGTAGGTGACCAGCACCAACGGCAGCACCACCACCAGCACCAAAGAGACGGTCATGATGGCGGCGGCCAGGTTGCGCCGGCCTTTCAGCATATGCAGCAGGCGCAGATACAAGGGCCAGCTGGAAATACTGACGCAGACGGCAAACAGCATCGCCGCCAGGAAGGGCCGCAAAACAAAAAAGCAGCCGATCACCAAAAAGATGACGGCTGCCAGACGGGCATACGGCTCGAAACGTTTTTCCATAAGCCACGATTATCCTGAAGAGGGCGCCCCACGGGCGCGACCGGATCAGGATAGCAGAAGTTTAAGATCGTGGGCGACGGCGGCCGGGGTTTCGCCGTGGCGGATAAACAAACGGATCTTGCCTTCGCGGTCAAATACATAGGTGCCAGCCGTATGGTCGACCGTGTAGCTGCTGTCGGTTTCGCCCTCGACCTTGGCGTAATAGACCTTGAATTCCTTGGCGACCTTGGCCGTTTCAGCTAGCGTGCCATACAGGCCCACGAAACGCTTGTCGAAGGCTGGCACGTATTCGGCCAGCAACTTCTGCGTATCGCGTTCAGGATCGACGGTGACGAACAGCACTTGTACCTGGTCTGCCTGCGGGCCCATTTCCTTCATCACCTGGGCCATGTCGGCCATGGTGGTGGGGCAAACGTCCGGGCATTGCGTATAGCCAAAGAACATCAGCACCAGCTTGCCCTTGTAGTCAGCCAGGGTGCGGCGCTGGCCGGTGTGGTCGGTCAGCGAAAATTCGCGCGCATACGCGGCGCCCGTGATATCCATATTCTTGAACGCCGGCTTGGGCGCTTCCGGCTTGCCGCAGCCAGCCAGCAAGGCGGTGGTCAGTAAAGCAGTCAACAGCAGATAAAAACGTTTTTTCATGGTCAGCGTGCTCGAAAGAGGCTTAGAAGAAGAAATAATGGTCGATCAGCAAGGCCAGGAATAACAACGCCAGGTAGACGATGGAATACGTAAAAGCCTTGCGCGCGATCAAGTCCGTGTAATGGCGGTACATCTTCCATGAGTAATACAGGAAACCGGCGTTCAAGGCGATGGCGGAAAATAAATAGATCAGGCCGCTCATGCGCACGGCGTACGGCAGCAAGGTGGTGGCGGCCAGCGCGATCGAATACAGCCAGACGTGAAATTGCGTAAATTTCAGGCCGTGCGTGACGGGCAGCATGGGCAGGCCGGACTTGGCATAATCGTCGCGGCGGTACATGGCCAGCGCCCAGAAATGCGGCGGCGTCCAGACAAAGATGATCAATACCAGCAGCCAGGCTTGCATCGGCACGTCGTTGGCAATAGCGGCCCAGCCCAGCGCAGGCGGCATGGCGCCAGACAAGCCGCCGATGACGATGTTTTGCGGCGTGGCCGGTTTCAGTATCAGGGTATAGATCAGCGCGTAGCCGACAAAGGTGACAAAGGTCAGCCACATGGTCAGCGGATTGACCAGGTAATACAAAATCGCCATGCCCAGCCCGCCGATCAGCAGCGCGAACACCACCGTCTGCTTGACGGAGATATCGCCCATGGCCATCGGACGGCGCGCCGTGCGGGCCATGCGCGCATCGATTTCGCGCTCTGCCAGGCAATTGACGGCAAACGCTGCGCCCGCCAGCAACCAGATGCCGATGGTGCCGAACACCACGGCATGCCAGTCCGGCATCTCGTCGCTGGCCAAAAACATGCCGATCACGGCGCAAAATACGGCCAATTGAGTCACGCGCGGCTTGGTCAGCGCCCAATACTGGGCGATTCTGGGGGCAGGTTTACGGCTGAGTGTCTGTGTAGTCATTTATGGGGTACGGGAAATACTGCCGAGTGCCGGGGGCACTGTCGCGGCGGCGGAAGCGGAGGTCCGCGCAACATCGAGTTGGAATTTAGCCTTGTAGTTTAACATGGTCAGCAACAACACGAGCAGCGCCGCCCCACCGTTATGCAGCACGGCAATCGCCAGCGGCCAGTTCAGGTAGATGGTCGCCAGGCCCGTGCAAGCTTGCACGGCCAGCACCACGGCAATCAGGCGGGCTGGCGTGCGCAGCGAGGGCAAGGACCAGGCGCGATAGACCGTGTAGCCTATGCCGAGCAGCACGAAAAAGGCGAAATTGCGGTGCACCCAATGGATCGCCGTCAGCGCGGAAAATGGCAGATAGTGGCCGGCGGCTGTCTTGCCCAATTCGCGCCACAAATGGAAACCGTGCTCAAAATCCATCTCCGGTATCACCTTGCCGCCGCACAGGGGGAAATCCGTGCAGGCCAGGGTGGCGTAGTTGGTGCTCACCCAGCCGCCCAGCGCGATCTGCGCCGTCAGCAGCACGGCCGAGAAAATCGCCAGCGCACGCACGGGGCGCAGCACGGCCACATCGGCATCGGCGCGCAGCACGGGCGAGACGGCATTATCCTGGCGCCCGCCCAGCCACGTCAGCAAGGCCAGCAGCCCCATGCCCAGCAGCAAATGAATGGTGACGATGATCGGTTGCAGCTTCATGGTCACGGTCCAGGCGCCAAACGCGCCCTGCAGGCAGACGAACAGGAATAGCGCCGTCGGCAAGGCCGGGGCGAATTCGGCACGGCGGTGCTTGATCCACTGGCGCCAGGCTTGCACCATCATCGCCACGATCAGCACGCCAATGGCCATGGCCAGGTAGCGGTGCGTCATTTCTATCCATGCCTTGAACACCGTCACGGGTCCGGTCGGCATCAAGGCTTCGGCCGCCACGATATGCTCATGCGCCAGGAAAGGGTTGGCCAAACCATAGCAGCCTGGCCAGTCCGGGCAACCCAGGCCGGAATCGGACAGGCGCGTAAAGCCGCCGAACATGATCAGGTCGATGGTCAAAAACACGGCGACCCAGACCAGCTTGCGGTATTTATTCGCGTCGGACGAAATCCAGACCACGGTCAGCGGCAGCAAGGCCACCAGTAAACCGGTCAGGCCCAGTTGGGCCAGTGCAGAAAAATGCATCGTAGGCATAGTAGACATCAAGCTCTTCTTTAACCGATCGCCGAAGCTTTGAGCAGCTTGGCGATATCTTTTTTCACTTTGCCCGGATCGGCGTCTTTCGGGAAACGCATCATCAGGTTGCCCAGCGGATCGATCAGATACAGATGATCTTCTGCCCTGTCGCCCGCGTCCACCGGCAGCCAGGCCTTCAAGGCGTCGGCATTGACGCGCAGCATATTGGTGCCATCATATTCGCGCATGATCATGGTTTCCAACGGTTGCGCATCCGTCACCAGCCAGACGCGCTCGATGCGCTCCATTTCCTTGCCTTGCATCAGCCGCATCTGCTGCATGAAAAACAGCTGCTTCTGGCATGCTTCCTGGCAATCGGACGGCCCCGTTTGCAGCAAGATCCACTTGCCCTTGAATTGTTCCAGGGGCGAGGCCTTGCCGTCGAGCTCGGTCACATGCAGCTGCGCCTCAGGAATAGGATGCAAACGTGGGTCGATCAGCGCGCCATAATTGGTGCGGCCCGTGGGCTTGATCACGTAATACGTCAGGTAGGAAGCGACGATGGGAAAAGCGCACACCGCGATCACGGCCAGCAGTTTCAAACGGCCGCTATGTTGCGCCTGCCGCTCATGCCGATCCTGGCTGCCTTGCTGTATTTCAGGGTTGTTTGTTTGCACGTCGAAATCCTGTCAAAACAAAAAATAAAAAGGCCATCAGAGCCAGCGCATACCACTGGAATGCATAGCCGCGGTGCTTGTCCGCGCCCAGGTCGGGCGCGGGCCAGTCGCGTACGGGAAGCTGGCTGATGGCTGGCGCGTGGTTGGTGTCGACTGTTTGTTCTATCAAAATGGGTTGGAAAGCCATGCCGCTGGCCTGGGCCAGCTGGGCGATCTCGGCATTTTGCACGATGGCCTGCGGCGTCAACGGCGGCGCCGTGCCCAGTTGCATCACGTGGCCGGCATTCAGGCGCGCGATGCCGCTGATGGTGACAGTGCCTGTGGGCATTGTGTAGTCGGGGATGCGCGTGCGCTCGACATTATTGCGCGGCAACCATCCCTGCGCCACCAGCACATGCATGCCGGAACCGTCAATCTGGAATGGCGTCAGCACGTGGAAGCCGGCCTGGCCGTGGTAGGGGCGGTTGTCCAGATACACCGTCCAGGCGGGCACAAAGTGGCCGGTGACGCTGACGCGGCGAAATTCCATGGCTGGCGCTTCAGCAGGCGACAGCGGTGCCGCCGTCAGCACCAGCGGCGCGGCCAGGTTGCCCGTTTCCAATTTCGCGGCGCGGGCAAGTTTTTCTTCGGCGCGGCGCTGCTGCCATTGCGCCAGAGATATGCCCAGCGCCACCAGTAGCAGCATTACAACAAAGGGTATCCATCTAAAACGGAAGCGTATACGCATTACAATGGAACCTCCTCAAACAGGGCCTTGCCATCCATGAAAATCATCGTCGCGATTGCCTTTATCCTGATACTGGCCAGCCTGGGCTCAGCCCTGTTTTTCCTGATGCGCGACAAGGGCAAGAGCAACCGCACCGTGCAGGCGCTGGCCATGCGCGTAGGCTTTTCAATTACCCTGTTCCTGCTGATCTTGCTGGCGTACAAGCTCGGCTATATCCAGCCAACGGGCATCCACTAATATTGCCGCATTAGCAAAATTCTCAAACCAAGAAAAAAGCCGTACCCGGGATATCCCGGCACGGCTTTTTTCTATGGGCGCACAGTTCAACAGCGCGCGCCCTGCCCCGTCATTATAACCAATACACGACCACGTACAGGCCCAGCCAGACGACGTCGACAAAGTGCCAATACCAGGCGGCGCCTTCGAAGCCGAAGTGCTGCTCGGGCGTAAAGTGGCCTTTCAGCACGCGGTACAAAATCACCGACAGCATGATGGCGCCCATGGTCACGTGGAAACCGTGGAATCCCGTCAACATGAAGAAGGTGGCGCCGTAGATGCCCGACGTCAATTTCAAATTCAGCTCGCTGTAGGCATGCACATATTCATACACCTGGAAACCCATGAAGACGGCGCCCAGCGCTATGGTAGCGAACAGGAACAGGGCCGTGACACTGCGGTGGCCGGCGCGCAGCGCATGATGCGAGATGGTCAGGGTGACGCCCGACAGCAGCAGTAGCGCGGTGTTAATCGTCGGTATCCAGAACGGCGTCATGGTGACGAAGTCCTGTACCGTGCCGGCCGGCCCCGTATTGCCCCAGTGGGCAGAAAAGTCTGGCCAGATCAGCTTGTTATCGAGGTCGCCCAGCCACGGCATCGAGATGCTGCGCGCATAAAACAGGGCGCCAAAGAAGGCGCCAAAGAACATGACTTCGGAAAAGATGAACCAGCTCATGCTCCAGCGGAAGGAGTGGTCGATGCGCTCGCTATACAAGCCTTTTTCGGATTCGCCGATGGCGTCGCCAAACCAGAAGTACAGCACCAGCAAGATGCCGGCTATGCCAGCCAGGTTCAGATACGGTCCCCACGACACATCGTTGACCCAGGCCGAGGCGCCTATCATGGTCAACAGCAGGCTGGCGCCGCCCAGCAGGGGCCAGCGCGAAGGCCCGGGCACAAAATAATACGGGACGGCGGCATGGTTGGAACTCATCATCATCTCCTCAAAAACTTGTAGGGTGGTTTTTATTTGTTATAGAGAACTTATTGAATCACTGATTATGGAACGACAAATTTGACGATCGTAATCAAAATGCCGATCAGGCAAGCCACGGCCAGCAGCGCCGCGATCACCACGTGTACGGGATTGAGCCTGGCCGAATCCGTATCGAAATCGCTCTTGCGGCGCAGCCCCGTAAACGACCAGACCACTGCCCTGAGCGAATACAGGAAAGAGGCCTGTGGCGGTTTGGCGGGCTTCTCGTCAATCATAAATTACCCTGCTGAACGGAGGGCGCCGGCGCCTTGCTCAGCCCGGCGATCTCGAAAAACGTGTACGACAGGGTGATGGTCTTGACCTCTTTCGGCAGGGCGGGATCGAGGAAGAACACCACTGGCATCTGGCGCGCCTCATGCGGTTTCAGGGTTTGCTGCTTGAAACAGAAACACTCGACCTTCTTGAAATGCGGCGTTGCGCTCTGCGGCGCATAGCTGGGTATCGCCTGTGCATTGACGGTGCGGTCTTGCGTATTGACCACTTCATACATGACGGTGGCCAGCTCGCCCGGATGCACTTGCATGGACGACACGACAGGCCGGAAACGCCATGGCCCCTGCGCATTGCCGTCGAATTCGACGGTGATGCTGCGCGTGGTATCGACCTGGGTATTGTTGTCGTAAGCTACCGTGCCATCTTTTTGCGTCAGCACATTGATGCCCATCACTTCGCAAATTTGCTTGTAGACGGGAATCAGGGCATAACCAAAGCCAAACATCACGCAGGCAATCACCACCAGCTTGCCCAGCATCTTGCGGTTCAGTCCGCGTGTTTCCTGTTGTTCTGGCGTTGTCACGACAGCCACAGCCGCTTGGCGAACACAGACAGGAAGAAGAAGGCGGCCAAGGCAGCCAGTATCAGTCCGGTACGCAGGTTATTGGGTTTCTTGCGCTCAGTATTACGCGCAGTATCAAGGTCGGTCATGGCAGGCACTTTATTCAAAGCGGGCCGGCGAACACGCCGGCCCGTGCTACCGGGATTATTTCACTGTCGGCGGCGTTTCAAAGGTGTGGAACGGGGCCGGACTCGGTACGGTCCATTCCAGGCCTTCCGCGCCTTCCCATGGTTTGGCTTCGGCAGCCTTGCCGCCGCGTATGGTCGGCAAGACCACGAACAGCAGGAAGTACACTTGCATGAAGCCGAAACCGAAGGCGCCTATCGAAGCGACCATATTGAAGTCCGTGAACTGCGCCGGATAATCGGCGTAGCGGCGCGGCATGCCGGCCAGGCCCAGGAAGTGCATCGGGAAGAAGGTCACGTTAAACGTGATCAGCGACAGCCAGAAGTGAATCTTGCCGCGCGTTTCGTTGTACATATGACCAGTCCATTTCGGGCTCCAGTAATAGAAACCGGCGAACAGGGCAAACAGCGAGCCGGCCACCAGCACGTAATGGAAGTGGGCCACCACGTAATAGGTATCCTGCAACTGGATGTCAATCGGCGTGACGGCCAGGATCAAGCCTGTGAAACCGCCGATGGTGAACACAAAAATAAAACCTACCGCGAACAGCATCGGCGTCTCGAAGGTCATCGAACCCTTCCACATGGTGGCGATCCAGTTGAACACTTTGACGCCCGTCGGCACGGCGATCAGCATGGTGGCATACATGAAGAACAGCTGGCTGGTCACCGGCATGCCGGTAGTAAACATGTGATGCGCCCAGACGATGAAGGACAGGATCGCGATCGAGGCCGTGGCGTAGACCATCGAGGCATAACCGAACAGCGGTTTGCGGGCAAACGCGGGCAGGATTTGCGAGACGATGCCGAAGGCCGGCAAGATCATGATGTAGACCTCGGGGTGGCCGAAGAACCAGAAGATGTGCTGGTACATGACGGGGTCGCCGCCGCCTGCCGCATTAAAGAACGAGGTGCCGAAGTGGCGGTCCGTCAGGGTCATGGTGATGGCGCCGGCCAGCACAGGCATGACGGCGATCAACAGATAGGCGGTGATCAGCCAGGTCCAGCAGAACATCGGCATTTTCATCAGGGTCATGCCCGGTGCGCGCATGTTCAGGATGGTGACGATGATGTTGATCGAGCCCATGATGGACGAGGCGCCCATCAGATGCATGGCGAAAATCGCCATATCCATGCCAGGGCCCATCTGCGTCGACAGCGGCGCATACAAAGTCCAGCCGGCAGCCGTGGCGCCACCTGGCACCAGGAAAGACGTGGCCAGCAGCAGCGCCGCCGGCGGCAGCAGCCAGAACGAGAAGTTGTTCATGCGCGCAAACGCCATGTCGGACGCGCCCACCTGCAGCGGGATCATCCAGTTGGCGTAGCCGACGAAGGCCGGCATGATGGCGCCGAACACCATCACCAGGCCGTGCATGGTGGTCAGCTGGTTAAAGAATTCAGGGTGGAAGAACTGCAAGCCAGGGTGGAACAGTTCCGTACGTATCATCAGGGCCAGCACGCCGCCCGACATGAGCATGATGAACGAGAACCACAAGTAAAGCGTGCCGATATCCTTATGGTTAGTGGCAAACAGCCAGCGGCGCCAGCCGCTAGGGTGATCGTGATGCGCGTGGTCGTCATGATGGTCGTGACCGGCCTGATCCAAGATACTCGTGCTCATAGACAGCTCCTGATTACTTGCGTGCAGCCACGACTTCGGCTGGTTGAACGATATTTTCTTCGGCCTTGTTCGACCAGTTATTGCGCGTGTAAGTGATCACTGCCGCGATATCCGTGTCAGACAGTTGTTTCCAGGATGGCATTTCAACCTGGTACTTGCCGCTCTTTTGCCCGTTCAACAAAACATGGATCTGTTCCGCCTTCGGACCGTTCACCACGGCCGAACCATCGAGTGGCGCATACGTGCCCGGTACACCCTTGCCTGTCGCCTGATGGCACATTGCACAGTTGGCTGTATAGACTTTTTCACCCTTGACCTTCAACTCGTCGATGGTCCAGGTCTTGTTCGGATCATCGGCCAGTGCCGCCATTTCTTTCAGCTTGCCATCCACCCACACCTTGTAATCTTCTGCCGAGACGACTTTCACGACGATGGGCATGAAAGCGTGTTCCTTGCCGCACAGTTCAGCGCAATTGCCGCGGAAGGTGCCGATATGGTCAGCCTTGAACCAGGTATCGCGCACGAAACCGGGAATCGCATCCTGTTTCACGCCGAACGCCGGCACGGACCAGGCATGGATCACGTCATTGGCCGTCAGCACCATGCGGACCTTCTTGTGCACCGGCACCACCAGTTCATTGTCGACTTCGATCAGATAGTTTTCGCCGCGTTTCTCGGTTGGCGGCATGCCAGGCGCGCCCACTTGCGAGCGCGGTGTGGCCAGGTTGGACAGGAAGGAAATGCCCTCGCCTTCACCCTTCAGATAATCATAGCCCCATTTCCACTGCATGCCAGTCGCTTTGATGGTCAGGTCGGCGTTGGACGTGTCTTTCATGCCGACCACGGTGCGCGTGGCAGGCAAGGCCATGCCGATGACGATCAGGAAAGGCACGACGGTCCAGGCGATCTCGACGGTGGTGCTTTCGTGGAAAGTGGCCGGTTTGTGGCCCACGGACTTGCGGTGCTTGAAGATCGAATAAAACATGACGCCAAACACGGCCACGAAGATCACCAGGCAGATGATCATCATCCAGGTGTGCAGATCGTAGATTTCGTGGGCAATCTGTGTTGCCGGCGGTTGCAGATTCAGCTCCAACGGCCTGGGACCACCGGTGCCGGGATAGGTACTGGCAGCCGGTGCCGCCGTGGCCCATCGCCCGACGCCTAGCGCTGTCAGCGACAGCCCGAGCATCAACGATAGCAATCGCTTTGCATGTTTCATGTTTTCCCCAACCACCCAAAAATAATGATATTTTAAACGGCTGCGGAAAGCTCCGTGTTACACCGCTGCCGCTCCTCCAGGAAAGCATCGCGGCATTCATGCCGCCGCGAGTGCCAAGCACCAGCAAATCCCATGCTGTTTGCACACACAAAGTCTAGTACGAACAACCATGCTGGAATTCTATTTTTCTTGCACGGCCAACCATGGCCCTGCGTGCAAGATGGTTACTATACTAATGCAGTAACTTCTAATAATCTTGCTTTGTTTGATAATTTTTTTCTGGCCACTTGTTTTTATGGCTTAACAAGCTGACAAACAATCAACGATTATAAGCAAGAAAAGTTGAATGCATCAACAATAATCAGCGAGTGTGCGCGCACCCGTGCCAACGCTGGCGCGCTTTGCAACACTTGCTAGTTGGATAAAGATGGAATGGCGGCGCGAGGCGGTGCCTCCTGCAAAGATCAGGGCTTGCGCGGCGTAAACTGGATGATCGCTTCACCATTGCGCGTGACGCGCGGCGCCGGGCGGAAAGCGTGGCCATAGATGACTTCAAAACTCAGGCCCAGCTTGCCGTCGGGCCGGCGCATCTTTTCCAGCGCGTCCAGCATGCGCTGCCAGGCCGCCTTGTCCATCAGGCTGCGGCGGCGTGTGGTCAAGGGATTGCCGCCAAAGGCGCGCACGTCGGCCAGCAGTTTTTCAGCCGTGTCATAGGTGACGGTGATGATTTCCATGTCCAGCACGGGCGTGGAAAAACCGGTCTCGACCAGCATGTCGCCAAAGTCGTGCATGTCGACAAAGGGCAGCGCGTGGGGGAACAGATCCGCTTGCGCAAACGCGTCGCGCACCTCGCGGAAAGTGTCGGGACCGAAACAGGAAAACATCAGCAAGCCATCGAGGCGCAGCGCGCGCCGCCATTCGGCAAACACGCGGTCGGGCTGGGCATGCCAGTGCAGCGCCAGGTTGGACCATACCAGGTCGATGCTGTTGGCGGCTAGCGGCAAGTCGCCCAAGTCGCCGCACAGCAAGTCCACGCCCGTTTTCGAAGGCAACAATTTGCTGAGGAACTGGTTCAGACCAGACAGTTTGGACGCGGGTCCGCGCGCCGCCTGCAACATCGCTTGCGATGCATCGAGGCCGATAATCTGCGCGGCCGGATAATCCTTGTGCAGCTGCGCCAGGTCGGCGCCGGCGCCGCAACCGGCGTCAAGCACGCGCAAGGGGGTGATTTTTACCAGTTCCAGGCGTTCATGCATGCGCTTGGACACTTCGCGGCGCAAAAAGTCCGATGGCGCAATCCGCGCCGGACGGGAAAATAAATCGCGTACTTGCACCGCATCGATGGGCGCACTCATTTTAGGCGGACTGGTGGGAACTGACATGGGCAATCGGGTGAGATGAGATAATGTCGGCAGTGTACATGGAACGGGGCCATCGCGATGGGGAGCGGCTTTTACCAGGTGGTAGCCACTGCGCTGCAATCGCTGAGCTCGCGCCTGCTGCCGGCCCAGTGCGCGCTGTGCGGCGGTGCTTGTGCGCAAGTGCTGTGCGCGCCGTGCCGCGCGCAATACCTGGGCCAGCTTCGCCCCCGCTGCCGCCGCTGCGCCAATCCGCTCGATGATGTGTCCACCTTGTGCGGCCGCTGCCTGCGCCATCCGCCTGCCTATGACGCCACCGTGACGGCGGCCGATTACGCGGCGCCCGTCGATCAGTTGCTATTGCAGCTGAAATTCGGCGCCCGCCTGGCGCTGGCGCCGCTGTTTGCGCAGCTGCTGGTGGACGCGGTGCAGCAGCAAACAGAGTGGCAAGCGCCGCAATGGCTGTGTCCCGTGCCGCTGGGCCCTGCCCGCCTGGCCGAGCGGGGCTTTAACCAGGCGCTGGAAATTGCCCGGCCGCTGGCGCGGGCGCTGGCCATTCCCTTGCTGCCCAGGCTGGCCATCCGGGTGCGCGACACCAGGGCGCAAAGCGCTCTGGAGCCACGCAAGCGGCAAGCCAATCTGGTGCGCGCCTTTGTGGTGGCGCCCGAACACGCGGCCAGGGTGCGCGGCGGCCATGTCGGCATCGTCGACGACGTGATGAGCAGCGGCCACACGGCAGACGCGCTGGCCGCCGCCTTCAAGCGGCATGGCGCAGCCAGGGTCACGATATTGGTGATGGCGCGCACGCCACCGCATTAAACGAACTTTATTGAACTGTCGTATTTGAGGAGAGCATCTTGTTTCACGTCGTCCTGGTAGAACCTGAAATCCCGCCCAACACGGGCAACGTCATCCGCCTGTGCGCCAACACGGGCGCGCAACTGCATCTGGTCGAACCACTGGGCTTTCCGCTCGACGATTCCAAGATGAAACGCGCCGGCCTCGATTACCACGATTATGCCAACATGAAAGTGCACAAGAACTGGGCAGCTTTCCTGGCTGACACGCAACCTGACCCGGCGCGCATGTTCGCCATGACCACGCGCGGTTCACGCCCGTTCGGCGACGTCGCCTTTTTACCTGGCGACGTGTTTGTATTCGGTTCGGAAACCAAGGGCCTGGACCCTGCCCTGCGCGACGGTTTTCCTGCCGAACAACGCATCCGCCTGCCGATGCGCCCGGACAACCGCAGCCTGAACCTGTCCAATACCGTCGCCGTGGTTGTCTATGAAGCCTGGCGCCAGCACGGCTACGCGGGAGGAAGTTAACGCAAGGCCAGTTGTGGGGCCTTATGATCTGTGTCAAGTATCACCAGCTGCGTGCGCATGTCGCGCGTGGCGGCCAGTTTGCCGTTCACGTACAGATTGGTCTTGACGCCGTACACGCCCTGCGACACGCCGGGCGGCAAGGTCAGCTCGAACGAATTTTCAAAGCGTCCACCCGACTTGCTGGTGCTGGACAATTCTTTCGAGCCTGACTTGAAGGGCTGGCCTTGCGGGTCCAGCACCACCAGTTCTTCGCGCACATCGGTGACGTTTTGCGCGCTGCCATTGACCAGCTCTACCACGGAAGTGACTTTGAAAGGCTGGCCGCGCTTGACGGTGCCGGCGCTCAGCTGCGGCGTGTACGACACCACTTGCGGCTCGCGCGGCAGCGAACCACGGGCGCGGATATAGTCGCGGTCAGCCTGGGCCGCCGTCTTGGTCTGGCGTGAATTGACGTTGAAGGCCAGGCAACCGGCGGCGGCCAAACCACCGCCGATGGCCGCGCCTTTCAACGCGCCGTTCTTGCCGCTGACCAGGGCGCCCAGCAAGGCGCCCACGGCTGCACCAGCGGCCGCCGTCGTACCCACGCTGCAAGGATCTGCATCGGCAGCCTGCGGATACTGGCTGTTATCCTGGCGCACACCATTCGGATGCATGGGTGCCGTGGCGCAGCCGGCCAGCATGGCGGCCAGTGTCAATGCGGCAGTGGTCTGCACGGTGGTCTTGTTCAGCATGAAACTCCCCGGTGATTTTCTTATTTGATCGTCGTTTCCGTTTGCAGCACTTGCCGCTCGCGCTCACGGATGCGGCGCGACAAGTTGTCGATGCGCGCATTATCAGGATCAACGCGGCGCGCGCTGTCCAGGTAAGTCTTGGCGGCGTCAAATTTACCGTCGTTCATCGACCGTTCGGCATCGCGCAAAAAGGACAAGGCCATCTCCTTGCGCATGGCCGCGCCATTGTCGACGGGCGCCGGGCTTACACGTTCGACCACGCTGGGCGGCGCAGGTTCACTTTGTATCGGGCGCGCTGGCGCCGTCTCTATCACCCGGGCTGGCGCGGGCACAGGTTCGGGCGCTGGCGCAGCGGCTGCCGTCAAGGCTTGCAAGTCTGCCTTCAATTGCGCCAGCTCAGGATACTCGCGGTCGAGCGCTTCCAGCTTGACGATGCCGCTCCTTGCCGCCGCACCATCCTTGCTATCCAGCGCCTGACGCACGCCCACCTGTATCGACGCGGCTGCCGCCTGCTGGCGTGCCAGCTGCTTGCGCAACTGGTCTACCGTCGAGGCACCCGCACAATCAGTATCGAGCGCGGCAAGCGCTTTGACCACACTTTGCAAACGGCGGGCATTCAAATCGCGTTCGATGGCCCGCACGCTGCGCTGGCAGCCGCCAGAACCCGCCACGGCCTTGCTGATTGCCGCCTGCAAGTCGTCCACCTTGGCGCCGGACTTGCCGGTGCAGACATTCTGCGCTTCCGACAGTTTGACGCGCGCACCATCGAAGCTGCCCTTGCTCACCAGCGCCAGGCCACTGTCGATGGCGTCATTACATAAAGTATCTTGCTTGTTAGAAAACTTGTCGTTGATATAGACGATAGCCAAGCCTGCCACGATCAAACCGGCCAGCCAGCGCGGCCATTGTTTGGCGGGCAGACGTTCCGGTGGCGGCGCAAGCGGCTTCGCTGCCGGTGCAAGCTTGGGTTCAAGCCTGGCCTCGATTTTAGTTTCAAGCTTGGGCGGCAGCCTGGACACGGCGACAGGCGCGACCTTTGTTTCGGTTTTCGGCTCGGTTTTTACCGGCGCCGGTGGCGCCTTGGGCGCAGCAACGCCGGCGACGGCCTGCCCGCAAAATGGACAGAATGGCACGCCCTCCACCAGCATCCCTGGGCACTTGACACACTTGATCACAACACTTCCTTCATTCAAAGCAACGGCGGCGGCGTCATCAAGGGTGGCGGAGCACTCAACAGTAAAGCAGCCAGTTCCGGGAACTGCGCCAGTTCCACCCAGGCCGGCAAACCTTCGCGCCAGACCTTGGTGGCGGCCGGCACAATTTGCCCGGCGCGCACAAACTGCACGATATGCTGGGCCGTGAACGGCCCCTGCTGCTTGCCATCGATACCAAGGAAATACTGGTATTCCAGCAGTGGTGGCGGAGCGCCATTCAGGGATGGCGCGGCAAACACAGGCGCTGGCGCAAACAGCGCTTGCAAGGTTCCCGTTTCCAGCACTTCCGGCTTGAGCGCGTATTTCAGGCGCGGCAAGCCATCTTCATCGGCTTCGCGCACTTCCCATTCATGCGCATCGGCATCGGAATCGGCGATCACATTGGCCCACAGCTTCAGGTTGTCAAGCAGCTTTTCTTCCTGGCGCTTGATTTCGCTATCCGTCATGCCCTTGCGGCGCGCGCTTTCGCGCAGGTCGCCAGCGATTTCATTGGCGATGGCGTTGCCGAAGCCCTTGTTGTCGAGCTGTCCGCCACCCGTCATGTCGACCAGGCGCGGCGTATAAACATTGCTGGCGTAATAGCTGGCCAGCGCGGCCAAGGCGACCGTCTGCACGTCGTCGAATTCGGCCAGGCGGGCGGCCACGCGCTCTTCGATCAAGCCGCGGAAGACGGACAATAAGCCGTTCTGGCGTATCGAACGCTCATTGCCGATGCGGCGCATGTCGCCACGGCCCATGGCAAACAGGTATTGCCCCAGCGGCACCACGCGGCCGTTGTGGCGCGTCAGCACGCCCAGCATGATGGCTTTCAGGAACAAGCTGAAATCTTCGGCCAGACGCCGTATTTCATCCGTACTTGGCGCGATCGGATGATTGAACTGGGTCGTGTCGATATGCGTGTGGATCGGCGCCTTGTCGTTATCGCTTTCCTTGCGATAACTGGTACGCCAGCCTTCCAGGCCGCGCAGCACCGTCATCGGCACGCCGGCCAGTTCGCAATACGCCACGGCGCGGCCCTGGATGCCAGTTTCCACGATTTCCACCTGGCTGCTGGTGATGCCGGCCTGGGTTTGCACGCAGGCATAAATTTCGGCGCCAAACCTGGCCTTGAACGCTTGCGCGCCCGCCACGCCAATCACGCATTTGTACTGGTCAGCCGCCACCGTGAATTCGCCCACCATATTGGCGTCGATCCACGGCATGGCGCAGGCCAGCAATTTACGGAAATAATCCTGGCGCCGGCCTGGCTCCATCTGTTCCAGCGCGTCAAACAGGGGATCTGGCTGGGCAGCACCGCCATCGTTGACGCCCATGCTGGCCAGGCGGTTTTCCGCCATGCGCTTGACCTTGTTCAATATCTCCGTGCGCTGGGCCGGTTCACCGAGCATGGGGAACAGGGTTTTGGAACCGCCAATATCCTGGAACGCTTCATCGGCCCACTCACGCAAGGTGGCCGGGGCCGGCATGACGATGTCGCGCACGGTAACAGGCACCACGATGGCGGTGGCATGGTCTTTCTTTAAATCCTTTTGCACGATCACATTGGCCGTCTGCAATTGCTCCAGCATGTCGAGCACGCCTGCGCGGCCGATCTGCAATTCGCCCACCAGGCCATTCCAGACGGCGCGGCCCTGGCTGTCGACGCCGGTGCGGTTGCCCAGCCAGCGCGACACATCGCGCAGCAGCAGCACGGCTTCTTCGGCCGCGCGCCCGCGCAAATGGAATTTGAGCGTATTGGCGATCTCGGTGCGTAAATGGTCGATCACCACGCCCGCCTGTTTCTCGCCACTGCCGAACACGCCACTGAACATGCCGCCGCGCGTTTGCTCCAGATTGTTCAGCAAACGCTCATACTCGCGCGTGCGCAAGGCTTCCTTGATTTCGCGATAACGTTCGGCATTGGTGTCGATCTGGGCGATCAAGCCGCTGCCTGGCGCTTCGATACGGTCCTTGATCTGTTCCACCAGCGACAGCACATACTCCAGGCCGCCAAACTGCTTGTTGTCCAGGTAGCCATACAACTGGTCGCGCACGACTTTCTTGATGTTTTCGAACAATTCCTGGCGCCGCTTGGCGATGCGGTCTTCCGTCGTGTCGGCCGTGGAATCCTGGTCACGCACGGCGTCGCGTTCAAGCTGGCGCATGGCGTCGCGCACCTGCGCCGGCCATTCCTTGCGGTCGTAACCGGTGCGGATGTCATCGATGCGGCGGTTGACACGGTCTTCCACGCCACTGAGCAAGCTGCCCTGGCGCTCGGCCAGCAAATCGTCGACGATCTGGAAATCCTCGAACGCGCCGTTGGAACGCTTCAGTTCGATGCTCTTGTCGGAAAAGCCAGGGAAATCGTTGAAAGGCGTAGGACGCAAGCCCATGTGGGCGGCCAAAAAGGTATTGCGCTGATCGTCATTGGCGCGGTTGACGCCGGCGTCCACGCCGCCGACGCCAAAGAAGGCTTTCAACATGGCGCCGGCCCAGCGATGGGCGCGTTCGTCGCGCGCCGCTTCCTGGCGCGTATCGAGCACGGCCATGCCGAACGAGGAAAAACGCCTGGAGAAATACAAACGCATGTCGCCGAAGCGGTTTTGCGGCACCGGTGCCTTGTACATGGAATTCTTGTGCTGCGCCTGGTTGACGGCGATCGAGCGCTTGGCGCGGGCAAAATCGGCCGAGGCAAAGTCTTCGAACAGGGAATCGGCCACCATGTGATAGATGTCGTCGATGCTGTCCGTGTGCTGCTGGGCCAAATTGCCCGAATCGACCAGAAATACTTCGTTGTAGGGCACGCTCGTCAATGAGGGATGCTCAACATCCTCCCAGCGGCTCAGATAGTTCTTGTTGCCCATCATCGCCGACTCCAGTTCCATCAGCGCTGCATAAGCATTGCCCTCGGTCCTGTCCTTGTTGTTCTTGCTAAAGCCGCTGGGCAAGAACAGCATCAGCTCCACATCCGCTTGATCGACTTCAGTCCTGGCGATCCAGCGCGCCAGATAACCCATGTCGAGGAAGGAACCGGAACCGGTACCGCCGGCCACCGAGCCCACCACCACGATGCGGAAGCGACGCGTTTCCATGCGCAGGCCCAGTTCGCTCAGCTGGCGCTCGTGCGACAGGCCCGCCTTCAGGGTTTTCAGCTTGAGGCGGATCTTGTCGCGCACCTTGCTGTATTTATCGAAGAAATACAAACGCGATACGGCGCGCACCTGGCCCGCACCCGACTGCATGTCGAAGTTCAGGTCGCGGATTTTCTGCGGCGTCAGCGGCAGCCACTCCTTGATATGCGGATAACGTTCCAGCGAATCGTCATCACGGCTATATTTGTCTGCATCAAAGGACCCGACCACTTTTTCATCATCGGTAAATTTCAGCAAGTCGAACTGCAGGTCTTGCGCCTGCGATTCGCCGCTTTCCACCAGCGCGCCATTGTCGAGATCGAAATGGATGAACTGGGCGACGGGAAACTCGGTCAGGTTCTCGACGCGCGTGCGCTGGCCGGCATTGCCCCACAAGGTGTTGAGGATGCGCCGGCGCACGCGCATCAGCACTTGCATGCCGGTACCGCCCACGCCGATGAACAGCGTGGGGCGCAAATCGATGATCTTGTCCTGCTTGCGCTCGCCTTGCGCGCCGACGGTCTGGTTCAAGGTGTCTGACATGGTATGTGGCCCGCTCAATTTTAGTTACGGCTGGAAGTAAACGTCAGCACCAGCGCCACCAGGCCCACCAGCAGCAGCGGTCCCATGAACAACGGCGCGAGGAATTTATGCGCATTGACGGCTGCCAGCACGACGGCGGTGGCCAGGCTGGCCAGGAAAATGAACAGCCACCAGCCCGAGGCGTTGGCCTTGTTGGGCGGCAAGCGCTTGCCCACCAGGCCATTCGCATACGCATTCTTGGCAAAGAAAAAGGCTATCAACAGCAGCAGCAGCACGGCGCCGCCGATCAGGGTATCGCGCGCCGAGGTATCGGTGGCGCTGGCCGGGTCGAGCGTGGCGGGCGCCTCGACGCTGGCCGTGGTGGCCGAAGCGGCAGCTACGCTGGCTTCCGTGGGCGTGCTCGCTGGGGCTGGCAAGGTGAAGCCTGCATTGTCTTTGGGAGTATCTTGTGCCATCGTCTGCCTCGAAAGAAGGGTAGTGTCATCAGGGGTAAAGGAGATGCGGGCTTAGCCCAGCACCAGCGTCTGGCCATCGGCAACGCGCACGATGACGGGCTTGCCCAGACCGCGCCGCAAGGTGCCTATCTCGCGCCCGCCATCATCTTTGATGACGAGACTCTTGTATGGTTTCAGCAAAACCTGGCGCGGCAGACCATTGACCACGATCCGATAGCGCTTGCTGCTGGTCGATAGCACGCCAAACAGCAAAAAAGCCAGCAACAGCAGCAAAATTGCGCCGGTGATCAGCAGCACCGGCAACAGCGGATACTGGATGCGCACCAGCAGCGGCACCGTCGCTTGCGAAGCGCGCACGCTGTCGGGCGGCGTAAATACTTCCGAAATCGGGTCGCCAGGGAACAAATCCTGCAACTCGTGCGAAAACTCCGGTGACAGGGCCAACTTCTGGCCCGTCAGGCCCACGGTCGCCTTCATCGGCAGCAGCACTTGCTTGCCCATCGCGGCCAGCGCCTGGGCCGACCATGGCGAAGGAATCTGCGCCATCGGCAAGTCAAACCGCACTTCCACCTTCTGGCTGGCGCCTGGCAACAAGCCGCTGATCTCGCCCGGGCTCACCTGCAGCGGCGCGGCCTGGCCCGCCAGGGTGGCTTGCACGGTGGCGTGTTCGATCACATACGGGAAAAACATGTTTTGCAAGGACGCCTGCAAGACCACCCTGGGCACCAGTTTCTCGGCGTCAACGTCGAGCACGATGGTGCGCCCGTCGCGGCCCAGGCTGGCGTGTACATTGGCGCTGTTCTGCACCGATTGCGGCACGATGCGCACGGCGTCCTGGTCGACCGGTTTCAAGCGGGCCGGCGCGCGCGTCAGCACTTGCGACAAGCGGCCCTCGGCCTGGATGCGGTTGAGCGCTTCGGCGGCCGGCTGGCCATACGCCAGCGCATACACCATCAAACCCCTGGCGCTGTAAAGCTTGCCCTGCACCGGCATGCGCAAGGCATACACCAGGGTCTTGGTGATCGATGGTTCCAGATGCAGCAAGCGGTAAAAGTCGCGGTTGCGCTCGGCCGTCTGGCTGTCGTTATTCGGGCTATTCTTGTTGTTCGTAAAAATCCATACGATGCCGGATGCCGAACGAAAAGGGCCGGTGATGGTTTTTGTCACGGCTTCCTGGAAATCCGTGTCGGCCAGCGCATGGCCGCTGCCCTTGCGCGCCAGGCCCAGCGGCGCCAGCTGGCCCGCGATGGCGGCCGCGCCACGGCCTTGTCCCAGCAGCGCAGGCGAGACATTGCCGCCATTGCTCTGGCTAAAGGCCAGCAGGAACAATGGATCGTCAGGCGTGCTGGCCGCCTGCGCCACGGCGCCCACCAGCGCTTTCAACTGCGATTGCGGGTCCGTATAAAACGGCTCCATCCAGCCCGAGTTTTGCACCAGGAAAGCTTGCTGGATGCCGGCCGCCTGTGATGACAAGCCCAGCGACAGGGCAGCCACGGCGATGATGCAGCGCAATAATCGGGGCAGGGAAACCATCATGCTTGCAATTTCCAGCCATCGATGCGGCCCAGCGACGGGTGATACGCCCACAAGGTGCCCTGGTGCGTGAACAAGCGCATGCGCCACGGCTCATCGACAAAAAAGGTGTGGAAAGGCAGTATGCGCACTTCGTCATCCTGCACCAGGGTGGCATACATGCGCTCTTTCGAGCGCAGCACGGTGTCCAGGCTGACGCGCGTATCGAAACGCACGCCCAGCACGCTGTCACCGGCTTCCAGCAGCGGCATCACCGACTTGCTGCTGCCGCCATCGTCGCCCTGTTCCGGCTCTTGCCACGGCGCGCTTTTAAGTTTGGTGGAAAAACGGTAATTAAAGCTGCCCGAGCACAGGCGCGGCTCCATCGCCACGGCGAACTCGCTCACCGTCCCGAGTTTCAGATAACCATAACGGTCGCTGCCGCTGTCAAAGCACAGTTGCCACAGGTCACCATCGCGCGACAGATAGGGGCAGCCAAAATCGAATTGCGGCAGCAAGCCGTCCGGCCATGGGGTCCAGTTCGCCACCATGCTGCCATCCTGGCGCTGCTGCAAGCGCAGCTGGCCATGTTCGCACGGCCAGATCACGCTGCGGCCATAGGCCACAGGCGCGCTGACTTTGCCCAGCGCAATGGCGCCCTCGAGCACCACTTCAGCACCCACCACGTTATGTATATCGAGATTGAGAAAGCGAATCGAGCCGTCTTCGCCCTGCAGCGGCGCCCACAAGCGGCTCTGGAACCAGATCGGCGCCGCCACCGATGGCGCGTCGCCCAGATGCTCGACCTGATAACTGAGCGAGGGGAAATCGGCGGTGATGCAAGCGAGGCCATGGCCACTGGGCACATACAGGCGGCTATTGTAGCCGCTGGCCAACTCGGCGCGCCAGGCCATCTCGCCCAGCAGGCATTCAGACAGCAAGCCGCCTTGCGTTGACTCCAGCGCCAGCCAGAGTTTCTGTCCTGGCAGCCAGCTATACAAAGACCCCTTGCGCGCATCGAGCGCCAGCAAGGCGGCGCCAGTGGTGCCGAAGCGGGCCGAAAAAAATGCATATTCGCCAGGCGGCGGCGCGGGTATGCTGACGTCTGGATCGGCGTTGGCGCCAGCGTCGGCCGACGCCTCGCGCGCAGGGCTGCGCGCCAGCTTCAGCGCTTGCCCCGTCTGGCGCAAGCCGATGGCGCCCGGCATGGCGCTGCTGTTGATGGCACGCGCGCCAAACGGCGGCACCCAGGCGCTGGCCTGCCCGCTCTGGATCGGCGTCTTCAGGGCGATGCCCGTAAAGGGACTGTACTGGAATTCAGGTGGGAAATGCACGTCGGCATCGTCAGGCAGACGGTGGGTACGCATCAGTTGCCCGATATCGTCGGCGTCCAGGCGCGGCGACACCGCATGACCCAAGGCACTACGCTTGAATTGCAAGCCTGACTGCGCTTCATCGGCGATCCATACGCCGGACTGCAGCAGCCATTCTCCCGTGGTTTTATGATCCATTGATTTCTTCTGTCGCAAACGATGACCGCCATGGGACGTGGCGTGTGGCGTAAATTATGACCTAACAGGAAAGGCGGCACTACGCGCTGCGGCTGATTTTCGCTCAGCCGTGGCATGCTGATCATAGTAACGCTTTTTTATCCTTCTGGAAACATTGACCACGCCGATCACATTTCCATTGATATTGTAAATGTAACAAATGAGTGCATCTTTGTGCGGGCGCAAGACGCCCGCCTTGATCTTGCGCTTGCGCTTGCTGAACTACTTTATTTCTCGCGCACTTTGCTCAGCAGTTTGGTAGTCGAGCGGTCGTGTTCAAAATCGATGGCCACGGCTTGCCCGCCATAGGCCAGCACGGCCTTGCCTTCGGGAATCGCCGTCATGTCGTAGTCGCCGCCCTTGACATAGATTTCAGGGGTGATTTCCTGCACCACTTCCAGCGCGCTGTCTTCCGAAAACGGCACTACCAGGCTCACCGATTCCAAAGCGGCCAGCACGGCCAGGCGGTCTTCGCAGCTGTTCAGGGGACGGTCATCGCCCTTGCCCAGGCGCTTGACGGAGGCATCCGTGTTCAAGGCCACCACCAGCGAGGCGCCCAGTGCACGCGCTTGCGCCAGGTAGGTCACATGGCCGCGGTGCAAAATATCGAACACGCCATTGGTGACGACCACCGGTTTCGGCAGGGCAGCGGCACGCTCTTTCAATGTGTCGCGGCTGCAAATCTTGTTTTCAAAATCAGGCATAAAGATAGTCTCTATTAGTTCAGTATGGGTTTCAGTCCCGATGGTGGATCAGCGCCAGGACGGCCGGTTCCAGGCTGTCTTGCTCGATAGTAAGTTGGTGACGGTAAATCATCAGCGCATACACGGTGGCCAGCCGGCTGACGGGCGGCGACAGCGCATATTCGTTGCCGCGCGCCGGTTGCCGCGCCCGCCAGTAATTGATCGCCGCTTCCAGTGTCTGCACACTCAGTTCCATGACCGTCTCCATCGTGACCCTGCCCCGCATTATAGGGGCCGATCCGCTACAATACGCCATCCGCGCCACAGTTTGGCGCTTTCGGCTGTATTCGCCACCTTACATTCATTGCAAGTAATTGCAAGTAAGCACATACTGTGTTCCAATCTCCTTATGACACTGACTGAACTGAAATACATCGTTGCAGTCGCGCGAGCGAAACACTTCGGCCACGCCGCCGAAGCCTGCTTCGTTGCCCAGCCTACTTTGTCAGTGGCCATCAAGAAACTCGAAGACGAATTGGGCGTGGTGCTGTTCGAACGGGGCGGCGCCGAAATTTCCGTCACCCCGCTGGGCGCGCAAATCATCGCCCAGGCCGAAAGAGTGCTGGAACAAACAGCCGCCATCAAGGAACTGGCCAAGCAAAACAAGGACCCGCTGGCGGGCCCCTTGCGCCTGGGCGTGATCTACACCATCGGCCCCTACCTGCTGCCGCCGCTGGTCAAGGCCATGATCGGGCAAGTGCCGCAAATGCCCTTGATTTTGCAAGAAAACTTCACGGTGCGCCTGCTGGAACTGCTGCGCCAGGGAGAACTGGATGTGGCCATCATGGCCTTGCCGCTGCCCGAACACGGCATGGCCATGCAGACTTTGTACGATGAACCGTTCGTGGTCGCCATGCCGCGCCACCATCCGTGGGCGGCGCGCAAGCAGATTGCCGCCCAGGACCTGAAATCGGAAACCATGCTGCTCTTGGGCAATGGCCACTGTTTCCGCGACCAGGTGCTGGAAGTGTGCCCTGAAATGGCGCGCTTCTCTTCACCCGGCAACGGCATGCAGCGCACGTTTGAAGGTTCATCCCTGGAAACTATTCGCCACATGGTGGCCAGCGGTATCGGCCTGACCGTGCTGCCGCGCGCCTCCGTACCCGATATGGATGCCGCCGATGGCATGCTGGCCTACCGTCCTTTCGAAGAGCCGGCGCCATCGCGCAGGGTAGTCATGCTGTGGCGCAAGAGCTTTACCCGCAAGGCAGCCATCGACGCCCTGTGCGCCGCGATTGCCAGCTGCAACCTGCCTGGCGTCGATACGCTTTGCATCGAAGAATAAGAAGCGGCGCTGAAATAGTACATCGCCATACTATTTGCGATAATCGACGTTTCTCTTCAACAAGATTGAGTTATCCATGAATAAGCTGGCGCTGTATTTTCGCCTGATCCGGCTCGACAAGCCTATCGGCACCGTGTTGCTGCTGTGGCCTACCCTGTGCGCGCTGTGGCTGGCGCAGCAAGGCGTGCCGGACTGGCGTCTGATCCTCATCTTTACCCTCGGCACGTTTTTGATGCGTTCGGCAGGCTGCGCCGTCAATGATTATGCGGACCAGGATATCGACAAATTCGTCAAGCGCACGGCCGAGCGCCCGATTACCAGCGGGCGCATCAGCGGCAAGGAAGCGCTGGCCGTGGCCGGCGTACTGACCTTGCTGGCCTTTTGCCTGGTGCTGCCCCTCAATACGCTGACCAGGCAATTGTCGGTGGCCGCCGTCATCATCGCCGCCACCTACCCCTACTTCAAGCGCTTCTTTGCCATCCCGCAAGCCTATCTGGGCATCGCCTTCGGTTTCGGCATCCCCATGGGCTTTGCCGCCATCACGAACGCCGTGCCCGTGGTGGCCTGGCTGCTGCTCTTGGGTAATGTATTCTGGGCCGTGGCCTATGACACGGAATACGCCATGGTCGACCGCGACGATGACTTAAAGATCGGCATCAAGACCTCGGCCATCACCTTTGGCCGCTATGACGTGACCATCATCATGTTGTGCTACGCCGCTTTCCTGCTGCTGTGGCTAGCCTGCGGCTGGTATCTGGGCTTGCGTACCTGGTTCGTGGCAGGCTTGCTGGTCGCTGCCGGCTGCGCGGTTTACCACTACACCTTGATACGCGCACGCGAGCGTATGCCGTG
Source organism: Janthinobacterium saanense (assembly GCF_014200675.1). Classification (GTDB taxonomy): domain Bacteria; phylum Pseudomonadota; class Gammaproteobacteria; order Burkholderiales; family Burkholderiaceae_D; genus Janthinobacterium. The sequence goes on along the minus strand of NZ_JACHCI010000009.1, from coordinate 159,366 downwards.
TTTTGCGGCATTCCGGCATAATAACTGGCTAGGAGCAGCAGTATTTGCGGGCGTAGTCCTGGACTTTGCTTTCCGCTAGTCACGCAACCTTGCTTTCAATCCATCTTGACGGTGGCTAGCGCTGCCGTTGAGGCGGCGCAAGACAGCGTGGCCGCTGCTGCCTACACTGGTATTTCATTGTGCAGTTTCACTTCCATGAGGTAATACATGAGCTCAACACATACCGGCAAATCCAATAGCGAAAAAGTCCTGGCGGACGCCGACAAGGCACGCGACAAACTGATCGGCGATTTGAAAGACGTCATCGACGAAGCCGAAGGCTGGCTCGATGGCGCCACCGGTCAGACGGGCGAAAACATCAAGGCCGTCAAGGAAAAATTCCTGGCCACCGTGGAAACGGCCAAGAAAGACTTGCGCAAACTGGAAGAAGACCTGGTGCACCACACCAAGAAAGCCGCCAAGGCGACCGACGACTACGTGCAAGACAATCCATGGAAAGCAGTCGGTGCGGGCGCCGTCGTGGGCGTGCTGTTCGGCTTGCTGCTGTCCTCGCGCCGCTAACGTTGCGCGCAAGACGTACACGGGCGGCCTGGCCGCCATCTCGACTGGCCTGATTCATCCTGACGCGAAAGGCAGCCCATGGCAATCGCTCATCATGTCGCGCAAGTCGCAGCCACCATCGCCGCCATCGTCCAGACCCGTCTGGCGCTGGCGGCGGTGGAAGTAGAAGAAGAGTCGCTGCGCTTTCTTACCTATCTGGCGCTAGCCATGCTGGCACTGCTGTGCCTGTTTGTCGGCCTGGTATTGCTGATCTTTATGGTCATCGTGCTGTTCTGGGATACCCACCGTATCGCCGCCATCGGCCTGACCGCCGCCGTGTTCATCATCGCCGCCATCGCCACCTTGCTGGGCGTACGGAGCAGTTTCCGCAGCAAGCCCAAATTGCTGTCCTTCACCATGGCCGAGCTGAACAAGGACCTGGAAGGCTTGCAAGCCATGACGCGCCGCGGATCGGAGCCATCATGACCACTCACCCCACCAAATTGGCGCGGCTCAGTAGCGCCGCAAGCCTGGCAGAGCGGCGCGATGCGCTGGTGGCGGAATGCGCGCTGCAGCGCCTCGCGCTGGACGTACAAACCCGGCAGTTGCTGGAACCGCTGACCGGCGGCAAGCTGCGCCATACCCTGGCCACCCGCTTCAAGGTGCCGCTGATGATAGGCGGCGGCATTGTGGGCTTGCTGCTGGTGCGGCCGCGCCGCTTCGTGCCGCTGCTGCTGGCCGGCGCATCGCTGCTGAAACACGCCAACACCGCCCTGCCCCTGATACGCACGGTGCTGCAGCGCGTCGGCAAAAGAACGCCGCCGCCGGTGGAACGGCAGCCGCCATAAATATTTTTATTTTGCTGCATCCAAAGACGCTACTGGCGGGTAGTACAGGTATCAGCCAACCGGGCTGACATCACCACTACCGTCAGGAGACCGTCATGACACCATGCGCCACCGTATTGCACACGCTTCCCTCCACCTTGACCCTGCTGTGCGCCGCCGCCCTGCTATCGGCTTGCGCCCCCATGGGTGCGCGCTACTCGCAAGCCCAATTGCCGGCTACCGTGCAAGTGCCAGACGGCCACCAGGTGGCCCTGCAAACCGTGGGCGTGGGCAAGATCGCCTATGAATGCAAAGCTAAAAAAGATGCCAATGGCCACGAATGGGCTTTCGTGGGACCAGACGCGGCCCTGAATAAGCGCAGCGGCCAACAGGTCGGCACCTACGTTGGCCCGCCCGCCACCTGGGCCAGCCTCGATGGCTCGAAAGTGACGGCAACCCAAGTGGCGGTAGCACCGGCCGGCGCCGGCAATATCCCGTATCAATTGGTGAAAGCCAATCCAGCCATCGGCAGCGGCGCCATGGTCGGCGTCACCTACATCCAGCGCGTGGCCACCAGCGGCGGCGTAGCGCCCGGTAGCACATGCACTGCTGAAACGGTAGGCGCGAAACAATGGGTACCCTATCAAGCTGATTATATTTTCTGGAAGGCAGCATAAGAGTGGGAACTGAACGGTAGCCAATGACCTATAATCATTTTCAATTTGCCAACCGTACTATTCCTGAGCGATTGCACCAACCTTGCCGATACCTGCCGCCACTTTCGATTACGACGCCGCCCTGCGCGCCTGCGCCCGGGGCGAGCAGCTGGCATTGCAGCAACTATACCAGCAGGAAAGCCGCTACCTGCTGGGCGTGGCCTTGCGCATCGTGCGCCAGCGGGCGCTGGCCGAAGACGTGCTGCACGACGCCTTCCTCAGCATCTGGCGCCGCGCCGGCAGTTTCGACGCCACGCGTGGCAGCGGCAAGGGCTGGATCTACGTGGTGGTGCGGCACCAGGCGCTGAACCTGATGCGCGCCCGCGCCCATGAAATAGCGGCCGACGAGGATACCGTGGAAACCCTGCTGCAGCAACGCCAGGAGCATGACACCGGCGAGACCTATGCCCTGCAAGCCGGGATGGGCAAGCTGCACGATTGCCTGGGCCACCTGGAACCATCCAGGCGCAACGCCATCGTGTTTGCCTATGTCGACGGCTGTTCCCACAGCGAAATTGCGCAGCGCCTGCAAGCACCGCTGGGCACCGTCAAGGCCTGGGTCAAGCGGGGTCTGGCCGCCTTGCGGGAGTGCATGGGATGACGATATCAACAAGCAATGAAGAACTGCAGCGCCTGGCCGGCGAATATGTGCTGGGCACCTTGTCGCTGGACGAACGCGCCGCGCTGGAGCAGCGCTTGCCGCGTGACCCCGTCTTGCGCGAGGCTGTCGATGCCTGGGAGCAAAGATTGCTGCCTTTAACCACCCTGGCGCCGCCGCAAGAGCCGTCAAGCCAGCTGTGGCCGCGCATCAACGCCAGCCTGTTCACGCCGGAAAAAGTACGCCAGGCAGGTGGCTGGCTGGCATGGTGGAACAATCTGGCTTTCTGGCGGATACTGGCCGGTGGCGGCCTGGCGGCGACACTCGCGCTGGCCGTGACGATGAGCTTGCAATCGCAGTCGCCCGCCGGCCCCGGCTATCTGGTGGTGCTGGTGGCGCCGCAAGACAAGGCGCCGGGCTGGATCGTGCAAGCGAGTAGCAAAGGAAGCCGCGACCTGAGCCTGATACCGCTGGGCGCCACCGCTGTTCCGCAGCAAAAAGCTCTGCAGTTCTGGACCAAGGGCAAGGATTGGGGCGCACCCGTCTCGCTGGGCCTGGTGCAACCGGGCCAGACAGTCAAGATGCGCCTGGATAAACTGCCGCCGCTGCAGCCAGAGCAATTGTTTGAAATCACGCTGGAGCCGGCCACGGGTTCGCCCACCGGCCGGCCGACGGGGCCGGTGCTGTATATCGGCCGCGCCGTGAAAGTCATGTGAGGAGTTACTTTCCTAACTCTTCTCCCATTTCACGCCCGCGCTGCGCCGCCGCCTTGACAGCCTTGACGATGGCCGCCTTGACGCCACTCTCTTCCATGCTGGTCAATGCCGCATAAGTCGTGCCGCCTTTCGAGGTGACGCGTTCGCGCAGCAAGGACACGGCTTCCGTTGATTGCGCCGCCAGTTGCGCCGCGCCCGTAAAGGTGGCGATTGCCAGCTGCGTACCCTGCTCCGCCGTCAAACCCAGTTCACTGGCCGCTTGCTGCATCGCTTCGATAAAGTAAAACACATAGGCCGGACCGCTGCCGGAGACCGCCGTCACCGGGTCGATCTGCGCTTCATCGTCCAGCCACACGGTGGCGCCCACCGCTTGCAAAATGGCGTCAGCCTGCTGCTTTTGCTCGTTGCTGACGCCGCTGCTGGCCACCAGGCCCGTGATGCCCATGCCGATCAGGGCTGGCGTATTGGGCATGCAGCGCACGATGGCGGGGTAGTCGTCGAGCCAGCGCGACAGATCCGTGGCGCGGATACCGGCCGCAATCGACAGCAGCAGCGGCTGTTTTTCCACATTAATGAATGGCAGCAATTGCGCCGTGACTTCTTTCATGCTTTGCGGTTTCACGGCCAGCACGATCACGTCCACCGCGCGCAAGGCCTCGCCGGCGCTGCTGGCCGTGCTGACGCCAAACTGGGACTGCAGTTTTTCCAGCGCTGGTGCATGCGGGTCGATCACGTGGATATTGGCGCCAATCGTCAGCTTGCCCGCCAGGCCCGCGATCAGGGCTGCCGCCATATTGCCGCCGCCCACAAATGCTATTTTCAATGCTGTCGTCATGACCGTTCTTTCAAAAATTCAAGAGTAGTTGCGGGAACCAAAGATGGCGCTGCCCACGCGCACGATGGTGGCGCCTTCCAGCACGGCGGCGCGCAAGTCGGCCGACATGCCCATCGACAAGGTGTCGAGCGCCAGCCCTTCTGCGCGCAACTGTTGATACAGCGTGCGCAGCTGGGCAAACGCGGCGCGCTGGCGGGCAAGATCCGTTTCCGGCTCCGGGATCGCCATCAAGCCGCGCAAACGCAGCCTGGGCATTTGCGCCACCGCGCGCGCCAGTGCCGGCAATTCTGCTGGCGTGACGCCGCTCTTGCTGGCTTCACCGCTGATATTGACTTGCAAACAGATATTCAAATCGGGCAAACCCTCGGGGCGCTGCTCGGACAGGCGCACGGCAATCTTTTCACGCTCGACCGTGTGCACCCAGTCAAAATGCTCGGCGATGGGACGGGTTTTATTACTCTGGATGGGGCCGATAAAATGCCAGTGCAAACCGCCCTGCGGCAACATGGCCTGCACGGCCTGTACGGCGGCAATCTTGTCGAGCGCTTCCTGCAGATAGTTTTCGCCAAACGCCGTCTGGCCCGCCTGGGCCGCTTGCAGCACGGCATCGGCACCAAAGGTTTTCGATACGGCAAGGAGATGCACGTCTTGCGGTGGACGCTGCGCCTCGTCAGCCGCCTGCGCGATACTGCCGCGTACGGCTTGCAAGTTCTGTTCGATTGTGGACATAATCATTTTCTAGTGGATTCGGGCTGCGGCTAGCTCAGTGCGCCCAGTCAGCACCCATATTGCAGGCACAGGGATTATAAATGGACATTTCCGAACTACTCGCATTCTCCGTCAAGAACAAGGCATCCGATTTGCACCTGTCGGCCGGCTTGCCGCCGATGATACGGGTCAATGGCGATGTGCGCCGCCTGAACGTGGCGCCGCTGGAGCACAAGGAAGTGCACGGCATGATCTATGACATCATGAACGACAGCCAGCGCAAGGCCTATGAAGAGGCGCTGGAATGCGATTTCTCGTTTGAGATTCCCGGCCTGGCCCGCTTCCGCGTGAATGCCTACAACCAGGAACGGGGCGCCTCGGCCGTGCTGCGCACGATACCGTCGAAAGTGCTGACCCTGGAAGAACTCAATAGCCCGCGCATCTTCGGCGAACTGGCGATGCGCCCGCGCGGGCTGGTACTGGTGACGGGCCCGACCGGTTCGGGCAAGTCGACCACCCTGGCGGCCATGGTCAACCATGTCAATGAACGGCTCAACCATCACATCCTGACGATAGAAGATCCGATCGAGTTCGTGCATGAACCGAAGAAATGCCTGATCAACCAGCGCGAAGTGGGATCGCACACGCACTCCTTCAGCAATGCCTTGCGCTCGGCGCTGCGCGAAGACCCGGACGTCATTTTGGTCGGCGAATTGCGCGACCTGGAAACTATCCGCCTGGCGCTGACGGCCGCCGAAACAGGCCACCTGGTGTTCGGCACCCTGCATACCTCGTCGGCGGCAAAATCCATCGACCGCATCATCGACGTGTTCCCGGCCGAAGAAAAGGAAATGGTGCGCGCCATGCTGTCCGAATCGCTGCAGGCGGTAATTTCGCAAAACTTGCTGAAAACTAAGGACGGCACGGGCCGCGTGGCGGCGCATGAAATCATGCTGGCCACGCCAGCCGTGCGCAACCTGATCCGCGAAGCGAAAGTGGCGCAAATGTATTCGGCCATCCAGACGGGCAGCAACGTGGGCATGCAAACCCTGGATCAATGCCTCTCCGACCTGGTGCGGCGCGGCACGATTTCAGCGGAAACGGCGCGCTCGGCCGCCAAGTCGCCTGAAAACTTTCCAGGGTAAGCAGCATGAACGATAGTTTGCAAACGATGCACACTTTGCTGGCGCAGATGCGCGAACGCGGTGGCTCGGACCTGTTCATCACGGCCGGATTTCCACCCGCCATCAAGCTCGATGGCAAGCTGACGCCGCTGTCGGCCGAACCGTTCAGTGCGTTTCAAGCCAGCGCCTGCGTGCGCGCCCTCATGAACGAGCGGCAAGCGGCCGACTTCGACGCCAGCCGCGAAGCCAATTTCGCCATCAGCCCGGACGGCCTGGGTCGCTTCCGCGTGTCGGCCTTCGTGCAGATGGGTCTGGCTGGCATGGTCTTGCGCACGATCAATACCGCCATCCCCAAGCTGGACGCGCTGGGCTTGCCCGCCATCCTGCAAGACGTGGTGATGAGCAAGCGTGGCCTGGTCATCATGGTGGGCGCCACCGGTTGCGGCAAGTCGACCACCCTGGCCGCCATGCTGGGCCATCGTAACGCGCACAGCCACGGCCATATCATTACCATCGAAGACCCGGTGGAATTCATCCACCCGCATGGCAACTGCATCGTCACCCAGCGCGAAGTGGGCGTCGATACGGAAGACTGGGCCACGGCCCTGAAAAATACCTTGCGCCAGGCGCCCGACGTGATACAGATCGGCGAAATCCGCGACCGCGACACCATGGACCACGCCATCGCGTTTGCCGAAACCGGCCATCTCTGCCTGGCGACCTTGCACGCCAACAACGCCAACCAGGCGCTGGACCGCATCATCAATTTCTTCCCGGAAGAGCGGCGCCAGCAATTGCTGATGGATTTGTCGCTCAATCTGAAGGGCGTCATTTCCCAGCGTTTGATTCCAGCGCGCGATGGCAAGGGGCGCAAGGTAGCGATGGAAATCCTGCTCAATTCGCCGCTGATGAGCGAACTGATCTTCAAGGGCCAGGTGCATGAGATCAAGGAGTTGATGAAGAAATCGCGTGAACTGGGCATGCAAACGTTTGACCAGGCCCTGTTCGAGCTGCACGAATCGGGCGCGATCAGCTATGAAGACGCCTTGCGCAACGCCGACTCCGTCAACGACCTGCGCCTGGCGATCAAGCTCGACGGCACGCCCGGCTCCGCACAGAATGCGACACAGAACCAGGCATCATGGGGACTGCTCTGATATGAACACCATCCACGACTTCCAGGCCGATAGCCTCGACGGCAAACCTGTCGACCTGTCACAATACCGGGGCAAGGTGCTGCTGATCGTCAATACCGCCAGCGCCTGCGGCTACACACCCCAATACCAGGGGCTGGAAGCGCTCTACCGCCGTTACCAGGACCAGGGCCTGGTGGTGCTGGGGTTTCCCTGCAATCAATTCGGTGGCCAGGAACCGGGGGACAGCGCAGAGATCGGCGCCTTTTGCGAAAAAAACTTTGGCGTCAGCTTTCCCCTGTTTGCCAAAATAGACGTCAATGGCAGCGACGCCCATCCCTTATTCCTGCAATTGAAACAGGCGGCGCCCGGCATATTGGGCACCAGGGCCATCAAATGGAATTTCACCAAATTCCTGGTGCGCAGGGACGGCGCCGTCTTTGCACGCTATGCCAGCGCCAGCAAACCGGAAAAACTGGTGGCAGATATCGAAAAATTGCTAGCAGAATAAGGATAAATTAGATTAATTTTAAACAACTATGATGCAAAATCAATCAATTTGATTTTATTTAAGTATTGCCGTTAATATTGTGTTCCAAATGGCACTATTCGGTGATAATGTTTGCACAATTATTAGCAGATATCGATCAAAATAACGATGCCAGTCTTTGGGAAAATACTATCTTCATGGATGCGGATGGGGTCTTATTCCCGCCTCTTCATTCCCATTTCACTATTGATACTCGGCGTGTCGGCGGTACGCTATCAGGCGCTGCTGAATCAGGAAACCACGCTGGCCAGCTCGCGCTATCAAAACGAGGCGCGCCAGCTTGACCTCTACCTGGCCAATACCGTGCTGCCGCTGGCCGTGCAGACGGATATGGCCAGCTTGCCGCGCGTGCTGCGCAGCGCCCTGCCGCTGAACCACAATCTGTCCTCTATCCGCTGGGGCAACGCCAGCGAGCATATCGAAGTACTGGCCGAAACTTCGCCGGATGCACAGCTGGCCGCTGCCGTACCTGCATGGTTCATCCATCTGGCTGGCATCACGGCCATCAACAGCCGCCTGACGGTGGCGCTGCCCGGCGGCCAGGACGGCATCCTCGACGTGCATTACACGCCCGAGCTGCCCCTGCAGCAAGTATGGGGCCGCGTGCGCCACCAGGCCATGCTCAGCGTCATCAATATCTCCCTGATTTTTGTCTTGCTGGGACTGATACTGGCCTCGCACCGCAAGCTGCTGGCGCGGCTGACCATGGCCACCGAGCGTTTTCGCAGCGGCGACTTCACGATACGCATGGGGGACGGCGCCACGCCGGAAGAGCAAGCCGTGTCGCGTTCGTTCAACAGCATGGCGGGCGATATCGGCCACATGCTGTCTTCGCTGCAGGCCAGCCAGAAACGGCTGGGCGAGCAGCTGAACGAGACGGTGCACATGCAGAAGGCGCTGCAAAAGATGTCCTGGCAAAACTACAATGACGTGCTGACCGGACTACCTAACCGCGCTGCGCTGGCTGCCCGCTTCGAGCAGGAGCTGTTCATTTCGCGCGAGAGGCAAAGGCTGCTGGCCGTGTGCCTGTTCGATCTCGACCATTTCCAGAGCATCAACGACCGCCATGGCGCCGAAGCGGGCGATGAAATCCTCAAGCAGGTGGCGGCACGCCTGCATGACTTCACCGGACAGGTGCACTATGCGGCGCGCCTGGGCGGCGATGAATTCGTCATGCTGCTGTGCGGCCAGGCCAGCATCGCCACCATCGAACAGAATGTCACCCTGCTGATGCAGGAATTGAGCCGGCCCTACCTGTGCGACCAGCAAGCCTTGCACATGACGGCCAGCGCCGGCATCGCCGTCTACGCGGGCAAGGAACTCAATGCGGAAAGCCTGCTGCGCCAGGCCGACCACGCCGCCTACCAGGCCAAGCTGACCGGGCGTAATCAATATCACTTCTTCGACACCAACCTGGACGAAGAAGTGCGCACTCACCACAACCAGCGCACGGAAGTGCGCCATGCCCTGATCAATGGCGAACTGCGTCTGTACTACCAGCCGAAAGTGAATATGCGCACCGGCACGGTGGTGGGCATGGAAGCGCTGCTGCGCTGGCAGCATCCGCGCCGCGGCGTGCTGGCCCCGGCCCAGTTCCTGCCGCTGGTGGAACAGACGGACTTGATCATCGATATCGGCGAATGGGTGCTGCGCCAGGCCCTGTGGCAAATGCAGCGCTGGATCACGGCCGGCCAGCACTGGGTGGTCAGCGTCAATATCGCAGCGCGCCACTTCCAGCAGCCCGATTTCGTGCCGCGCCTGAAAGCCATCCTCGGCGAATTTCCCGGCGTGCGCCCCAGCATGCTGGAACTGGAAATCCTCGAATCGTCCGCCCTGCACGATATCGAACACGTGCGCCGCATCATCCGCGCCTGCCAGGCGCTGGGCATCACTTTCGCGCTGGACGACTTCGGCACCGGCTATTCTTCGATGTCCTACCTGAAGCGCCTGCCCGCCAACATCGTCAAGATCGACCAGAGCTTCGTGCGCAATATGCTCAACGATCACGACGACCTGCACCTGGTGCGCGCCGTGATCGGCCTGGCCCGCTCCTTTTCGCTGACGGTGATTGCCGAAGGCGTGGAAAGCATAGAACACGGCGCGCGCCTGATACAGCTCGGTTGCGACCTGGCGCAAGGCTACGGCATCGCCCGTCCCATGCCGGCCGACGCCGTGCTCGATTGGGCGAGCAATTTCGTGCCGGCGCCGCAATGGCGCGTGGCCCAGCTCACTGAAACGCCGGTTTAAGAGCCGCGTCGATCAATTCTATCCAGTGCCGCACGGGCGTCTCCGTACCCGACTGCAGGTGGTTCAAGCAGCCGATATTGGCGGACACGATCACGTCTGGCGCGCAGGCAGCCAAATTGGCCAGCTTGTTGTCGCGCAGTTGCTGCGACAGCGCCGGCTGCAGCATCGAATAGGTGCCGGCCGAGCCGCAGCACAGATGGCTGTCGGCGCACAGCAGCACATCGACGCCGACGGTCCGCAGCACCTGCTCCACCTTGCCGCGTATCTGCTGGCCATGCTGCAAGGTGCATGGCGGGTGATAGGCCACGCGCCCGGCAATCTTCCCCTGCAGCAGCGCCGCCAGTTCCGTTTCAAACGCCGGCATGATTTCAGACAGGTCGCGGCTCAAAGCCGAGATGCGCCGCGCCTTGTCGGCGTAGACAGTATCATGCGCCAGCAAGTGGCCGTATTCCTTGACCGTGACGCCGCAGCCGGACGCCGTCATCACGATAGCCTCGGCACTCTCTACATATGGCCACCAGGCGTCGATATTGCGGCGCATATCGTCCAGCGCCGCTTCCTGTTCGTTCAAGTGATGGCGCAGCGCGCCGCAGCAGCCGGCTTTCGCTGCAATGATCAATTGCACGCCCAGCGCATCGAGCACGCGCGCCGTGGCCGCATTGATATTGGGCGACATGGCGGGCTGCACGCAGCCATCCAATAGCAGCATGGTGCGCGCATGGCTGCGTGTAGGCCATTGCCCCGGCGCCGCACCGGGCCGCAATTTGTCTTGCAAGCCTTTCGACAGCAAGGGCCGCAGCGCCTGCCCCACTTTATAGGCGGGCGTAAACAACCAGCGGCGCGGCAAGGCCTGCGCCAGCGCATAACGCAACGCCCGTTCATGCAAGGGACGCTGCACGCGCTGCTCGACCACCTTGCGGCCGATATCGACCAGGCGGCCATATTGCACGCCCGATGGACAGGTCGATTCGCAGTTGCGGCAGGTCAGGCAGCGGTCCAGGTGCGTCTGCGTCTTGCCGGTGACTTCTGCGCCTTCGAGCACCTGCTTGATCAGGTAGATGCGCCCGCGCGGGCCATCGAGTTCGTCTCCCAGCAACTGATAGGTGGGGCAAGTGGCCGTGCAAAAACCGCAATGCACGCAGGCGCGCAGAATCGCTTCGGCCTCTTCGCCTTCACGCGTGTGCTTGATGAAATCGGCGAGATTGGTTTGCATGGACCCTCAGTACATTCTGTGTCGGTTGAAGATGGCAGCCGGGTCAAAAGACAGGCGCAGACGCTGGTGTATCTGTTCTACGGCCGGGGCCAAAGGGTGGAATACGCCCACCGCCTTGTCGCCGCCGCGGAACAAGGTGGCGTGGCCACCGGCGGCGGCCACCGTCTGGCGGACGCGCTGCGCACCGGCAGCATCGGCATCGCCATCGAGTTTCAGCCAGCGCTGCGCCCCGCCCCACTCGATCAGTTGCCGCCCTTTCAGAATGACGGCGCTGGCCTGCGGCGGCAACGACAAACGCCACACGCTGCCCGCGCCAGAAAAGAAGGCATACGTGTGTTCGCGCAAGGCGGCCCAGAACAGCGCCGCCTCGGCCGGCGCCACAACGTCGCCACCCAGGGTGTGCAGCGCTTCGGCCACGGCCGCGTCGGCGCCCGACAGGCGCACGCTCAAAACATCATCATGCCAGCAGCTGGCGGACATCGGCAACGGTTTACCGGCCCACTCATTGAGCAAACGCAGGGCCGCGATCTCGGTACACGCCAGGCGCAAGGTGGCCTCGCGCAGCGGCAAGGGCAGCACTTTCAATGACACTTCCAGGATCAGGCCCAGGGTGCCCAGCGAGCCGGCCAGCAGGCGCGAGACATCGTAACCGGCCACGTTCTTCATCACCTGCCCGCCGAAAGCGAGCCGCTCTCCTTGTCCATCCATCAGCACGGCACCCAGCACAAAGTCGCGCAATGCGCCGGACGAGGCGCGGCGCGGGCCGGACAAGCCGCTGGCCACCACGCCGCCGATGGTCGCGCCAGCACCAAAATGGGGTGGCTCGAAGGCCAGCATCTGATTGCGCGCCGCCAGTGCCGCTTCGATCTGCGCCAGCGGCGTGCCGCAGCGGGCCGTGATCACCAGTTCGGTCGGCTCGTAATCGATGATGCCTGCATAGGCGCGCGTGTCCAGCACTTCGCCTAGCAGCTGCTGGCCATACCAGTCCTTGCTGCCGCCGCCACGCAATTGCAAGGGCTTGCCAGCCGCGCTGGCGGCCAGAATAGCCTGCCTGAATTGTTCCTCGATTGCTTGCAAAGGGTTCTCCAGCATGATTAAAAACGCGGCAGGCCGGCAAACGGCAGCCGCCCTGCCGTGACATGCATCTTGCCGAATTCGGCGCAGCGGTTCAGAGTCGGTATCGCCTTGTCGGGATTGAGCAAGCCATGCGGATCGAAGGCCCGCTTGACGGCAAAAAACGCGTCCAGTTCGGCCCGAGTAAATTGCAGACACATGGAGTTGATCTTTTCCATGCCCACGCCATGTTCCCCGGTGATGGTGCCGCCGACCGCCACGCACAGGGCCAGGATATCGGCGCCAAACGCTTCGGCCCGTTCCAGTTCGCCAGACTGGTTTGCATCAAATAAAATCAGCGGGTGCAGATTGCCATCGCCCGCATGGAACACGTTCGCGCAGCGCAAGCCATGGGTCAGTTCCATCTGCGCGATGCCCGTCAACACTTCGGCTAATCGCTTGCGCGGGATGGTGCCATCCATGCAGTAGTAATCGGGCGAGATGCGCCCGGCGGCCGGAAACGCGTTCTTGCGGCCCGACCAGAAGCGCATGCGCTCCGTTTCCGAGGTCGAGACGGTAATCGCGCTGGCGCCCGCCCCTTCCAGCACGGCCGTCATGCGGGCAATTTCTTCTTCCACTTCGGCGTGCGTGCCATCGGCCTCGCACAGCAGGATGGCGGCCGCATCGATGTCGTAACCGGCTTTGACGAACGGTTCGACCATGCGCGATGAGGTTTGATCCATCATTTCCAGGCCGGCCGGGATGATGCCGGCGGCGATCACGCTGGCTACGGCATTGCCACCGGTGACAATATCGCCGAACGACGCCATGATGACCCGCGCCGTGGCCGGCTTCGGTATCAGTTTCACCGTCACTTCGGTGACGATGCCCAGCATGCCTTCGGAGCCGATAAAGACGGCCAGCAGGTCCAGGCCGGGCGCATCCAGGCACTCGCCGCCCAGTTCGATGATGTCGCCGTCGATGGTGGCCACGCGCACGCGCAGCACATTGTGCACGGTCAGGCCGTACTTCAGGCAATGCACGCCGCCCGAATTTTCCGCCACGTTGCCGCCTATGCTGCAGGCGATCTGCGATGAGGGATCGGGCGCGTAATACAGCGCGTATTGGGCAGCCGCTTCGGAAATGGCCAGGTTGCGCACGCCCGGCTGCACCACGGCGATGCGGGCATAGGCGTCGAGGCGCACGATGCGGTTCAGGCGCGCCGTCGACAGCACCACCCCATCGGCAATCGGCAAGGCGCCGCCGGACAAGCCCGTGCCAGCGCCACGCGGCACGATCGGCACGCCAAGTTCACGGCAGACGCGCAGGATGGCGAGCACGTGTTCTTCCGTGTCGGGCAGGGTCACTACCATCGGCAACTGGCGGTAGGCGGCCAGGCCGTCGCATTCATAGGGGCGCGTGTCTTCGGTTGCGGACAACACGCAGCGGGCGGGCAGCACGGCAAGCAAGGCGCTAACCACGGCTTGCTGGCGCGCTGTGTCCACTTCTAAGGCAGCATTGTGCATAAGATGGCTATCTGGCAGGATGGTCTTGCAACGATTGTAAGCACAAACGCCGGGGACATCGCATTTTTTTGCGCAGATGCCGTATGCTGCCCCCATTCTTCTGATCACAAGGCAAAAACATGGGCAAGCGACTCTCGAAAATCGCCACGCGCACGGGCGACAATGGCAGCACGGGACTGGGCGACGGCAGCCGCACCAGCAAGGACAGCCTGCGCGTCCACGCCATGGGCGACGTCGATGAACTCAATTCCCAGCTGGGATTGCTGCTGTGCGAAGCCATGCCCGACACCCTGCACGGCGAGCTGGTGGCCATCCAGCACGATTTGTTCGACCTCGGTGGTGAGTTGTGCATCCCCGGCTACCAGCTGATCAAGGAAGAACATGTGCTGCGCCTGGACGCCATGCTGGCCCACTACAATGCCGACCTGCCCGCCTTGAGCGAATTCATCTTGCCGGCCGGCTCGCGCGCCGCCTCACTGGCCCACGTGTGCCGCACCGTCTGCCGCCGCGCCGAGCGCAGCATCGTTGCGCTGGCCAATGCGGAAACCATCCACGCACACCCGCGCCAGTATGTGAACCGATTATCGGACTTGCTGTTTGTGCTGTCGCGCGTGCTGAACCGTTTTGCCGGTGGTGGCGACGTGTTGTGGCGCCATGAGCGCACACGGGGTTGAAATGAAAACGGCGATGCCTGTCCAACAGCATCGCCGTATGTCATCAGGCAGACAGACGCCGATTAGCCGCAGTTCTGGAGGCAGATTTTATTGGCACGGACGCATTCAGGCACCTTGAACTCCATGACACAGGCATCGAGCGCCATATAGCACTCGGATTGGCATTCCGATATGTCGGCGGTACTGCTGGCCATGGCATACGATGCGCTGACACCCATGGCAAACAAGAAGAAACCCAATTTTTTAATCATTATCACCCCTGTTGATAGACAGACGATCACGGACTACGATGGCGCGCCGTCCCATACGCGCCACCCCATTGCAATTCCTGCTGGCGGCCAATACGCTGATCAGATTTTTTTCAAGGCCGCTGCCAGCGCCCCCGCGTTATAGCCCTGGATCTTGCGGTTGCCGATCAGGACCAGCGGCACGCCGCCGCCACCCAGCGCTTCATGGGCTTGCTTGGCTTGCGGGGATTTTTCGATATCGAGATCGACGAATGCTATCTTGTGTTCTTTGAAATAGGCACGGGTCTTGGCGCAATAGCCGCACCAGTCGGTGCCATATAAAACGACTTTGCTCTGGGCATTCGGGAAATACGCGGCGTAATTGCCTTCCACATAATTCGACTTGAACAAGCCGGGTAATAAAGACAGGCCATAACCGCTGCCCAGGCCAGCGGCAAGGATCACGACATACAGCGCTGCGGTTTTCATTTTTTTCTGCATCGTCATACGCTTTCCTATCGGTCTATGACAAACTGCATCACAGCGCTGATACGCGCTTATGCACTTATCAAATTTGATTGCTATAAAATCAAATATAAAACACGATTATTCGAGCGTCAACATTTCCTTAAAATAATTTTCACTTTGGAAAATATTTATGGAAAGCACGCGAAATGTGGCATTTGGAGAGATTGAGGCGCAATAATTATCTATACAATATCGCGCCCAAGGGGAAGGCGAAGGCGGTTTTTTCCTGCGCTATGTGAGGGCTAACGCGTGCACATGTTCACGCAGCATTCCACGCAGCAATTGCACCTGTGCCACGGCATCAGCTTGCAAGGCGGTCAAACTTTCCGTATTGCATGGACCAGGCGCTGGGGCGTCGGACTTGCCGCGCAGCAGCGCATCGATCTCGCTACTGACTTCGGCGATCCAGCGCTGCAATTCAGGCGTCGCTGGTTCAGCCTGCGGACTCAGGCTGATACGCGCCGTGCTGCCTGCCACGCGGCGCAGCAAGGGCAAGGTGGACATGGCGGCCAGGCCGGCGCCCGTGCTGCGGCCCAGGCGGCGCTCGATGCGCAGGCGCTGCACCACCTGCTCTGCGTTGTTGCTGGCCAGACCGGCCTCGCGGCGCAAATGTGCGATGTTTTTGTCCCATTTGCCGCCGGCCGCCATCACGCCCAGCAGGTATTGCAGATTGGCCGACACGGCCTGGGTCAGGCGCTGCTCCAGGTCGTCCGCCTCGCGGTCTGGCCACAGGAAAAACGTCGCCAGCAAGGCCAGCACGCAGCCGAGCACGTTGTTGCCCAGGCGGCTAAGCGCGTACACCATTTCGTTGGCGGGCGCCGCATAGTCGGCTACCAGCACGAAGGCCGGCGTCATGAACATGACGTGCAAGCCGTAGTTGACGCGGCGCAGCGCCATGGTGGCGACGATCAGCGGGAATACCACCAGCGAAATGGCCAGCGGTGTATGGATCACGATGCCGATCAGCACGGCCAGCACGGCGCCCAGCACGCTGCCGGCCACCCGCTCGATGCCGCGCGGCCAGGTGGTCGACACGGAGGGCTGCAGTATCAGCAAGGTCGCCATGGTGGCCCAGTAACCAAACGGGATATGCAGCATTTCGACCAGCAGGAAACCGGCCGTGGTCGCCAGCGACACGCGCGCCGCATGGCGCCAGCTCAAGGAACGGGGCGTGGCGTTGACCTTCAGCGTTTGCCAGGCTTGCGCCAGCGACAGCAAGGCTTGCTCGCGCCAAGGCAGCTCGGTGGCGCGCGCCATGCCCAGGTCCATGAATTCCACGTTCAGGCGCAAGGGCAGCAAGGCGCCCAGCGCCGCTTCCAGCCGCCGCCCGCACGCCGTCAGGCGGCGCTGCAAGGCCAGCGGTGCCACATCAGGCTGGCGCTGTACCGATAAACCCAGGCGCCGCAGCAGCACCGCCATCGCTTCCAGGCTGCGCCGCGCGCGCGGATCATGCCGCAAACGCGGCCGTTCACGTTCACAGGAATGCGTGACGGCGATCAGGTAGGCAAAGATGCGTTCGGCGTCGCTGAGCGCCAGCAGCAGGTTGTCGTACAAGTCGCCACGGCCCGCGCGCGCTGGTGGCACGGCGGCCAGCGCCACCCGCGCCGCCTCGAGTGCGGCGCGCGCCTGCGAACGGTAGTTGGCGCCATGCGCGGCAGTGTCGCCCTGTTCATTGTCCTGCGCCAGGTAGCGTGCATTGTCGCGCGCGATGCCGGCCAGGCGCGAATAGGCAGCGCCCACGGCGCGCCGGGCGGGCACGAAGGGGTGGATGCGCCAGACAGTAAAACTGAGCACGGTGGCAAACACGCAGCCAAACAGATACAGGCCCAGGAACGGTGCGCTTTGCGTCAATGAATGGAGCGGATGGGTGACCATCACGACGCTGGCCGTGGCCGCCAGGATGGCCACCTGCGCCGTGGCAGCGCCCCAGATGCGCGCCAGCGCGCCGGCCCAGGAAAACAGCAGCACGGCAATCGCCGCCATCAGCAAACCATGGCCGGCCGCCAGCGCCGCCAGTCCGCCCACCACGGTCGACAGCAAGCCGAATCCCAGCATCGAGACAAAACGCATGCGCCGCGTGCCGGCCGCGTCCGCCAGGCAAGTCCAGAAGGCGCCGATGGCGGCCCAGGCGAAATCGGGGTGGTCCAGCAGCAGCCCCAGCAGCAGCACGGCGCTGGCGGCGCTGGCGGCGCGCAAGCCTTCGGACAGATTGGTTTCGTCGATGGCCAGGGTCACCATCCACAGGGGGCGGCGCTGTGCCAATTTGTCGCTCAGCACATGCAGCGCCGTCACAAACCGGCTGGTCGAGGTGCGCGCGCGGCGATGGAGTGTCCTGAGTCGCAAGGTCAGCTTCGTTGAGGATGAAAACAGGATCGTATCATTGCCGCGATCCAAAATGTTGCAGTGCAGCGTAAACACCGGAATCATGCGAAAAAAAAGCGACACCGCAGTGTCGCTTTCGTCTGAATCAGCTGACCACCGCCAGCCGCGGCGCCGTGTCGCCAAAGCGCTGGAGGATGGAGGCGGCAATGCCCGCGCCATCGAGGCCCACGCTTTTCAGCAACTGCACCGGGTCGCCATGGTCGATGAACTTGTCCGGCAAGCCCAGCATCAATACAGGCTTGACGATGGCCTCAAGCGCCAGCGCTTCCGCCACGGCCGAACCGGCGCCGCCCATGATGCAACCCTCTTCCACCGTCACCAGGTAATCGTGGTCAGCGGCCAATTGTTTCACCAGCGCCACGTCGAGCGGCTTGACGAAACGCATATTGGCCACCGTCGCGTCGAGCTGCTCGCCCGCCGCCACGCTTGGCGCCACCATCGAGCCAAAGGCCAGGATGGCGATGCGTTTACCCTGGCGCTTGAGTTCGCCCTTGCCGATTTCGATGCTCGTCAATTCCTGCACGATGGCTGCACCAGCGCCGGCGCCGCGCGGATAGCGAATCGCCGCCGGGCCCGGATAGTGGTAGCCCGTGGTCAGCATTTGACGGCATTCGTTTTCATCCGAGGCGGCCATGATGACCATGTTCGGGATGCAGCGCAAAAACGCCATGTCGTAATTGCCAGCGTGCGTGGCGCCATCGGCGCCCACCAGGCCGGCGCGGTCCAGCGCGAACGTCACGTCCAGGTTTTGCAGCGCCACGTCGTGTATCAGCTGATCGTAGGCGCGCTGCAGGAAGGTCGAGTAAATGGCCACTACCGGCTTCAGGCCTTCGCAAGCCAGGCCTGCGCCAAAGGTCACCGCGTGCTGCTCGGCGATACCCACGTCGAAATAGCGGGCCGGATATTGCTGCTCAAACTTCACCATGCCCGAACCTTCGCGCATGGCCGGCGTGATGCCGACCAGGCGCTTATCTTGCGCCGCCATGTCGCACAGCCAGTTGCCGAACACTTCGGTGTACGTCATCTTGGCCGGCGCCGTGGCCGGCTTGATGCCCTCAAGCGGATTGAACTTGCCGGTGCCGTGGTACAGAATCGGTTCCGCTTCGGCCAGCTTGTAGCCCTGGCCTTTTTTCGTGACCACGTGCAGGAATTGCGGGCCTTTCAGCTGCTTGATGTTTTGCAGGGTCGGGATCAGCGAATCGAGATCGTGGCCATCGATAGGGCCAATGTAATTGAAGCCGAACTCTTCGAACATGGTGGCAGGCACCACCATGCCCTTGGCGTGCTCTTCAAAGCGTTTCGCCAGTTCCAGCACGGGGCCGGGCAAGACGGACTTGCCGACGTTTTTCGCGGCTGCGTAGAACTGGCCCGACATCAGGCGCGCCAAATGGCGGTTCAGCGCGCCCACGGGCGGCGAAATCGACATATCGTTATCGTTGAGGATCACCAGCAGGTTGATGTCTTCCTGCACGCCCGCATTGTTCATCGCTTCGAACGCCATGCCGGCCGTCATCGAACCGTCGCCGATCACGGCAATCGCGTGCAGCGGATCGCCCTTGATCTTGGCCGCTTGCGCCATGCCCAGGGCGGCCGAGATGGAGGTCGACGAATGGGCCGTGCCAAAGGTGTCGTATTCGCTTTCATCGCGTTTCGGGAAACCCGAAATACCGTCGCGCTGGCGCAGGGTATGCATGCGCTCGCGGCGGCCGGTGAGGATTTTGTGCGAGTAAGTCTGGTGGCCCACGTCCCACACGATGCGGTCGTGCGGCGTATTGAATACGTAATGCAGGGCAACAGTCAGCTCGACCGTTCCGAGGTTGGACGACAGATGGCCGCCCGTCTTGGACACGGAATCGAGCAAAAAGCTGCGCAATTCCTGCGCCAGCGGCGTCAGTTGCGAACGCGCAAGTTTACGCACTTGCGCCGGTTCATTGATGGTTTCTAAGAGTTTCATTTATGCCTTCCGCTGCACGACCAGGTCTGCCATCTCGCGCAGGCGGCGTGCCTTGTCCCCGAATGGCGCCAGCGCCGCATGGGCGTCGCACCGCAATTGTTCTGCCAGGGCTCTCGATGGCTCCAGCCCCAGTATCGATACATAGGTCGGCTTGTTGGCCGCCGCATCCTTGCCTGCCGTCTTGCCCAGCGTGGCAGAATCGGCGGTGGCGTCGAGCACGTCGTCGACCACCTGGAAGGCCAGGCCCACGGCGCGCGCATAGGCGTTCAGCGCCGTCATCTCGTCAGGCGTGAGATCCTTGCCAGCCAGCGCGCCCAGCACCACGGCCGCCCGCAACAGGGCGCCGGTTTTCAATTGATGCATCTGTTCCAGCTGCGGCAAGGCCAAGGCCAAGCC
Organism: Janthinobacterium saanense; assembly: GCF_014200675.1. Taxonomy (GTDB): domain Bacteria; phylum Pseudomonadota; class Gammaproteobacteria; order Burkholderiales; family Burkholderiaceae_D; genus Janthinobacterium. The sequence goes on along the minus strand of NZ_JACHCI010000009.1, from coordinate 139,419 downwards.
CACGCTGTCGAGATCTATTGCCTGGCCGCCGCACATGCCGGCGGAACCCGAGGCTTGCGCCAGCACGCGCAGCATGGCCATTTGCCGCGCCGGTGGAATGGCTGCGCCTTCGGCCAGCAGCATGAAAGCTTGCGATTGCAGCGCGTCGCCTACCAGCAGGGCCGTCGCTTCATCGTAGGCGATGTGCACGGTGGGCTTGCCACGGCGCAAGGCATCGTCATCCATGCAGGGCATGTCGTCGTGCACCAGCGAATACACATGGATCATTTCCAGCGCACAGGCGGCGCGCGCCACCGTGTCCGCGTCCGCATCAAACAGCTCGCCGGCGGCGCGCACCAGCAAGGGGCGCACGCGCTTGCCGCCACCCAGCAGCGCGTAGCGCATGGCCGCGTGCAGCTTGTGCGGCACAGTGTCTGCCGATGGCAGGAATTGATCGAGCTGGCTTTCTACCTGCGACTGTGTCGCTTGCATCCAGTCGCCGAAAGTCACGCCGACCGTATCCAGGCCGGCCGTCATTGTGCGGCCTCGCCATTATCCGTAAACGGTTTGAGCAAATCGCCTTCCAGTACTTTCACCTGGGCTTCGACGCCATCGAGCTGGGCCGCGCAGTACTTGACCAGTTCGGAGCCGCGCTGATAGGCCGCGACCGAAGCTTCCAGCGGCAGCTGGCCCGCTTCCATTTGCGTTACCAGCTGCGCCAATTCAGCCATTGCCTCTTCAAACGAGGCCGGCGGGGCAGCAGCGGCAGTTAATTTCTTCGACATAAACTCAGTTCTCTTCGTGGCAGCCAGGGGCTTGTAGGGAGAAGGCGGGGATGCCCGGCCAGCATGGAAGCGTTATTTTAGAACAAACCACACTCTTAAGTGAAAACTAAAGCGTGAACGACGCTCTGGAAGCTGGCTCAAAAGAGGAGATAGTTGTGGAAATAGTGTCATCCTGTCTGTGGATTTTAGCGTAATCGCCCCCATCTGCCGGAAATTGGCAGCCAGAGTCGCGCTTGTAGCACACAAGCTGCGTATCTTGTGCAGGAAAAACATGGATTTGCTGGGGGTTTTGGCAATCTCGCGCCCGATCCGCGTTATAATCTCCGGTTCTGTCCGAAATACCGTTTCAACAAATTTGAATTCAGGTCTTTGCGGATTCTTTCTCTCTGTAGCGCTTGCCGGGGGATGACTTGGCAAACTGCTGACCGTTGTACATTTATGGGGGGTTGGGATGTCCGATCTGGCTACTCACGCCAAGCTGGCGCGTTCAAACGCGCAACTTCCGGTCCACGTCTATCTTGACGAAACGCTGTTGCAGCGTGAAATGCAGCAATTATTCCAGGCCGGTCCGCGCTATGTCGGGCATGAGCTGATGGTGCCGGAAACCGGCGATTTTGCGACCCTGGCGTCTGAGAACGAAGGGCGCATGCTCGTGCGCAACGCCAATGGCATCGAAGTATTGTCCAACGTGTGCCGCCACCGGCAGGCGCTGATGTTCAATGGCCGCGGCAATGCCAACAACATCGTTTGCCCGCTGCACCGCTGGACCTATGACCTCAAGGGTGAATTGATCGGCGCGCCGCATTTCCCTGAAACGCCGTGCCTGAACCTGTCGAAAACGCCGCTGCAAAGCTGGAACGGCTTGCTGTTCGAACAGAATGGCTACAACGTCATGGACAAGCTGAAACAACTTTCCGTGTCGAAAGAGCTCGACTTTTCCGGCTATCTGTTCGACCACGTGGAAATCCACGAGTGCGATTACAACTGGAAAACCTTCATCGAAGTCTACCTTGAAGATTACCACGTCGAACCGTTCCACCCGGGCCTGGGCAGCTTTGTCAGCTGCGACGACCTGCGCTGGGAGTTCGGCAAGGATTACAGCGTGCAAACGGTGGGCGTGCACCGCGGCTTGCAGCAAGCTGGCTCGCCGGTCTATCAAAAGTGGCAGGAACAGGTGCTGAAATTCCGTGGCGGCGAAGCGCCACCGTATGGCGCCATCTGGCTGACCCTGTATCCCAACATCATGGTCGAGTGGTATCCGCACGTGCTGATCGTCTCAACCCTGTGGCCGGATGGTCCGCAAAAGACCCGCAATGTGGTGGAGTTCTATTACCCCGAAGAAATTGCCCTGTTCGAACGCGAACTGGTCGAGGCGGAACGGGCAGCCTATATGGAAACCTGCGTCGAGGACGATGAAATCGCCCTGCGCATGGATGCCGGCCGCAAGGTGCTGATGGCGCGCGGCGTGAGCGAAGTGGGCCCTTACCAGTCGCCGATGGAAGATGGCATGCAGCATTTCCACGAGTGGTACCGCAGCAATATCGAACTGTAGTTTCCAAGGCCGCCGCGTGCGGCCTTTTTTTATCTTCTCGTTTGTCAGGAATCAAATGCACTCGCTTTGGATGCTGTTTGCCAGTTTTATGTTTGCCATCATGGGTGTCTGCGTGAAACTGGCCTCGGACATGTATTCCACCTCGGAAATCGTCATGTATCGCGGCATCATCGGCATCACCATCATGGCGTCCACCATCCTGTACCAGGGCGGCAGCTTCAAGACCAGCATGCCGGGCCAGCATCTGTGGCGCGGCGTGGTCGGCGTGATCGCCCTGTGGTTATGGTTTTATGCGATTTCCATCTTGCCGCTGGCCACCGCCATGACCCTGAACTATATGGCGCCCATCTGGATCGCCGTGATCCTGCTGGCCGGCGGCTGGTGGAAAGGCGGCAAAGTGGCGGAATGGCCGCTGGTGGCGGCGATTGCCATGAGCTTTGTCGGCGTGACCCTGCTGCTGCGCCCCGTGTTTGAGACAGATCAACTGGGCGGCGCCATCACGGCGCTGATCTCGGGCATGCTGTCGGCCCTGGCCTATTTGCAGGTGCGCAAGCTTGGCTTGCTGGGCGAGCCCGAATACCGGGTGGTGTTTTATTTCTCGGTGGTCAATTTCTTTGCCGGCGTGATCGGCCATGTGGCCAGCGCGGGCGGTGGCCCCGTCGTCTGGCATGCGCATACCAGCGGCTTTGGCATCGGCTTGTTGGCCGCCATCGGCCTGTGCGCCACCATGGCGCAAATGGCCATGACGCGCGCCTATCGACTGGGCAAGACCCTGGTGGTAGCCAATCTGCAATATACGGGCATCATCTTTTCCAGCTTCTGGGGCGTGGTGATCTTTGGCGACCTGTTCGACTGGCATGGCTGGCTGGGCATCGCCGTCATCCTGTGCTCCGGCATCGCCGCAACCTACTACAATAGCCGTAGCCGTAACGCGCCCGCCACCTCGGCCACGCGCACCGATCCCATCGCCAGTGAAGTCTGAAGGAGTTTGTTGTTATGTACACGACCTTGATCAGCGCCAGCGAGCTGGCCCAGCACCTGAATGAGAGCAACTGGGTCATTCTTGATTGCCGCCATGACTTGCTGAACCACAAAGCCGGCAGCGACGCCTTTGCCGCCGGCCACATCCAGAACGCCCAGTTTGCCGACATCGACACGGCCCTGTCCGGCCCCAAGACGGCCTTCGGTCCGCAATTTACGGGACGCCATCCGCTGCCCGACCGCGCCAAGCTGTTGGCCACCCTGCGTGCCTGGGGCATCAGCGATAACACGCAAGTGATCGCTTACGATGCGCAAGGCGGCATGTTTGCGGCGCGCCTGTGGTGGTTGCTGCGCTGGCTAGGCCACCCGGCCGTCGCCGTGCTCGATGGCGGTCTGGCCGCCTGGCAAGCAGAAAACTTGCCACTGGTCACGCCTGTTGCACCACCGCGCGCAAGCGGTAATATCACCGAAAAACCCAGCCTGACACGCAGCGTGACGGTGCAAGAGGTGGTGGCAAACCTGGAAAGCCAGGCGGTGACCGTGCTCGACGCGCGCGCGCCAGACCGGTTCCGTGGGGAAAATGAAACCATCGACCCGGTCGGCGGCCATATTCCGGGAGCGAAAAACCGTTTCTTCAAAGACAACCTGCAAGCCGACGGCCGTTTCAAGAGTACCCAAGCCTTGAAACACGACTTCAAGGCCCTGATCGCCTCACCAGAATCGGCCATCATGCAATGTGGTTCGGGCGTGACGGCCTGCCACAACCTGCTGGCTTTAGCAGTGGCCGGCTTGCCGGGCGCCGCGCTGTATCCGGGCTCGTGGAGTGAATGGTGTGCGGATCCAGCGCGGCCGGTGGCGAAGGGCAGTTAGAAAAATGGCGGACCAGCAGGTCCGCCATTTTTCTTGCTGCATCCTGGCGATGCGTATCAAATACCGTGCCGGTGCCGTGTCAAAAACAGCACGATACACACGCCCACGGCGATCAGTATCACTTGCGGGATGGTTTCACGCAGGGTGGCGCGGCGCTGCATCTGCGGCATCAGGTCGGAGAGGGCAATATAAATGAAGCCGGACGAGGCAAACACCAGCACGTAAGGGATCAGATTGCTGGCGCGGTCCAGGGTAAAGTAACCGAGCAAGCCGCCGGCTACCGCCATCAGGCTGCACAGCAGGTTGAAGACATAGGCGCGCAGACGCGAGAAACCGGCGTTCAAGAGCACGATGAAGTCGCCGATTTCCTGCGGGATTTCATGCGCGATGATGGCCAGGCCCGTGACCAGGCCCAGTTTCGGGTCGGCCAGGAAGGCGGCCGCGATCAGTATGCCGTCCGTAAAGTTATGCAAGCCGTCACCGACCAAAATCATCCAGCCCGCCTTGCCCGCCTCGTGCTTGTCGTGGCCGTGGGCATGGTGGTGGCCATCGCCTTCATGGTGGTGGGAATGGCGCAATATGGCGAATTTTTCCAGCAGGAAAAAGGCGAGCAAGCCGATCAGCAGAGTGGCAAACAGGCTGCGCGGGTCCGCGTGCGACTCGAACGCTTCCGGCAAGGCGTGCAGCAGGGAAGTCGCCAGCATGATGCCGACCGACAGGCTGACCATGCGCTCGACCACCTTGGACAAGAATGCAAACGAAAAAATCGCCGCCGCGGTAATGCTGAACAGGCCCGCGATGGTGGTCGCGAGCAATATGGATAAAAGGACGGGATCGATGATTTCTTACCTCAAAATGGGCGCCGGGTCACGGGCGCCCGCTGTGCTGGCGTCTGGCCTGATGACTGCAATATTGCTAATTATTTAATTTTTTTGAGCGCTTGGCGGCAGCGTAGCGCAGGGAAGATGCAATTGTACTGCATTGAGGCACGCTTGAGGCGCGACCGGGCATTTTCAGCCCGGTGTGCTTGTCACATTAAATGATGGAGAAGAAACGTTGCAGGACGAGCCAGATCACGCAACGCCGTGCGATTTGAACCACGCCAGGCAGCGCGCATAGCCGTCTTTCGCATCGGCCGCGATATAGCTGGCCCGGTAATCGGCGTTGAAGGCATGGCCCGCGTCGGGGTAGACCACGAACTCGGACTGGTTGCCGCCCTTGGCCAGCGCTTCTTTCATCTTGGCGATCGATTCCTGGCTGATGCCCGTATCCTTGCCGCCATACAAGCCCAGTACCGGCACTTTCAGGGTAGGGGCGATATCGATGGGATTGGTCGGCATCAAGGCGCTAGGTTCCCCCACCAGGCGGCCATACCAGGCCACGCCCGCCTTGACGGCCGGATTGTGCGCGCAATACAGCCAGGTGACCCTGCCGCCCCAGCAAAAACCGGTAATGCCCAAGCGGCTGGTGTCGCCACCATTCTGTTTCGCCCAGGCAACCACGGCGTCGAGATCGGACAAGACTTGCGCATCGGGCGTCTTGGCGATAATGCCTTTCATCAATTCCGGAATGCTGCTGACCTTGGTCGGATCGCCCTGGCGCACGAACAAATCGGGCGCCAGCGCCAGATAACCCTGCTTGGCGAAGCGGCGCGCCATGTCGGCGATATGCTCGTGCACGCCAAAAATCTCGGAAATCACCAGCACCACGGGCAACCCCGTCTTGCCTTCCGGCTGGGCCGCATACACGGGCACGGCCTGGCCATCGACCATCACCGTCATGGTGCCGGCGATCAAGCCCACGGTATCGGTCTTGATGACGTTTTGCGCCGCCACCGGCAGCACGGCCACGGCAAAGCCCGTGCCCAGCGCCACCTTCAGGAAACCACGCCGGCCATCGGGCCCGGACAAACTGCTCTGGCCCAGCAAACTTTCACAATCCTTGATCATGTCATGCATGCGTTTCTCCTGAAAGTAGTGCGTTCACAATGTTTCGGCTGACGTTTTAATGCGCTTCATCCCAATTTTTGCCCACGCCCACTTCGGCCGTCAGCGGCACTTTCAATGCAGCCACACCCGCCATCAGTTCCGGCAGCTTGCGCTTGACCAGTTCCAGTTCGGCGTCCGGCACTTCCAGCACCAGTTCATCGTGCACCTGCATGATCATCTTGGTTTGCAAGCCATCCTGCTCCAGCCAGCCTTGCACGGCGATCATGGCCAGCTTGATCAGGTCGGCGGCCGTGCCTTGCATCGGTGCATTGATCGCCGCCCGTTCGGCGCCCTGGCGGCGCGGGCCATTTGGCGAGTTGATTTCTGGCAGCCACAAACGGCGGCCAAACACGGTTTCCACATAGCCGCGCGCCTTGGCTTGCTGGCGCGTATCTTCCATATATTGTTTCACGCCAGAAAAACGGGCAAAGTAACGGTCGATATAGCTTTGCGCGGCCGTGCGGTCCACGCCCAGGTTGCCGGCCAGGCCAAACGCGCTCATACCATAGATCAGGCCAAAGTTGATCACCTTGGCGTAGCGGCGCTGCTCGCTTTGTACTTCGGCGGCCGGTACGCCAAAGATTTCAGCGGCGGTGGCGCGGTGAATATCGATGCCCTCGGCAAACGCGCGCAGCATGGCTTCATCGCCCGAGATATGCGCCATGATGCGCAATTCAATTTGCGAATAGTCGGCCGAGACAATGCTGCTGCCCGGCGGCGCAATGAATGCTTCGCGGATACGGCGCCCTTCCGCACTGCGGATCGGAATATTCTGCAAGTTCGGGTCGTTCGACGCCAAGCGCCCCGTCACGGCCACGGCTTGCGCATAATTGGTATGCACGCGGCCCGTGGTGACGTTGATCATCTTCGGCAATTTATCCGTGTAGGTCGATTTCAGCTTGGCCATGCCGCGGTATTCCAGCAGCACTTTTGGCAATGGGTAATCTTCGGCCAGCTTTTGCAGCACTTCTTCATCTGTCGATGGCGCACCGGTCGGGGTTTTCTTCACCACCGGCAATTTCAGCTTCTCAAAGAAGATTTCACCGATCTGCTTGGGCGAACCCAGGTTGAAGGGCTGCTCGGCCAGTTCATAGGCTTTCTTTTCCAGTTCCAGGATTTTCACGGCCAGCTCGGCCGACTGGATATTGAGCAAGGCATCGTCGATCAGCACGCCATTGCGCTCGATCTTTTGCAAGACTATCGCCGTCGGCAACTCGATCTTTTCGTAAATAAAAGTGAGTTTTTCATCCGCAGCCACATTGCCCCACATGGCGTTGTGCAGGCGCAAGGTGATGTCGGCGTCCTCGGCCGCATATTTGGCCGCCTGCTCCACTTCCACCTGGTTGAAGGTGATTTGCTTGGCGCCCTTGCCGCACACGTCTTCAAATGGAATCGTCGTGTAGTTCAGGTGGCGCAGGGCCAGGCCATCCATGTCGTGTTTCTTGTGCGACTCGAACACATACGATTCGAGCAAGGTATCGTGCTTGACACCACGCAAGGTCACGCCATGGTTGGCGAAGATATGGCTGTCGTATTTCAGGTTCTGGCCCAGCTTGGGCTTGCTTTCATCTTCCAGCCACGGCCGCAGTTTTGCCAGCACGTGTTCACGCGACAACTGGTCAGGCGCGCCCGCATAATCATGGGCCAGTGGAATATAGCAGGCAGCGTGTTCAGCCACGGACAGGGAAATACCGACCATTTGCGCCGTCATCGGTTCCAGCGAGGTCGTTTCCGTATCGACGGCCGTCAGCGGCGCAGCATTGATCAACTCGATCCAGCGATCGAGCTGGGTTTCCGTCAGCACCGTTTCATACTCGGCGGCCGGGGCTGGCGCGGCATCGGCAAACATGTCGCCGGTGGTGTTGGCGCCGGCAACTGGCGCACCCACCGGCGACATCGGCGGCGGCGTGGCGCCCAGTTCGCGCAATAATGCTTTGAAACCATAACGCTGGAAGAAGGCCAGCAAGGCTTCCTTGTCTTCGCCTTTCGCTTGCAGGGAATCGGCTATCGTCGTCATGTGACCGGCCAGGTCGCAATCGGTCTTGACGGTGATCAGGGCACGCGCTTGCGGCAGCCATGGCAGGGCCGTACGCAGGTTTTCACCGACGGCGCCCGTGATCTTGGCGGCGTTTTCCATGATGCCTTCCAGGCTGTCGTACTGCGTCAGCCATTTCACTGCCGTTTTCGGACCGCATTTCGACACGCCCGGCACGTTGTCGACCGTATCGCCGATCAGCGACAGATAATCGATGATGCGGTTCGGCGGCACGCCGAATTTGACCAGCACGGCCGCTTCGTCGAGCTTTTCATTGCTCATGGTATTGATCAGGGTAACTTGCCCGTTGACCAGCTGCGCCAGATCCTTGTCGCCGGTGGACACCACCACGTTCATGCCGGCACTCGCCGCCTGCACGGCCAGGGTGCCGATCACGTCGTCCGCTTCCACGCCTTCGACCATCAATATGGGCCAGCCCATGGCGCGCACGGCTTCATGGATGGGTTCGATCTGCAAACGCAAGTCGTCCGGCATGGACGCGCGCGTGGCCTTGTATTCGGCATACATATCGTCGCGGAAAGTCTTGCCCTTGGCATCGAATACGCAGGCGATATAGGCTGCCGGGTAGTCGGCGCGCAAACGGCGCAGCATATTGACCATGCCATGCATGGCGCCCGTCGGGTAGCCGTCCGGGCTGCGCAAGTCGGGCAGCGCGTGGAAAGCGCGATAAAGATAACTGGAACCGTCGACCAACAGCAGGGTATTTTGCATAATGCCAATAAAATAAGGTGAGCCGCACCTGCAGGATATAAAAGGAAAAGCAGCAGGCGGGTGGAATATCACACAATTATCGCAGAGTTTAGGGCTGCACTTATGGCCATGCTGCACCCGCTTTTTAGCGCTACCAGCCTGGTAAATGTACACTGGCCGGCAAGTGGTGGCCATTTCAGCGTTTTAAAACAGCATTGCGTACCAGTTTGTTACAATGGCCTGTAGACAAATTTATCGCATCGCATTTAATACACTGAATACACTGCACTGCTGCAGTCCACACATGGAAGCGAACCCATCATGATGCGTACATCCACATTCTGGCAATTCCTGGCCCTGCCACTGTTGGCAGTTTCGGCCATTGCGGGCGCCCAGACGCCGGCCAAGCCCAGCGATGCACCGCCCAAGCTGGAACAGATCGAGGAAGCCGGCGACGCGCCCATTACCGTCGCACCAGTAGCTCCCCGTCAACAAATTACGGAAAAACGCGAAGCCGGCGTCGTCAGTGAAGTCAAAGTCAGCACCGGCGGCAGCACCTATTACATGAAACCGGGCACGCCTGGCGACCCGACGAATAGCCAGCTGCGCGGCCCGCAATGGAAAGTACTGGAATTCGACCTGGGCAAGAAAAAACAGAAACAGCGCGACGACGACGCGGCCGATACCACGCCAGAACCGCCTCAACCGACCAAATAAATCAGCACCTTCTGTTGCCCTGCCCCGCCCATCTGCGGGGTAGCAGGCTTTTTTTGACTTTTTGGATTTCACACCTTCTTTCCCATGGCAGTTTTTACCCCGCTACACCTGGACGATATCGGCCAGTGGATGACACAATTTCCACTCGGCAAGCCTCTGGCGCTCAAAGGGATTGCTTCCGGCATCGAAAACAGTAACTTCTTCTTGAGTACCGAGCGCGGCGAGTACGTGCTGACGATCTTCGAGAACCTGAGCTTTGAACAACTGCCGTTTTATCTGCAACTGATGCGCCACCTGGCCGAGCGCGGCGTGCTGGTGCCCAATCCCATTCCGAATGCCGATGGTGAACTGGTCACTGCCCTGCAAGGCAAGCCGGCCGCGATCGTCAGCAAGCTCGGCGGCAGTTCGCAAATGGCGCCGCAAGCCGTGCATTGCGCGGCCGTCGGCGCCATGCTGGCAAAAATGCATCTGGCCGGGCAAGATTTTCCGCTGCAGCAGCCCAATTTGCGGGGACTGGACTGGTGGAACACCACCACGCCGCTGGTATTGCCGCACCTGGATGAGAGCAAGGCGCATCTGTTGCGCTCGGAAATACATTTCCAGGATGCCTTTGCTGCTTGCGATACCTATAAAGCCATCGCGCGCGGCCCCGTGCACGCCGACCTGTTCCGCAACAACGTCATGTTTGACGGTGTACAGCTGACGGGCTTTTTCGACTTTTACTTTGCCGGTTGCGACACCTGGCTGTTCGATGTGGCCGTCACCGTCAACGACTGGTGCATCGATCTGGACACGGGCGTGCTCGACCAGCCGAGAGTGCGCGCCCTGCTAGCCGCCTACCAGGCCGTACGGCCGTTCACGACCGAAGAGCACGCGGCATGGCAGCCGATGCTGCGCGCCGCCGCGCTGCGCTTCTGGCTGTCGCGCCTGTACGATTATTATCAGCCGCGCGTAGCGGAAATGCTGACTCCGCACGATCCGGCGCATTTCGAACGCATACTGCGCGAACGTATTGCCACACCTGCCCCTGAATTGTTTTAAAAAATGGAAAAATTACCTGCAAGTACAGGCTGGTCATGGGTGAAACAGGGTTTCGCCCTGTTTCGCAAGCAAGCCGGCGGCATGTCGATGCTATTTTTCGGCTATATGTTCTGCATGCTGGCCGTCGGTATCATTCCCCTGCTGGGCCAATTGCTGCCGGTCATACTCGTGCCCGTCTTCTCTGTTGCCTTCGCACAAGGCTGCCTGAACATCGACCAGGGCAAACGCGTCTTGCCCAGTTTGCTACTGTCGGGTTTCCGCAAGCCGGCCTTCCCGGTCTTGTTCGGGCTAGGCGTGCTGTACATTGTCGTGGCGATCGTGGCGCTTGGCATCTCGACGCTGATCGACAATGGCACGCTGTGGCAAGTAGTCACAGGACAATTATCACAGAAGGAAGCCGCGCTCAGACCGAATGTTAGTCTGGCAATCTTGCTGGCCATGGCAGTCTACGTGCCAGCCGCCATGGCCTTCTGCTTTGCAGCACCGCTGATCTATTGGCAAAAAGTCAGCCTGGGCAAAGCGCTGTTCTTCAGCTTTTTTGCCGTCTGGCGGTCGCTATCGGCTTTTCTCGTGTTCGCAGCAAGCTGGTCTGCCATCAGCCTCATCACCAGCCAACTGCTTGTTATGCTGTTTGGCACTGGCTCGATCATGTATCAGTTGATGATACCGCTATCGATGATTTTAACCATCATCATGCACTGCTCATTTTATGCGGCCTATCGCCAGATCTTTGGCTTGCCGGTAGATGACAGCAAGAAAGTATCGCTGGACAAGCCAGCAGACTGATGTGATGGAGATCCAGATGTAAAAAAGGCAGCCTGTACAGGCTGCCTTTTTTATCGCCGCAGAGACTTAACGTCCCAGCTTCTCCAGCTTGGCGATGCCCAGGTCCAGCACCTTCATGCCGTGCTGGCCGAAGTTGATTTGCGCACGGGCATTGCCACCGCCGCCTTCGATATTGACGATCACGCCTTCGCCAAACTTGGCGTGGGCCACCGATTCGCCGATGCGCCAGCCGGGGCCGGTCGATTTCTGCGCGATCTTTTGCGCAATCGCATTGTCCGAGCCCAGGCTGCCCACCGTGCGCGGCGCTTCATCCCAGGCGGACTTGCGGTTACCGAACCAGTTGGCCTGCACTTTCGGCGACAACCATTTCAAGGATTCTTCAGGTAACTCATCGAAGAAACGCGATTTCATGTTGTAGCGAGTCTGGCCGTGCAACATGCGCGTCTGCGAGAAGCTCATGTACAAACGCTTGCGCGCACGCGTGATCGCCACGTACATCAAACGCCGCTCTTCTTCCACGCCGCCCTCTTCCTTGGAACTGCTTTCGTGCGGGAACAAGCCTTCTTCCAGGCCCGTGATGAAGACATTGTCGAATTCCAGGCCCTTGGCCGAGTGCACCGTCATCATCTGCAAGGCATCCTGGCCCGCGTGCGCCTGGTTGTCGCCCGCTTCCAGCGAGGCGTGCGACAGGAAAGCGGACAGCGGGGACATCACGGCTGGCAATGGCGCGTCGGCGTCCAGGATCTCGATACCATCCTGGTTGAGCACGGATGCGCCCGATTGCGCCTGCGCGGCCGGTCCCAGATGGGCTGGTGCGCCCTGGCCAAAACCTTCCTCGGAGATGAACTGGCTGGCGGCGCTGACCATCTGCTCCAGATTCTCGATACGGTCGGCGCCTTCTTTTTCATTCTGGTAATGCTGCAGCAAGGTACTCGCTTCCAGCACCACTCTCACCATTTCCGGCAAGGACAATTGCTGCGTTTCAAAACGCACACCTTCGATCAATTTCACGAAGCCGGCCAGCGAACTGCCCGCCTTGCCCGCCACATAGGGCACGGACGCGTACAAGGAAATGCCGTATTGTTCCGACGCCGCCTGCAATTGCTCGATCGAACGGGCACCGATGCCACGCGTGGGGAAGTTCACCACACGCAAGAAAGCCGAATCGTTGTGCGGGTTATCCATCAATTGCAAATAGGCAATCGCGTGCTTGACCTCGGCGCGCTGGAAATAGCGCAGGCCGCCATACACGTGATACGGCATGCCGGCCGAAAACAGCGCATGCTCGATCACGCGCGATTGCGCATTCGAGCGGTACAAAATCGCGATTTCACTGCGCGAGGCGCCGTCGGCGATCAGGCTTTTCGATTCTTCGATGATCCACTGCGCTTCCTGCAAATCGGAGCTGGCTTCATACACGCGCACCTGCTCGCCATGGCCCGCGTCCGTGCGCAGATTCTTGCCCAGGCGCTTGCTATTGTTCGCAATCAGCAAGTTGGCGCTGTCGAGGATATGCCCGTGCGAGCGGTAGTTCTGCTCCAGCTTGATCAAGTTCTGCACCTGGAATTCATGCTCGAAGGCGCTCATATTGCCCACGTTGGCGCCACGGAAAGCATAAATACTCTGGTCATCGTCACCGACGGCAAACAGGGCGCCGCCATCGCGGCTACCATGGCCGGCCAGCAATTTGAGCCAGTTGTATTGCAGATTATTGGTATCCTGGAACTCGTCGACCAGGATGTGGCGGAAACGCGCCTGATAATGTTCCCGCAACGGCTGATTGCGGCTCAGCAATTCATAGGTGCGTAACAGCAATTCCGCAAAATCGACCACGCCTTCGCGCTGGCACTGGTCATCATAGATTTGATACAGCTCAACCATCTTGCGTTCATGCGCGTCATACGCTTCCACGTCGCTGGCGCGCAAGCCCTGATCCTTGGCGTTATTGATGAAATACATCACCGTCTTCGGCGGGAATTTCTCATCGTCGATATTGTTCGCCTTCAGCAAGCGCTTGATCACCGACAACTGATCCTGTGAATCGAGGATCTGGAAGGTTTGCGGCAAGGCGGCATCGCGGTAATGCGTGCGCAGCAAGCGGTTGCACAGGCCGTGAAAGGTGCCTATCCACATGCCGCGCGTATTGATCGGCAACATGGCCGACAAGCGCGTGAGCATTTCCTTGGCAGCTTTATTGGTAAAGGTCACGGCCAGGATGCCGGCCGGCGACACTTGCTGGGTCTGGATCAGCCAGGCGATGCGGGTGGTCAGCACGCGGGTCTTGCCCGAGCCGGCACCTGCCAGGATCAAAGCATGTTGCGCCGGCAAGGTGACGGCGGCCAATTGTTCGGGATTGAGGTTGTGAAGAAGATTTTGCATGCCGTGATTATACCGGCACGCCGCTCAGGATTTTTTCCCGCCGGCGTGTTTATTGCCGATCAGGCGCCAGGCGCACAGGGCGCTGGCCAGCGCCAGCCCGGCCGATAGCCACATCACCCAGCGAAAACCGGCGACATACGATTGTTCAATCGCCTGTTTCAGTGCCGCCGCTTCCTCGGCGCTAATGTGCGCCGGCAATTCGATGGCCGCCAGCCGTGCCCGCTGCGCCCTCACCTGTTCGACCACGGCCGGCTTTGCGGCAACCGTACTCAAGCGGCTGTTCAATACGCCATTGAACACCAGCGCCATGACGATGCCGAACACGGCAATCGCCAGCAAGGCCGCCAGGCGCGACACGGCATTGTTAATACCGGAAGCGACGCCGGCCAGGCTGGCGTCCAGTGCATTCATCACCGTGGTCGTCAGCGGCGCTACCGCGACCGACATGCCGAAGCCCAGTATCAGTACCGCCGGAAAGTAGGTGGTCCAGTAACTGCCACCGATACCGGGCAGCGTGAACACGGCAAACCCGAGCGCTGCAATCGCCGGACCTATCACCAGCGGCAACTTGGCGCCGTAACGGTCGACCAGTCCGCCGCTCCAGCGTGACAGGAAAAACATCAGCAAGACAAAGGGCAGCAAGGCGGCGCCCGCCGCCAGCGCCGAATAGCCTTGCACCTGTATCAAATTGAGAGGAAAGAAATACAGGCCGCCACCGAGCGCCGCATATAGCAGCAGGGTCAGCAGATTGGCGCCGCTGAAATCGCACGAACGGAACAAATGCATCGGCAACATGGGCGCCGGATGACGCAGCTCGACCGCCACGAAGGCGGCCAGCAACACCAGTGCAGCAGCCAAGGCCGCCAGCACGCCAGCATCACCCCAGCCCTGATTCGATGAGGCGATCAAGCCATACACCAGGCTGGCCAGCCCGGCACTGGCCAATGCCGCACCCGTCCAGTCCAGGCGGGCAGGCGCGTCCGGATCGCGGCTTTCCGGCACGTAACGCCAGGTCAGCGGCAAGATCAGCAACGCCAGCGGGATATTGATCAGGAAGGCCCAGCGCCAGGAAAAATGTTCGATCAGGAAACCGCCCAGCACCGGCCCGATGGCCGCCGTGATGGCCGTATAGCCAGACCAGCTGCCGATCGCCTTGCCGCGCTGGTTTTCCGGAAACGAAGCGCTGATCAAGGCCAGGCTGCCCGGCACCAGCAAAGCGCCACCGATGCCTTGTACGGCGCGGGCAACCATCAGCTGGCCCACACTGCCGCTCAAACCACAGCAGACCGATGCGGCGGCAAACACCAGCACGCCCACGATAAACACGCGGCGCCGGCCATAACGGTCGCCGGCCGTGCCGCCCACCAGCAACAATGCCGCCAGGAACAATGCATACGATTCAACCACCCATTGCACGGCACTGGCGCTGGCCTTGAATTCCTGCTGCAACGCCGGCAAGGCCACATTCACTACCGTACCGTCGATAAACACCATGCTCGACGCCAGTATCGTGGCGGCCAGCACCCAGGGGCGCGCGGCGACCGTGCACAGGGAAGCAGGCTGCGCTGCTATCGTGGTCCGGGACATCATGCTGGGCACTCCCGTCTTGACTGCTGGTGCCCACAGCATAGCGCAATGACGCCAGCGCGGCGCCGCTCAGGTGCTCAGGTGCTTACCGTTCACCTACGTCAGGCACAGGCAGGCAATCAGACAGGCCTGGCTTTGCCGCTGCGCAAGGCTTCTTCGATAATGGCGCGCGTCGCCTTGTCAGCTGCCTTGGACGCTTGCTCTTGCTGCTTGCCCAGCGCCTGCATCTGTTTGCCCAGCGCATCCATGGGCTTGCCGTTTTCCTTCATTTGCCGCGACAAGGCTTGCATCGAAGCATCATCGCGATCATTCATCGCGGCAAGACGGTCGCCATGCTGCTCCATCTGGTCTTGCAGGCTTTCCATCTTTGCCTGCAATTTCTCCACCTCGCGGTCGGCCGCTGCCCGCTCGCTATCGCTACTGGCCAGCGCCTGGCGGCGTGAGGCCTGACCCAGTTGACGTCCCACTTCTCCTTGCTGGCGGCCCAGCGCCTTCATTTGCTCGCTCTCGCTGCGCGCTGCGGCCGATTGATTGCGGCCCTGGGCACTCATCTGCTTGCCCAAGGCGCCCATGCTCTTGCCTTGCGCCCCCATTTGCTTGCCCAGGCTGCTCATTTGCTGACCAAGTTCCTGCGTAGGCTGCCAAGCTGCATTGATCCTGGCCAACAAGGTCGCGTCTTGCAGCAGATACGCCTTGCCCTGGTCGCGGAACCACAGGAACTGGCCTTTGACCGTTTCCTTCAAATGCTTGATCTGCACGCCATCGATGCCGCTGCCCGTGGTGGTAACGCTGTCCTTGCTGCTATCGACCAGCGCATACCCCTCGTCAGCGCCGTTGAACACATTAATTTGCTTGCCCGGTGGCGCAGGCGCCACAGGAGGCCGGGGAGCTTCCGGCGGCTGCACGGCCAGCACGCTGCCGCTGATAAGGATGCCGGCCAGGCTGAGGATCAAACGATGGGGAGTGCTCATGGCTGCCTCGTTAAAAAGTGATAGAGCCTGGACTGTAGCGCCGGGCGTCACGCACCTCCAGCGGCGCGCGATAGACAGTCAAAACGGGTATCTGGACGGCATGTTCCGGCGATGGATGGTAAATCGTCCAGGCAAAAAAAAGCGGAGGTGGGGACCTCCGCGGAAAGTGCCGTGGTACGGCATGGGTAAGATAACGTCAGTTGGCCAGTACATCGAGCGCAAGGCGACGAAACGTCAAAAAGGGGGGCTGAACGGCATACCAGCGCGATGGACCACAAGTGGGCCGGATAAAAAAACGGAGACCAAAGGTCTCCGCAAAAACGCCGTGGTACGGCGTAGCTTGATCCAGTGTTAATACAGTACGACGGAGCGTATCGATTCGCCGCTCTTCATCAAATCAAAGCCCTGGTTGATGTCATCGAGTTTCAAACGGTGCGTGATCAGGTCGTCGATATTGAGCTTGCCTTCCATATACCAGTCGACGATCTTCGGCACGTCCGTGCGTCCGCGCGCGCCGCCGAAAGCGGAACCCTTCCATACGCGGCCCGTCACCAGCTGGAACGGACGGGTAGAGATTTCCTGGCCGGCCGCCGCCACGCCGATGATGATGGACTGGCCCCAGCCCTTGTGGCAGCACTCGAGCGACTGGCGCATGGTGGTGGTGTTGCCGATGCACTCAAAACTGTAATCGGCGCCGCCATCGGTCAGCTGGATAATCGTGTCGACCACGTTTTCCACTTCGTTGGCGTTGACGAAATGCGTCATACCGAACTTGCGGGCGATTTCCTGGCGCGCCGGGTTGATGTCCACGCCGATGATCTTGTCGGCGCCGACCATCCTGGCGGCCTGGATCACGTTCAGGCCGATGCCGCCCAGGCCGAACACCACCACATTGGCGCCCGCTTCCACCTTGGCTGTAAACAGTACGGCGCCCACGCCGGTGGTCACGCCGCAACCGATGTAGCAGACTTTATCGAACGGCGCGTCGGAGCGTATCTTCGCCAGGGCGATTTCCGGCACCACGATGTAGTTGGAAAAAGTCGAGGTGCCCATGTAATGGAAAATGGGCTTGCCGTCGATGGAGAAACGCGAGGTCGCATCGGGCATCAAGCCACGGCCTTGCGTGGAGCGGATCGACTGGCACAGATTGGTTTTCTGCGACAGGCAGAATTTACACTGGCGGCATTCGGGCGTGTACAAGGGGATGACGTGATCGTCTTTTTTCAGGCTTTTGACGCCCGGCCCTACATCGACCACCACGCCGGCGCCTTCATGGCCCAGGATGGCGGGAAAGATGCCTTCCGGGTCGGCGCCCGACAAGGTGTAGTAATCGGTATGGCAAATGCCGGTGGCCTTGATTTCAACCATTACTTCGCCTTCGCGCGGGCCGGCCAGGTCCACTTCCTCGATCGTCAAAGGCGCGCCCGCCTTCCATGCCACTGCTGCTTTGGTTTTCATGTCTGTCCTGTCGGTGATGGGATCGGGCGCTTGAACTTAACTACAACACGCCACATCTTCACATGATAACAAACGGGCACGCATCGCAGGCGCCCATGCCGGAAGCTTACTTGGTCTTGGCGCGGTTCAAAAAGGCGCCATGCAAGCCGTTCAGGGTTTCCTCGGCCAGCAGCAGCTGGCTGGCGATCTCGTTGATCTTGCGGCGGCTGGAGCGGGCATGGTCGCGCAGCACTTCGAAAGCCGTATTGCGGTCGGTCTGGAATTTACCCATCAACAGGCCCACGGCCAGGCTGGTTTCACGGCCGGCAGCCAGCGCCGCATTCAGGTTCAGTTCCGTGCGGCGCAGCTGGCGGATATCGTCGGCGCGCGCCAGGCCTGCTTCAAACGCGGGCATCAAACGGCCTTCATCGACCGGTTTCACCACGTAGCCGACGGCGCCGTAAGCGGCCGCCTGCTTGCCCGACTCACTGTCGCCACTGCCGGACAAAAACATGAAGGGCACGGCCGTTTCGCCATGCAGGCGCTTGGCCAGTTCCAGGCCGGACATGCCGGGCATATGGATGTCGAGCAGGGCCAGGTCGGGTTCGCGCTGGGCGATCAATTGCAGCGCCACTTCGGCCGAATTGGCCAGCGCCGTTTCATAACCGGCATGACGCAGGACTTCGCCGAGGAATTCCAACAGGAGCTGGTCATCGTCAACGATCAGGATAAGGCGTTTCGCGGCGGCTGGCTGACTCATGGGTAAAGAAACCTCGGTAATGAACGATGCTCTTATTATATGCCGATTATCTGCCAAAACAGCCGCGGCGCGCCAATCGTCAAGCAGCGATTTCAAGCACCAAACAAGTGATTGAATTGCCTCACCGCAACAACCGGGTCGTCCGCCTGGTACACGCTGCTGATGGCCGCCACCATATCGGCCCCACGCGCAGCCAGCGGGGCCGCGTTGTGCGGCGTCATGCCGCCGATCACCACGCACGGCAAGGCGATTTCGCGCTTGGCTTGCAAGACGATATCGGGCGCCGTCGTGACCGCGTATTTTTTCACCAGCGACGGGTAAAAGCCGCCGAACGCCACGTAGCTGGCGCCGTCCTTTTGCGCCGCATGGGCCAGCGCCATGTCGCCGTAGCACGAGGCGCCGACGATCTTGTCACGCCCCAGCTGCGCGCGCACTTGCGCCACCGAAGCATCGGTGCCGCCCACATGCACGCCGTCGGCGTCCAGCGCTTCACATAGGTCGACAAAATCATTGATGATGAAGGGCACCTGGTACTTGCGCGCCAGCGCCAGCAAGGCGGCCGCCTGCGCGCGCCGCTGGCCCGCGTCGGCGCTCTTGTGGCGGTACTGCAGCAGCGCCACGCCAGCGCGCAAGGCCAGTTCGCTCACCTCCAGCAATTTGTCGGTGTCATCCCAGTTGGGGGTCACCAGATACAGTCCACGCATTATTTCTCCTGTAGATCATTGAGCCGCTGCGGCATGAACTGCCCCGCCGCCACGGCATAAGCACCAGCCAAAGCAGCATGGCAATACGCTTGCGCCCCATCGAGCGCATACTCGATGGCCTGCCCCTGCGCCAGGCGCGCCGCGATGGCGGCAGCCAGGGTGCAGCCGCTGCCGTGAAATTCGCCAGGCAGCCGGGGCCAGGTCCAGGCACGGCACATGCCATCCCTTGCGAACCAGCGGTTGACGACCACGTCATCCTCGCCATGACCGCCCGTCACCAGCACATGCGCACAGCCTTGCGCCCGCAAAAAAGCCGCCTGCTCAGCCACCGCGGCTTGTCCGCTGAGGCCAAGCGCTTCCGGCCCATTCGGTACTAACACGGTAGTGACGGGCAGCAAAGGAGATAGCGCCTGTACCGCATCGTCGCGGCTGAGCATGTCTCCATGGCCGCTGGCCAGCACCGGGTCCAGCACCACCGGCAAACCCGGCTGACGCTGGCGCAGCTGTGCGACCAGTTCGGCGATCACGCGCGCGTTGGCCGCGCTGCCGGGAATGCCGATCTTGATGGCGTGGATGGCCATCTTGTCTATCAGGGCCTGCGCCTGGCGCCGCAGCAAATCGGGCGCCACCGGCTCGACGCCATACACGCGGTCATTGTCCTGCACCGTCAGGGCCGTTATCACCGGCAGCGCATGCGCGCCCTGCGCCGCGATGGCCAGGATATCGGCGGCGATGCCGGCGCCGCCCGAAGGGTCGACGCCGGCAAACACCAGTACCGTGTTGCGCGTGACTGCCATCACGCCAGGCGGCCGGCCATCGGCGACGAGGGCGAGGCGGCGAATTTCTTCGGCATCCGTCCCGCCAAAAACGCTTCGCGTCCGGCCCGCACGGCCAGCTTCATGGCGCGGGCCATGCGCACCGGATCGCGCGCACCGGCGATCGCCGTGTTCATCAGCACGCCGTCGCAACCGAGTTCCATGGCGATCGCCGCATCCGACGCCGTGCCCACGCCCGCGTCGACCAGCACCGGCACTTTGGCCTGCTCGATGATCAGCGAGAGATTCCACGGATTCAAGATGCCCATGCCCGAACCGATCAAAGAGGCCAGCGGCATCACGGCCACGCAGCCGATCTCTTCCAGAATTTTCGCCTGGATCGGGTCATCGCTGCAGTAGACCATCACGTCAAAGCCATCCTTGACCAGCGCTTCGGCCGCGACCAGGGTTTCCGGCATATGCGGGAACAAAGTCTTTTCATCGCCCAGTACTTCCAGCTTGACCAGCTTGCGCCCGCCCAGCAATTCACGCGCCAGCTGCAGGGTGTAGACGGCATCTTTCGCCGTGTAGCAGCCGGCCGTATTGGGCAGGATCGTGTAGCGCTCGGGCGGCACGAAGTCGAGCAGGCTGGGCGCGTTCGGGTCCTGGCCGATATTCACGCGGCGTATCGCTACCGTGATGATTTCCGCTTCGGCCGCATCGGTCGCTTCGCGCGTTTGCGGCAAGTCACGGTATTTGCCGCTACCGACCAGCAAACGCGATTGATACTGCTTGCCTGCGATGGTCAGCAGGTCATTCTGTGTTCCCATATCCATGTGTTTTTCCTTATCCTTCAGCCGCCACCGATGGCGCGTACGATTTCCACTTGATCCCGGGTTTCCAGGACTCTTTCGGGCCATACCTTGCGCGGCACAACGCTGCGGTTGACGGCCAGCGCCAGCGCCTGGTTTTGCAGCGACAGCGCGGTGATCAAATCAAACAAAGTGTGCTGTGGCGGCACCTGGTGCGGTGCGCCGTTCAAGACGATCTCTATCATTGCAATCTCTCCTGCGTCAGACCTTGCGATACAGCTCGGCGCCGTTCTTGACGAATTCGATGGCCTTGATTTCCATGCCTTTTTTCAGCGCCGCATCGTCCGAGATGCCGATGCCGGCCGCATACTCGCGCACTTCCTGGGTGATCTTCATCGAACAGAAATGCGGGCCGCACATGGAGCAGAAATGCGCCACCTTGGCTGAATCCTTGGGCAGGGTCTCGTCGTGGAATTCGCGCGCCTTGTCCGGGTCCAAGCCGATATTGAACTGATCATCCCAGCGAAATTCAAAGCGCGCCTTGGACAGCGCGTTGTCGCGGATCTGCGCGCCCGGATGGCCTTTCGCCAGGTCGGCCGCATGCGCGGCGATTTTATACGTGATGATGCCATCCTTGACGTCGGCCTTGTTCGGCAAACCCAGGTGTTCCTTCGGCGTCACATAGCACAGCATGGCCGTGCCATACCAGCCTATCATGGCCGCGCCGATGCCGGATGTGATGTGGTCGTAGCCGGGCGCGATATCGGTAGTCAACGGTCCCAAGGTGTAGAACGGCGCTTCGCCACACTGCTCCAGCTGCAAGTCCATGTTTTCCTTGATCAGCTGCATGGGCACATGACCAGGGCCTTCGATCATGACTTGCACATCGTGCTTCCAGGCGACCTGCGTCAGCTCGCCCAGGGTTTTCAATTCACCGAGCTGCGCTTCATCGTTGGCGTCGTAGATGGAACCGGGGCGCAAGCCGTCGCCCAGCGAAAACGATACGTCATACGCCTTCATGATTTCGCAAATCTCTTCGAAGTGCGTGTACAAAAACGATTCCTGGTGATGCGCCAGACACCACTTGGCCATGATGGAGCCGCCGCGCGACACGATGCCGGTCAGGCGCTTGGCCGTCATCGGCACATAGCGCAGCAGCACGCCCGCGTGGATGGTGAAATAATCGACGCCCTGCTCGGCCTGTTCGATCAGGGTGTCGCGGAAAATTTCCCAGGTCAGATCTTCGGCCTTGCCATTGACCTTTTCCAGCGCCTGGTAAATCGGCACGGTGCCTATCGGTACGGGGCTGTTACGGATGATCCATTCGCGCGTCTCGTGGATATGCTTGCCGGTCGACAGATCCATCACGTTGTCGCCGCCCCAGCGTATGGCCCAGGTCATTTTTTCCACTTCCTCGCCGATTGACGAGGTGACGGCCGAATTGCCGATATTGGCGTTGATCTTGACCAGGAAATTGCGGCCGATGATCATCGGCTCGACTTCCGGGTGGTTGATATTGGCCGGGATGATGGCGCGGCCGCGGGCGATTTCCTCGCGCACGAATTCGGGCGTGATGTCAGCCGGGATGCTGGCGCCAAACGACTGGCCAGCATGCTGGCGGCCCATCAGGTCGGCCAGGCGCTCGCCCATGGCGCCGGACGCGCGCAGCTCGCGCAAATACTCCTGGCGGCGCATGTTTTCGCGGATGGCGACGAACTCCATTTCCGGCGTGATGATGCCCTGGCGCGCATAGTGCATCTGCGTGACATTCTTGCCGGCGATGGCGCGGCGCGGCTTGCGGTGCAGGTTGAAGCGCAGCTCGGCCAGCTTGGGGTCGGCCAGGCGCGCGATGCCGTAGTCGGAGGTCGGACCAGGCAATTCTTCCGTGTCGGCCCGTTCGGCGATCCACGGCAGGCGCGGCGTATCCAGACCCGAGCGGATGTCGATCTGCACCTCGGGATCGGTGTACGGACCGGAGGTATCGTAGACATAAATCGGCGGGTTTTTCTCGCCGCCGAACGAGGCTTCGGTATCGGACTGGCTGATTTCGCGCATGGGCACGCGGATGTCGGGACGGCTGCCTTCGACGTAGATCTTGCGTGAATTCGGTAGCGGCGCGATGGCGGCTTGATCCACCGTGGCGGTGGCGGAAAAGAATTTCGGATTGGCGTTCATTTTGGCTCCTTGGCTAGACTGTTTTAAGCCTGGAGCCAGCTAAGGAGGTTCGGATGTACACGGCGCACGCTCAATCAAACAATCAATGAACGGGTGTGCAGCATCCTAAAGCTTCCCTTCGCTGGCATTATCCAGATCAGGTTCGGAGGGTATTTCTCACCCGCGCTTCACCGTGTTTCCACAGCGAAGGCAGGACCCCTAGCGTTTGCCGCCTTGCGGCAGCGGAGCAATTATACGCCCTAAATAAAGCGTCTTTCAAATAAAGTGAGCGCTATTTCTTCTTGCCCCATTGCCAGCGCGTCGGCTCTCCCTTGCGCACGCAGATGCCGATCAACAGGGCGAAGACGGCCGCTTCATACACGATGTAAGCGAGCAGCGATTCCTGTGGCGGAAATAAAAAGGCGCCGCAGGCGAACAGCAGCAGCGCCGCCAGGAACACCAGCCAGCCCTGCCAGACGATGGGCAAGCCCCAGCCCATGCCGTAGCTCTTGGCGGGGAACCAGTATTTGGGTGGCGATTTCTCAGCCATGATCACTCCTTGTGCATGTCAACAAGGTGTAGTTTACATCACGGCAGGCGAGCGCGCAGGCGGTCGCTCACGTCGAGGCCGATGCCACGGTAACCGATGAAGCGGCTGCCATTGTCAAACATCGGCTCGCCGCTCACCTGCAGGTACTGCGTGCTGCCGTCAGGATTGCTGCGGCTGTAGATAAAATCGAGAAACGGCTCGCGCGCGGCGATCTTGGCATCGAGCAGGGCCCGTTCATCGGCGTTCCAGCGCTGCGGCTCTTCGGCGCTGCCGATGCCCAGCATCTCGGCCACGGGGCCGGAAAAGCGCGTCAGGTTACCCTGCGCATCCTGTTCCCAGTACCAGTCCGAAGACAATTCCGTAAAGCGCTGGAAGCGTGCCTCGCTGGCGCGCAATTCCGCCGTGCGCTCATCGACCATCACTTCCAGCGACTTGCTGTACTCATTGAGCTTCTGGTACAGCAGCCGCACTTCGAGCATATTGTGGATGCGCGTTTTCACTTCCACCAGGTCGAACGGCTTGCTGACGAAATCCTTGGCGCCCGCCTGCAATGCGCGCAGCTTGTGGCCCGGCTGGGCCGTGATCACCAGCACCGGCAGATAGCTGCCCACCTCGAGGCCGCGCAAGCCTTCCATCACTTCGAAACCATCCATTTCCGGCATCTGCAAGTCGAGCAGTATCAGGTCGTAGCGGTGCTCCTGGTGCAGTGCGTGCACGGCTTTCGGGTCCATGGTGGAACTGATGCGGGTATAGCCGGCGTTGCGCAGCATCTGCTCGAGCAGCATGACATTGGCTTCCTGGTCATCGACGACGAGGATGCTGGCGTTCAAAATCTCGGTAGCTTGCAACATGGTGTATTCCTAAAAAATGCTTGATTAGCGTAATGCGTGAATGTCGTCGGCCAGGCCGTGGGCGGCCGCGTGGTGCAGGGCTACGTCCAGCGCATCCATGAATTCGGCTACCTTGATCGGCTTGGTCAGGTAGCGGAAGAAACCCGCTTCCAGGCCTTTTTCTATGTCGCGCGGCACGGCGTTGGCCGACAGCGCCATGACGGGAATATGGCTGGTCAGCGGATCGTCGTGCAACAGGCGCAAGGCGCCAAAACCGCTGAGGCCAGGCAGGTTGATGTCCATCAGGATGATGTCCGGCTGATAGGTGCGTGCCAGGTCCATGCCCAGATGCGCATCGATGGCCGTCAGCAGCTTCAGGTCGCTGCGGCGCGCGATCAGCTGTTCGACCAGCGCCAGGTTGGCCGGATTGTCTTCCACGTACAGCAAGGTGCGCTGGGTTTCCTGGTTTTCCTGCACCACCGGCAGCGCTTCGCCCTGGCCCAGCACCAGCTCGGGCGCACTGCTCGCCTTGAATTCGACCCAGAAGGTGGTGCCCACGCCGACCGTGCTGTCGACGCCGATCTCGCCGCCCATCAATTCCACCAATTGCCGCGTGACGACCAGGCCGATGCCCGTGCCTTCTTCCGTGCCGCTTTCCTGGCCCAGGCGATTGAAGGGCTGGAACAGCTGCGCCATCTGTTCGGTACTGAGGCCGGCGCCGCTGTCGGTCACGCTGGCGCGTACGCGGTTGCCGTGCTGGCTGCATTCGACGCGCACGCTGCCGCCGCTCTCGTTGTATTTGATGGCGTTCGACAGCAGGTTGATCATCACCTGCTTGACCCGCGTGCGGTCGGCATGCACATAAAATGCCCTGCCGCATTGAGGAAAATGCATGTCGATGCCGCGTTTTTCCGCCTGGGGCGCGATCATCGCCTGGCAATCCTGCAGCACGTCGAGCAGCGACATCGCCTCTTCCGACATGGTGACCTTGCCCGATTCGATCATGGCCAGGTCGAGAATTTCATTAATCAGGCGCAACAGATACCAGCCGCCCTTGAGTATCTGTTCGAGCGAGCGCTGCTGCGGCACGCTGGGCGGCGGCACATCGGAAGCCATCAGCTGGGCAAAGCCCAGCACGGCGTTGAGCGGCGTGCGCAGTTCATGGCTCATGCTGGACAAGAATTCGGACTTGGCGCGGTTGGCCTTGTCCGCCACCTGGCGGGCCTTTTCCAGCTCCACGTTGTTCGATTCGACCAGCGAGCGCGTGTATTGCTCGTGTTCTTGCAGGCGCTGGTCCAGCAGCGCCTGTTCCGCTTCGACCCGCTTGCGGGCCGTGTTGTCGGTGCCGATCAGCAGATAACCGATGACCTTGCTCTGCGCGTCGCGCAAGGCTGTCACGGACACCATGGCGGGGAAGCGGCTGCCATCCTTGCGAATATAGGTCAGCTCATAAATATCCTCGATGCCGCGCTTGGCCTTGAACACCAGCGCTTCCACGCCGGGCGTGATGGGTGTATCGAGTTCGGCGCTCAACGCCTGCGCGCGGGCGATGATTTCCTGTGCGTCGGAAATACCGGCCGGCGTCAGCTTATCGACCACTTCATGGGCTGCATAACCGAGCATGCGCTCGGCGCCCACATTGAATATCTGGATTACACCCTGCGCGTCGGTGGCGATGCAGGAAAAATTGGCGCTGTTGAAAATCGCGTCCTGCAAGGCGCCCGCTTTCAGCAACTGGCGTGGCAAACCGGCCGCGACCGTGCGCCGGTACAGCGCGATCAACAGCATCAGCAACAGCAGCACCAGCGCATCGATCACTCCCGCCGTCGGATGCGGTCCGTGCCAGGCCAGCACGCCCACGGCCAGCAGCACGATGGCACTGAATGCAAAAGCCAGCGCCATGGGCCAGCGCGACGGCAGGCCGGTACTTGTTTTATTTACGGTGTGCATATGCATAATCCAGAGGGTGACAGGTGGGAAAAGCGTGCGAAGGACGGCACTCAGCGGTCCTGACGGCGGCGCACGTCCGACAGCAAGCGGCCAAACTCTTTCTTGACTACCCCATAACATTCGCAGACATGGCCTTCCAGCCCGGCCCGGTCCTGCACGGTGATATGGCCGCGCCGGTAGCTGATGAAGCCGCGCGCCTGCAAGCGGCCCGCCGCTTCCGTCACGCCTTCGCGGCGCACGCCCAGCATATTGGCGATCAATTCCTGCGTCATGGTCAGCTCGCGGTTCGGCAGTCGGTCCATGGTCAGCAGCAGCCAGCGGCACAGCTGCTGCTCCACCGAATGATGGCGGTTGCACACGGCCGTCTGCGACATTTGCGTGATCAAGGCTTGCGTATAGCGCAGCAAGAGGCGCATCACCGGGCCGGAGCGGTTGAACTCGTCCATCAGCACCTGCGCCTTCAGGCGAAAGCCGATGCCGCCCGTCTGCACCACGGCGCGGCTGGGCGTGGAACCGCCGCCCATGAACAGCGACACGCCGACGATGCCTTCATTGCCCACGCCGGCGATTTCTGATGAACCGCCGTTTTCCAGCAGATAATGCAGCGAGACGATGGCGGTGGTGGGAAAGTACACATGATGAATTTTGTCGCCAGAGTCATAAATGACATCGCCCAGCAGCATGGGCACCTGCTCCAGGTGCGGCGCCAGGCGCGCGAAATCGTCGTCCAGCATGGCGGCGAGCAAATGGTTTTGATTCGGATTGTGTTGCAGAGCATGCGGCCTGGACATGGTCAGGATTCCTGGTTTCCAGTCGTCAGCTAGGGGATAAGTTATAAGGCGTCGGAACGAGAGCCGCCACGCGGTGCAGCGTAACACACAGCTTGCATCAGGACCTGACTATATTACTTATCGGCATTTCCGTCCGTTCGCTACCGAACGGACGCTGCCGCGACGCGCGCCCTACAGTTGATCACTGCCCGGGTTGCCTGATCACGGATCGGCTTCGGCGCACCCCGCCATCGGACGCCACCATGCAATCTTTCTTTCAACGCATCTCCATTTCTGTTTCCACTTCCGCCCTGCTCACCCTGGCTGCCGGATTGTGCCTGACCGCCTTGTGCTACGCCTCGGCGCGGCAGATCGAATCGGAAAGCGCCCGGCTGTTGCTGGAAAACCATGCGAACCTGCAGGCGATGAGCGCCGCCATGCTGCCCGCGCACGGCATGCCGCTGGACGCCAACCGCCGCGGCGCGCTGTACGTGCTGCTGGGTGGCCTGTTATCGAGCCTGCTGGCCGCCGCCTATGTCTATCAGCTGGTGTCGCGCAACAGCGTGATTGCGCGCATTACCAGCGAACGCACGGCAGCGCTGCAGTTTGCCAACCTGCGCCTGTCCGAGGATATCGCCGCGCGCATGCGCAATGAAAAGTCGCTGCGCCTGCGCGAACGCATCATCGAAGTGTCGTCGACCGCCATCATCCTGTGCAGCGCCGACGCCCCCGGCCACCTGATCGAATACGTCAACCCGGCCTTTGAACGCATCACCGGCTATGCGGCCGGCGACGTCCTCGGACAGCGCCTGGAAGACGTGCAAGGCCCCGACCACGCGCGCCAGGACATGCAGGAAATCACCGCGGCCCTGCGCGAACAGCGCGAAGGCAAGGCCATCGTGCGCAATTTCCGCAAGGACGGCAGCAGCTACTGGAGTGAATTGTTCGTCGCCCCGGTGCACGATGACGGCCACGGCGCGCTCAGTCATTTCGTGGTGGCCCAGTACGACATCAGCACCGTCATGCGCTTCGAGCAGGAACTGGAATTCCAGGCGCGGCACGATATATTGACGGGCCTGGCCAATCGCCTGCTGCTGCGCGAACGGCTGGAACAGGCCATGGCGGCGGCGCGGCGCAGCACCGTGCCAGTGTGGGTGGTGTTCATCGACCTCGACCGTTTCAAGTTCGTCAATGACACCCTGGGCCACGGTGCCGGCGACAGCCTGCTGAAACTGATCGCCGAGCGGCTGCGCAACGCCACGCGCGAAGTCGATACGGTGGCGCGCCTGGGTGGCGATGAATTCGTGCTGCTGCTGCCGCAAGTTGCCAACAACGATACGGGCCAGGCCATCCTGCAGCGCGTGCTGGACGCCGTGGCGCAGCCGCTGCAGGTGGCCGAGCATGAATTTTTTCTTACTTGCAGCATGGGCGTGGCCAGCTACCCGGACGATGGCGACAGCGCGGAAACGCTGATCAAGCACGCCGACATCGCCATGTACCGCGCCAAGGAGCAAGGGCGCAACCACTGGCAAAGTTATGCGCCGGCCATGAATGCCAGCACGCTGGCCCGGCTGAACCTGGAAAGCGAACTGCGGCATGCGCTCGAACGCGGCCAGTTCCACCTGGTGTACCAGCCGCAGCTGGACTTGTGCAGCGGCAAGATGGTCGGCATGGAAGCGCTGCTGCGCTGGCAGCATCCCAGCCTGGGCACCATAGCGCCAGGCGACTTCATCCATCTGGCCGAGGAAATGGGACTCATCGTCCCCATCGGCGCCTGGGTGCTGCACACGGCGTGTGCGCAGGCAAAAGCATGGCAGCAAGCAGGACTGGGAGAGGTAAGGCTGGCGGTCAATCTGTCCGCACGGCAATTCCGGCAAAACGGTTTGCTGCAATCGGTCAAGGATATCTTGGCGGCAACTGGACTGGAAGCACGCTTCCTGGAACTGGAACTGACGGAAAGCATGATGATGCAAGACGTGGAGCAGGCAATCGTCACCATGGGCAAGCTCAAGACGCTGGGGCTGCAATTGTCGATCGACGATTTCGGCACCGGCTATTCCAGCCTGGCGCATCTGCGCCATTTCCCCATCGACGTGCTGAAGATCGATAAATCCTTCGTCAGCGACATCCTGCACAGCGCCGACGACGCCGCCATCGTGCACGCCATCATTGCGCTGGCGCACAGCCTGCGCCTGAAGGTCATCGCCGAAGGCGTGGAAACGGAGCAGCAATGCGATTTTTTACGCCAGCACGGCTGCGACCAGATGCAAGGCTATCTGTTCAGCCGCCCGCTGGCCGCGCCTGCCTTTGAACGGCTGCTGCGCGAAAACAACATGCTGCCCGCCTAGAGCGAATTAAAACGCGTGGCGCAAGCCGATATTCAAGGCGCGGTCGCCGCTGCCCACTTCGGTAGCGTTGCCCACCATATAGGCGGCGCCATTGCGGTTGCGGATCTGTGCGTAGGCCACATAGAACTTGCTGCGTTTCGACAAAGCATAAGTGGCGCCGATGGCCAATTGCTGCGCATCGCGGTTGGCTGCGTTACGGTCGTCCTTGTGGATGAAGGACGCCAGCAAGGTGGTGGCGCCCAGCGGCACGGCCACACCGACAAGTGCGTCGCGGCTATCGGTCGACACGGTCGGCGCGACCGGTGCGCCGTATGGATTTTCGGCAAAGAACATGGAACTGCCCTCGCCTGTATTGCTGCCGTAGCCGGCAAAAGCGGTGGCCAGACCAAAGCTGTAATTGCCAGCGAGAATGGTGTTATTGACATTGGCCTTGCCCGGTTCGCCGCCCCGGCTCTGGCGCGCCAGGCGCAGGGTCAAAGGGCCATTGACGTAACCGAGCGACAGGCCCAGCGAGCGCTGATCGGCAGCCAGGCCCGAGTGTTCGCCTGCACCCAACATGGCGATCGCCGTCAAGCCGCGCCATTCCGGCGAGGTGTAGCGCACGGTATTGTCGATGCGGGTGGCCGAATAACCGGCAATATTGGTCGAAGCGCCCGCCATGCCGCCCTCGAAGGGGTCGGCCACATCCGTCAGCGCCTGGCTTTGCAGATTGTATTGGCGGCCCACCGTCAGCATGCCCAGCGGACTCTTGATACCGACAAAGGCCTGGCGGCCGAACAGCTGGCCGGCCTGGTCGGAACCGCCCGTGTCCGTCAGCAAGCCCGCTTCCAGGGTGAATACGGCTTGCAGGCCATTGCCGATGTCTTCCGTACCACGCAAGCCCAGGCGCGATCCGGCCGATACGCCACTGGTGAGCTTGCTGATGCCGCGTTCCTGCACCAGGGCCGCATCCATCAAGCCATACACGTCAACGGAGGACTGGGCGTGGGCGACGGGAATGGCGGCGTGGGCGGCGGCAAGGCCGAAACAGAGCGGGAGCGCAATTTTTTTCATGGTAGTTTCCTTAATGCAAGCGAAACCAGGAAAGCTGAGGGCCATGGCGCAGCCACAGGCGTGCTGTAGCCTGCTTCGCGATGCCGTATCGAAAGACGACGGGCCAGAGTTCCTGGCTAAGCTGTGGCGGCGCGGCCGGCAAAAACAATGGCGCGCGGGTGTCCGCCGTGAATGGTGCACCGCTGGCGGCGCGCGTGGCTCAGGCGCCCAAAGGAGTACCTAATGAGTACCTAAGGACAGCGCCTGAAATGGCCGGGACCGCTGCTGCGGCCGGCACGAATGATGCGGGCAGATAGTCAATATGACCATGCGCCGCTGGCACTGTCCGCAAAGCTGGGAGGCAGTACCAAGGCGGCTATGATAACACTGAGCAACGATTATCCCCCGTTCTGTTGCCATCCGATCGGCCGCCAGGCCGCCAAAAGACTGAAAAACAGGGTCATCCACGGCGCAGGACTTGCCGTGTCATCTATAATGGTTCCTTTTGCCAAACACACGCCAAATCATGGAATTAGCCAAGTCTTTCGAGCCCGCCGACATTGAACAATTCTGGCGCACCGAGTGGGAACAACGCGGTTACTACACCGCCACCCTCGATGCCGGAAAACCTTCCTTCAGCATCCAGTTGCCGCCGCCGAACGTCACCGGCACCTTGCATATGGGCCACGCCTTCAACCAGACCATCATGGATGGCTTGACGCGCTACCACCGCATGCTGGGCCACAACACGGCCTGGATCCCGGGCACCGACCACGCGGGCATCGCCACGCAAATCGTCGTGCAACGCCAGCTGGACGCGCAAAAGATTTCGCGCCATGACCTGGGCCGCGAAAAATTCGTGGAAAAAGTGTGGGAATGGAAAGAAAAATCGGGTTCCATCATCACTGGCCAGATGCGCCGCCTGGGCGCTTCGCCAGATTGGAAACGCGAATACTTCACGATGGACGAGCCACGCTCGAAAGTCGTGACCGACGTCTTCGTGCGCCTGTTCGAACAAGGCCTGATCTACCGCGGCAAGCGCCTGGTCAACTGGGACCCGGTGCTGGGTACGGCGGTGTCCGACCTGGAAGTGGTGTCCGAAGAAGAAGACGGCTCGATGTGGTACATCAAGTACCCGCTGGCCGATGGCAGCGGTTTCCTGACGGTGGCGACCACGCGTCCTGAAACCATGCTGGGCGACGTGGCCGTGGCCGTCGATCCGACCGACGAGCGCTATACGGCACTGGTCGGCAAGATGCTGAAACTCCCGCTGACCGACCGCGAAATCCCCATCATCGCCGACGAATACGTCGACAAGGAATTCGGCACCGGCTGCGTAAAAATTACCCCAGCGCATGACATGAACGATTACGCCGTGGGCCAACGCCACAAGCTGGCGCAAATCGTCATCCTGACGCTGGACGCCAAAATCACCGACGACGCGCCAGAAGCGTATCGCGGCCTGGACCGTTTCGCTGCCCGCAAGCAGATCGTGGCCGACCTCGACGCGCAAGGCTTGCTGGAACAAGTCAAGCCGCACAAGCTGATGGTGCCGCGCGGCGACCGCACGGGCGTGGTCATCGAGCCGATGCTGACGGACCAGTGGTTTGTCGCCATGAGCAAACCAGCCCCGGAAGGCACTTTCTTCCCGGGCAAATCGATTGCCGAGACGGCGCTCGACAAAGTAGCCAGCGGCGAAATCAAGTTCGTGCCGGAAAACTGGAGCACCACCTATAACCAATGGCTCAACAACATCCAGGACTGGTGCATCTCGCGCCAGCTGTGGTGGGGCCATCAAATCCCGGCCTGGTACGATGACCAGGGCAATATTTTTGTCGCCAAGACCGAAGCCGAAGCGCAAGCCAAGGCTCAGGCCGCTGGCAGCACCGGCCCGCTGAAACGCGACGACGACGTGCTCGACACCTGGTTCTCGTCCGCACTGGTGCCGTTCTCGACCATGGGCTGGCCGGAAGAAACGCCGGACATGAAGGCTTTCCTGCCATCGTCCGTGCTGGTGACGGGCTTCGACATCATCTTCTTCTGGGTCGCGCGCATGGTCATGATGACGGCGCACTTCACCGGCAAGGTGCCGTTTGAAACCGTGTACGTACACGGCCTGGTGCGCGATTCGACAGGGCAAAAAATGTCCAAGTCGAAAGGCAACACCCTGGACCCTATCGACCTGATCGACGGCATCGGCCTGGAAGACCTGATCGTCAAGCGCACCACCGGCCTGATGAATCCACGCGATGCGGAAAAGATCACCAAGGCCACGCGCAAGGAATTCCCGGACGGCATTTCCGCCTACGGCACAGACGCCGTGCGCTTCACCATGGCCAGCTACGCCTCGCTGGGCCGCAACATCAATTTCGACCTGGGCCGCTGCGAAGGCTACCGCAACTTCTGCAACAAGATGTGGAACGCCACCCGTTTCGTCATGATGAATACGGAAGGCAAGGATTGCTCGCCGAACGAGGCGGACCTGTCGCAAGCAGACAAATGGATCATTTCCCTGCTGCAAAAAGCCGAGCTGGACGTGGCCAAGGGCTTCGAAGACTTCCGTTTCGACAATATCGCCGCATCGATCTACAAATTCGTGTGGGATGAATATTGCGACTGGTATCTGGAAGTGGCCAAGGTACAAGTACAGCAAGGCACGGAAGGCCAGCAACGCGCCACCCGCCACACCCTGCTGCGCGTGCTGGAAGTGGTGTTGCGCCTGGCCCATCCGATCATCCCGTTTGTCACGGAAGCGCTGTGGCAAACCGTGGCGCCATTGGCCGGCAAGCTGCCGAAGGCCGATGGCGAGCCCAAGGGCGTGTCCATCATGATGCAGCCTTACCCGATCGCCAACACCGACAAGATCGACGAAGCGGCCGAAGCGTGGATGCAGCAGCTGAAAGCGCTGACGGACGCCACCCGCAACCTGCGCGGCGAAATGCAGATTTCGCCATCGGTGCGCGTGCCGCTGATCGTCGAAGCGGGCAACGCCGATGAAAAAGCAGCGCTGGTCTCGTTCGCGCCCTACATCCAGTCGCTGGGTAAGCTGGCCGAAGTGCAGATCGTTGACGCCCTGCCCGATTCGCCTGCCGCGGTTGCCATCGTCGGCACCACCAAGCTGATGCTGAAAGTGGAAATCGACGTGGCCGCAGAACGCGAGCGTCTGTCGAAAGAAATGGCGCGTCTGGAAGGCGAAATCAACAAAGCCAACGGCAAGCTGTCGAACGAAAGTTTTGTCGCCCGCGCGCCGGTGGAAGTGGTGGCGCAGGAAAAAGCCCGCGTCGCGAACTTCTCTGCCACGCTGGACAAGATGCGGGAGCAGTTTTCAAAGTTGCCAACCGCGTAATACAACCTAGTCAAGGCCGCTCACTGAGCGGCCTTTTCTTTGGGCGCCAGCGGTGCTGGCATAGCGTAGCGTTCGATTATCAACACATCCCACACAGGAAAGCGCCTCAGATGCAGCCGAATCTTCTATCCCGTACCCTTGCCGCCAGTGCCGCCGCGCTGTTATGCCACGCCGCCGCTGCCGCGCCAGCTCCCCAGCAACTGCCGTTTTCGTTTGACGCCGCACCGGGCCACCTGCCGAAAAACGTCGTCCCCATCGACTACACGGTCGCCATCGTGCCCGATGCCAGCAAACGCAGCTTGCGCGGCAAGGAAAGCGTCAAGCTGCTGTTCCGGGAAGCTACCGCCAGCATCGAATTCAACGCCATCGGCATGCAGTTCCAGCAGGTGCGCCTGGACGGCAAGCCGGTCAAGAGCACGGTGATCGATCCAAAACGGCAGATCGTCACGGTGACGCTGGTCAAACCGGCCGCAGCCGGCGAGCACACGCTGACGCTGGACTACACCGCGAAGATCGACACCGGCCCGCGCGGCCTGTTCGCCCAGCCGTTCAAGAAGCCAGACGGCAGCCAGGACTTGCTGCTGTCCACCCAGTTCGAAGCGACCGATGCGCGCCGCATGTTCCCCTGCTGGGATGAACCGGCCTTCCGCTCGACCTTCCAGCTGAGCACCACCACGCCGGCCAAGTGGGTATCGATCTCGAATATGCCGGTAGCACAGCGCACGGTGCATGGCGGCAGCGCCACCACCACCTTCCAGCGCTCGCCCAAGATGCCGTCCTATCTGGTGGAACTGACCAGCGGCGACATGGCCAGCATCGGCACCAAAGCTGGCGCGACCGATATCAATGTCTGGGCCGTGCGCGGCCAGCAACAGTACGGCGCAACCGCGCTGAACAACGCGCGCCAGATCCTGCTCGACTACAACGACTATTTCGACCACGCTTTCCCGCTGCCCAAGCTCGATCTGATCGCCGTGCCGGGCGGCTTCCAGGGTGCGATGGAAAACTGGGGCGCCATCACCTACAACGACCAGACCCTGCTGGTCACGCCATCGTCGACCATCGACAACCGCCAGACCGTCTTCAGCATCGAAGCACATGAAATGGCGCACCAGTGGTTCGGCGACCTGGTGACCATGGGCTGGTGGGATGATATCTGGCTCAATGAAAGCTTTGCCTCCTGGTTTGCCGCCAAGGAAACCGACTTGCGCAATCCCGACTGGCATGTGCGCGAGCAGGAAGACGCCGGCAAGGAAGCGGCAATGGGCGTCGATGCGCGGGTGGACTCGAAAGCGGTGCATAACCCGGTGATCGACGAACTGGCGCCGGAAAATGGCGCCGATAACCTGATCATCTATAACAAGGGGCAGGCAGTATTGCGCATGCTGGAAGCCTATATCGGCCCGGACACCTTCCGCAGCGGCATCCGCGCCTATATGAAGGACCGCGCCTATTCGAACGCCACCAGCGCCGACCTGTGGAATGCGCTGGGCAAAGCCAGCGGCAGCGACATCGGCGCGCTGGCACATAGCTGGATCAACCAGCCGGGCTTCCCCATCGTGTCGCTGAACGCCAGCTGTGACGCGGCCGGCGCGCGCACCATCAAGCTGTCGCAGCAGCGCTTCCTGATGCAAGGCAGCGACCCGGCCCAGCCGCACTGGAATATTCCGCTGCGCCTGCGCATCGGCGCCAACGGCCAGCCGCAATCGCTGTTGCTGACCGAGGATGGGCAAACCGTGGCTGCCGGCCGCTGCGACGAGGCGCTTTCCCTCAACGCCGGCGCCGACGGCTTTTACCGCACCGCCTACGATGCTGCCACCCTGGCAACCAATACGCAGCAATTCCACAGCCTGCCGGCGGGCGACCGCATCGCCCTGCTCGATGACCAGTGGGCGCAGGTGGAAAACGGCACCCAGCCGCTGGCCAGCTATCTGGCGCTGGCCGGCGCGATGGGCGATGAGCTCAATGAACGCGTTTGGAACCAGGTGATCGACGTGCTGTCGACTATCGAGCGTATCGAGCGCAACACCCCCGGCCACGCTACCTTTGTCGCCTATGCGAGCGGGCTGCTCAAACCGGCCGCCACGCGCCTGGGCTGGCAGGCCGCCAGCGATGAAACGGCCGGCGTGCAGCGCCTGCGCCGCACCGTGCTGTCGCGCCTGGGCGCCTGGGGCGACCAGGACGTGGTGGCCGAGGCACGCCAGCGCTTTGCCACTTTCGTCGCCGACCGCAAGAGCATTGCACCGGACGATCAGGCGATGATATTGACCATCGTCGCGCAGAACGCCGACGCCGCCACCTTCGAGCAACTGCACGCCATCGCCAGGGCGGCAGCCAATGAGACGGAAATGCGCCGCTACTACGCGCTGCTGATGCGCGTGCGCGATCCGCAACTGGCGGCACGCGCCGCAGCCATCGCGCTGTCGCCGGAAATCCCGCCGCAGGCGAATGTATTGCGTCTGGGCATGGTGTTCGGGCTCAATGAAGAAAATCCCCAGCTGTCCTGGAAGACCTTCACCGAGAATATCGAAGCGCTGACCGCCCCCAATCCGGGCAACCGTCCGAATGTGCTGGCAAAGAACGCCCCCGCCATCTACTGGAACAGCGTGCCGCTAGAACAGATGTCCGGCTGGCTCAAAGCACATCTCGACGAGGGTATGACCCAGAGGCTGGCAGACAATATGCAACATGCGCATTTCAAGCTGGACGAAAAAAACCGTTTATTACAGGCGGCCAACAGCATTGCCGGTGCCAGCAAGCAGTAAGCGGTTCGCAACAAAACGAGCGCTTGCTCAGTTTTTCGGCGACAATTGAAAAAATGTGCAAGCAGTTTGCTAAACTAGCCAGCGCATCAGGCGTACACTGAGAGAGTGCCGCCTGTGAAACATCCCAATCATAAAATCAATATTGGAGACAAAGCGATGCGTAATTTAGTCAAAGTAAGTTTTCTCGCGGCAAGTCTGTTGACCGTTGCCATGTCATCGGCCTGGGCCGATGACAGCTCACCCGTCGGTGTCTGGAAAACCATCGACGATGTGAGCGGCAAGCCGAAATCGCTGGTCCGTATCACCGAAAGCAATGGCGTATTGCAGGGCAAGATCGAAAAACTGTTCCGTCCCCCGGAAGAAGATCAAAACCCGAAATGCGACTTATGCAAAGGCGATAAAAAGGATCAACCCATTATCGGACTGGTCATTTTATCGGGCTTGAAAAAAGACGGCAATGAATGGAACGGCGGAGAAATCACCGATCCCAAAGACGGAAAAAGCTACAAAAGCAAACTCGAACTGAGCGATAGTGGCAAGAAACTGCAAGTGCGCGGCTACGTGGGCATACCGATGTTTGGCCGTTCGCAAACCTGGCTGCGTGAAGAATAAGTCTACCGCTCCCGCCATGACGAAGCCGGCCGCTGCGCCGGCTTTTTTACGTCCCTCATGCCTCATCTGTTGTTTTCCGGACCGAAATAGTTTCCTTTGAAAATATTTTCATATTGCCGGAGGCTGTGCGCGCCACCGCACATACCAGTAATTTCCTAAATGAAATAGTGCATGCCAGTCCATCGCCCTGTAGCGAAGGGCGACATGGCTCTGGCGGATGACCTCATCCCCGGATGCCCGGCAAGGTTTTGCCTATGCATAAAGGAAACACATGAATATCTTCAAGCGCTATCTGACCCCGCTGCTCGTCTCGGCAGGTTTATTGGCCATGGCCGCCCTCGCCGGCTGCGGCGGTGGCAGCGACCAGGGCCGCGAGCCCATCCTCGGCTTGCCGGGCGCCACGCTTTCCAGCCTGGCCGTGACGCCAGCCACGGCCACTGTCGCCATCG
This sequence comes from Janthinobacterium saanense, assembly GCF_014200675.1. Taxonomy (GTDB): domain Bacteria; phylum Pseudomonadota; class Gammaproteobacteria; order Burkholderiales; family Burkholderiaceae_D; genus Janthinobacterium. Next base: position 101,763 of record NZ_JACHCI010000009.1, on the reverse strand, counting down.
GCGCCGGCCAGCAATTTTCCGCCATCGCCACCTACAGCGACGGTTCCTCGCAAGACGTCAGTGCGAAAGCCGCCTGGACTTCTGCCACGCCAGCCAGCGCCAGCGTCAATCCCGGCACGGGCCTGGGCATCGGCATTGCAGCTGGCGGCTCGGCCGTCAACGCCACGTTTGGCGGCATGAGTGCCACGGCGCAACTGACCGTGTCGCCAGCCGTACTCAAGGCCATCGCCATCGCCCCGCTCACGCCATCGGTCGCCATTGGCGGCACGCAGCAATTTGCCGTCACCGGCACATTCAGCGACGGCAGCACGCATGACGTTACGGCGGTCTCCGCCTTTGCCTCTGCTACCCCGGCCACGGCGAGCATCGCCGCTGGCGGCCTGGCGCTGGGCAAAGTTGCCGGCGCCACACAGATCACCGCCACCACCGGCGCCTTGAGCGCCAGCACCGTGCTGACGGTCACGCCAGCCGTGTTGTTGTCGATCGCCGTCACACCGCAAAATCCGACCGTGCTGATCGCCGCGACCCGCCAGTTGACCGTGATCGCCACCTACTCGGACGGCACCACGCCTGACGTCAGCGCCACCAGCAACTACAGCGCAGCCAACGCCGCCTCGGCCAAGGTCGGCGCGAATGGCCTGGTAACCGGCGTCGCCGCCGGCAATAGTGTCATGACAGCCAGCTTCGGCGGCAAGACGGCCAACACCACCGTCACCGTGCCTGCCGCTACCATCATAGGCATCGCCGTCACGCCAGCCACCGCCAGCATCGCCGTCGGCGCCCAGCAGCAATTCCTTGCCACCGCCACCTATTCGGATAACTCGACCGCCAACGTCACCGCCAGTGTCCTGTGGACCAGTACCGCGCCTGCCAAGGCGACCGTGCTCAATACAGGCGCCGCCACCGGCGTCACTGCCGGCGTGACCAATATCACTGCCACTTCGGGCGGCCTGTCAGCCAGCGCCATACTGACCGTCAGGGCAGTTGTCCCGCCACCGCCGGCAGTCCTGGTATCCATCGCTGTCACGCCGCAAAACCCGACCGTGCTGATCGCTGCGACACGCCAGCTGGCCGTGGTGGCCACCTATTCAGACAGTAGCACCGCGGATGTGACCGCTGGCAGCAGCTTCGTTTCCGCCACCCCGGCCTCGGCCAGCGTCGCCGGCAGCGGCCTGGTCACCGGCGTAACTGCCGGCAATAGCCTGGTCACTGCCAGCTTCAACGGCATGCAAGCCAGCACCACCGTAACCGTGCCTGCCGCCACCCTGGTCAGCATTGCCGTCACGCCAGCCAACGCCAGCATCGCTGTCGGCGCCGTGCAGCAATTCGTCGCCACCGCGACGTACTCGGACAACTCGAACGCCGTCATCACGACCACCGCCACCTGGAGTTCGGGCACCATCGCCAGCGCCACCGTACTGAACACAGGTATCGCGACCGGCGTTACTGCCGGCACCAGCACCATCACCGCCACGGTGGGTAGCCATACGGGCAACGCGCTGCTGACCGTGACCGCTGCCGCCATCCCGCCCGTGCTCAACCCTATCGATCTCGGCCGCGCAGCGCCATTCGGCGTGCTGGCAGGAACTTCGATCACGAATAATTCGGGTGGCACCACCTTCATCAACGGTGATGTCGGCTCTCCTTCGCAAACGGTCGATCCGACCCAGGCAGCCGGCTTCAACAACTACAAATCGGGCGCGATCCTGGCCGGCGCCATGACCGACCTGCAAGCGGCAATTACCGATGGCAACAGCCGCAACTGCGACGTCAGCTTTGCCGGCGGGGTTGACCTCGGTGGCCTGACCTTTGGCCCAGGCGTGTATTGCTATGCCGGCGCAATCAGCATCACCGGCACGGTGACGCTCAACGGTCCCGGCGTGTATATCTTTCGCACGGCGCTGACCCTGAACTCGACCGTCAACTCGGTAGTCGCCCTGAACAATGGCGCCACTGCCGACAACCTCACCTGGCTGCCTGTCGGTCCGACCACCCTGGCCGCGAACAGCGTCTTCAAGGGCAATATCCTGGGCCAGTCCGCAGCGATCACGGTGGGCGACAACACTACCTTGCTCAACGGCCGCGTCTTGACGGCTGCTGCCGTTACCCTGCGTAACAACCAGATCACCAAATAAACGGAGATGACCATGACGATCGCAAAAACACTGGGCGCCCTGGGCGTGATGACCGGCGCGCTGCTGGCAGCGCAAACGGCGCAGGCGCAGGACAATACTTTCATCAATCCGGACTGGGCCAACAGCGCCTGGTACATCGGCGCGGGCGTGGGCCAGTCGCGCGCCACCATCGACGAACCACGACTGCGCGCCAGCCTGGCCGCGAATGGCGAAAGCGTCACCGGTTTTAGCAAGGACCAGCGCGACACAGGCTATAAACTGTTTGTCGGCCGGCAGCTGAACCAGTATTTCGCCGTGGAAGCGGGCTATTTTGACCTGGGCAAATTCGACTTCAAGTCGACCACCAGCGGCAACGGCGTACTGAACGGCGAAGCGGGTTTTCGCGGCGTGAACCTGGACTTGCTGGGCCAGTTGCCGCTGTCGCAGCGCTTGTCCCTGCTGGGCCGGGTCGGCATGCATTACACCAAGACGAATACCGAATTCAGCGGCAACCGCCTGCTGGGATCGGCCAATACGCAAGCGAGCGAGCGCAAGCTCAATGCCAAGCTGGGCCTGGGCCTGGAATACAAGTTCAGCGAAGCGCTGGCCTTGCGCGGTGAAGTCGAGCGTTATCGCCTGAACGACGCCGTCGGCAACCGCGGCGATGCCGACCTGTACTCGGTCAGCCTGGTGTATAAACTGGGTCGCTCGGCCAGCGCCACGCCGGCCTACCAGCCGCCGCCACCGGAAGCGGCGCCGGTCCCTGTCGTCATGCCGGCGCCAGTCATCGTGGCCAAGCCGGCGCCGGCCCCCGTGTCGGAAAAAGTCAGTTTTGCATCCGAAGCCCTGTTCGATTTCGACCAGTCCAGCATCAAGCCGCAAGGCAAGCTGGCGCTGGACAAGCTGCTGGGCCAGCTGCAAGGCATGGATCTGGAAGTCATCGTCACGGTGGGCCACACGGACGCGATCGGTTCGGACGCCTATAACCAGGGCCTGTCGCTGCGCCGCGCCAATGCCGTCAAGGCCTATCTGGTGACGCAGGGCGTCGATGGCAGCCGCGTCTACACGGAAGGCAAGGGCAAGACGCAGCCGGTAGCCGACAATCGCAGCAGCGCCGGCCGCGCAGCGAACCGCCGCGTAACGGTGGAAGTGGTGGGAACGCGCAAAATCGCGCAATAAATCAAACTACGCATGAAAAAACCGGCTTGCGCCGGTTTTTTTTCGCCTGGCGATTACGCCAGCTTGCGGTGGTGCTTGCTCAAATGCCGGTCCAGGCTGTTGGCAAAGCTTTGCCGGTCCGACTGATTGAACGCGGCCGGCCCGCCCGTATCGACGCCGCCGCTGCGCAGCTCTTCCATGAAGGCGCGCATGGTCAGTTGCTGGGCGATATTGTCCTTGGTATAGAACTCGCCGCGCGGGTTCAGGGCATAGCCGCCCTTCTTCAATACATCGGACGCCAGCGGAATGTCGCCGGTGACTACCAGGTCGCCGGGATTGAGCAGGCGCACGATTTCCTGGTCGGCCACGTCGGCGCCGGACGGCACTTGCACGGTGCGGATAAAGCGCGACGGCGGCACGCGCAAACCCTGGTTCGCCACCAGGGTCACGGACAGTTCCAACCGGTCGGCCACGCGGTACAGGATCTCCTTGATGACGACCGGACAGGCGTCGGCGTCGACCCAGATCTGCATACCCGGCATCACACTTCCCACGCTTCGCCGTTCGGGCCGATGCGCGGTGCGGCCACGCCAAAGTGCAGATAAGCGGCTGGCGTGGCGACCCTGCCACGCGGCGTGCGCTGCAAGAAACCTTGCTGTATCAGATACGGTTCCAGCACGTCTTCGATGGTGTCGGCTGCTTCGCCGATGGCTGCCGCCAGATTGCCGATGCCAACCGGGCCGCCGCCAAACTTGAACAGCACGGCTTCCAGCAGCTTGCGGTCCATCACGTCGAAACCGACGGAATCGACGTCGAGCATGGCCAGCGCGCGGTCAGCCACCTGCTTGGTGATCTCGCCATTGCTTTTTACTTCGGCGAAATCGCGCACGCGGCGCAGCAGGCGGTTGGCGATACGGGGCGTACCGCGCGCGCGCCGGGCGATTTCGTGTGCGCCTTCCGCATCGATAGGCGCTTTTAACAGGGCGGCGCTGCGGCTGACGATCTTGGTCAGCTCGCTGGTGTTATAAAACTCCAGGCGCGCGACGATGCCGAAGCGGTCACGCAGCGGATTGGTCAGCATGCCGGCGCGCGTGGTGGCGCCCACTAATGTAAACGGCTGCAGATCGAGTTTCACGGAACGGGCGGCCGGGCCTTCGCCGATCATGATATCAATCTGATAATCTTCCAGCGCCGGATACAGAATCTCTTCGACCACCGGCGACAGGCGGTGGATCTCGTCGATGAACAGCACATCGTTCGCTTCCAGATTGGTCAGGATGGCAGCCAGGTCGCCCGGACGCTCCAGCACGGGGCCAGAGGTCTGGCGCAGGTTGACACCCATTTCGCGCGCGATGATGTGGGCCAGGGTAGTCTTGCCCAGGCCAGGCGGGCCGAACAGCAAGGTATGGTCGAGCGCTTCCTTGCGCTGGCGCGCCGCCGTGATAAAAATTTCCAGCTGGTCGCGGATCTTTTCCTGTCCCACATACTCATCGAGCTGCTTGGGCCGCAGGGCCCGTTCGATCGCCTCTTCGTTATGCGAAATGGGCGCCGCATCGATGATGCGCTGTTCCGTGAAAATATCAGTCTGGATGCTCATGCTTGCCCTAGCCTTTCGACAGCGCTTTCAGCGCCAGTTTGATGCCGTCCGAGACACCGGTGCTCGCCGGCACGTTTTTCACGGCCGCCAGCGCTTCCTTGTCCGAGTAGCCGAGCGCCAACAATGCGTTGAGGATATCGGACTGCGCATCCGGCGCAGCGTGCGCACCGAGCGGGCCCAGATCCGCACCGATCTTGCCCTTCAGTTCCAGCAGCAAACGCTCAGCCGTCTTCTTGCCGATACCGGGCACTCTTACCAGGCGGCCCGAGTCTTGCAAGGTAATCGCTTGCGCCAGGTCCGCAATCGTCATGCCGGACAGTATCGACAAGGCCATGCGCGCGCCCACACCCGTGATCTTGATCAACTGGCGGAACACGGCGCGCTCGGCCGCATTGCCAAAACCAAACAGCAAATGCGCATCTTCGCGGATGGCCTGGTGCGTGAACAAAATCACTTTTTCGCCCACATTGGGCAGATTGTAGAACGTGCTCATCGGCACATCGACTTCGTAGCCGACGCCCTGGCAATCGACCAGCAATTGTGGCGGATTTTTTTCAAGCAAAGTACCGGAGAGACGGCCTATCATGAGGTGTTCCTAAATAATGATGAGATTAGTATTATTTTATCCAACTAAACGGCCGCGCTTCATGCGCAAACCCTGCAATTGGGGCGCCACCGTACTCAGCATGGCCAGCGCGTCGACGCTGTTGGCGTGGCAAATGGCCACGCCCAGCGCATCGGCCGCATCGCTGCCGGGCAAGCCGGGCAGTGTCAGCAGCCGCGCAACCATATCCTGTACTTGTTCCTTGGCAGCCTTGCCATGGCCCGTAACGGCTTGTTTTACTTGCAGCGCCGTGTATTCGGCCACCGATAAATCCGCATGGACCAGCGCGCAGATGGCGGCGCCGCGCGCCTGGCCCAGCAGCAAGGTCGATTGGGGATTGACGTTGACGAAAACTTTTTCGATGGCGGCGCAATCGGGCTGATAAGTGCGCACAATTTCGCTCACGCCCTGCAGGATGATCTTCAAACGCGGCGGCAATTCGCCCTCGGACGCCGTCTTGACGGTACCCGACGCGATATAGCGCAGCTTGTTGCCGAGTTTTTCGATGACCCCGAAGCCCGTGGTGCGCAGGCCAGGATCGATGCCGAGAATAATCATCGCCAGATTCTATAATGAATACGGCAGGCACCGGTGGAAACCGGTGCCTGCCGCAAATTTGTTGCTTGGGGTAGGACTATCTTAATGACGGAAGTGGCGCGTACCCGTGAGCAACATCACCACGCCGCGCTCATCGGCTGCATCGATCACTTCCTGGTCGCGCATCGAGCCGCCCGGATGGATGACGCAGGTCGCACCGGCATCGACCACCACGTCGAGGCCGTCGCGGAAGGGGAAGAAGGCGTCCGACGCTACCACCGAGCCGGCCAGCGACAAGCCGGCGTTTTGCGCCTTGATCGAGGCGATGCGGGCCGAGTCGATACGGCTCATCTGGCCTGCGCCCACGCCCAGGGTCATGTTATTGCCGCAGAAGACGATGGCGTTCGATTTGACGAATTTCGCTACTTTCCAGGCAAACATCAGGTCTTGCAATTGCTGTTGCGTCGGTTGCAGCTTGGTCACCACGCGCAAGTCGCCGATGGCCACGTTTTTCGCGTCCGGCGCCTGCACCAGCAAACCGCCGCCCACGCGCTTGAAGTCCATGGCATTGATGCCGGAACCCAATGGGATTTCCAGCATGCGCACGTTTTGCTTACTCGACAGAATCTGTTTCGCTTCCTGTGAAAACGATGGAGCGATCAGCACTTCCACGAACAGCTTGGCGATCTCGCCAGCGGTGGCGCCGTCGAGTTCGGTATTGAAGGCGATGATGCCGCCGAAAGCCGAGGTCGGGTCCGTTTGCAGGGCGCGCGCATAGGCTTCCGCTGCATTCTTGCCCAAGGCCACGCCGCATGGGTTGGCGTGCTTGACGATCACGCAGGCCGCGCTTTGCTCGAAACCACCCAGGCTCTTCACGCATTCCCAGGCTGCATCAGCGTCAGCGATATTGTTGTACGACAATTCCTTGCCTTGCAACTGGCGGTAGTTGGCCAGCGCGCCTTCGGTCGTGACCAGGTCGCGGTAGAAAGCAGCGCTCTGGTGCGGGTTTTCGCCGTAGCGCATGTCTTGCACTTTTTCAAACGCCACGTTCAGGGTTTGCGGATAAGCGCCGCGCTCGGCGTGCACCTTGGTCGGGCCCAGGCTGGTCAGGTAATTGGTGATGGCGCCATCGTATTGCGCCGTGTGCGCAAAGACTTTTTTCGCCAGCATGAAACGGGTGTCATAGCTGACCGTTCCCACTGCACCGTCAGCCGCCTTGATTTCCGCCAGCACCACATCGTAATCCGATGGATCGCAGATCACGACCACGTCCTTGTGGTTCTTGGCTGCCGAGCGCAGCATGGTCGGGCCGCCGATATCGATGTTCTCGATCGCGTCTTCCAGGGTGCACGTATCCTTGGCCACGGTAGCCTGGAAGGGGTAGAGATTGACCACCACCATGTCGATGGTCGGCATATCGTGCTCGACCAGTTTCGACATATGCTCAGGGAAATCGCGGCGCGCCAGAATACCGCCATGCACTTTCGGGTGCAGGGTTTTTACGCGGCCATCGAGCATCTCGGGGAAACCCGTGTAGTCGGCGACTTCCGTCACGGGAACACCGTTGTCTGCCAACAATTTGGCGGTGCCACCGGTCGACAGGATGTTGACGCCGAGGGCGGACAGGGCGCGCGCGAAATCGAGAACGCCGGTCTTGTCGGAAACGGAAATGAGAGCTTGTTTGATCATGGCTGAGGCTAGGTGGTTAAGTGTTCTTGGCGAATGCGCAGGACCCATTCAGGCCGCTGCGGCGGATTCAAAGCTTGGCATCACTTGCAAGCCGGCATTACAGCAAACCGTGCTCCTGCAATTTCTTGCGCAGCGTATTGCGGTTAATGCCCAGCATTTGCGCGGCATGCGACTGGTTGCCATCGGCGCGTGTCATCACGACTTCCAGGATGGGCTTTTCCACGGTCAACACGACCATGTCATAGATATTCGATGCTTGCTGTTCGCCCAGGTCATTGAAGTAATCTTCTAGACTTTTCTGTACGACTTCCTGAATGCTTTCTTTGCTCATTTTGCTGTTCAACCGGCTAATTAATTTGTCGTGATGCTGTCATATCATTGACGTCATCATCCGCGTAACGCGAGGCGTACGCCCTGGTTCTATCTTATCTTCCTGTCTTGTTTTCTTATACTGCGGCGGCGGCCTCTATCAAACCGCTATCGCCAACTTCGGAGAGGCGGTATTGTAACCGTTCGCCAAATTTCCATTGCGACTCAAAAAATTGATCGACAGCCAGCAACTGCGCGTCCGTCGACTCCAGCAAATTCATTTGCTGCCGGAACTCCTCGCCGCCCTCCAGGTCTTTCACATACCAGCCGATATGCTTGCGCGCCGTGCGCACGCCGAGGAATTCACCATAAAACGCATAATGGGCGCGCAAATGCTCATCCATCAGGGTGCGTACTTCATCCACATATGGCGCCGGCAGCAAAGTGCCGGTGCGCAAAAAATGGTCGATCTCGCGGCAGATCCACGGCCGGCCCTGCGCCGCGCGGCCTATCATGACGGCGTCCGCTCCCGTTTGATCCAGCACAAAGCGGGCCTTTTGCGGACTGGTGATATCGCCATTGGCCACCACCGGGATGGCCACCGACGCTTTCACGGCGGCGATGGTGTCATACTCGGCGTCGCCCTTGTAGCCATCGGCCCGCGTGCGGCCATGCAGGGTCAGCATCTGGATGCCGGCCTGTTCGGCGATGCGGGCGATATTCAGGGCATTCTTGTTTTCACGGTTCCAGCCCGTGCGAAATTTCAAGGTGACGGGCACATCGACGGCATTGACCACCGCATGCAAGATCTTCTCTACCAGGCTTTCATTTTGCAACAGGGCCGAACCGCACCAGCTGTTGCAGACCTTTTTCACGGGGCAACCCATATTGATGTCGATGATCTGCGCGCCACGGTCCACATTGAATTTGGCGCAATCGGCCAGGTCTTGCGGATCGGCGCCGGCGATCTGTACGGCTTTCGGTTCCATCTCACCGTCATGGTCGGTACGGCGCGAACTTTTTTCCGTCGCCCATAGACGTGGATTCGACGCCGCCATCTCCGACACGGCATACCCTGCGCCCAACTGCTTGCACAACTGGCGAAATGGCCTATCCGTCACGCCCGCCATGGGAGCGACGAAAACATTGTTACGCAGAATGTGAGGGCCGATTTGCACTGAGGGAACCTGAAGGGGACGGAGGAACCTGCTATTTTAACCGATTATCTGCCTAAATAATAAGCACTATTTTTCATGGCACAGTGCGTCAGGGCAGAAAACATCTTGTGCAAAGCAGCAAAACAGCCGCTTGCAACCTTAGCCCAATTCGTCCATCGCGGGCATGTGCAAATGCTCGACATCGCCCCAATGCAGCAGATGCCATTGTCCATCGGCATATGAAAAACGGTTCACGCTGGCATTTTTTACCTGGAAGTCGCGCGGGCTGTCGAGCGACATGCCGACTGCGGCCCGGTAGGCGCATTCCAGCACGCCACCATGCGCCACGATGGCGATGGTCTGGCCCTTGTAACGCTGGGCCCATTCGGCGATGGCCTCCGTGCTGCGTCCATAGAACTGGCGAAAACTCTCGGCCTGGCGCTCGCCCGACGGCATCACGGCATCGATCTGGCGCGCCTGCCATTGCGCATATTCATGCGGGTAGCGCGCGGCGATATCGGCATACAGCAAGCCTTCGAAAGCGCCATAACAACGTTCGCGCAGCAGCGCGTCCGTCTGCACGGGCAAGTCTTGCAAGCCGGCAATGGCTTGCGCCGTTTGCTGCGCGCGCGACAAGTCGCTGGCGATCACGGCTGCCAGTGGCTCGCCCGCCAGCGCCTGGCCCAGCGCGGCCGCTTGCGCCAGCCCCGCCGGATTCAGGGCGATGTCGATATGGCCCTGCAGGCGGCGTTCCGCATTCCAGGCCGTTTCGCCATGGCGTATCAATAAAATCGTGGTGGTCATAAAGTCTTATTTTTTGAGGGTAGCGGCCACGGCGGGATTGAGCGAGTAGGCGGCGACCAGCTGCGCCTCATCGATGACATGGCCATAGATGGCGTCATGCGCATCGCGCGCCGTGAAACGCTCAGGCAAGGCCAGTTGCGGCACGTCCAGTGCATACAGGCGGAAGATGTAGTGGTGCAAACGTTCATCATTCCACGGCGGACACGGTCCATCGTAGCCATGATAATCCCCTGCCATGGCAGGGTCGCCGGCAAACCACAAGCTGTAGTCGTTGATGCCCTGACGTAATTGATAGGGGCCGCTGCCATCGAGCCAGGACACGCTGGCAGCCTGCTTGCCACGCGCCGTGACGCCGCTGGAAAACTGCCCCGCATCGATGACGTCTATTGCCAGCGGGATATCGAGCAAGCTCCAGTGAAAAAAATCCCTGCGCGGCGCCATCAAGGGCAAAGTGCTATCGGCACGGTTGGCCAGGCTGGCGTCTTGCGGCGCATCGGGATCAAAGCAGAACAAGGCCAGCGACTCGGTGCCGTTCGGCACCTCATCCCAGGCCAGATGTGGATTGCGGTTGCCCGCCAGGCGCACGCGGTTGACCGGGTCGATCTCGGCAAATGCGTACTCGGCTGGCATCAGGCCACCATCACGAAAAGTTTCGCTCCGCAATTTCATCTGCCCATCTCCCTGTTTTTTTATTATTTGCCAGCAGCTTGCTTGGCACCCATTTGCAACCAGAAGGTCACTGGACCATCATTGGTCAGCGATACTTGCATATCGGCACCAAACTGTCCGGTCTCTACTGTCGCATGACGGCTGCGCGCCTGGCGCACGACATGTTCAAACAGGCGCAAGCCGTCCTGCGGGGCGGCCGCTGGCGTAAACGATGGCCGCGAACCGGACTTGGTGTCGGCGGCCAGCGTGAACTGGGGCACCAGCAGCAAGCCGCCGGCCACGTCCGTCACGCTGAGGTTCATCTTGCCGGCCGCGTCGGAAAACACGCGGTAGGCCAGTAATTTGGTCAGCAGGGCGTCGGCGTCTTTTTCCGTATCGCCCCGCTCCGCGCACAGCAGCACCATCAGGCCGGCATCGATGGCGCCGATGGTGGCGCCATCGACCACCACCTTGGCTTGCGTAACTCTTTGCAGCAGCGCGATCATGCCGTCAAAGTAATGCGCGCAAACTTGCGCTTGCCAACTTGCAGCACGAACACGCCATTTTCCACCTTCAGAGCCTTGTCGCTGATGGCAGTGCCGTCGATGCGCACGCCGCCCTGGTCTATCATGCGCGCCGCTTCCGAGACCGATGGGCACAGACCCGATTGCTTGAGCAATTGCGCGATGGCCAGCGGACCACCAGCCAGGCTCACTTCCGGCACGTCGTCAGGGATGCCGCCTTTCGAGCGGTTGACGAAGTCGGCCAGCGCATCTTCGGCGGCTTGCTGCGAGTGGAAACGGGCGACGATTTCTTGCGCCAGAGCCACTTTTGCATCGCGCGGGTTACGCCCTTCTTCCACTTCGCGTTTCAGCTGAGCCAGTTCGGCGATCGAACGCCACGACAGCAGCTCGTAGTAGCGCCACATCATGACGTCGGAAATACTCATCAGCTTGGCGAACATGGTGTTGCCCGGTTCGGTGATGCCAATGTAGTTATTCTTGGACTTCGACATTTTCTCGACGCCGTCCAGGCCTTCGAGCAGCGGCATGGTCAGGATGCATTGCTGTTCCTGGCCGTACTGCTTTTGCAGTTCTCGGCCCACCAGCAGGTTGAACTTCTGGTCGGTGCCGCCCAGTTCCAGGTCCGACTTCAGGGCCACCGAATCGTAGCCCTGCATCAGCGGGTAGAGGAATTCATGCACGGAAATCGGCACGCCGCCCTGGAAGCGCTTGGTGAAGTCGTCGCGTTCGATCATGCGCGCCACCGTGTAGTGCGAAGCGAGCTGGATGATGCCGCGCGCGCCCAGCGGATCGCACCATTCCGAGTTATAGCGAATTTCCGTCTTGCTCGCGTCCAGCACCAAAGATGCTTGCGCAAAGTACGTCATCGCGTTAATCTCGATCTGTTCTTTTGTCAACGGTGGACGCGTGACGTTGCGGCCCGATGGGTCGCCGATCATCGAGGTGAAGTCACCGATCAGGAAAATGACTTGATGGCCGAGGTTTTGCAGCTGGCGCATCTTGTTCAGTACCACAGTGTGACCCAGGTGCAAATCGGGTGCGGTGGGGTCCAGGCCCAGTTTGATGCGCAGTGGCACGCCAGTCTGTTCGGAGCGGGCTAATTTTTGCGCAAATTCGCTTTCGATCAAGAGTTCGTCGACGCCACGCTTGGTAATCGCGAGGGCTTCTTGTACTCTGTCCGACAGCACAAGTGGCGCTTGCGTTGCGTTAGCCTTGGCAGGCGATGCGGTGGTGTTGATTTCCATAAAATTTGACAGTAAATCTCAAAATGGTAGTTGGTTTGCGGAGTTTGTTATAATGCCCGATCCCATCAATCTTGCCGTATGAAAACGAAACAAAATAACAATAAAGAGCGCTAGTTCGGGCATCGTTCAAAGGCAAATTTTAACTGATTGCATGAACCCTATACATAAAATCACAGGCTCGCGCCTGTACACACAGCTGACGACGACCCGCAAAGCACGCATTATCGGCGTCTCTGCGGTGCTGCTCACCGTAGTCGCCTTCGGCGCCGTCGCTGTGTCGCCCATGGCGCCCGACGCGTCCGACCTGCCGGTCAAGTCGATCGCCGAGAACCTGGAAATGCCCGACCTGAGCGCGCAAATTTCCGCGATGGAGCAGGTAGACCAGAATTTCACGCACGAAGAAAAAGTCCGCGCTGGCGATACGCTCGCGACTTTGCTGACACGTCTGGGCGTGGATGATGCAGCGGCCACCAATTTCATCAAGTCCGACAAGGTTGCGCGCGGCGTGATGTTGCTGAAAACGGGCAAACGCGTGCAAGCGCAGACGGCCGAAAACGGTGAACTGAACTGGCTACGCGCCACGCTCGTCGACAGCACCGACAAATCGGTCAAGAACATCCTGATCACCCGCAAAGGTGACAAGTTCGTGGCCTCGGAAGTGCCAGCCCAGCTGGAACGCCGCGTTGAAATGCATGCCCGCAAGATCAATTCCACCCTGTTTGCCGCCATCGATTCCAGCCTGGACGGTACCCGTCTGCCAGACACGATTTCCGCGCAAATCGTGGATATGTTCTCGACCAATATCGACTTCCGTTCCGATGTGAAACGCGGCGACAGCTTTAACGTGGTCTATGAAACGTTCTGGCAAGATGGCGAATTCGTCCGCGCAGGCCGTATCCTGGCCGGTGAATTCACCAACCGCGGCAAGACCTATCAATCCGTATGGTTCGAAGACCCGGCCAGCAAGCAAGGCGGCGGTTACTACAGCTTCGACGGCAAGTCCCTCAAAAAAGCCTTTTTGAAATCCCCACTGCAGTTTTCCCGTATCTCGTCCGGCTTCTCGATGCGCGTGCATCCGATTTCCGGCAACTGGAAACAGCACAAGGGTATCGATTTCGCCGCAGCAACGGGTACGCCTATCCACGCCTCCGGCGATGGCGTAGTCGACTCGGTGGGCATGCAAAATGGCTATGGCAACATCGTCGTCCTGAAACACTGGGCCAACTACAGCACCGCCTACGCCCACATGAGCCGCTTCGCTGCCGGCCTGAAAAAAGGCCAGAAAGTCAGCCAGGGCGATGTGATCGGTTATGTCGGCACCACCGGCTGGTCGACGGGCGCCCACTTGCACTATGAATTCCGCGTCGGCGGCGCAGCACAAGACCCAAGCAAAGTGAGCGTACTGGCGCAAGCGCCATTGACGCCAGCCGAGCTGTCGCGCTTCCGCCTGGTGTCCAACGACATGATGCACCGCTTCACCCTGCTGCGTCCTAGCGACACGGCAATCGCTTCGCGCTAAGCGCAGCACCCCACGGGGTAGAGAACAAGGCACCGCCCGTTTCGATGGCCGGTGCCTTTTTATTCGGCTACCTGATTACGAAGGAAAAACATGCTTTATATCGGTCTCATGTCTGGCACCAGCCTGGACGGCGTTGATGGCGCGCTGGTCGATTTCTCGGACGATGGCGTGCGCAGCCTGGCTGATGCTTATATAGCCTTCCCTGCCAGCCTGCGCGCCGACCTGATGGCGCTGCAAGGCGCCGGCCAGAATGAAATCGAGCGCGAAGCGCTGGCCGCCAACGCCCTGGTGCGCCACTATGCCGACTGCGTAGCCATGCTGCTGGAGCAGGCCGGTATCGTCGCCGAGGCCGTCACCGCCATCGGCGCGCACGGCCAAACCATACGCCACCGCCCCGAACTGGGTTTTACGCGCCAGCTGAATAACCCTGCCCTGCTGGCCGAATTGACTGGCATCGATGTGATCGCCGACTTGCGCAGCCGCGACGTGGCGGCCGGCGGCCAGGGTGCACCACTGGTGCCCGCCTTTCACCAGGCCGTGTTCAACGACACTGGCAAGACGCGCGTGGTGGCCAATATCGGCGGCATCAGCAATATCAGCGTGCTGCACGCCGATGGCGCCGTGACGGGCTACGACACGGGCCCAGGCAATGCCTTGATGGATGGCTGGATTTTGCAGCACCAGGGGCAGGCCTACGATGCGCACGGCGCCTGGGCGGCAAGCGGCACGGTGATCCCCGGCTTATTGGCGGACTTGCTGGGCGAGCCGTATTTTGCCCTGCCGGCGCCCAAAAGCACGGGTCGCGACCTGTTTCACGCCGCATGGCTGGCTGGCAAGCTGGCCAACTATGCAAACGCCCTGCCCGCCGACGTGCAGGCGACCCTGACGCGTTTGACCGCCGTCAGCCTGGCGCAAGCCATCCTGCGCGATGGCGCGCAAGCCGATGCCGTGTATGTGTGCGGCGGCGGCGCGTATAACGCTACCTTGCTGCAAGAACTGGCGAAAGAGCTGCCAACGATGAAGGTCGAATCGACGCAAGCCTTGGGCGTGGCGCCCAGCCAGGTCGAGGCACTGGCGTTTGCCTGGCTGGCCTGGCGCTTTACCCAGCGCAAACCGGGCAATTTGCCAGCCGTAACGGGCGCCAGGGGATTGCGCGTGCTCGGTGCGCTGTATCCGCGCTAGAGCACTTTTAGAAACTGCTTTCAGAAACACAAATAGCGGATCAATGATCCGCTATTTTTTACCTACCGGCTTACAGATTAAACCGAGAAGGAAGAACCGCAACCGCAAGTCGAGGTGGCGGTTGGGTTCTTGATGACGAATTGCGCGCCTTCCAGGTCATCCTTGTAGTCGATTTCCGCGCCAACCAGGTACTGGTAGCTCATGGAATCGATCAGCAGCTGGACGCCGTTCTTGACCATGGTGGTGTCATCTTCGTTGACGATTTCATCGAAGGTGAAGCCGTACTGGAAACCGGAACAGCCGCCACCCTGCACGAAAACGCGCAGTTTCAGGTCGGGATTGCCTTCTTCTTCGATCAGCTGCGCAACTTTGTCAGCGGCGCTATCGGTGAAGATAATAGGGCTAGGGATCACATCTTGCATTTCAGCGACGGCATTCATTTCAGACTCCTGAGAAAACATGGCTTCATTATAGACGGTTGGCGCAAGTCGCGCTGTGGCCGGCTTGGTCACGGCCAGCGGCCGTTGTTATTTCACATTTCAGAGACGGCCAGGTGCAGCACGGGGTCGGCGCCCTCATGGCGGCTCAGTTTGCCTTGCACCAGCGCACCGCTGTGCATCTCCAGCACCTTGTAATAGACTTCCCCGCAGATGCGGGCTTTCGGCTGGATTTCAAGCATTTCAGATACATACACGGGGCCGTTGATCTCGCCGCTGACCACCAGCGAGGAGCAACGCACTTCGCCATCGATGCGGCCGCCCTCACCCAGCACCACATACGTGGGTTCGCCCGGCTCGCCCGTCACATTGCCGCGCACATGGCCATCGATGCGCAATCCGCCGGAAAACAGCAAGTCGCCCTGTAGCTGCGTCGCGGCGCCGATCAGGGTATCGATGGGGTTTTTCGCGTTGCGCTCGAACATGAACGCCATCCTTTCGGTAAACGTGACAGTTCAATCTATCACAGGTCCGGGATTCAGGCCCCGGACCTGCACAACGATCGTGCCGCAGCGACTACTTACGGCAGCAGGGCGATATGTTGCAAGCCAGCCGTTTCTTTCAAGCCAAACATCAAATTCATGCACTGCACGGCCTGGCCAGACGCGCCCTTGACCAGGTTATCCTGCACCACCAGCACGATCACGGTATTGCCGCCTTCCGGACGGTGCAAGGCCAGGCGCAGCATGTTCGAGCCACGCGTGGAACGCGTTTCCGGATGCGAGCCAAATGGCATCACGTCGACGAAAGGCTCATCCTTGTATTGCTCTTCAAACAAGGCTTGCAGCTCTTCATTGCTGACATCCTTGTTCAGTTGCGCGTACAGGGTCGAATGCATGCCGCGTATCATCGGCACCAGGTGCGGCGTGAAGGTCAAGGCGACTTTGTCATCCGTGAAACGCTGCAATTGCGCCGTGGTTTCAGGCAAGTGGCGGTGGCCAGCCACGCCGTACGCCTTGAAGCTGTCGCTGCTTTCCGAGAACAGGATGCCGATCTCGGCCTTGCGGCCGGCGCCGGACACGCCCGATTTACAGTCGGCGATCAAGCCGCCTGCATTGACCAGGCCAGCCTTGAGCAGCGGGTAAAAGCCCAGCTGCATGGTGGTCGGGTAGCAACCCGGGTTGGCGATCAGCGTGGCTTGTTTGATATCTTCGCGGTTCAGCTCTGGCAAACCGTACACGGCTTGCGCTATTAGCTCGGGCGCGGTGTGGGGAATCTTGTACCACTGTTCGAACTTGGCCTGGTCTTTCAGGCGGAAATCAGCCGCCAGGTCGATCACTTTCACACCCGCAGCCAGCAGGGCCGGCGCTTGCGCCATGGCCACGCCATGCGGCGTAGCAAAAAAGACCACATCGCATTGTTCCAGGTTCGCCTTGTCCGGCGCCGAGAAGGCCAGTTTTACATGGCCACGCAAGGAAGGATACATGTCAGCAACGGGCAAGCCATCTTCCTTGCGCGAGGTAATCGCCGTCAACTCGACATCCGGGTGATTTGCCAACAAACGCAGCAATTCCACGCCCGTGTATCCAGTGCCGCCGACGATGCCAACTTTGATCATTTTCTTTCCTTGTATGTATAAATGAATAGAACTGCACTATATGCCTGGATGGCAATAGGCATATTTTACAGCGCAACGGCATGCCGCGCTGAAATGCAAAAAGCCGCCGAACCTGAGTCCAGCGGCTTTTCGAGCAGCGCCAGAGAGGCGCTGTAGCGTGAAAATTAACGCTTCGAGAATTGTTTTGCGCGACGTGCTTTGCGCAGACCAACTTTTTTACGCTCAACTTCACGTGCATCGCGGGTCACGAAGCCGGCTTTAGCCAGTTCCGGTTTCAACGCTGCATCGTAGTCGATCAGTGCGCGGGTGATGCCGTGACGAACTGCACCAGCCTGGCCCGACTCACCGCCGCCATGGACGTTGACTTTGATGTCGAAACGCTCGACATTGCCCGTCAGTTCCAGTGGTTGACGAATGACCATCAGACCGGTTTCGCGCGAGAAGTATTCGTTTGCTGGTTTGCCGTTAACAACGATCAAGCCTGTGCCAACTTTGATAAAAACCCGAGCCACTGCACTTTTGCGACGGCCGGTTCCATAATTGTAATTACCGATCATGTCAGTTCCTTAGAGAACAAGTGCTTTAGGTTGCTGAGCAGCGTGCGGATGGGAACCTTCCGCGTACACTTTCAGCTTCTTGATCATTGCGTAGCCGAGTGGGCCTTTAGGCAACATGCCCTTGACCGCTTTCTCAAGCGCGCGACCTGGAAAACGCTGTTGCATTTTCTGGAAGTTGGTTTCGTAGATGCCGCCTGGATAGCCAGAGTGACGGTAGTAAATTTTCTCGGTAGCTTTGGTACCGGTCACGCGCAGTTTGCCTGCGTTGATGACGACGATAAAGTCGCCGGTATCGACGTGAGGAGTAAATTCTGGTTTGTGTTTGCCGCGCAGTCGGAGTGCCACTTCGCTGGCAACACGTCCGAGGACTTTGTCCGTCGCGTCAACCACGAACCAATCGCGCTGGACTTCATGTCCTTTAGCGGAAAATGTTTTCATGTTGACTTCCTAATAGATTACACGCTCAAATGGTGGTTCCACACGGTCAAACTGTGCGGACTCTGCCTTATTTACTTTTCCTGAGCGAACGGAAAGCCGACAAGTATAAGCGGCTTTGCTGTGCCGCGTCAAGCCAAAACGCTGAGCTGTCGCGGCTTGGCGGGCCGCACATGGAGCGGCCTTCCTCTATTACAATACCAAACGCTTATAACTTCGGAGAGTACGATGGAATGCAAAGTTAGCTGGAATGGCCCGTCGGGCATGAGTTTTCGGGCTGAGACCGGCTCCGGCCATCTGGTGAGCATGGATGGCGCGCCCGATGGCGGCGGCCACAACCTGGCGCCGCGCCCCATGGAAATGGTGCTGCTCGGCACCGGCGGCTGCACCGCCTATGACGTGGTGCTGATCCTGAAACGGGGCCGCGAAGACATCAAAGGCTGCGAAGTGACCCTCAAGGCCGAGCGCGCCGACACCGATCCGAAAGTGTTTACCAAGATCCACTTCCACTTCACCGTGCGCGGCAAAGCCCTGAAGCAGACCGCCGTGGAGCGGGCCGTGGCCTTGTCACATGACAAATATTGCTCGGCTTCTATCATGCTGGCCAAGACAGCAGAGATTACACATTCCTTTGAAATCATCGAGGAGTAAGCTGCTTTTTTCAAAGCGCCTGAAAAATGTTCAGGGCAAGGCGCATTGCCGAAGACAGTACGAATAGTACGGCGAGGCATTGCAACGCAGCCATGAACTTTTTCTCAGGTGCTTTTTAAATGTAATACGCGGTTTTGGTCATTACCTTGCCCATCAGGCCCATCAAGGCCTTGACCGGCGCAGGCGTATCGATGGCGCCCAAGCGCTGCGCAGCGGCGCCGTGCTCCACCTCATCGATCTGCATCTGACGCACGATGGCGCGCGATTTGGCGTCTTGCGGCGGCAATTCTTCCAGGTGGCTGGCCAGATGGGCTTCCACCTGGCGCTCTGTTTCCACCACGAAACCCAGGCTGCGGCCGTCGCCCATGCGCGCGGCCAGGGTGCCCAAGGCGAAGGAGCCGGCATACCACAGCGGGTTTAGCAGGCTCAGGCGCGAACCCAGTTCTGTCAGCCGCTGCGCCGTCCAGGCCAGATGATCTTCCTCTTCCCTGCCCGCTTCATCGAACTGGGCGCGAATCGCCGGGCTGTGCGCATAACGCGCTTGCGAGTTGTACAGCGCTTGCGCACACACTTCACCGACATGGTTAACGCGCATCAGTCCGGCGCTATGGCGCTGCTCGGCGGCGCTCAGGGTGGCGTCGGGCGCTTGCGCGGCAGGCGTGGGGCGCGAGGCTGAAGCGACGCCAGCCATCACGCGCAGGGCCTTGTCGGCGCCAACAATCAAACGATCCAGGGGGTGAAAGTAAGGCTTCGCAGTCATCGTTGCTATGCTCATGTGTGGGAAAACATGAATTATAGGACGATCAAGGCCAGTCGTCGCTACGCCAGCGACAGGGTGACTGGGGCTTTATTGAGCTGTGCGCGCTTTTTCCTGCTCGATCCAGTCCACCACGGGACCGACGGCGTCGAGCCCGGACAGGCTTTTGGCCACGCCCAGGTTCAGCGAAATCAAAAAGGAAATACTGTCGATGGGAATGTCGGGGCAGTGTTCGGCAAACGCAGCCAGGAAGCGCTCCGATTGCAGCACGCGCAAGACTTTCTCGCCGCTCATGAACTGCAGCACGCTGGCAATGCTGTGGCCGCCACCGAGGCTGTGATAAATAAAGCGGTTGTAGCGGGCGTCGACCTGCTTGAAATCAATCTCTTCCTGCCGCATCAGGCCGGCCAGGTAATACAGTCCCAGGCTGACACGCAAGAAGCCGATGGCTTCCGCGCTGGTCATGCCGGCGCGCGCCACGGCCAGCACTTTGTCTTGCGTGGCCTGATCGATGCTATTCATTATTCCGCCCTCCTTATGCGCCAGCTGGCAACGCTCCGTGAGCGAGCTTGCATGAAGACGCTGACTTTTTCAATAAGCTTTTCGATATTTCCACCTTGCAAGTTACATTTTTTACATGCTACTCTGTTCTCCCCGACAACATGGACACATCCTATGATAGAGGTCAAGCACCTGGCAAAACGTTTTCGCATGCCACCCAAGAAGGAGAACAAGGGCAAAGCGCCGCAGACACGCGATCCACGCGAGCACGAAGGCTGGTTCCATGCCGTGCGCGACGTCAGTTTCAGCTGTGCTCCCGGCGAAGTGCTGGGCTTGCTTGGCCCTAACGGGGCCGGTAAAACCACCACCTTGCGCCTGCTGTCGACCGCCTTGCAAGCCGATGCAGGCAGCGCCTTCGTCAATGGCGTCGACGTGCTGCAGCAACCGCTGGTGGCGCGCCAGAGCATCGGCTTCCTGTCGGGCTCGACGGGATTGTACGGCCGCCTGACGGCGCGCGAGAATGTCGAATATTTCGGCCGCCTGCACGGCATGCCCGCCGAGCTGCTGAAACAGCGCTGTGATGAATTGTTCGCGCTGCTGCAAATGGAAGAATATGGCGACAAGCGCGCCGACCAGTTATCGACAGGCATGAAGCAGAAATGCGCGATCGCCCGCACCGTCGTGCATGCACCGCAAGTGGTTATCCTCGATGAGCCGACCACCGGCCTCGATGTGATGTCGTCCAAAATCTTGCTCGATTTCATCGCCAGCTACAAGGCGCTGCGCGTGCCGCTGATCTTTTCCACCCACCACTTGCACGAAGTGGAAAAACTGTGCGACCGCGTCTGCATCATCAACCGCGGCACCACCGCCTTCAATGGCACGGTCGATGAATTGCGCCATCTGGGTGGCAGCCACGATCTGTACGACGCCTTTGTCGGTGTCATTAACCAGGGAGCATGAGCGCATGTGGACGATTTACCTGAAAGAATTGCTGGAACTGACGCGTGACCGCAAGACCCTGATTTTCACGATCTTGATCCCGATCTTCGCCATGCCCTTGATCTTTGGCGGTTTTGCTTATGTCTCAAGCAATATGTTCAAGAACGCCAAGCTGGCGGACATGAGCTATGCCGTGTTCGGCAAGGAACATTCGCCAGGCTTGAGCGCGCGCTTTGCACAGCAAGGCAATCTGCATGAAGTGAGCCTGGCCAGTGAAAGCGAGATCCGCCAGGCGATTTCAGACGAGCGCATCAAGTTCGCCGTGGTGATCCCGCCCAGCTTCGATACTGCCCTGCAACAGCAGCAGCAAGCGCGCATCACCCTGCATTACAACAGCGCCAGCACGGTCGATGTCACGCAGCAGCGCGTGCGCGACATCGTCGACGCCTACAACACCAGCCTGCGCTCGACGGCGTTATCAGCCTTGGGCCTGAACGCCGATCAACTGGCGTTTGCCCTCAACCCCATCGTGCTCGACAAGCAATCGACGGCCAACCAGCGCGAACAGATGGGCGCCATCGTCGGCGGCATCCTGCCCTATCTGCTGCTGATGGTGTGCCTGACGGCCGCCATGTACCCGGCCATTGACCTGGGCGCCGGCGAAAAGGAACGTGGCACTCTGGAAACCCTGTTGCTGGCCCCGGTGCCGCGCGGCGCCATCGTGCTGGCCAAATTCCTGGTGCTGTTCACGGTCGGCATGACCTCGGCCGTCCTGATGGTGGGCAGCATGGCGGGCTTGCTGCTGTACTTCGGCAACTCGCTGGAAGGCAATCTGGCCTTGCTGGTGCGCAGCATCGGCTTGCCGGACCTGGCCATGGTGACCCTGATGCTGGTGCCGACGGCCGCCATCTTCGCCTCGCTGCTGCTGTCGATCTCGATCTATGCGAAAAGCTACAAGGAAGCGGCCGGCATGATCACGCCACTGATGATGCTGATCATCTTGCCAACGGTGCTGGCCATGCTGCCCGGCGTGGAGCTGAACTGGATGTGGTCGATGGTGCCGCTCACCAATGTTTCGCTGGCCATGAAGGAATTGGTCAAGGGCACCATGGATTACCGCATGTTCGGCGTCATCCTGGCCTCGACCACGGTGATTGCCGGCGCCCTGCTGCTGCTGTGCAGCTGGTGGTTCAAGCGCGAGTCGGTCCTGTTCAGAAATTAAGGCCAACTGGGGAGCGGACGCGCGCCGTCCGCCCCCGCCCATTGCACTCTGGGCCCGCGAAAATACCGTACATCGCATGCAACTGCCCAGTACGTCTTAAATTCAATACAATGCCACCATACGATAGCCCCGCGCCAGCCCTCTGGCGCCGGGCTGCAACACAGCATGAGTAAGGAGTTGTATGGAATTACAGATCCGCAAATTATCCAAGACCTACGCCAACGGTGTGGTGGCGCTGGATAACATTTCGCTGACGATCCCGCCGGGCATGTTCGGCTTGCTGGGCCCGAACGGCGCCGGCAAGTCGACCCTGATGCGCACCCTGGCCACCTTGCAGGAATGCGATTCCGGCTCGGTCTTTTTTGGCGATTACGATGTCCTCGACGACAAGGACGAGGTACGCCGCATGCTGGGCTATCTGCCGCAAGACTTTGGCCTGTATCCGAAAGTGACGGCGTATGAGCTGCTGGACCACTTTGCCAACCTGAAAGGCTTGTCGAACCGCGCGCGCCGCCGCGAAGTGGTCGACGGCCTGCTGCAGCAAACCAATCTGTTCGATGTGCGCCACCAGCGCCTGGGCGGCTTTTCGGGCGGCATGCGCCAGCGTTTTGGCATCGCGCAAGCCTTGCTGGGCGACCCGAAACTGATCATCGTCGATGAACCGACGGCTGGCCTGGATCCGCAGGAACGCGTGCGCTTCCACAATCTGCTGTCCGACATCGGCGAAGAGAAGACGGTGATACTGTCGACCCATATCGTGTCCGACGTGGCCGACCTGTGCGCCAATATGGCCATCATCAACAAGGGCAAGCTGCTGCTGTGCGGCAAAACGCAAGACTTGATCGATGACGTCAGCTGCAAGATCTGGGCACGCTTCGTCGACAAGAAAGAGCTGGCCAGCTTCCAGCAGCGCCACGCCGTCATTTCCACCCGGCTGCTGTCGGGGCGCACCCTGATCCACGTATATAGCGACGACGATCCGGGCGACGGTTTCGAGGAAGCCATCGGCGACCTGGAAGACTTGTATTTCGCCACCATCACGGGGCGCCACCACGTCGACCCGGTGTGCGATTAAGGAGCTGCCATGTTTGCCATCGCCAGCTTTGAAGCGCGCCAACGGCTCAAGCTCTTGTCCACCTGGGTGTATTTCCTCATGTTCCTGGCGCTGGCCATGCTGTGGATGGCCACCGCCGGCGGCGTTTTCAAGGAAGCCACGATCTCGTTCGGCGGCAAGTTCCTGATCAACGCGCCCCGCTCGCTGGCCTTCACCTGCAGCGTGCTGGGCTGCTTTGGCGTGGTGGTGGTCGCCGCCATGATGGGCCGTTCGGTACAGCAAGACTTTGAATACGGCATGCAGCACTTCTTCTTCAGTGCGCCGCTCAAGAAATATCAATACGTGTTCGGCCGCTTCCTGGGCGCGTATGCCGTGCTGGCCATCATATTTTCCAGTATCGTGCTGGGCGCATGGCTGGGCAGCTACCTGCCCGGCATCGATCCCGAGCGGCTGGGGCCGCAGCGCGTGCAAGCCTATCTGCTGCCCTATGTCTTCACCCTGCTGCCCAATCTGTTCATCTTCGGCGCCATCTTTTTCATCATCGCGGCGCTGACGCGGCGCATGCTGCCTGTCTACATCAGCTCGGTAGTCATGCTGATCGGCTACCTGGTGGCGCCATCGCTGGCGCGCGACCTCGATTTCAAGACCCTGGCCGCCCTGATCGACCCGTTTGGCACCACGGCGCTGATACGGCTGACGGAATACTGGCCCAATGCAGAACGCAACACGCGGCTGATCACGCTCGACGGCGTGTACCTGCTGAACCGCGCCATCTGGTTCGGTTTCGCGCTGGTGGCGCTGCTGCTGGGCTACTGGCGTTTTCACTTCCATGCCGCCCTCGACAGCGGCGCGGCCAAGCGCCACGGTGAAGGCGAAGTGCCGCTGCGCCTGTCGAATGCCTCGCTGGCCACGCATGAAACGCCGGACTTCGCGCAACGCAGCCTGGCCGGCTTGCTGCTCCAGATGAGCTGGCTGAACTTGCGCGAAACCATCAAGAACATTTATTTTGTCGTCATCGTGCTGGCCGGCGTGCTGACCATGTATGCGGGCGCGCTCGACATCGGCTCCATGTATGGCACGAATACCTATCCCGTGACGGAAGCGGTGCTGGAACTGGTGCATAACTCGTTCACCTTGTTCATGCTGGTCATCACCACCTTTTATGCGGGCGAACTGGTGTGGCGCGAGCGCGAGGGCAGCATCCATCTGATGCTCGACGCCCTGCCCGTGCCCAACTGGCTACCCTTGCTGTCGAAACTGCTGGCCCTGATCGGCCTGCAAGCCTTGCTGAGCCTGGCAATCATGCTGTGCGGCATGTCGATCCAGGTCGTCAACGGCTACTACCATCTGCAAGCTGGCCTGTACCTGCAGTCGCTATTGCTGACGTATTTGCCATCCTATGCACTGACGGCCGTGCTGGCCATTTTCGTGCAGGTGCTGTTCAACCAGAAATACCTGGCCTATTTTGCGATGATTCTGTACTACATCGCCAGCATCACTTTCTCGTCGCTGGGCCTGGACGACCCCTTGCTCTTATATGGCAACACGCCTGGCTTCATCTATTCCGCCATGAACGGCGCTGGCCACTACCTGCTGCGCGAGCGCTGGTACTTGCTCTACTGGAGCGGCGCGGCCATCATGCTGACCGTGCTGGCCCTGCTGTTCTGGCCGCGTGGCGCGCAAGACAGCTGGCGCATCCGCCTGCGTTTGGCGCGCCATGCGCTGACGCAAGCAGTGCTGGCCAGTTTCGCGGCCGGCCTGGTGATCTTCCTGGGCGCCGGCGGCGTGCTGTTTTACACCTTCCATGTGGCCAACGATTACAAATCGGACTACGCCCTCGATACGGACCGGGCCAGCTTCGAACAGCAATACAAGAAATTTGCCACCACGCCACAGCCGCGCATCACCGACGTCAAGCTGGACGTGGCCATCTACCCGGATCAGCGCAGCCTGGCCGTCAAGGGCCGCTACCTGCTGGAAAACAAGACCAGCGCGCCCATCAGCCAGATTCTGGTACAGCAAGATCCGACCGCCAGCATGCGCCTGCGCTTCGATACGCGCGTGCACCCGGACCTGGACGACAAACGGCTGGGCTTTTACAGCTACCGCCTGGCCGCGCCGCTGGCGCCTGGCGCCACCCTGGGCCTGGATTTCGAGATCGATTATGCGCCGCGCGGCATACTGGGACTGGGCCAGGACACGCCGGTGGTAGGCAATGGCACTTTCTTCACGAATGCCGTGCTGCCGCATATCGGCTACCAGCCTCAGCTGGAGCTGAGGGATGCGCGCGACCGCAAGAAACATGGCTTGCCGGCGCAGGAACGGGCCTTGCCACGCAACGATCCGCGCGGCCTGGCCAACAATTACATCGCCAACGATGCCGACCGCATCCGTTTTGACGCTACCGTCAGCACGGTCGATGGGCAGACGGCCATCGCGCCGGGCATGCTGGACAAGGACTGGATCGCCAGGGGCCGCCATTACTTCCATTACACGATGGACCAGCCCATGCTCAATTTCTATTCCATCCAGTCGGCCCGCTATGCCGTGCGGCACGAACGCTGGCAAGACGTGGCCATCGACGTGTATTACCAGCCGGGCCACGAATACAATCTGGACCGCTTTATCCGCGGCAGCAAGGATGCGCTTGAGTACTACACGAAAAACTTTGGCCCTTATCAATACAAGGTCTTGCGCATCGTCGAGTTCCCCCGCTACGCCAGCTTTGCGCAATCGTTTGCCAACACGATTCCTTTCTCGGAAGGAATGGGCTTTATCGCCAAGGTCGACGACAAGAATCCCAAGGATCTCGACTACCCGTTTTACGTGACGGCGCATGAAGTGGCGCACCAGTGGTGGGCGCATCAATTGGTGGGTGGCAATACGCGGGGCGCGACCGTGCTCAGCGAAACCCTGGCCGAATATTCGGCGCTGATGGTGATGAAGAAAACCTTCGGTCCGGACAAGATGCGGCGCTTCCTGCGCTACGACCTGAGCCAGTACCTGATGGGCCGCAGCGGCGAGCGCAAGAAGGAATTGCCGCTGGCCGAAAATGAAAACCAGGACTACATCCATTACAACAAGGGCAGCCTGGCCATGTACTTGCTGCAGGATATAGTCGGCGAAGACAAGATCAATGGCGTGCTGCGCGACTTGCTGCTGAACTACGGCCAGAAAGGTCCGCCCTACGCCAGCGTGACGGCGCTGATCGACGGCTTGCGCAAGGTCACGCCACCGGACCAGGCCTATCTGATCGACGACCTGTTCGAGAAAATCGTGCTGTTCGATAACCGGGCACTGTCGGCCACGGCGCACAAGCGGGCCGACGGCAAGTACGACGTCACCATCAATGTGCAGGCAGGCAAGCTGCATGCGGGCGAACAGGGAGAAGAACAGGAAGTGCCGCTGCACGACCTGATCGAGATCGGCGTGGACGACAAGGATGGTAATTCCTTGTTACGCGAACGCAAGCTGATCACAGCCAAGCAGAACAGCTATACGGTGGTGGTGAGCGGCAGACCAGGCAAGGCGGGCATCGACCCCGATAACAAGCTGATCGACCGCAAGCCCGACGACAATATGATCGCCGTCGAGGTCAGCGACAAATAATCATCACAGCAGTAAAAATGGCCGCCACAATGCTGTGGCGGCCATTCAGGCAGTGCGTGTCAGGATGGACAGGCTGATACCCATTTCCGTCAGCACTTGCAAATCAGCCAGCGAGAAATCGAGCGCTTCCTGATTTTCGTCAGCACGCAGTTCCAGTTGCAGTTCAGCCACGATCCGTGGGGCATCGAAACTGACACCGCGCGACGCGCACTCAGCCAGGTAGCTGCGCAGGCGCGAAGGCAAGACTTGCGCTGCACTCACCTGCGCCACCAGCACTTCAAAGCCGGAATCGAGATACACGCGCCCACCCGGCTTCGGATCGCCTTTGCGCCACTGGCGTTCCGGGTCGCTGGGCAAGACTTCGAGGATGGATGTCAAGGTGGCGTCATCGCCATGCACTATCAACTTGGCCATATTCATGTTGCAAGACTTTCTAGTTACGGCGCCGCCTGGTTTGGCGGCGCCATCATCAAAACGACAAGTCTACGCATGCCAGACAAATATGTCCACAGGGCAATATTTCATGCCGATTAGCCTACTCGGTTCACCTTGCTCAGTTACCCCCTTCAGATCTCAAAAGAGAGCAAGGACCAGATAAATAGTGCGTTCATGACTGCCCTTTCATTGCCTGCTTAACTATCGATGCCGCGTGCCTTCAACGCTGCCCGCACGCCGGCGCCGTAGGCCGGGTCGGCCTTGTCGAAGTGGCCCAATTGACGCTGCAAGGTTTCTGCCCGCACCTGGCTCAATGGACCGGCCAGATTGTCGAACAGGTTTTGCTTGCCTTGTGGCGTCAGCAAACGGAACAGATTACCGGCTTGCGTGTAATCGTCTTCCACGCCACGGCCATCGTAGCGCGCCGCGCCGCCATGCAGTTCCAGCGCCGGTTCACCATTGCCCAGGCCTTGCGGGGCACTGCCGGACGCCGCCACGTTGGCATAGTTTTGCGCCGCGCCGCCATTGTGGATCGCCATGCTGCCATCGCGCTGCTGGTTGTGGAAGGGGCAGCGGGCTGCATTCACCGGCAAGTGCTGGTGATTGGTGCCGACCCTGTACAACTGGGCGTCATGGTAGCCAAACAAGCGGCCTTGCAACATTTTGTCCGGCGAGTAACCCATGCCCGGCACGGCGTTGGCGGGCGAAAACGCGGCCTGCTCCACTTCTGCGTGGTAATTGTCCGGATTACGGTTCAGCTCGAACACGCCCACCGGCTGCAGGGGGAAATCCTTGTGCGGCCAGATCTTGGTCAAGTCAAACGGATTCCAGCCCGTGCGCGCTTCCCATGCCGCCAACTGCTCTTCGGTGGCCACTTGCAGTTTGACTTCCCATTGCGGGAAATCACCGCGTTCGATGGCGCCGAACAAGTCGCGCTGGGCGTAATCGGGGTCGGCGCCGGCCAGGCGGCCTGCTTCTGCCGCGCTGAGGTTCTTGATGCCCTGGCGGGTTTTCAAATGCCATTTGACGTACACGCGCTGGCCGTCGGCATTGATCAGGCTATACGTGTGGCTGCCGAAGCCATCCATGTGGCGGTAGCCGTCCGGCGTGCCGCGGTCCGAGAACAGCATGGTGACCTGGTGCAAGCTTTCCGGCGCATGGCTCCAGAAATCAAACATCATTTCAGCCGATTTCAGATTGCTTTGCGGATCGCGCTTTTGCGTGTGGACAAAGTCCGGGAACTTGATCGGGTCCTTGATGAAGAACATCGGCGTGTTATTGCCCACCAAATCCCAGTTGCCCTCTTCCGTGTAGAAGCGCATGGCAAAGCCGCGTGGATCACGTTCCGTATCGGCGCTGCCGCGTTCGCCGCCAACGGTAGAAAAACGCACGAAGGTGGCGGTTTTTTTGCCCACTTCGGAAAACAGCCTGGCCTTGGTCAAGCCGGAAATATCATGCGTGACGGTAAAAGTGCCGTAAGCGCCCGAACCCTTGGCGTGCACCACGCGTTCAGGAATACGCTCGCGGTTGAAATGCTGGAGTTTTTCGATCAAATGAAAGTCTTGCAGCAGCAAGGGCCCGCGGGAGCCGGCGCTGATCGAATTTTGATTATCGGCGACGGGAATGCCCGAGGCGGTAGTGAGTGGCGGCTGTTTGCTCATGGCGGCTTTTCCTTGGTTGTGTTGTCACTGTTTAGCTGATGGGTTCAGTGTACCGAGCCGCACAAAAAAGGAAAAGATAATTGATTTTATTGATTCGATAGGTATTTACAATGAACAACTATCCGCGTCACATGTCTGGCCCAGCATCGCGGTCCATTTGCCGGCCTGCCCCAGATAAGCGCCCACATCGATCTGCCCCAGCCCACCGTTGCCATCGTCGAGTACAAAAGTAGGAAAACCCTGGCCGCCCGCCTTGGCCAGCAAGGCACGGCTGGCGGCGATATGGCTGGCGGTGGGCGCACCGGCCAGCAAGCCGTATTGCGTGTCGAACGCAGCCCCATCCAGACCCAGTTCCTGCGCCAGCGTCACCAGCACAGCACGGTCGGCGATGCGCAAGCCATCGACATAGTGGGCGCTCTGCAGACGGTGCAACATATCGTGTCCCTTGCCCGCCAGCGCTTCGGCCGCCAGGATGGCGGTGGTCGGCGGTTCGGAATCCATCATGGCGGTAGTGTCGTTCAGCAAGCCATTCATATAAGCATCGCCAAACGGCTGGCCCGTCAGTTGGCCGATACGGCGGTCGTGCGGCAAGACATAGTTGCGCCACTCAGGCGTCATCCGGCGGCGATTGCCGCCCGTCATCATGCCACCGCCATGGAAGCTCACCGTCAGGCCGGGCACGGCGCGCGCCGCCGCCACCAGCGGCGCGGCGGCGTAACACCAGCCGCACAGGGGATCGAAAATGTAATGCAATGTGGCCATGGGTTTATCCTTGAATCCTTGCGTATGTAAAAAACGTCTGCTTACCACTGCATCTCGCCCTTGGCGACCTTGGCGCTGATATCGAGTCCGCTATCGAGCCCCAGGTTTGGATAATGCTGTTTCATGGCTGCAATCAGGGCGGCCGCATTGGCGGCCTTGGCCGTTTCCGCTTCAAACGTCACCAGATAGTCGCGGGTAAAGGCGATGCTGTCCGGCGTGAATGGCGAGCCGGGCTTGAAATGGCCAGGCACCACCGTCACGGGTTTCAGCGCGGCGATGCCGTCCAGGGTCTTGAGCCAGTCCTGGCGCGATTGCAGGGTTTGCGTATCGGCCGTCCACACGTGCAGATTGTTGAACAGCACCACGCCACCGACCACCGCCTTGATCGACGGTATCCACACATAGCTGCGCGACGGCGTCGGGCCGCTGATGTTCAGCGACTGGCCTTCGAGCGTGATGCGCTTGCCCGTCAAGGCTTGTGGAATCACGATGGCTTGCGGCGCATTGCCTTTCAGAATAGGCCCCCAGTAGGCCAGCTTGGCCTGCGCCTTGCGCTTGATCTCGGCCACGGTGTCGGCGGTGGCGACGATCTTTGCCTGCGGGAAAGCGGCCTTGATCACGTCGAGACCAAAGTAATAGTCAGGATCGCTGTGGCTGATGTAGACGGTGGTCAGCTTCTTGCCGCTGGCCCGGATCTTTTGCACCAGCTTTTCCGCTTCGCCGCGCGAAAACTGCGCATCGATCAGCACGGCGTCGTGCTGGCCGCTGACCAGTACGGAGGCGACCGGGAAGATGGCTGCCTCGCCGGGGTTGAAAACGTCCAGGGTCAAGGGCGCAGCAGTGGCAGCACTGGCTTGCACGGCGAAAGCGGCGCTACCCAGCAGGATGGTCGAGAAGAAAGTTTTCATGGTCTTGCCTTTGCGAATAATGGAATGAGCACATCTTACGTTGCTCAAACCGAACGAAAAACTGGCTTATCCGCAATGGTTAATTGCATGAATCGCTCTAATTGACACTATTTTCCAGCATTTGTGCCAAACGCTGCAGCCAGCCGCCCGCCTGCTGGCGGTTCCACACCAGCGCCACCTGTTCGCGGCATTCGAAGGCGCAATCGTCGACCTGGATACGCAGCAGCTCCGGGTCTTCCAAGGCGAACTCGGGCAAATAGGCCAGCGCATCGCCAGACTTGACGAAACCCAATAGCAATTGCAAATCGTCGCTCCAGTAGCGTATCTTGCGCGGCAATGCATCGTCGCGCCAGCCATCGGAACGGGCACCGCGCTGGGCGCCGCAAAACAGCGAACGCGACGGGCAGGCAAAGTCATGCTGCAGCACTTCGGCACTGCTTGCGTGCAGCAAACCATCTTCACTCTGCGCCAACTGCGCCAGCAGCGGATGGCTGCGGCCCGCCACCAGATGCAGGGTCACGCTGCCGAGCGGCGTGGTTTGCCATTCCGGCGACCAGTGTTCGCCGCGCCCATCGAGCACTTCACCCGTCACCAGCGCCGCATCGATATCGCCACGGGCCAGCGCCGCCAGCGCTTCTTCTTCAAACATGGCCAGCATGCGCAAGCTCGCTTGCGGATAGCCACGCAAGGCCTCGGCGAGCCCTCTTCCCTGGCGCCACAGCAGAATGGCCGGGCCGCCGAGCCGGCAATCGAGCATGGCTTTTTCGCCCATGATGTCGCTGCGCGTCTGGTCGGCCAGCGCCAGCAAGGTGGCGGCGCGGTCCAGCAGCAGTTGCCCGCTGGTATTGAGCACCAGCTGTTTGGCGGAGCGGTCGAACAGCGGCGTGCCCAGGCTGTCTTCCAGCCGTTTCAAGGCTTTCGAGACGGCCGAGGGCGTCAAATGCATTTCCAGCGCGGCCGCGCCCAGCGATGGGCGGCGTGCGGCACTGACGAAGATGCGCAAGTCAGACAAGTTCATGGCGTCCTGATTGGATACGAATAGTGAATTTAAGTTGCTTTACGGGATACAAACTACAGTCTACCATCATAGCATCCGAATTTTTAGCGAGACCGCCATGTCACTGACCCAACAACAATGGATATACCGCCAGCAACCACTGGCCGCTATTACCGCCGAGCACTACGAACTGGTCGAACAGACGCTGGACACCAGCCTGGCGGCCAATGAAGTACTGATCGCATCGCGCTATTTCAGCGTCGACCCGTATATGCGCATAGGCCAATCGAGCAAGCCTACCTACGATACCGAAGCGCATCCGCTCGATACCGTGCAGGCGGGCGCCGTGGTGGCGCAGGTGCTGGCCTCGAACAGCCCCGCGTTTGCCGAGGGCGACTGGGTCAGCGCCTACACCGGCTGGCAGACGCACGCCAAGGTCAACGCCAGCATCCTGACGAAGATCGATCCGCAGCAGGCGCCCGTCACCACCGCGCTGGGCGTGCTGGGCATGCCGGGCCGCACGGCATGGTTCGGCCTGACCGAATCGGGCAAGCCGCATGCGGGCGAGGTGGTGGTGGTATCGGGCGCGGCCGGCGCCGTCGGTTCGCTGGTGGCGCAATTTGCCAAGCGCCACGGCGCGCGCGTGCTGGGCATCGCCGGCGGCGAGGCCAAGTGCGACTGGCTGCGCGACACATTAAAGCTGGACTGGGCCATCGATTACAAGGCGTTCAGTGACGCCGATACCCTGGGCGCGGAAATCAAGCGCCTGACGGGTGGCGTGGACGTGTACTTCGACAATGTGGGCGGCATGATCACGGACGCCATCATTCCATTGATCAACCGGCGCGCGCGCATCGTCATTTGCGGCCAGATCAGCCAGTACAGCGGCGGCCTGGAAACACCGGAACTGGGTCCCCGCTTGCTGCATCATCTGCTGTATCAGCGCGCCACCATCCAGGGCATGCTGGCACGCGATTATCTGCACCGCATGGATGAGATGCGCCGCATCGTGGCGCCGTGGGTCAAGGCGGGCGAAATCGTGTTCGAGGAAACCATCATCGAAGGCTTCGAACAATTGCCGAGCGCCCTCAATTCCCTGTTCGGCGGCGAACACCGCGGCAAACTGCTGGTAAAGGCATGAAGCGAGCCGTCTTGATGCTGGGCGGCGCACTGCTGTCGCTCAGTGCGCTGGCGGCCGAACCGGCCATGACTGGCATGGCCATGCCTGCCGGCAAGCAGCACATACCGACCTGGGGCACGCATGGCATGGCCATGTTTGGCGGCAAGAACGGGCTGACTGCCTCGCACTTGCCGATGGCCCATCCGCCGCATGATTACCAGGTCATCTTCACCTTCCACGTGGCCGACGCCCACATCGATGCGGCGCTGCGCCAGCGCCTAGAGGCGCACCCCACCTTGTGGACCATCGCGCCGGAAAAGTTTGCACTGGACCGGCTGGACCCGGCCTCGAAAAATCCCTTGCATCAGTTCAAGGCGGATGTGGTGCTCGGCCATTTCGAGCAGGATGGCAAGACCGAATACCATGAGGTCACCATCGTGGTCGACAAAATCGAGCTTTATTTAAAACTATAAAAATATATACGTATTTCGATATTTTAAAATAATAAAACCACAGGCGTGAACTGAGCATTGCATTATAAACAGCATTGCAAATTGGCGGGACTAGGAATACAGTATAAAAAGCATACCGCATTATCAGACCATGATGAATGCGCCGCCTGTATATGCATTACAAAATAGTCACCACCATTAAACACTCACGCCTGAAATCGAATGAAAACGAAAACCACCTTAGCTATTTTCTCTCTGATGTCCTTGCTGAGTTTTGGCGCGGCGTCGGCCAAAGACATGAACGCCACGACCACGGTTGGCAACCAGACGGCAGCCAGCCATCATGAAGAAGAAGCGCCAACCTACCTGAAAGCCGTGCGCCTGATCAACCTGCCCAATGGCGACTGCGCCTTTGAGTATGGCAAGCTGGAAACCAAGGTCCACATGCCAGCCACCAGCTTCTTCGCGCAAACCAAGGTCGACGCCTATGAAAAAGTGGCCCACCCGGCGCCACGCATGCAGTACGTCGTGACCCTGAAGGGCAAGCTGCAGTTCAAGGTCAGCAATGGCGACACCTTCATCATCGAACCTGGCACCATCCTGGTGGCAGAAGACGTGAAAGGCAAAGGCCACACCTGGGACTTGCTGGACGGCGACAAATGGGACCGTTTGTATATCCCGATTCCAGCCGGCGCGGATGACCATTTCATCGCCGACAAAAAATAAGATGCGCTGATTCGATTCAGCCTGTCATAGGTTCAAAGCCTGAAGTGAAAACTTCGGGCTTTTTTTATTCCCGAAACAAAAGCCGGATAATCACCATTATTTATAATGCCCATTCACAAAATTGCATAATCAGTTTTTTATTTTCGCGATTTTCGGATAATATCCATCCTGCTTATAAACCATATCCATCAGCATAATATGTCGAACTCCATTTCTACCGTGCCAAAGTCTTACCAGGGTATCTGGCGGCGCACCGGTATTTTCCGCAGCGATGGCAGAGTCGATTTGACGACCAGCGTCTGGTGGTTCCAGTCAGCGCTGTTCCACATCGATTTGCGCATACCGCAAGACCGCCCCCGCATCACTGCGCCTGCCGCACTGGCCAGCCTGCCGCCCGGGCAACTGGCACGCATCCAAGCCCAGACCGGCTTTGCCGGCATCACCGTGGTAGAAGCAGAGCGTTGCGAGTGGCGCCCGGAAATCGCCTTCCCTGCCATCAGCGACGAGATCGACGCCGGCCTGATGCGTTTCGATACGCCGGACAATCTGCATGAAAGCGGCATCGACGCCAGCTACCAGGAAGACTGGCTGCGCGCAGGCGCTGGCGCGATCCACGGGGCGCGGCTGGACAGCCTGGATGGCAGCGGCAAGATCGCCTACCTGATCATCAGCGGCGACCATGCGGCCTGGGCTTGCGGCGTCGCGGATGCGCAGTTTCCAGCCACCGCAGGCAACGAGTTTTCACTGCTGCGGCGCGCTCACGCCACCGCGCCCTGGCGCATCGTGACCTCGAATCATGGCTGGCTGGAATGTGGCGCAACGATGACTTTGCCAACGCTCAAGGACAGCCAGCCTGGCCAGCTGATCAGTGTGGATACTGAACGTTGGCGTATCGACAAAATCGGATAGTCACACGCATCATAAAAAAATACAGTGTCATTGCCACGTAACAAATGATTGTTATCTTGCCAGCTTCTTTAACCGAGCTGGATCGATCACATGACACGCAGAAAAACTTCCGTCGCTGCCTGCAGCGTCGCAATCACCTTGATGCTGGCCGCCTGCGGCAGCGACAATAAAGAAGTCGTGGTGGAAGCCCCACCGAAAAACGTCATCTTCTTCCTCGGCGATGGCATGGGCCTGACCACCATGACGGCGGCGCGCATTTACTCGGTGGGCGAAGAAGGTACACTGACCATGGACACCTTGCCGGAAACAGCCTTCGTCAAGACTTTCTCGAACGACGCGCAAGTGACCGACAGCGCGCCATCGATGGCCGCCTACATGACGGGCGTCAAGATGAACAATGAAGTGATCTCCATGTCGGCCAATACGCTCGCCATCGAGCCTGGCGTGGACGCCAACGGCAACAAGCTGGTCAACAAGTGCGGCACCGGCAACGGCACGCCAGCGACCACCTTGCTGGAACTGGCCAAGGCCAAAGGTTTTGCGGCAGGCGTGGTCAGCACGGCGCGCGTCACGCACGCCACGCCGGCCGCTACCTATTCGCATATCTGCCACCGCGACCTGGAAAACGATATCGCTGCAGCCCTGGTGCCGGGCGGCGCGGGCTATAACAGCGCCCTGGGCACGAGCGGCCTGGAAGTGGTGCTGGGCGGCGGTGCGCAATTCTTTACGCCATTCAAAAATGGCGGCAAACGCGCCGATGGCCGCGATCTGGTGGCCGAGCTGAAAGCCAAAAGCTACACCATCGCCAACACGGGCGCCGACTTCAAGGCCGTCGACGGCACGAAAACGGACCGTTTGTTCGGCACCTTCACTTCCAGCCACATGAGCTACGACCTGGACCGCGACGCCACCAAGGAACCTAGCCTGGCGGAAATGACCACCAAGGCGATGGACGTGCTGGCCAAGAACAAAAAGGGGTATTTCCTGATGGTCGAAGGCGGCCGCATCGACCATGCGCTGCATGAAACCACCGCCAAGAAAGCCCTGCAAGACACCGTGGCGTTCGACAACGCCATCAAGGCTGCCATCGACAAGGCCAAGCTGACCGACCCGACCCTGGCCAATACCCTGATCGTCGTCACGGCCGACCATGACCACACCCTGGTGCTGAACGGCTACGCCAAGCGCACGGGCAAGACCGCCGCCGGCAACCCTGGCGTGCTGGGCCTGGTGAAAAACTACGTGACCGGCGCGGTCGAAAAAGACCTCGACGGCGCGCCGTATTCCATCATCGGCTTCGGCAATGGTGAAAACCGCACGCAAGCGAGCCGCGCCACCATGGCTGGCCTCGATGAAACCGTCACCAGCGCCAATACCTACCACCAGGAAGCGGTGATCCGCGTCTCGGCCGGCAATGAAACCCACGGCGGCACCGACGTCTTCCTGGGCGCCATCGGCAAGGGTGCAGACACCTTCCTGGGCACCATCGACAACACCAAAGTATTCGGCCTGGTCAAGAGCGCCGGCGGTCTGTAATCCCCAAGATAAAGAATTGGACTAGCATATGAAACTCGCATTGAAACCCGCCCTGAAACCTGCCTTTAAGCTCTCTTTGCTGGCCACCCTGGTGACAGCCAGTGTTGCCAGCGCCTACGCCGCCGACGCCAAGAACGTCATCTTTTTTCTCGGCGACGGCATGGGCCCATCCGTCGTGACCGCTTCGCGCATCTACAAATACGGCGAAGATGGCAGCCTGAACATGGACAAGCTGGAACGCACGGCGCGCATCAAGACCTTTTCCAACGATGCGCAAACCACCGACAGCGCACCATCGATGGCCGCCTACATGACCGGCGTCAAGATGAACAATGAAGTCATCTCGATGTCGCAGGACACCATCGCCAAGGAACCCAGCCGCGACGTCAACGGCAATCTGGGCGTGGACAACTGCCCGGCCAGCGGCAATGGCAAATCCGTGCCGACCATTTTGGAACTGGCGAAAGCCAAGGGCAAGGCCGTCGGCGCCATCACCACCACGGAATTGACACACGCCACGCCAGCGACCACCTTCTCGCACATCTGCAACCGCAATGCGCAATACGCGATCGCCGCGCAAAGCGTGCCCGGCGGCGCAGGCTACAACGCCGCCCTGCTCGACGGCGTCGATGTGCTGATGGGTGGCGGGCGCAACCATTACACGCCATGGTCGGCCAGCAATAAATATGGCCGCGCCGATGGCCGCAACCTGTTGACGGAATTCGCCGCCAAGGGCTACAGCGTGGCCGCCACCAAGGCGGAAATGGCTGCTGCACCGAACAACAAAAAGTTTATCGGCCTGTATTCCACCCGCAGCCATTTGGAATATGAGCTGGACCGTACCGCCACGCCGCCGCTGGGCGAAGGCGCGAGCCAGCCTAGCCTGTCGGAAATGACCTTGAAAGCCATCGACCTGCTGTCGCAAAACAGCAATGGCTACTTCCTGATGGTCGAAGGCGGCCGTATCGACCACGCCTTGCACGGCATCAATGCCAAGCGCGCGCTGAGCGACACCATCGCCTTCGACGACGCCATCAAGGCCGCCATCGACAAGATCAAGCTGACCGACCCTACCCTGTCGAATACCTTGATCATCGTCACGGCCGACCATGACCACACGCTGGCATTCAACGGTTATGGCAAGCGCGGCAATCCTATTCTCGACATCAACCGCGACTACAAGTCCGGCCAGCCGAGCAAGGACGCCGATGGCAATACCTACACCACCCTGGTATTCGGCAATGGCCCGAACCGCCCCAACCTGCGCACCAACGTCGACAGCGCCACGGCACTGGCAGACAACTACCTGCAGGAAACCGGCGTGCGCCTGGCCAGCGAAACCCACGGCGGCGGCGACGTCAAGCTGCTGGCCACCGGCGCGGGTTCGAAAACCTTCAAGGGCACCCTGGACAACACCAAGGTATTCGACTTGCTGAAGGCAGCATTCGGCTTTTGAGCGGCATCAATAAGTAACTAGTCAGGGGCGGATGGCACGCAAGTGGCATCCGCCCCCTTGCACATGTAAAGGAAGACCATGAAAGCTACTTTGATCGCCATCGTGTTCGCGGCCGGCTTTGCCAGCGCAGTACACGCCACCCCTGCCGCCCCGGTGGATCTGGACCTGGGCATCCGCTATTACAACCGCGTGCTGACGCCGGAAGGCGTGACGCGCGAAAGCCGCTACGAAGAAAAGATGCTGCGCCGCCCCGGCCATGTATGGGTAGAACGCGTCTTGCCGGCCGCCCATGATGAACACAGCGGCAACAAGAAAGTGGCGCTGAAAAGCACGCAGCATGAACACAAGCATTTCAACCCGGTCGTGATACCGCGCCATGTGATGCTGGAAAAGAACATCGTCAAGGTCGAATACATCGATGCCCACGACAAGGTGGTGGTGGCGATCCCGAAAGCGGAATACGAGAACGTCAATTTCGACGGTTCCTGGGAAAACAGTTTTTATCTGCTGGACCCGAAACTGGTGGCCGCCATTCCGCTGTCGAAACAGGTCTCGAACGTGGCGGGCGCGCGCTGGCGCGAGGTGGAAAAGAATGGCGTGTTCCAGCGCGTGCTGTGGGATGAGCAAAAACAGATTCCGCTGATCATCGAAAGCGGCGACCGCGCCAACACTTTTTACCGCCGGGTCGACGTCAAGCTGCAGCCCACCTTGAGCCAGGCCCAGCCCTGGGCGAACCTGAAAAACTACGCCCAGCGCGAGTATTCGGATTACCTGGACTAAAAAAAAGCCAGGGCAACCGCCCTGGCTTTCTGTCCTGACTCGCTGGCGGATTACTCCGCCGCGACTGCCTTCTTGGCCGGCGCTTTTTTAACTGCCGGCTTTTTCACGGCCGTGGCCTTTTTCGCTGGCGCTTTCTTCGCGACCGCCTTCTTGGCCGGCGCCGCGCCTTCTTCGCCTTCCACCTCGGCAGCCGCCGCCTTGCCCTTGGCTGGCGTCTTGGCCTTGCGCTCTTCAAACTCGAAGCTCACCTTGCCATCCTTGCCGCGTACCAGGAACGCCTTGAAGGGACGGCGCGTGCGCTGCGAGATGAAACCAGGCAACAGATCGGTCTTGCCATCGTTGAGCAGTTTTGCCATTTGTTCCGGCAAGATTTCCTGCTGCAAGATGATACGGCCGCTGCGGAAGTCGCACGTCTTCGGCTTTGCCACGCTGTGTTCGCAAACATAGGCCAGGCCCATTTCATACACGCCAGCGGCGCACTTGGGACAAGGTCCCAGCGCTGTCTGGCCCGTGAAATCGACGCCTTCGCCATCTTCGCTTTCATCGTTTTGACCGAAATCAAATTCCAGCTTGAAGTTCTTGATTTCTTCATCGCGCACGATGCGCAGGATGGCGGCAAATGGACGGCCCATCTTCGAGCGGAAACCTTGCAGCGGGCCGATGGTGCGGTCCTTCAGCAATTGTTCCACTTCTTCGATTTCAAACTGGCGCGAACCGGGCGTCTTGCTCATCGAGAACTCGCACTTGGTGCAAGCGAAACGACGGTAGTTTTCCTTGACCACGCCGCCGCAATTCGGGCATGGCGTGTGCAGGGTGGCGTAATCGCCAGGAATGGTGTCGTTGTCGTATTCCTTGGCACGCTTGACGATGATTTGCGTCATTTGCGCGATTTCACGCATGAACTCGTCACGCGAAATCTTGCCCTTTTCCATCTGTGACAGCTTGTATTCCCACTCGCCTGTCAGCTCTGGCGCCGTCAATTCATTGACGCCCAGGCCTTTCAACAAGGTCATCAGCTGCGAAGCCTTGGCGGTTGGCATCAGCTCGCGGCCTTCGCGCAGCAGATAGCGTTCCGTCAGCAGCCCCTCGATGGTGGCGGCGCGCGTCGCTGGCGTGCCCAGGCCCTTGCCGGCCATCGCATCGCGCAACTCGTCGTCGTCGATCAGCTTGCCTGCGCCTTCCATGGCCGACAGCAAGGTTGCTTCCGTGTAGCGTGCAGGCGGCTTGGTCACCAGGCCGTTGGCGCTGACACTTTCCGTCTGCACTTTTTCGCCCTTGGCGACCGGCACCAGGTTACCGTTGCCATTGCTTTCCTTGTCGGCATCGGTCGATGCTTCCTTGCCATAAATGGCCAGCCAGCCCGGATTGGTCATGACCTTGCCTTCAGTCTTGAACTGATGGCCGGACACTTCCGTGTAGCGCGTGGTGACCTGGAATTCCGCAGGCGGGAAGAACACGGCCATGAAACGGCGCGTCACCAGGTCGTACAGCTTCTGTTCCGGCTCGGACAGGTTTTTTGGCGCAATGGTGGTCGGGATGATCGCAAAGTGATCCGAGATTTTGGTGTTGTCGAAGATGCGCTTGTTCGGCTTGACCCAGCCCTTGTCGATGATCTGCTTGGCGAACTGGTGGTAATTGCTGTTTTCCTTGACCGTTTCCAGCGCCTGCAGCACGGTCGGCATGTAGTCTTCCGGCAAATGGCGCGAATCGGTACGCGGGTAGGTCAGCACCTTGTGCTTTTCATACAGCGCCTGGGCCAGGCCCAGGGTATTTTTAGCGGAGAAACCGAAACGCGAGTTCGCTTCACGCTGCAGGCTGGTCAGGTCGAACAGGCCCGGCGCCATCGAGGTGGTCGGTTTCGACTCTTCCGTGACGATGCCCTGGCGGCCACGGCAGGCGGTGGCGATCGAGTCGGCAGCCGTCTTGCTCCACAGGCGCTCGGCGCGCTTCTCGGGATCGTTTTCGTCTTTCTTGAATTTGGTGTCGAGCCAGCGGCCTTCATAGATACCGGCTGCGCAGACGAATTCGGCGCGTACTTCCCAGAAGTCGCGCGCCACGAATTTCTTGATCTTGTCTTCGCGCTCGACCACGATCGACAGGGTCGGCGTCTGCACGCGGCCCACGGTGGTCAGGTAAAAGCCGCCCTCTTTCGAGTTGAAAGCCGTCATGGCGCGGGTACCGTTGATACCGATCAACCAGTCCGCTTCCGAACGGCAGCGGGCAGCGTCGGCCAGCGGCAGCATTTCTTCGTCGCTGCGCAGATTGGAGAAACCGTCGCGGATGGCGCCCGGCGTCATCGATTGCAGCCACAAACGCTTGACCGGTTGCTTGGCCTTGGCGTTTTGCGCGATCAGGCGGAAAATCAGCTCGCCTTCGCGCCCCGCATCGCAGGCATTAATCAGGGTGGTAACGTCTTTGCGCTTGATCAGCTTGTTTAATACTTTGAGGCGCGCTTCCGTCTTGGCGATCGGATTGAGCGCGAAATACGGTGGAATCATCGGCAAGTGCGCGAAACTCCATTTGCCGCGCTTCACGTCGAATTCTTCCGGTACGGCGATCTCCAGCAAGTGGCCAACCGCCGACGACAGGACGTAGTCATCCGATTCAAAGTACTCATCGTGCTTGGTAAAGCCGCCAAGCGTCTTCGCGATATCGTTCGCGACAGAAGGCTTCTCGGCGATGATGAGGGTTTTTGTCATATTTTTTAGTCTCGAAAAATGCTCTAGGATAGTTTCAGCATGCGCATCATACAGTGCATTGCCAGACGCTGACGCTTTTGTCTTTCGCTGGCATTGTGACTTATGGTCTTGTCAAGCGGCCAATGATAAGCGCGTATTGAAGAATTCGGCAAGTTATCTACAAGCAAGGATGCGCGGGAGCAAATGCCACGGCAAACCGGGTGGCATCTTGAGAGATCATTGCCGGCGTGCGCTAAAGTGTCCCGGGCAAGGCCTTGCAAGGCCGCCGAGGGCTAGTGTAGCAGGCGGGGAGGAAGGTCTTCGTCGTCGATAAACAAATCGTCAAACATCAGCGCATCCGGTTCCTTGCCCTGGCTCCACAACAGCATCAGCACGATCACTTTCAGCTTGCCCAGCGACACAGGCGCTTCATCGAGCGCCAGCGCGCGTTCGATGACGATTTCGCGCTGCAGCGGCGACAGTATCCTGGCGCTTTCAAGGAACTGGATGAAACCGACGGCAGCCGCACCCAGCACGTCACTTTCTTGCTGGACATAGAAACGCGTGCCCGTCGAACTGGCCGTCAGGATGTGCTCGACACCGGCCATGGCCGTCAGGTCGGTCAGCCAGACCAGGGCTTCGGAAATCTCCACGTCGTCAAAACCGACGGCCGACAGTTTGCGCGCCAGCGCGGCCGGCTCTGGGCAGGCATCGGGGCGGTAATAAGTCTCGTAGAGGTACACCAGGATATCGAACATGACTCTACTCTATCAGCTAAGTTCGCCACGGCACAAGAGTCCATCCCGACAAAGCGCAACCATGCGGCATGGCCGCCACACAAGTGGCAGACTGTCATTTACAACGCTGAAATAATCCACCAGGCAAACGTTCCACCAGGCCAGCCATTTCCAGCGCCAGCAACTCCGCCATCACGGCCCCCACGGCCATGCCGCTACGCCCGGCCAGGGTGTCGGCATCGTGCGGATCGTAGCCCAGCGCAGCCAGCACAGCACTTTGCGGCGCCGCATCGGGTGTGATCGCCAGGGCGTCCATGCCGCCCTGCCACTGTAGTTCCTGCAAGACATCTTCCACCGACTCGACCAGCTTGGCGCCCTGCTTGATCAAGGCATGGCAGCCCTTGGCCAGGGTCGAATGGATGGAACCGGGCAAGGCAAACACATCGCGCCCCTGCTCGCCCGCCAGGCGCGCCGTGATCAATGAACCGGACAGCGCCGCCGCCTCGATCACCAGCACGCCGCGCGCCAGGCCGCTGATCAGGCGATTGCGCCGAGGAAAGTTACTCGGCATCGCAGGCAAGCCCAGCGCATACTCGCTGACAACACAGCCTTGTTCGGCAATTCTTTGCGCCAGATCAAGGTTACGCTTCGGATAGACTAAATCCGCACCGGTGCCGATCACGGCCACCGTCGAACCCTGGCCGCGCAAGCCGCCTTCATGCGCCTGCGTATCGATGCCCAGCGCCAGGCCCGAGATAATGGTCAAGCCCGCCGCGCTCAGCGACTGGGCAAACGCGGCCGCGTTTTGCATGCCCTGCGCGCTGGCGTTGCGGCTGCCGATCATCGCGATGCCCGGGCGCGACAGCAGTGCGGCCCGGCCCCTGACATATAAGAGCAGCGGTGGATCGGCAATTTCCAGCAGCAGCGGCGGATAGGCGGCATCGGCCAGGGTCAGCACGGCGTTGCCGGGACGCTGCAACCACTGCAAGGTCAGTTCCAGCTGGCTATTGGCCACGCGCCGGGGCGGCTCGGCAATGGTGCGCGCCACGCTGGTCGACACCACCTCGCGCAGGGCTTCGAACGAAGCGGAAAAAATCTGCGGCGGAAAGCCGAAACGGGCCAGCAAGGCGCGCGCCGCGACCGGCCCCACGCCAGGCAGGTGCTGCAGCCGCAGCCAGGCCGCCAGGTCGTTGACCACTTGCTGCTTTTCCACCATTGTTTCTGCATGCATGACACGCTCGCTGGTTGATCAGGGTCTGCCCTGATCATGGTAGCGGGGCGGCGGACCAGCGATATCGAACGGCGCAAGAAGTCGCCTCGAACATGGCGCAAAAGGGCTGCCTGCCACAGCCGCATGGGTGTCTGTGATAAAATTTCGACTTGCGGCAGACGCATTACGGCGGACTGGCGAAGCAGGCTGCCACGCCCTTGCACCTTGCGCGCACTGCACTATCGTATCCAGGAAGTATCCAAGAACACTCAGCCTGCACAGCCGCGCCATCTTCCGCATGGCCCAGGCACAAACAACCGGGCGCAGCGGCGTCCACCTTAACCAATCGAATTCGTATGTCCATATTAAACATTTTGCGTTACCCCGATCCGCGCCTGCACACGGTCGCCAAGCCCGTTACGGCCTTCGATGAACGTCTGCACACCCTGGTCGCCGACATGGCAGAAACCATGTATGACGCCCCTGGCGTCGGCCTGGCCGCGTCGCAAGTGGACGTGCATGAGCAACTGCTGGTCATCGACGTGACGGAAACCAAAGACCAGCTGCAAGTATTCATCAACCCGGAAATCATCTGGGCCAGTGAAGAAAAGCAAGTCTACGACGAAGGCTGCTTGTCCGTGCCTGGCGTGTATGACGGCGTCGAGCGCCCATCGCGCATCAAGGTGCGTGCGCTGGACCAGCATGGCAAGCAGTTCGAACTGGAAGCCGATGGCTTGCTGGGCGTATGCATCCAGCATGAAATGGATCACTTGATGGGCAAGGTTTTCGTCGAATATCTGTCGCCGCTCAAGCGCAACCGCATCAAGACCAAGATGATCAAGGAAATCCGTGGCCTGGAACGCGAAGCTAGCCTGCGCGCCCAAAACCGTCGTTTCTAAGCAAGCTACACACGAACAGGAAGAATATGAAACTGATCTTCGCAGGCACGCCTGAATTCGCCGCTATTGCCCTGAAAGACTTGCACGAAGCCGGTTTCACCATTCCGCTGGTGCTGACCCAGCCCGACCGCCCTGCCGGACGCGGCATGCAGATGCACGCCTCGGCCGTCAAGCAATACGCACTGGAACACGGCATCGACGTGCTGCAGCCGCTGTCCCTGCGCATGGACAGCAAGGACCCGCAGCGCGCCGCCGAAGCCAAAGCGGCCCACGAGCGCCTGCTGGCCACCGATTACGATGTGATGGTGGTGGCTGCCTATGGCTTGATCTTGCCGCGCAGCACACTCGATATCCGTCCC
The DNA here is from genome assembly GCF_014200675.1 of Janthinobacterium saanense. Lineage (GTDB taxonomy): Bacteria > Pseudomonadota > Gammaproteobacteria > Burkholderiales > Burkholderiaceae_D > Janthinobacterium. The sequence goes on along the minus strand of NZ_JACHCI010000009.1, from coordinate 57,269 downwards.
TGCATCAATATCCACGGCTCCCTGCTGCCGCGCTGGCGCGGCGCCGCACCGATTCACCGCGCCATCGAGGCGGGCGACGATGAAACGGGTGTGACCATCATGCAGATGGAAGAAGGACTCGATACGGGCCCCATGCTGGCGATCGAGCGCACACCCATCGAGGCGGGCGACTCCACCGCCACCCTGCATGACAAGCTGGCCGTGCTGGGCGGCAAGATGATCGTCGACACCTTGCGCAAGATGCAACACGGGCCTTTGGCCCCCGTGCCGCAGCCGGAAGCGGGCGTCACCTACGCAGCAAAAATCGCCAAGGAAGAAGCGGCGCTGGACTTCAGCCTGCCCGCGCTGGAACTGGGCCTGAAAATCCGCGCCTTCAATCCCTTCCCCGGTGCCAGTGGCCAGGTCGATGGCGTCACCGTCAAGATCTGGGCTGCCGAGGTACTGGAAGCGGACAGCAAGCAGGAGCCCGGCCAGGTGCTGGCGGCCGACGCCCAGCACGGCATCGTGGTTGCCTGCGGTAACGGTTCACTGCGCCTGACCCAATTGCAAAAACCGGGCGGCAAGCGCCTGCCTGCTGCCGAGTTCATCAAGGGCTTCCCGCTCGAAGGCAAGCGTTTCGCCTGACTTGCAACAGTCCCTAGCATGAAAAAAGGGCTTGCCGCGGCAAGCCCTTTTCTTTGTCCATCAACAATGCTCAGCGACGCTGTACCTTCATCAAACGACCGCCTACCGATGACGACAGGCTAATCTCGAAGCGGCCGCCAGCTGGCAGGGCGCTGACGTCGACACTGGCCGTGCCGCCCGTCAAGCCGCTGGCAACGACGTGCTTGCGGCCATCGGCGCCCACGTACAGCACGGCCGCGTATGGCTCCGTTTGCGCATCCCAGCTCAAAGCCAGCTTGCCATCGCTTTGCGTGGTATCAAACGTCACGGCGCTGGTCGTCGCCACTGCCTGGTTGCGGCGGGCTGGTTTGTCCAGCTTGGCCAGGGGCTTGCCTTGCGAAAGTATTTCCACATCCTGGATATCGCCAGGATTGGCCAGGGTAACGCGGAAATGGCTGACATTGCCGCGATGGTCGGCCAATTGCATGCTATCGAATGGCACGTCGATAGTTTTACCGGACGCCGTCAGCACGCGCAGCGTATAAGCAGCATTCGCACCGGCAAGCTGCAAGCCGGCCGTGGTGGATGCTTCAGCAGGACGCAGTTGCACGCCGGCTGGCGTGATGCGGCCGGAAATGGTCAGATAACCATATTCGGGCGGCACGGTGCTGGCGCCGATCTGCACGCTACGCCCAAGCAGGGTGGTGCGTTTTTCCAGGAATTGCTGGATGCGCGTATAGCTATAGTCCGAGAACCAGGCGCCGCTGCAATAGCTCATCACGTCTTTCATTTGCTTGCTGGTATTGCCGCTGGTGTAAGCAGCCTGGCTCAGCTGGCCAATGGTGCCCGCATAATTGCTGCTGTAGAGTGGTTGCGGCCCCAGGTCGCCGTTGTTGTACGGATAATCGGTCACGGGATTGGCTGGCGAGCCGCAGTTGACATGGTACAAGCCATGGTTGTGGCCCAGCTCATGCACCATGGTGGCCAGCCATTGCGGCCAAGCATTGCCAAATGGATCGATCGACGCCGTGCCCTGGAAGCTGGCGTCCAGGCCCAGTGCGGAAGGATTGGCGCCGCCCGTCGAGCGGTCGCTGATATACGCCAGGCCGGCGGTGCGGCTGGCCGACAGCTTCGATACGAAACCAAAGTAGAAGGCCGTATTGTTTTCGTTGGCGCGGGCCGATTCCAGGGCTGGCAAGGCGATATTGGTCCACCAGCTATCGACGCTGCTGCTGCCGGCAATCGCCAGCGGCGCGCGGGTGCTGATCGTAATATTTTCCGCCGCATAAGGATAGACCAGGGTCAGCGCCGTGCGGATCAGATTGGCGTCAGGCACTTGCGAAATGCCATCGTCAGTGCTCAAGGGCACCAGCACCAGATTGATTTTTGCCGCGCTCGAGATGGCTGGCGTGGCTTGCTGGCTCACTTGCGTGCCATCGTTGCCCACCGCCGTCACCCTGACTTGCAAGCCTGGCGCGATCCAGCTTGCCGGCAAGACAGCACTGAAATTGCCATTGAAGCTGTAGGTATTGAGTGCCGTTGGCAAAGTCGCCGGGCCGCTCATGGGGATGCTGCCCAGATTGGCGCCAGTGGCCGACGTCGCGTTCAAGGTCACTGCCGGGCTGCTGCGGCCCGTTTGCGTGCCCAGCACGGACACGCGCACGGCAGCCGCCTTGCCACGCGTCAGGTGCAAGGACGAGTCGCTGGCGTTAAAGTCCAGCACCTGGGCAAAGTCGATGCTGCCCAGGGTAAATGCCGAGACCGTGCCAGCATTGACGTCGAGACGCGAAGGGGCCGACAACAGCACATTGCCGGTCGCCGTGGCAGGCACGCTCAACACCAGCTGGCTGGCGCTGGCGCTGACGATAGTCGCCTGGGTCGCGCCGACGGAGGCCGTGCTCACCTGGTCAAGATTGCTGCCCAATACAGTCACCGACATCGTCGCGCCGCTGATGGCCGTCGTGATCGAGGTCACCGACACATTAGGCAACACGGTATAGCTGTCATTGGTAATGACATCGTTATACGGGCCACGCACCGTCAATGGACCCGTTGCCGCGCCCACCGGCACTACGAAAACCACGCTGTTCGCGCCCTGGCTTTGCAAGCTGGCAGCCGTGCCATTGCTGAACAGCACCGCCGTGACGGCGCCCATGCCATTGCCGCTCAAGCTGACGCTGGAACCGGCGCCACCGCTCGCTGGCGCAATACTGCTCACCGTCAGCGGCACATACACGGTCACGTTATAGCTGGTGGCGGCCGTGCCGCTGGTGCTGACAAGGCTGATTACGCCAGATACCGGCACGCCAGGCATCACCAGGGTAACGCTGGTATCGCTGACACTGCTGGTCGAAACGGTCACGCCGGCGATCTGGAAAGCCGTCACCTGGCTCAGATTCGTGCCGGTCAGGACCAGATTACCGCCGACAGCGACATTGCTCGCCGACACAGCTGTCACGGCAGGCTTGATGGCCGGACTGTTCGAGCTGGTTGCCACCACGGTGTCGCCACCGCCCCCACCGCCGCCGCCGCATGCGGACAGGCCCAGCATGACGAACAGACAAACTAGCAGACGGTATTTCATTGCTGCCCCCTGACTACGCTTGGCAGCTGGCCAGGCAAGAAACATGAGAAATGTGACATATTGGTGACTTTTGGTGAGAATTAGAATTCAGAAAGCCATTATTATCCGCGAGTTCGATTCCGAAATACAACTATCAGTGCTTTTGGTTCAATGAATTTTGATAATGAGTTACATGAATCAAGAAACAATGTTTATTTAAAACATGCCCCGCCTCACTCTGCATTGCAGTAAATCAAGCTGCGTTTTTTTGCCGGTGCGGCGACAAAAATAAATTACGTCAAACAGGAGAATGTGGGAGATTTTCCACACAGCAAATTCATAAGGTTGCTGTATCCGCCAAGGAAAGAAATGAAATAATTAACATTTCAAGAAAGGCACTATTAAAGTGGTAGTCAGTAGTCAGGACGGGAGGCGTTGAAAGTAAAACAATGGAAATCTGGCGCGCCGTGTAGCATGGCAACATCAGAAGGAGCAGCTATCCGCCGGCGCAGAGGGCAACCAGGAAACCAAAGCAGCCTGATGCCGTATAATTTTAGACCCGGTGAATGCAGGCTTGCCACCTCTTGCCAGCCTACCCGGCCGGCACTCTTCGTCAGTTGATCCTACTGATCTGCAAGGCCTCACCGCCGCGCCACACCGCCCGTTGCCTATTGAAAGCTTGAAATGAACGATACCGTGATCCCTGCCCTGTCCCGTACCGAAGCGACCTTGCGTGCCATCATGGCGCGCCGGATCATGATCCTCGACGGCGCGATGGGCACGATCATTCAGCAATACAAGCTGGACGAAGCAGCCTACCGCGGTGGCCCGCAAGGCCGCTTCATCGATTTCGCCGCGCCGGCCGACAGCGGCGCGCGCGAACTGTTCGTCAAGGGCAACAACGAGCTGCTGACCCTGACCCAGCCGCACATCATCCAGGAAATCCACGAACGCTATCTGGCGGCCGGCGCCGACCTGATTGAAACGAATACCTTCGGCGCCACCACGATCGCCCAGGACGATTACCATATGGCCCACCTGGCCTATGAAATGAACGTGGCGGCGGCCAGACTGGCGCGCGCGGCCTGCGATAAATATTCCACGCCGGACAAGCCGCGCTTCGTCGCTGGCGCCCTGGGCCCCACGCCGAAGACAGCCTCGATCTCGCCCGACGTCAACGACCCTGCCGCGCGCAATATCACTTTCGACCAGCTGGTGGCGTCTTACCTGGAACAGACGCGCGGCCTGGTGGAAGGCGGCGCCGATGTCTTGCTGGTGGAAACCATTTTCGATACGCTCAATTGCAAGGCGGCCCTGTTCGCCATCGACCTGTACTACGAGCAAAACCCGGCGGTGGTGCGCCTGCCCTTGATGATTTCCGGCACGGTGACCGATGCCTCGGGCCGTATCTTGTCAGGCCAGACCGTGCCCGCCTTCTGGAATTCCGTGCGCCACGCCAAACCGCTGACCATCGGCCTGAACTGCGCGCTGGGCGCGGCCCTGATGCGTCCGTATGCAGAAGAGCTGTCGAAGATCGCCGATACCTTCGTCTGCATCTATCCGAACGCGGGCTTGCCCAACCCCATGAGCGACACGGGTTTTGACGAGTTGCCAGCCGACACGTCCGCCCTGCTGCGTGAATTCGCCGACGCGGGCTTTTTGAACATGGCCGGCGGCTGCTGCGGCACCACGCCCGAGCACATCGCAGCCATTGGCGAATTGCTGTCCAAAATCACCCCGCGCAGCGTGCCGGCCCCATCGCACGACTTGCGCCTGGCCGGCCTGGAACCGTTCGTCGTCAACGACGAGTCCTTGTTCGTCAACGTGGGCGAGCGCACCAACGTCACGGGCTCGAAAGCGTTTGCGCGCATGATTTTGAACGAGCAATACGACGAGGCGCTGTCCGTGGCGCGCCAGCAGGTGGAAAACGGCGCGCAGGTGATCGACATCAATATGGACGAGGCCATGCTCGATTCGCTGGCCGCCATGACGCGCTTTTTGAACCTGATCGCGTCCGAACCCGACATTTCGCGCGTGCCCATCATGGTCGACTCGTCGAAATGGTCAGTGATCGAGGCAGGATTGAAATGCGTGCAGGGCAAGGCCATCGTCAACTCGATTTCCATGAAGGAAGGCGAAGCGGAATTCTTGCGCCAGGCCAAGCTGTGCCGCCGCTATGGCGCGGCCGTGATCGTCATGGCGTTCGATGAAAAAGGGCAAGCCGACACCTTCGAGCGCAAGATCGAAATTTGCGCGCGCGCATATCACTTGCTGATAGCTGCGCTGGATTTCCCGCCGGAAGACATCATTTTCGATCCGAACATCTTTGCCGTGGCCACCGGCATCGAAGAGCACAACAATTACGCGGTGGATTTCATCAACGCCACGCGCTGGATCAAGGACAACCTGCCGCACGCGAAGATCTCGGGCGGCGTGTCGAACGTGTCCTTCAGTTTCCGCGGCAACGATCCAGCCCGCGAAGCCATCCATACGGTCTTCCTCTACCACGCCATCAAGGCTGGCATGACCATGGGCATCGTCAACGCGGGCATGGTGGGTGTGTATGACAACCTCGATCCGGAACTGCGCGAGCGCGTGGAAGACGTGGTGCTGAACCGCCGCGAAGACTCGACCGAACGCATGATCGAGTTTGCCGGCACCCTGAAAGCGGGCGGCAAGGCCGAGGCGCAAACCCTGGCCTGGCGCGAAGGCACGGTGCAAGCGCGTTTGTCGCACGCGCTGGTGCATGGCATCACGCAATTTATCGTCGAAGATACGGAAGAAGCACGCCAGGAATTGCTGCACAATGGCGGCCGCCCGATCCACGTGATCGAGGGACCGCTGATGGCCGGCATGGATGTGGTCGGTGATCTGTTTGGCCAGGGCAAGATGTTCCTGCCGCAAGTGGTGAAATCGGCGCGCGTGATGAAACAGGCCGTGGCCCACCTGATACCGTTTATCGAAGAAGAAAAACTGCTGGAAGAAAAGCGCACCGGCATCGTCGCCAAGCCCAAGGGCAAGATCATCATGGCGACCGTGAAGGGCGACGTGCATGATATCGGCAAGAACATCGTCACCGTAGTTCTGCAATGCAATAACTTCGAAGTGGTGAACATGGGCGTGATGGTGCCGTGCTCGGAAATCCTGGCCCGCGCCAAGGTGGAAAACGCCGACATCATTGGTCTGTCTGGCCTGATCACGCCGTCGCTGGAAGAAATGGCGTATGTCGCCAAGGAAATGCAGCGCGACGAACATTTCCGCATGCTCAAAATTCCCCTGCTGATCGGCGGCGCCACCACCAGCCGTGCCCACACGGCCGTCAAGATTGCCCATAACTACGAAGGCCCCGTGATCTACGTACCGGACGCCTCGCGTTCCGTTTCCGTGGCGCAATCCTTGCTGACGCCGGAACAGCGCGACAAATACGTGGAAGACATCGAAATCGATTACGCGCGCATCCGCGAACAACACGCCAACAAGAAGGCGCTGCCCATCCTGCCACTGGCGCAGGCGCGCGCCAACCGCATGATCGTGCCGTTCGACGGCGCCAGCACGCCCGTGAAACCCAAGTTCATCGGCCGGCGCCTGTTCAAGAATGTGGATCTGGCCACCCTGGCCCACTATATCGACTGGGGTCCGTTCTTCCAGACCTGGGACCTGGCTGGCCCCTTCCCCGCCATCCTGACCGATGAAGTGGTGGGCGACGCGGCCAGCAAGGTGTATGCGGAAGGCCAGGCCTTGCTGAAAAAACTCATCGACGGCCGCTGGCTGACGGCCAATGGCGTGGTGTCATTGCTGCCCGCCAATACCGTCAACGATGACGATATCGAAGTCTATACGGACGACACGCGCACCACCGTGGCGTTCACCTACTACGGCATGCGCCAGCAAGGCGTGAAACCCATCGTCGATGGCGTGCAGCGGCCGAATCAGTGCCTGGCCGACTTTATCGCACCGAAAGATTCCGGCGTGAAAGATTACATCGGCATGTTTGCCGTCACATCCGGCCTGGGCATCGAGAAATATGAAAAGCGCTTCGAAGATGCGCACGACGATTACTCGTCCATCATGTTGAAATCGCTGGCCGACCGCCTGGCCGAAGCGTTCGCCGAATACCTGCACGAACGCGTGCGCAAGGACTTGTGGGGCTACGCGCCTGAGGAGCACCTGAGCAACGACGACATGATCGGCGAGAAATATGTCGGCATCCGCCCTGCCCCCGGCTACCCTGCCTGCCCCGAGCACACCGTCAAACGGGAAATGTTCGACGTCATGCAAGCCGGGGAAATCGGCATGCTGCTGACCGAGTCCTACGCCATGTTCCCGGGCGCGGCCGTGTCCGGCTTTTACTTTGCCCACCCGGAATCGAAATACTTCGTGGTCGGCAAGATCGGCATGGACCAGGTGCAAGACATGGCAACCCGCCGTGGCGCCAGCATCGACGATGTCGAACGCTGGCTGGCGCCGAACTTATCCTGATCTTTGTGGCCAGCGGCGCGTGGAACTTTCCGCGCGCCGCAGACACTAACGCAGTATGCCGGTCGGCATGCCGCACGCCCACTCCGGCACGTTTCCTCAACGTCAAGGAGTTACCATGGCAAACAATTTCACATTCAAACGCTGGCAGGATCAAGTCATCCTGTTGCTGGGCCTGTGGCTGATCGTGTCGCCATGGGCATTTTCCTATCCTGACGGTTCGGCGCAAATGCTCAACGCCATCATTTCGGGCCTGGTGATCGCCTTGCTGGCCGCCTTCGATTTGTACAAGACTTACTTCTGGGCCGTCGTCGTCAACCTGCTGGTGGGCGTCTGGGTCGCCGCCTCGCCCTGGATATTAAGGCTGGCCGATCAGCGCGTGATGCTGTGGAACGAGCTGATCGTTGGCATCGCCGTCGTCATCCTGGCCCTGTGGGAACTGCGCACCGACCCCGAACTGCACAAGCACTGGCCCGGCGCTGCCGCATAATAAAAAGCCCCGCTACGGCTATGCCGTGCGGGGCTTCAAAAAATGCATATTACGAACGCCACAGCACCTGACATAAGCGTAGCGAGCGGAAGGAAGAGGTGGCTAAGAAGCGCAGCCGTACATAAGTACGGCGAGCATCGCAGGCCGCCTATACCGACGCGCAGTAGCTTAGGTCAGGCGCCCTCAGAGAGCATATCTGACGACGTTATCGCTCCATTCGTAGGCAGCCATTTCCAGTTCGACCAGGTCGTCCGGCGACATCGCCAGGTCACGCAGGGTCGGCACGATTTCGCCTTCCAGGTCTTCGATGCGCTCGATGCATTCGGCCAGGCGCAGCAGGTCGCCGTAGAAACCGCTGCGCGACAGCAAGGCTTCGCTCACTTCCTCTATCACTTCGATCTGCGAGAGGATTTCCGACATCGGCACGCCGAACAGGGTATCCATCAGGGACATGATGCCGACCGTAAAGGCGATGTCGGCCGAGTGCGCGTGATTGGGGCGCAGTTTATGGGCCAGCAATTCCAGCAAACGGCCACGCGTGGTGGCCAGCATCAGCAGCGGCGTCATGCTGTGGCCGCGCTTGCTTGGCTCGGCATACAGCATGATTTGCAGCCAGCGCTGCAGCTGGCGGCGGCCCAGCACGGTCACGGCCTGGCTCAGCGAATCGATGCGCTGGCGCGCGCCCACGGCAGGTGTATTGACCAGGCGCAACAGGTTCAGTGCCAGCGAAACGTCGCGCTTGATGGCGCGCTCGATATCCATATTGTCGGCGTCCGACGTGACCAGGGTCATCAATTCCATCACGGCCAGTTGCGAAGGCGACAGTTTCTTACCGGTAATGATGGCCGGCTTGGCGAAATAATAGCCCTGGAAGTAATCGAAGCCCAGGTCCAGGCCCGTCTTGAATTCTTCGCGCGTCTCGACTTTTTCAGCCACCAGCTTTTTGTGCTCCTGCTTGAAGCGGGGCGCCAGGCTGGCCAGCACGGCCGGATCGACGGTGCTCATGTCCATCTTCACGTAGTCCACCAGCGGCAGCAATTGCTGCACTTGCGAGGTATCGGAGACGACATTTTCCAGCGCGAAGGTGTAACCATGTCCCACCAGTTCGCTGATGCGCGTGCGCAATTCTGGCGTGACCTTCATCGATTCGACGATTTCCAGCACCACTTTTTCGCGCGGCAGGAAAACAAAGATATCGCTCATGATCACATCGGCATCGACATTCACGAAGCCGAGCGCGTCGCCGATGACTTTTTCCATGCCCAGTTGCGAGGCATGGGCGATCACGGCAGCCGTGGCGGACAGGTCGCTGGTGATATTGGCAGGGCCGACGGGGGCGTTGCGGAATAGCAACTCATAGCCGAACAGGGCCTGGTTACGGTCCAGTATCGGTTGGCGGCCCAAATAAAACTCGCGTACGCGCAAGGGTTTGGGGGAAATATCGTTGCTGGAAATATCGATCATTAATTCTTCATCAATCACGTCGAGTGACGCCGGCCTTGCCCTCTGCGCCCGCATCTAGGTTCAATATTGACAATACTTTACCCGAATTTTTTTGTTTCAGATGTATTTTGGCAGCAATTGCTACTATTGTCGTCAACAAATTATGCGGATCACCGTTGCTGTACTGCGCCATCGACAAATAACTTCAATTCGCCCGGCGCAAACGCCGTCCATGACTCATTGGTGGTCAAAGGCTGGGTAACAATGACGGCGACCCGGTCTTGTGGCGTGGTGACCTGGGAAAAGTCCACGCTCAAATCATTGTCAGATAGTTTAGCAGTGGGGAAGGGATGCTGTCGCACCAGATAGTGCAAGCTGGTGGAGCAATGGGCAAACAAGGCGTCGCCGCTGGACAGCATCATATTGAAAGTGCCGTGGGCGGCAATGCCGGGCAGCAGCTCGGCCAGCGCTGCGTGCAGCTGCGGCAGGCCGGGTGGGGCGTCGCCAAAGCGCGCATGCAGCTCTTGCAGCAGATAGCAGAAGGCCCGTTCGCTATCGGTGCAGCCGACGGGGCGGTAGCTGCCCGTCAGCACGGGATTAAAATCCTTCAGGTCGCCATTATGGGCAAACACCCAGTAGCGGCCCCACAGTTCGCGCACGAAGGGGTGGCAATTTTCCAGCGCCACCTGGCCTTGGGTGGCCTTGCGGATATGCGCGATGACATTGCGTGACTTGATCGGGTAGCGTTTGATCAGTTCGGCCACGGGCGAGCTTATCGCTGCCTGGTGGTCGACAAAATGGCGCACGCCAGCGCCTTCGAAAAAGGCGATGCCCCAGCCGTCATGGTGGGTATCGGTCTGGCCGCCACGCATGGCGAAGCCGGTAAAACTAAACACAATGTCAGTAGGGACATTGCAATTCATTGCGAGAAGTTGGCACATGGTCGGTCTGCAGCGAGGTAACCCAGCCACCATACCATGCCGGCTTGCCAATTGGTATGGTGGCTATCGCCATCAATGCAGCAAAACAGGCTGGCTCATCAGGGAATCATAGCTGCCCAGGAATTCATCGATCTCTTCCATGCTGGGCTCGCTGGCGATCAGTTCCGTGACATCGCGGCGAAAGTTTTGCGCCAGCACGCCGGCGATAAAGGTTTCACGCTTGCCGCCCTTGTCGACGATTTCATAACCGCCAAAACGCAAGGCTTCAAGGTCACGGTCGGCGCCGAATTCGACGACGCTATATTGCTCGCTGTTATAGATCAGGTTCATTTTGCGTCCTTCGCTCAAGCAGGAGAAGCTCCTGCGGTTTCAGAACTGAGGTGGGGTCCACACGCGCCATTTCAAGCGTCACACCCAACTCTGCGGGTCATCTTTGTAACGAGATGCAAGAACGATCAAAGTAATGAGCAACGGTTCATGTCAGCAGCAGATCTTGCTCCAGCGCCAGCCAGACGTCGTAGGGGCTGGCAGAAAGCCAGGCGCGCAATTGTTCGATATGTGTGGCGTCTGCCAGGCTGATGAACAAGTGCGCAGGTGGATGGCGCAGGAGACGATTCAATGTTACACGCAATACCAGATTGCCGCTGCAGCACAAGCAGCCTGGCGCAATACGCAATAGTTGCAAGGGTAACGTTGAAGAGGAAGATGTTTGTTCGGCCAGGTCGGCCAGCAGGGAATGCCCCGTCGCCAGGCCTTCCAGGATCACGGCCGTGGCGACTTCAGGCAGCAAGGCTTGCGCGATGGCGGCCTCACGGTCATGAGCGCGCCCGCCGCTGACCAGGGTCAACCGCGTCGCGCGCTTGGGGAGATTACGCAAGGTGTATCACAACAGCCATCACAGGTTTTTCTTGGCCAGCTTGCCCGGTTCCACGCCCAGCTGTTTCAGCTTGCGGTACAAATGGGTACGCTCCAGGCCCGTTTTTTCCGCCACGCGCGTCATGCTGCCGCCTTCGCGGCCCAGGTGGTGCTCGAAATACATGCGCTCGAAAGCGTCGCGTGCTTCGCGCAAAGGCAGGTCAAACGACAGATTGTAGCCATGGCCTTCTGCCGCCGCCGGCGCTGTGATGCCAGGACGCACCATCAGCTGCTGCGGTGCGCTGCCGCCAAAACTGGGCAACGAGTGGCTGCTGCTTTCCTCGGCAGGCGCTGGCGCGGCAGGCCGTGGCGCCACGCTAGGAGCGCGCACGGTTTCCTGGGCCCGCGTCAAGCCTTGCTGGACTGCTTTCAGCAGTTTTTGCAAGGCAATCGGTTTTTCCAGGAAGTTGAGCGCACCGATGCGTGTCGCTTCGACGGCGGTATCGATGGTGGCGTGGCCCGACATCATGATCACGGGCATGGTCAGCAAGCCATCGCGCTGCCATTCCTTGAGCAAGGTAACGCCATCGGTATCGGGCATCCAGATGTCCAGCAGTACCAGGTCGGGCGCACCGGCCGCGCGGGCCTCGCGCGCCTGCTGCGCATTTTCGGCCAGCTGGATAGCATGTCCTTCGTCGCCCAGTATCTCCGAGAGCAACTCACGGATACCCATTTCATCATCCACTACGAGTATGTTTGCCATTCGTGTATTGCCTTCCTCATTTCGCCGCCCCCCGCACACAACAGGCGCACAGCGGACAACTATGATTTTATTAGTGTTTTAAATACTAAACCAGACTTCCCGTTCAGCAATTGCTAAGCCGGGGCGTCGGGAGCTAACTTTAACAGCAAAATGACCACTGAAGCGCCATTGCCGTCCACGCGATTCTCGATATCGATGCGCCCCCCATGCTCATCGATGATTTTCTTCACCATTGCCAGGCCCAGGCCCGTGCCACGCGCCTTTGACGTGACGTAGGGCTCGAAGGCCCGCGCCAGTATCTTCGGCGCAAAACCCAGGCCATTGTCGGTGATGGCCAGGCGCACGGCGATGTTCACGCCGCCGTCCGCACTGCGATAATGAATTGCTTCCGTCCTCACGTCAATCCGGGGATGCGGCGAGTGCGGCGGCAACTCCGCCATGGCGTCCTGTGCATTCTGCAGCAAATTGTGGATTACCTGGCGCAACTGAGTCGGATCGCCCATCACCATCGGCAAATTCGGCGCCAGTTGCGGGTGGATGATGTCGCCATCATCGCCGCGCAAATACAGGTTCAGGATTTCTTCGATCAGTTCATTCAGGCGCAGCGGCACCAGCACGGCCGGCGGCGTGCGCGCATAGTCGCGGAAATCATCGACCATGCGCTTCATCGCATCGACCTGCTTGACGATGGTGGTGGTGGCGCGGCTGAGCAAGTCGGCGTCGGGCTGTTCCAGCTTGCCTTCCAGCTTCATTTGCAAACGCTCGGCCGACAGCTGGATAGGCGTCAGCGGATTCTTGATTTCATGCGCCAGGCGGCGCGCCACCTCGCCCCAGGCGATCGAACGCTGGGCCGAGATCACGTCGGAAATATCATCGAAGACGACGATGTAGCCGCTGCCGGACTCCAGCGGCAAACGCGAGCCACGCGCCAGCAAGGTGATGTCATGCTCGTCGGCACTGCTGCCCAGGCGGCGCGGGATTTCTATCTGCTGCTGCCAGTGCAGGCGCTGCAAGTTGCGGCCCGAGGCCGATTGCGCGCTCTGCGCCGTGAAGGCGCTGATGATGGCGTCGCCAAACTCTTCCATTCCGACAATACTTGCCAGCGGCAAGCCCACCATGCTGATGCCCGAATGCTGCAAGATGCGTTCGACCGATTCATTGCAGGTCACCAGCTTGAAATCGCCATCGAGCACCATCACGCCGGCCGACATATTGGCCAGCACCGATTCCAGATGGGCCTTGGCGTTTTGCAGCGCGGCGCGGTTGCTTTCCACCGAGGTGCGCGCATCGAGCAATTGGCGCGTCATGATGTTGAACGACTGTGTCAGCGTACCTAGTTCATCCTTGGTGGCGACGATGGGGCGCGGCGACAGATCGCCCTCGGCCACGGCGCGCGTACCTTCCGCCAGCAGCAGCAAAGGCTGGGCCAGCTTGCCGGCGATCAAAAAAGCACTGCCGATGGCGCCAAAAATGGCCAGCAGCAAGGTCAGGGTGAGGATTTCCATGTACATCTTGCGCAAGCCCACGCGCGCGACGAAGCGTTCCTTGTACTCGCTGTAGGCAGCGCGCAACATTTCACCGTTGGTAGCCAGCTTGGGCGGCACCGATTGCAGCAATTGCAGATAGCGCGGCGAAACAGATGGCCCCGGCACCGCCACCAGCACGCGCAAGCGCAGGCTGGCGGCCGCATCGAGCGGCGAAGGCGGCGCGCGTGGCGCCGCACCCGACTCCATGCCGTCATCGTGCAATTCCAGCCCACCCTCGGCCGATGCGTAACCGGCCGGCAAAGCGGCCTGCGCCAGCATGGCCGGCGTGGGCAAGTCAGCGGCGCTATGCGGCCCAGCACTGGCCAGCAAGACGCCATCGGTGCTGACCAGCATCACATTTTGCATGCCCTCTTCGCGCAGCAAGCTCGTCAGGATGATGGGGCTGGCCACCGGATCGCGGTGCAGCTCATCGACCGCCTTGTGGCCCCGATGGTCGAGCTCGACCAGGGCCGCATCGAGACCGGCGCGCCCCAGCTCCAGGCCCGATTCCAGCGCCGCTTCGATCTTGACGTTGAACCACGATTCGATGGAGTGGGAAACAAATTGCACTGAGACAAGAAAAATCACCAAACCCGGCAAGATGCCGACGGCGGCGAACAGCATCACCAGGCGCGTCATCAGCTTGGAGCCGAACTTGCCGCTCTTGTAGCGGACATACAGCCGCCCCAGCGAAATGCCGACCAGCGCCAGCAGCGAGACGGCCACGGCTGCGTTCAAGCCCAGCAGCCAGGAATAATATCGGTCGAAGAAGCCGGAGTTGTCCGAGGCGGACGCCAGCAGGAATAGCAGGATACTGACAATGCCGCCGCCCACCACCAGCAGATAGCGCAATGCTTGTGTCACTACTCCGCCGTATACAAGAAGGTTTTTTTATTCGACGCCAGACGCCAGTCGCTATTATTGAAGGCGTTGACCTGTATCGGCTTGGGCAAATAATCACGGTCCATGCCCATGCGCAAGGTCACGTTATACGTCTGTCCCGTTTTCAGCGCGCCGCGCGGCGCCACCAGCCAGCGGCTGGGCCGCCGGATCAGGAATAGCGCATCGTCGAGGCTGGGGAAACTTTGCTGCAAGCCGCCAATGGAGACATGATATTGGCGGGTCAGCACGTTGTACGACAGCCGGCTGGTCTGGCGCGCCACGATGGCTTTTTCATCAAACCAGTACCAGCGGGGCCGGGTCAGCTCGATTTCCGTGGTGAAAAACAGCGGTACGCCATGCTGCACGGCGTCATCCAGATCATGATTCAGATCAAAGGAATAGGCAGCGGCCAGCTTGTAGCCCTCTTCGTTCGACTCGATGTAGGCGCGCGTGATCTCAACCACATCGGCGGCATGCGCGCGTGGCATCAGACATGCCAGCATCAGCAGCAGGGCCAGGAGTCGGAAGAGTCGTTTTGTCACAAGTGTGCCGGTGTAGTCCGTAGGAAAAAGATCGACGTCGTGCTCAAGCCGCATTTTTTTGGAATAGCGCATAGAACAAACCGTCATGGTCCTGTTCCGCGCTGCCGGTGGGCAAGAGCTGGCCAGGGGCTGTCAAACGGGTCGCATTATTGCGTACCGCAAAGGCCGCCGCTTGCGCTTCGGACTCTTGCGGCCACAAAGAGCAAGTCACGAACAGCAATTTACCATCGGGGCGCAGCATCTGCCACAGGTTGTCCAGGATTTTCGATGAAAGTGTTGCAAGTTGGAACGCGTCACCCTTGCGGCGCAGCCAGCGGATATCCGGATGGCGACGCACGATACCGGACGCCGTGCACGGTACGTCGGCCAGGATGCGGTCATATTGCTGGCCGTCCCACCATGCGTTCGATTGCGCATCCTGCGCTTTCAAGGTCGCTTGCAAGCCCAGGCGTTCCAGGTTTTCCGCGATGCGCGGCAAGCGCTTGGCGTCCGCGTCGATGGCAGTGACTTGCACGTCAGCCATTTCAAGAATGTGGCAAGTCTTGCCGCCCGGCGCAGCACAGGCATCCAGCACGCGCATGCCATCCTGCAAATCGAGCAAGGGCGCGGCCAGCTGGGCGCCGGCATCCTGCACCGAAACATGACCCAGCTCGAAGCCAGGAATCAGGTGCACGCCGATCGGTTTTTCCAGGCGCACGGCAAACGGCCCCACCTGGCGCGCTGCGATGCCTGCCTCGGCCAGCACGGCCAGATAGGCTTCCACCGTGCTCTTGCGGCGGTTCACGCGCAGGGTCAACGGTGGCACAGCATTGCCTGCTGTCAAAATGGCTTGCCAATCGCGTGGATAGGCCAGGCGCAAGGAATCGATCCACCACTGCGGATAATTCCATTGTGCCAACGGTTGTTGCAAGGCTGCTTCCAGCAAGGATGTGCGTTCACGCAAGAAACGACGCAGCACGGCATTGACCATGCCCTTGGCCTGCGCCAGGTCCGGGTGCGAGGTGGCGACCGTGACAGCCTGGTCGACCACCGTGAATTCTTCGTAGGGCTGTTCGCCCGGCTCGGGCGACATCAGCGACAGCGCGCAGCACAGCAAGCCGGCCAGCATCGGTGGCTCGGGCGCCTTGGAGGTCATCAAACCAAGCAGGGTTTCGCTGCGGCCCAGCTGGCGCATGGTACGGTAGGAAATATCCTGGATCGCGCCGCGCGCTTGCGGGCTGGCGTTCGATTGCGTAAACACCTTGGCCAGCGCCTGCGGCAAGGCCGTGCCGGTGCGCACTTGCGCTACCGCATTGGCGGCGCCCAGCAGGCAAAAGGCCAGCGAATCGGCGCGCAGATCGGGCTGAAAGCCAGGCTGCAAGACAGGTTTCAAATCGGGATGGTAGCTGGGACGCAATTTCGGCGCCGTCGCCGGGCTAGGCGCCGGCTTGGTGTTCAGTTTCAGCGTGGGGCGCTTGATCATAGAGTATCCGGTGTGGCTGCGCGCGGCAGGCGGCATGGTGGCAATCGCGGCCGCGCGTCATCAATAAAGGGACGATTGTAGCGTTTGTGGCGCCCTCTTAACCAGACGATTGCAGCGATCCAGGCAATTTGCGGCAAAAAACTGTCTATATAGAGGGAGAACTGCTAGCGATGATGTTTTCCTGCATCGTTACACTACATAAAAAGTATTGAATTGATAATGCACATGCCGCCATGCGTCAGCATGCCGCTCTGATAAGATAGTGAAAAAGGCCAGCATGGATACGCTGTCTTACTTGTGCTCCCGCTTGCTGTCCCACTGCAGGCCCGCTTGCGTATTGTTCCTGACAGCAAACCAGTATAATTAAGCTGTCCGGGCGGTGGCGCGTGCCAGCCGTCCGTTTGCTTTTGTTGCAGCTTATTGCTACATCCTTATTCATTCTATTCATTCTTAACGCGGTTCCGCCGCCACCCTGCTCATGCTCGCCCAACAGAAACAAGAAATCATCGCCCTGTTCCAGGCCGCCCTCGCTCCCGTCCTGGCCGGCACTTCGCTTGAGCCTTCCGTGGTGCTCGAGCGACCACGCGATGCATCGCATGGCGACGTCGCCTGCAATATCGCCATGCAACTGGCCAAGCAGCTGAAACAGAATCCGCGCGAACTGGCACAAACCATCGTCACGGCCGTGCTGGCCAACCCGGCCGGCAAAGGCTTGATCGAGGCGGTGGGAATCGCCGGCCCCGGCTTCATCAACGTGCGCGTTTCCGCCGCTGCGAAACAAGCCGTGGTCCAGACCATTCTGACTGAAGGCAGCAGCTATGGCCGCGGCACGGCAGGCGCCGGCAAGCAGGTGATCCTGGAATTCGTCTCGGCCAATCCGACCGGCCCGCTGCACGTGGGCCACGGCCGCCAGGCAGCCCTGGGCGACGCGCTGTCGTCGCTGTTCGACGCGCAAGGCTATAAAGTGACGCGCGAGTTTTACTATAACGACGCCGGCGTGCAGATCCAGACCCTGGCCAATTCCGTGCAGGCGCGCGCGCGCGGCTTCAAGCCAGGCGACGCCGAGTGGCCTGAGTCGGCCTACAACGGCGACTACATCGCCGAGATCGCCGACGATTTCAAGGCAGGCAAGACCGTGTCGGCCAGCGATGGCTTGCCCGCCACGGCCAATGGCAATGTGGACGATCTCGAGTCGATCCGCCCGTTCGCCGTCACTTATCTGCGCAACGAGCAGGACATCGACCTGCAGGCGTTTGGCGTGAAGTTCGACAATTACTACCTGGAGTCCTCGCTGTACGCCGACGGCAAGGTCAACGCCGCCGTGGAAAACCTGGTCAAGGCCGGCCACACCTACGAGCAGGATGGCGCGCTGTGGCTGCGCACCACCGACTATGGCGACGACAAGGACCGCGTGATGCGCAAGACCGACGGCGGCTACACCTATTTTGTGCCGGACGTGGCTTACCACCTGGTCAAATGGCAGCGCGGCTACAACCAGGCCATCAACATCCAGGGCAGCGACCACCACGGCACCATCGCCCGCGTGCGCGCCGGCCTGCAAGCGCTGGACATGGGCATCCCGCAAGGCTACCCTGACTACGTGCTGCACAAGATGGTCACCGTCATGAAAGACGGCGAAGAAGTCAAAATCTCGAAACGCGCCGGCTCCTACGTTACCGTGCGCGACCTGATCGAATGGTCGGGCGGCGGCGATATCGCCAAGGGCCGCGACGCCGTGCGCTTCTTCCTGATTTCACGCAAGGCGGACACCGAATTCGTCTTCGATGTCGACGTGGCCCTGAAAACCACCGATGAAAATCCGGTGTATTACGTGCAGTACGCACATGCGCGCATCTGCCGCATCCTGGAAAACTGGGGCGGCGATGAAAGCACCCTCGCCGGCGCCGACCTGTCTGCACTGACAGCGCCGACCGAAGCGACCTTGCTGGCGACCCTGGCCGCCTATCCCGAAATGCTGGCCCGCGCGCAAAGCGAACTGGGACCGCACCAGGTGGCGTTCTACCTGCGCGACCTGGCCGCCAATCTGCACAGCTTCTACTTTGCCGAAAAAGTGCTGGTCGAAGACGACACCGTCAAGCTGGCCCGTCTGGCGCTGGTAGTGGCTGCACGCCAGGTGCTGCGCAACGGCCTGGCACTGATCGGCGTATCCGCGCCAACCAAAATGTAATCGCGAAAGTCTAACCGCCAATGAACCACGCCGCCTCTGCCTCCCTTCGCGCTTCCCGTTTCTCTCCTGCCCGCCGCCAGCAGGGCAACACCCTGGTCGGCATCATCATCGGCCTGGTCGTCGGCCTGGGCATCGCCGTGGTGGTCGCCCTGATGATCACCAAGGGCGCTTCGCCCTTCACCGACAAGTCGGGCGGCAAGGCCGGTAAATCGACCGAACCGACGGCCGGCCAGATCGCCGACCCGAACAAGCCGATGTATGGCAACAAGGAAGCAGCCAAGGAGGCGGCGCGCGACTTCTCGAAAGAGCCGCGCGAAATTGCCACGCCAGGCGCGCAGCCGGCCACGCCAGCGCCTGCCGTACCGGCAGCGGCAGCGGCTGTACCCAAGGCACCACCGGCAGATCCGCTGCAGGAACTGATCGGCACCCTGAAAGACAAGCCGGCGCCGAAAACGCCTGCCGCCGCGCCTGCGCCACAGGCAAAAGCAGAAACCAGGGCAGCCGATGCAGCCAGCGACAAATGGATTTATTATCTGCAGGCTGGCGCCTTCCAGAATATGGCAGACGCCGAAAGCACGCGCGGCAAACTGGCCTTGCTGGGCTTTGAAGCGGCCATCAGCGACCGCAGCACCGATAACGGCGTGCTGCACCGCGTACGCATCGGCCCCTTCAACCAGGTCGATGCAATGAACCGCGCGCGCACCAAGCTCTCTGAAAACGGCGTCGATGTCGCCGTCGTTCGTAACCAAAAATAAGGAATCAGCATGCGTTTTCTGAACAAAGTCTTGCTCGCCGCCGCCCTGTGCAGCGCCGCCCTGGGCGCCCATGCCTCGCCGTCCAATCCGAAAAACGGCGTCGAGTATGACACCCTGGCCACGCCGCAGCCTACGGATGCAGGCAAGAAGGTCGAAGTAACGGAGTTTTTCGCCTACTACTGCCCGCATTGCAATGCGCTCGAACCACAACTGTCGGCCTGGGTCAAGAAACAGGGCGACAACATCGTCTTCAAGCGCGTGCACGTGTCGCGCGATGAAAGCGTGGCGCCGCAACAGCGTTTGTTCTTCACCCTGCAAGCCATGGGTCTGGTCGACAAGCTGCACACCAAGGTATTCCAGGCCATGCACGTGGAGCGCAACCGCCTGAACACCGATGATGCCGTATTCGACTTCATCACCAAACAGGGCGTCGACCGCCAGAAATTCATCGACACTTACCGCTCGATGGGTATCTCGGGCCGCATCCGCCACGCCGATGCCATGATGCAGGCGTATAACGTCACCTTCTGGCCCATGATCGCCATCGATGGCCGCTACATCACTTCGCCGTCACAAGCCGACCAGGGCAGCAAGACCGCGCAGAATGAAGAGCAGCTGAACACCCAGGCCTTGACCGTGATGGATATCCTGGTGGCGAAAGCCAAAGCGGAAAAGAAATAAGCATGTACACCTCCCTGGCGCGCCGCCATCCGGCGTGCATCGCCTGATGCACGCCAGCGTATTCATCACCGGCGCGTCGAGCGGACTGGGCGCCGCCCTAGCGCTGCAGTACGCGCGCCAGGGCGCCCGGCTGGGCCTGCTGGCCCGCCGTGGCGAAAGCCTGGCCCAACTGATCGCCTCCCTGCCCCAGCCTGAACTGCACCGCGCCTACGCCGTCGATGTCTGCGACCACGCAGCCCTGCAAGCGGCAGCCGGGGATTTTCTGCAGCATGCGGGCCGCATCGACGTCGTCATCGCCAGCGCCGGCGTTTCCTACGGTACCTTGAGCGAACATGCGGAAGACCTGGACGCATTTGCCAGGCTGATGGCCATCAACGTCACGGCCACCGTCGCCACCTTCGCCCCCTTTATCGCCCCCATGAAAGCCCAGGGCAACGGCCGCCTGGTGGGCATCGCCAGCGTGGCCGGCATCCGTGGCCTGCCCGGCGCCGAAGCCTATAGCGCCTCGAAAGCGGCCGTGATCAGCTACTGCGAATCGCTGCGCCTGGAATTGAAACCGGCCGGCATCCGGGTCGTCACCATCACGCCCGGCTATATCGACACGCCCATGACGCGCCACAACGCCTACCGCATGCCCTTCTTGATGCCGGCTGAAAAATTCGCCGCCCGCGCCGCGCGCGCCATTGCCGACGGCGACAGCTACCGCGTGATCCCGTGGCAGATGGGCATCGTCGCCAAGCTGCTGCGCGCGCTGCCCAATACGCTCTACGACCTGGCCTTCGCCAACGCGCCGCACAAGGCACGCCAGACGAACACCCGTAATACCTGACACCATGACCAAGCATACTGACCTGACCAGCGCAGCCATTAGCGCGCACTGCGCCACCGGCGCCGCCCACGTAGCCATCGAAGTAGTCGATGAAACCGGCTCCACCAATGCCGACCTGCTGGCCCGCTGCGCCACCCTGCCCGGCCCTACCTTGCGCATCGCCGGCCAGCAAACGGCAGGCCGTGGCCGCGCCGGCCGTCCATGGCTGTCGCAGCCCGACGCCACCCTGATGTTTTCACTGGCCTGGCGCTTCAAGGCGCCGCTGCATCAGCTGGTCGGCTTGCCGCTGGCCGTCGGCGTAGCGCTGGCGGAAACCATGAGTGGACTGGGCGTGCCGGTGCAATTGAAATGGCCGAATGACTTGATGAAGGATGGCAGCAAGCTGGCCGGCATCCTGGTCGAATCGCAGCAAACGCCCGATGGCGTATGGGCGGTGATCGGCTGCGGCATCAATCTGCTGATGCCCGATGCGCTGGAACAGCAGATCGGGCGCAGCGTATCGGCCGTACCCTGGCTGGCGCAGATGGAACGCAACACCCTGGTGGCAGCCTTGCTCAGCCGCCTGGCTGGCGTGCTGGCCGAATTCGACGATACGGGCTTTGCGCCGTTTACGGAGCGCTGGAACGCCCTGCACGCCTGGCAGGGGCAGCATGTCAAAATCCTCGACAATGGCCAGCTGCTGCAGCAAGGTCTCGCCAGCGGGGTCGATCATCTGGGCCGCCTGCTGCTGCGTACCGACGCGGGTCTGGTCGAAATCATGTCCGGCGATATCTCGCTGCGCCTGGGCCAGGAGTAAGCCATGCTGCTGTTGATCGACGCCGGCAATACGCGCATCAAATGGGCCCTGGTTTCCCCTGACAGTGCGCCCGGCGCCTGGCTGGCCAGCGGCGCCGTGGCGCATATACAGCTCGACACATTACAAGCAGCGTGGGCCAGCCTGGACATCTCGCAAGTGCTGCTGTCGAATGTAGCGGGAGCGGCCATCGCCGCGCGCCTGCAAGCCATGCTGCCGGTGACAGCGCGGCTGTTCGCTTCGCTGCCCCGGCTGGCCGGCGTCGTCAACGCTTACCGCGACCCGTCACAACTGGGCTGCGACCGTTTCGCCGCCGCCATCGCCGCGCACGCGCTGGCGCCAGGCCAGGCCGCCATCGTCGCCAATTGCGGCACCGCCACCACGATAGACGCCGTCACCGCTGACGGCGTTTTCCTGGGCGGGATGATCTTGCCCGGCCTGGGCCTGATGGCCAGCTCGCTAGCGCGCAATACGGCGCAACTGCCGCAGATCGGCGACGGCAGCAGCGCGCCAACCGGCTTTGCCAATAACACCGATGACGCCATCCTCAGTGGCTGCCTGGCTGCCCAGGCGGGCGCCATCGAGCGGGCCGTGCGCATGCATGGCGCCACGGCTTGTTTGCTGTCGGGCGGCGCCGCACCGCGCATCGCGCTGGCGCTTTCCATCCCGTTCCAGCTGGTGGACAATATCGTCATGCACGGTTTGCAAACGGCCGCGCAGGCGGGTTATCAAGGAGAGCAGGCATGCTGAAATTCGTCTTCTGGCTGCTGGCCGCCATCAACCTGCTGGTACTGGCCATCGGCCAGGGCTATCTGGGCAGTTTTCGCAGCGAGACGCGCGAACCGGCGCGCCTGCAAGCCCAGCTCCAGGCCGACAAGCTCAAGCTGCTGAGCGAAGTGCAGGCGCAAGCGATCGTCACGCCGCCCGCCGCTGCGCCAGAAACGCCGGCCGCAGCAAACGCGCCGCAAAGCTACGCCTGCACCGAAGTGGGCAGCTTCTTGCTGGCCGATGGGCGTCGTTTCGAAGCGCAACTGGACGCGCTGGCACTGGGCGACCGCCAGTCGCGCCGCAATGTGCCGGGCCAGGAGATTTCCAGCTATATGGTCTACATTCCGTCGCAAGGCAGCAAGGAAGGCGCCGACCGCAAGGCCGGTGAATTGAAACAGCTGGGCGTGACGAATTACTTCGTCATGGGTGAAGGCAGTCCCATGCGCTGGGGGATTTCACTGGGCGTTTTCAAATCAGAAGACAGCGCGCAAAGCCAGCTGGCGGCGCTCAATAAACGGGGCGTGCACAGCGCCCGCGTCGGTCCCCGCTACAGTGCCAGCAAACAGCTGTCCTACCAGTTCCGCGACCTCGATGCGGCCACGCATGCGCGCCTGGTCGAGATCAAGGCGAAGTTCCCGGAGCAGGAACTTCGCAGCTGCAAATAACAATTAGCGTTGTATCACGATAGGCTTGACGCCGGCCGATGCCGGCAAGCTGGCTGCCGCCCGTGCCGCATCGGCGCGGCTGGCGAATGGTCCGCCATACAAACGGAACAAGGGGCCGGCCGGCACCACTTCAAGCTTGCCCAGGCTGGATGCATACGGCGCCAGCAAGGTGCGTCCCGTTTCCGCATTGTCGGCGCGCGAATAAGCACCCAGCTGCAGATAAAAACCGCTGGCCAGGGCGGCCGGCGCGGGCGCGGCAACGGTCGCATCGACCGCCTGCGCCGTGACTTCAGGCTGCATTACGGCGCTGGTCTCGGGTGGCGTATCGATGGAAATGGCCACCACCGACGGCGTCAAAGGCGCCGGCTTGGGCGCCGCACGCGACGCCAGAATCGCATCGATATCGGCCGGCAGCAAACGCTCGACGATCACCTCGTGGCTACCCTTGCCCAAAAAGCCCAGTTTCAGCGCCGCCGTGTACGACACGTCGATCACGCGCGTAGCGTGGAAGGGACCCCGGTCATTGATGCGCACGATCACCTGCTCGCCGCTCTCGGTGCTGGTCACGCGCGCATACGAGGGGATCGGCAAAGTCGGATGGGCCGCCGTCATCTTGTACATATCGTAGATTTCGCCCGACGAGGTGCGCTGGCCATGGAATTTCTTGCCATACCAGGTACCCGTGCCGCGCTGGGTAAACGGCTGGTTGTCGGTCATCGGCGTATAGGTTTTGCCGAAGACGACATACGGACGGTTGGCGCGCGTCGAATACGGTTCATTGCGCACTTCCGCATCGGGCACGTCGCGCAGGTTGGCCGGCGGATTGTCGCCAGGGCCGTCGTCCTTGTAATAACCGCCACGGCCCGAACCTGCCGCCGGCAGCGCCGGCAAGGTGGGATCCTGGCGCACAGGCACCTTGACCTTGCCGCCAGAAGGCGGCAGCGGCACATTGGATGACTTTTGCGGCGTGGTGCCGCAGGCGGTCAATACCAGCACGGACAACACTGTGGCAGCGTTTCGGATAGTACTTCGATTCATGGGCATGTCCTCATTGTTTTTCCGGCCCGCCGGCCATCAGGTCTGCACCAGCTTGCGGTGGCGCTGTATGCTCATCAGGATACCAGCGGCCACGCCCAAGGTCAGCAGCGCGGTGCCGCCGTAGCTGAGGAAAGGCAGCGGCACGCCGACCACCGGCACAATGCCGCTGACCATGCCCATGTTCACAAAAGCGTAGGTAAAGAAAATCATGGTCAGGGCGCCCGCCAGCAGACGCGTGAAAAAGCTGGGCGCGTTGGCGGCGATCATCATGCAGCGTCCTATCAGCAGCAGATACATCAACATCAGGATCAGGTTGCCGATCAGCCCGAACTCTTCCGAGTACACGGCGAAAATGAAGTCGGTCGTGCGTTCCGGGACAAATTCCAGGTGAGCTTGCGTGCCATGCGTCCAGCCCTTGCCCGTCATGCCGCCCGAACCAATCGCGATGATGGACTGGATGATATGGAAGCCCTTGCCCAGCGGGTCCTTGGTCGGATCGATCAGCATCATCACGCGGTCGCGCTGGTAGTCATGCAGGTGCGACCAGACGATGGGCAGGCTGCATACCACGGCCAGCAGCAAACCCGCCATGACTTTCCACGACAGGCCGGCCAGAAAAATCACGGCAAAACCAGCCGCCACCACCAGCAGCGCCGTGCCCAGGTCGGGCTGGCGCGCAATCAGGTAGACCGGCACCAGCAGCAATACGGCTGCCACGACAAAGGACTTCCAGCGCAGCGCGCCGGCGCTGTGCTGGAAAAACCAGGCCAGCATCAGCGGCGAGGCAATCTTCAGGAATTCGGACGGCTGGATATCGATCACGCCGATATGCAGCCAGCGCCGCGCACCGAGCTTGATGGTGCCGAACAGGGCCACGGCCACCAGCAGCAGCACCGATATCGTATAGGCAGGCACGGCGATGCGCATCAACATTTGCGGCGTCACATTGGCCGCCAGCCACATCACGAAAAAGCACAGCAGGATATTGCGCAGGTGGTCTTCGATCTTGCCGGGGATGCCGATACTGGCGGAGTACAGCGTCACGAGGCTGGTCGCCAGCAGCATCAGGATGATCAGCATGAGCGGCAGGTCGAACACCATCAGATAGGGCTTGGCGCGCCGCCACAGCGAGCGCCTCTCATTGATAGACATGCGGCGGTTTCCTTAATCGTGAGCGTGCGGCGGCGGCGGAAGGTTAGGCTTGGGTGCACCGGCGGCGACCTGGCCATCGTTGAACTCTTCCACCGTTTGCACTTCGTCAGCATCTTCCTTCGGAACCTTGGTAGTTTCCTTGGTCGTTGGCCGCTTGCCGAGTAAATAATAATCGAGCGCCTTGCGTACGATAGGCGCGGCCACACCAGCGCCCCAGCCGCCGTTCTCGATGACCACGGCGATCGCGATACGCGGCTTGTCGGCCGGCGCGAAGGCGGTAAACAGGGCATTGTCGCGCAGCCGTTCGGCGATCAGCTTGGCGTTGTATTTCTCATTCTTGCGTATCCCGATCACCTGCGCGGTACCGGTCTTGCCGCCCACCGTATAGCCGGCGCCAGCAAACACTTTCGACGCCGTGCCTTCCGCTTCGCTGGTCACACCAACCATCGCAGCTTTGATGACATCGATGTTTTCCTGCTTCAGCGGGATGCGATAGCTTTCCTTCGGCACTGTGAGCGTACGCGCGTGGGTGCCGCCATCTTCGATGATCTTGACCAGATGCGGCTTCATCACCACGCCGTTATTGGCCAGGTTGGCCACCGCGTGGGCGATTTGCAGCGGCGTGTACGAGTTGTAGCCAGAACCGTTGCTGACCGAGACGGTGTCGCCGGCAAACCATTTTTGCTGGCCCGGATTTTTCTTGAAACGATTGCGCTTCCAGGCCGTCGACGGCAGCACGCCACGGCTTTCGCCGCTCAGGTCAATGCCGGTAATGGCGCCAAAACCGAACGGCTCCATGAAGTCGTGGATAGAGTCGATACTCATATCGACGCCCAGGTTGTAATAATAGGTATTACAGGACACCACGATCGAGCGGTGCATATTCACCGTGCCGTGGCCGCCGACTTTGTCGTCGCGGAACTTGTGGCCGCCGACCATCAGGAAGCCCGGGTCAAAAATCGATTGCGACGGCGTGCGCTTGCCCAGTTCCAGCGCGGCCAGCGCCATGAAGGGCTTGAAGGTCGAGCCAGGCGCGTACAGGCCGGAAATCGGCCGGTTCACCATCGGCCGGTCCAGCGAAGTATTCAATTCGTTCCAGCTTTGCTGGTCGATGCCGTCGACGAACAGGTTGGGGTCGTAGCCGGGCTTTGACACATAGGCCAGGATATCGCCGGTTTGCGGATCGATCGCCACCAGCGCGCCACGCCATTCACCGAACGCTTCCTCGACCACTTTTTGCAGCTCGATATCGATCGACAGGATCAGATTGCTGCCAGGGATGGCAGCCGTGCGCGACAGGGTGCGCATGGCGCGCCCGCCGGCCGACACTTCCACCTCTTCATAGCCGGTGGTGCCGTGCAGCTGCTTTTCATAGCTTTTTTCCAGTCCTTCCTTGCCGATATGGTCGGTGCCATTGTAGTTGGCGGCGTCGTCGCCTTCGTCCAGCACCTTGGCTTCGTTGCGGTTGATGCGGCCGATAAAACCCACCACGTGCGAGGCGATCTCGCCCATCGGATACTGGCGGAACAAACGCGCTTGCACTTCCACGCCAGGGAAACGGAAACGCTGGGCCGTGAAGCGGGCCACCTCTTCATCGCTCAGGCGCGTGCGCAGCGGCACGCTGACGAAGTTCTTCGATTCTTCCAGCAGCTTCTTGAAACGGCGGCGGTCCTTGATGTCGATCTGGATCAGGGTCGACAACTCGTCAATCACGGAATCGAGACTGGCACTGAGTTTCGACGGCGTGATTTCCAGCGTATAGGCAGAATAATTGCGCGCCAGGACCACGCCATTACGGTCGAGGATCAGGCCACGCGTGGGCACGATGGGCACCACCGAGATGCGGTTATCCTCGGCCTTGGTCGCATAATCTTCGTGCTTGATCACCTGCAGCCAGATGAAGCGCGCCAGCAGCAGCGAAAAGCAGATGAAGACGAGTCCGCCCAGGGCCGTCAGGCGCATCCTGAAAAAATGTAGTTCGCGCTCGGTATTCTTAAGTTCAGTCATGGCGAGGCTGGCGCTTAAATCGGCCGGTTATGATCGCGGTCCACGGCACGGCGCTGCGGCGCCAGCAAGATCCAGGTCGCCACCGGCCACAGGACCACGGCGACAAAGCTTTCGATGAAGTTGAGCCAGCCGGGGAAGCGCCCGGAAACGATCAGGCGCGTCACCATCTGCAGCAGCTGCGTCAGCAGCAGCAGCGGCAGCACGTGCAAGGCTTGCGTCATGACGGGGAACCACAGCACGCGGCGGTGCATCATGATGGCAAAGTAGGACAGCAAGGTATAGGCCAGCGCATTCTCGCCCATCAGGGTCGAGTCGTGCACGTCCATCAGCAGGCCCATGAAAAACGCCACGCCGATGCCAACCTTGCGCGGCTGGTGGATGCCCCAGAAGACCAGCACCACTGCGACGAAATCAGGCACGCCGACGGTCTGCCCCCACGGCAGCAGGTTCAGCAAAAATGCGCACAGCAGGGAAAAACCGATAAACAGGGGGCTGACCGGCAGCAGGATGTAATGCGGACGGTTCATCGTGTCATTTCTTTCGGTGGAACGGCCGCAGGCGCGGGCGTCGGCGCCGGCGCCGGTTTCTGTGCAGGCGGCTTCTGTGCAGTTGCTTGCGGCGCAGGCGCTGCCGTCGCTGGTGTCGTTGCCGGCGCTGTTGCCGGTGCCGTAGCGGCATCCTTGATCGGCGCCATCTTGCCGGCGATCTTGCGGCCCGTCTTGATATCTTCCGCCGGAGGACGCGGCGCGATCTGCGGCGAGGTCATCAGGATCAATAACTGGGTATTGCGCTCGATACCTGCCAACGGCTGGCACACGACGCGGCCGAACGGGCCATGCGCATTGCGCTCGACCAGGGTCACGCGCGCCACGGCCAGGCCGGCCGGGTACAGGCCGTCGAGGCCTGAGGTAATCACGATGTCGCCGATCTGGATGTCGGCGCTGGGCGCCGTGAAGCGCAACTCCATGGTGCCGGACTTGCCGCGGCCATAGGCCACGCTGCGTACGCCGTTGCGCAGCAGCTGCACCGGTATCGCCTGCTCTTCATCGGTGAGCAGGGTCACTTCCGAGGTAAATGGGAACACGCGCGTGACCTGCCCCACCACGCCCAGGTTGTCGATCACCGGGCGTCCCAGTTCGACGCCGTTCTGGGTGCCGCGATCGAGCACGATCTTGCGCGTGGCTGCGTCGCGCGTATCGTACAAGACTTCCGCGAGCATGGTCTTGACGGGCACGCGCTCGCGCGCATCCATCAATTTACGCAAATGGTTGTTTTCGACCAGATTCAACTGCGCCTGCTGCAAGAGCTGCGCCGAGGTGATCTGTTCCTGTTTCAGGTCGCGTACCTGTTTTTCCAGCACGGACAGCGAAGAGAAATAATTGCCCACGCCTTCGGCCATATCACGTGGCATCAGGGCCAGCATTTGCACCGGATACAGCGCGGTGCCGACCGCCTGGCGCACGGCCGTCAAGGCGTGCATGCGGGAATCGACCAGCAGCAGGGCGATCGAAATGCCGGCGAACACCATCATCTTGACGCGGGCAGAGGCGCCTTGTTTGAAAAGTGGCGGAGGACTGTATTCCATGACATCCAATAATCAGGCGCAGTGCGCCAACGTACGGACCCCGGCCAAACGCCGGCGCCAAAACTTAAAAAAGGCCGGAAATACTTCTCCGGCCCTTCTGTCAGATTATTCGTAGGAGAAGATCGAGCCGAGCTTGTCCATACGCTCCAGCGCCATCCCGGAGCCGCGCACCACGCAGGTGAGCGGGTCCTCGGCCACCAGCACCGGCAGGCCGGTTTCTTCCATCAGCAGACGGTCCAGGTCGCGCAGCAGCGCGCCGCCGCCCGTCAGCATCATGCCTTTTTCGGCGATGTCGGCGCCCAGTTCCGGCGGCGTCTGTTCCAGCGCATTTTTCACGGCCGAGACGATGTTGTTCAGTGGGTCGGTCAGCGCTTCGAGGATCTCGTTGCTGGAAATGGTAAACGAGCGCGGTATGCCTTCGGACAGATTGCGGCCCTTGACTTCCATTTCCTTTACTTCCGAACCCGGGAAGGCCGAACCGATGGCTTTCTTGATCGCTTCCGCCGTTTGCTCGCCGATCAGCATGCCGTAGTTGCGGCGGATGTAATTGACGATGGCTTCGTCGAACTTGTCGCCGCCTACGCGCACGGAGCCTTTATAGACCATGCCGCCGAGCGAGATGATGCCCACTTCGGTGGTACCGCCACCGATGTCGACCACCATCGAGCCGGTCGCTTCCGAGACCGGCAAGCCGGCGCCGATGGCGGCAGCCATCGGTTCTTCGATCAGGTAAACCTGCGATGCGCCGGCGCCCAGCGCCGATTCGCGGATCGCGCGGCGCTCGACCTGGGTCGAACCGCAAGGCACGCAAATGATGATGCGCGGCGATGGACGGAAGAATTTCGAGTCGTGCACCATGCGGATGAACTGCTTGAGCATCTGCTCGGTCACGGTGAAGTCGGCGATCACGCCATCTTTCATCGGACGGATGGCTTCAATATTACCCGGCACCTTGCCCAGCATCTGCTTGGCTTCCTTGCCGACTGCCTGAATGGTCTTTTTACCATTCGGACCGCCTTCTTGACGGATTGCAACAACGGATGGCTCGTCCAGGACGATGCCCAGGCCGCGTACATAGATCAGGGTGTTGGCCGTGCCCAAGTCAATGGCCAGATCGGTGGAGATATATCTGCGTAAAAAACCAAACATGAGTGTCCTGTAGCGCATCGAGCTGCGCAAAAGCTGTTTATAGGGAGTTTCAAAGCGGGCGCTTTCCGGGCCCCTTAAAAATCCGATAAGGCGATTTTTCCGGGTTTCACTTGGCGCTTGCGCAATCTTTTCTATGCTGCGGCAGCAGTCCATCAGCGCCGACAACGCATTAACCCGCCATTCTACCTTATAATTTGAATGCGATTTGCTCAAAAACCATGGAAAAGTGCGAGTCTTACGGCCGCGAGTTACGCGGCATTCTGGAGTTTTTGTGAGCAAAAGAGCAGTAAATACCCGCGTTTTATCAAAACGCTAACTCAATATTATCTGCGCGGCACTCCGCGCCATTCGACATGTCCCTGACACTATCCGACGTAAAACGCATCGCCCATCTGGCACAACTTGACATGGCCGACGAGCAGGCGACCGCGTCGCTTGAACAATTGAACAAAATTTTTGCCCTGGCAGAACAAATGCAAGCCGTCAATACGGATGGCGTCGCCCCGCTGAGCCACCCGCTGGCCGCCCACATGGACAAAATCGCCCTGCGCCTGCGCGAAGACGTGGCTACCGAACCAAATCGCCGCGACGACTATCAGAGCGTGGCGCCGAAAGTGCAAGACGGCCTGTATCTGGTACCCAAGGTGCTTGACTAAGCGACACGCTGCACCTGGATACCCCCTTCGCCGAACAGACCAGATAGACTACATAGAAACGCCATGCATACAAAATCCATCAAACAGCTGTCCACGCTTTTGCAGAACAAGGAAATTTCCGCCGTAGCCCTGGCGACGCATTTCCTCGACCGCATCGAAGCAGACAGCTCGAACGCCTTCTTGCACGTCGACCGTGCGCTGACCCTGGCGCAAGCTCTTGAAGCCGATGCGCGCATCGCCAATGGCACGGCCACCGCGCTGACGGGCGTGCCGATCGCCCATAAAGACTTGTTCGTCACCAAAGGCTGGCGCACCACGGCGGGCTCCAAGATGCTGGGCAATTACGTCAGCCCATTTGACGCCACCGTGGTGGAAAAATTCCTGGCAGCCGGCATGGTCAGCCTGGGCAAGCTCAATTGCGATGAATTCGCCATGGGTTCCGGCAATGAAAACTCGGCTTTCGGCGCGGTGCAAAACCCGTGGGACAAAACCGCCGTGCCTGGCGGCTCGTCCGGCGGTTCGGCTGCCGCCGTCGCTGCCGGCCTGACGCCAGCGGCCACCGGCACCGACACGGGCGGTTCGATCCGCCAGCCTGCCGCTTTTTGCGGCATCACCGGCATCAAGCCGACCTATGGCCGCGTCTCGCGCTTCGGCATGATCGCGTTTG
Organism: Janthinobacterium saanense; assembly: GCF_014200675.1. Taxonomy (GTDB): domain Bacteria; phylum Pseudomonadota; class Gammaproteobacteria; order Burkholderiales; family Burkholderiaceae_D; genus Janthinobacterium. The sequence goes on along the minus strand of NZ_JACHCI010000009.1, from coordinate 25,790 downwards.
CCTCCTCGCTGGACCAGGGTGGCCCGATGGCCCGCTCGGCCGAAGACTGTGCCCTGCTCTTGAGTGCCATGGCCGGCTTCGACGAACGCGACTCGACCAGTTTGACGCCGGAACAAGGCGGCGTAGCGGAAGATTTTTCGCGCAGTCTTGATGAACCCCTCACGGGCCTGCGCATCGGCGTGCCGCGTGAATACTTTGGCGAAGGCTTGTCCAAGGATGTGGAAGCGGCCGTGCGCGGCGCGCTGGCGCAATATGAAAAACTGGGCGCCACCCTGGTCGACATCTCGCTGCCCAACACGGCCCTGTCTATCCCTGCCTACTACATGATCGCCCCAGCCGAAGCATCGTCCAACCTGTCGCGCTACGACGGCGTGCGCTACGGCCACCGCGCCAGCGAGTACAAGGACTTGCAGGACATGTACAAGAAGACGCGCGCCGAAGGTTTTGGCGCCGAAGTAAAACGCCGCATCCTGATCGGCACCTATGTGCTGTGCCACGGCTATTACGACGCTTATTATCTGAAGGCGCAAAAAATCCGCCGCCTGATCGCGCAGGACTTCGAAGCCGTATTGACTGGCCCGAACGCCGTCTGCGACGTCATCATGGGACCGGTCGCACCAACCGTGGCCTGGGACCTGGGCGACAAGACGGACGACCCGGTCGCCAACTACCTGGCCGACATCTACACCCTGTCGACCAGCCTGGCCGGCTTGCCTGGCATGTCCATCCCTTGCGGTTTTGGCGACGGCGAGAAAAACGGCAAGCGCCCGGTCGGTTTGCAAATCATCGGCAATTATTTTGCCGAATCCAAATTGCTGAACGTGGCCCACCAGTACCAGTTGGTGACCGACTGGCACACGCGCGCCCCAGGCGTTTAACTAAAAAAATAAGCGAGAACACTATGCAATGGGAAGTCGTCATCGGTCTTGAGAACCACGTGCAGCTCACGACCGACTCCAAAATTTTCAGCGGTTCGCCGATCAAGTTCGGCGCCGACGCCAACACCCAGGCCAGCCCGGTCGACCTGGCCCTGCCAGGCGTGCTGCCGGTGATGAACAAGCAAGCCGTCGACCGCGCGATCCGCTTCGGCCTGGCCGTGGACGCCACCGTCGCGCCGCAATCGGTCTTCGCGCGCAAGAACTATTTTTACCCTGACCTGCCGAAAGGCTACCAGATCAGCCAGTTCGCCGACCCTGTGGTCATCGGCGGCTCGCTGACCTTCGGCTACGAAAAGGACGGTGAATTCGTCACCAAGACCGTCAACCTGACGCGCGCCCACCTGGAAGAAGACGCCGGCAAATCGCTGCATGAAGACTATGCGGGCATGAGCGGCATCGACTTGAACCGCGCCGGCACGCCGCTGCTGGAAATCGTCTCGGAACCGGAAATCCGCAGCGCCGCCGAAGCCGTAGCCTACGCCAAGGCGCTGCATTCGCTGGTGATGTGGCTGGGCGTTTGCGACGGCAATATGCAGGAAGGCTCGTTCCGCTGCGACGTCAACGTGTCCGTGCGCCCGGTCGGCCAGAAGGAATTCGGCACCCGCTGCGAGATCAAGAACCTGAACTCCTTCCGCTTTATTGAAGAAGCCGTGCACGTCGAAGTGCGCCGCCAGATCGAGCTGATCGAAGACGGCGGCAAGGTTGTGCAAGCGACGCGCCTGTACGACCCGGACCGCAAGGAAACGCGCGAAATGCGCAGCAAGGAAGACGCCCAGGATTACCGCTACTTCCCTGATCCTGACCTGCCGCCACTGACGATTTCGCAAGAATGGATCAACACGGTCAAGGCCTCGATGCCGGAACTGCCGGCGGCCATGCGCGCGCGTTTCGTCAGCGAATACGCGTTGCCGGAATACGACTCGCTGGTGCTGACGCAATCGAAAGCGATGGCGACCTACTTCATCGCCGTGGTGGAAAAAGCCGGCAAGGAAAACGCCAAGGCCGCCGCCAACTGGCTGATGGGCGACGTCGCATCGACCCTGAACCGCGAAGGCGTGGAGCTCGATGAGGCACCCGTCTCCGCCTCCCAGCTGGCCGCGCTGTTGAAGCGCATTGCCGACGGCACGATTTCCAACAAGGCCGCGAAAGAAGTCTTCGCCGGCATGTGGGAAGCCAAGTCGTCCGATGAAAACCTGGTCGACACCATCATCGAGGCCAAGGGCTTGACACAGATTTCGGACACGGGTGCTTTGGAAGCCATCGTCGACGAAGTACTGGCAGCGAACGCCAAGTCGGTCGAACAGTACCGCGCCGGCAAGGAAGCAGCCATCAACGCGCTGATCGGCCAGGCCATGAAGGCCTCGAAAGGCAAGGCCAACCCGGCCCAGCTGACGGAACTGCTGAAAGCCAAGCTGGCGGCCTAAACAGCGCCGGATACATCAGAAGGACGCTGCGGCGTCCTTTTTTAATGGAGAAAATCGAATGCCAGGTTTTTTAAAACGCTTAGTCCCCCTGCTGGCCCTGGCCGGCGTCTGCCTCGGCATGTACGGCCAGGCCAGTGCCGACAATGCACCACTTGCGCTGCAAGCGGCGAACATCGCGCCCAACAGCTGCGTCAGACCGGTCTATCCCAGCGCATCGGTGGCGGCCAAGCAAACAGGTGTCGTCACCTTGTCGCTCGACATCGATGCGAGTGGCAAATTAACCGCAGCGCATGTCATCAAGAGCAGCGGCTACCCGGCTCTCGATGAAGCGGCACGCGATGGCATCGCCAAATGCCGCTTCTTGCCGGGGCTGGCTGACGGCAAGCCTGTCAATTCCAGCTTCAGGATGCAATACGTCTGGTCGCTGGGTTAATGCCAGGGGCGGCGCATCGCAGCAACGATGCCGCCGCCCGCTTGCAGGTATGATCATGGATTCTTCCACGCCCTGAACATGCCATGAAAAAAATCAAAACCGGCCTGGTTGGCTACGGCTTCGCCGGCGCCACCTTCCATGCCCCCGTCCTGTCCACCATCGCCACCCTCGAACTGACAGCGGTCGCGTCAAGCAAACCCGAACTGGTGCACAAGGACTGGCCGCAAGCGACCGTGTACGCCGAGGCGGCGCAGCTGTTTGCCGACCCTGCGATTGAACTAGTGGTCATCGCCGCACCCAACGAAGCGCATTTCAGCCTGGCGCAGGCGGCCCTGCAGGCAGGCAAGCACGTGGTGGTGGACAAGCCCTTCACGATCAGCAGCGCCCAGGCACAGACCCTGATCGACCTGGCGCAAGAACGCAAGCTGGTGCTCAGCGTGTACCACAACCGCCGCTGGGATGGCGATTTCCTCACCTTGAAAGCGCTGCTGGCGCAGGGCACGCTGGGCCGCATCGCCAGCTTTGAATCGCATTTCGACCGTTTCCGCCCGGAGATCCGCCAGCGCTGGCGCGAGTCAGCAGCACCGGGCGGCGGCTTGCTGTACGACCTGGGGCCGCACATGCTGGACCAGGCCATGCAGCTGTTCGGCATGCCGGAAAAAATCTATGCGGACATCGCCCTGCAGCGTGATAACGCGCAAGCCGTCGACTATATGCACATCGTGTTGTACTACGACCGGCTGCGCGTGGTGCTGCAGGCGGGCTGCCTGGTGAAAGCGCCCACGGCGCGCTTTGCCGTGCATGGCGACCAGGGCAGCTTTGTGAAGTTCGGTCTCGATCCGCAGGAAGACGCATTAAAGGCGGGCGGCAAGCCGGGCCAGCCCGGCTGGGGACTGGACCCCGTGCGTGGCGCGCTGCACCTGGGCACACAGCCCGATGGCCAGTTCGACCATCTGCAAATGCAGGCTGGCCGCTACCAGGATTTTTACCAGGGCATGGCCGACGCCATCAGCCATGGCGCACCGCCTCCGGTGGCGCCCGAAGACGCGCTTGCGACGATACGCCTGATCGAGCTGGCCTTGCAAAGTGCACAGGAAGGCCGCGTGCTCAGCGTGCAGAAAACTAACTGACCAGAAAAGCCAGTACCACCGCGCCCAGCGCCAGCATGGCGAGCGAGCAGATGAAAACCAGCTCGCCCCACCATTCGTAGCGCTGGCGCGCATGGCCGGGGCGCAGCGACATGAAGGACAGCACGGCGCTGACCAGAAACAGCAAGGCGTCGATGGCCAGCAGCTTGTCGACCAGCACGCGCAGCTCGCCGCGCGGCCCCAGGTGGCCGATCGACAGCACCGTCATGCATACGCCTATCATCGTCGCCGAGGTTGGCAGGATATGCGCCGACAAGCCCCGTTCACGCGCCTTGGCCTCGTCAGCAGGCGTCAAGGCTAACCCTGGTTCGTCCCTGCCGGCCATACCAGCTCCACGCGCGCCGAACTGCCCGCCTTGATTTCAACTTTACGTTCCAGCGTCTTGCCGGCCAGGCTGGCGTGCAGGCTGTAGCTGCCCGGCGCCAGCCGCGCCAGCAGATACGGTCCGCTGGCGGTTGTCTGCAGCACCACCGTGCCCTTGGCATCGCGCACTTCAAGCTTCACGTCGGAAGCGAATTGCGCACGGCCCGCCGCCTGCACGGAAAACACCAGGCTCAATGGCCAATGCCGGCTGGCGTTCTTGATGGCCGTCGACTCATCGAGGCCGATGCCGCCGCTCAGGTACTCGACCGTACCGCTCTTGTGTATGGCCGGCAGCGCGCTGTCGGCCTGCGCGTGGACGATGCCGGCCGCCAGACTGGCGACCAGAAACAGCGCAGCCACTCCAGGCCCCTTGTTGCGTAGATTGCTTTTCATCTCACTCTCCTCACATCATGCGGTTTGGATCAAAGGTTTGAATCAAAAGTTAGTATCAACATACGCAGCGAAGCTTAGGCCGGTCTTACGGTCAGGCTAGCAAGCCGCTTAATGGCGACGCAGCGCGTCAGCGATCTTCTGGTCGGTCTTGTACTGGCTCAGCGAATACACAGCCCAGATCGTGGCAGGCAGCCAGCCGATCAAGGTAATTTGCAGTATCAGGCAAATGATGCCGGCGATGGGGCGGCCAATCGTGAAAAAAGTCAGCCACGGAAGTATCAGGGCGATCAGCAAACGCATAGTTATCCTTTTATATCCCCCGGTACCGCGGGGGCCGGTTCGGCTGGTGCCGACGGCAAATCCCTAGCAACCATTATAACAATAGTAACGACACCGGCCACTCAAATTGCGGCTGGTTTTTGCCATTTCCCCATCCAGGCCAGGATGCTGGCAAAGATGGCCTCGCGGTTTAACTCATTGAAATTCTCGTGAAAATTGGCCGGGTACAAATGATAGTCGAGCAAGCCGTCCGGCACGCTGCGCAGCAAGGCTTCGGTGGCGCGGCTGCTGGCCAATTTATCATCGCCGGCGACGACCGCAAACAGGGGAAAGGACCAGGCCGACAAACCGCCGGCCATGGCTTTTTGCGCCGTCGTCAAGGCATGGGCGAAGCGCACGGTCACTTCGCTGGCGCGGATGCCGTCACGCTCATCCTGGAAGTGGCGCCCGGTGATGGCCTGGTCGTGCGTGAGCAGCATGGTCAAGTTTCCCAGCGGCACTTTCATGGTGGGGAAACGGCGGGCCAGCCAGCTTGAGAGCATCTGCAGCACTTTCGGCACGGGAATCGCATTCACATAGTAGGGTGACGAGATGATAAAACCGCGAATCGCCGGGTCGCCCGCAAAGCGCTGCAAGCCCAGGTGCGTGGCGATCAGGCCGCCCATCGAGTGGCCCATGACGAAGAGGGGCAAGCCCGGATACGTCTGCTTGACCCAGGCCAGGAACAGTTCGGCGTCGTCGAGAAAAGCATCGAACGACGGGATATCGACGCGGCGCTGGCCATTGTGGTCCACCATGTCGAAGCTGACGGTGGCGTAACCATGCTGGCGAAAATACAGGGCCGGCGTGACGTAGTCCCCCGCATGCGCCATGCCGCCGTGCAGCGCCAGGATCACGGCGCGCGGCTGCACAGGCGATGCTGGCTGCCAGATATGAATCGGCCGCGCGGCCTGGTCGCTGCACAGCAGGCTATCCATCCTGTCTTCAGAAAAACGCATCATGACTCCTGTTTTCCCCGTCACGCCTTCAGATGCTCGATCAACTGGCGCGCATACAGGGGTAATTCACTGAACTGGCGCACGCAAATGGTCAGATTGCGTACCGACCAGGGATCGGATAATTCCATGCAGCGCAGCGCCATCGATTGCTGACAGCGGCGCGCCGCCGCCAGCGGCACCACGCTGATGCCCACGCCACTGGCCACCATGCGGCAGACCGCATCGAAGCTGCGCAGGCGCACCCGTACTTTCAGGGGGCGGCCAGCGCGCGCCGCGTGCGAGATCAAATACTGCTGCATCGCGCTGTCATCGGCCAGACCGATGAAATCGTGCTCGAGCAGCGTGGCAAAATCGACGGCGCCATCCTGGCCGATGGCGCGGTGATGCACGCCGTCGTCGGCAGCGATCACCACCAGGCGGTCGGGCCGGAACAAAAAGGTTTGCAGGCCGCGCATGTCGACCGAATCGGAGACGATGCCCATGTCAGCCAGCCCTTCCGACACAGCCTTGACGATATCGTAGCTGAGACGCTCTTCCAGGTCGACCGTCAGGTTGGGATGGCGATCCAGAAAACTGCCCAGCGCCTCGGGCAAGAATTCGCTGAGCGCCGCCGTATTGCACAGCAGCCGCAACTGCCCTTTCAAGCCGCGCGCAAATTCACCGAGTTCACCGCGCATTTTTTCCATCTGCAGCAAGACCAGGCGTGCATGGTGCAGCAAGGTTTGCCCCACGGGCGTGGCTTCCACGCCGCGCCGGCCGCGCAGCAGCAAGGGCATGCCCAGCGCTTCTTCCATGCCGCGTACGCGCGCACTGGCCGAGGCCAGCGCCAGATGGCTGCGCGCCGCGCCCGCCGTCAGGCTGCCCGATTCCACCACGTGCACGAACAACTGCAAATCGACCAGATCAAAACGCATGAGACCTCCCTCATCACATCTTATCAGCCTATGCTTTTTACTGAGGCTAAGTCAAGATAATCCATCTTTGCAAATACAACAAGGAAGCGCAAAATTCAGCCATTCCCACTCTTTATTGAACGTCATGGATACTTCATTCCTGCTGCTAGTGTGTGCCAGCTTCATCGCAGCTGGCTTCGTCAAAGGCGTAGTGGGCCTGGGCTTGCCGACAGTGGCCATGGGCACGCTGGGCCTGATCATGCCGCCGGTGCAGGCGGCGGCCCTCTTGATCGTGCCATCGATGGTGACGAATGTATGGCAGTTGGCGGCCGGGCCAGGCCTGCGCGCCCTGCTGCGCCGCTTGTGGCCGCTGCTGCTGTGGGTGATGGCGGGCACGCTGGCCGGTGGCGTGCTACTGCCGCGCGACGGTGGCGACTGGGCCGTGATCGCGCTGGGGGTGGCGCTGATGCTGTATGCGCTGGCGGGCCTGCTGTCGCTGCGCCTGCACGTGCCGCCGCAGCATGAACGCTGGCTGGCCCCGCTGGTGGGCGCAGCAACGGGCCTGGTCACGGCCGCCACGGGCGTGTTCGTGATACCCGCCGTACCGTACCTGCAAGGGCTGGGACTGGCGCGCGACGAACTGGTGCAGGCGCTGGGACTGGCGTTTACGGCGTCGACCATTGCGCTGGCGGCCAGCCTGGCCTTGCAAGGCAATTTCAGCCTGGGCGCGGCAGGCGCTTCGGCCTGGGCCCTGCTGCCGGCGCTGGCCGGCATGCTGGCCGGCCAATGGCTGCGCGGACGCATCGCGCCCGAGCTGTTCAAGAAATGCTTTTTTGTCGGCCTGTTCGCCTTGGGCCTGCATGCTGCCCTGAAGCCATGGCTGGGATGATGAGAATAGATTGGCAGAGCGATCACGCCCTGTGCGCGTGGATCGATGGCCAGCAGGTGGCCATGCTCGACATCGGCAGGCAAGCCAATAACGTGACCATCAACATGCTGTTCGTGAAACCGCCCTACCGGCGGCGCGGCATCGGCCGTGCGCTGCTGCGCCAGCTGCTGTTATGCCATCCGCAAGCGGCATTACTCTGCAGCGACCCGCAGCTGCGGGCGCTGCTCAGTAAAGCTTAAATACCGTAACGGGTGCGGTAAGCCGAAACTGCGTCTTTGAACTTCAACAATTCCGGATCGGCGCCGTCGCCGTTCAGGTAGCCGAACAAGTCGTCCAGGTTGCCGATCGAGATGACAGGAATGCCATACTGTTTCGATACTTCCTGCACCGCCGAACTCGGCGACAACTGGCCGTCCGGGCCGGAGCGCTCCATGCGGTCCAGCGCGATCAGCACGGCGCATGGTTCGGCGCCGGCGGCGCGTATCATGTCCACCGATTCGCGCACCGAAGTGCCGGCCGAGATCACATCGTCAATAATGACAACTTTACCCTGCAATTTGGCGCCGACGATGGTGCCGCCTTCGCCATGGTCCTTGGCTTCCTTGCGGTTGAAGGCAAACGAAGTGTTGCGGCCCTTGCCAGCCAGCGCCACGGCGGTGGCCGAGGCCAGGGTGATGCCCTTGTAGGCAGGGCCGAACAGCATGTCGAATTCGACGCCAGAGTCGAGCAGGGTCTGGGCGTAGAACTGCGCCAGCTCGGCCAGGGTAGCGCCGTCGTGGAACAAACCGGCATTGAAAAAGTAAGGCGATTGACGCCCGGCCTTGGTGGTGAACTCGCCGAACCGCAAGACTCCCTTGGATACTGAAAACGCGATAAACTGCTGGCGTAAATTATTCACATGAGCCTCATTATTTGAAAGTGCCTGTATTTTAATCCGGGTGCACCGGCGAGACAATCCGTTCCGTCGCCCTGCTCCGCCCCATTTTTCCTGATTACCTATGCCAAAAATTATCTCCGCCAACCTGAACGGCATCCGTTCCGCCGCCAAAAAAGGCTTTTTCAACTGGATGGGCACACAGACCGCCGATTTCATCTGCGTGCAGGAATTGAAGGCGCAACTGCCCGACATGACGCCGGAATTTCTCAACCCGCACGGCTACCATGGCCATTTCCACTACGCCGAGAAAAAAGGCTATTCCGGCACTGGCGTGTATAGCAAGACCGAACCGGACGCCGTGTTCATCGGCTTCGGCAGCCCTGAATTCGACGCCGAAGGTCGTTATGTACGCTGTGATTTTGGCAATCTTTCCGTCATTTCCGTGTACTGCCCCTCCGGTTCGTCCGGCCCGGAACGCCAGGAAGCCAAGTTCCGCTTCATGGAGCTGTTCCTGCCGCATCTGCTGGAATTGAAGGCGATGGGCCGCGAAATCGTCATCTGCGGCGACTGGAATATCGCCCACCACGAGATCGACTTGAAGAACTGGAAAGGCAACAAGAAAAATTCCGGCTTCCTGCCCGAAGAACGGGCCTGGCTGACGCGCGTGTTCGACGAACTCGGTTACATCGACGTACACCGCGGCCTGGACAAGCGCGAAGAACAATACACCTGGTGGAGCAACCGTGGCCAGGCCTACGCCAAGAACGTGGGCTGGCGCATCGACTACCACGTCGCCACCCCCGGCATCGCCGCCCAGGCGCATACGGTCAGCGTGTACAAGGAAGAACGTTTTTCAGACCACGCGCCGCTGATCATCGATTACACGCCGAAAAATTAATCTCCCAGCTTGCGCCGGCTTGCAAAGTGGCGCAGCTCACCCGTCAAGGGGTCCGTAAAGCGGATCGCCCGCGCCAGCAGCTGCAAGGGCTGCGTCATATCGTCTTCCCTGCATGGCAAAGCCACCGGATAAAAGACATCGTTGACGATGGGGATGCCCAGCGACGCCAGGTGCACGCGCAGCTGGTGCTTGCGGCCCGTGTGCGGAAACAATCGGTACAGATTGAATTCGCCGCGCGGCTCGATCACATCGATGATGGTTTCCGAATTCGGCTCGCCTGCTTCCTCGCGCATCAGGAAAAATTTGTCGCCGTCGACCATGCGGCTGCGGTAGGTAAATGGAAAGGCATGGCCCTCCAGGCGCGGCGCCAGCGCTTCGTACTCCTTCTTGATTTCGCGGCGCTGGAATAGGGACTGGTAAGCGCCACGGCTGGACTGCTGGCGCGAAAAAATCACCACGCCGGCCGTCTCGCGGTCGAGCCGGTGGATAGGCGTCAGTTCGGCGATGCCCAGATTTTTCTTCAGCCGCGTCAGCAAGGTCTCTTGCACGAAGCGCCCGCCCGGGGTCATGGGCAGGAAATGCGGCTTGTCGACCACCACCAGATGCTCATCCTGGAACAATATCTCTTCCTGGAAGGGGATCGGCGTTTCATATTCCAGTTCGCGGTAATAAAAAATGCGCATGCCGCGTTTGTAGGGGCTGGCGGGTGTCAGCACTTCGCCTTCCCCACTGAGCACTTCACTGCGCGCCATGCGGTCCTGCCATTGCGCGGCGCTGATCTGCGGATAGCGCTCGACGAGGAAGGACAGCATGTCCGGCCACTGCCCTTGCGGCAGCCACAGATAGCTGGGCGCCACGCCGTCGCGGATGGGTAGCGGCGGTGGTGCAGACTGATTGCGGCTGGAAGACATGCTAGCGTGTAGCGACCACGTTGCTGCGATAGGGCGGCAAGGCGTCCACGCCAAGACCCTTGGTGCGTGCGTACAAAGGCAGCACTTGTCCCATGTGGTTATTCATTTGCGAGATGCGGTCGCTGCCCGAGGGGTGGGTCGACAGGAATTCTGGCGGCGCGCCCTTGCTCACGGCGGCCATTTTCTGCCACAACACCACGCCGGCGCGTGGGTCGAAACCGGCGCGTGCGGCCAGGTCCATGCCGATCAGGTCAGCTTCGCGCTCATCGTCGCGCGAAAATTTCAGCATCACGCCCTGCGCCGCCATATTGGTGGCGGTGCTGGTGAGATTCGGGTCCACGCCCAGCCAGGCCGACAGACCCGCGCCAGCCAGTTTTGCGCCTACGGCCGCCAGGTTGCCCTTGCCGGCCTGCGCCTGCGCATGTTCGCGCAAGGCGTGCGAGATTTCATGGCCCATCACGACGGCCACTTCATCGTCGGTCAGATTGAGTTTGTTCAGGATACCGCTATAAAAGGCGATCTGCCCGCCCGGCATGCAGAAGGCATTCACTTCATCCGAGTTCAGCAAATTGATTTGCCACTGCCAGCTGCTGGCGGCATTGTTCCAGCGGGCCGCAAACGGAATGATGCGCTGGGCGATCGCGCGCAGGCGCTTGACCTGCGGATCGCTGTCGCTCACCAGCGCGTTCTTGTCTTTCGCTTCGCGCAGCAGCTGCGTGTACTGCAGCCTGGACTTTTCATTGAAATTTTCGCCGCCGGCAAACAGGCGCGTGTTCGACAGCGGACGCACCTTGATGCCATCCTGTACCGTCGCCTGCTGGGCAAAGACGGGCAGCGGCGCCAGCGCGGTGGCCGCGCACAGGCTGGCCGCCAGTACAGTCAAAGAAGCAAGGCGTTTAAACGGGTGTCGTGTCATGAGTCCTCCATGGAGCAATTTTTGGCAACATCATCATGGCCGGGAAAGCCAAAAAGAAGCAGACGATAAAAAACGAGAACCAGCCCAGTTCCGCGACCAGGAAGCCCACCGAGGCATTGATCAGGGTGCGCGGCACGGCGCTGAGGCTGGAAAACAATGCATATTGCGTGGCCGTGTAGCGCGGGTCCGTGCTGCGCGACAAAAACGCGACAAAGGCCGCCGCGCCCAGGCCCAGGCTGGCAAATGCTTCAAAGCCGATCACGGCGCTGAGCAAGACAGTATTCGGCCCCACATGCGCCAGCCAGGCAAAACCCAGGATGGCGCAAGCCTGCAAGGTGCCAAACACCCACAGACCCCGGTTGATGCCCAGCTTGAGCATCCACACGCCGCCCACGATGCCGCCCGCCAGGCTGGCCCAGAAACCTGTGGTGTTGGCGGCCAGGCCGATCTGCGTCATGCTAAAACCCAGGTCCAGATAAAACTTGGTCGCCAGCGCGGTGGCCATGCTGTCGCCGATTTTATACAGTAGCACAAACGCCAGTATCCACATGGCGTTGCGCCAGCCATCGCGCGCGATAAATTCCTTGAATGGCAGGATGATCGCATCGCGCATGGTGCTGGGCGGCGCACCATACACTGCCGGCTCGCGTATCAGCAAGGTACAGAGCAGGCCAGGCAGCATGAAGGCGGCCGTAATCCAGAATACGGCTTGCCATGGCATGCGATCGGCCAGGATCAGCGACAGCGCGCCCGGCACCATGCCCGCCACCTTGTAGGCATTGACGATGACGGCCGCGCCCAGGCCCTGCTCCTTATCGCTGAGGATTTCGCGGCGGTAGGCGTCGATCACGATGTCCTGGCTGGCGGACAAAAAGGCTACGCCACCGGCAGCGGCCGCGATCAGTCCGATCTGCGTGAGGGGGTTGAGCATGCCCATGGCGCCGATGGCGAAAAACAGCGCCAGCTGGGTCAGCGCCATCCAGCCGCGCCGCCGTCCCAGTCCCAGGATGGGGTAGCGGTCCATCAAGGGCGCCCACAGGAATTTCCAGATATACGGAAACTGCACCAGGGCGAACAGGCCCAGCGCCTTGACGTTCAGCCCCGACTTGGCCAGCCAGGCCTGCAGCAGATACAGCAAAATAAACAGCGGCAGGCCGGAACTGAAGCCCAGCACCAGCACGGCCAGCATGCGGCCGTTGGCGTAGCTACGCCAGCCTGGCGCCGGGGTGTCTGTCATCAATGCACCGCTTTTTTACGCAAGCGGAACACGGCCAGGTCGCCGCGCAGATTCGGCAGCACGGAGACCATCTTGCCTTCGGACAGCGCCACGCAGTCGATCACTTCCAGGCCGCATTCCTCGGCCAGTTCGCGGAAATCCGTGATGGTTGCGCAGCGCACGTTGGGCGTGTCATACCACTGATAAGGCAGCGATTTCGACACCGGCATGCGGCCCTTGAGCAGCGCCAGCCGGTGCGGCCAGTGGGCAAAGTTCGGGAAGGAGACGATGGCTTCGCTGCCCACGCGCACGATGTCGCGCAACAGCGGCTCGACCTGCTTCATCATTTGCAAGGAGGACAGGCACAGCACCGTATCGAAGCTGTTGTCGCCAAAGATGGCCAGGCCTTTTTCCATGTCTTGCTGGACCACGTTGACGCCGCGCAGAGTGCTGACCAGCACCTTGTCGTCGGCGATCTCGATGCCATAACCGCTGCATTCCCGGTCGCTTTGCAGGTATTCAAGCATTACGCCATCGCCGCAGCCGACGTCGAGCACATGGGCGTTTTTCGGCACCCAGTGGGCGATGAACGCCAGGTCGGGACGCAGCGCGCTCAGTTCATCAAAAGTCATGCTGTCTCCTTCACGCCCTGGCGGGCCGTCTGCGGTTGCCGTGCCGAGGCGGGAATCCCCGCCTCGATCTCATTCCATACCTGGCCGTAATAGGCGCGTACCATATTCATGTAGCGCGCATCTTCCAGCAAGAAGGCGTCGTGGCCGTGCGGCGCGTCGATTTCGGCATACGTGACCTGGCGGCGGTTGACCACCAGCGCTTCGACGATCTGGCGGCTGCATTCGGGTGAGAAGCGCCAGTCGGTGGAAAACGAGGCCAGGAAAAACTTGGCTTGGGTGCCAGCCAGCGCCTTGGCCAGGTCGCCGCCATGGGCGCGCGCCGGGTCGAAATAATCGAGCGCCTTGGTGATCAGCAGATAGGTGTTGGCATCGAAGTATTCGGAGAACTTGTCGCCCTGGTAGCGCAGATAGGATTCAATCTCGAAGTCGATGCCGAAGCCGAATTTGTAGTCGCCCGTCTGCGCCGCGTCGCGCAGCTTGCGGCCAAATTTTTCAGCCATGTCGTCATTCGACAGATAGGTGATGTGGCCGACCATGCGCGCCACGCGCAAGCCGTTTTTCGGCACCACGCCATGCGCATAAAAATCGCCGCCACGGTAATCGGGGTCCGACAGAATCGCCTGGCGGGCGACATCATTAAAGGCGATATTTTGCGCCGACAGCTTGGCCGTCGAGGCGATCACCACGCAATGGCGCAAGCGCTCCGGGAACATGATGCTCCAGGCCAGCGCCTGCATGCCGCCCAGCGAGCCGCCCATCACGGCCGCAAACTGGCTGATGCCCAATTGATCGGCCAGGCGCGCCTGCGCGCTGACCCAGTCTTCCACCGTCACGACAGGAAAGGACGCGCCATACGGCTTGCCGGTGGCAGGATTGGTGTGCATCGGGCCCGTCGAGCCAAAGCAGGAGCCCAGGTTGTTGACGCCGATGACGAAGAATTTGTTGGTGTCCAGCGGCTTGCCGGGGCCGACCATATTGTCCCACCAGCCTGCGCTTTTCGGCTCGTCCGCATACACGCCGGCCACGTGGTGCGAGGCGTTCAGGGCGTGGCAGACCAGCACCGCGTTCGATTTGTCGGCGTTCAGGGTGCCGTAGGTTTCATACATCAACATATAGTCCAGCAGCGATGCTCCGCTTTGCAGCTGCAGGGGTTCCGCAAAATACATGGTTTGCGGTGAAACGATTCCAATGGATGACATGTTCGTGTCGGTTTATAAAAGGGGGGTGGCCCCACGGGCCATGATCGATGCAGAGCCGCGATGATAGGTTCTGCAACTTTGACACCAGAGTACAGCTTGCCGCGCGCGCGGTACTCCGGTGCTGATAAAGCGATAGTTTACATGAGCTGCAGCTGGTGAACAGCTTCTGCGATCACATTGGGCTCCATCGAGCGCATAATTTTGCGCATTTGTGGTGCAATCAGACCCAGATCGCTGTTCAGGATCTCTTGTTTGACTGCCAATAGCTGTGCCGGGTGCATGGAGAATTCCCGCAAGCCCATGCCCAGCAGCAAACGCGTGAGTTTCACGTCGCCCGCCATCTCGCCGCACACCGCCACGTCGATGCCCGCCTTGTGGCCGGCAGTGATCGTCATCGAGATCAGTTGCAGCACGGCCGGGTGCAGCGGATTGTACAAATGCGCCACTTCGTAATCGACACGGTCGATCGCCAGGGTGTACTGGATCAAGTCGTTGGTGCCGATCGACAGAAAATCCATGCGCTTGACGAACATGGGCAGCGCCAGCGCGGCGGCCGGGATTTCGATCATGGCGCCCACTTCGATCTCTTCATCGAACTTGACGCCCTCTTCGCGCAAGCTGGCCTTGGCTTGTTCTATCATCGACAGCGACTGGTCGATCTCGAACGCATGCGCCAGCATCGGGATCAAAATGCGCACCTTGCCAAAGGCCGACGCGCGCAGAATCGCCCGCAACTGCGTCAGGAATAGCTGCGGCTCGGCCAGGCAGTAGCGGATGGCGCGCAAGCCCAGGGCAGGATTCAACGCCGTATGGTCGGACTGGTCGAGCGGCTTGTCGGCGCCGATGTCGAGCGTGCGGATGGTCACCACGCGCCCCTTCATCGACACCACGGTATTGCGGTAAGCGTCGAACTGCTCGTCTTCGGACGGAATCTTGTGGGCGCGGCCCATGAACAGGAATTCGGAGCGGAACAGGCCCACGCCGCTGGCGCCCGACTCCAGCGCAAACGGGCAATCTTCGGGCAGTTCGATATTGGCCAGCAGGGTAATCGGCGTGCCGCACTTGGTGACGGCTGGCGTTTTTTTCAGCTTGCCCAGCTTTTTGCGCGCGCGCTGCATGGCCAGCTGGCGTTCGCGGTACTGTTCCAGCACCAGCGCGCTGGGGTTGGCGATCACCACGCCGGCGTCGCCGTCGATGATGATCCAGTCATCCTGCTCGATCAGAGTCGATGCCTGCGACATGCCGACAGCCGCTGGAATATCGAGGCTGCGGGCGACGATGGCCGTATGCGAGTTCTGGCCGCCCACGTCGGTGATGAAACCGATGAAGGAACGGTCGCGGAACTGCAGCATATCGGCCGGCGAAATATCATGCGCGACAACCACCATCTGCGCCATCAGCTCATCTTCGGCGGCGGCCACCGGCAGCAATTGTTCGGTGCCCAGCAAGACTTTCAGCACGCGTTCGGCGACTTGCTGGATATCGGCCTTGCGTTCGCGCAGGTAGGGATCTTCGATTTCGTCGAACTGGGCCGACAATTCATCGATCTGCGTCAGCAGCGCCCATTCGGCGTTGTAATGGCGCGTGCGGATGATGTCGAGCGGCGCTTCGGAAATCATCGGGTCGGACAGGATCAGCGCATGCACGTCGATGAAGGCGCCCAGCTCGGTGGGCGCATCCTTGGGCAACTCGTTCCACAGGGTTTGCAGTTCCTTGTGGACAGTAGCGAACGCATGCTGCAAGCGCAATACTTCGGCTTCGATCTGTTCCTGGGCGACCAGGTAATGTTTGACGTCAAGGGCGGCCGGCGCCAGCAGATGCGCTCGGCCTATGGCGATGCCGCGGGAGACCGGGATGCCGTGGAGCGTGAAAGATGCCATGGGTTGACCTGTCGGGATGCGGCTGCGGCTGCGTTCGGCGGGCATTACTCGCCTTCGCCAAACCTGTCGTTAATCAGGATGGTGAGCGCGTCGACGCATGCCTGCTCGTCTTCACCCTCAGCTTCCAGGGTCACTTTGGCGCCCTTGCCGGCAGCCAGCATCATCACGCCCATGATGGACTTCGCATTGATGCGGCGCGCGTTGCGGGTCAGCCACACATCGCTCTTGAACTTGGCGGCCAGCTGGGTAAATTTGGCGGAAGCGCGTGCATGCAGTCCCAGCTTGTTGATGATTTCGAGTTCTTTTTGAATCATTTTTGTATAGTCTCTATCCCTGAATACTACGCTGATGACAGTCCGATTTTATAAAATCCGCCGCCTTCAGGGCGGCGGCCATAACACTTCCTTCCTTACTCGCCCACGCGAATGCGGTTGTCGACGCGCACGGCGCCGCTTTGCGCACCGGCCAGCGCCATTTCCACCACCACATCGAGCGTATCGCGGCGATAGGTGATGGCGCGCAGCAGCATCGGCAGGCTGATGCCGGCGATGACTTCCACCCGGCCCGCGTCCGCCAGCTTGTTGCAGCAATTGGACGGCGTACCGCCCTTTACATCGGTAATCACCAGCACGCCTGAACCATCGTCGAGGCGGCAGATGGCTGCCGAGGCCAGTTTCTGCACTTCAGCCAGATCCTGATCGGCCAGCACATCGATTGCTTCAAAACGCTCGGTCGGCCCGCGGAACACATGGGCGCAGGCGGCAACAAAAGCCTGTCCCAGTGGGGCGTGGGTCATGAGCAAGATCCCTACCATAATCAATTCACCTTGTTAACTTTGCTGGGCGCGATGCTGCGTTACGCCGTGTTCGACCGCATCGATAAACATGGCGGCCACATCAAAACCCGTCTGCTGCATGATTTCCTGGAAGCAGGTCGGGCTGGTGACATTGACTTCGGTCAGGTAGTCACCAATCACATCCAATCCTACCAGCATCAGGCCACGGCCGGCCAGGATGGGGCCAAGCTTTTCAGCGATTTCCAGGTCGCGCGCCGTCAATGGCTGCGCCACGCCCGTACCGCCGGCGGCCAGGTTGCCGCGCACTTCACCCGCCTGCGGAATACGCGCCAGCGCAAACGGCACCGGTTTGCCGCCGATCACCAGGATGCGCTTGTCGCCCTTGGCAATAGCGGGAATAAAACGCTGCGCCATGATGGTTTGTCCACCGTTTTCCGTCAACGTTTCAATGATGGCGCCCAGATTCAAGCCATCGGCCTTGACGCGGAAGATGCCCGTACCGCCCATGCCATCGAGCGGCTTGAAGATCACATCCTGGTGCTTGGCGTGAAAAGCGCGCAAGCGCGCTTCGCTGGATGTGACCAGAGTCGGCGAAGTGAATTCGGAAAACTGGGCAATCGCCAGCTTTTCATTGTTGTCGCGAATCGCCGACGGCTTGTTGAACACGCGCGCGCCCTGCTTTTCCGCCAGTTCCAGCAAATAGGTGCCGTACACATATTCCATATCGAACGGCGGGTCCTTGCGCTCGATGATCGCGTCCAGGGTCGACAAACGCACTTCCTCGCGGGACACGACCTGGTACCAGTCGTGCTCATGCCCCGTCAGCACGATGTGCTGTACTTCGGCCGTGACGATGCCTTCTTCCAGCGCCATATCCTTTTGTTCAAAGGCATAGATGGCGTGACCGCGGCGGGCGGCCTCGCGCATCATGGCAAAAGTGGAATCTTTATAAGTCTTGAAGCCCGCCAGCGGGTCGGCAAGGAATGCGATTTTCATGTACGGTCCAGTCGGAAATGCTTGATGGTGAATGCTTGAGGTCAATACCTGATTCTAGCCGAGATCGCCAGGCGAGGTTGGCGCCGCGCCTGGCAGTCCCGACTTGAAGGATCAATACACCTCGGGATTCGGGTCGGTGCGTTCCATTTCCAGCGACGCCGCCAGCAAGGCCAGCCGCGCCACTACGCCATACACATAAAAACGGTTAGGCGCCGCCGTGCCCGGCTTGGCCTTCAAGTCCGGCACCGCGTGCTGCTGGGCAAACGCCAGCGGCACATATTGCGAACCGGGCGCGTTCAGGTTCTGGTCCACGCCCTTTTCCGCGTGCACGCGATAGAAACCGCCCACCACATAGCGGTCTATCATATAGACCACCGGCTCGGCTACTGCATCCTTGATGCTTTCAAAGGTCGGCACGCCTTCCTGGATGATCACGTCGGTGACTACCTTGCCATCCTTGACGATGGACATGATGTCGCGTTGCTTGCGTGACAAATCGCGCACTTCGCTGGCGTCGCGCACCGTCATGATGCCCGTGCCATAGGTGCCCGCGTCGGGCTTGACGATCACGAACGGCTTTTCCTTGATGCCGTATTCCTTGTATTTCTTGCGGATCTTCGCCAGCAGCACGTCCACGCTGGCGGCCAGCGCGTCTTCGCCCTCGCCTTCCTGGAAGTTGATATCGCTGCACTTGGCGTGGAAAGGATTCAGCATCCAGGGATCGACATCGATCATCTTGCCGAACTTTTTCACCACTTCATCGTAAGCCGTGTAGTGGTTGCTCTTGCGGCGCAAGGCCCAGCCCGCATGCAAAGGCGGCAACAGGCTTTGTTCATGAATATTTTGCAAGATATCGGGTATGCCGTCCGACAAGTCGTTATTCAGCAAGATCGTGCAAGGGTCGAAATCCTTCAAGCCCAGGCGGCGGCCATTGTTCAGGCGCACCAGCGGCTCGATTACCAGCATATTGCCATCAGGCAACGCCAACGGCGTCGGCTGGGTAATTTCAGGCGACCAGG
The DNA here is from genome assembly GCF_014200675.1 of Janthinobacterium saanense. Lineage (GTDB taxonomy): Bacteria > Pseudomonadota > Gammaproteobacteria > Burkholderiales > Burkholderiaceae_D > Janthinobacterium. The sequence continues at coordinate 6,692 of NZ_JACHCI010000009.1, read as the reverse complement.
AACCCAGACGCACATGCAAGCCGGTCTGGCGGAAGATCTGCATCAGGCGTGCCACGTTTTGCAGATAATGCGGCGTGTTGTTATTCAACTCCGGAATCATCAGCAGATTGCGGGCGTCCGGACAATACTTGTCGATGGCCGCCATCGCCGCCTGCACGGATAAAGGCAGCATTTCCGTCGCCAGGTGATGAAAACCGCCAGGGAACAGATTCGTGTCGACGGGCGCCAGTTTATAACCGGCATTGCGCAAGTCTACTGAGCAATAGAAAGGCGGCGTGTGCTCTTGCCACTCCATGCGGAACCAGCGCTCAATGGCCGGCGTCGCGGCCAGGATCTTTTTTTCTAGGTCGAGCAGCGGTCCAGTCAGGGCCGTGACGAGATGGGGAACCATAGTTACATCCTTAAATTATGTGCAGTCATCGAAAAGCACACAGAACTGCCGACTATATTACCGTGTAAGTACCCCAAATCGGGGCAAAAGCCTTGTTTTAAAGACCTTTTGCATTCGTATAAGGAAAAAAAAGGCGCCTCGATGAGGCGCCCTTACAAGCAAAACAACGTTGACACGGTGCGCCGGGGCGCCGCCATGCCAAAGAATTAATAATTATCCGTGATAAGCCTGCTCACCATGGCTGGTGATATCGAGGCCTTCGCGCTCTTCTTCTTCCGGTACGCGCAGGCCGATGACGATGTCGACCAGTTTATAGGCAATGAAGGACACCACCGCCGACCAGATGATGGTCGTGCCGACGGCTTCGGCCTGCACCAGTACCTGGTGGCCGATCGAATACGGGTCAGCCGACATCTTGTTGGTGACATAGTCAAAAATGCCCTGCCCACCCAGTTGTGGCGCAGCAAACACACCGGTCAGCAAGGCGCCCAGGATACCGCCCACGCCGTGCACGCCGAATACGTCCAGCGAATCATCCACACCCAGCAGACGTTTCAAGCCATTCACGCCCCACAGGCACACCACGCCAGCGAGCAAGCCGATCACCAGGCCGCCCATCGGGCCAACAAAACCTGCTGCCGGGGTGATGGCCACCAGGCCAGCCACGGCGCCCGATGCGCCACCGAGCATGGAAGGCTTGCCCTTGGTGATCCATTCGCCAAATACCCACGACAGGGTAGCGGCGGCGGTCGCGAGCAAGGTGTTGATGAAAGCCAGCGCAGCCACGTCGCCTGCTTCCAGCGAAGAACCGGCGTTGAAACCGAACCAGCCCACCCACAGCAGGGAAGCACCGATCATGGTCATCGTCAGCGAGTGTGGCGCCATCGATTCACGGCCCAGGCCCACGCGTTTGCCGATCATGATGGCACCCATCAGGCCGGCGATCGCGGCATTGATGTGCACCACGGTGCCGCCGGCAAAGTCCAGCGCACCTTTTTGGAACAGCCAGCCCGCTTTCAGCGTTTCGCTGGCCGAGGTCGCCGCATTGGTGATGGCGTCAGGGCCGGTCCAGAACCAGACCATATGCGCCACTGGCAGGTAGCCAAAGGTAAACCACAGCACGACGAAGGCCAGCACGGCGGCAAACTTGGCGCGCTCGGCAAAGGCGCCGACGATCAGTGCGCAGGTAATCGCGGCAAACGTGCCCTGGAAGGCGACATAGACGAACTCGGGAATGACCACGCCCTTGCTGAAGGTGGCGGCGGTGGCAAACGTGCCTTTCACCGGGTCCCAGATACCGTTCAGGAACAGGCGGTCAAAGCCACCGAAGAAGGCGGTTTTTTCCGTGAAGGCGATCGAGTAGCCATAAATGCACCACAGCACCACGATCAAGGCAAATACCATGAACACTTGCATCAGTACCGACAACATATTCTTGGAACGCACCAGGCCGCCGTAGAACAGGGCCAGGCCGGGGATCGTCATCAAGATCACCAGCAAGGTGGATAACATCATGAAACCGGTATCGCCCTTGTTGGGAACGGGTGCGGCAGCAGCAGCGGCAGCCGGTGCGGGTGCAGGTGCAGCAAGTGCTGGCGCCGCATCCGGTGCAGGCGTCACGGCAGGCGTAGCGACGGCCGAGGTCGCGGCGGCAGCCGGCGCATCGGCAAAACTGGGCGCGGCCACGCCAAAGGCAAACAGACAGGCTATCCCAGCAAGTACTTTTGTTATATTTTTATTCATTAAGATTCCCCTTAAAGCGCTTCGTTACCGGTCTCGCCGGTACGGATGCGGATAACTTGTTCCAGGTTGTAGACGAAAATCTTGCCATCACCGATTTTACCGGTGCGCGCGGCGCCCTCGATCGCTTCGATGGCCTGGTCGACGATGGCGTCATCGACGGCAGCCTCGATTTTGGTTTTTGGCAGGAAATCGACCACATACTCGGCGCCGCGGTACAGTTCCGTGTGGCCTTTCTGGCGGCCGAAGCCTTTGACTTCAGTAACAGTTATCCCTTGCACATTGATAGCCGACAAGGCTTCACGTACTTCGTCCAGCTTGAACGGTTTAATGATTGCGGTAATCATTTTCATGGCGGTCTCGTTTAAAAAGTTTTGGAAACAGTAACTACCAGGCCAGTTTTGGCCAGATTCTTGCCATTGGGCGCCAGCGAGGTGATATTGGCATGCACAGCAGCCAGCGATACGGTGGCAAAGCCGGGGAAATCCTTGCTCACGCCCAGCTTGTAGTCGTAATAGCTGAGCTCATCACTGTGTTTGACGCTCTGGTGGCCCACATGCAGGTTGAGCGTGTAGTCGTCGTACACCGGCACGTTCACACCCGCATCGATATAGCCGCTGTGTTTGCTATCGGCCACGCCGAACAGATTCGTGGTTGCATGCGAGTACTTGATATAGGCCGGACCGTAACTGAGCTGGCCGTACAGCTCAAAGGTATTGGCATTCGTGCTCAGGCCATTCGAGGGATAGTAGTAATACAAGCCACCGACATCGTAGCTGACCCCTGCGCCAAGGTCGCCCCGCTTGCCGCCATAGATGTCCCACTCCAGATTGTCATCACCGCCACCGTCCCTGATCCACTTGATGCTCGACAGCCACGTGCCCACATACAGTCCCGTGGGGTTGTGCGTATAGTCGATGCCACCGTTGATGGCGGGGTCGAGACGGCTTTGCGAGAGTCCGCGATAACGGTAATCGTTGGTCAGCGCCACGTTATAGCTCACCACATTATCTGGCACAGTGTCCGCTACGGCAGGAGCAGGACTTGCGGCCTCCTGCGCCATGGCATTGCCGCACAGAATAGCCATGGCCGATGTCAACGCTGCTGCTAGAGTGATACCGTGGGACAGATTCTTCATGGCGATTTCCTTTTCTTGAGCTTTTAAAGCAGTTGAGGTTTAAAATCTTGCCTGGAGATCACAGAGCGTTTATGAATTCTTTAGCAGAATACGTGCCAGCTGCCTTGTCACCTTGATAGCTGTATTTATGCCCACACATAGCCTGCAAACAGCAGAAATGACGGACATACCATGTTGAAGATTTGAAAATTAGCCCAGCTGCGCACCAGATTAAGGCTGAAGTGCACCGCAATGGTGCGATGCACCTGCCACCCCACTAAGAACACCTAAAGGACCATCATGGACATGAATACTTTTTTTAATGATTTGCAAGGCAAGATCCACCAAGCCATCGAAAACTCGCCAGCCAAGGATATCGAGAAAAATGTGAAGTCGATGATGACCCAGGGCTTTGCCCGCCTGGATCTGGTGACGCGCGAGGAATTCGATATCCAGGCGCAAGTGCTGGCCAAGACCCGCGCCAAACTGGACGCACTGGAATTGCGCGTAGTGGAACTGGAAGCGCGCTTGAACGAGCCCAAGGCTTAAACCTTATCAGCGGCCTTGCTGGCGCATCTCAATCGCTACGCCAGCACGAACGCTAGACTGAACCTGCCCGCAACTGCGGTGCAGGGAGTCACAATGAGCCTGGCAGTCCTGAAAAGCCGCGCCCTGGCCGGCATGGACGCGCCAGAGGTGAACGTCGAAGTCCACCTTGCCAACGGCTTGCCTTCGTTTACCATCGTCGGCTTGCCCGATACCGAAGTCAAGGAATCACGCGACCGTGTGCGCGCCGCCCTGCAAAACTGTGGTTTCGACATGCCGGCGCGGCGCATCACGGCCAACCTGGCACCCGCCGACCTGCCAAAAGAATCCGGACGTTTCGACCTGCCGATCGCCCTCGGCATCCTGGCAGCCTCGGGCCAATTGCCGGGCGATCAATTACACCGCTATGAATTTGCCGGCGAACTATCGCTGTCCGGCCAGTTGCGTCCCATCCGTGGTGCACTGGCGATGACCTTTGCCATGCAGCGTAACCACGATGGTGCAAAGCGGGCCTTCATCCTGCCCTACGGCAACGCGGACGAAGCGGCCCTGGTGCACGACGCCTGCATCTATCCAGCCCACACCCTGCTCGAGGTGTGCGCCCACTTTGCCGCCCGCGACAGCCAGACTGTCTTGCAACGCCACCAGCCGCAACTGGCGCCGGCGCCCTTCCAGTTCCCTGACTTCATGGACGTGAAAGGCCAGCAGCAAGTAAAACGCGCACTGGAAGTGGCAGCGACAGGTGGCCACAGCCTGCTGATGGTGGGTCCGCCCGGCGCCGGCAAGAGCATGCTGGCCTGCCGCTTTCCCGGCATCTTGCCACCGATGAGCGAAGACGAAGCGCTGGAATCGGCGGCAGTGCATTCCTTGAGCGGCAATTTCAAGGTAGAAAACTGGAAACGCCGGCCCTATCGCGCCCCTCATCAGACGGCGTCCGGCGTAGCCCTGGTAGGCGGCGGCAATATACCGCGGCCAGGCGAAATTTCACTGGCGCATTGCGGGGTGCTGTTTCTCGATGAAATCGCCGAATTTGACCGCAGGGTGCTGGAAGTCTTGCGCCAGCCCATGGAGTCGGGTCTCATCAGCATTTCACGGGCTGCCCGCCAGGCCGAGTTTCCAGCCCGCTTCCAACTGATTGCCGCCATGAATCCCTGCCCCTGCGGCTACCTGGGCCATGCTTCAGGACGCTGCCGCTGCACGCCCGATGCCGTGTTGCGCTATCACGGCCGTTTGTCAGGTCCCCTGCTCGATCGCATCGATATGCAGATCGAGGTGGCCGCCATGCTGCCCTCTTCTCTGGCACGCCAGTCGGCCGGTGAAAGTTCCGCCACCATCGCGGCCCGCGTGGTGGCCGCCTTTGCCTTACAACAGGCACGCCAGGGCAAGAGCAACCAGCAACTGTCCAGCATCGAGATCGAGCAGCACTGCCCGCTGGACCAGAGCGGTGAGCAACTCCTGCTCAATGCCATGCTGCGCCTGCACTGGTCAGCGCGCGCCTATCACCGGGTATTACGTGTGGCCCGCAGCATCGCCGACCTGGCGGACAGCCGCAAGATTGCCCACCCGCATGTAGCTGAAGCGATCCAGTACCGGCGGGTGCTGCGCGAGCATTGAAGCGTGATTGCCAGCTGTGTATGGCCCTGCTACCATGAAGTGATGAAAAGAACATCACTCGCCATGGTTTTTGCCATGCTGACCACGGCCAGCGTGCTGTCCGCCTGCAGTCCAAAATTCGACTGGCGCGACTATCGCAGTCCTGACGGGCAATTCAGCGCCCTCTTCCCAGGCAAGCCCTCGCGCCTGACGCGCGACGTGGATCTGGATGGAACGAAAGTCAGCCTGACCATGACGGCCAGCCAGGCCGAGGATAGTACCTTTGCCATCGGCAATGCACTGATGCCGACGCAAGCGCAGGCCGAGGCGGCCTTGCCCGCCATGAAAGCTGCCTTGCTCAACAATATCAAGGGCAGCGTACGCAGTGAAAAATCGGTATCGGCAGCCAGTAGCACTCCAGCCGCCACGCGGCAACAAAGTTCATTGAGCATCGAAGCAACAGGCACGCAGCAAGGCAAGCCCACGTTGCTGATAGCGCGTTTCATCGCACAAGACAAACGCATCTTCCAGGTCGTCATCGTCGGCGATGAAAAGAAACTATCGCATGAGACCATCGACACTTTTATGGATTCGGTCAAGCTGGAGTGAAGCAAGATTAACCACCAAGCAATACTTAGTTTTAACTTAAAGAAAGAGTTATTGCTGGTCGAAGGGCTTGTAAATTAGTACGCTGTCCAACAGATAAGCTCAGCTGGCTTACCAGCATGCGGGTACAGCAAGCCGACGTCCTGTGCGAATGATCAAGTCGTGCTACTGTTTCGACACCAATAACAAGTTTCAGAAAGTTTTTATGTTGATCTCATTCAAATCCAAATCCTCCCCCGCTGTCCTGATGTATCAGGAACATGCCCAGCGCATCCTCGACATCCTGCACAAGAACCCGACCCGCGGCGTGATCACGCCGGAGGAAGCAGGTGCAGCACTGGCCTTGCTGGAACAGGAAGTGGCGGAAACCAGGCTGCATCCGGAAAATGACGTCGAGCATGATGTGCATACGCCAGAGGCGCGTGAAGCTGGTGAAACAGCCGAACACGCACTGGCGCAAAGAGTTCACTTCTCGCAACGTGCATTCCCATTGATGGAAATGCTGCGCTCGGCCAAGGCCGAAGGCGAAAGCATCATCTGGGGCATCTAGGCAGATGAGCGTTACAGACGAAAAAAAACCCCGCATCTAGCGGGGTTTTTTTATATAACAAGCCTGACAATAACCTACTTTCACACTGGTTGCAGCACTATCATCGGCGCAAAGTTGTTTCACGGTCCTGTTCGGGATGGGAAGGGGTG
>NZ_JACHCI010000008.1 GCF_014200675.1 Janthinobacterium saanense | reverse complement strand
CCCATCCCGAACAGGACCGTGAAACAACTTTGCGCCGATGATAGTGCTGCAACCAGTGTGAAAGTAGGTTATTGTCAGGCTTGTTATTCGTAGTAGAGAAAAACCCGTCAAGAAATTGGCGGGTTTTTTTTCGTCTGGTGGTGCCCATTTCACGCTCTGCAGATGAAAAAATGCCGGCGTTTAACGATTCTCTATGAATTGAAGTCGTTCAACTGAAACCGTCCGAGCTCCTCATTCGTACCCTCGATAATCAGCCGGCCCCATATATCGGACCGGCCCCAGATGGCAGTATCACACCCAAACAGCAGCTGCGCCTGGCCGCTTAAGCTCTGCTTTTAGCGCTTTAAAATAGAGGGATTACTTCCACTTCGGATATCTCTCTGCTCGATGAGTCATCATGGTTTATATCCATCGTTAAGTATCTTCAAGAAAGCGATAAGGTCAGCGATCTCTGCGTCGTTCAACGGCGGCTTATCGCCAGCTTTTTTGTCGAACGGTGCATCGAAGACGTCGATATTGGCGTGATCGCTTGCAGGTAGGTCATCGTATTGTTGAACATGTCCATTTTTATCGTGCGGATAAATTTTTTCGGGTTGCGTTGCCCGCAAATTATAAAAATCCAGGACTTGCTTCAGGTCGTGATAGACACCGTTATGGAAGAAGACTTTTCGCATTGCCGCATTGCGCAGGGTCGGGGTCAGGAACATGCCGCAGTACTGCGATTGTGTCGCCATATCTCGACGGAGAGGGCCGCAGATGCCCATGTCGTAGAACATTGCAGCACGATTTGCCGGTAAATCCCGGTTACGGGGAACTCCCAGCGCTTCGTATTGCGTATCGGTAAACAGCGGTGGCTGACCATCCTGGGACGGTTGACTCAAATGGCACGCGGCGCAATTTCCCTTGTTTTTATCGTTGAAAAGCACCATGCCACGTTGTTCCGACGACGTTAATCGTGCATGCCCTTCCAGCCAATAGTCGTACTTGCTGGAGAACGCATGAAACGAAGCATCTTCGAATTGGTAACGGCCGATTGCGAACATGGCCTCGGAAACGAACAAGTTCGGGTCCTTCGTCACCGCTGTACCGAAAATTTTAGCCAATTCGGCGCCATAACCAGCTTTCGCCAACTTACGCGCGACCTCGGCATTGTCCACGTTGGCCATCTCGGCCGGATTGGTCAAAGGACCGATTGCCTGGTCCTGAAGGGTGCTCGCACGGCCGTCCCAGAAGAACCCGCCCTGCGGCACCATTGCTGGTGCCGCCAGCTTGACGTCTGCGGCCTTTTGCTGGCGAGGCGTATTGAGGGCGGAGGAGGCGAGTTGATCGAGATTCGGCGGCGTGTCGGTCTCTCCGGCTTCAGGACCGATACCGAATACAGACTGGCGATACAGGTAGGCCAACGAGGGCACGGCCCGCAAGCCGGCTGTCGCCAGGTGCAGGCCGCCAAGTTGCACCGATTGTCCATTGGGCGGCCCATATCCGTTTTGCGCGTTATGGCAGGACGCACAAGATTGCCTGCCTGATGCCGAGAGCGTCGGGTCGTTAAATATGCGCTGGCCAATCAGGGCGACGGCGCTAAGCTGCATAACTGGAGGACGCACAAGCTTGACCGGGTGAGGGTTGATGCCGAACAGATTTCCGGCGAGCTGCGCTATCGGTTCCGGCAGAGCTTGGGGACGGTAATATTGCGCGATGGTCGCGGCGATACAGATCACCGCGGCGCTGAGGATTGCTATCGACCAGCCTCGGCGAACGAAGCGGCGAAAAGATGTCGTGGGCATGGTGGTATCGTTTAAACCCCAAAAAATTCGATATGCTGGATTTTTTGGGGTTGGCTGGAGAATTAGCAGCAGTGTCTGCTGTTAAGCCGTCTTCCGCTGGTGCGCAAGGCGGCCGATTATCAGCTCAGATTGGTGTTAACAACAGGAGGTGTTGAAACCTTCAGGCCGCTTGTCGTGTCGATATAGACTGGTGGCGCAGGGTTGGCGGGTTTGAAATTGAACAGGCTCATGATGCTGCCCGTTGTTGCATCGTGTGAACCGTTACCGAGACGCTTACCCCCCAGCCAGTTATCCTCGATGAACTGGACGATCGACGCCTGAGTGACTTGGGTATGGTCGATATAGTTGACCTTCGCATAAGGCGAAATGACCAATAACGGAACGCGGGTGCCAGGGCCGCAACGGCCGTTGACTGCACTGCCGGTGACGCCAACGCCTTGTTTTGCAGCGCTTGAAGTGCAGGAACCCACACCGTTCAACTGGTCATGCACGGGGTCGAATGAGGAGGTGGTCGGTGCCGTATAGGCATGGTCGTACCAGCCATCCGAGTCGTCGTATGTCACGACCACGGCGGTATTCTTCCAGTCTGGCTGCTGTTGCAGGAAGTTCACCACGTTGGCGATAAATGCCTGTTCATCGAGTGGATCGGAATTGCCAGGATGCGCATCGCCGACGGCGGGCGCCTTGATGTAGCTTACCGAGGGGAAGTTACCTGCAGACACAGCAGCGAAGAAGTCATTCACGTCATATTGATGATGCACTGGAGTCGCTGTGCTGTCGAGCGGATCGGTGGCGCCGATCACAGCAGTCGAGCTTGGACGGGTATGCGCTGGATTTTGCGTAGTCGGATAATACTGGAACCAGGCATGGTGAGGCACATAGTCCGTCGAGTTGGCGGCCAGTACACTCGAATACGTACTGCGCTTGCAGCCATTTGTTCCGTTGGCGTTGACGGTGGCGAGATTGAAGCCGCCCATGAAACCACCCCAGGTGATGTTTTGGGCATTCAACAGGTCGCCGATGTTCTTGTTGTTCGAACTCATTTGCACGAGGCTGCTGGCGGAGGTCGAAGAGCAAGCGTCACCGACCGGATCGGAGTCGCCGTTCATCGTGAAACCACCAGCCCCGTCGGCAATCACATTGTCACCTTGCGCCGCACCGTTTGCCGGGATGGCGCCATTGGTCTGACCAGACACCACTTCGAGTGCGCCCGGCGTCGAAGGGCCGTACGTATCAGTGTACATATTGTCGCTCATGGCGAAATTCTGGGCGTAGTTCCAGAGTGCCGTGACCGTATTGCCATCGTAGTAGCCCATGACGAGACCGGGTGTACCGAACTTGGTGCCGCTTCCGCCACCGTTGTTACCGGTTTTTGCAGGGAACAGGTCGGCCGCGCCATTGTTGTAGGCCAATTGCTCGTTCGCGTAGTCGTGCGATTGGCCATTGGTATTCGCCTGGCTGCGATCCAGACGGAATGGATTGATACCGCTACCGGGAGCAGTGGCATTATTTTGCGGATTGCGGAAATTCGGGTTATTCGTCAGCAGTGTGCCTTGCGTCAGGTTGTTCGGCACGGCAGTGCCGGGAGCCGCATTGAAGGCCGGCTCGTTGAGCGGGTTCGCTGCGTTGGGATAGGTGCCAAAATAATGATCAAACGAGCGGTTTTCACTGAAGATCACGACCAGGTGCTTGATCGGCGTTGTGGTTGTCAACGCGTCCTGTGCCGAAACAGGCGGCGTGGGAGATCCATTTCCGCTACTCGCCACAGGCGAGCTATCGCCTGAACTACAAGCGACGACGGTGAGCGCTAACGCAACACTTCCGCATAAAATCTTAAGAGAATTATTATTAATTAACATATCGACAGGCTCCTGGAATACATGTGATGCTGCCGTCAAGGCAACGCCACGATCATTCGAAATGAATATAGGTAATGCATAATTGACAACGTTTTGCGTTGCAACCATAAGTATGAGACGGATTTATGACCGTATTGTGACGTCGTGACTAAAGATGGCAAGTTTGCAAGCGCCGCCGATATGCATTCCTGATAATTATCGACAAACTATTACATTGATCTATGCAGGAGATGCAAGGTGTTACACGAGAAGCGATAGCAAATGTGGGAAAAACAGGGGACGCTGCGCCAGCAATTGGCAAGTCCGGCGCTGGAGCGTTATGCCGCCTCGGGCACGCTGCCGATACACAACAATCTGGTCGAGAAAGTCATCCGGTCTATGGCCATCGGCAAGTTCAAGCTGAATACCTTGCTTAGGTGGCGCGGCTTGCCGCTGACAAAAAAAGCACCGCTACGCGCTGCTTTTTGCTTTTATGGCTGTTCTTTATTGACCGGCTATCACTGGCATGGCGCTGCTTTTGGCGACCCAGTCTATCAGCGCATCGGTAATGGCGCGGCCATTGCCGTTGCCTGCCAGCTTGCTGTTGATCATGGCGACCACGATGCACAGTTGGTTGTCGGCGTCGGGAACGTAGCCGGCGATGGCCACCACATTATTCAAGCTACCGGTTTTGATGCGTGCCCGCGCTGCTGCCGGGCTGTTCAGCAGGCGTTTGCGCATGGTGCCGTCGAGGGCGGCGATGGGCAGGCTGGACTGGAACTCGGGCGCCCACACGCTTTGCTGCATCGCCTGCAGCACGCCCGCTATCAGGCGCGGTGAAACACGTTCCGTGCGCGACAGGCCAGAGCCGTTGTCAATCTGCAAGCTCTGGTCATCGATATTATGCTGAACCATCCATTCATGGATGACTTGCCGCGCGCGTGTTGCCGTGTCTTCTGGCGCTGCCATGGCGACGGGGCGGCTGCCCAGCCAGCCATCGCTTTGCAAGCTGCCCAGGCTGAAAAACAGGGTGCGGGCCAGGGTATTGTCCGAATTCTTGTTAGTGTCACGCAATACTTCCGGGAGGGCGCGCGCCACGTGATCGGCCAGCATACGTGTGCCGACCGGGTCGGCTGTGGGGGCAACTCCTGACGGTGCTGCTTCGCGCACGCTGCCCATCAGCGTGCCGCCCAGGCGTTTCCAGGTGGCACGGAACAAGCGGTCTGCATAATCCGTGCGGTCCAGCACATTGATGCTGGTGGCCTTCTTGCAGTTTTGCGGGAAGGTGCCGTGCAATATCACTTGCAGCTGGCCGTTCGGGCCACGCACATATTCGGGCGGGCGCCAGCCATCTTCCCACCTGGCGCAATTGCCTTTAATCAGCTTCATGTCGCTGCCGATGCTGACATTGTCCAGCGGCGGCATCATCAGCAGTTTCAATTTCCCTTCGGTCGAATTCAGTTCGATATCGAGCAGATTCGTGTTCAGCAGCAAGGCGTCAGGGATGACGTTGTAGCGGAACTCGCTTGACTCATCGAAGGGCGGCGCACCGATATCGGGCCGGGCTGGCTGGAACAGCTGGCGATCGAGTATCAGATCGCCCTTGATGGTGGTGATGCCCTGGTTGCGCAGGGTTTGCAGCATGTGTTCGAGCACATCGGCATTGAAATCCGTATCGGCGCCACCGCGCAGTATCAAATCACCTTTCAGCACGCCATTGATGACGTCGGCGCTGGTGCGCAATTCCGTGCGGCCCCGGAAGATCGGGCCCAATTGCTCCAGGCTGACGGCGGTGGTGACGATTTTCATGGTGGACGCCGGTTCCATGCTGCGCTCGGCGCCATGCGACAGCACGGTGGTATTGCCGCGCAAGACAATCGCGCCGATGGCGTCTTCCGGAATATTCGCGCTACGCAATAGCAGGCTGACGGCTTCAGGTAATTGCGCGTGAGCACTACCTATGCCGGCGAGCAAGGCGGCAAGCAAGAGTGGACGTAGTAAGACTGGACGTAACATGGCTCTCCTTAATGGAAAAAGACGTAGGCGACAAAGATGGCGGCGATCACGCCGGCCAGATCGGCGATCAGTCCGGCCGTGATGGCATAACGCGTCTTGCGGATGCCCACCGAGCCGAAGTACAAGGCCACGATATAGAAGGTGGTGTCGGCCGAGCCCTGGAACACGCAAGCGAGGCGGCCGACGAAGGAGTCGACGCCGTAGGTATTCATGGCGTCGATCATCATGGCTTTCGAGCCGGAACCGCTGAGCGGCTTCATCATGGCGGTCGGCAGGGCCGGCACGAAGTCGGTATTGATGCCCAGATTGGCAAACACCCAGTTCAAGCCCTGCATCACAAAATTGAACACGCCCGCATTGCGGATCACGCTGATGGCCACCAGCATGCCGACCAGATAGGGAATTACGGTGATCGAGGTCTGGATGCCGCCTTTCGCGCCCTCGATAAAAGCGTCGTACACGTTCACACGCTTGCGCAGGGCGCCGATGATGAAGATGGCGATCACGCTGATCAATACCAGATTGCTGACCACCTTCGATACCAGCTCGATTTCCTGTTTTGTCAGGTAGTGCGTGAAATACCAGATCAGCGCGACGATGGCGCTGGTCATGCCGCCTAGCCAGCCCAGCACGACTCGGTTGATCAGATTGATGCGCTGCTTGATGGAAACGGTAATGATGCCGACCACGGTGGCCACATAAGTGGCGATCATGCAGGGAATAAAGATGTCGGAAGGATCGGCCGCGCCCAAAATCGAGCGCTGCGCCATGATGGCCAGCGGTATCAGGGTCAGGCCCGAGGTATGCAGCACCAGGAACATGATTTGCGCATTGGTCGCCTCGTCCTTGTTCGGATTCAGGGTTTGCAGGCTTTCCATGGCTTTCAAGCCAAACGGCGTGGCGGCATTGTCCAGGCCTAAGAGGTTGGCCGAGAAATTCATCACCATGTGGCCGGTGGCCGGATGATCCTTGGGAATTTCAGGGAAGATCCGTGAAAAGAAGGGCGCGATCACTTTCGCCAGCCAGCCCACGATGCCAGCCTTCTCGCCGATATTCATGATCCCCAGCCATAAAGTCATCACGCCGGCCAAGGGCAGGGCGATATCCATCACGCCCATGCGCGCCGTTTCAAACGTGCCATCGATGATGCGCTTGAAGATATCCGTGTCACCGAGAAACAACCACTGCAAGACGGCAGCGAGGAAACCAACGAGGAAAAAGCCGGACCAGATGTAATTAAGTGCCATATCAGTTCTTTGCAGTGCGGTGTTGCGGGACGGGGGAATGTAGCTGCAAGCAAAGTATAGAGGCAGCCCGATACGAGTTGATGAAAGAATGCAGCAATCACATGCCAAAAAGTTATAAGCTGGCAGTCTGTTTTCATTGGCGCCCCATGGCTTGCCCGCGTAGTCTCGGTGACGCCTTTCCCTCTGTACTGGAATACTGATGATGTCTGTCCATAAAACCGCCTGCGCTGCCGGCCTGGCCATCGCGCTTCTTTTCACCAGCGGCAGCCATGCCGCGACCGAGGCGGCTGATGCTGATGCTGACGCCCGCGCCGGCAAGACCTTGCACTTGTTCCTGAGCACCAGCGAGACGGGCCTGGACCCGGCCGTGGCGTCAGACATCGCCAGCCTGAACCTGATGGAAAACGTGTTTGACCCGCTGCTGCGCTATGACTACCTGGCGCGCCCCGTCAAATTGCAGGGCAATACGGCGCGCGGCTTGCCCAAGGTCGAGGATGGCGGCCGTAGTTATACCTTTCAGCTACAGCCTGGCATTTTCTTTACGCCCGACCCGGCTTTCAAGGGCAAGCCGCGTGAAGTGACGGCGCAAGATTATGTGTACAGCCTGACGCGGCTGTATGACCCCAATCTGAAATCGCCGTGGCTGTTTTTGCTGGAAGACAAACTGGTGGGCGATGCAGCGCTGAAAGCCAGGTTCAGCTATGACACGCCGATCGCCGGCTTGCAGGCGCTGGACAAATACACCTTGCGCATACGCTTGAATGGCGTCGACCCGAACTTCCTGTTTTACCTGGCCATGCCGGCCACCGGCGTGGTGGCGCGCGAAGTGGCTGAAGCGTATCCGGCGGCCGGCCAGTTCGGCAATCACCCGGTCGGCACGGGGCCGTTCATGATCAAGGAATGGAAGCGCAGCGACAAGATCGTGCTGCAGGCCAACCCGACTTTCCGAAAAAGTCTGTTTCATACGGAACCGGCAGCGCTGGCTACCTTGCCGCCCGCAGACCAGGCGATTGCCACTGCGCTGGAAGGTAGGCAATTGCCGCTGGTTCAGCGCATCGAGGTGCGCATCGTTGAGGAATATCAATCGCGCATGCTGGGTTTCTTGAAAGGCGAATTCGATTATCTGGAGCAAGTGCCGGAATCGCTGACGGACATGGTGCTGGTGCACGGCAAGTTGAAGCCGGAACTGGCGACCAAGGGCATCACCCTGGACCGCTTTCCCGTGCTGCAGACGTATTACATGTGGATGAATATGGAAGACCCGGTGCTGGGCGGCTATACCAGGGACAAGCTGGCCCTGCGGCGCGCCATCGCCCTCAGCTACAACAGCCGCGAAGATATCGCCTTGCTGAAGAAGGGCCTGGCCTTGCCCGCGCAATCGCCGTTGCCGCCCAATGTGCTCGGTTATGACAAGGATTACCGCAGCCCCGTCGGCTACGATCCGGCGCTGGCGCGCGCCCTGCTGGACCGCTATGGCTACAAGCTGGGGGCGGATGGTTTCCGGCACCAGCCGGACGGCACGCCCTTGATCCTCTCCATGCATACGGAAGCGAATATGGTGGGGCGTTTGCGTGATGAATTGTGGCGCCGCAACTTGAACGCCATCGGCTTGCGCGTGGAATTCAAGAGCGACAAGAAGACCGAGATCATCAAGGCTTCGCGCCTGGGCAAGGTACAGATGTTCGAGACCAACTGGGTGGCGGACTTTCCTGACGGTGATAACTTTATGCAATTGTTGTACGGTGGCAACGTTGGCCGCGCCAACTATGCCCGATTTAATTTACCCGATTACAATAAACGCTATGAGGAGGCGCGCCTGCTGTCCGATACGCCGCGCCGCCGCAGTCTGTACTTCGACATGTCACAGCTGATCCATGCATACACGCCGTGGGTACTGCTGACACATCCTATCTCAGCCGACTTGCAGCAGCCGTGGCTAAAAAACTACAGGCGTCATCCCGTTGAATTCACGTCCTGGCGCTATCTGGACGTCGATATGACACGGGGTCGCCCGGCTGGCAAGTGACCATGGTCTGAGAAAAAGGCATTCATTCCAAAAAGTTATAGTTAGGAAAGCATTTTTCATTAGCGGGTGTTTGAGGCAAGGCGTTACTCTGAAATTGAAAACAAATAAAGTCATGCGTAGAAGTCATTAGAAGCAGTAATACCAAAATGACGGCGAAAGTGCCGTGAGACAGACGCTACGACATGAAAAAACGACCTGACTTGAGAAATTCAAGTTTCGCTTGCCCAAACGAAGGAGAGACCCGTGAAATTGAAAAAACTGGCGCAGTTGATGGCATTGATAGGGGTGGTGAGCCCGGCATTGGCACAGGAAGCCGCGCCGCAATCGTTGCAGCGGGTGGAAGTGACGGGCAGTAGCATCAAGCGCGTGGCCAATGAAGGCGCCTTGCCGGTGCAAATCATCAGCTACGACCAAATCGAAAAACAAGGCATTACCAGTGCCGAGCAATTGCTGTCCATCATCTCTTCAAATGGCACGGGCGCCGATAACATGACTTCGGGCAATAACGTGTTTGGCGCCGACGCCGACCGCGTCAGTGGCGGCGCCTCGTTTGCCTCCTTGCGCGGCTTGGGCCCGAACAGCACCCTGGTCTTGCTCAATGGCCGGCGCATCGCTACCCACGGCGCCAGCGGCAAGGCGGTCGACCTGAACTCGATCCCGATGGGCGCGATTGCCCGCGTTGAAATTCTCAAGGATGGCGCCTCGGCCATCTACGGCACGGACGCCATCGGCGGCGTGATCAACTTCATCCTGAAAACCAATTACAACGGCCTTGAAGTATCGGGCACGACCAATTCCACGCAAGCGGGCGGCGGCATGAACCGCCGCGCCTCCTTGCTGGCCGGCCATGGCAACCTGGAAGAAGACCGCTACAACATCATGGTCAGCTTGACGGCGGACAATGACGACAAGCTCAGCTCGAACCAGCGCAAATTTGCCAATGGCTTCCAGCCCGGCCGTGGCTTGTCGCCTGACACGACCGGTACACCCTATGCCAACCAGCTGACCGGCGCCGGTACGGCGCTCGGTACCTCGTTTACGGTGCCGGGAAGCACGAACCAGTATCTGCAAGCGAACCCGCTGAGTTTCCAGGGCAAGTGCGATACGGTGGCCGGCATGTCGCAATACCAGACCGCACTATGGTCGAAAGTGACCTCGCCGCTACGCAGCACCTATTCCTGCGCCTACGATTATGGCGGCGATTATGTGATTTCCTTCCCGGTCGAGCGCGTCAACTTGCTCAGCCGTGGCACCTTCAAGCTGGCCGCCGATCATACGATGTTTGTCGAGTTGCTCGGTTCGCGCACCAAGGCCACGGCGGAGTTGACGCCGATGCAGATCCAGGCCACGGCCGCCAATGGCGGCCTGTATCCGGTGGGTGGCGCGTATTACCAAGACCTGTCTCCCTACATTTCGACTTTCGACAAGACCAAGCCGATTTCCTATAAATGGCGGGCCAGCGATTTTGGTAACCGCACCCAGGAAAACACCACCGACAATCTGCGGCTGCTGGTCGGCTTCGAAGGCACGGTGGGCCGCTGGGATTACAAGGCTGGCGTGTCGCATGCGGAAAGCAAGACCAATACCAAGCTGACGGACGGTTATGCTTACACGGCTGCGCTGTTCCCGGCCTTGGCCAGCGGCATCATCAATCCGTGGGTGGGTGCTGGCCAGAGCCAGACCGACGCCGCCAAGGCCTTGATCGAATCGACCAAGTTCCGTGGCGACTTTCAGCATGGCAAGACGACCCTGACGGGTATCGACGGTTCGCTCTCAGGCGAAGTAATGCAATTGCCGGCCGGCCCCTTGTCCGCTGCCGTGGGTTTTGATCTGCGCCGCGAGAGTTATTCCTTTGGCCAGGATATCGATGCGACTACCGTGTATCTGTCGCCGGGCAATGCGGCGCTGGACAAGGCCAGCCGCAACGTCAAGGCCGTGTATGCGGAATTGCTGGTGCCTATCGTCAAGGATCTGGAAATGCAGCTGGCGCTGCGCCGCGATGATTACAGCCTGGTGGGCGCGACCACGAACCCCAAGGTTTCGTTCCGTTACCAGCCAGCTTCATGGTTGCTGTTCCGTGGTTCGGCCAACAAGGGTTTCCTCGCGCCCAGCTTCACTCAGCTGTATTCGGGGCAGTTGTACCAGGAATTGTCCAGCGGCGTGATCGATACGGTTGGTTGCGGCCGCCATCCGGGCGACCCGGCGTTCTGCGCACCATCGCGCCTGAACTATTTCTCGGGCGGCAATCCTAACTTGAAACCGGAAACCTCGAAGCAAGGCAGCTTAGGCATGGTGATCGAGCCATTCAAGGGTTATTCGGCTTCGCTCGATTACTGGGCCATCAATTCCAAGGATCGCATCCTGAACCGCTCGGCCACCATCGTGTTGCAGAACGCCGCCTTGCTGCCGCAATACATCATCCGCAATCCCGATGACACGATCAACTATGTGCAGGGTGGCTGGATCAATGCCGCCGGTTCGCGCACGCGCGGCGCCGACCTGAGCTTGCGTGGCGAAGGCAAGGTCAACGGTTTCAAATGGAATGCCGCGCTCGATGGCACGTGGACGCAAAGCTTCAAGTTCGCGGAAATCGCTGGCCAGGAATACAAGGAGTATGTGGGCAACTTCTACACGCGCGACCTGTATTTGCGCTGGAAACACAATGCCTCGTTCAGCCTGTCGCGTGGCGACTGGAGTGGCTTGCTGGCGCAAAGGTATAGCTCCGGTTACAAGGATCAGGTGCCGAACGGCGGCGCGCTGCCTTATCCGGTGGGCTTCAATCCCGATGTGTCCAGCTACACCACCTACAGCTTGTCGGGCACCTACACGGGCTTCAAGAACACCACCATTACTGTGGGCATACAGAACCTGTTTGACCGTGATCCACCATTTACGGCCCACAACGTCGATGATGTGGTCGGTGCGGGCTGGGACCCACGGGTAGCTGATCCGCGCGGGCGTGCGCTGTCGTTCCAGGTAAAGTACAAGTTCCTGTAAAGGCAATTGCCAGAAAGGGCCGCATGTCCAGTCCCACCCATTTTGGCCGACGCCGCTTCGGCGGCTTGCTGGCTGCCTTAAGTATGGCTGGTACGGCTGGGATACCGGCACTGGCGGCGGCGCAGTCAAAACGCATGCTGACATCTCTGCCCCTGATCAAGCCGGCGCGGCTGCGCCAGGGCGACCTGGTCGCCATCATCGCCCCGGCTGGCTTTACCGATGACGAAGCAATCGCCAAGGCGGTACAGAATATCGAATCGCTGGGTTTGCGGGCCACCTTGGGCGCGAACATCCGCGCCGTGCACGGCAATTATGCGGGCACGGTGCAGCAGCGGCTGGATGATCTGCACGCTGCTTTTCGCGATCCGCAAGTCAAGGCTGTGTGGGCCATACGCGGCGGCTCGGGCTGCATCTCGCTGCTGGCGCTGATCGACTATGCCTTGATACGCAGCAACCCGAAGATATTGATCGGCTATTCCGACATTACTGCGCTGCACCTGGCCATCGCCAGCCAGACGGGCCTGGTGACGTTCCACGGTCCGGTGGCTTCCTCGACCTTTTCCGATTACACGGTGATCCAGCTGCAAAACGTGCTGATGACGCCGCAGCCGCGCTACACCATCACGATGTCGGCGGAAAATCAATTACGCGGTGAAACGGAAGCCAATTTCGCCATCCGCACCGTGCATGGCGGGCAAGCGACAGGCCGTTTGATCGGCGGCAACCTGGCCATGGTCAGTGCGCTGGCCGGCACGCCGTATGCGGCCGATTTCCGCGAGCATATCTTGTTCCTGGAAGACGTCAACGAAGCGCCCTATCGCATCGACAGGATGTTGTGCCAACTGGACCTCTCAACCGGTTTTCGGTCTGCTGCGGCCTTGATGCTCGGCATTTTCGAGCATTGCGAGGCCGATGAAGGCGATACCTCCCTGACCCTGAACGCCACCGTCGACCAGCATTTGCTGCCTTTATCCGTGCCTGCCGTGGCCGGCTATTCCTTCGGCCATATCCGCCATCAATTCACCTTGCCTATGCAGATACTGGCGACTCTCGATGCGGAGCGGCAAACCTTGACCTTGCTGGAAGCGGCCGTCACTTAGCCGACAGTGCGCGCGGCGTGGCAAACGTATTGCCGGTATGCTTGGCACATGGACATTTTTAACCGCCGCGCCAGTGCTTACATCCTCAGCCATCCGCTGGCGTTCACGCTGCAGGTGCTGAAAGCCTTCCGTGCCAACCAGGGCTTGCTGCTGGCCGGCGCCGTGGCGTATTACTCGCTGCTATCGATCGTGCCCCTGCTGATGCTGGTGGTGGTCGCCTTGTCGCATGTGATCGCGCAAGATGAATTGCTGCAAACCATAGGCCATTACCTGGAATGGCTGGTGCCGGGGCAATCGAAGGCCATCGTGGCCGAGGTCGCGCATTTTCTCGATAACCGGGGCGTGATCGGCTGGCTGCTGCTGCTGACCATGCTGTTTTTCAGTTCGCTGGCGTTTACCGTGCTGGAAAACGCCATGAGCGTGATTTTCGTGCACAGGGTGGCCATACGCCGCCGGCGTTTCCTGATTTCCGCTATCTTGCCCTACTGCTACATCCTCTGCCTGGGCCTGGGCATCTTGCTGATCACCCTGGTGGCGGGCGGCTTGCAAGTGATGGGTGAGGAAAGCGTGCACTTTTTGCGCCACGACTGGGGCCTGGGGAGGGTGTCCGGCGTGCTGCTGTATCTGCTGGGGCTGGTCGGCGAAATCCTCGTGCTCAGCTCGATCTACCTGGTGATGCCGGTGGGCCGGCTGTCGATCTCGCATGCGCTGATCGGCGGCGTGACGGCGGCCCTTCTATGGGAAATCGCGCGCCACGTGCTGGTCTGGTATTTCTCGACTTTATCGCAGGTCAATGTGGTGTACGGTTCGATGACGACGGCCATCGTCGTGATGTTCAGCCTGGAAATCGGCGCCACCTTGCTGTTGCTGGGCGCACAAGTGATATCGGAATACGAAAGAGTGGCCCGCGGTGACAGGGCCAAGCCTTCAGGTGTGCTAAATACTTGATTTTAAATAGTTGTTGCATCGCACAAAAGGCTGTGCTATAATTCTTGCAGTGATTGAGATTTGCTTGCAAATAGTCTCACTATCCAGCCCTCACACGGCGACCGACACAGGTGTAATGTCGATGGCGTGACAGTGTGAATCATGGATTTTTTGTAATTCCGGATACGATGGTCGCTACACCTTGGAGTCACTATGCAGATAGCATGGGAGTCCGAAAATCAGGAGGCACTTTGCAGATAGCACTGGCGTCCATGACTCGATTAAAGCATTGGTAATACATTGGAACAAAGCCCGCGACCGCGGGCTTTTTTTTCGTCTGGATGGCGCGCTTGAGCAACCTACTGCGCAGCCCGCTCTCGAATCGGCGTTACTCGCCGTACCGAATGTACGGCTGCGTTACTCAATCCGATAACGGGCTTGCTCGCTACGGTTGCTCAAGGCGCTGAGACTTTACTGCCTTCCCTTTTTCCTCTTGATTACAATGCTCTGGCGATCAATATCTTCTGGATATCGCTGGTGCCTTCATAAATCTGGCACACGCGCACGTCGCGGTAGATGCGCTCGACGGGGAAATCAGACACGTAGCCATAGCCGCCGTGCACCTGGATCGCGTCGGAGCAGACTTTTTCGGCCATTTCAGACGCAAACAGTTTCGCCATCGCTGCTTCTTTCAGGCAGGGCAAGCCGGCGTCTTTCATCGATGCTGCGTGGCGTATCAATTGCCGCGCTGCTTCGATTTGCGTGGCCATGTCGGCCAGGCGGAATTGCACGGCCTGGTGTTCATAGATGGGTTTGCCGAAACTTTCGCGCTCGCGCGCATAGGACAGGGCCGCTTCGTACGCGGCGCGCGCCATGCCGACTGCTTGCGAGGCGATGCCGATGCGTCCGCCTTCCAGGCCAGACAAGGCGATCTTGTAGCCTTGCCCTTCTTCACCGATCAGGTTTTCTGCTGGAATGCGGCAATTTTCAAACAGGATTTGCGCCGTGTCCGACGAATGCTGGCCCATTTTCTGTTCCAGTCCTGCGACGATATAGCCCGGCGTATTGGTTGGCACCCAGAACGCGCTGATGCCACGCTTGCCAGCTGCCTTGTCGGTCACGGCCATGACGATGGCGACGTCCGCATATTTGCCGCTGGTAATGAATTGTTTCGTGCCATTGATGACGTAATCATTGCCCTCGCGTGTGGCCGTGGTGCGCAGGGCCGAGGCGTCGCTGCCTGTATGCGGTTCCGTCAGGCAAAATGCCCCCAGCATGCTGCCTTGTGCCAGCGGGCGCAGCCATTGTTCTTTCTGCGCATCATTAGCGTACATCATGGCGATGCTGCACACGGGGCAATTGTTGACGGAAATGATGGTCGACGTGCCGCCATCGCCGGCGGCGATTTCTTCCAGCACCAGGGCCAGCGACACGTAATCGAGCCCGGCGCCGCCCAGCGCTTCCGGCACGGCCACGCCGAAGGCGCCCAGCGCGGCCAGCTCTTTCAGTTCTTCTTTGGGGAAATGATGTTCCTTGTCCCAGCGAGCGGCGTTGGGCGCCAGGCGCTCGCGCGAAAAGTTGCGCAAGGCATCCTGGACCATCGCTTGTTCTTCATTCAGTATCATCGGTGCTTGTCTCTTTCTTTTTTATATTTTGCGCCGGCTCAGCTGTTTCTATGCTTACCAGCCGATAGGCTTGCCATCGTAATTGCGGAACACGGCCTCTTGCGTAGGCGCAAGGCTGGCCAGGGTGGCGCGGATGCCGGCAGCACTTTCTTCAGGCGAAATATCGGCGCCGTCGCCACCCATCTCCGTGCGTACCCAGCCCGGATGGAAAGCCACGCAGCTGACGCCTTGCGGGCCATGCAACAGGGCTGTGTCGATCAGCACGGAATTCAAGGCCGCCTTGCTGGCGCGGTAGAGCGAACCGCGTGGACTATTGCGTTCGGAAAGCGAACCCATGTGCGATGACAGCACGGCCAGCTTGCCTTGCGCATGGGCGACCAGCGGCGCCAGGATGGGTAATAAACGCATGGCGGCCAGCACATTGGTGTGCATCACCGTGTCGAAATCTTGTTGCGAGGGAAAACCATCGTGGCGGGGGCCGAAGACGCCCGCGTTGAGGATGGCCACGTCCAGCTTTTCATCGTCGAGTTTCCAGCCTATGCCGGCGCAGCCTTCGACGTCCGTCACGTCCAGCAGATGCGCTTCGGCGCCCAGCTGTTTGAGCGTTTCGCAATCGTCCGGTTTGCGGGCGGTGGCGATCACGCGCCAGCCGTCGTGGCGG
Source organism: Janthinobacterium saanense (assembly GCF_014200675.1). Lineage (GTDB taxonomy): Bacteria > Pseudomonadota > Gammaproteobacteria > Burkholderiales > Burkholderiaceae_D > Janthinobacterium. The sequence continues at coordinate 201,504 of NZ_JACHCI010000008.1, read as the reverse complement.
TACTGGCGGACGATTTCGTGGCCGATGCCGCGTGAGGCGCCGATGATCAATGCTGTAGGCATGTGTTTCTCCCTGGAATGAAATAAAAAAGGCGCGCCATCTGCAGCCAAGTGCCGACGGTGCGCCTGTCGTCAAACAAGGAGCTTATACCAGTTCGATCGCCATTGCAGTGGCTTCACCGCCGCCTATGCACAGGGCCGCCACGCCGCGCTTGCCGCCGGTTTTTTTCAGTGCGCCCAGCAGGGTGACGATGATGCGCGCGCCCGAAGCGCCGATCGGGTGGCCCAGGGCGCAGGCGCCGCCATGGATGTTGATCTTGCTGTGAGGAATGTCGAGATCATGCATGGCCGCCATCGGCACGGCGGCAAACGCTTCATTGATTTCGAACAAGTCCACATTGCTGCTGCTCCAGCCTGTCTTGGCGTACAGCTTTTTCACTGCGCCGATGGGGGCGGTGGTGAATTCGTTGGGCGCTTGCGCATGCGTGGCGTGGCCATGGATTTTGGCGATCACGGTGCAGCCGAGTTTTTTGGCTGTCGATTCACGCATCAGCACCAGCGCGGCCGCGCCGTCGTTGATCGACGACGACGAGGCGGCCGTGATGGTGCCGTCTTTCTTGAAGGCAGGTTTGAGCGACGGGATCTTTTCCAGGCGCGCCTTTTGCGGACCTTCATCGAGGCTGATCACGGTGTCGCCACCTCGGCCCGGCACGGTGACGGGTGCGATTTCCCATTCAAAACTGCCATCCTTGCTGGCCGCCTGGGCACGCTGCACCGATGCGATGGCGAACGCATCCTGTGCTTCGCGGGTAAATGCATACTGGCTGGCGCATTCTTCGGCAAACGTGCCCATCGAGCGGGCATTGCCTTTTTCATCGCGGCTATAAGCGTCTTCCAGGCCATCCATCATCATGTGGTCGTAAATCATGCCGTGGCCGATGCGGTAACCGCCGCGCGCTTTTGGAATCAGATAGGGCGCATTGGTCATCGATTCCATGCCGCCTGCCACCACTACGTCGGCGCTGCCAGCCAGCAAGGTATCGTGGGCAAACATGGTTGTTTGCATGGCCGAGCCACACATTTTCGACAGGGTCACGGCGCCGGTGGAATCTGGCAAGCCCGCCTTGCGCAAGGCCTGGCGCGCAGGCGCCTGGCCCTGACCGGCCATCAGGCAATTGCCGAAATACACGTGCTCAACGGCATCCGGCGCCACGCCAGCGCGCTCGACGGCGGCGCGGATGGCAACGGCGCCCAGGTCGCTGGCCGTGATGTTGGAAAAGTCGCCCTGGAAGGCGCCCATGGGGGTGCGCGCGGCACCGACGATGACTACTGGATCATGCATGATGTATCTCCGTTATCTAGGTGACTTACTTGGTTTCAGCAAACAATTCACGGCCAATCAGCATGCGGCGGATTTCGCTGGTGCCGGCGCCGATTTCATACAGCTTGGCGTCGCGCCACAGGCGGCCGGCCGGGTACTCGTTGATATAGCCATTGCCGCCCAGCGCCTGGATCGCTTCGCCCGCCATCCAGGTGGCTTTTTCGGCGCTGTACAGAATCGCGCCGGCCGCATCCTTGCGCAACTGGCGCACGGCTTCGGGCGTGGTGGCGCGGTCGCATGCCTGGCCGACGGCGTAGACATAGGCCTTGCACGCCATCATGGTCGAATACATATCGGCCAGTTTGCCCTGCATCAATTGGAATTCACCGATGGCCTGGCCAAATTGCTTGCGGTCATGCACATACGGCACGACCAGGTCCATGCAAGCCTGCATGATGCCCAGCGGTCCGCCAGACAAGACGGTGCGCTCGAAGTCCAGGCCCGACATCAGTACGTTGACCCCCTTGCCCAGGCCGCCCAGCACGTTTTCGGCCGGTACTTCGCAATCCTGGAACACCAGTTCGCCCGTGTGCGAGCCGCGCATGCCCAGCTTGTCGAGTTTTTGTGCGATCGAGAAACCCTTGAAATTCTTTTCGATCAGGAAAGCCGTCATGCCGCGCGGACCCGCTTCCAGGTCATTCTTTGCGTACACCACCAGCACGTCCGCATCGGGGCCGTTGGTGATCCACATCTTGGTGCCGTTCAAGACCCACCGGTCGCCTTTGAAATCGGCGCGCAGCTTCATGCTGACGACGTCCGAGCCGGCGTTCGGTTCCGACATGGCCAGGGCGCCGATGTGTTCGCCCGTGATCAGTTTTGGCAGGTATTTGGCTTTTTGTTCGGCCGTGCCATTGCGCTTGATCTGGTTCACGCACAGGTTCGAATGGGCGCCGTAAGACAGGCCGACCGAGGCCGAGGCGCGCGAAATTTCTTCCATGGCGATGATGTGGGCCAGGTAACCCATGCCCGCGCCGCCGTATTCTTCGCCGACGGTGATGCCGAGTAAACCCATGTCGCCCATCTTGCGCCACAAATCCATCGGGAATTGGTCGGTATGGTCGATTTCAGCGGCGCGCGGCGCGATTTCGGCGGCGGCAAAATGTTGGATCGCCTCACGCAGCGAGGCGATGTCTTCGCCGTGATCAAAGGTCAAACCTGGGAGATGGAGCATGTCGTCCTCGTCTTCGTTATAAGTATGGCAATCAGCGCTGCCGTGTCAGAAGCTAATGATACCGAGTCATGACGTTAACGTAAACGTCAAGTAAGCGTCAAATATACACCCGATCGTGACGCCAGGTGCTGCGGATCTTATTTTGCCGCGACGGCGCCGTTGTCCAGGCCGGCCAGCATCTGCGCGCACGCTTCTTCGTGCGAGCTGATTTCTGCCAGCGCCATTTCGATGTCGATGCGTTGCTGCTCCAGCGTTTGCCGGTGCTGGGCCAGCACGCCGAGGAAACGGTCCATCTGCGCGCGCGTGTCCTTCGGCGTTTCATACATGTCGACCAGGCTTTTGATCTCCGACAAGGCCAGGCCCAGGCGCTTGCCGCGCAGGGTCAGCTTGAGGCGGGTACGGTCGCGCGGCGTGTAGACACGGTTGCGTCCGCCTGCGCCTTCACGCTTGGGGCTGAGCAAGCCCTGGTCTTCATAAAAGCGGATGGCGCGCGCCGTGATGTCGAATTCTCGGGCCAGTTCGGTGATGGTGTAGGTCGTCATCTGTACGGGCGGTGTGGTTTGCATGGCTGGGCGGGGTGTGCGGTGAAAGTGTTGTTGACTGTCATTGACGTTAACGTCAACCACATTGTAGCGCGCTTGCAGCGTGCTGTAGCAGGAAAACCGCGTGGCGGTGATTCGTTGCTCCTGGCGAAGAGTTGCAACAAATAAATGAATTCTATGCGCGAAAAGACGGCACAGATCGAGAGTTGGTGGCCAATATGACACCAAAAGGAACTTTCTTTGTGTCAACTGCGCATATTTTCGTTATGATAGGAGTGAATTGCAAACCAGGCAATCATGGCGCGATAACATGTTCCTAAGCAACATTTCGTAAATGAAACACCGTTTTACTTGCATTCTAAAATACAAATAAAATGGTTTTTATAGAAAGTTTGTTATTAGGAAAGTGTATGACATGCGTCTTGCACTAAACGGGGTAGGAGCGCATGATCCGATACCGTACGTTGTAGCGCCATACCGAAGCTTTGAATCGTGTTGCAGTGCGAAAATCAAAGCTGGCCGCGAATTTGACCCGAAGCCACACAGGATAACAATAGAAAATTCGGCTCAGGTTTTTATCTGAAACCCCCGTCGGATTGTTAATTGTTAATTACTTTATTTTCAAATGTAACAATCCGTATGGTCATTCAAGAAACTGACTTTCATGTTACAACATGAAATAGTGCACCTATGAATTCTTCTAACGAACGCGAAAGCTTTAGCCAACGACTTCAGTTGGCTCTCAAAAACGCCCATTACTCCCCAGACAGCCCGACCAGATTGGCACGGGAATTCAATATCCGTTTCGATGGGCGCCCGATTACCGTGCATGCTGCTAGGAAATGGTTGGTAGGTGAAGCAATTCCTACGCAAGAAAAATTGCGCATGATCGCCCAATGGCTGGGCGTGCCTGCGGAATGGTTGCGTTTCGGCGGCCCTGAAAGTGCCACGCCGAATGGCGAATCGACCAGCGCCTTGTCGCGATTTGAGTCGGCCGATGTGAAATTGATTGCTGATTTGCAAAGATTGGATGAACATCATCGGCAAATCGCACGTGAATTTATTCGCATGCTGGTACGCGTCAACTACCAAAAGTAATCATTCTGGCGTCCACACGCCGTTGCCGTCCGGCTACATGCCGGCGGCATACCCCTTGTACTTTTTTTGCGCCGGGTCATACTGGAGACATGATTTTGCCGCACAATAAGACCTCGTATGTTGCGCTGCAACCCAATTTTTTGATGATAATCCTGTAACAGTCAGCGCAGTGGCGAATACTAGCTCATAATCACATCAGAAACAGCCAGTTGTCATCCACCACGGAGCCGAGCATTTGAGCCGTCTTATGAAAAGTAACTACAGCAACACCGCGCAGCTGAAAGACTTGATGACCGTGCCGCCCATGACCGCCGCGCAACATGCGGAAGTGATGCGCAAACGGATAGCCCACCGCAGGATGGTTGAAGAAGCCAGGGATTTGAAGCAGGCAAGCGCGGTTCAGTTCGAAAAGCGTTGAACCGCTAGCGTTACATAGCAGTACCGCTGTCGCTGGCGCTGGCCTTCAGGCCATTCCAGCGCGGTGCCAAACCATGTTCGATGCCGAACAGGTCAATGACACGCGCTACAGTATGGTCGACCATTTCAGCAATGCTCTGCGGATGGTGATAAAAACTGGGTAGCGGCGGGAAGATGATGCCGCCCATTTCGGTGACCATCGTCATATTGCGCAAGTGCGCCAGATTGAACGGCGTTTCGCGCACCATCAACACCAGGCGGCGACGCTCCTTGAGCACCACGTCGGCTGCCCGCGTGATCAGATTATCCGACAAGCCATGGGCCACGGCCGCCAGGGTTTTCATCGAGCACGGCGCGATCACCATGCCGTCCGACTGGAACGAACCGCTGGCAATCGCCGCGCCGATGTCGCGCAGCTTGTGCACCACGTGCGCCAGCGCTTCGACTTCTTTGCGGGCCATGCCCGTTTCCTGATGCAGGGTCAATACAGCCGCGTCCGACAAGACCAGATGTGTCTCGACGCCGGGGATGGCGCCGAGCAATTGCAGCAGCCGCAAGCCATACACGGCGCCAGTGGCGCCCGTGATGGCAATGACGATACGGCGCGGCTGTTGGCTATCAGGCATTCAACAGCGATTTCAGTTCGCCCGATTCAAACATTTCATTCATGATGTCGGAGCCGCCGATGAACTCGCCTTTGACATACAGTTGTGGAATGGTTGGCCAGTTCGAGTAATCCTTGATGCCTTGGCGAACTTCAGGATCGTCCAGCACGTTGACTGTAGCGATGTTTTCCACGCCGCATGCTTTCAGGATCTGGATGGCGCGGCCGGAAAAGCCGCACTGCGGAAATTGGGCCGTGCCCTTCATGAACAGCACGACGGGCGTGTTCGTCACGGTTTCTTTGATCCAGGTTTGTACGTCGCTCATAGCTGCCTCTGATGGGGAAATAAATAAGATGGCGTCATTTTATAAGAAAACGACGCCATGAGTATGGGCCGGGGCCACAAATGGGGAAAGCGCACCACGCTGGTCGCGTTATAAAACCTTACCCAGGCAGATCGATTGCACTGCGCCCACGTATTTGCCATACGCGGGCACGGCAAGGTAGCCATGCTTGCGGTAAAACGCCACCGCCCGGCCATTGGCCACGCGGGTCGCCAGATAAATGTGGGCATAGCCATGCTGGCGTGCCATGGTTTCCACATGGTCCAGCAGGGCCGCGCCTACGCCAGCCTGGCCGGGGCGCGCATACATACGCTTGAGTTCGCCTGTTGAGCTGCCGCCATCGCCGCCCAAGGGCCGCAAGGCAGCGCAGCCCAGCAGTTCGCCATCGCTGTTGCTGGCGATAAAGAAACCACCGCGTCCGCCCCGTGTCTCTTCTGCGTCGAACGAAGAGCGGCCACTGTCGCCATTGATGCTCAGCAAGGCGTCCGACAAGGCGTCCAGCAACTGCTGCGCCTCGCCGCCGCCGGCGTCCACCGCCGTGATGATGATTGCCTGGGCGGTGGTCATGGACTTAACCGCGCAGCTTGGCGAACGCGGCGGCCATGCTGCCGGCCGGCTCGGGCGCGTTGCGCGATTGCGACTGGTGCTGGGCCATGCTGCGGCGGTCGTTGCGGTCGCCACGCTGTTCCGGTTTGCTGCCCGCTTGCGGCGCGCTATCGGTCAGGCGCATGGTCAGCGCGATGCGTTTGCGCTTTTCATCGACTTCCAGCACTTTGACGCGCACCACCTGGCCCGCTTTGACTACCGTGTGCGGATCTTTCACGAAGGTGCTCGACAGGGCCGAAATATGCACCAGGCCATCCTGATGCACGCCGATATCGACGAAGGCGCCAAACGCGGCCACGTTGGTGACCACGCCTTCCAGGATCATGTCGGGACGCAAGTCGCGGATCTCTTCCACGCCTTCCTTGAAGGTGGCGGTGGTAAATTCCGGACGCGGATCGCGGCCCGGTTTTTCCAGCTCTTTTAAAATGTCGGAAATGGTCGGTACGCCGAATTTCTCGTCAGCATACTTTGCCGGGCTCAGGGTTTTCAGCAGCGCCGTTTCACCGATGACGGCCTTGATATCCTTCTTGATGTCAGCCAGGATCTTTTCCACCAGCGGGTACGATTCCGGGTGGACGGCCGAGGCGTCCAGCGGGTTTTCACCGCCCATTACGCGCAGGAAGCCAGCCGCCTGTTCAAACGTCTTGTCGCCCAGGCGCGGCACGGCTTTCAAGGCCGCGCGCGAAGTGAAGGCGCCCTTCATGTCGCGGTAGGTGACGATGCTTTGCGCCACGCTGGCCGACAGGCCCGACACGCGCGCCAGCAGCGGCGCCGAGGCCGTGTTGACGTCCACGCCCACGGCGTTCACGCAATCTTCCACCACGGCATCGAGCGAGCGCGCCAGCTGGCTTTGACTGACGTCATGCTGATACTGGCCCACGCCGATCGATTTCGGATCGATTTTCACCAGTTCGGCCAGCGGATCTTGCAGGCGGCGTGCGATCGAGACGGCGCCGCGCAAGGACACATCCATGTCCGGCAATTCTTTCGAGGCGAACTCGGACGCCGAATACACCGACGCGCCTGCTTCCGAGACGACGATTTTCGTCATCTTCGCTTCCGGGTGCTGCTTGATCAAATCCTGCGCCAGCTTGTCGGTTTCGCGCGAAGCGGTGCCGTTGCCGATGGAAATCAAGGACACATTGTGCTTGGCGGCCAGGCGGCCCAGGGTATGCAGCGAACCATCCCAGTCATTCTTTGGCTGGTGCGGGTAAATTACGGCCGTGTCGACCACTTTACCGGTGGCATCGACCACGGCCACTTTCACGCCCGTGCGCAGGCCTGGGTCCAGGCCCATGGTGGCGCGCTGGCCGGCTGGCGCTGCCAGCAGCAGTGCTTTCAAATTGGTGGCGAAGACATTGATGGCGTCCAGTTCCGAGCGTTCGCGCAGCGCGCCCATCAGTTCCGTTTCCAGATGCATGAAGCTCTTCACGCGCCAGGTCCAGCGGGCCGTGTCGGCCAGCCATTTGTCGGCCGGGCGGCTTTGCTGCTTGATGCCGAAACGGGCGGCGATGCGGCCTTCGCACGGATTATGCGGCGCATCCCACTTCGGTTTTTCTGCTTCCGTATCGAGGCGCAGGGTCACGTCGAGGATGCCTTCGCGGCGGCCGCGCAGCAGCGCCAGGGCGCGGTGCGATGGCACGGTGGAAATGGTTTCGGAGTAGTCGAAATAATCGGCGAATTTTTCGCCTTCGTCCTGCTTGCCTTCCACCACTTTCGATTCGACCACGCCGTGTTCCTGCACGTACTCGCGCAAGGTTTGCAGCAGGGTCGCGTCTTCGGCGAAACGCTCCATCAAAATCTGGCGCGCGCCATCCAGGGCGGCTTTGGTGTCGGCCACGCCAGGGTTGTTGCCCTCGGCACTGGTAAACGCGTCGCGCAGGAACTTGCCCGCTTCCATTTCCGGCGTCAGTTCCGGGTTCTCCAGCAAGCCATCGGCCAGCGGCATCAAGCCTGCTTCAATGGCGATCTGCGCCTTGGTGCGGCGTTTTTGCTTGTACGGCAAGTACAAATCTTCCAGGCGCGTCTTGTCTTCGGCGTGCATGACGGCATCTAAGAGCTCGGGCGTCATCTTGTTCTGTTCGGTGATCGAGGCCACGATGGCGGCGCGCCGCTCTTCCAGTTCGCGCAGGTAGCGCAGGCGCTCTTCGAGCAGGCGCAACTGGATATCGTCGAGGCCGCCGGTCGCTTCCTTGCGGTAACGGGCGATAAAAGGCACGGTCGCGCCTTCATCGAGCAGTTCGATGGCGGCGGCAACCTGCACCGGTTTGGCGGCAAGTTCAAGGGCAAGGCGTTGTTCGATAGTGGGCAGCATGGTTGTTTCCAAAGCGATCAAGCCTGGAATGATACGCAATCGGCGCGATTGCGCAATCTTGACAGTGCAAATGGACTGTGCGTTACCACCGGGGCCAGCAGCCGCCTAAAAAATTGCCAAATAGCTTGATTTATTTCCTAAATGCATTATTTATATGGCAGTGGCCAGGCAGGATACGGCGCATGGCGCATACCGATGCCGCCATTTGTATGCCAATTTCGGTCCTTGCACGGCGGAAGTGTGGCATTAAATACTTATTTTTTAAGCATCGCGCAGGAAAACTACCTAAACAGTGTGTGCGAATCAAGCCAGCAGCGCGTGTATGGCGGATAATATCGCCTGTTGCCGATTTGGATACGACCTTTACATACTCATGCGCCCCATGGATTTTACCCGCGACGAAACCAGTGAAACCCCAGTTGCCCCGGCCGCGCCGGGAGCGCCTTTGCCGTACGCCATCGCCACATGGTTGCAACGGGTGGAGGCAGCCGCGCATCCGAAAGCCGTGCTCAATGTTGTCGAGCCCGACGCCAAACTGAATCAGCATCGCCTCATTTACGTGCTGGCGCCCACCAGCGGTGGCCGCCATGTGGCGCTGTGCCTGTACAAGGCGCGGCTGCGGCCGAATGGCGACGTGGCGGCGGCCAGTCCCATCAGCGAAATTTTTTCCCTGCTGTCGGCGCCGCCCACCTTTTTGACGCCGGCCGATGAAGATCTGGTGCGTTTCTTCGTGGCCATGCGCAGCGGGCAAAATTCGCAGACGGGCAGCGCTACTGAACCCAAGGGCAAGGTCGGTGCAGCCCTGCTGAAAATGCTGGCTGAGCAAGACAAGCTGTTGTGGGCCAATTCCTGGGCCGATGTGGGCAATGGCCTGGTATATCCGCTGAAGGAAGGTCCGATACGTCCGGCGCGTCTGTTCTGGCGCGACGAGGGCAAGACCATGCGCCTGGGCTGGCAAGTCGATCCGCCGGAAGGCGTGCAACACCATGGCGCCGACCAGATCGATTACATGCTGCCCACCGATCCGCCGTGGTATATCGATAATCTGTCGTGCGGCGTGCTGGAACTGAACCAGGGCGGCTCCGAAATTTCGCTGGCCGACCTGCAGGCGCTGGTGGCGCAGGCGCCGCCGTTGAACGCGAATGACAAGGTGCGCGTGTCGCAACTGCTGCTGGCGCAAGGCTTGCAACATTTGATGCCGCTGCCGCAACCGTTGCCGCAGCGCTTGCGCAAGGATGTGCCCGCACAACCTGTGCTGCTGCTCGATAGCGCCATGCTGGCCGATGGCAGCTTGCAGCGCTGGCATGATTTCGCCGTGCTGTCCTATGACTACGATGGCGAGCGCGTCTCGTTCGACCCGGCCCAGCGCGTGGTGCGCCAGGTGGGCGATGTGACGGAAATTATCCACCGCAATACGGCCGACGAGGCGCGCGCGCTGGCGACGCTTGCTGGCCTGCAATTCAAGAAACCCGGTTCGGCCCCGCTGAGCGGCTTGAAGGGCGCTTTGCTGCTGCCCAGCCAGGCGGAATGGCTGCGCTTTGCCGAGGTCGGTATTGAACAGTTGCAAGCGCAGGGCTGGATCGTGGAAAAGACGGCCAAGTACCGCTACGACGTGAGCGAGGTCGATGACTGGTATGCCGAGATCGATGACCAGGACCCGGATAGCGGCAATGCCTGGTTCGAGCTGGAGCTGGGCATCGTCGTCAACCACGAGCGCGTGCCGCTGCTGCCGGTGCTGGTGCAACTGATACGCAATGCGCCCAATGATTTCAATCCGAAAACCATCGAAGCGCATGGCGCGGAAGATCACATGCTGGCCACCTTGCCCGATGGCACGCGCGTGGCCCTGCCATGGGGCCGCGTACGGCCGATTCTGAACACCCTGGGCGAGCTGTATTTCAGCGACAAGATCAAGCATGCCGTGCGCATGTCGACCCTGGATGCGGCGCGCCTGGAAGAGCTGGCGCGCGGGCTGGAGCTGCGCTGGACGGGCGGCGAGCAATTGCGCGCCATGGGCCGCAAGCTGAGCCAGTTCGGAGCGGTGCAAAAAGTGGCGGCACCTGCAGGTTTGCAGGCGACCTTGCGCGATTACCAGGCTGATGGCCTGGCGTGGATGCAATTCTTGCGCGACCATGATCTGGCGGGGATTTTGGCCGATGACATGGGTCTCGGCAAGACCGTGCAAACGCTGGCGCATATATTGGTCGAGAAAGAAGCGGGCCGACTGACGCATCCGGCGCTGGTGATTGCACCAACGAGTTTGATGGGCAACTGGCAGGATGAAGCGGCCAAGTTTGCCCCTGCTCTGAAGGTATTGCTGCTGCAAGGCAAGGACCGCGCCCAGCAGTTTGACCAGATCGACTCCTGCGATCTGGTGCTGACCACCTATGCCTTGTTGCCGCGCGACGAGGAAATCCTGCGCGAACACGATTTCCACCTGGTCATTCTGGATGAGTCGCATTACATCAAGAATACGCGCAGCAAGGCGGCGCAAAGCGCGGGCCTGCTGCGCGCGCGCCACCGTTTGTGCCTGTCCGGCACGCCGTTGGAAAATCATCTGGGTGAATTGTGGTCGCAATTCCACTTCCTGCTGCCGGGCTTGCTGGGTGACGAGAAGACGTTCAATACGCAATTCCGCCACCCGATCGAGCGCCAGGACGATCCGCTGCGCCGCATGCTGTTGAACCGCCGCATCAAGCCTTTCCTGTTGCGCCGCACCAAGGACAATGTGGCCAAGGAATTGCCGCCGAAGACAGAAATGGTGCGCAAGGTGGAATTGACGGGGCCGCAGCGCGACTTGTACGAAACCGTGCGCTTGGCGATGGACCAGAAAGTGCGCGAAGAAATCGACAAGAAGGGCGTGGCGCGCAGCCAGATCGTGATCCTGGAAGCGTTGCTGAAATTGCGCCAGGTCTGCTGCGATCCGCGTCTGGTGAAATCCTTGCCGGCGAAGAAGCAGTCGGCTGGTTCGGCCAAGCTGATCGACCTGATGCAGATGGTGGAAGACTTGCTCGATGAAGGCCGCAAGATTCTGGTGTTCTCGCAATTTACCAGCATGCTGGAATTGATCGAGGAAGAACTGGAATCGCGCGACATCCCATATGCCTTGCTGACGGGCGAAACCAAAGACCGCAGCGCGCAAGTGGCGGCTTTCCAGCAGGGGGCCGTGCCGATCTTTTTGATCAGCCTCAAGGCTGGTGGCGTGGGCTTGAACCTGACGGCGGCCGACACGGTCATCCATTATGACCCGTGGTGGAATCCGGCAGCAGAAAACCAGGCCACCGACCGCGCCTGGCGTATCGGCCAGGACAAGCCGGTGTTTGTCTACAAGCTGATCGCCAAGGGCACCCTGGAAGAAAAAATCCAGCTGCTGCAGCAAAAGAAAGCGGAATTGGCGCAATCGATCCTGGTCGAAGGCGAATCGCAGAAAATGGCCCTGACGCAGGAAGACTTGCAGCAAATTTTCGCGCCGCTGGAAGAGTAAACGGCGTGTAGCGCTCTATACTTGGCGTTTCAATCTTGCCAGGTGTAAAGCATGCTGTTTTTTCTAATTTTGCTGTTCGCCGGCGTCATCCTGATGGCGCTGCGTTTCGTGCAATTGCGCCGCGCCCTGTTGCGCGCGCGGGCTGGCGAGGCGCAGTTTCGCCAGCTGGCGGAACACAGCCTCGATGCGCTCTGGCTGCTGGACTGCGCCACCCTGGAACTGCGTTATGTGAGCCCGGCCGGACAGCGCCTGAGTGGTCATGATTTACCTGCCCTGCAGCAACACGCGGCGCGCCTGGCCGCTGATCTACCCGCCCGCTTGCAGCGCTGGCGCGATGGCGATACCAGCCGCTTGAGCTTGCTGCGTGAAGTGGAATTGCCGCACCGCGATGGCCAGATGCTGGCGCTGGAAGTGAGCTCGACATTCGTGCTCGATGCGGCGGGCCAGCCTGTCTCGCTGGTGGGCGTGGCGCGTGACGTCACGCAGGTCCAGGCGCAAGAGGCAGAGCGCGAAAAGGAACAACAGCGTTTTGCATCGATGCTGTCGCACGAATTCCGTACGCCGCTGGCGACCATCGATGGCGCCATCCAGCGTTTGGTGGCGACGGCCGCTGCGGCTGGGGCCGACGAAGGCACGCGCAAGCGTTACGTGAAAATCCAGACGGCCGTGGACCGTTTGCTGGCCATGATCAACGATTATCTGTCGCCCGAGCGCATGGCTGCCATCGGCCGCGAAAAAACGGCAAACGGCATCGCGCCGCTGGCCTTGCTGCAACAGGCGGCGGCCACCGTGCCAGCCAGCCATCCGGTGCAGCTGCAACTCGATGAAGACTTGCCGCCGCATTTGCGCTGCGATGTGCCGGGCATGAGCTTGTGCCTGAAAATCCTGCTGGACAACGCTGTCAAGTTCAGTCCCGCCGGCAGCCCGATTGTGCTGGCAGCCCGGCTGGCGCCCGAAGGCGGCGTGGCCTTGTGCGTCAGCGACCAGGGGCCTGGCGTGCCGGACGACGAGATGGGCCGCGTGTTTGAAAAAGGCTTCCGCGGTATTCATGCGGGCGACCATGCGGGCGCGGGCCTGGGTTTGTACATGGCGCGCGCCGTGGTCGAGGTGCATGGCGGCAGTTTACAGCTGCAGAATCGGCCCGAAGGCGGCGCGGTTTTCCGGATTTGGCTGCCGATACCCGTCGAGACGGGGAAAAGCCTTGCTTCCACTGTAGTCAACCATGATAATTCCTTGACGTAAACCTATTAGGCCGTACATCATGGATACAGGAGTGTTTGGCAGCTTTGCCCACGGATTGTCCACTAACGGAAGAATGGCGTAGCAATGACGAAAATATTGATCGTCGAAGACAACCTGGACTACGCAGAAGATATGGCGGAGTTTCTGGTGGAACTCGAACACGAAGTCCATATCACCAGCTCCGCTGGCGGTATGTGGACGGCTTTGAGTCATGGAAATGTTGACGTGGTCGTGCTCGACCTGGGCTTGCCCGATGAAGACGGTTTCAATGTCATCCCCCGCATGCGCCAGCTGTATCCGCAGATCGGTGTGCTGGTACTGACGGGCCGCGTGGCGTTTGACAGCCGCATCCTGGGCTTGCGCCTGGGCGCCGACCATTATCTGACCAAGCCGATCAAATTCCCTGAACTTGCCGCCCACATCGAGGCGCTGGACCGCCGCGTCGGTCCGCAAGACCCCATGCCTGAGCCTAACAGGTGGACCTTGAAAGTGAGCGCTCGCCAACTTGAGCTGATGGGTTCGGTGATCGCCCTGACGGAAAAGGAATTCAACTTCCTGCACCTGCTGACGATCAATACCCGTCCCGTGCCACGCGACGTGATCGTGGCAGGCATGGGTGGCGAAGACCCCGATGCCGGCCGCCGCGTCGACATGCTGGTGTATCGCCTGCGCAAGAAAGCCAAGACGGGCCTGGGCCAGGATTTGCCACTGCGCAGCGCGTATGGCGAAGGCTATAGCTTGTCGGCCAGCTTTAATTTGTCTTGAACGACTGGCCCGCAGCAATGAAACGGTAAAAAGGGACAGAGTCAGGTTGATTTTTTGGCTTGAAAAATAAATTGGGGCCAGAGTCATGTGCTCTGCGGTATTGTGTGTAAAATCAAGGCATTAGCTTTTTTTGCACACACTGCCATGGCCCGTTTGCCCCGTCTCATCATCCCCAATCTCCCCCATTACGTGATACAGCGCGGCGCCAATCGCCAGCCTGTGTTCCAGGATGCCGACGATTACGCGCAATTTTTGTCCTGGCTGAAAAGCGGCGCAAAAATGTTCAAGGTGGCCATCCACGCTTACGTTTTATTGCCCGATCAGCTGCATTTACTGGCCACGCCCAGCGATGCCACGGGGCTGGGGCAGTTGATGCAATGGCTGGGGCGCTATTACGTGCCGTATTTCAACCAAAAATACGCTCGTGAAGGCAGCTTGTGGCAGGGGCGCTACAAAACGTCTGTCATCGATGGCGATAATTTTTTCCTCTTGTGTTGCCGCTACCTGGAATTTGTGCCGGTGCAAGCGGGGCTGGCTGTCCAGCCGCTGGACTACAGCTGGTCCAGCTATGCCCACCACGCGGGTTTCCGTCCCGATGCCGTGATTACCGATCACGCGCTGTACTGGGCGCTGGGCAACACGCCCTTCGACCGTGAAGCAGCTTACTTACGTCTGTTTGAGCAAGGCCTGGGCAGCAGCCAGGTCAAGACGGTTGAGCAGGCTGTGCTGAAGGGCTGGCCGCTGGGTTCCGAGGCGTTCAAGCAGGCGCTGGAACTCAAGATGAAGCGGCAAGTACTGCCCGCCAAGCGGGGCCGGCCGCGCAAAATCGCCAGCGATATCGCAGATCAATAATATTTAAATAAAAAATCAGCTTGTTTTCCAGGTTTGAAGTCCTTGCTTTTACTATGTCCCCATTTAATTTTATGGGCGGCAAAAATAAATTTAATCCGACTCCGACCCTAATTGTTTCGGTTGAGTTTTCTATTGCATTGCACTACTCTAGCTTTTCGATAGTCATATGCAGCGGAGAAGCCCATGAAAGCGCAAGGCCTGTACGACCCAGCCAATGAACACGATGCCTGCGGCGTCGGTTTCGTCGCCCATATCAAGGGCAACAAGACCCATTCCATCGTCGAACAGGGTTTGCTGATCCTGAAAAACCTCGATCACCGGGGCGCCGTGGGCGCCGATGCGCTGATGGGCGATGGCGCCGGCATCTTGATTCAGATTCCTGACCAGTACTACCGCGAAGAAATGGCCAAGCAGGGCGTGGAATTGCCGCCGCCTGGCGAATACGGCGTGGGCATGGTCTTTTTGCCGAAAGAAAACGCTTCGCGCATCGCCTGCGAACAGGAAATCGAGCGCGCCGTGCGCATCGAAGGCCAGGTCGTGCTGGGCTGGCGCAACGTGCCTATCGATACCGAAATGCCGATGTCGCCCACCGTGCGCGCCAAGGAACCGGTGATACGCCAGATTTTCATCGGCCGCGGCCCCGACATCATGGTGACCGACGCGCTCGAGCGCAAACTGTATGTGATCCGCAAATCGTCGGGCCACGCCATCCAGGCGCTCAAACTGCTGCATGGCAAGGAATTCTTCGTGCCGTCGATGTCGGCGCGCACCATCGTCTACAAAGGCTTGCTGCTGGCTGACCAGGTGGGCGTGTATTACAAGGATTTGCAGGATGCGCGCTGCATCTCGGCGCTGGCCTTGGTGCACCAGCGTTTTTCGACCAATACCTTCCCGGAGTGGCCGCTGGCCCACCCTTACCGTTTGATCGCGCACAATGGCGAGATCAATACGGTGAAAGGCAATTTCAACTGGATGCGCGCGCGCGAAGGCGTGATGAAGTCGGCCGTGCTGGGCGACGACCTGCAAAAGCTGTTTCCGCTGATCTATGAAGGCCAGTCCGACACGGCGTGCTTCGACAATGCGCTGGAATTGCTGTTGATGGCAGGTTATCCAATCGCCCAGGCAATGATGATGATGATCCCGGAAGCGTGGGAAAACCATACCACCATGGATGACAACCGCCGCGCCTTCTATGAATACCACGCCGCCATGATGGAGCCGTGGGACGGCCCGGCCGCCATGGCGTTCACGGACGGCCGCCATATCGGCGGCACCCTGGACCGCAATGGCTTGCGCCCGGCGCGCTACATCGTTACCGACGATGACCTGGTGGTGATGGCCTCGGAATCGGGCGTGCTGCCGATTCCTGAATCGAAAATCATCCAGAAGTGGCGCTTGCAGCCTGGCAAAATGTTCCTGATCGACCTGGAAGCGGGCCGCATCATCGATGACCAGGAATTGAAGAATACCTACGCCAACGCCAAGCCCTATAAAGCGTGGATCAACTCGGTGCGCATCAAGCTCGACGCGATCAAGTTGCTCGATGGCCAGGTCAAGCATGAGCCTGCCCAAGGCGAAAAAGCCCAGCCATCCTTGCTGGACCGCCAGCAAGCGTTCGGCTACACCCAGGAAGACTTGAAATTCCTGATGGCGCCAATGGCCGTGGCCGGTGAAGAAGCCACCGGTTCGATGGGCAATGACTCGCCGCTGGCCGTCATGTCGAACAAGCTCAAGCCGCTGTATAACTACTTCAAGCAATTGTTCGCGCAAGTGACCAATCCGCCTATCGATCCGATCCGCGAAGCGATGGTGATGTCGCTGGTGTCGTTCATCGGCCCGAAACCGAACTTGCTCGATACAAATAACGTCAATCCGCCGATGCGCCTGGAAGTATCGCAGCCGGTGCTGGGTTTTGACGACATGACGCGTTTGCGCAATATCAGCGCGCATACAGGCGGCAAGTTCAAATCGTATGAACTTGATATTTGCTACCCATTGGCCTGGGGCAAGGAAGGCGTGGAAGCCTGCCTGGCCTCGCTGTGCGCCGAAGCGGTCGATGCCGTGAAATCCGGCCACAACATTTTGATCGTCTCGGATCGCGCTATCTGCGCCGATCAGGTGGCGATCCCCGCGCTACTGGCGACATCGACCGTGCATCAGCACCTGGTTAGCAAGGGCTTGCGCGCCTCCACCGGCCTGGTGGTGGAAACGGGCTCGGCGCGTGAAACGCATCACTTCGCCTTGCTGGCAGGCTATGGCGCGGAAGCCGTCCACCCCTACCTGGCGATGGAAACCCTGGTCGAACTGGCGCATGGCTTGCCGGGCGATCTGTCTGGCGACAAAGCCATCTATAACTACACCAAGGCGGTCGGCAAGGGCTTGATGAAGGTGATGTCGAAGATGGGCATCTCGACCTATATGTCGTATTGCGGCGCGCAAATCTTTGAAGCAATCGGCTTGAACAAGTCGCTGGTCGACAAATACTTCAAGGGCACGGCTTCGAACGTGGAAGGCATCGGCGTGTTTGAAGTGGCGGAAGAAGCGCTGCGTTTGCACCAGCTGGCCTTCGGCAACGATCCGTTGCTGGCCGACAAGCTCGACGCGGGTGGCGAATACGCCTTCCGCGTGCGCGGTGAAGACCATATGTGGACGCCGGACGCGATTGCCAAGTTGCAGCACTCCACGCGCAGCAATAATTTCTCCAGCTATAAAGAGTACGCGCAAATCATCAATGACCAGAGCCGCCGACATCTGACCCTGCGCGGCCTGTTCGAGTTCAAGCTCGATCCGACCAAGGCGATACCGCTCGATGAAGTGGAACCGGCCAAGGAAATCGTCAAGCGCTTTGCTACGGGCGCGATGTCGCTCGGTTCGATCAGCACTGAAGCGCACGCAACCCTGGCCGTGGCGATGAACCGCATCGGCGGCAAGTCGAACACGGGCGAGGGCGGCGAAGATCCGAACCGCTACATGCAGGAATTGAAGGGCATACCGATACGCCAGGACGACACCATGGCCTCGGTGGTGGGCGCCGAGCAGATCGTGGTCGATATTCCGCTGCAGGAAGGCGATTCCATGCGTTCACGCATCAAGCAGGTGGCGTCCGGGCGGTTCGGCGTCACGGCCGCCTACCTGAATTCGGCTGACCAGATCCAGATCAAGATGGCGCAGGGCGCAAAACCGGGCGAAGGCGGCCAGTTGCCTGGTCATAAGGTGTCGGAATACATTGCCAGCCTGCGCTTTTCCGTGCCGGGCGTGGGCTTGATTTCGCCACCGCCCCATCATGATATTTATTCCATCGAAGATCTGGCGCAGCTGATCCATGACTTGAAAAACGCCAATCCGCGCGCCTCGATTTCCGTCAAGCTGGTATCGGAAGTGGGTATCGGCACGGTCGCGGCCGGCGTCACCAAGGCCAAGGCCGACCACGTGGTGGTGGCTGGCCACGATGGCGGCACCGGTGCCTCGCCTCTGTCGTCGGTGAAACATGCGGGCACGCCGTGGGAACTGGGCCTGGCCGAAACGCAACAAACGCTGGTCTTGAACGGCTTGCGCAGCCGTATCCGCGTGCAAGCCGATGGCCAGATGAAAACCGGCCGCGACGTGGTGATCGCCGCCTTGCTGGGCGCCGATGAAATCGGTTTCGCCACGGCGCCGCTGGTGGTGGAAGGCTGCATCATGATGCGCAAATGCCATTTGAATACCTGCCCGGTCGGTGTCGCCACGCAAGACCCGGTGCTGCGCGCCAAGTTTTCGGGCAAGCCTGAATATGTCGTCAATTACTTCTTCTTCGTCGCTGAAGAAGCCCGTCAATTGATGGCGCAGCTGGGGATCCGCACGTATGACGAGCTGATCGGCCGAGTCGACCTGCTCGACAAATCAAAGGCGATTTCGCACTGGAAGGCGCAGGGCCTGGACTTCTCGGCCATTTTCTACAAGCCGGAAACGCAGGATGGCCAAGCCTGTCGCCACGTGGAAAACCAGGACCATGCGCTGGAAAAAGCGCTGGACCACAAGCTGATCGCGCAAGCGCGCGCGGCACTGGAGAAGGGCGAGCGCGTCTCGTTCATCTCGCCGGTGCGCAACCTGAACCGCACGGTGGGCACCATGCTGTCCGGCGAAGTGGCGAAGCGTTATGGCCATGCCGGCTTGCCGGACGACACCATCCACATCCAGCTGCAAGGCACGGCGGGCCAGTCTGCCTGCGCCTTCCTGGCGCACGGCATCACGATCGACCTGGTGGGCGAGGGCAACGATTACGTGGGCAAGGGCTTGTCGGGCGGGCGCATCATCGTACGGCCGAATACGGAATTCCGCGGCTGGGCGGTGGACAACATCATCATCGGCAATACCGTGCTGTACGGCGCGATTGCCGGTGAAGCGTTCTTCAATGGCGTGGCCGGTGAACGTTTCGCCGTGCGCAACTCGGGCGCCACCACGGTGGTCGAGGGCCTGGGCGACCATGGCTGCGAATACATGACGGGCGGCACGGTGGTAGTGCTGGGAGCCACGGGACGCAACTTTGCGGCCGGCATGTCGGGCGGCATTGCCTATGTGTATGACCCAGCCGGCGAATTTGCCAGCAAGTGCAACACGGCCATGGTCAGCCTGGACAAGGTGCTGAGCGCCTCCGAACAACAGGTCGACCGCGACGCCTGGCAT
Source organism: Janthinobacterium saanense (assembly GCF_014200675.1). Lineage (GTDB taxonomy): Bacteria > Pseudomonadota > Gammaproteobacteria > Burkholderiales > Burkholderiaceae_D > Janthinobacterium. The sequence continues at coordinate 182,023 of NZ_JACHCI010000008.1, read as the reverse complement.
ACCCAGCACCGCGATGGCTTGCCGGAAGCCGACGAAGTGATACTGAAACGCCTGATCGAGCGCCACTTCAAGCACACGGGCAGCACCCGCGCCCGTTTCCTGCTCGATGACTGGGCCACGGCACGCGCCAAATTCGTCAAGGTCTTCCCGAACGAATACAAGCGCGCACTGATTGAAATGGCGGCCGACGCCGCCATGGCAGTCGAAGCCGTCGCTGCCTGAGCCAGCCTAACACTATGACCGGGAGCGGCCAGGCCGCTCCCCGCTAGCCAAATACAAAGGAATTATCGTGGGTAAAATTACCGGCTTCATGGAATTCAAGCGGCAGGACGAGCAATATCTGGAGCCTGCCGCCCGTTTGAAGAACTACAAGGAATTCGTGCTGCACCTGACGGATGCGCAAGCGACCGTGCAGGGCGCGCGCTGCATGGATTGCGGCATCCCTTTCTGCAACACGGGTTGCCCAGTCAACAACATCATTCCCGACTGGAATGACCTGGTCTACCGTGGCGCCTACCGCGAAGCGCTCGATATCTTGCATTCGACCAATAACTTCCCGGAATTCACGGGCCGCGTCTGCCCGGCGCCGTGCGAATCGGCCTGCACCCTGGGCATCCATGAAGATCCGGTCGGCATCAAGTCGATCGAACATAAAATCATCGACATGGGCTGGGAACATGGCTGGGTGGTGCCGCAGCCTGCTGGTTTCAGCACGGGCAAGAAGGTGGCCATCGTCGGTTCCGGCCCTGCAGGCCTGGCGGCGGCGCAGCAACTGGCGCGCGCCGGCCATGCCGTGACCGTGTTTGAAAAAAGCGACCGGGTCGGTGGTTTGCTGCGTTATGGCATTCCCGACTTCAAGATGGAAAAGTCGCACATCGATCTGCGCGTCAAACAGATGGAAGCCGAAGGCGTGGTGTTCCGCACCAGCGTGCTGGTTGGCAAGGATTTCCCTGCCAGCGTAAATAACTGGGCCAAGGAAACGATTTTCCCGGAAGACCTGGAAAAAGAATTCGATGCCGTGATCCTTACCGGCGGCGCCGAAACTCCGCGCGACTTGCCGGTGCCGGGCCGCGACTTGAAGGGCGTGCATTACGCCATGGACTTCTTGCCACTGCAAAACAAGGTCAATGCGGGCGACAAGCTGAAAGACCAGATCAAGGCCACCGGTAAACACGTGGTGGTGATCGGCGGCGGCGATACGGGTTCGGACTGCGTGGGCACCTCGAACCGCCACGGCGCCGCCTCGGTGGCCCAGTTCGAACTGATGCCGCAACCACCCGAAAAGGAAAACAAGCCGCTGGTCTGGCCCTACTGGCCGACCAAGCTGCGCACCTCGTCGTCGCACGAGGAAGGCTGCGAACGCGACTGGGCGGTGGCCACCAAGCGTTTCGAAGGCAAGGGCGGCAAGGTAGAAAAGCTGATTGCCTGCCGGGTGGAATGGAAAGACGGCAAGATGAGCGAAGTGCCGGACTCGGAATTCGAAATGAAAGCCGACCTGGTCTTGCTGGCGATGGGTTTTGTTTCTCCTGTACAACAGGTGCTCGACGCCTTTGGCGTGGATAAAGATGCGCGCGGCAACGCCCGCGCCAGCACCGAGGGCGATGACTGCTACCAGACTTCGGTGCCCAAAGTGTTTGCCGCCGGCGACATGCGCCGTGGCCAGTCGCTGGTGGTCTGGGCCATCCGGGAGGGCCGCCAATGTGCGCGCGCCGTCGATACCTTCCTGATGGGCGGCTCGCTGCTGCCACGCTGATCAGCATCCCTTGTTTGCTTCCGGGGCCACGGCGCGCACTGCGTCGTGGCCTTTGCTATTTTGTTGGTGCCAGGTCCGCTGGGCGGCGATCGCAAGCAGAGCCTGGCTTTTTACAATAAACTATCTGACTTTCGATTCATTAGTGTTGTATTCTTCCCCCTTACCGGGATGCCCAAGGTGGCCCCTCAGCAGAGTTTGGCGTTTCTGCACTACAATACGCCATTAAAATAGTGAGTTACGTCGTGCCAAATCTTGTTGAAATCCGTGATTTACACTTTGCCTATGGTGAACGTTCGATCTTGTCGGGCCTTCAGATGGATTTCCCACGTGGAAAAGTTGTGGCGGTCATGGGTGGTTCCGGCAGCGGCAAGACGACCGTATTGCGCCTGATCGGCGGCCAGTTGCGCCCTAGCGCCGGCACCGTCAATGTCGATGACCAGATCGTCCATACGCTCGATACCAGGCAGTTGTACCAGATGCGCCGCAAGATGGGCATGCTGTTCCAGCACGGCGCCTTGTTTACCGATTTGACGGCGTTTGAGAACGTGGCGTTTCCGCTGCGCGAACATACGGACCTCAATGAAGAGCTGATCCGCACCCTGGTGCTGATGAAGCTGCAGGCGGTGGGCTTGCGCAATGCGGCGCAATTGAAGCCGGCCGAGATTTCGGGCGGCATGGGCCGGCGCGTGGCGCTGGCGCGGGCGATTGCGCTCGATCCCGAATTGATCATGTATGACGAACCGTTTGCCGGCCTGGACCCTATTTCCATGGGTGTGACGGCCAATTTGATCCGCAATCTGAACGATGCGCTTGGTTCCACATCGATTCTGGTATCGCACGATGTGAAGGAGTGTTTCGCGATCGCTGATTACGTGTATTTCCTGTCATCGGGAAAAATTGTGGCGCATGGCACGCCGGCTGAAATGGCCGTCTCCACGCATCCGTATGTCAAACAATTCGTCAATGCGGAAGCCGATGGCCCCGTACCGTTCCATTATCCGGGCAAATCGCTGGCCGATGACCTGGGTCTGCATGCGGGAGTTGGCCGATGATCGCGCGTTTCCTGGGAGCGATCGGAGCCTGGCTGCGTCGTTCGGTACAAGACCTCGGCTTTGCCGTGCGTTCGTTTTTTATCATCATCGCCTCGTCGGGCGGCCTGTGGCGCCGTCCGCGCCTGGTGATTGAGCAACTGTTTTTTATTGGTAATCGCTCGCTGGTGATTACGGCCGTGTCTGGCCTGTTTGTCGGCATGGTGCTCGGTTTGCAAGGTTATTACACCTTGACCACCTATGGCGCGGAACAATCGCTGGGTCTGCTGGTGGCGCTGTCGCTGACGCGCGAACTGGGCCCGGTCGTCACAGCCCTGCTGTTTGCCGGCCGCGCAGGCACTTCGCTGACGGCCGAAATCGGCTTGATGAAGGCTGGCGAGCAATTATCTGCCATGGAAATGATGGCCGTAAACCCGGTCGAGCGCGTACTGGCGCCCCGTTTCTGGGCCGGCGTGATCGCCATGCCGATTCTGGGCGCGATCTTCACGGCAGTGGGCATTATCGGCAGTTATCTGGTCGGCGTGGTGCTGATCGGCGTCGACGAAGGCTCGTTCTGGTCGCAGATGCAAAGCGGTGTGGATGTCTGGAAAGAAGTCGGTAACGGTACCCTGAAGAGCCTGGTGTTCGGTATCGCGGTGACATTTATCGCCCTGTTCCAGGGTTATCAGGCACAGCCGACGCCAGAAGATGTTTCCGGCGCCACCACGCGTACGGTTGTCATATCGTCGCTGATGGTGTGGTGGCTGGATTTCATGATGACAGCGTTGATGTTTAGCAAGTAATTCGGTCACTGGCGTCAAAATTAGCGGCTTGCGCAGTTTCTGCGCAGGGTGCAGCAAGTAAAAATTATTTAGGATTGTTTATGCAACGTAAATCTTTGGATGTCTGGGTAGGCTTGTTCGTCTTGCTGGGTGTAGCAGCATTGATGTTTCTGGCGCTCAAGGCTGGCAATATGAGCTCGCTGTCTTTCAGCAAGACATATACCATTAGTGCCAAGTTCGACAACATTGGCGGCCTCAAGCCGCAGGCGCCCGTCAAGGGTGCCGGCGTGGTGGTCGGCCGCGTGGCCGAGATCACGTTCGATGACAAGAGCTATCAGGCGCTGGTCAAGCTGGACATCGAAGACGGTTATAAATTCCCGAAAGACAGCTCGGCCAAGATTTTGACGGCTGGTCTGCTGGGTGAGCAATACATTGGCCTGGAAGCAGGCGGTGATTTGGCGAACCTGGCAGAGGGCGACAAGATTGCCCGTACTCAATCGGCCACAGTGCTGGAAGACCTGATCAATCAGTTCATCTACAGCAAGGCAGCGGATGGAAAGGATAGCAAATGAGCGAGTCGAATACACATATCAAAACAGGTAGTCTCTCCCGTATCGGCCTGGCCCTGGCCATCGCCGCGACCCTGAGCGCTTGCGCCAGCACCACCGCCAACAACCCGGCCGATCCATTCGAAGGCTACAACCGCGCCATGTTCAAGTTCAACGATACGGTCGATACGTATGCCTTGAAACCGGCCGCCACTGCCTACAAGACGGTCTTGCCGTCGTTCGTGCAAACGGGCGTGGGCAACTTCTTTGGCAACTTGTCCGATGTCTGGAGCGCCGTGAACAACTTGCTGCAAGGTAAGGGCGAGAAGGGCTTGCAAGATGTGGCGCGCGTTGGCCTGAATTCGACCTTTGGTATCTTCGGCCTGATCGACTTCGCGTCGCCAGCGGGCATCCCGAAACACAATGAAGACTTTGGCCAGACCCTGGGCTGGTACGGCGTGCAGTCGGGTCCGTACCTGATGCTGCCGCTGCTGGGCCCATCGACCGTGCGTGACACGGTGGCCTTGCCGGCCGATATCGTCGGCGATCCATGGCGCTACAAGGAGCCTGTGTCGGTGCGCAATATCGGCACGGCCACACGCGTAGTCGACAAGCGTGCTTCGCTGCTCGATGCGACCAACCTGATGGAAGCGGCCGCACTGGACCGCTACGAATTCATCCGCGACGGTTTCCTGCAAGCGCGTGAAAGCAAAGTCTTCGATGGCGACTTGAGCCGCAGTAAAAAGAACAAGAACGATTCCAGCTCGCTGGATTCGGATCATGATGACTTGAAACAAGCGCCGATGACCGCAGATGTTGCGCCTGAAGCCACCACCGTCACCCCTGCCCCTGTCGAACTCGTAACATCTGGTAGCAATACCGTTGCGGCGCAGGCCAAGCCGCAGGAGTAGACTAAGGCATACAGAACACACGGCTGCATAGCATGCCAGCCGGTGCCGAGCAACACCACCATAAGGGTAAAACCATGAAATTGATGAAACAATTGCTCGCGATGGCCACCATCGCCTTTGCCACCGCCGCCCAGGCTGCGCCTGCCGTCCCTGCGAATGAAGCACCGGATGCGCTGGTCAAACGTATCAGCCAGGATGTGCTCGATACAGCCAAGAACGACAAGTCCATCCAGGCTGGCGACATCAAGCGCGTCACCGAACTGGTCGAAACCAAGATCCTGCCGTACGTGGACTTCCAGCGCATGACTTCCCTGGCAGCTGGCCGCTACTGGCGCGACGCCACGCCGGATCAGCAACAGCAGTTGTCGGCAGAATTCCGCACCCTGCTGATCTACACGTATTCGGGCGCCCTGTCGCAAGTGAAAAACGAAACCGTGGAATTCAAGCCGCTGCGCGCCGACCCTGGCGACACCGACGTGGAAGTGCGCTCGCAAGTGAACATGCCGCGCGGCGAACCAGTACCGCTGAACTATCGTGTTTCCAAAACGGCAACGGGCTGGAAAATCTACGATATCAATGTGCTGGGCGCTTGGCTGGTGGAAACCTACAAGAGCAGCTTTGCCAGCGAAATCAGCAAAGGCGGCATCGATGGCCTGATCAAGACCTTGCAAGCGAAAAACAAGGCTTTGGCAAACCGTCCGGCGCCCAAAGCCAAATAATCGGCTATCATATAGCTCCACACGCTAAACCAGCGCAACCCGACGCCATGCCAGACTCTCTCGACACTTTGCAGTCCCTGACTTCACTGACCGTGCACAACGCCACTTCGGCGCTGGAGCAGGGTCTGGAGGCGATCAAGTCTGGCCAGACGCGCTTTGACCTGCGCAACGTGCAGGCTGTCGATTCGGCGGCCGTGTCGGTGATGCTGAGCTGGCAGCGCGCAGCGCAAGACGCCGGCGGCGTGCTGGAGCTGAAAAACCTGCCGACCAATCTGAAAAACCTGACCAAGCTGTATGGCGTCTGCTCGCTCGTCTCGAGCACCACCAGCGACGAAAACTGCGGTACTGCCGGCGACACCGCCGAACGCAGCCCGTCTGACCTGCATCATCATTGATCCTGTCCCACTCCCCGCATCAGCAGTAGCTTTCAAGCCGGCATGCCAGCAGCGCCGCCGGATTGATCTCCAAGTGTTCCACGAATTTTCAAACTATAATTGACTGTTGCGCTACTTCTCCGGAAGGCGGCGCCTAGTACCGGCCTGTGGCCTGCCTCGTGGCTGACACACGCATCACATCTGATAAGCACATGACCGCAATTCAAATAACGAATGTAGAAAAGAGCTATAAATCGCTCAAGGCGCTGGGCGGCGTGTCGCTGGCGATCGAGGAAGGCGAGTTTTTCGGCCTGCTCGGTCCCAACGGCGCCGGCAAGACCACCCTCATTTCCATCATCGCCGGCCTGATACGGCCCGACGCGGGCACCGTCAAGATCCATGGCCACGACGTGGTCAAGGATTTCCGCAATGCCCGCCGCAACCTGGGCGTGGTGCCGCAGGAACTGGTGTTCGACCCGTTCTTCACGGTGCGCGAGACCTTGCGCCTGCAGTCCGGCTACTTCGGCCTGCCGAACAATGACAAGTGGATCGACGAGGTGATGGAAAACCTCGACCTGACCGGCAAGGCCGACACGAATATGCGCGCTCTGTCCGGCGGCATGAAGCGCCGCGTGCTGGTGGCCCAGGCGCTGGTGCACAAGCCGCCCGTGATCGTGCTCGATGAGCCGACCGCCGGCGTCGACGTGGAACTGCGCCAGACCCTGTGGAAGTTCATTTCGCGCCTGAACCGCGAAGGCGGCCACACCGTCGTGCTGACCACCCACTACCTGGAAGAGGCGCAAGCCATGTGCCAGCGCGTGGCCATGCTCAAGTCGGGCAAGGTGGTGGCGCTCGACACCATGTCGGCCCTGATACGCCGCATCGCCGGCTCGCAGCTGCAAGTGCACCTGAAGCACGGCGCCTTGCCGGCCGACCTGCAGCACCTGGTGCTGCATCCGGAAGAGCGGCAGGCGCCCAACAAGTTCAGCCTGCGCGTCAATGAATACAGCGAAGTCGAACAAATCCTGGCACGCCTGCGTGAAGCGGGCGCCGAGATCGACGAAATGCAATTGCAACAAGCCGACCTGGAAGATATCTTCTTGCAGATCATGGATAAAGGTACCGTATGATTTCGACTGGATTTCGCACCCTCGTCTACAAAGAGACTTTGCGTTTCTGGAAAGTGGCGACGCAAACCGTGGCCGCGCCCGTGCTCACCTCGATGCTGTATCTGCTGGTGTTCGGCCATGTGCTCGATGGCCGCGTGCAGCCCAGCCCCGGCATCAGCTACACGGCTTTCCTGATCCCTGGCCTGGTGATGATGAGCGTGCTGCAAAACGCCTTCGCCAATTCCTCGTCTTCGCTGATCCAGTCCAAGATCACCGGCAACCTGGTATTCGTGCTGCTGACGCCTTTGTCGCACTGGGAAATCTTTTCGGCGTATGTACTCGCTTCGGTCGTGCGCGGCCTGGCGGTGGGCTTTGGCGTATTCGCCATCACTTACTGGTTCGTCGACCTGTCGTTTGTCGCGCCGCTGTGGATCGTCATCTTTGCCTTTCTGGGCGCCGCCATGCTGGGCACCATGGGCTTGATCGCCGGTATCTGGGCCGAGAAATTCGACCAGCTGGCAGCCTTCCAGAACTTCCTGATCATGCCGGCGACTTTTTTGTCGGGCGTGTTCTATTCGATCCATTCGCTGCCCGCATTCTGGCAGTCGGTGTCGCACCTGAACCCTTTCTTTTACATGATAGACGGCTTCCGCTACGGTTTCTTCGGCACCTCCGACGTCAGCCCGTGGCTGAGCCTGTCCGTCGTCGGCGGCTTCCTGGTGATCCTGGCGCTGGCATCGATCCGCCTGCTGAAAAGCGGCTATCGTTTGCGTCACTAATTGCGGCATATCAATCACTACCCTATTCAAATATCAAGGACTTATCGTGACTACCACCCCAGAACTGATCCATGGCTACCTGTCGGCAGGCCTCGACTGCACCCACCTTGAAGTGGAGGGCGATGGCCAGCACTTCCAGGCCGTGATCGTGTCGCCGCAATTTACCGGCAAGCGTTTGATCGCCCGCCACCAGATCGTCTACGCGGCGCTGGGCGACCGCATGCGCGAAGAAATCCACGCGCTGTCGATGAAAACCCTGACACCTGAAGAATTCCAAGGATAAGCAATGGACAAGCTCCTCATCAATGGCGGCAACCGCCTGAACGGCGACATCGCCATCTCCGGCGCGAAAAACGCCGCCCTGCCCATCCTGTGCGCCGGCCTCCTGACTTCGGGCGACCTGGAACTGACGAATGTGCCGAACCTGCACGATGTTTCGACCATGCTGAAATTGCTGGGCCAGACGGGCTTGAGAGTGCAGCACGAAGGCGACCGCGTGGTCTTGAACGGCAGCGCCATCACGACCCTGGAAGCGCCGTATGAACTGGTGAAAACCATGCGCGCCTCGATTCTGGTGCTGGGCCCAATGCTGGCGCGTTTCGGTGAAGCCAAGGTCTCGCTGCCGGGTGGCTGCGCCATCGGTTCGCGCCCGGTTGACCAGCATATCAAGGGCCTGGAAGCACTGGGCGCCGAGATCCGCATCGAAGCCGGCTATATCTACGCCAAGTGCGCCAAGCTGAAAGGCGCGCGCATCGTCACCGACATGATCACCGTCACCGGCACCGAAAACCTGCTGATGGCCGCGACCCTGGCCGAAGGCGAGACCATCCTGGAAAACGCCGCCTGCGAACCGGAAGTGACCGACCTGGCCCACCTGCTGGTGGCCATGGGCGCGAAGATCGACGGCATCGGCACCAGCCGCCTGGTGATCCAGGGCGTGCCGCAATTGCACGGCGCCGCCCACGCGGTGATCGCCGACCGCATCGAAACGGGCACCTTCCTGTGCGCCGTGGCCGCCACCGGTGGCGACATCACCCTGCGCAATGTGCGTACCGACATTCTGGATGCGGCGCTCGACAAGCTGCGCGCCATGGGCTTGACGATGACTTTCGGCGCCGACTGGATCCGCGCCGAGATGTCGGCCCGTCCGACCCCGGTCAGCTTCCGCACCACCGAATACCCAGGTTTTCCGACCGATATGCAGGCGCAGTTCATGGCGGTGAACACCATCGCCAATGGCGCCAGCCGCGTCACCGAGACGATCTTTGAAAACCGTTTCATGCACGTACAGGAAATGAACCGCCTGGGCGCCGACATCAGCATCGATGGCAAGACCGCCATCATCACCGGCGTCAAGCAGCTGCGCGGCGCGCCCGTGATGGCAACCGATTTGCGCGCTTCGGCATCCTTGGTGATCGCAGCCCTGGCGGCCGATGGTGAAACCCTGATCGACCGCATCTATCACCTCGACCGCGGCTATGACCGCATGGAAGTCAAATTGTCGGCGGTCGGCGCGAACATCGTGCGTGTCAAATAAATAAGAGGACTGAGCATGAACGGATCGAACAGTGGCGCCAATGGGCAGCTGATACTGGCGCTCTCAAAAGGCCGCATTTTTGAAGACACCATGCCGCTGCTGGAAGCGGCCGGCATCAAGGTGCTGGAAAACCCGGAGACTTCGCGCAAGCTGATTTTGGCCACCAACGATCCGAACGTGCGCGTTATCATCGTGCGCGCCAGCGACGTGCCCACTTATGTGCAGTACGGCGCGGCCGACTTTGGCGTGGCTGGCAAGGATGTCTTGCTGGAGCACGGCGGCGAAGGCTTGTACCAGCCGATCGACCTCAATATCGCCTCTTGCCGCATGTCGGTGGCGGTGCAGGCCGGCTTCGATTACGAAAAAGCCGTGCACCAGGGCGCGCGCCTGCGCGTGGCCACCAAGTTCGTGCACACGGCGCGTGAACACTTCGCCGCCAAGGGCGTGCACGTCGATTTGATCAAGCTGTATGGCTCGATGGAGCTGGCGCCGCTGGTAGGTTTGTCCGACGCTATCGTCGACCTGGTCAGCACCGGCAGCACCCTGCGCGCCAATAACCTGGTCGAAGTCGAACACATCATGGAAATTTCGTCGCGCCTGGTGGTAAACCAGGCCGCCTTAAAGCTCAAGCGCGAACGCTTGCAGCCGATTATCGAGGCCTTTGAACGCGCCTCGCAGACCCGATAACAGCAGGAGGCTATGATGCCGCTACAGATACGCAAGCTCGATTCAAGCCAGGACGATTTTCAACAATCGCTCGATACCTTGCTGGCGTTTGAAGCCGGCACCGATGATGCGATTGAAACGGCGGTCACGAAAATCCTGGCCGACGTAAAAGCGCGCGGCGACGCCGCCGTGCTCGATTACACCAACCGCTTTGACCGCATTCCCCACGGCGGTGCGGCCGAAATGTCGGCTTTTGACATTTCGCAAGCCGAACTGCAAGCTGCCCTGAATGGCTTGCCATCGGCCCAGCGCGAAGCCCTGCAAGTGGCTGCCCAGCGCATCCGCGCCTTCCATGAACGCCAGCGCGAGGAATTGCGCAGCTTTAGCTATACCGAGGCTGACGGCACCGTGCTGGGACAAAAAATCACCCCGCTGGACCGGGTCGGCATCTACGTCCCGGGCGGCAAGGCAGCCTATCCTTCGTCGGTGCTGATGAATGCGATTCCTGCGCACGTGGCGGGCGTCAAAGAAATCATCATGGTGGTGCCTACCCCCGATGGCGTGAAAAACCAGATGGTGCTGGCCGCCGCGGCGATTGCCGGCGTCACGCGCGTGATCACCATCGGCGGCGCGCAAGCGGTCGGCGCGCTGGCTTACGGCACGCAGACCATAGGCGCGGTCGACAAGATCGTCGGCCCCGGCAACGCCTATGTGGCCGCCGCCAAGCGACGCGTGTTCGGCATCGTCGGCATCGACATGATCGCCGGCCCGTCGGAAATCCTGGTCATCTGCGATGGCACGACGGACCCGGACTGGGTGGCGATGGACCTGTTTTCGCAGGCCGAGCACGACGAGCTGGCGCAAGCCATTTTGCTGTGCCCGGACGCCGCCTACATCGCGCGCGTGGAGGAAAGCATCCGGAAACTGCTGCCTGCCATGCCGCGCCAGGCCACCATCAGCACCTCGCTGGCCGACCGTGGCGCCCTGATCAAAGTGCGCGACATGCATGAGGCCTGCGAGATCGCCAACAGCATCGCGGCCGAACATCTGGAAATCTCGGCAGAGAACCCGCAGCAATGGGCCGATAAAATCCGCCATGCAGGCGCCATGTTCCTGGGGCGTTTTTCGTCCGAGTCGCTGGGCGACTATTGCTGCGGCCCTAACCACGTGCTGCCGACCTCGCGCACGGCGCGTTTTTCGTCGCCACTCGGTGTGTATGACTTCCAGAAACGTTCGTCCATCATCCATGTCAGCGAAGCCGGTGCACAAACGCTGGGCCGTGTCGCCGCCACGCTGGCGTATGGCGAAGGCTTGCAGGCGCACGCGCGCAGCGCCGAACTGCGTTTGAAGCCGCAGCCATGACGAATATGGCGGACCGGCCGGACTGGCTCAACCGGGTCTATTGCGAAGACGCGCTGGCGGGGCTGGCGCGGATTCCCGATGGTTCGGTGGACTTGATCCTGACCGACCCGCCCTACAACCTGGGCAAGGATTATGGCAATGCATCGGACCAGCAATCGGTCGCGGACTACCTGCGCTGGACCGAAGCATGGATCGATGCGGCGCTGCCCAAGCTCAAAGCCAACGGCAGCCTGTACATTTTTTTGACCTGGCGTTATTCACCAGAGATTTTCGTCATGCTGAAACAGCGCATGGCGATGATGAACGAGATTATATGGGACCGCCGCGTGCCGTCCATGGGCGGCAGCGTGCGCAGCTTTTCATCGGTGCACGACACCATCGGCTTCTTCGTCAAGCGCAAGGATTACTACTTCGATCTTGACGCGGTGCGCATCGCCTACGACGCGGCCACCAAAAAAGCCCGTTCGCGCTCGATCTTCATCGGTGCGAAATGGCTGGAAGTGGGCTACAACCCGAAAGACTTGTGGAGCGTTTCGCGCCTGCACAAGGAACACCCGGAACGGGCCGACCACCCGACCCAAAAGCCGCTCGAAATCATCGAGCGCATGGTCAAGGCTTCCTGCCCACCCGGCGGCGTGGTACTGGATCTGTTCATGGGCAGCGGCACCACGGCGCTGGCCGCCAAGCGTTGCGGGCGCGATTTCGTCGGTTTTGAGTTGAACCCCGATTACTGCGCCATCATCGAACAGCGTTTGACGGCGCAGGAACTGGAAATGAACGCGCCGCCAGTGCCGGTCAAGAAAACGGCAGTGAAGAAAATGGCAGCGAAAAAAGCCACCGCCGTGAAAAAGCCGGCAGCCAAAAAAACACCGTCCAGGAAGACGCCGGCCGCCGAGCCGGAAGACGTCACCACCTAGACCCTTACAAAATTATCAGGAGTGCTTGCAGCAATGTCTTTCCTCGATCAGTTAATCAGCAATACGGTACGCTCCGACGTACAGGACGTCAAAAGTTATCACGTGCCTGATGCCAGCGGCTATATCAAACTCGATGCGATGGAAAATCCGTATCTGCTGCCGCAGCATTTGCGCGACGAGCTGGGCCTGCGCCTGGCTGGCGCCGTGCTGAACCGCTATCCGCCGTCGTACGCCAGCCTGAAGGCGGCCATCTGCAGCAAACTGGGCGTGCCCGCCGGCTATGATGTCTTGCTGGGCAATGGTTCCGATGAATTGATTTCGATTCTGGCCATGGCCTGCGCCGTGCAAGCGCCGTTGCAACAGCGGCCGCGCCGCGCCGTGCTGCTGGCGCCCGTGCCCGGCTTCGTCATGTATGCGCGCTCGGCGCAGTTCGCCGGCATGGATTTTGTCGGCGTGCCTTTGCTTGCCGACCTGAGCCTCGATATCGACGCCATGCTGGCCGCCATCGAGCAGCACCGCCCGGCGCTGGTGTTCCTGGCCTACCCGAACAACCCGACCGGCAATCTGTTCAGCGTGGCCGATATCGAACGCATCATCGCCGCCCTGGGCGACACCGGCATTGCCGTCGTCGATGAAGCATACGAACCGTTTGCGCAGCAGAGCTTCATGGGCCGTTTGCCGGAATTTGAAAACCTGGTGGTGATGCGCACCGTGTCGAAACTGGGCCTGGCCGGCATCCGCCTCGGTTATATGTCGGCCGCACCAGCCTTGCTGGCCCAGTTTGAAAAAGTACGGCCGCCGTATAACGTCAATGTGCTGACACAGGTGGCGGCAGAATTCGCGCTGGAACATGTCGACGTGCTCAATGCACAGGCGGCCTTGCTCAACAGCGCGCGCGATGCGCTGGCCGAACAATTGGCTGCGCTGCCCGGCGTGACCGTGTTTCCATCAAAAGCAAATTTTCTTTTGATACGTGTACCAGATTCCGACGATGTCTATGCAAAATTGCTCACTCACCGGGTTTTAATTAAAAATGTGAGTAAAATGCATGCAGTGCTGGCCAATTGCCTGCGCATCAGCGTCAGCACGCCAGAAGACAATGCCATTTTTTTCAATGCCTTCAAAGCATCCCTCGTTTAGCCTACCGCCAGAGTCCCGCCATGAACCGCACCGCAGAAATCACGCGCAACACCAACGAGACGCAAGTACGCGTCGCCCTCAATCTTGATGGCACCGGCCAGCAAAAGCTGAACACCGGCGTGCCTTTCCTCGACCATATGCTGGACCAGATCGCCCGCCACGGCTTGATCGACCTCGATATCGAAGCGACGGGCGACGTGCACATCGATAACCATCATACGGTGGAAGACGTGGGTATCACACTGGGCATGGCGGTGGCCAAGGCCATCGGCGACAAGAAGGGCATTCGCCGTTATGGCCATGCCTACGTGCCGCTGGACGAAGCGCTGTCGCGCGTGGTGCTTGATTTCTCCGGCCGTCCAGGCATCGAATATCACATTCCGTTCACGCGCGCGATGATCGCCGGCTTCGACGTTGACCTGACGCTGGAGTTTTTCCGTGGCTTTGTGAACCATGCCGGTGTGACCTTGCATATAGACAACTTGCGCGGCACCAATGCCCATCACCAGTGCGAAACCGTGTTCAAGGCGTTTGGCCGTGCGCTGCGCATGGCTGCCGAGCTCGACGAGCGCGCAGCCGGCATCATTCCGTCGACCAAGGGCAGCCTGTAAGCTGACCTTGACTCCTGGTTCATAGATTTCTAGATTAAAACAGATGAATAAAATTGTGGTGGTGGATTACGGCATGGGCAATCTGCGCTCGGTAGCGCAAGCCTTGCGGGCCGTGGCGCCGGAAGCCGATGTCTGCATTTCCGGCCTGGTGGCCGATATCGACAGCGCCGACCGCATCGTCTTGCCGGGCCAGGGCGCGATGCCCGACTGCATGCGCAGCCTGCGTGAGTCGGGCGTGCTGGAGGCCTTGCTGCGCGCAGCCGACAGCAAGCCCGTGCTGGGCGTGTGCATCGGTGAGCAAATGCTGTTCGATAGCAGCGAAGAGGGCGATGCGGCCGGTTTGGGCTTGCTGCCAGGCAAAGTCGTGCGTTTCCAGCTCGACGGCCAGGTGCAGGAAGACGGCTCGCGCTTCAAGGTGCCGCAGATGGGCTGGAACCAAGTGCGGCAAACGGCGTCACATGCCATGTGGGATGGCATCGCCGATGATGCTTATTTTTACTTTGTGCACAGCTACTTTGCTCAGCCTCAAGTAGCGGCCCACACGGTCGGCCAGACTGTCTATGGCAAGCCATTCGCTTGCGCCGTCGCCCGTGATAATATTTTCGCGACCCAGTTCCATCCTGAAAAAAGCGCGGCTGCCGGCTTGCAGCTGTACAAGAATTTCGTTCACTGGCAACCTTGATTTCCGTTTCACCGTTTTCGCTATTTTTACTTACCCACTCATAACCCTGACCACACGACCATGCTGCTCATTCCCGCCATCGACCTGAAAGACGGTCACTGCGTACGCCTGAAACAAGGCGATATGGAACTTGCCACCGTATTTTCCGAAGACCCTGCTGACATGGCACGCCATTGGCTGCAACAAGGCGCGCGGCGGCTGCATCTGGTCGACTTGAACGGCGCGTTTGCCGGCAAGCCGAAAAACGAAGGCGCCGTAAAAGCCATCCTGAAAGCCGTGCAAGACTTTGCGCTGGAAAACGATATCGAGGAAATCCCCGTGCAACTGGGCGGCGGCATCCGCGATCTCGACACCATCGAGCGCTACCTGGACGCCGGCATCAGCTATGTCATCATCGGCACGGCGGCCGTGAAAAGCCCCGGCTTCCTGCACGACGCCTGCAGCGCCTTCCCTGGCCACATCATCGTTGGCCTGGACGCCAAGGATGGCAAGGTCGCGACCGATGGCTGGAGCAAGATGTCGGGCCACGAAGTAATCGACCTGGCCAAGAAATTCGAAGCCTATGGCGTGGAATCGATCATCTACACGGACATCGGCCGTGACGGTATGATGGGCGGCATCAATATCGAAGCCACCGTCAAGCTGGCGCAAGCGGTCAAGATTCCCGTCATCGCTTCGGGCGGCCTGCACAATCTCGGCGACGTGGAAGCCTTGTGCGCCGTGCAAGCCGAAGGTATCGAAGGCGTGATTTGCGGCCGTTCGATTTATGAAGGCACGATCGACCTGGCGCAGGCGCAAGAACGCGCCGACGAGTTAAGCGACGAGGCTGTTTAAGCCAGCCTGGCCGGGGCGCGCATGCGCTCCCTGGCCTGGCGACAATTGGATATCATCATGCTTGCAAAACGAATTATTCCCTGCCTCGACGTGACCAATGGCCGCGTCGTCAAAGGCGTCAATTTCACGGAGCTGCGCGACGCGGGTGATCCTGTAGAAATTGCCCGCCGTTACGACGAGCAGGGCGCCGATGAAATCACTTTCCTCGACATCACTGCCTCCAGCGACAACCGTGGCTTGATCTTCGACATCATCGAAGCGGTCGCCTCGCAAGTGTTCATTCCGCTGACGGTGGGCGGTGGCGTGCGCGTGGTGGAAGACGTGCGCCGCCTGCTCAACGCGGGCGCCGACAAGGTCAGCATCAACACCTCGGCCGTGACGAACCCGCAACTGGTGTATGAAGCCTCGCAAAAGCATGGCTCGCAATGCATCGTGGTCGCCATCGACGCGAAACAGGTGTCGCCGGGCAAGTGGGAAGTGTTTACCCATGGCGGGCGCAACGCCACCGGCCTGGACGCCTTTGTATGGGCGCGTAAAATGGAAAGCCTGGGCGCCGGCGAAATCTTGCTTACCAGCATGGACCGCGATGGCACCAAGGCAGGTTTCGATCTGGGCCTGACGCGCGGCGTGTCCGATGCGGTCAGCATCCCCGTGATCGCCTCGGGCGGCGTGGGCGGCTTGCAAGATCTGGCCGATGGTATCAAGATAGGCAAGGCGGACGCGGTGTTGGCCGCCAGTATTTTCCACTATGGTCAGCACACGGTGCAGGAAGCCAAGCGCTTCATGGCGCAGCAGGGCATACCCATGCGTTTGAGCTGATAGGATATGAATAACATGCAAAACGGAACTATCGTGTCTAGCAATGCAAAGTGGCTGAAAAAGGTCAAGTGGGACGAGCACGGCCTGGTGCCGGTGATCGCGCAGGAAGCGGGCAGCAATGACGTGCTGATGTTTGCCTGGATGAACCGCGACGCGCTGGCGCGTACTGTAGAGCTCGGTGAAGCCGTGTACTGGAGCCGTTCGCGCAAGAAACTGTGGCACAAGGGCGAAGAATCTGGCCATACGCAGAAAGTACTGGAAATTCGCCTCGATTGCGATGAAGACGTGGTCTTGCTGAAAATCGAGCAGGCGGGCGGCATCGCCTGCCATACGGGCCGCCACTCCTGTTTCTTCCAGAAATTTGAAGGCGATGAAAAGACGGGCGAGTGGCAAGTCACCGATCCCGTGCTGAAAGACCCGGAAACGATTTACGCGGACACGAAGAAATGAGCAAGCAATGAGTGAAACCCTGAAACGCCTGGCGGCCGTGATCGAATCGCGCAAGCCGGCCAATGGCGGCGACCCTGCCACCTCCTACGTGGCGCGGCTGTTCGCCAAGGGCGATGATGCGATCCTGAAAAAAATCGGCGAGGAAGCGACGGAAACAGTGATGGCCGCCAAGGATGCGCGGCGTGACAATGACTCGTCGAAAGTATTGTATGAGTGCGCCGACCTGTGGTTTCATAGCCTGGTGATGCTGGCCCAGTTCGATTTGACGCCGCAACAGGTGCTCGATGAACTGGCGCGCCGCGAAGGCTTGTCCGGTCTCGATGAAAAAGCGGCGCGTCAAGATGCGTCCGGCCTATCCTGATCAACCCTGGAGACTGCGTGGATAACTGTATTTTCTGCAAAATTGCTGCCAAAAAAATTCCTTCGACCGTGGTATATGAAGACGAGGATTTGCTGGCCTTCAAGGATATCAATCCAGCCGCGCCCGTGCATTTGCTGCTGATTCCGAAACGCCATGTGTCGACTTTGTCCGACTGTGACGACAGTCATACGGAAGTGCTGGGCAAGCTGCTGCGCCTGGCGCCGAAACTGGCGGCTCAATTTGGTTGCGCGGTCAGCTATGACGCCGATGGTCTGCCATCGGGCGGCTTCAAGACCATGATCAACAGCGGTCCCGATGGCGGGCAAGAGGTGTATCACCTGCATATGCACGTCTACGGTGGCCCACGCCCATGGCGTGGCCAGCACTGATTTCGCTGCGCGCCGGGTTCGCGTGTATACTGTCTGCATAGTTTGATGCGATCCGGGCGCCGTCCCGCAAGGAGAATATGATGGGTTCATTGAGTATTTGGCACTGGCTGATCGTTCTGGTCATTGTGATGCTGGTCTTCGGCACCAAGAAACTGGGCAATATCGGTGGTGATATTGGCAAGGCCGTCAAAGGCTTCAAGGATGGCGTCAAGGGCGAAGAAGAAACTCCGCCAGCGAACACTCCTCCTGCTACGCCATCGCAAGTGGCCGACAAAACCACGATCGACGTGGATACGAAAGAGAAAAGCAAGTTCTGATAGCGGGGCGGGACCAGTTTCCTGCCCAGCCACAGCACTTGTACGCTTATGATCGATCTCGGTCTTTCTAAAATCGCCATCATCGGCGTGGTTGCCCTGATAGTCATCGGCCCTGAAAAGTTGCCGAAAGTAGCTCGTATGGCCGGCACCCTGTATGGCCGTGCGCAGCGCTACCTGAATCAGGTGAAATCCGAAGTCACCCGCGAAATCGAATTGGAAGAGCTGAAAAACCTGCAGAAGGAAGTGCAGGACGCAGCCCATTCCGTCAAGCAAAGCGTGGAGCAATCCATGCATGGTCTGGAAAATTCCATTTCCGGCAATATTTCCTCGATGGAAGACAGCTGGCGCGGCAATAACGACCACTATGGCGAACCGGGTGGCGATGCACATGAAGCCATGTTGCGCGCCACCAAGGAAGACCTGGCCCGCAAGGCGCGCGAATTCCGCCGCAAAAAGCTGGTGCGCAATTCGGCCGTGCCCGGCTGGTACAAACAGCGTCATGGCGGCAAGATGCATGTGCAATCGGGC
Organism: Janthinobacterium saanense; assembly: GCF_014200675.1. GTDB lineage: Bacteria > Pseudomonadota > Gammaproteobacteria > Burkholderiales > Burkholderiaceae_D > Janthinobacterium. The sequence continues at coordinate 163,407 of NZ_JACHCI010000008.1, read as the reverse complement.
GCTGCGCGCGTGGCCCGCTTCCGTCCCCGTAGTACCACTTCCTCGACGTCCTTTTACTCATGAGTAGCAAAGCCCCGTTGGAAGAAACATTTATCTCGCATCTGGTCGAGCTGCGCAACCGCCTGGTCAAGGCGTCGATCGGTCTGGCCGTCGTCTGCGCCGTGCTGTTTTACTGGCCAGGCGCCGCGCATATTTATGACTTCATTGCCGAGCCCATGCTGGCAGCGTTGCCGGCCGGTTCGAAACTGATCGCTACCGGCGTGGTGTCGCCCTTTTTGATACCCATGAAGGTAACCTTGCTGCTGGGTTTTATCATCTCGCTGCCGTGGGTGCTGTATCAGCTGTGGGCCTTTATCGCTCCGGGCTTGTACGCGCATGAAAAGCGCTTGATTGCGCCACTGGTCATTTCATCGTCCCTGCTGTTTATCGCCGGCGTGGCTTTCTGTTATTTCTTTGTGTTTGGCCGCGTGTTCCACTTCATCAGCAATTTCGCGCCCGCTTCGATTGCTGTCACGCCCGATATTGAAAATTATCTCGATTTCGTCATGTCGATGTGCCTGGCGTTTGGCGCCACCTTCGAAGTGCCGGTGGTGGTGGTGATCCTGGTGCGCATGGGCCTGGTCAGCATCGCCAAGCTCAAACAAATGCGTTCTTACGTGATCGTTGGCGCTTTCGTGATCGCCGCCATCGTCACGCCGCCGGACGTGGTCAGCCAGTTCTCGCTGGCCATTCCCATGTGGCTGCTGTTTGAACTGGGCTTGCTGGTGGCGCCTATCTTTGTGAAAGCCACGCAAGCGCCGGAAGAAGCTTCCTGAGTTTTTACCTGTTGACGTGAAAAAGCCGCTGCCTCCGTGAGGAGCAGCGGCTTTTTTATGGATGAGCCCAGCGCTATTGCAGCATCAGCTTGCTCAAGATGCCCAGGTTCAGGAGGATCAGGGTGCTCATCATCCAATAGACATGTTTCATGTCCGCCCCCTGCCGCAAATCCATGCGTTCGAGCCGACCGTGAATTTGCTGTTCGCCTAGTTTGATCGCCGACAGCAGGTTTTGTTCCAGCGCAGACAGTTCACCGCGTGCCACGGCTGACGATGCCAGCGCATTGCCCAAGGCTGCTGCATGGGCTTCCGCCTGCGGTGCGGGGACGCCAGCAGAGGATAATTTTTTGGCGTAATCGAGTGTATCGAATTGGATGGACATGTTCATGATGCTCCCTGTCTTCCAGACTAGCAGAAAAAGTGGCAAATGCCAGCGCCGTATATCTGGTGCTGGCATCAATGAGCGTAGTCCTTTGTGCCAGCACCGGTTTGCGCAAGCACAAGCCCATGAAAAAGGGCGCCGCAGCGCCCTTTCCAACGATCATCTGTCTTGCTTACTGCATCAATTCCTTGATGACTTTGACGGGTGCGCTGCCATAGCTGAGGAATTGCTCATGGAAATCCTTCAGCACGAACTTGCTGCCCAGCGCCTGCTTGCGTTGTTCGCGCAAGTCCATGATTTCGCTGAAACCGCTGAAATAACTGGTCAGTTGAACTGAGCTCAGCTGCACGCGGCGCCATTTTTCCTTCGCTTCACGCGGGGTCTGGAAGGCCTGGCGCGTCAGCAAGTCGAGCGCCTGTTCTTCCGTCATGCCCAGCACGTGCACGCTGTAATCGAGGATGGTATTGGTGACGCTGCGCAAGTTCCATTTCGAGTACATCAGCCACATTTCCGGCGCATTGTCGCCATAACCGGATTCGAGCATCATGCGCTCGCCATACACTGCCCAGCCTTCGACCATGGCGCCGTTACCGAAGATGGACTTGATCAGCGATGGCGACTTGTTGGCATAGATCAGCTGCGTGTAATGGCCAGGAATGGCTTCGTGGATATTGAGGATTTGCAAGATCCAGTGGTTGTATTCACGCAAGCTGCTTTCCTGCTGTTCCGGCGTTTCGCCATCGAGCGGGGTCACGTTGTAATAAGTGCGGTCTTGCGGACGATACGGACCCGGCGCTTCAATGCTGGCGCCAGCCACGCCGCGCTGGTAGACCGGCGTTTCACGCACCACCAGCGGTTTTTTCGGGTCCATGGTCAGCAGGTTGTGGCTGGTGACCCAGGCTTGCAGTTCGGGAATCTGGCGGCGGATTTCAGGTACGAAATCGGCCGGCGCCACGTGATTGCTCGACAGCTTGTCGATCACCATGCCGATCTTGGCCGTGCGGTCAGCCGGCTTGGGCGTATCGCCCATGGTCTTGGTCCACAGTTCGTCGGACAGGCTATCCATATGCGTCAGCAGCTTTTCACGCTCATCCAGGGCCTTCTGGTACATCTGCTCCGCGCTGACGCCGGCCTGTATATCGTAGGCAAATTTCTGATCATACAATTCCTTGCCGATACGGAAGGAGCGCGCGCCATTCTGCGCCAGCAAGGCGTCTTGCTCGCCCAGCCAGCTGGCATAGCCTTGCACCGCCGTCTTGGCGGCAGTGATGCGCACGTTGTACAACTGCTTCTCGGTCGGCGTCAGGATCGACGCTTGCGCCGTCTTGTTCAGGTCGTCGAGCACGCTCAGCACGCCTGCGCTTTGTGCGATGGCCAGCTGCGTGTGTTCACGCGTCGGATGACTGATGCTGGCGCGCGCCGCCGCATAATATTGCGGCACGGTGGCGATGCGCTTGAGCAAGGTGCGCAGGCGCTGCGGCTGGGCCGCATACTCCGTATTGAGGATAAAGTCGATCGTGCTGGCCACATTGTATTCGGCCGGATTCCACTCGAAATCGCGGAAGGTGGTCAGATACCAGCGGTCCGATTGCAGCTTGTTGGTGACCAGCGCCAGGTCGGTGCGCTGTTTGGGCGACATTTTGCTGCCGTCGAGCTTGCCGAACTTGTCCATCCACTCATCGATGAAGGCCAGGCGCGCCTGGCGGTTGGCTGCGTCGGGGATGGTGAGATTGGCTGCGCCATCGTATTTGCCGACGGAGATCGCCGCTTCCGGATCGAGGCGCCACAGGGCCGTCAGGAACTGGCCGCTGAGATTATTCATGGCGCGGTCGCGGCTGTTTTCTGCCGCGACCGGTGCTGCGGCAGCTGTTTTCTTGCTGGCGCTGGCGGCTGCCTTGCCATGTTTCTGGGTTTTCTTGGCGGCCATGGCGGGCGCCGTGGTGAAGGCCATCATCAATGCAGCGATTACAACTTTATTCTTCGTCATCATCTCAAATCTCTTGATTATTTGGTTATTTGTAAAAATCAGTGAATAAAAACCTGACAATATAAGTAACAAACAATTATTTTTAACGTGGGTTTGCTTGCCTGGACGGCCCAAAGATTAGCATCAATTACCCGGCCTGCGCAGATTTTTGCGGCGGGCAAACGGTGTCAGCACTTAGAGTGTGACGGCGTGGCTGGGTATCATCTCTTGCAGACGCGCATTCACGCTGGCCACGGCGTCCTTGCCGCGCGCCATGCCGCTGGCGAAAATTTCCGTGTCCTGGGTATAACGCTGGCTGATGCGTACCGTATAAGAGCGGAACAGCCAGCTCCAGAAATTGCTTTCATAGCTAGCCTCATCCATGTCGCGCCATTTCACGCCGTTCAATTTCTTCTTCCACGGCAAGATGCCCGAGGCCAGCCATACGCCAGCCTCGTCGTAATACAGCTGCACGCTGCGGATAGACAGAAATCGATAGCCGACGATTAGCGCCGAGCCGATCAGCACCACCAGCGCAGCGCGCGTGTTGTACTTGAAAGCCAGCGGCAGGGCAGCGAAAAACAGCAGCACCGCCAGCACGAAGGTGCCGACGTAGGCTGTCCAGGATTTACCGCACAGAAAAGTGGCGCGCTGGCCGGAAGTGGTGGCGATATAGTCGGTCATGGTGCTGGAAAGAAAAAAGGAAAATCATCATCGCATGGAATGCGTTTGCCCTTGTGTTTTTTACTGCTTCAACCCTTCCTGCAACATGCCCAGCATATCGCTGGCCGACATGCGCGCCGCTGCGTCGCTGCCTTCCAATAAGCTGTCAGCCAGGTCGCGCTTGTGCTGGTGTAATTCGACGATGCCTTCCTCGATCGTGTGCTTGGCCACCAGGCGGTAAATCGTTACCGGGCGCAATTGCCCCATGCGGTGGGCGCGGTCCGAAGCCTGGTCTTCCACGGCCGGATTCCACCACGGGTCCATATGGATCACGTAATCGGCCGCCGTCAGGTTGATGCCCATGCCGCCCGCTTTCAGGCTGATCAGGAACACCTCGCCTTCGCCCGCCTGGAAGGCATCGACGCGGCGCTTGCGCTCCTGCATGGGCGTGGCGCCATCGAGATACTGATAGCTGATGCCATGTTGCTCCAGATGTTTGCGGATCAGGCTCAGGTGGTCGACGAACTGGCTGAAGACCAGCACCTTGTGGCGGTTTTCCAGCAAGCCCGACAGCAGTTCTGCGAAGGCTGCCAGCTTGCTGCTGGCCAGGCCCAGTTCCGGCGCCACCAGTTGCGGGTTGCAGCAGGCGCGGCGCAGCTTCATGATTTCGGCCAGGATCTGGATGGCTTTTTTCGAGGCTGGTCCTTCCACCATGGCCAGCTTTTCCAGCGCTTCGCGGCGCAGCGATTCATACAGCGCCGTTTCCTGCGGCGACAACTCCACTTCCAGCACGATTTCCGTGCGCGACGGCAATTCGGATAGCACTTGCGTCTTGGTGCGGCGCAAGATGAAGGGCGCGATCAAACGCCGCAACCGCAGGCGGGCGCCGGCTGCGGCGCGCTTGTCCTGGTCTTTTTCGATCGGGCCCGCAAAGCGCAGGTTGAACTGGTCCAGGGTGCCCAGCAAACCTGGGTTAATGAAACGGAACAGATTCCACAATTCGCCCAGATGGTTTTCCAGCGGCGTGCCGCTGGCCACCATGCGGAAGTCCCCTTGCAGGGCCATCACGGCTTGCGAGCGCTTGGTCGCGCCATTCTTGATCGCCTGCGCTTCATCGAGCACGATGCTATGCCAGCGTACGCCGGCAAACATGGCCGCCTCCTGCTGCAGCAAGCCATAGCTGACTACCACCAGGTCGAAGGCTTGCACATTGTCCAGCATCCCGGCGCGGTCGCCGCTGCCGAACAGTTTCACTTTCAAGGTGGGCGCAAAACGCTGCGCTTCGCTGATCCAGTTCATGCACACGGAGGTGGGCGCGACCACCAGCGCGGGGCCATTCGGTGCGCGCGCCAGTATCAGGGCCAGCGCCTGTAAAGTCTTGCCCAGGCCCATGTCGTCGGCCAGGCAGGCGCCCACGCCCCAGTGCGCCAGGCGCGCCAGCCATGCGAAGCCGGCCAGCTGATAGTCGCGCAAGTCCGCCTGCAAGGTGCTGGGCAATTGCGGCTGATACTCGTCCAGTGCGCGCAGGCGCAGCAAGTGTTCGCGCCACAGCTTGTCGGCTTTGACGCCGCCGGCGTCATTGGCCAGCTCCTCCAGCGCAAACGCCGCCAGCGGATGCACATGCACGCCATCGTCGTGCGTTTCGCCGTACGCCGCCAGTTCCGACAAGCGGCGGTGCAATTCATCGCTGAGGGCCAAAAACTGGTTATCGCCCAGGGCCACGAAGCGGCTCTTGTTGTTCTGCATCAAGTCGAGCAGGGCGCGCAAATCCATCACCTTGTTTTCATCGATCTGCACTTCGCCGCTGGCGGCAAACCAGTCTTTTTCGCTCTTGATGTTCAGGCGCATCTGGGCGCTTTCGATGCGCTTGGAGACGCGGAACGATTCGCCTTCTGGCCAGGCCAGCACGATGCCGGCCGGGTCCAGTTCCTGCAGCTCCACCAGCAGCTGCAAGCACAGCGAAGGCTGGCCCAGCAGCCATTCGCCGTGGTCTTCCTCGGCTTCTTCCAGCACCAGGCAACGTCCGATCAGCTGGCGCTGTGCTTCGCGTTCGGCATTGAGGTCGCGGCGCGCTTGCACGGCCCGCCCTGCCACGTCGGCAAACACGCTTTCGGCGCCGCTGCCGGGGGCGTAATACGCGCCATTATCGAGCAGTGGGCGCACCAGTATCTGCATCTTCAAGCCCTGGCTGTAGGGCAACAAATGCACATGCAGGCGACGGTCGGCGGTGATGAGTTCGGCGTCACTCGCGCCGCCGCCGATATCCGATTGCACGGTCACCATGGTCGAGATGGCGCCTATCGCTTGCAACACTTGTTTTTCCGCATGCAGCGGCACCGACAAGCCGCTGCCGACGATGGCGCCGATGCGCCGGTGCTCGTCCAATATATGCACCACGCGCAGCCGGGTCGGGGTTTCCTTGGCCACCACCACGCTGCCGCCATTGTCGGGCAGCGGCGGTTGCAAACCCAGCCATAGCTGGCCGCCGTGCGACTTGATCAAGAGTTCCGGTGCGCCGGCCAGCAATTCCACGCGCGTTTCGGGCGCATCGAGCCAGAACACCAGCGGATGGCCGACCAGCAGCACGGCCGCCTTGTCGGCCTCGATTTCATAGCGCGGCGCCGACGAGTAATATTGCTTGAATGGTGCAATACTGCCGGCCGCGCGCACATCTTGCGGCGACAGGAAATCGATTTCGCCCACTTCTTCGGCCAGGCGCTTCAAGCCCATGGCGCGGCCCTTGCTCCAGCCGCCGCGGACATCGCGCTTTTGCTCGCGCACTTCCACTTCCGTGATGCCATGGCGCGCATCGAACGCCACCAGCCACACCAGGCGCGAAATATTGCCTGGCGTTTCCAGCGGGGCGTTTTGCTGCAGGTTGATCAGGGCGCTCAGCTGGCGCTGCCATGCTTCCTGGCGTTCGAACCAGGGCGCCATGTCCGTCAAGCCATGCTGGGCCCGCCTGGACGTGGCATAACGTTCTTGTGCCGGCTCGCCCATCAGGCCCAGCAGGCCGGCCGTTTGCGCCGCGATCAAGTCATAGCCGGCCGCGTCGGCTTGCTGCACCAGCGCATGTAATTGCGGTGTGCGTTCGCTCAATTGCGGCAGGGCCAGCCAGTAGTACAGCAAGGCCTGGAACAATTGCGCCTGCAGACCCGTTTCCCAGTTACGCGTGGGAATGATGTCCGCTTGCATGATGCCGGCGCGCACCTGGCGCAGCATGCTCAGTTGCTGGTAGACCACGCTGTCATGGTTGGGTTGCGCGTGCAGGGCGATATCGAGATAGGTTTCCGCCGCTTTCAAGGCTTTGGCGTCATTGCTGCGCAGCAAGGTCAGCACATACAGATGGCCGCCGATGCCGCTAAAGCACAGCTTGCGTTTGCCGCTTTCCTTGCGCAAGCCCTTCAAAGCCGTTTCAAAGCCCGCCACGGCGTGAGCATGTTCACCGCGCAACACGGCAATGCTGCTGTCGATAAACAGCGCCTGCGGCCCTTGCTGGCTTGCCAGGTACTGTGCGGCAATATCGAGCTCGCCGCACAGCAGGGCGTCTTCAGCCAGGGCCAGCGGCAGGGCGGCGGCGATATGGTCGCCGATCGCCGACTGGGCCGCGAAATGCGCGCGCGCGCAGGCGCGGATGGCTTGTGCCGTGGCCGGTTCACGCGGTGCATTGCCCAGCAGCACGGCCAGGATTTCATCCTGTAATTGGGGCACGACGAAGGACAGCATGTCCGGCTCGAATGGCCGGCCAAAAATCTCGATCAGCGGATGCAGTTGCTGCGCTTCATAACAGGCCATACAGGCGGCCAGGATGGCGGCTATCTGGCGTGTTTCATCGTTGCGCAGCAGGGCGATGCGCAAACGCGCCACGCCTTGCCGGTAACTGCGCAATTCCACATAGCCATCCCAGTTGCGGCGCACGGGATTGATCAGCTCGATTGCCTGGCACAGGTCGCGGAACACCAGGTGTTCGATGGCCGCGTGCATGGCGGGCCAGCGCAGCCTGGCGGCGCAGGCAAAACCGCGCCCCACCACCTCTTCCGCATACGCCAGGCGGGCCAGGCGCTGCAGCATGCCGGTGACGACCGCCAGCGTGAATGGCGTGCCGTCAGGCTCGACCACATTGGCGCGCTGCAAGTGTTCATACACGGCATGCTTGCCAACCGGCTCGCCGGCGATGGCCAGCAAGGCCAGGATCATTTTGTCGTGCTGTTCCAGCGCGTTGAATTCATTGAGCAAATGCTGATCGGTCATGCGGCTTCCGCGTCGGTGTTACGGTGAAAAGTCAGGCAGGCAGATTATCGATGTGTACGGGCGCCTCGCCGGCAGGCGTGGCCAGTTTCAGCACGCGCTGATAAAAATACAGCTCCGCGTCCAGGGTGCGCACGATGTTTTCGGCCTTGCGGAAACCATGGCCTTCGCCTGCCAAGGGTACATAGGCCACCGGCACGCCGCGCGCTTTCAAGGCGTCGACCATCAGTTCGGATTGCTGCGGCGGCACTACCTTGTCATCGAGGCCCTGCAGGAAAATCATGGGGCGCGACAATTTATCCGTGTGGTGGATGGGCGAGCGCTCGCGGTACAGCACTTCGGCTTGCGGCTGGGATGCGATCAAATAATCGGTATAGCGCGCTTCGAACTTGTGCGAATCGAGGTCCAGTCCCTTCAGATCGGACACGCCGTAATAGCTGGCGCCCACCTTGAATACATCGTGGAAGGTCAGCGCGCACAAAGTGGTAAAACCGCCGGCGCTGCCGCCACGGATGATCAGGCGTTCAGGATCGGCCAGGCCATGGGCGGTCAGATAACGCGCGCCGGCGATGCAGTCTTCCACGTCGACAATGCCCCATTGCCCCTTGAGCGCATCGCGGTACTCGCGGCCGAAACCGCTGCTGCCGCCGTAGTTCACGTCCAGCACGCCGATGCCGCGGCTGGTCCAGTACTGTGTCGCCAGTTTCAAGGTGTTGCTGGCCATGCTGGTAGGGCCGCCATGGCTGATGACGATGACCGGTGGCAAGCTGCCTTCTGGCGCTTGCACGTCCACATTGTGGGGCGGGTAAAAGAAGGCGTGCGCCGTGCGGCCGTGGTTGCTGGGAAAACTCAGGCTGCGCGGCACGGACAGGTAGCCGAGCGCAGGCAGTGCCGTGATCGACTGGGCCAGCACTTCCAGTTCATTGTTCGACAGATCGATGCGGGCCAGTTCCAGCGCGATGGTCGGGCTGCCGCCCAGCAAGGCCAGGTAGCCCGGCCCCACGCGCAGTTCGCGGATTTCCTGGTACGGATGGGCAATGGCTTCCAGCCTGGCGCTGCCCACGGTTAATTGCCCCAGGTGGCTGACGCCCTGCTGGATATAGGTGCAGATGATCTCGTCGGACGACAGGAAACCGTACATGGAAGCGCCGAAGGTCCAGTGCGGCGTGGCAAATTCCGCTTCCATCGGGCATAGCGCCTCGATATCGGCGCCGTGCAATCGATACAGATTCCACCAGCCGCTGCTGTCGGAAACAAAATGCAGCAAGCCGTTCGGGGACCATTCCGGCTGGCAAATCGATTCACGCTCGCCACCGGCGATCAGGCGCGGCGAACCCAGCGTGCCATCGGCATGCACGTCGGCCAGCCACAGCTCCGTACCCTGCCACGGCAGGCGCGGATGGTCCCAGCTGATCCAGGCCAGCTGGCTGCCGTCCGGCGACAAGCGCGGCGCCGCATAAAAATCGTGGCCGCGCGCCAGCACCGTTTCGCTGCCGTCAAACTGCACCGCGGCCAGGCTGTTTTCGGGATGGGCGTGGCCTTGCTCCGGATGCTGTTCGCGCACGGCGATCAGGCGGCTGCGTGCATGGTCGACGACGAAGTCGGCATGCCGCGTGGTGCCGCCGGCGCTGAACGCTTCGGGGGCAGCATCACCGCTCTGGCGATACAGGCGGTTGTCGGCGAAATGCGAAAAATACACGGTATCGCCATCGACCACGTAGGCGCCGCCGCCGTATTCATGCACGCGCGTGCGCACATTGAACGGTAGCGGCGTCAATTCATCGACCCGCGCGCCGCGCTGGCGCAGCAGGGTATTGCGGCCTGCTTCGCTGGCGCGGCCAGCGAGCCAGTAGACATCGCTGCCATCCGCGCCGCCCAGGGCCAGTTGCGTCAACGGCGAGGCGCCGGCGGCCACCAGTGCGGCGCTGATCGGCGAAGGCCAGGCGCCATAAGGGGCGGTCGTACGGGATGGGATCGATGTCATGCAGGCTCCGTGTGGTAGTGGGCGAGAACGCCGCCCGGCGTCGTGATGCAGCGTGGCGGCGTCCATCATCATAATGGAAGGGACGGCACAGCGAAAGCTATTGTCCATGCGGCAAATGCTGCAAACGAGCACTGGAATCAATGATTTAGCCTCGATTGGATGCGATAATACTGCTTCTTCAAGCTCGATTGCCCGCCATGCCACAATTTGCTCCGCTCCAGAACGATACTTTCTTGCGCGCCCTGTTGCGCCAGCCGACCGAGCACACGCCAGTCTGGCTGATGCGCCAGGCGGGCCGCTACCTGCCCGAATACCGCGCCACGCGCGAGCGGGCCGGTTCCTTCCTGGGCCTGGCAAAGAATCCCGATTACGCGACCGAAGTCACCTTGCAGCCTTTGGAGCGTTTCCCGCTCGATGCCGCGATCTTGTTCTCCGACATACTGACCGTGCCCGACGCCATGGGCCTGGGCCTGTATTTCGCCGATGGCGAAGGCCCCAAGTTCGAGCGTCCGCTGCGCACCGAGCAAGATGTGATGGCCTTGCAAGTGCCGGACCTGTCCTCGCTCGACTACGTTTTCAATGCCGTCACGCAAATCCGCACGGCATTGAACGGCCGCGTGCCGCTGATCGGTTTTTCCGGCAGCCCATGGACTCTGGCCTGCTATATGGTGGAAGGCGGCGGCTCGAAAGAGTTTCACACCATCAAGAAGATGCTGTACAACCGTCCCGACCTGATGCACCACATCCTGGCGATCAACGCCACCTCCGTGGCGCAATATCTGAATGCGCAAATCGATGCCGGCGCGCAAGCCGTGATGATTTTCGATTCCTGGGGTGGTGCGCTGGCCGATGGCGCCTACCAGGAATTCTCGCTGTCCTATATGCAGCAAGTGGTGGCGCAGTTGAAACGCGACAAGGATGGCGTGAAGATTCCCGCCATCGTGTTTACCAAGGGCGGCGGCCAGTGGATCGAGCAGATCGCCGACATCGGCGCCGACGCCGTAGGCCTGGACTGGACCGTCAACCTGACGCGTGCACGCCAGCTGGTCGGCCATAAAGTGGGTTTGCAGGGCAACCTCGACCCGGCTATCCTGTTCGCCAGCCCCGAGCAGATCCGTGCCGAAGTGGCCAAGGTGCTCAACGCCTTTGGTGCGCCATCGGAAGGCAACGGCCACGTATTCAACCTGGGCCACGGTATTTCCCAGTTCACGCCGCCGGAATCGGTGGCCGCCATGGTGGAAGCCGTGCACAGCATGAGCCGCGCCATGCGCAGCGGCCAAGGGCTGGCTAAATAAGCAAGTAGCTTGCTACGGGCGCCGCTGGCGCCTGGCGATCTGGAAGCAGGTTTTCCCTCGGGAAGCCTGCTTTTTTATTGGGCACGCTGCGAGGCAGAGGCGACTTATGCACAATTTTTTTTGCTGCGGAAATAACAGGCAGCTGAAAACCGTAGCCCGGAGGGCTATTGCAAGTAATTGATTTGTAAGGGCTAATTTTTTTCGTTTTGAATATACCTTGCCATATCTGGCAAGGTTGTTCCACCAGGCGTCGCGCTTATCCGTTCATTGTCCACAAAGTTATCAACAGATTCTGTGGATAAAAAAGAAAAGTATTTTGTTAACGGGCACTTAGCGTCATTGTTCAGGTTTTACCTGAAGTTCATGCTGCATTGCATGATATTTAAATAATTTTCCATCTCGCCATTGCTGCAATCGATTGCCTTCGGCGGCGGCTTGCCGGTTTGATCTTGTTGTAAAGAGAATGTTTTGATTTTCACTAGCTAATTTGCTGTAATTGCTGAGTAAAAATTTTGAGAATAGTTCAGTTATGCACAGAAGCAGAAAGATGCCAGCCATTTTGCCTCTCCGGGGCATGATTTTTCAAGTAACTGATTTTAAACGATTAATTTTTATATCGTGCCCCCCTTGACGCAGATGCGAATTTTATATCCACATTATTCTCGAAGTTAATTTTGCTTTGTCCACAAAGTTATCCACAGAATTATCTTCAGACAGCATGGGCTATTTTTTCGCTCCGGGCGCCTGCCTGAGGGCGGGTGTAGGTATTCGGCGGACAGACCAAGTATCATGGCCGGCTGGCCCGTGGGCTGTGGCATCGCCGGGTGCGATTTTTTATCAAGATAGGCAAGACTCATGACGCAGGGCATACTCAGGCAGTGCATCCTTCAAATCGCGCTCGATACGCCCCTGAACGCCGTGTTCGACTATCGTTGGCGTAGTGAGGACGATGCGCCGCTGCCGCAAGTGGGCCAGCTGGCGCTGCTGCCGTTTGGCCGGCGCGAAGTGGTCGGGCTGATCGTCGGCATCGCCGATAGCACGGATGTGCCCGACGCAAAACTGAAAGAGGTGCTGGCGGTGCGCTCGCAGCTGTCGCCCCTGTCGGCCGAATGGCTGGCGCTGGCTGCCTTTGCCGCCGATTATTACCAGCGCCCGCTCGGTGAAGTCGCCTTGCCCGGTGTGCCGAAAAACCTGCGGGTCCTCACTACCGTGGCGCTGGATCGCGCCATCAAGAAGCTGGCCAAGCTGCCCGACGCCCATGACGGCACGCCCTTGAACATGCCGGCGCTGAACCCGGCCCAGCAGGAAGCGGCGGACGCCATCGGCGGCGCGCAGGGTTTCAAGCCGACCTTGCTGTATGGCGTGACGGGCAGCGGCAAGACGGAAGTGTATCTGCAGGCCTGCGCCCAGGTGCTGGCGCGCGAAGACGATGCGCAGATCCTGATACTTGTGCCTGAAATTAACCTTACGCCCCAGCTGGAAGGCAATATCCGCGCGCGCTTTCCCGGCGTCATGCTCGCTACCTTGCACAGCAGCCTGTCGGAAGGCGAACGCATGCTGCACTGGCTGGCTGCGCACCAGGGCCAGGCGCGCATCGTGCTGGGCACGCGCCTGGCGGTACTGGCTTCCTTGCCCAAGCTCAAGTTGATCGTTATCGACGAAGAACACGACCCGTCTTACAAGCAGCAGGAAGGCTTGCGGTATTCGGCGCGCGACCTGGCCGTCTGGCGTGCCTGGCAATTGCAGATACCCATCGTGCTCGGTTCAGCCACGCCGTCGCTGGAAAGCTGGCATCACGCCCAGACGGGGCGCTACCGCAAGCTGGAATTGCGCGAGCGGGCCGTCAAAAATGCGGTCTTGCCGCGCGTAAAATTGCTCGACATGGAGCGCGACAAACCGAAAGACGGCCTCACTTCGCACCTGGTGGCAGCCTTGAAGTTGCGCATGGAACGCGGCGAACAGTCGCTGCTGTTTTTGAACCGGCGCGGTTATTCGCCCGTGATCTGCTGCGAGTCCTGCGGCTGGATCAGCAACTGCACGCGTTGCACCTCGTTCATGGTGCTGCACAAACCCGAGCATCGCTTGCGCTGCCATCATTGCAGCCTGGAATTGCGCATCCCCCGTCATTGCCCCACTTGCGGCAACGTCGATCTGCAGCCGCTGGGACGCGGCACGCAGCGGGTCGAAGAAGGTCTGCAGCAACTGTTTCCAGAAGCGCGCATCTTGCGCATCGACGCCGATTCCACGCGCAAGAAGGGCAGCGCGCAAGAGGCGTTCGATACCGTGCACCGCGGTGAGGTCGACATCCTGATCGGCACGCAGATGGTGGCCAAGGGCCACGATTTCAAAAAGCTGACTTTGGTGGGTATCTTGAACCCTGACACGGCCCTGTTTTCACAGGATTACCGGGCCAGCGAGCGTTTGTTTGCGCAACTGATGCAGGTGGCGGGCCGGGCCGGCCGCGCGGCGCAGACAGAAGGCGGCAGCGTTTCCGAAGTGCTGATACAGACGCGTTATGCGCGCCATCCGCTGTACGACGCCGTGGTGAACCACGATTACGATCATTTCGCCACCAGCCTGCTGGAAGAGCGGGCACAAGCAGCGTTGCCGCCGTATCTGTTCCAGGCCCTGTTGCGCGCCGAAGCGCCGGAATTGGCGACCGCCATCGAGTTCTTGCAGGCGGCCAAGGATTGCATGGCGCACCCGGCCATCACCATCAATGATCCGATTCCGATGAGCATGACGCGTGTCTACAATGTGGACCGCGCCCAGTTGCTGCTGGAATCGGCCTCGCGGCCCGCCTTGCAAGCGTTCCTGAAGGAATGGCTGACGGCGCTGCGGGCCATGAAGTCGCGCGTCAAATGGTCGCTGGAAGTCGATCCGCTGGACATTTAATTAGTGCAGATAATCGCGGCCCGCCTTGATGATCTGTTCCGACAGCAACTTGGTAAATGGCGTATCCAGCGCCCAGGCATGCCAGCTCAGAGGCAGGTCCAGCGTGCGGCCAGGCAGCAAGTCCACCAGCCTGTCCGTGGCCAGCGCCTGCGCGGCCAGCCGTTGCGGCATCAAGCCATAGGCCAGGTTATTCTGGATGCAGGCCCGGCGCGCGCTCTCCACCGGTAAAGTGTGATGTGGGAATGGCTCGCGCATGCCCAGTTGTTCGCTGAGGAAACGCGCCAGCAAGCAGTGCTGGCTGACCACGGCCGGCGCCAGCAACGCCGCCTCGCGTGAAAAACCATCACCAAACCAGTGCCCCGCAAACACGGGTGTGGCCACGCAGACATAGGACAAGGTCCCCAGCGGCGTGACGCTGATGGCCGCTGCCGCATCGCCAGTCATGCTGGCGGCCGCCACACAGCCGAAGACGCTACCGTCGCGCACCATTTGCAGGGCAGCATCGCTATCGGCCAGGCGCACGTCGAGCTGGCAGCGGGGCGGCGCCAGCAGTGCGCTCAGGGTATCGGGGAACCAGCTGGCCAGGCTGTCGGCATCGATGGCGATAGCGATTTCCGGCATGCTGATGCTGTTGCCCAGGTCGATATCGAGCGACGCTTCCATCAACTTCACGTTGCGGTAATGCACGATCAGGCGCTGGCCCAGGCCCGTCGGCACGGCTGGCTGGCCACGAATGATCAGCAAGCGCCCGCTGGCGTCTTCCAGCGCCTTGATGCGCTGCGACACGGCTGACTGGGTAATGCCCAGGGCCAGGGCGGCCTTGTCGAAACTGCCGTGGCTGGCAACGGCGTCCAGCACGGCCAGCGCGCGATAATCGAATGATCCCATTAGCTGTGCTTATATATTTTGAGAATGATTAGTAATACTAATGCATGTGTTGCCGCAAAGTAAAACCTTATTTTCAGCAAAAGGGTAGTATCGATGCTCGCAAACACACCAACACAGCGGGACGGAGCAAGACATGAAGACGATACAAGTGGATGTGGCCGTGATCGGCGGCGGCACGGCAGGCATGACGGCCCACAGGGCGGCGCGCCTCGATGGCAAGCGCGTGGTGATGATAGAAAGCGGCCCCTACGGCACGACCTGCGCGCGCGTGGGCTGCATGCCCAGCAAATTGCTGATCGCCGCCGCCGAAGCGGCCCATGCGGTGGCGGCCGCGCCCGCGTTTGGCGTGTTTCCCGGCCCCGTGAAGATTGATGGAAAGCAGGTGATGGCCCGCGTGCGTAGCGAGCGCGACCGCTTTGTCGGCTTCGTGCTCGAAGGCGTCGAGGCGATCCCCGAGGCTGAAAAATTGCAGGGTCATGCGCGCTTCCTGGCGCCCAACAGACTGCAGGTGGATGATCACACCATCGTCGAGGCTGGCAGCGTGGTGATCGCCACCGGTTCCACGCCCATCGTGCCGCCCGAATGGCAGGCGGCCGGCGAGCGCGTGATCAATAGCGACGCCGTGTTCGACTGGACCGATTTACCCGCTTCGGTGGCGGTGGTGGGCAGCGGCGTGATCGGACTGGAGCTGGGCCAGGCGCTGGCGCGTCTGGGCGTGCGCGTGAGCTTGTTTGCGCGCGGCACCAAGCTGGCGCAATTGAGCGATCCGCGAGTCTTGCAGGAGGCCGCCACGGTGCTGGCAAAAGAGCTCGACATCCGCTTCCAGACCAGCGTGGCCAGGGTGGAAAAGGCGCTTGATGGAGCAGGCATTTTGCTGACCAGCCGCGATGGTGAAGGCCAGGAAAAAACCGAGTCCTTTGAGTACTTGCTGGCCGCCATCGGACGCAGCCCGAATGTGCACGATATCGGCCTGGACGCGGCGCATATCGAACTCGACCGTCATGGCATCCCCGTGTATGACAAGCACACCATGCAGTGTGGCACGAGCGCCATTTTTATTGCCGGCGACGTTGACAACGACGTGCCGCTGCTGCCAGAAGCGGCCGACGAGGGGCGTATCGCGGGCGACAATGCGGCGCGTTATCCGCAAGTGACGCCGGGCTTGCGGCGCACGCCGCTGGCGATTGCTTTCAGCGAGCCGCAGATCGCCACCGTGGGCGCCACTTACCAGCAATTATCGATCAGCCATTCGGGCCACTTTGCCATCGGCAGCGTGTCATTCAGCAACCAGGGCCGCAGCCGCGTGATGCTGCAAAATCAGGGCTTGCTGCGTGTTTATGCAGAGTTCGGCAGCAAGCGTTTCCTGGGCGCCGAGATGATAGGTCCACGCGCCGAGCACTTGGGCCATCTGCTGGCTTGGGCGTGCCAGGCAGAACTGACGGTGCCCGCCATGCTCGAGATGCCGTTTTACCACCCGGTCATCGAGGAAGGCGTGCGCACGGCGCTGCGCGCACTGGTCGCGCACCTCGATACGGAACCAGAACATGTGGCCGACTGTGCCGATTGCACGCCAGCACCGTGATGACTGGCCGTCCTTAAGTTTCCAATGTCGTTGTATTTATGGTAATTTATTTGTGTAAATAGTCAGTGTACAGTTGTTTTTGTTATCAAAAATACTTACCATTATTTACAGAAGTACACACACCATGGATGGCAAATGTCTGCGCGCTTGCGCCAGTTTCCCGTTTTTCAGACATAGGCTATGACGACAATCTCACTGGAGCTTAGCGATGAAAAAACTGATCTGCCTGATAGCGCTGTTTACCGCCGTCTTGTCGTCCAATGCCTATGCCGGTTACGGCACCATATACATTCTTAGGGACCATAGCAATCTGGGTGCGCTGGCCAGTCCGGGTCAGATCAGCGATAGCTTCGAAAGTGTTACCAATGGAGGCGTATCGCTCAACTTTCAGATTCAGGGATATGGCAGTCTTGATGGTGCGAATGCCTACAGCGATGTGTTTAACTTGACACTCAACGGCAACACAGTATTGAGCGCGACCTGGGATCTGGGCGGCGGTGGCGCCAACGTGATTTACGCTAATCCCTACAATGCCGTGGCCAAGGCTGTATCGAACGGCAGTTTTTCCGGTGGCAAGGTGGACGTATTCATCCCTGTTCTCTGGTTGGTTACCGGACTCAACACGCTCACGTTTTCCTACTCGGGCCAGGATGAGGGCCTCGTTAACGAGGGATGGGGTATTAACCGGGTGTACGTAGCGAGCATACCCGAACCTGAAACCTATGCCATGCTGCTGGCCGGCCTGGGTTTGCTGGGCTTCATGACGCGCCGTAAATCAGGCAGACAAGCTGCCTGATACAGGCTTGGCGGAGTCAATTAATTGAGCAGATCCGTATCCAGGCGGCCCTCGGCCGCCAGTTCACGCAGCAGGCGTATCGTGTCGATGTCCGATTCCTGATAGGCGGAGCGGCGGAAGTCATCGTACATGGCGTTGGCCGCATCGGTGGCGGCGTCGTGGCCGTCGTCGTACTGGAAACGCACCCACAGGCTGGCTTCATCTGGCATCTCGATCGTCATGACGAGCGACGAAGCGCTGATATCCTTCTGCGCGGCTACTTCATAACGCACCTGCATCTGCGGCACCAGGATCACCTTGTCTTCGATCACCAGTTCGCCGTAGCGCAAACGGCGCGAAAAGCCGCTGCCGCCACGCTCGCTGATCTGGCATTCATCCAGATGCGGCACGAACAGCTTCGGCGATTCGGCGCGCAGCACCAGGCCGCGCCACACTTGCTCCAGGCTCAGGGTGTCGATCAGCGGGTTGAGGGGATCGTTGATTTCTATCAGGTGTTCAAATTTCATAGGGCTGCCATTTGGTAAGTTGGAACGCAGGGGCGATATAGGCGGAATGGTACTCCAGGCAAGGCTTTGCCGCACAGTGTCAATCGGGCTAGATGGCGACCGTACTAAATTTATCAACGCCATTGCCCGTTTTTCAGGCATATGCTGGAACGCAAATGGCCTGCACGACGCTGTTACAATGGGCTGCTGTTCCCTCCGGAAATACCCTGATGTCCAAAGCGCCACAATTCGGTCTTAACGTTCCCCAAAGCGAAGCGGTTACCTATCTCGACGGTCCCTGTCTGGTGCTGGCGGGCGCCGGTTCGGGCAAGACGCGCGTGATCACGCAAAAGATCGCCCATCTGATCGAAGACCGTGGCTACGATCCGCGCACCATTGCTGCCTTGACGTTCACCAACAAGGCGGCGCTGGAAATGCAGGAGCGCATCGCCAAACTGCTGAAACAGCCACGGCAGGCCAAGCAATTGACGGTGTCGACTTTCCACTCGCTGGGGGTGAAAATCCTGCGCCAGGAAGCCAATGGCGTGGGGCTGAAAGACCGGTTTTCCATCATGGATAGCGACGACTGTTTTTCGCTGGTGCAAGATTTGGCGATTACCACCGATAAACAGATTATCCGCCAGATCCAGACCGCCATGTCGCTATGGAAAAATGGCTTGATCGACCCGGACACGGCGCTGGCGCAAGCCAAGGATGAAGACGAGGCCAACGCGGCGCGCATTTACCGCAGCTATGTGGCCACTTTGTCCGCTTACCAGGCGGTCGATTTCGATGACTTGATCCGTTTGCCGGTGGAATTGTTCCGCAACAATGGCGCCGTGCGCGACAAGTGGCAGCGCCGCCTGCGCTACCTGCTGGTCGATGAATACCAGGACACGAACACGTGCCAGTACGAACTGGTGAAACTGATGGTGACGGGCATCGGCAAGAAGCCGATGTTTACGGCCGTGGGCGACGACGACCAGGCGATCTACGCCTGGCGCGGCGCTACCGTGGAAAACCTGAAAACGCTGGAGACGGATTTCCCCGATTTGCGCGTTATCAAGCTCGAGCAGAATTACCGCTCCACCATGCGCATTTTGAATGCCGCCAATGCCGTCATCGGCAACAATCCTAAGCTGTTTGAAAAGTCGCTGTGGTCTGAACATGGCCTGGGCGAACCGATCAAGGTGCTGGGCATGCAGACCGACGAGCAGGAGGCGGAACAGGTCGCCATCATGATTTCGGCCGACCATTTCGAGCGCAAGAATAAATTTTCCGATTACGCGATTTTGTACCGGGGCAACCACCAGGCGCGCATCATCGAACAGTGTTTGCGCAAGGAACGTATTCCGTACACGATTTCGGGTGGCCAGAGTTTCTTCGACAAGGCCGAAATCAAGGACATCATCAGTTATTTGCGCCTGCTGGCCAATGAAGACGACGATCCGGCCTTCATTCGCGCCGTGACCACGCCGCGCCGGGGCGTGGGCCAATCGACCCTGGAAGTGCTGGGCGCGTTTTCAGGCCAGTGGCAGTGCTCGCTGTTCCAGGCCGTGTTCAAGGGCGGCATCGAAGCCAAGCTGACGGATCGCCAGCTGGGACCGCTGCGCGACTTCTGCAACTTCATCAATGATCTGGAATCGCGCGCAAGCCGTCCGGGACCGTCCGGCAGCGGCGATAACGCGGCCGAAGTACTGGACGACATGATGAAGGAAATCCACTACGAATCGTATCTGTACGATGCGTTTGAAGAGCGGCAAGCGCAAAGCAAATGGCAAAACGTGCTGGAATTCGTCAACTGGCTCAAGGAGCGTGGGCGCGGTGGCAAGGAGCGCGACGGCGAAGAAAAGAACGTGCTGGAACTGACGCAGATGGTGGCCCTGATGACCATGCTGGAAGGCAAGGATGAAGAGCAGGACGCCGTGCGCATGTCCACCCTGCACGCCTCGAAAGGGCTGGAGTTTCCACACGTGTTTCTGGTCGGTGTGGAAGAGGGTATCTTGCCGCACAAGGGCGACGCCGATGCGCCTGCCGAAACGATGGGCGCGCGCATACAGGAAGAGCGCCGTTTGATGTACGTCGGCATCACGCGCGCCCAGCGCACCTTGCACGTCAGCTGGTGCAAGAAGCGCAAGCGGGCCGGTGAGCAAGTCCATTGCGACCCGTCGCGTTTCATCAAGGAAATGGAACTCGATGTGGGCGACGCCGTGCCGACGGAAGCGGAAGTGATTTCACCGAAAGAACGGCTGGCGCGCATGAAGGCCTTGCTGAATACGCCCAAGGGATAAGCTCAGATCGCTCCGCTCTCATGCGAAGGTTTGGGCACGATGGCAAACTGCATGCCCAGCGCATCGAGCATGGTGAGGATGGTTTCGAAGCGTGGCTTGCTGCCGGCGCGCAAGGCTTTATACGCACCTTCACGCGTGATATCGGCTTGCGCCGCCACCTTGCCCATGCCGTAGGCACGCACCACGTCGCTCATCGCCGCGCGGAACAGATCGGCATTGCCGGTGGCCACGATTTCGCTCATGTAAGCGGCCACCGCTTCCTTGCTGCTCAGGTGTTGTGTCGGGTCGAAAGGGGACAGGCCCAGCGCTTCGAGGTCGTCCAGATCGAAGTCATTGTCGATGGGTGATTTCATTTTTTACGCACTCCTGTTGATGTGCCCGCTGCCTGTTTGCGGATGGCCGCTTGCCGGGCTCTCAGTTCTTTCAAAATCGCCTGGGCTTTTTTGATGTCGCGCTGCTGGCTCGATTTATTGCCGCCGAGCAGCAACAAGATCAAGGTTCCCAGATTCGTCTCGTGAAAATACACGCGCCATCCGGGACCCGTCTGTAAAAAGCGCAATTCGCACACGCCTTCGCCCACCGCACTCCAATCGCCTTTTTTGCCATGCTGCAAGTTCTTGATGCGGGCATCGATGGCGGCTGCCGCCACGTCATGCAGACTATCTTCCCAGCGGCGATATTCGGCAGTCTTGCGCGTGTCGATCAGTAACAACGCAGGCGGCGCTGCGTCAATTGGATCAGTCGGCATAGTCATTGTAATCGTTTGTTCTCATTCGTCAAGCGGGTTTATCCGTGATTGCACTGAGAATAGCGAAGAATGGCAGCTGGTTTGAGACTAAGCGCATGCTGTTTGACCTGTCTCGCAAGTGCGGACGGTAAAATGCGCCTTTGATGCCAGGAATCACCGTGAGTACTATGGAAAATGCAGAACAGATGGAAGTGCGCTTCGTCGATATCGAAATCAAGCTGGCGCAGCAGGAAGACCTGGTCGAATCCTTGAACCAGATGGTGTACCAGCAGGGGCGCCGCATCGACCAGCTGGAAAAGATGCTGCACAAGCTAGGTGAACACGTGCGCGATGGCGCGCAGCAAGCCAATGGCGGCATGGTCAACGAGCGCCCGCCGCATTATTAAGCGATCAGCGTTCGAGCCAATCCAGGCTCTTGCCATCGGCCGCCTGCAGGTACAGGCATGTGCGGGTTTCCGTGATACCGGTCGTCAGCGGTGACGTCCCGCTCGGGTCTTGCAGGTCGGCCACAATCTGACCGTCTTCCGTGAAAGCCATCACGTGGCCATAAGGTTTGGGCAGGGGCCACAGCGCTTGCGGGATGCGCAGCATCATCTGGCGCAAGAATGGCTTTTGGTCCATGGCGTCGAGCTCATTGCGTTGTCCTGCCAGTCCCAGCCACAGCTTGCCGTCCAGGCCACGCATCAGGTTATCGGGGTAGCCAGGCAGATTGTCTAACAGCACACTGGCCTGCTCCGACGGCTGCGCCACGTCCAGCTGCGCTGCTTGCGCGGCAATTTTCCAGACCCGGTATCTTCCGCTCTCGGCCATCAATAGCGTTTGTTCGTCGGCACTCAAGGCGATGCCGTTGGCCAAGCTCAAGCCATAGGCAACGATGCGCGTTGCCTGCGTGGCGGGGTCGTATTCAAGCACCCTGCCGGTGGCCGATTGTTCCATGACGTCCAGCGTGGCCGCTGCCAGAGTGCTGCCCCAATCGGCTGCCGTAAAGCGTGTCGATGATTCGGTAAAATAAATCTTGCCAGTGCTGGCCACCACCACTGCATTGGTAAAGCGGATGGCGTGTCCATCGACGCTGTTGCTGAGGAGATTGACCTTGCCGTCGGGCGCTATCGATAGCAAGCCCTTGACGGCATCGGCTGCGATCAGATTGCCTTGTGCATCAAAGGCCAGGCCCAGGCTACGGCCACCGGTCGTCGCAAATACTTCTTGTGCGCCACCATCGGCGTCCATGCGCAAAATCTTGCCGCTGGCTACTGCCGTGTACAGCTTGCCATCGGGGCCGAAGACGATATGTTCGGGCCCTTGCTCGCCTTGCAGCAAAATGTGATGCCTGCCGGTCAATTTGCTGTTGGGCGCATGCACGCCCACATAGCCAGGCGCCACTGGCGCTTGCCAATTGACCGCGTGAATCGGGACGGGCCACAGGCTTAGATAGGCCGCCAGCGCCAGTATGACTAACATGATAATCCAGCGTATTTTTCGCACATGGTTTCCTGCAATGACGGTTGCGACAGGCCATCCTGCCGCTGCGCATCATGCTGGCATAGTTGTATCTGATAGGCAATAAATTATCATTTGAGCAGCGTAGTAGACGCGATCGACTTCACTTTTTATCAATACCGTATGAAAACTGCTCATTACCGTATGGATCGATACCATCGGTAGTTGCGAGTGACGCAAGAGTGTCATGCTGTTATGATTTCAAGTTGGCCCGCGACACAATCGCGGCTCTCTTGCGCTCTTTGAAAGAAGTCATGACCCGTCCAACCCTGCTCGTCATCGCCGCCAGCCTGATGCTGGCGCCAGCCGCTTTTGCCGCCACCAACGCGCCAGCCACTGCTTCGACCGCTGTCGCGGCAGCAGCCTTGCCTGCCTCGAATCCGTTTGCGCAAGTGAGCGCGCTGCCCTTCCATTACCCGCCGTTCGACAAGGTGCAGGACGCCGATTACGGACCCGCCTTTACGGCAGGCATGGCCGCCCACCTGGCGGAAATCAATGCCATCGCCAACAATCCAAAGGCCGCGACGTTTGACAACACCATCGTTGCCATGGAACGCTCGGGCCAGTTGCTGGGCCGCGTGCGCACCGTGTTTTCGGTGATGTCCGGCTCCAACACGAATGACACCATTCAGGGCCTGGAACGCGAGCTGGCGCCAAAAATGGCTGCCCACAGCGATGCGATCATGCTCAACGATAAATTGTTCCAACGCATCAGCACCTTGTACGCCAAGCGCGACAAGCTGGGCCTCGATGCAGAATCGAAACGCTTGCTGGAGCGCTACCACACCGATTTCGTCCGTGCGGGCGCCAAGCTGTCGGCCGCTGACAAAGACAAATTGAAATCGTACAACGGCCAGCTCGCTGCCCTGTCGACCAAGTTTGCACAGAACGTGCTGAAAGAATTGAACGCCTCGGCCATCGTGGTCGATACGCGTGAAGAGCTGGACGGTTTGTCGCCAGCCGCCATCGATGTGGCTGCCGGCCTGGCCAAGCAGCGCGGTCTCGACGGAAAATACGTGATCGCCCTGGTCAACACCACCGGCCAGGCGCCGCTGTCCTTGCTGACCAACCGTGCCTTGCGCGAGCGCATCATGGCCGCGTCGCAGGCCCGCGGCAGCCATGGCGGCGAGTTTGACAACCGGCAAGTGGTGCTGGACCTGGCACGCCTGCGTGCCGAGCGCGCCACCCTGATGGGCTACCCGAACTACGCCGCGTATTCGCTGGAAGATCAAACGGCAAAAACCACCACCGCCGTGAACGCCTTGCTGGGTGAGCTGGCCAAGCCAGCCGTCGACAATGCGCGCCGCGAAGCGGGCGATATCCAGAAAGTCATCGATGCGCAAAATGGCGGCTTCAAGGTCGCGGCCAGCGACTGGTCTTTCTACAGCGACAAGGTGCGCGCCGAACGCTACAGCTTTGACGAAAGCCAGCTGAAGCCGTATTTTGAAATGCACAGCGTGCTGACCAAGGGCGTCTTCGTTGCCGCCGGCAAACTGTATGGCTTGAGCTTCAAGCAACGCACCGACTTGCCTGTCTACAATGCCGACATGCTGGTCTACGATGTGTTCAATGAAGACGGCACGCAACTGGCCATCTTCACCCTGGACCCGTATGCGCGCGGCAACAAGCGCGGCGGCGCCTGGGCGAACGCCTATGTCAGCCAATCGGCCTTGCTGGGCAACAAGCCGGTGATCGCCAATAACCTGAACATTCCAAAGCCGGAAGCGGGCCAGCCGACCTTGATGACGTTTGACGAAGTCACCACCATGTTCCACGAATTCGGCCATGCGCTGCACGGCATGTTCTCGAACGTGAAATATCCGCGTTTCTCGGGCACCAGCGTGCCGCGCGACTTCGTGGAATACCCATCGCAAGTCAATGAAATGTGGGCCCTGTGGCCGGAAGTGCTGCAAAACTACGCCAGGCACTACCAGACCGGTGCGCCGATTCCTGCCGAATTGCTGGCGAAAGTCACGGCAGCCGACAATTTCAACCAAGGTTACAAAACCACCGAATACCTGGCGTCGGCCCTGCTGGACCAGCGCTGGCACCAGCTGACCCCGGCCCAGATCCCGACCGACGTATTGGCGTTTGAAAAGACGGCCTTGACGGACGCCGGCATCGATTACGCGCCGGCGCCACCGCGCTACCGCACCACGTACTTCTCGCACGCATTTGCGGGCGGCTATTCGGCTGGCTACTACGCCTATCTGTGGTCGGAAAAACTGGACGCTGATACGGTTGAGTGGTTCAAGGAAAACGGCGGATTGACGCGCAAGAATGGCGACTGGTTCCGTGCCAAGCTGCTGTCGCGCGGCGGCAGCGCCGATGCGCTGGACATCTACCGCAACTTCCGCGGCCGCGATGCGCAGATCGAACCTTTGCTGAAACGCCGTGGTTTGAATGTAAAGTAAGAAATAGGTAAATACTTAAGTAAGTGCTTGAATGATAATCTCGGGATGATTTGCCGGGTTTATCAAAAAACGGTCGCCCTTGTCTGGCGGCCGTTTTTATTTGGTAAATCGTTTTCAAAACCGTTGAAAAACGCTCAGTGCAAGCCACTTGCAGCTGTTCAGTGACGCCAATCTTTCATGCTGATATGATTTGACGCTTGGTCCGCAGCACAGTTGCCTGTGGTTCTACCCCGCTCCCAGAGAAAGATCTTATGACCCGTCCTACATTGCTCGTCATCGCCGCCAGCCTGATGCTGGCTCAAGTTGCCTATGCCGCAACGCCTGCAGCCGCAACGGCGAGTGCACCGACCAGCGCCGCGTTTTCGGCCTCGAACCCCTTCTTCAAGGCGAGCCCGCTGCCGTTCCAGATGCCGCAATTTGGTCTGATCAAGAACGAGCACTATGTGCCAGCGTTTCTGGAAGGCATGAAGCGCCAGACGGCGGAAGTGAACCACATCGCCAACAATCCTAAACCAGCCACTTTCGACAACACCATCGTGGCGCTGGAGCGCAGCGGCCAGTTGCTGCACCGTGTGAACAGCATCTTCAGCAATATGGCAGGCGCCAACACGAATGACGAGATCGACAAGATCAACGTGGACATCGCGCCGAAACTGGCGGCCCACGACGACAGCATCCACCTGAACGCCAAACTGTTTGCGCGTATCGAAGCGCTGTACGACCAGCGCGACAAGCTGGCCCTGGATGCTGAATCGGTGCGCCTGCTGGAACGCTACCATACCGATTTCGTCCGCGCCGGCGCCAAGCTGTCGGCCGCCGACCAGGAAAAACTGAAAGCCTATAACGGCGAACTGGCTGCACTGCAAACCACCTTCCTGCAAAACGTCTTGAAAGAAGCCAACGCCAAGGGCCTGGTGGTCGATACCCGCGCCGAACTGGACGGCATGACGGCCAGCGACATCGATACGGCTGCCGCCGAAGCGAAAAAACGCGGCCTGGACGGCAAATTTGTGATCGCGCTGACCAACACCTCGGGCCAGGCGCCACTGGGCGTGCTGACCAACCGCAATACCCGCACCCGCTTGATGCAAGCCTCGCTGAACCGTGGCATCCAGGGCGGCGAATTCGACAACCGCGGCGTGGTCCTGAAACTGGCCAAGCTGCGCGCCGACCGGGCTGCCTTGCTGGGCTACCCGAACTATGCGGCCTACTCGCTGGAAGATGAAACCATCAAGAACACGCAGACCGTCAACACCCTGCTGTCCGAACTGGCCAAGCCAGCTGTTGCCAATGCGCACCGCGAAGCGGCGGATCTGCAAAAACTGATCGATGCCGACAAGGGTGGTTTCCAGGTTGAAGCGCAAGACTGGGCGATCTACACCGACAAGCTGCGCGCCGAGCGTTTCCACTTTGATGAAAATCAGCTGAAGCCATACCTGGAACTGAACAACGTGTTGACCAACGGCGTGTTCTTCGCTGCCAACAAGTTGTACGGCATCACCTTCAAGGAACGCAAGGACTTGCCGGTCTACAACCCGGACGTGCGCGTATATGACGTGTTCGACGCCAACGGCAAGCCGCTGGCCATTTTCCTGGAAGACTTCTATGCGCGCGGCAACAAGCAAGGCGGCGCCTGGATGAATGAATACGTGTCGCAATCGGGCTTGCTGAACACCCACCCGGTGATCGCCAATCAGCTGAATATTCCAAAACCACCGGCTGGCCAGCCTACCTTGCTGACGTTCGATGAAGTTACCACCATGTTCCACGAATTCGGCCATGCGCTGCACGGCATGTTCTCGAACGTGAAATATCCATACTTCTCGGGTACCAATGTGCCGCGCGACTTCGTGGAATACCCATCGCAATTCAATGAAACCTGGGCTGTGTGGCCAGAAGTGCTGCAAAACTACGCCAAGCATTACCAGACCGGCGCCCCGATGCCGCAAGATTTGCTCGACAAGGTCAAGGCCGCCAAGAAATTCAACCAGGGCTTCATGACGACGGAATACATCGCTGCAGCCTTGCTGGATCAGCGCTGGCACCAGCTGAGCCCGTCGCAAATCCCGACCGACGTGGTGGCGTTTGAAGCTGCTGCCTTGAAAGACGCGGGCGTCGATTTCCCACCGGTGCCACCGCGCTACCGCACCACGTATTTCTCGCACAGCTTCAATGGCGAGTACTCGGCGGCGTACTACGCTTACCTGTGGTCGGAAAAACTGGACGCCGATACGGCTGAGTGGTTCAAGGAAAACGGCGGCCTGACACGCAAGAACGGCGACTGGTTCCGTAGCCAGCTGCTGTCGCGCGGCGGCAGCGTCGATGCGCTGCAGCTGTACCGCAACTTCCGCGGCCGTGACGCCAAGATCGAACCGCTGCTGGAAAGCCGTGGTTTGAACACCAAGTAAGCGGAGGCATCGTTACGCTTGCGCTGCGTCGTACAGCGCTCGCAAGCGTAACGTACCAGGACGCTAAAATTGGGTAAGATGCATGGTAGTGAGTGATGGTAGTTAGTGAGTAGACCGGTAGCAGAAAGAGAACATGAGTCAGCAAGATTTGAATGGCGTCACCCTGGAAGCCATCGTGACGCGCCTGCAAGCCCATTATGGCTGGGATGGCCTGGGCAAGCGGATCGATATCAATTGTTTTATCAGCGATCCCAGCATCAAGTCTAGCCTGAAGTTTTTACGCAAGACGCCGTGGGCCAGGAGCAAGGTCGAACAGTTATACCTGGACACGCAATTTACCGACTGACAGGAAGAGACATGGATAGCAAACTCAAGGAATCGTTACAACAGCTGCACTCGAGCATCGAGACCGGCGGCCCCGTCGATGAAGAATTGCATGGTTTGCTGCAGAAACTCGACGGCGACATCCAGCTGCTGCTGGCCAAGCGCGCGGCGCAGGAACAACTGGCTGATCTGGAAGACTCGACCACCTACGGCCTGGCCGAACGCAGCCAGGAATTGTCGGCCAAATTTGCCGTGAAGCATCCGAAGCTGGAACCTGCTTTACGTGAGCTGGGCGAGATTCTTGCCAACATGGGTATTTGATGCAGCTCTGAATTGGGGTCCGTCGCTTCGCGATCGCAATGCGCCCCACTGGGGCGCATTGCCCCAGAGGGTCTGACCCCAAGTAATTGAAAATAAAACGTTTTTTTCGCTGAAATACGACAGTGAAAATCGGCCCCTCCGGCTGAAAGGGGCCAATTCCGGTACAATCCGTACCCTATGAGCTCCCCTACCAATTTATTTGCGACCGTTCCCAAGCGGTCTGCCCGCGCTGCCGTTGCGCCTTTCCTGCCCATGTCACGCGCCGAGATGGACGCGCTGGGCTGGGACGTCTGCGACGTCGTCCTCGTCACCGGCGACGCCTATATCGACCATCCGAGTTTCGGCATGGCCCTGGTCGGCCGCCTGCTTGAAGCGCAGGGCTATCGCGTAGGCATTATCAGCCAGCCGGACTGGCTGTCGGCCGACGCCTTCCGCATATTGGGCAAGCCGCGCCTGTATTACGGCATTACCGCTGGCAATATGGATTCCATGGTCAACCAGTACACGGCCGACCGCAAGATCCGCTCCGACGATGCCTACACGGCCAATGGGGAACCGAACAAGCGCCCGGACCGCGCCGTCACCGTCTACGCCCAGCGCGCGCGTGAAGCGTACCCGGACGTGCCGATTGTCATCGGCAGTATCGAGGCGTCCTTGCGCCGCATCGCCCATTACGATTACTGGTCGGACAAGGTCCGCCGTTCCGTCTTGCCCGATTCCAAGGCCGATTTGCTGATCTTCGGCAATGCCGAGCGCGCGCTGGTCGACCTGACCCACCGCCTGGCTGCCGGCGAAAACATCAAGGATATCCGCGACTTGCGCGGCACGGGCTTCATGGTGCCGTCCGGCTGGTTGCCTGGCGACGACTGGGGCGTGCACAATTCCACCCGCGTCGATGTGCCCGGCAAGGTCGATCCGCACTACAGCCCGTACGCAATGGTGCAGGAAGACAAGTCTGCCTGCGCCACGGAAAACGCGGCCAAGTCGGCCGAAGTGATCAAGCCGATACGCATCATGAGCCGCGAAGAGCGCCTGGCGATGGCCAAGGAAAAGCACGACAAGACGGTGGTGCGCCTGCCTGCCTACGACGTCGTCAAGGATGACCCGGTGATGTATGCGCACGCTTCGCGCGTGTTCCACCTGGAATCGAATCCCGGCAATGCGCGTGCCATGGTGCAGGCGCATGGTGAACGCGACGTGTGGCTGAACCCGCCACCGCTGCCGCTGGCGATGGACGAGATGGATGGCGTGTACGACATGAATTACGCGCGCGCTCCGCACCCAAGTTACGGCAAGGCACATATCCCGGCCTGGGAAATGATACGTTTTTCCGTCAACATCATGCGCGGCTGTTTTGGCGGCTGCACCTTCTGTTCGATTACCGAGCATGAAGGCCGCATCATCCAGAGCCGTTCGGAACCATCGATCCTGCGCGAAATCGAGCATATCCGCGATAAAACCAAAGGCTTTACGGGCACCATTTCCGATATGGGCGGCCCGACCGCCAATATGTACCGCCTGGCTTGCAAGGACAAAGAGATTGAAGTCTCATGCCGCCGTTTGTCCTGCGTGTACCCGTCGATCTGCGTCAACCTGGGTACCGACCAT
Source organism: Janthinobacterium saanense (assembly GCF_014200675.1). Classification (GTDB taxonomy): domain Bacteria; phylum Pseudomonadota; class Gammaproteobacteria; order Burkholderiales; family Burkholderiaceae_D; genus Janthinobacterium. The sequence goes on along the minus strand of NZ_JACHCI010000008.1, from coordinate 133,794 downwards.
AGCAAGCTGATCTCGCTGTACCGCAAGGCGCGGGCGATTCCTGGCATCAAGAAAGTCTTGATCAGCTCAGGCTTGCGCTACGACCTGGCCGTGCGTTCGCCCGAGTATGTGAAGGAACTGGTGACGCACCACGTGGGCGGCTTGCTGAAGATTGCGCCCGAGCATACGGAAGAGGGCACTTTGTCGAAGATGATGAAGCCCGGCATCGGCGCCTATGATGAATTCAAGGAAATGTTCGACCGTTTCTCGCTGGAAGCAGGCAAGAAGCAATACCTGATTCCCTACTTCATCGCCGCCCATCCGGGTACCACCGACCTGGATATGCTGAACCTGGCACTGTGGCTGAAGAAAAACAATTTTAAGCTCGACCAGGTGCAAACCTTCATGCCTACGCCGATGGCGATGGCCACCACCATGTATCACTCGCGCAAGAATCCGCTGCGCAAGGTCACGGCTGATTCGGAAGCGGTGGAAACGGCCCGCAGCGGCAAGATCCGCCGCACGCATAAAGCGTTCCTGCGCTACCAGGACCCGGCCAACTGGCCTATCCTGCGCGAAGCGCTGGTGAACATGGGGCGTGGCGACTTGATCGGCAATGGCGACAAGCACTTGATCCCGGCCTGGACTTCGTCCGAAGCGGGCGGCCTGGCCGCTGGCGAACGCAGCCGCCAGACGCATGGCGCCGGCACGCCGGACAAGTTCAAGGTGACGCCAGGCAAGAACCGTATCGCCCTGGGCGGCACGGCAGCCGCACCGAAGGCCACAGCCGTCGAATCGAAAGTGCGTCCATCGATCCTGTCGACCATCAAGACCCGTGCCAAGCCCGCTGCCGCTCCTGTCGGTCGTGGCGGCAAGCCTCCCGCCAAGGGGGGCACTCCTGCCCGCAGCGGCCGCAGATAAGCGGCCTCATCTACACCGAACCCGGCCATGCGCCGGGTTTTTTTTATGGACAGGCCTATAGCGTTTTATCTTGATGCAAAGATAGTTGATGCATTTGCCTGCTTCCCTCCCTGCCTGGGGCGATATTATTCTCACCGCACTGGCGCCCCTGATCTGGGGCGCCACTTATATCGTCACCTCTGAATTGCTGACACCGGGCCGCCCTTCACGGCCGCGCTGATCCGCGTCTTGCCGGCCGGCCTGACGCTGGCTCCCGTGGCCTGGCTGGTCGACGCTCCCTTGCCTGCCTTATCTCTGCAGCAAGTGCTGGCCTACGCCTATTTGTGCCTGGCGGGCGCCTTGCTGGCGTACGCACTGTGGTTTCGCGGCATTGCCCGCCTGGCGCCCGTGGCCATCTCATCCCTGGGTCTGCTTAGCCCCTTGATGGCAGTGATGCTGGGCTTGCTGATGGTGCTGGTCAGCGTGCTGGCCGTGCAGTGGGCCAGCGCCAAGTCTTGAGATAGTTTCCACAGGGTATTTTTGCTGCACCGCACCGTCGGTTTCGCTTGCACTCGAATAGGGCATTGAGGCACTATTTGTGTCGCGCAAACGTTTGCGCGACGCGAAATTCCAAAAAAGCATCGCTTTGACGTGCTAACCCAACAACTCTGGAGACTGTCATGACATCCCGTATTCGCCTGAAAATGATTGCTGCCGCTGCTCTCGTCTGCGTCCTGCCTGCCTTGCCGGCGATGGCGCAGACGGCGGCCAAACCGAAGGTTGCGCTGGTGATGAAGTCGCTCGCCAATGAATTCTTCCTGACCATGGAAGACGGCGCCAAGGCACATCAGAAAGCCCACGCGGCGCAGTACGATTTGCTGTCGAACGGCATCAAGGATGAAACAGACACGTCGAGCCAGATCAAGCTGGTCGAGCAAATGATCGTCTCGCGCGTCAACGCGCTGGTGATCGCGCCGGCCGATTCGAAAGCGCTGGTGCCAGTGCTGAAAAAAGCCATCGATGCGGGTATTCTCGTCGTCAATATCGACAACAAGCTCGATGCGGGCGCCTTGAAAGAGAAGGGCATTTCCGTGCCATTCGTGGGCCCGGACAACCGCAAGGCGGCCAAAGCCGTCGGTGATTACCTGGCCAAGCAAATCAAGAAGGGCGACCCGGTCGGCATTATCGAAGGCGTGTCCACCACCTACAACGCGCAGCAGCGCACCCTGGGTTACCAGGACGCGATGACGGCGGCCGGCGCCAAAGTGGTCAGCCTGCAATCGGGCCAGTGGGAAATCGCGCCTGCCAACACGGTGGCGGCCGCCATGCTGAACGCCAATCCGAATATCAAGGCTTTGCTGTGCGGTAACGACAATATGGCCATCGGCGCGATTGCCGCCATCAAGGCTGCCGGCAAGACGGGCAAGGTACTGGTGGTGGGCTATGACAACATCAACGCCATCAAGCCGATGCTGGCCGATGGCCGCGTGCTGGCCACTGCCGACCAGTTCGGCTCGCAGCAAGCCGCGTTCGCCATCGACGCCGTGTTGAAAGCATTGAAAGAGAAAAAGAAACAGTCGGAACTGGGCGGCACCATCGAAACCAAGGTGGAACTGGTGACCAAGGGCACGAAGTCCTGATCGTTTGATCCCGCCGGGGCCAGCGCCATCGTCAATGCGGGCGCCGGCCCCGTTTGCCCTTTTTCGCGGAGCCCTCATGCCCACCGATATTTCTCCGGCGCAGTCTGACGCCATCCCTTTGTTGACTCTGGATAACATCGGCAAGTCCTATGTCGGCCCCGTGCTGGGCGGCGTGGCCCTGCGCTTTTCTCCTGGCCAGGTGCTGGCGCTGACCGGTGAAAACGGCGCGGGCAAGAGCACCTTGTCCAAGATCATCTGTGGCCTGGAACCGGCCACCACGGGCAGCATGCTGCTCGACGGCAAACCGTACCAGCCAGCCACGCGCGGTGCGGCCGAGGCGCTGGGTATCCGCATGGTGATGCAGGAATTGAATCTGATTCCCACCCTGTCGATCGCCGAAAACCTGTACCTGAAAAACCTGCCGCAGCGTTTCGGCTGGATAGACCGTGGCCGCCTGGAGCGCGATGCGCGCGAGCAGATGGAAAAAGTCGGCCTGGGCGGACTCGACCCATGGACCCTGGTGGGCGAACTGGGTATCGGTCACCAGCAAATGATCGAGATCGCGCGCAACCTGATCGGTAGCTGCCGCTTGCTGGTGCTCGATGAACCGACCGCCATGCTGACGCACCGCGAAGTCGAATTGCTGTTCCTGCAGATTGAACGCCTGAAGGCCGAAGGCGTGGCCATCATTTATATTTCGCACCGCCTGGAAGAACTCAAGCGCGTGGCCGACCGCATTGCCGTGCTGCGCGATGGCCAGCTGGTGTGCGACGATAATATCGCAGATTATTCGGCCGCCGACCTGGTCAGCCTGATGGTGGGCCGCTCGGCCGACGATGCGGTGGACTTGAGCGGGCGCACCATCGGTGCGCCGCTGCTGCGCGTGCGGGGACTGGCGCGTGGCAGCGTGGTGCACCCGACCTCGTTTGATGTGCGTTCCGGCGAGATACTCGGCATCGCCGGCCTGATCGGTTCGGGCCGCACGGAATTGCTGCGCCTGATCTTTGGCGCCGACCGCGCGGACGCTGGGCAAGTGTTTCTGGGCGATAGCGAGATTCCCGCCGCCCTGGGCTCGCCGCAGGCCGCTGTCAAGGCCGGTATCGCCATGATCACGGAAGACCGCAAGGGACAAGGCTTGCTGCTGCGCCAGTCGATTGCCATCAACACGACGCTGGCCTCGCTCGACACCGTCAGCAGTGCCGGCTGGCTCAATGAGGCGGCAGAAGCAACGGTGGCCGACGACTACATCGCCCAGCTTGGCGTGCGATCGCGCAACAGCGCCCAAACGGTGGCCGAATTGTCGGGCGGCAACCAGCAAAAAGTGGTGATCGCCCGCTGGCTGTACCGCGATTGCCCCGTGATGCTGTTCGACGAACCCACGCGCGGCATCGATATCGGCGCCAAGTTTGACATTTATCAGGTGCTGGCTGAACAGGCGCGCCAGGGCAAGGGCCTGGTGATTGTCTCCAGCGACTTGCGTGAACTGATGCTGATCTGCGACCGTATCGCCGTGATGAGCGCGGGCAAGATCGTCGAGACCTTCGAGCGCGGCGCCTGGAGCCAGGATGCGCTGCTGTCGGCCGCCTTCTCCGGTTATTTGCATTCCTCTTCTTCTGACAACCCCGCCGCTGCGGCCTGATGCCGCCGGAAAGATTCCCATGACGACTACTTCTTCCCCTAGCTATCTGCAGCGCAGCCTGGCCGACCTGAAAAACTATGCGGGCCTGATCGGTGCGCTGCTGGCCATGTGTCTGCTGTTCTCGTTTGCCAGCGAAAACTTCTTTACCCTGGCCACCCTCAGCACCTTGTCCAACGATATTCCTACTTTGGTGGTGATGGCGGTCGGCATGACCTTTGTCCTGATCATCGGCGGCATCGATCTGTCGGTGGGTTCCGTGATGGCGCTGGCCGCGTCCGTGTTGTCGCTGGCCACCGTGCACTGGGGCTGGCCCGTGTGGAGTTCGGCCTTGCTGGGCATGCTGGTGGCGGCCGTATGCGGTTCCATCACGGGCTTGATTTCGGTCGGCTGGCGCATCCCTTCCTTCATCGTGTCGCTGGGCGTGCTGGAAATGGCGCGCGGCATGGCCTATCAGGTGACCAATTCGCGCACCGAATATATCGGCAGCGCTGTCGACGGCATCAGCTCGCCTATCTTGTTTGGCTTGTCGCCTGCCTTTATCGCCTCGATTGCCATCGTTGTCATCGGCCATTTGGTGTTGACACGCACGGTGCTGGGCCGTCACTGGATCGGCATCGGCACCAATGAAGAAGCGGTGCGTTTGTCCGGCATCAACCCGAAACCGTCGAAAGTGCTGGTCTTCGCCTTGATGGGCTTGCTGGCAGGCGTCGGTGCGCTGTTCCAGGTGTCGCGCCTGGAAGCGGCCGATCCGAATGGCGGCGTGGGCATGGAATTGCAAGTGATCGCCGCCGTGGTGATCGGCGGCACGAGCTTGATGGGTGGCCGTGGTTCCGTCATCAGCACCTTTATTGGCGTATTGATCATTTCCGTGCTGGAAGCGGGCCTGGCGCAAGTGGGCGTTTCCGAACCGGTCAAGCGTATCATCACGGGCCTGGTGATCGTCGCTGCCGTCGTGCTCGACACCTATCGCCGCCGCGGCGAGCGCGCGTAGCCGCAAACTAGGAGCTCATGGCAACCATCAAACAAGTGGCGCAGGTGGCCGGTGTATCGTTTACCACCGTGTCCCACGTCCTCAACAATACGCGCCCCGTCAGCGACGAGGCGCGCGCCGCCGTGCTGGCGGCGGCCGAACAATTGCATTACGTGCCCAGCGCGCTGGCGCGCTCCTTGCGCAGCCGCAGCACGGGCACCATCGGCCTGATCATTACCAACAATACGAATCCGTATTTCTCGGAAGTGGCGCGCGGCATCGAAGACAGCTGCTATGCGGCCGGCTATAGCGTGATCCTGTGCAATTCCGATGACGACCCGGTCAAGCAGCGCGAGTACCTGAACGTGCTGCTGACCAAGCGCTGCGATGGCTTGATCCTGTCGGCCCTGGCCGACAGCGATGGCGCCTTGCTGCGCAAGATGAAAGTACCGGCCGTGCTGCTGGACCGCGCTCCGAACGATTTATCGATCGACGCGGTGGCGGTCGACAACCGCGCCGGTGGCGTGCTGGCCGCACAGCACTTGCTGGAACTGGGGCGGCGCCGCATCGCCTGCATCGCCGGCCCGCGTGAAGTAACGATTTCCAATGAGCGCATCGCCGGCGCGCGTTTCGCCATGCAGGCAGCGGGACTGCCCCTGATTGATACGCTATGCCGCCATGCCGATTTCACCAGCGCCGGTGGTTACGCCGCCGCGCTGGACTTGCTGGCGCTGCCCGCCGGCCAGCATCCGGACGCCGTCTTTTGCTGTAATGACTTGATGGCCATCGGCGTGCTGCGCGCCGCCGCTGAACTGGGCATCAGCGTGCCCGGCCAACTGGCGATAGTCGGTTTCGATGATATCGACCTGGCCAGTTTCGTGTATCCGGCGCTTAGCAGCGTGGCGCAAAACACGCGCGAGCTGGGCCGTGTCACGGCGCGCTTTTTGCTGGCGCGCATCACCGAACCGGGCTTGCCGCGCCAGCAGCGCAGCATGGCGCCCGTGCTGCAGGTGCGCGGTTCCAGCGCCGCAGCTCCGGTGGCGCCTTCCCCTTTAAATGAAACAACTGAATTGACAGGACAAACACCATGATCGTGGTTATCGGCAGTATCAATATGGACCTGGTCTTGCGCGTGCCGCGCATGCCGCTTCCCGGCGAAACCCTGACGGGCGGCGCCTTCCGTACCATTCCTGGCGGCAAGGGCGCCAACCAGGCCGTGGCTTGCGCCCGCCTGAGCGGCAAGCTCGAAGCCGGTGGCCAGCAAGTGGCGATGGTCGGCTGCGTGGGCGATGACGCCTTTGGCGCCACCCTGCGCGCAGCGCTGCGCAGCGATGGCATCATCGATAGCCATATCACGACCTTGCCCGGCGTGGCTTCGGGCATCGCTTCCATCCTGGTCGATGACAATGGCCAGAACAGCATCGTGATCGCCGGTGGCGCGAATGACTTGCTGAGCCCCGCGCACATTGATGCGGCGCAAGACTTGATCGCCCAGGCCGACATCGTGGTGCTGCAGCTGGAAACGCCCATGGCCACCGTGGAGCACGCGATCAAGCTGGCCCGCTCGCTGGGCAAGACGGTGGTGCTCAATCCGGCGCCAGCCGCGCAGGTGCCGGCCGGCTTGCTGGAACTGGTCGACTACCTGATCCCGAATGAAATCGAAGCGGCCATGCTGACTGGCGTCGACAGCAGCGACGCGAGTGTCCTCGCGCGTGCCTTGCAACAGCAGGGCAGCGACAACGTCATCATCACGCTGGGCGCCAAAGGTGCGCACGCCGCCCTGTATGGCGGCGATGTTGATTTCCCGGCTGAAGCCGTCAAGGCCGTCGACACCACCGCCGCCGGCGACACCTTCATCGGCGGTTTCGTGGCCGGCCTGGCCTCGGGCATGGATGAAGCCGAAGCGATTGCGCAAGGCCAGCGCGCTGCCGCCTGGAGCGTCACCAAGCCCGGTGCACAGACCTCGATTCCCCACCTGCACGAATTATTTTAAGTTGACGGCCATGAAGAAATCACCGCTGCTCAATATCGCCCTGTCGCAACTGATCGCTTCCCTGGGCCATGGCGACATGGTCGTCATCGGCGACGCCGGCCTGCCGTCGCAGCCAGGCGTGCCCCTGATCGACCTGGCCCTGACGCGTGGCATACCTGGTTTTATCGACACGGTGGAAACCGTGCTCAGCGAGATGCAGGTGGAACACCATGTGCTGGCCGAAGAGTTGCCGCAGCACAATCCTGCGATTGCCGGGCAAGTGGCGGCGCTGAACTTGCCTGATGCGCGCCAGTTATCGCATGAAGAGTTCAAGCAGCTGAGCAAGCGAGCCCGCGCCATCGTGCGCACCGGTGAATGCACGCCCTACGCCAACGTGATTCTGGTGGCCGGCGTGGTGTTTTAAAGCCAGTTCCCAGGGCGGCGCCTGGCGTCCGCCCCGGAATAGCGGCATCTGCCACAATGGGCCTCCTTTTCCTATGGAGGTGCACCATGAGTATTCTCGGCAATATCTTCAACAAAATATTCCACCGCACGCCAGACGCTGCCGCCACGCCAGCTGCAACCCCGGCAGCGGCGCCTGCTGCTCCAGCGGCCGCTCCGGCGGCGGCACCGGCCGCTGCACCCGTTGCCATCACCGAAGTCGATGTGGAAGTGGTGCTCAACGGCCTGGCGCAAAAGAATGCGCAGCAGCTCAATTGGCGCACATCGATCGTCGATCTCTTGAAATTGCTCGATCTCGACAGCAGCCTGGCCGCGCGCAAGGAATTGGCCGGCGAACTGCATTTCAGCGGCGACACCAATGACTCCGCGTCCATGAATATCTGGCTGCATAAACAGGTCATGATCAAGCTGGCGGCTAACGGCGGCAAGGTGCCCGCCGATCTCCAGGCTTAAGCCAGGTCAACCGCAGCGGGCCATCGCGCCCGCTGCTATCCAATTTTCCCGGAACAGCGATAATATCGCTATCCTTATGCGGTAGCGATAGTCAAAACGTATCAAAACTATTGTTACAATCAATTTTGCATATGGAAAAAAAATCCGTACACTAGCATTTATCGATTCACCACCCACGAGGAAACTACAATGTCTCTGATCAATACCCAAGTTAAACCATTCAAAGCCACCGCTTACCAAAATGGCAAATTCATCGATGTATCCGAAGAGTCCCTGAAAGGCAAATGGTCGGTATTCGTGTTCTACCCAGCCGACTTCACTTTCGTTTGCCCAACCGAACTGGAAGATCTGGCCGACAACTACGCTGAATTCCAAAAACTGGGCGTTGAAGTTTACGGTATCTCGACCGACACCCACTTCGCGCACAAAGCATGGCACGACACCTCGGACGCGATCAAGAAAGTGCAATACCCACTGATCGGCGACCCAACCACCGTGCTGTCGCGTAACTTCGAAGTGCTGATCGAAGAAGAAGGCCTGGCACTGCGCGGCACCTTCGTCATCAATCCAGACGGCTTCATCAAAGTACTGGAAGTGCATGACAACGGCATCGGCCGTGACGCTTCGGAACTGCTGCGCAAAGTTAAAGCAGCGCAATACGTTGCTGCTCACCCAGGCGAAGTTTGCCCAGCTAAATGGACCGAAGGCGCAGCTACCCTGACCCCATCGCTGGACCTGGTAGGCAAGATCTAAGTTGTAAGTAATTAGTAGTCGATGCCGGACCGGTCTGTCCGTTCCGGCATCAGTTACCCGCAGTAGTGTTGCTGCAGAAAAATAAGGAAGGAAGTCGATCATGTTAGATGCCACTCTCAAAACCCAGTTGAAAGCCTATTTGGAAAAGGTCGTGCAGCCGATTGAGATCGTCGCGTCTCTCGATGACAGTGCCAAGGCCCGTGAAATGCAGCAACTGCTCCAGGAAATTACCCTGTTGAGCGAGCGCATTACGCTGGTGGAACGCCGCGACGACCAGGAACGCACACCGTCGTTCAGTATCAACCGCCCAGGCACCGACATCGGCGTGCGTTTCGCCGGCATCCCGCTGGGCCATGAATTTACTTCGCTGGTGCTGGCGCTGCTGCAAGTAGGTGGCCACACCATCAAATTCGACGATGCCGTGATCGAGCAGATCCGCAACCTTGAAGGCGATTACGAATTTGAAACGTTTATTTCGCTGAGCTGCCATAACTGCCCGGAAGTGGTGCAGGCGCTCAACGCCATGTCGGTGATTAACCCGCGCATCAAGGTCACCACCATCGATGGCGGCGTGTTCCCGAAAGAAGTCGAAGCACGCCAGATCATGGCCGTTCCGATGATGTTCCTCAATGGTGAACACTTTGGCCAGGGCCGCACCAATGTCGAGGAAATCCTCGCCAAGCTGGACACGAACGCCGGCGTACGCCAGGCGGCAGCGTTGAGCAAAAAAGACGTGTTTGACGTGCTGATCGTCGGCGGCGGCCCTGCCGGTGCGGCAGCGGCCATCTACGCTGCCCGCAAAGGCATCAAGACCGGCGTGCTGGCCGAACGTTTCGGCGGCCAGGTGCTCGACACCATGGCGATTGAAAACTTTATTTCGATCAAGGAAACCGATGGCCCTAAATTTGCCGTGGCGCTGGAACAGCACGTCAAGCAATACGAAGTGGACATCATGAATACCCAGCGCGCTGCCAAGCTAACGCCAGGCAAGCTAATTGAAATCCAGACGGCCAGCGGCGCCGTGCTGAAAAGCAAAACCGTTATCCTGGCCACCGGCGCCCGCTGGCGCGAAATCAATGTGCCGGGCGAGAAGGAATACCGCAACCGTGGTGTTGCCTACTGCCCGCACTGCGACGGTCCTTTGTTCAAGGGCAAGCGCGTCTCCGTGATTGGCGGCGGCAACTCGGGTGTGGAAGCGGCGATTGACCTGGCTGGCCTGGTCAAGCACGTGACCCTGATCGAATACGGCGATCAATTGCGTGCCGATGAAGTGCTGCAACGCAAGCTGCGCAGCTTGCCAAACGTGACCGTGATCATGTCGGCGCAAACCACCGAAATCCACGGTGACGGCAAGATCGTCAATGGCCTGAGCTACAAGGACCGGGTCAGCGGCGAAACGAAGAAAGTGGAACTGGAAGGCGTGTTCGTGCAAATCGGCCTGGTGCCGAACACCGAATGGCTGAAAGGCACTTTGTCGCTGTCGCGTCATGGTGAAATCGAAGTCGATGCCCGTGGCCAGACCTCGATCCCCGGCGTGTTCGCTGCCGGCGACGTGACGACCGTGCCGTACAAGCAGATCATCATCGCCACCGGCGAAGGCGCCAAGGCTGCCCTGTCCGCCTTCGACCACCTGATCCGCTCCGGCGACGATGAAGTGGTGGAAGAGTCGGCGGCCAAAGAAGCGCTGACTGCCTAAGCTCTGCGCTTGTAAAAAACCGGAACCGCCGCAAGGCCGTTCCGGTTTTTTTACATTTTGAATGTCAGCGCCATCCGTATATTGCGGCCTTCGCCGTAGTACGAGGAATTCGAATTGACCTGGTAGCGCTTGTCGAACAGGTTATTCAGGTTCACCGACACGCCTACCGTCTGGTTGAAGGCATATTGCAGCATCGCATCGGCCAGCACATAACTGCCCTGGCGGATGATGGGGTCGCCCGGCAAAGCCAGGTAAGACATATCGGACCAGGTATGGTTTTGCCAGCGCAAGCCACCACCCACGTTCAGACCACCTGCACCGGCGCCGCCGAACTGCGGCAAGCGGTAGCTGCTGAACAGTTTCAAGGTGCTTTGCGGCACTTCCGTATTGAGTTGCTTGCCATCGGCGTCGGCGCTCATATTGCGCGCGAAACCGGCCATGCCTTGCCAGTTGTGTGCCAGCTGTCCCGCCACTTCCAGTTCCAGGCCACGGCTGCTGGTACCCGAGGCGGCGCGGTAGGCTTGCGAGCCGTCCGGAGCAAACGCGCCGGGAATCGAGACGGCAAAGTTGTCCTGCCTGGTCTTGTACACGGCGGCGCTGACGTTAAGCTTGCTGTCCATCAGCGCGCCTTTTATTCCAGTCTCGTAGCTGTTGCCCAGCTGGGGATCGAGGTAGCGGCCATCGGCGCCCATATTGTTTTGCGGCTGGAAGATATTCGTGTAACTGCCATACACCGACCAGTCGCGGCTGATGTCGTAGACCAGGCCCGCATACGGCGTGACTTCGCCCGTTTCCTGGCGGTAGCTGCTGTCGGTCGTAGCCGTATCATAGGCGGTTTCCGACTGCGAACGTTTCCAGCTGGTCACGCGCGTACCGAGTATCAGCGCCAGCCTATCGCTGGCCTTGATGCGCGCCGTGGCATAGAGGCTGTTGCTGCGCTCGCTGGAATGGATGTCGCTGATCGGTGGATTGTTCGGTTGCACCGGCGTATTGCCATCCCAGCTAACAATATTGTCGATGGCGCTGTTCCAGCCCTCGAAGGACCAGCGGCCGTGGCCTTGCGTGTCATTGCGCGTGCGTGAACTGGTGGCGCCCAGCACCAGTTCGTGGCGCCGGCCGAACAACTCCACCGGGCCGCTCGCGTAGACATCCAGCGTATCTTGCACGGGCTTGCCTGCCCACAGCGCTGACCACAGGCTGACGCCCTTGCCCGTAGCCTTGTCGATGCCGAATTCATCGGTCCAGCCCGGCACTTCCGTGTAGTTGCTGCCGTCGCGCGTGAGGGTGGCCTTGCTGCGCCAGCCGCTGCCGAACTGGTGTTCCAGGCTGGCAAAATAACTGCGGTTTTCACGCTCGGTTGAAGCCCAGCGCGCGCCCGAGGAATCGGAGCGGCGCCAGTGCGTGCGCGTACCATCCGTGTAAAAGAAGGGACGGCCCGAACGCCCTACACCGCTGGCTTCATAGTCTTGCCAGGCAAAGCCCAGGGTGGCCAGGGTGGTGGGCGACAAGTCCGCCTCCATGATGCCGTACAGCACCTTGCGTTTCTCTTTTTCATAGTCGACCTGCGACTGGTTGTCTTGCGCAGCGGCCACCAGGCGCGCGCGCACCGTGCGCGCTTCATTGACAGGGCCGGACACATCGGCCTCGCCACGGCGGTAATCCCAGGTGCCGCCGCTCAGCTTGACGCTAGCCTGCAAGCCGGCCGTGGGGCGCTTGCGCACCAGGTTGATGCTGGCGCCCGGCGTGCCCAGGCCATTCATCAGGCCGGTGGCGCCGCGCACCACTTCGGCGCGGTCGTAGATCACCATGTCGTTGGTCTGGAAGATGCCCACGTAATCGGTAAACAGGCGCGCCACGCCATCGATCTGCATGTTTTGCACGCGTTCGCCGCGCGCAAAAAAGCCGTTGGTGTCGCTGCCCGATGGGCCGTACTGGACAAAGGTCAGGCCCGTGGTGCGCTTGACCAGGTCTTCCTGCAACACGATGTTCTGTTCATCCATCTGCTGGCGCGTGACCACGCTGACCGATTGCGGCGTTTCACGGATGGACAGCGCCAGGCGGGTAGCCGTCTGCATCGAATCCGTGGTGTAGGAAGCGCGTCCTTCCGTGGTGCCGTCACGTTCCTGCGCCGCGCTGACGGTGACGGGCGCCATGGTCTTTTCCGGCGCGCTGGCAGTGCCTTCGCGCACGATCACGTCATTGCCTTGCACTTGCGCCACCAGGCCGGTACCGGCCAGCAAGCGCGTCAAAGCCTGGCGTGCCGACAACTGGCCCGCTACCGCTGGCGCCTGCTTGCCTGCCACCAGGTCGGGGCGCACCATCAATTGCAGGCTGGCCTGGCGCGCCAGGGCGTTCAGGGCCGTACCCAGCGGCTGGGCTGGCAGGGAAACGCTGACCACGGGCTCGGCAGCGAGTGCTGTCTGGGCCTGCAGCTGCGGCGTGGCGCCGATGGCGGCCAGGGCGATGGCCAGGGTGAGGGGGGCAAGGCGACGGCGGTGCAACGAGGTACGCAAACTGGACATCTATCGTTCTCCAAAGGATCATAAACAAGAATCATTACCAATGAAGACGCATCAGCTGCCAAACAGTTGAGGTCAGCTGCAAAGATTTTTAAGGTGCGGCCGAAATGACGGTGACCGGGCCTTCTTCATGCAGGCGCAGTGGCAGCACTTGCGGCAGGGCGCGGCGGAACGAGGCCACTTCGCGCAGATTGAAACTGCCATTCAGGCGCAGTTCACCCAGGGCCGGGTCGGCCAGCAGCAAACCGGTAGGGCCATAGCGTTCGAATTCGGCCAGGGCCAGGCGCAGCGGGGTGTTGTTGAAATGCGCGCGGCCTTCGCGCCATAGCAGGGCGTCTTCCGGCGCCATGCGCTCAAGCGGCCCCAGCTGGCCCGAGGCATCGCTGCGCACGGCCTGGCCCGCTGTCAGTTCCAGCGCTGCGCCGCTGCCCGCCACCCTGACCTTGCCGTGTTCGACCTGCACGCTGGCGCCGTCGCCCAGCAAGCCGCCATGCGTGTGGCGCACGCTGAAGCGCGTGCCCACTACGCTCACGTGCACGGGGCCGGCCAGCACCTCGAAGGGGCGCGTCTTGTCGGGCGCGACGGAAAACATGGCCTGGCCTTCCGGCAGGCGTACTTCGCGCCGCTGGCGGTACAAGGTGACGTCGGCGCGGGTGGCGGTGTCCAGGCGCAAACTACTGCCATCGGGTAATTCCACCACCAGTTGCTGACCGCGCGCACTGGCAAAGCTGGCGCTGTAAATCGGCTGCTGTAGCCAGTATTGCCAGCCGCCTATTAATGCGGCGCAGGCCAGGGCGGCGCCAGCCAGCTGCGGTGTAAAGTTCAACCAGGCAAAACGCTGGCGTGGTGCTGATACCGGGGCCGCAGGACGCAGGCGCGCGATAGTCGCCGGTGACAATGCGTCCAGGCCATCCCAGGCACGGGCCAGTTGCGCGTAGGCAGTCGCGTGCGCTGCGCTGCTGGCTAACCATTGCTGGAATAGGGCTTCGTCGTGCGCATCGATGCCCTCCTGGCGGCGCACCAGCCAGCCGGCTGCCTGTACATCGAGCTCGGCCTGTTGCGACAGGTAGTCGGCGCTGTCTTGCATTTCAACAGGCTTATTCATGACTGCCTACCTTTGATGCGTGCTTCGACCGCCTTGCAGCTGAGCACGCCGCGCATCACGTGCTGGGCTACCATATTGCGCGAAATACCCATCTTGTCTGCCACCTGCTGATGCGACAAGCCATCGAAACGGTTCAGGATAAAAGCCTCGCGGCAACGCGGCGGCAAGGCTTCGATAGCGCTGGCGATGGCGGTCGCATATTCCTCATAGGCATAGATTTCTTCCGGCTGCGCATGTGCAGGGGCAGCTGGCTGCTGCGTTTCCAGCAGGCTGTCGAGATCGTGGTGGTCGCGCACGGCCGCGCGGCGGTGGCCATCGATCAGCAAACGGCGCGCCGTCTGGTGCAGCAGGGCGCGTGGCTCGGCGATGGCCTGCCCAGCGCGCTGCATGCTCAGGTAGCGCGCATAGCTTTCCTGGACCACATCGGCCGCCGCCGCCCGGTCCTTCAGGGTGCGCAGGCAAAAGTTCAGCAGTTCTCGGTAATAGCGTGCAACCACAGGGGACAGTCGGCAGAGGGGAAGGCGTAACGGCGGATAGATTGCTAACCTGACCGTAAATGATAATGATTCTCATTGTATCAGCGTGTCCCTTGCCTTGTCGACACGCTTCCCCGACGCTGTTGCTTTTAGGCTAGCGTGTCAGCCGCCTCTCAGCTACCTCTCAGCTACCCGAATACAGGGGATTGCTGGCCACATACACCAGGATATCTTCGGTGGACATCTCTTTCGGTGCGATCTCGGCCAGAGGGAAGACGGTGGTATTGCTGTAGGTTTGCACATTCCAGCTGAAGCGCTGCTGGCCGACCACGATGGTGACTGTCTCGCCACGGGTGACATTGATGGCCTTTTCGCCGGGTGCAACCGTGATGGTGCGCGTGGCGGCTGCCTGGCTGGCGGGGCTGCCATAGTCGGCGGTGCCCGTCGGGTCGCTTGCAAAGGCGTTGGCGCCAAATGCCAGGCTCAGGCTCAAGGCGGCCAGGACGGCGCTAGTGAATCGCAACATGCTGTTCTCCAGATAGATCGATGCAGGGTTGCACCGTTACGCCATATCGCCAGGATCGCCAGCGGGGCGCAGACGGCATCGTACCTGTTCTATGGCTGGACGGCAAAGCCTGGGTATAAAAGCGACAGTTCCAGGGTCGCCGCCAGCGGCACTTGCGGTTCCACATGGCTGGTCAGCACGATGCACTGGCGGGCCAGGCGCTGCGGTTCGGACAGGCGCTGGCGCAAATAGGCCATGGCGCTGGCGTCGAGGCCGTTGAACGGTTCATCGATCAGCAGCAAACGCACGGGCAAGGCGAGGGCCAGGGCCAGCTGCAATTTTTTATGCTGGCCCAGCGACAGTGCGGTGATGCTTTGCTGCAAGGTCGACGTCATGGCAAATGCGCTTAGTTCATCGTTCAGCAGTCCCTTGTCGCTGCCCGGATACAGGGCCAGGTGCAGGTCGAGAAATTCGTGTACTTGCAGCCAGGGCAGGGCCGGCGTGTCGCCGCCGCAATAAAAAGCCTGGGCGCGGTAAGCCAGCGGCTGGCGGCTGCTATCGATATCGTCCAGGCGTATGGTCCCGCGCGCAGGCTGCAGGGCACCGCCCGCCAGTTTCAGCAGGGTGGTCTTGCCGGCGCCATTGGCGCCGCGCAGCCAGGTGATGCCGGGACCGAACTGCCGGCTGAAGCGCTGAAAGACGCTGTGCGTGGCGAAATGAAAATCGAGCTGCTCGACATGCAGCACGGGAGTAGACAGATTCAATTCCATAATTCGCTTCCGATGGCGCTCAAGGCAAGGATGGAGAAGACGACCAGCGCGACTCTGCCCCGCGCCGTCAGGCGGGGCAAGCCGGCGATGGCCAGCAGGGACATCGCAGAGACGATGGCATACACCATCGGCACGCGGCGCTGCAAGGCGCTCGCATCGGCCCAGTGCAATACCAGGCCGGCGGCCAGCAGCACGGCCAGGCCCGGCAGCAGGCTGAAGGCGCAGGCCAGCAGGGTCAAGGGCTTGCTGGCGATGGGCCAGGCGTCCAGCGATGGGCGCAGCACGGCGATCTGTTCGCGCACGGCCTTGTCGCCACGGTCCGTCAAAATGATCAGGCTGGCGCTGGCCAGCAAGCCCAGCAATGGGCCTGGCACGACCGGCGCGCGCAGCAGCCAGGCCAGCATGCTGGCGACAGTGCCGGCCAGCAGCAGGCTTTGCTGCATACCGGTCACATTCTCATTGCGCCAGAATGGCAGCCAGAACAAACGCCGCCACAGGAACACGGTGCGCCAGCGCGGGGTATGCGGTACATACACGCTGGCGGTTTGCTCCTGCGCCTGTTGCACAGGACGGGGAGCGCGCATGCGCAAGGTCAATATGCAAGCCGATAGCAGCCAGGCCAGCAGCCAGACGGCCAGATTGATGGCAATGCCTGGCACCAGGACGGCGTGCAGCCAGGCCGGCGACTGCACCAGCCAGACGCCGATCGAAATGGCATAGGCCAAACCCAGCGGCAGCATCAGCATGCCGGCCACCAGCGCATCGGCTGACCAGCGCCGGCGCGGCGCCACGGGCAGCTGGCGCAGCCAGGATGCGATGGAGCCGGGCAACAAGCGCTTGCGCAGCAGCCAGGCGGGCAGGCTGGTCACCAGTATTTGGGCGGCCAATAATCCCAGCGCGGTGGGCCTGGGCAGGGTGGGCGCCATCAGGCCTGGCAGTGCCATTACGCTCAGCAGGCCCAGCAATACTGGTCCGGCCAGCAGCACGAAAATTTCCACGGAGCTGGTCAGGCTGGCGATAAATTGCAGCAGCGCATGATGGGCCAGGCGCAGGCGCAGGGCGATATAGGGATGAGTACTGCGAGGCAAGCGCATTGTGGGAGTCAGGTAGGCGGAGTGGGCAGATTCTAGCAGTGAATTTCTGGTGCTGAAATGGGAAAAGCCCTTCGGTTCAGAGAACCAAAGGGCTTTTCTTTTATTGGCGGAGCGGACGGGACTCGAACCCGCGACCCCCGACGTGACAGGCCGGTATTCTAACCAACTGAACTACCACTCCAAGCTCGTATGATCTGTATTGCTGATCCATGAAGCACTGGATAATTTTCTGTTTGGTGGGTGCTGAGAGGCTCGAACTCCCGACCTACGCCTTGTAAGGGCGCCGCTCTACCAACTGAGCTAAGCACCCGCTATATCCCAGAAAACTATCCCGACGTTTGTCACCACGTCTGGAAGAGGCACTATTATAGGGAGCCTGTTCCGCTTCTGCAACTGTTCTGCCAGGATTTTTTGCGAAAAAAGTGCATTTTTTTTCAAGATAGGACTGGCGCTCGTATTTCTGGCGCTGAAATGGGAAAAGCCCTTCGGTTCAGAGAACCAAAGGGCTTTTCTTTTATTGGCGGAGCGGACGGGACTCGAACCCGCGACCCCCGACGTGACAGGCCGGTATTCTAACCAACTGAACTACCACTCCAAGCTCGTATGATCTGTATTGCTGATCCATGAAGCACTGGACAGTTTTCTGATTTGGTGGGTGCTGAGAGGCTCGAACTCCCGACCTACGCCTTGTAAGGGCGCCGCTCTACCAACTGAGCTAAGCACCCTATGCTTGACTCAGAAAACTATCCTGACGTTTGTCACCACGTCTGGAAGAGGCGCTATTATAGGACGCTGAAAATCCTGATGCAAGCGCTTTTTTTCATTTGCTAGCAATTTATTCTGTAATGCCCCACTCGGACAGCATCCAGGCGGTATTAAATGCGCCTTCGGCAATCGCGTCATAGCGGCCCGATGCGCCACCATGACCGGCGCCCATATTTGTTTTCAGCAGCAATGGATGGTTGTCGGTCTTGTAGGCGCGCAGCTTGGCCACGTATTTGGCCGGTTCCCAGTACATCACCTGGCTATCGTTCAAGCCCGTCGTCACCAGCATGGCTGGGTAGTTCTTGCGAGCAATGTTGTCGTAAGGCGAGTAGCTGAGCATATAGTCGTAAGCTGCCTTTTCATTCGGATTGCCCCATTCCAGGTATTCGCCGGTGGTTAGCGGCAGGCTGGCGTCCATCATGGTGTTCATCACGTCGACAAACGGCACGGCCGCGTGTACTGCGTGGAACAGTTCCGGGCGCATATTGACGACGGCGCCCATCAGCAGGCCGCCGGCGCTGCCGCCCTGGATGATCAAGCGGTTGGGACTGGTCCATTTTTCGCGCACCAGGTAGTCGGCGCTGTCGATGAAGTCATTGAAGGTGTTTTTCTTCTTCATCAGCATGCCGTCTTCATGCCAGGCTTCGCCCATGTCGGTGCCGCCGCGGATATGCGCCTGCACGTAGATCACGCCACGGTCCAGCAGGCTGAGGCGGGCAATCGAGAAACCGGCTTCGGTGGAAATGCCGTAGGAACCGTAGGAATACAGCAGCAGCGGTGCCGAACCGTCGAGCTTGACGCCTTTCTTGTAGACCACCCACAGCGGCACTTGCACGCCATCGCGCGCTGTCACCCACAGGCGCTGGGTGGTGTAGCGGGAAGCGTCATAACCGCCGACCACTTCCTGCTGTTTCAGCACCGTGCGCTTGCCGTCTTTCATCGACACATCGATGACGGTCGGTGGCGTGACGGGCGATTGATACGACATGCGAAATTGCGTGGCGTTAAATTCCGGCGTGCCGGCCGGGTTGGCCAGGTAGACCGGATCGTCAAATTGCACCGTTTTCCAGTGCTTGCTGGCGAAATCGTAGATGCGCGCGCGGTTCAGGGCACGCGCCTTTTCCATCACCACCAGATAACCCTGGAACACGTCGAGCGATTTGATGACGGCATTCTTGTCATGCGGCACCAGTTCCTTCCAGTGCTGTGGCGCCGACAGGGGCGCGCTGACGACGCGGAAGTTCTTGGCATGCTTGTTGGTGAGGATGTAGAGCTGGCCATCGCGGTGCTCGACGCTGTAGCGGTGGCCTTTTTCACGCGGCAATACCGATGTGAAGACGCCGTTGGGCTGGTCGGTCGGCAGCAAGAAGGTTTCGCTGGTATCGGTGCTGCGCGATTCGAGTACAAAGAATTTCTTGTCGTGCGTGCGGCCCAGGCCGATGGCAAATTGTTCCACTGCTTCGTGGTAAACCTCTTGCGGCGTGCCGCCCAGGGCCAGGCGGAACAGGCGGTCCGAGCGCTTGGTGGTGGCGTCTTCCTGCACCAGCAGCACGGTGGCGTTGTCGGCCGCCCAGGCTAAAGAAGTGACGCGCGGCATGCTGTCGGTCAGCAATTTTCCTGTCTTCAAATCCTTGATATGCAATTCGTACTGGCGAAAGCCGGTGGTGTCGGTGGTGTAAGCGAGCAATTGCTCATTCGGGCTGACGGAAAAGGCGCGCACCGAAAAAAATTTCTGGCCTTCGGCTAATTTGTTTTGATCCAGCAGGATTTCTTCGGCTGCTTGCGCGTCATACGCGCCGTCCGCACCCACGGGGCGGCGGCAATTGATTGCATATTGCTTGCCCGCTTCGGTGCGCGTGTAATAGTAGAAGTTGCCGATACGCACAGGCACGGACAAGTCCACTTCTTGCATGCGGCCCTTGATTTCCGCAAAGACCTTGTCGGCCAGCGGCTGTATAGTCGCCGTCACGGCTGCCGTGTAGGCGTTTTCCGCATTCAGGTAGTCGATCACGGCGGGATCGGTTTTCTTTTGTAACCAGCGGTAATCATCGGTCACGACGGTGCCGTGGCGGGTTTCCTGCCAGGCTGTTTTCGCCGCGACGGGAGGGACGGGGGCATCGGTCGCCAGCGCGGCGGATGGCAAGCCTGACAGCAGCAGGGCGGGCAAAATGGCGGAACAAATCGACAAGCGACGCATGGCGTGATGGGCAATAGACAAGGCAACTCCTTTTAGTGTTGTGCCAAGATTCTAATCTTGCCATTGAGAAAAGCAACCGCTGATCCCCGTCGTGGCCTTGCGCGCCGTTCGTTTCAACTTGCATCCTGCCGCGTTTCAGGTAATACTGTATGCATACACAGTATCTTGCCGCAACCGTCTGCAGGCAGGCTTAACCGCCGCGAGGTGTCCTTGACCACATCTGTCTCTTCCCTTGCTGACGCCCGCCGCGGGGACGCCCGCCGTTGGATAGCCCATCTGGACATGGATGCGTTTTTTGCTTCCGTCGAGTTGCTGAAATATCCGGAATTGCGCGGCCAGCCGGTTGTAATCGGTGGCGGCCGCTTGCAGCAGCCTGTGCTGTTGCCCGATGGCACGCGGCAATATGCCCGCATGCGCGATTACGCCGGGCGCGGCGTGGTCACCACCTCCACCTATGAGGCGCGGGCCTTTGGCGTGTTTTCCGCCATGGGCATCATGAAGGCGGCCAAGCTGGCGCCGGACAGCATTTTATTACCGGCCGATTTCGAGGCTTACCGCGAATATTCGGCGCGCTTCAAGCAAGCCGTGGCCAATCTTGCGCCCGTGATTCAAAACGTGGGCATCGACGAGATTTATATCGACCTGACCGACCATGGCGAACAAGCGCCTGCCATGGCCGCCCGCTTGAAGGCGGCCGTGTTCGAGGCGACGGGCTTGTCGTGTTCGATCGGCCTGGCACCGAATAAACTGCTGGCGAAAATCTGTTCCGACCTGGAAAAACCGAATGGCTTGACCATTTTGCATCCGGAAGATGTGGCGACACGGGTCTGGCCCTTGCCGGCAAAAAAGATCAATGGCATCGGTCCCAAGGCCACCGCCAAGCTCGAGGCGCTGGGTGTCAATACCATCGGCGAGCTGGCGCAAGCCGATATGGGCATGCTGCGCACCCAATTTGGCGACCTGTACACGAGCTGGCTGTGCCAGGCGGCGCAGGGTATCGATGAGCGGCCCGTGCAGACCAGCCGCGAAACCAAGTCGGTCAGCCGCGAAACGACGTTCGAGCGCGATCTGCAGGTGGTGCGCGACCGCGCCATGTTGTCGGAAAAGCTGGAAAGCCTGTGCACGCGGGTGGCGGGCGACCTGGACAAGCAAGCGCTGGCGGGGCGCACGGTGGGCATCAAGCTGCGCTTCGAGGATTTCAGCACGGTGACGCGCGACATCACCTTGCCCAGCGCGACAGCGGACGCGGCTGCCATCCTGCGCGCCAGCCGTGATTGTTTAAAGCGCGTGCCCTTCGAGAAAAAAATTCGTTTGCTGGGTGTGCGCATCTCGACCTTGTGCGATCCTGCGCTACAAATACAGCAAGCGCGGCAAGTACCGGCGCAGGCGGAGCTATTCCCCGCCCTGTAGCGGCATTAATCCCTTATTGCATGTGAAAAAAGCACCGCGCCAGACCGCGCCTTTGACGGCATCGCCATGTCAAAAGTGTAGAATGGCGTTCCCTTGGCACTACTGAAACAAACGGAAGACAAAAACTATGTGGTTCAAGAATCTTCAGATTTACCGCCTGCCCGCACCGTGGGCTTATACGCCAGAACAACTGGAAGAGGCATTGGCCTCGAACAAATTTACACCGGCGACCAGCATGGATCTGATGCGCCAGGGCTGGGATACGCCGCGCCCTAACGGTGGCCTGGTTCACGTGGTGAACAAGCAGATGCTGATCTTGCTGGGGACAGAAAAGAAACTGTTGCCAGCGACTGTGATCAACCAGGTCGCCAAGGCCCGCGCCGCTGAAATGGAAGAAGCGCAAGGTTTTGCACCGGGCAAGAAAGCCATGAAGGAATTGAAAGAACGCGTGGCCGACGAGTTGCTGCCGCGCGCTTTCAGCATCCGCAGCAATGTGTGGACCTGGATCGACCCCGTCAATGGCTGGCTGGTAGTCGATGCCGCCAGCCCGGCCAAGGCGGACGAAGTCATCAAGCTGCTGCTGAAAGCCGTCGACAAATTGCCGCTGGAAAGCCTGCGCGTGCAGCGCTCGCCAGTGGCGGTGATGACGGAGTGGCTGCAAGCGGACGACGCGCCTGCCGGTTTCACGGTGGACATGGATACCGAATTGCGCGCCACGGGCGAAAGCAAGGCCACCGTGCGCTATGTACGCCACACGCTGGAAGCGGACGATGTGCGCCGCCATATCGCAGCCGGCAAGCAATGCACGCGCCTGGCCATGACCTGGAACGACAAGATTTCGTTCGTGCTGACCGAGTCCTTGGCCATCAAGAGCGTCAAGCCGCTCGACGTGATCAAGGAAACGGAATCGAGCACCAAGAACGACGAAGAACGTTTCGACGGCGACCTGATGCTGATGACGGGCGAGTTGAGCAAGTTGATGGCCGACGTGGTCGCAGCACTGGGCGGCGAAGCGACGGCTTAAGTCTTCAGTTTAAACCAGTCAGTACTGACGGCCCGGTGGCATGATGCACCGGGCCGTTTTTACATTAAAAAAGCCCGCCGGTAGCGGGCTGGCCTCAGTATTAAAAAGTGAAAATCAAGCAGCGTGCCGGCCTGATTTTCTGCGGCGTGCCACGAAACCCAGCAGGCCGAGGCCGGCCAGCAGCATGGCGTAGCTTCCCGGTTCAGGCACGGCTGCCACCGGTGAAACGAAGTTGCCGGTAAAGGTAGAATAATTGCCGTACTGGCTGCTGGTAGATTCTGCCGTCGCAGCGCCGAAGCCGAAATACGTGCTCAGGCCCACAGTGTTATTGCCAACGGCAACATTGCTCAAGGTAATACTGAAGTTCGCTGTCGAGCCTGGCGTGTACACGGATTGCGTATTTTGACCCCACCATGTATAGGCGGCGTAACCCGCTGGCGCCACCAGGTTTTGCGTACCGTTGCCAGCCAGGTCCAGTTGCGCGCTGCTGCCTTGCGACCAGAAGCCGGGTGCACCGTTGTAAGGAGCGGGGGCGGTAGAGCTGACCAGGCTGGCCGTGACGGGCACGAAGATCGTAAAGCCATCGAAGCCGGTCTGGCCGCCGATGCCTTGGTTGTTGTTCAAGACGCTGTAATCGAAAGTCCAGGTATTCACGCCTGCGGCGCTGACCGATGTCGTGACCGTGTATTCATTGGTGAGCGTGGTGGTCGCCTGAGCGGCGCCGCTCAGCGCAAACGCGGCGGCAATCGCAGCCAATTGAAACATTTTTGCAGCCGATGCGTATTTGGTCATGATGGATTCCCGGAAAGGACTGAAGTCGATGAGCAAAATATAGCACTGAAGCGTGGGAAAAAATTGCAATTATGAACAAATATATTGCTTTTTTACTTTCTTCATTTCCTATTGGAAATTAATCACTATTTTGTTTATTTTTATATCAATATTGTCATGGACTTTGTTGTTGCGCTACGACATTGCCGTAACACAACAACCTTGGACAGGGTGCGGCTGTTTTAGAACTTCGCCCTCAGTGCCAGATTGACGGTACGCGGCTGGCCATAGAAGTTCCAGTAATCCGTGTTGCCCGTCGTCTGCATGTATTTTTTATCGAGGGCATTGGCTATATTCAACTGCAGCGTCATGCTTTTGCTCACGTCCAGCACTGCATGCAAGCCCGTCAGGAAGTAGCCGCTTTGCTTGATACGGTAAGCCACGTCTTCATCGGCATCGCTGGTTTGCAGCATGCTGCTCTGGGCATACACGCTGCCGCCGACGCGCAGCCTGTCCATGGCGCCAGGCAGGCGCACATCGCTGGCCACCTTGAATAAATGGCGCGGGAAATCGGTGGCAAAGGGCTGCCCCTGCAGCGCGCCTGCCGCGTAGCTCGACTGGGTATAAGTGTAGCCGGCGCTGATGTTCCAGCTGTCGCTGAGGGCGCCGCTCGCTTCGATGTCGATGCCCGTGCTGCGCACTTTTTCGGCGGCGCGGTAACACGAGAACACCCCCACCGGGCATAGCGCTGTATTGTTGACCAGGTCTGCCCGTCCCGTCTGTTCCGAGCGGAAGACGGCGAGCGCCGTTTGCAGGCGGCGGTCCAGGAATTCGCCTTTCAGGCCCAGCTCATAGTTGCGTCCCGTCATGGGTTTCAGTACGGCGCCATCGATGCCGATATTGCTCTGCGGCTTGAAGATTTCCGTGTAGCTGCCATACGCAGACCAGCTGTCGTTCAGCGTGTGCACCAGGCCGGCATACGGCGTGAATTGGCCGCGCTTGCTGTCGCGCGTCTGCGTGAGCGTACCCGTCTGCGTCATGCGCTCTATCGACATCCAGCTGACGCGGCTACCCAGGATGAATTGCGTCGCGTCTGTCAGGCTGAAGCGTCCTGCGCCATACAGGCCTTGCTGTTTCTGTGTCGTGTTGTACTTCCACATATCGGGGTTGAGTCCGGTCGGCGCGGGCGGGTTGAAGGCGCCCAGGTTGTTCATGTCCAGCAAGTAGTGGTAAGTGCTGTCGCGCC
This sequence comes from Janthinobacterium saanense, assembly GCF_014200675.1. GTDB lineage: Bacteria > Pseudomonadota > Gammaproteobacteria > Burkholderiales > Burkholderiaceae_D > Janthinobacterium. Next base: position 109,448 of record NZ_JACHCI010000008.1, on the reverse strand, counting down.
CACCGTGATAGTCGAAATTGTCCGAGCGCGCGCTGGCGCCGGCCACCAGTTCATGCTGGCGGCCGAACAGGGTCAAGGGGCCGCTGACGCTGGCGTCGAGACTGGTTTGTTTGTCGTCATACAGGAAGCCGCGCGGATTCAGGGAAAATACATCGCCTTCCTCGCGTGCCGTGTAGTTGCCCAGGAAGTCAGATTTGGCCAAAAGCACATTGCCTGCCAGTTTGACCTGCCAGCCATCGGCCAGCTGATGCTGCAGATCAGCAAAAATATTCGTATTGCGTTTGTCCAGATGGTTCCACTTGCCCGTCAGCGTGGTGCTGCGCGAGATCGGGTAAAACTTGCCGTCTTCCTGCGTGGGCAGGCCAGACCAGTCGTAAGCGGCATTGCGGTCTTTCTGATAGCTCAGCCCCAAGGTGGCCAGGGTGTGCTTGCCCAGGTCGGCTTCCAGGATGCCGTACAGGATCTGATTGTCCTTGCCGGTATTGTGCATATAGCTGTTGGCGTTGGTCAGTGCCAACACGCTGCGTCCGCGCAGGGTCTTGGCCTCGTTCAGCGGCGAAGAGGCGTCCAGCATGGCGCGGTAGTCCGACCATGAACCCAGCGATGCCGAGACGATGACTTGCCGCTCTTGCGTCGGGCGCTTGCGCAGCATATTGATGGCGGCGGAAGGGTTGCCTGCGCCTTCCAGCAAGCCATTGGCGCCGCGCACGATTTCCACCCGGTCATAGATTTCCGTGGTGGGCTTGTTGATGGCGTCAAAGGAATAGGCATTGCTGATATTGCTTGCGATGCCGTCCACCTGCAGCGTATCGATGGCCTGGCCGCGCGAAAAATACACGGAACGTTCGGCGCCGTTGCGGGTCACTGCCGCACCGGTGGTGGCATGCAGCACGTCGTCGAGGTTTTTCATGCCCTCGTCGTCTATGCGCTGGCGTGTCACCACGGTGACGGACTGTGGCGTGTCGCGCAAGGACAGGTTCAGCCTGGATGCGCTGCTGCTGTTTCTGACCGTATAGGTGCCGCTGGTTTCACCTTGGGCTGCAGGGTAGGCCTCGCCTGTCACCACTACCGGCGCCAGGGTGGCTAAAGGCAGTTTTTGCTGGACCAGCTGGGTGGCCGGGGCAGGACGCAGCGTATAAGTACCATCGGCTGCAATCACCAGTTCCAGTCCGCTTCCCGCCAGGGCCTGGCGCAGCGCTGTCTGCACGCCGTAGTTGCCGGAAATCGCTGGCGCCTGTTTCAGGCGCACCAGTTGCGGATCGTACGACAGCACCACGCCTGCTTGCCTGGCGATCTGTGCCAACGACTTGTCGAGATTGTCGGCGGCGAGGTGGAATGGCAGTTGTATTTCTGTCTGGGCGTATGCCAGGGGCGGGACCGCTGGCAGTGCAAACGCCAGGGCCAGCAAGATACTCAAGGGCCGCAAGCTGCGGCCAGGGATAAAACGCATGACAATCTCCTCAATGGTGGATGGCTATATGGGAGATGTGCGCCGAGCATGGAAAAGCGTCAGTGCCGCAGCAAAAATTATGCAGCGGGCAGGGTGTCGATCAGGGTGAACCAGCGCGTGTAGCGTTTCAGGACGATGGGCGTGGTGTGCAGCAGGGCGCTCAAGGCGCGTTGCGTATCGTCCAGCGGATACAGGCCCGAGATGCGGATGCGGGATGCGGCTGCACTCACTTGCAGCAAGCCGGCCTGGTAAGGCTGTAGCGCGGCAACAAACTCGGCCAGGGGCCGGTCATGCATTTCCAGCAAGCCATCGCGCCACGATGCTGCCGGGCGCAATGCCTGGTCGGGCGGGGCTATCCAGTCCGGGCCGAAGCGTGTGCCCTGCCCGGCTTGCAGCAGGTGCTGGCGCTGGCCTTGCGGGCGTACTTGCAGCGTGTTGCCCAGCGCCACGACCAGGGTGGCTTGCTCTTCCAGCCGCACCATGGCCGGCGCACCCTGCGAGCCTACCTCGCCGTGCCGGGTACGGACGATCAACGGCGTTGTCCGGTTCGCCTGAGGCTGTGCGATCACGGCACCGGCCAGCAAATGGATGGTGCGCTGCCCTGCAGAAAAATCGATATCGGCACGGCTGCGCGCATCCAGCGTCAGCACGCTGCCGTCGGGCAGGGCAAAGTCGCGCCGCTGCGCCGTGTCGGTACTGAGATCGGCGGCCAGATTGGCCAATGGTATTTGCCGGTTCAGCAGCCAGGCGCCGGACGCGCTACCAGCTACGGCTGCGGCACTGAGCAGCACGCGACGCCTGGCCGGCCGCACCAGAGTTGCGCGCAGGCTGCTGCCAGCTTGTGCGAGCGCCGGCTCCAAACGTCCCACGGACTGGGCCATGCCCTGCTGCAGGCGTTGCCACGCCTGTTCGTTTTCGGCTGCCGCGCCGCGCCAGGCATCGCAGTCGCGCTGGTCCTGCTCGCACGCCTCGCCTGAGCTCAGCTTGAGCCACCATGCGATGGCGTCGTTGACCGCCGTACCGATAGGTGCTGGTGGCCGCATGTCAGGCTTGCGTAGCGGCATAACAGCGTTGCAGGGCCTGCGCCAGGTATTGCCGCACCATGCTGGCGGAGACGCCAAGCTGGGCGGCGATTTCCTTGTGCGTCAGTCCGTCAAGCTGGCTGTACAGGAACGCGGCGCGTGCCTTGCCGGGCAGGCCATCGAGGATCTGGTCTACCGCCTGCAGTGTTTCCATGACCAGGGCCTGGTCTTCTGCCGAAGGCGTCCAGGCTTCGTCCTGCAAGCGCAGGCTATCGAGCCAGGCCTGTTCCAGCTCGCGCCGCCGCCACAGTTTCCACACCAGCCGCTTGGCGATCGTGATGATCAGGGCGCGCGCTTCACGCACGTTTTCCAGCCTGGGCTGTTCGATCAACTGTACGAAGGTATCGCCCGTAATGTCTTGCGCATCTTGCAGATTGCGCAAGCGGCCATACAGACGGCCCAGCAGCCAGGGGCAGTCATCGGCATAGATACGGGCCAGTACTTGCTGGCGTTGTGCGAGCGAAAGGATGGAAGACATGAGGAGAGGGCGGCGATCTTGGTCTTAAATGAGAATGATAATCAATGCCATTATAGGGCAAGGTATTATCTATATGCAAAAGATCATCGCCAGCATGGAACAGTATGTGCGACAGCATCGCCGGAAACAAAAAGGGCCTTGCGTTTGCAAGGCCCTGCGCGATGGTGCTAGAGCAGCATATTTCGAACGTGTTTTCTTTACAAAGGCTGGAACACGCCGGCGGCGCGGTTCTTTTGTACATTGTCCCAGGCAAAAATCTGGCCATTCATGGCCACGTACACGCCGGCTGGCAAGGTTTGCGCCACGCCGCAGGCAAAGCCCAGGTTGAACAGGGCGTCGGAGTTGTCGATTTCATAGGGAATCATGGCGCCCGTCAGAATCACCGTTTGTTGCAGGTTTGCCGCACCCAGCACTTGCGCCGTTTCGCGCATGGTATCGGTGCCGTGGATGATGACGATGGCTTTTTCCTGCGCGGCGCGGCACGAGGCCAGCACGCGCTGGCGGTCTGCATCCTGCATGTCGAGCGAATCGAGCAGTGGCAATTGTTCCAGCGCCACGGGCGCTGTCATGCGTGCACGGGCGATGGCAGCTGGCAAATGACTGTCGGAAAAGCCCAGGGTGCCGTTCAATTCGTTGTAGTGTTTATCGAAAGTGCCGCCAGTGGCGAGTATGCGCAAAGTCATGATGTGGTCACGATGTCAGTGGAGAATGACGCGCATGATAGCGTGAATAGCCGACCTGAGGCGAATCGAGCTTGTTGCGGCGTCTGGAAAATTCCGCCATCTGTGAGTACACTTGATTCTTTGCCTCGCCTACCGGCTGGACTCCCGTATGAAAGCGCTCGCTCCCGGCACCGTCATTTTTCACCGTCACCGCGGTTACGGCGTGATCACGTCCGTCAATTTGCTGACCGGCTGGATCGCCGCCCGTTTCGGCAGCGAGGCGCGCACGCTCGATTTGAATCTGTCGACGGACGATGTGCAATTTGCCGATGGGGAAGCGATCCTGTTTCGCCGCGCGCCGCCAGACCGCATGCCGCATGCGCGCCTGATGGCCATGGTGCGCGAACTGCACCGCGCCGGTTATCAAAAGCTGTATCTGTATGCCTGGCCGAAACCTTCCGGCCTGCACTGGCGCTGGCATTTGTTTACGGGGCCGCGCGACTGGATGCAGCGGCCGTGGCGCGAAGGCTGGTATGGCTCGGGCGCCGACTACAACGTCAATCCCGTGATGGGCTGGGGCGATACGCCGGGCGCGTCAACAGGCGAGTTGATCGATGCGCTGGCCCGTTTCGATCCGCAAGGGCTGGCCCAGGCGCTGGGCCGCGATGAAGACCACACGGCCTGGTTCGCGCAAGTGTGCGATGCCTTGCTGCCCAACTATATGTATAGCCTGGACATGCAGCGCCCCGACGGCGGCCTTTTGCAAGACAGGCCGCCGGTGCCCGTGATCGGCGTGCGCGCCGGCCTGGCGCCGTATGCGGGCCCGGTGCTGCCCTGGCCACCGGGCTGGGCCGGTTTGTGGACGGGCACCCACGTGCTGCCCGCCTCAGCCATCAGCCTCACGGGCGAAGCCGATCTGCTAAAGGGTTTTCAGCGCTCCTGAGGCCGCTGGCGTGCATGTTGCAGCACCTCCGGGTTGAGCAGGCGCGTGCATTGTCCCTGCTCAAAGTCGACGATGTTTTGCAGCGCATAGCGGAAATACAGCTCATAACTGTCACGCTCGACATAGCCCAGGTGCGGCGTGGCCAGCACATTCGGCAATTGCAGCAAGGGCGAGGTGGGCGGCAGTGGCTCGTCCGTAAACACGTCCAGTGCAGCCGCGCCCGGGCGACCCGTTGGCAATGCCGCTTCCAGCGCACCCGTTTCCACCAGTTCGGCGCGGCTGGTATTGACGAATAATGAAGTTGGCTTCATGCGCGCCAGGTCTTCTTTGGTCACCAGGCCACGCGTCTTGTCGGACAGGCGCAGATGCAGGCTGAGCACATCAGCTTGTTCAAAGAAGGCCTCGCGCGATTCGGCGGCCGTATCGCCAGCCGCCACCGCTGCGGCACGGCTCGCTTCACTTCCCCAGACCAGGATCTGCATGCCGAAGGCGCGGCCATAGCCCGCGATCAGCTGGCCGATCTTGCCATAACCCCAGATCGCCAGGGTGCGTCCCTTGAGCACCGTGCCCAGGGAGTTCAGCGATGGTTCGACCGATGTCGTTTGCCACAAGCCTTCTTTCAAGTGCTGGGCGTAAGGCACGATCTTGCGCTGCGCCGCCATGATCAGCGCCCACGTCAGTTCCGCCGGCGCCGTCGGCGAACCGATGCCTTCCGCGATGGCGATCCCCAGTTCCGTGGCGGCTGCCACATCGATGTGGCCAGCCACCTTGCCGGTTTGCGACAGCAGTTTCAGATTCGGCAGTTTGGACAGCAGCGCGCGGTTGAAACCGCTGCGTTCGCGTATCAGTACCAGTGCGTCGAATGGCGCCAGGCGTATCGCCAGCTGGCCCAGTCCGCGCGCCGTGTTGTGGAAGACTTTGACCTCATGTCCATCGACTAATTTGAAACAATCGAGTGTACGAACTGCATCCTGATAATCATCGAGTATGGCTATTTTCATGGTAGATGGCAGATGTTAGTAAAGATTTGGTAGGGAAATAACACGATACGGAAAATGCTGAATAGCCTACTACATTAGTCAAGCTATTCTCCTACATTTTTGCGAGAATAGCTGTTTTGCGGGTGTACAATCGCCGGCACTTTTAATGATTCCTGATCTGTCATCAGGCGCAATACTGTCGCAGCCGCCTTGGGGCATGATCAAGGAAACAGCCGCTGGCGCGTACGCCGCGGCCGACACGACACCAGAGCCCGCCGGCGTGATCTACCCGCCCGCAATGAGCCGCAGCCACCTCTCAACGATGCTGCCTGTCTTGCCGGAACGACCAGAATTTCTTTTATTGGTATTGGAGGTAACATGAATCAGCCCGTCATGAGTGGTGTCGCCGCACTCAACGTCCCAGCTTACATCAAACAGCAAAAGCTTATCAATTGGGTAGCAGATATTGCCGCGCTGACCAAGCCGGAGCGTATCTACTGGTGTGATGGCTCGCAGGAAGAGTACGAACGCCTGTGCGCCGAGATGGTAGCCAGCGGCACCATGAAAAAGCTGAACGCTGAAAAGCGTCCGAATTCCTACCTGGCGTGTTCTGACCCCAGCGACGTGGCCCGTGTCGAAGACCGCACGTATATCTGCTCGGCAACGAAAGAAGCGGCTGGCCCAACCAATAACTGGACCGAGCCTGGCGAGATGCGCCACACCCTGAACGGCCTGTTCGATGGCTGCATGCGCGGCCGCACCATGTATGTCGTGCCGTTCTCGATGGGCCCGCTGGGTTCGCCGATCGCCCATATCGGCGTGGAACTGTCCGACTCGCCTTACGTTGCCGTCAACATGAAGATCATGACCCGCATGGGCCGTGCCGTGTATGACGTGCTGGGTAGCGATGGCGAGTTCGTGCCGTGCGTACACAGCGTGGGCGCACCTTTGGCTGCCGGCCAGCAAGACGTGAAATGGCCATGCAACAGCACCAAGTACATCGTGCATTTCCCGGAAACGCGCGAAATCTGGTCCTTCGGTTCCGGCTACGGCGGCAATGCTCTGCTGGGCAAGAAATGCTTCGCCCTGCGTATCGCCTCCAACATGGGCCACCAGGAAGCGCAAGCATCGAACGACAATCCGGGCTGGCTGGCCGAACACATGCTGATCCTCGGCGTGGAATCGCCAGAAGGCAAGAAGCATTATGTGGCGGCCGCTTTCCCTTCGGCTTGCGGCAAGACCAACTTCGCCATGCTGATCCCGCCTGCCAGTTTTAACGGCTGGAAAGTGACCACCATCGGCGACGATATCGCCTGGATCAAGCCGGGCGCCGATGGCCGTTTGTACGCCATCAACCCGGAAGCGGGCTACTTCGGCGTGGCGCCTGGCACCAACGAAAAAACCAATTTCAATTGCATGGCGTCCATGCGCGACAACACCATCTTCACCAACGTGGCGCTGACCGACGATGGCGACGTGTGGTGGGAAGGCTTGACCAAGGAAGCACCGAGCCATCTGATCGACTGGCAGGGCAAGGATTGGACGCCAGCGTCCGGCACCAAGGCCGCGCATCCAAACGCCCGCTTTACTGTTGCAGCCACGCAAAACCCAGTGATCGACGCGGCCTGGGACGACCCGGCCGGCGTGCCGATCTCGGCCTTCATCTTCGGTGGCCGCCGCTCGACCACCGTACCGCTGGTGACCGAGGCGCGCAACTGGGTCGAAGGCGTCTATATGGCAGCGACCATGGGTTCCGAAACGACGGCCGCCGCCGTGGGACAGATGGGCATCGTGCGTCGTGATCCATTTGCCATGTTGCCATTTATCGGCTATAACATGAGCGACTATTTCCAGCACTGGCTGGACATGGGCGTCAAAGTGGGCAAAGTGAACCCGGGGGCCCTGCCGAAAATCTACTGCGTCAACTGGTTCCGTACCGATGAAGCAGGCAAATTTGTCTGGCCTGGTTTTGGCGACAATATGCGCGTGCTGAAATGGATGCTGGAGCGTATCGAAGGCAAGGCCGGTGGCGTGGAAAACCTGTTTGGCACCACGCCGCAATATGGCGACCTGAACTGGGATGGCTTGCCATTCACGCAGCAACAGTTCGACACCATCACCTCGATCGACAAGGCCGCGTGGGTGGAAGAATTGACATTGCATACCGAGTTGTTTGAAAAACTCGCGTATCATCTGCCGCAAGAATTGGTAGACAATAAAGCAGCGTTGGAAAAGCGTTTGCTTGCGTAAAGAGTTGTAGTGGGGGAGAAACACGCCGGCAAAGATCGGCGTGCATAAAAAGGAGAAACGGCGCAGATTGCATGAGCAATCCGCGCCGTTTTTTTATGTCCGATGACTGCGTTATTGCTTCAGCAGCGGCCCCAGGTATTTACCCGTCACGCTGGCCGCGTTCAGGGCCACCTCTTCCGGCGTGCCGGTAGCGATGATTTGCCCGCCGCCAGCACCGCCTTCAGGGCCCAGGTCGACGATCCAGTCGGCCGTCTTGATCACATCCAGGTTGTGCTCGATGATCACCAAAGTATTGCCTTGGTCGCGCAGGCGGTGTATCACTTTCAGCAGCAGATCGATATCGTGGAAGTGCAAGCCGGTGGTCGGTTCATCGAGGATGTACAGGGTGCGGCCCGTGTCGCGCTTGGACAGTTCCAGCGACAGTTTCACGCGCTGCGCTTCGCCGCCCGACAGGGTGGTGGCGCTCTGGCCCAGCTTGATGTAACCGAGGCCCACGTCGAGCAGGGTTTGCAGTTTGCGCGCAATCAGCGGTACGGGCTTGAAGAAGACATGCGCCTCTTCCACCGTCATGCCCAGCACTTCCGTGATGTTCTTGCCCTTGTATTGCACTTCCAGCGTCTCGCGGTTGTAGCGCTTGCCGTGGCACACATCGCACGGCACATAGACGTCGGGCAAGAAGTGCATCTCGACCTTGATCACGCCATCGCCCTGGCACGCTTCGCAGCGTCCGCCCTTCACGTTGAACGAGAAGCGGCCAGCGCTGTAGCCGCGTTCCTTGGCCGTCGGCACGGTAGCGAACAGATCGCGGATCGGCGTAAACAAGCCCGTGTAGGTGGCCGGGTTCGAGCGCGGCGTGCGGCCGATCGGTGCCTGGTCGACGGAAATGACTTTGTCGAAATGTTCCAGGCCGCTGATCGACTGGTGCGGCGCCGGTTCCGTTTGCGAGCCGTATAAATGGCGCGACAGCGCCGGGTACAGGGTATCGTTGACCAGCGACGATTTGCCCGAACCGGACACGCCCGTCACGCAGGTCATCAGGCCGACTGGCAAGCTCAAAGACACATTCTTCAGGTTGTTGCCCGTCGCGCCAGTGATCACCAGCTGCTTTTCCGGATTGCTGACATGGCGTTTGGCCGGCACGGCGATTTTCAGCTTGCCGTTCAGGTACTGCGCCGTCAGGGACTTCTTGTTTTTCAGGATGTCTTGCAAAGTGCCTTCGGCAATGATCTCGCCGCCGTGCACGCCCGCACCGATGCCCATGTCGACGATGTAATCGGCCGTGCGGATCGCGTCTTCATCATGCTCGACCACCAGCACGCTATTGCCGATATCGCGCAAGTGTTTGAGCGTTTCGATCAAACGGTCATTGTCGCGCTGATGCAGGCCGATCGACGGTTCATCGAGTACATACATGACGCCCGTCAAACCGGAGCCGATTTGCGACGCGAGGCGGATACGTTGTGCTTCGCCGCCCGACAAGGTGTCGGCGCTGCGGTCCAGCGACAGATAATCGAGGCCCACATTGTTAAGGAATTTCAAGCGCGAAATGATTTCCTTGACGACGCGGTCGGCGATCTCTTTCTTGGCGCCCGTCAGTTTCAGTTTTTCAAAGAATTCCAGTGTTTCGCGCAGCGGCTTTGCCGCTACTTCATAAATGGCCCGCTGTTGCTTGCCGGTGCCCACTTTGACGAAGCGCGCTTCCACGCGCAGGCGCGCACCATCGCAGGACGGACATTGCTTTTCATTGATGAACTTGGCCAGTTCTTCCTTGACGGCCATGGAGTCCGTTTCACGGTAGCGGCGCTGCAGATTGTTGACTACGCCCTCGAAGGTGTGTTCCTTGATGACAGTACGGCCGCGTTCGTTCACATAGGTAAACGGGATGGTTTGCTTGCCTGAACCGTACAGCACCACTTGCTGTGCATTCAAGGCCAGTTGCTCGAACGGCATGTCCAGGTCGAACTCGTAAAAGGCGGCCAGGTTCGACAGCATCTGGAAGTAAAACTGGTTGCGGCGGTCCCAGCCCTTGACGGCGCCCGAGGCCAGCGACAAATTCGGGAACGCGACGATGCGTTTCGGGTCAAAGAATTCTATGTGCCCCAGGCCGTCGCATTCAGGGCAGGCGCCCATCGGGTTGTTGAACGAGAACAGACGCGGTTCGAGTTCCTGCAGCGAATAACCGCAGACATTGCAGGCGAACTTGTTGGAATACACATGTTCCTTGGCGGACTCCATTTCATAGGCGATGGCGCGGCCATCGGCCAGGCGCAGGGCTGTTTCGAAACTTTCCGCCAGGCGCTGCTTGATCTCGCCATTTACTTTGACCCTGTCGATCACCACGTCGATCGTATGTTTTTCCGTCTTCTTTAATTTCGGCAGGTCATCGACTTCATAAATCTTTGCTTCATGCGTGCCGCTCTGCACGCGAAAGCGCACGAAGCCCTGGGCTTGCATCTGCTCGAACAGGTCCACGTGCTCGCCCTTGCGGTTGGCCACCACGGGCGCCAATATCATCAGCTTGGTGTCTTCCGGCATGGCCAGCACGGCGTCGACCATTTGCGACACGGATTGGGCCGCCAGCGCGTTTTCCGGGTGGTCCGGGCAATACGGCGTCCCTACGCGTGCATATAACAGGCGCAGATAATCGTGGATTTCCGTTACCGTGCCGACGGTTGAGCGCGGGTTGTGCGAGGTGGCTTTCTGTTCGATGGAAATCGCCGGCGACAGGCCTTCGATCAAGTCCACGTCCGGCTTTTCCATCAACTGCAAAAATTGGCGCGCGTAGGCCGACAGCGACTCGACATAGCGGCGCTGTCCTTCCGCGTACAGCGTATCGAAGGCCAGCGAGGACTTGCCGGAGCCGGACAGGCCGGTAATCACGATCAGCTTATTGCGCGGCAAATCGAGACTGATATTCTTGAGGTTATGCGTGCGGGCGCCGCGAATGCGGATCTGTTCCATGTGATTGCCTTGCTTTCAGTATATGGTGCGGCCAGCGTAGTGCGGGTGAGCGCGGATGGGAGCCACAAGGGGTCAACCTGTTACTATAGCCGGGTTTTGATCTGCATGCCCGGGGTCGCCACAGGGGAATTTCTTCAGCCCTGCCGTACGCCCTGACAAAGATTGATATGGATGCGTGCAGACGTTTAAACACTGTATATAATACCAGTATTCAAGTTTCTTGTTTTCCCCTGCCGTGAAAAAAAACAGGCTGCCGCACGGTAGATGACGCGCCCGGAACGTAGGTATTTGGTACCTGGTCGCTTATAATTCTCGTTTACTACATTAAACTAACGCGCGGGAATACCGGCTCCCGCTGCAGTTCATCAGGAGTTATTCATGGCATCAGTCAACAAAGTCATCATCGTCGGCAATCTGGGCCGTGACCCGGAAATCCGCTACATGCCGAGCGGCGACGCGATCGCCAACATCGCCGTGGCCACTTCGTACAAATCGAAGGACCGCAACACGGGCGAGCAAAAAGAAGTGACAGAGTGGCACCGCATCTCGTTCTTCGGCCGCCTGGCTGAAATCGTCGGCCAATACCTGAAAAAAGGTTCCTCCGTCTACGTCGAAGGCCGTCTGCAAACCCGTAAATATACGGACAAGGATGGCGTCGAGAAATACGCAACCGACATCGTCGCCGAACAAATGCAAATGCTGGGCGGCCGTTCCGGCATGGGCGGCGACGCCGGCGGTGACGACAGCTACGGCGGTGGCGGCGGCTACGAAGCCCCGGCCCCACGCCAGGCACCAGCCCCCCGTCCAGCCCCGGCACCAGCCCCACGCCCGGCACCAAAGCCAGCGCCGAACTTCTCGGATATGGATGACGATATTCCGTTCTAAGCCGCAATCACTCGGCTTGCTCAAAAAAATCCCTGCAAATCATCGCTTTGCAGGGATTTTTTTAATTCCGTAAGCCTATATCCAGGCTATAGCTAGCGGCCGCATTCCTACGCGCCGCGTTGCGCATCAGATACACCTGCACGGTGTACTCGCCATCGGCCGGCAGTTTCGCCTGATAGCTGTTGCCGCCGGATGAGCCAATAAACAGTGCTTCGTCCTTGCCTGCCTGGCGCAGGTTGAAATAATTGGATGGCTGATTGGTCTTGAGCTGGACGCGGAGCGTCTGGCCAGCCTTGCCTGTCAGCGTGTATTCGGCCGTGCCATAGCCCTTGATCTTGCCTTTTACGCTATGCGTCGGCGCTTCCGCTGTCAATTCCACTTTTTCCTTATGGACAGGGTCTGCGCTCCAGGCGGGGCTGGTCAACAAAAGCGCCGCCAGTAGCAGGCTGGCGCGAATAGGTGTCGGTGGCATGTCTTGCTCCCTTGAATGGTGATGGATGACGGCGGTGTCGTGCAGTGCAAAACTGTAGTATTGCATGAAAAATATGGCACTGCCTTTGGTCGCGATGCGGTGTGCAACAGGTGTTCCTGATATGACTGTCAACACGCTGGCAGTAAAATGACGGGATTACGCTTTATAGTCTTCGCTCCTGCCATGCAATGCATCCCCATCGCTGTTTCCCTGCTGCTCGCTTTCCGTTTTGAGGAAGTCATGCAGATCGCAAAGGCACGCGACCGGAAGATTATCGATGCGGAATGCAGTTTTGCCGAGGCTATCGTCGCTATCCAGAATGAGTACGCTGGCATTGAACGCTATCCGGGGCGCTTGCTGATTGCCGATGCGGAGGATGAAAACTTTGTCGCGACACGGCGCGTGGGCGAGTACACGATTTTCAGCTATCGCTACAGCCCGCGCCAGCTGTTGCAGTTTGCGCTGAAGGACAGCAGCTGGGCGGAAGGCGTAGCGTTCCAGGCTGGCGCCTACAAGATTATCGGCGTCAAGCAATTCAAGACGCCGACCGGTTTTCCCGTCAGGTTGCTGGTGGCGCAGGGCTTCCAGTGTTATGGCCCGCCGTAAGGTACGGGCTTTGTCTGCCTACTTCGTCACCGGCACCTTGGCCGTACTGCGCTGCAATAACCATAGCAAGGCCAGGGCCAATAGCGCGGTGCCAACCATCACGTCGCCGATCAGGTCGAAATGCTGCAGCTTGCCATCGGCGCCGAAGGTGACGATGTGGCCGGCGATGACGGAGGCGACGCCGCCGGCCAGTTGCTGGATCGAGGCGCTGATGGCATTGAAGGAGCCGCGCTGGTTGGCCGCCGGCACGGATGAGACCAGCGCCTGATACGGGATCATGCGTGAAAAGATACCGACGAACATCAGTGCGTTGATGAATATCAATGCCGGCAGGCTGATGGTGGTCAGGCGGGTGTAGACCAGCACCATCACGATGGAGACCACGGTGCCAAAAGTAAACACGCGGAACTTGCCGTAGGCGTCGGCGGCCTTGCCGATCAGGGGGCCGAAAAAGATGGTGCACACGCCCGTCACCAGGTAGACGGTGGGCAACTGGTGCATGTCGATGCCCAGGTTGTTGACGATGTAGGCGCTGCTGAATGGCATCAGCATGAAGCCGCCCGTGGTCAGCACGGCCGTGATGGCAAACGCCAGCAGGTAGCGCCTCTCGGTGACGGTGTGGTACAGATGCATCCACGGGCTGTGTTCTTGCGGCAGCGCCAAGTGGGCGTTGACTGGCTGCATTTTTCGCAGCATCAGCAAGCCGCCCACGAGACCGAAGCCGGCCATGGCCAAAAACGGCATATGCCAGTCCCAGCGGTTGGCCAGGTAGAGACCAATAGGGATGCCCAGCACCTGGCTGGCCGCAAACGCGGTCTGGATCAGGCCCATGACCCGGCCCCGCATATGGGGCGGAAACAAATCGGTTGAAATAGCCAGCACGATGGAGCCGATCACACCGCCAAACAGGCCGGTGACTATGCGCGCCAGCAACAGCATTTCATAGCTGCCGGCCAGGCCGCACCACAGGGTACCGAGCAGGAAACCGGTATAGAAAAACAGTAGCAGTTTCTTGCGGTCGTAGCGGTCGGCCAGGCCGGCCGTCAGCAAGCCGGCGATGCCGGCGCTGAAGGCGTAGGCTGAAACGACCAGGCCGAATTGTGCGGTATCAATCTTCAGTTCAGGAATGATCATTGCGCCCAGCGGCGACATCAGCATGAAGTCGACGATGACGGCAAACTGCAAGAAGGCCAGTATCGTGACGACGATTTTCTGGTAAGGGGAGAATGTGCCTGGCGTGTCCTGGATGGTGGAAGTCATGGTTTGCTTCAGATGTTAGGTTGTGCCGGACGGCCACGCTGCGCGCATTGCTGCAGGAACTGTTCGCGCTCTTCCGGCGTCATTTTTTGCCAGCGCTGCCATTGGCCATGATCGTGCCTGTGGCCGCGTCCGCGAAAGCCGCCAAACAGGATGCGGCTCAGCACCAGCAAGCCCAGCGCGCGCCAGTAATCAATGCTTGTCACGCCTGGTACCAGGCCGGGCATGACCCAGTTCCACAGCAGCATGACCACGCCGCCCAGCACCGCTGCACCGGCCAATAGCAGGCCCAGCTTGGCCAGCTTTTTCATCTTTGTTTTCAAATCCATGATATTGCTCCATCGTTAGTCGTTGTGAAAATCTTGTAGCTGCGTGCGCAGAGACAAGACTGCATAGCGCTTGCGCGCCAGTAATGTGTTCACGGCAACGCCGCTTTGTGCCGCCATTTGCTTGAAACTGACCCCTTCCAGCTCATGCGCGATAAACACCTCGCGCTGATTGGCTGGCAAGGCTTCCAGGGCGCTGTGCAAGGCTTGCAGCAGCATTGCCCGGGCATAAGCCGCTTCCGGCCCGGCATCGCCCGAGGGCAGCAGCAAGTCCAGGCGGTAAGCCTCGTCGTCGTCACCATCGTCGATATCGTCCAGCGAAGTTTCCTTCTTCTTGCGGAAGCGGTCGATGATGCGGTTGCGCGCCACCCGGAACAGCCAGGCGCTGGCTTGTTCTATCGGCGCCGGCAGCCGGCACGCCTCGATGAATTCCTGGAACACGTCTTGCAGGATGTCATCGGCATCGGTGGGGTCACGCACGCGACGGCGTATGAAATTGCCCAATTTCAGCTGCTCGCGTTCGACGGTGTCGGCGATGTGCTGTTCGTGCGCTGCGCTGGGGGAAGGAGTCTTGGGCGGGTTCATGTCATTGAAGACGTTTCAGAATCGCAAATATTGTGGCTTGCTGTACTTATATTTTGCGCCCGCCAAAAAAAACGGGCCGTGCAATGCAATGATTGCGCGGCCCGTTTGCCAGGTGTCAGCGGTGAATCAGCGCTGGTTAATTAAAACTGACTTCCTTGCGGTTATCGCTAGACACGCGGTCGATCATCTTGTTGTAAGGATCGACGCCCACATCGAACGGTTTTTCCTTGACGGTGATCGTCACCACCGGATCGCTGCCTTGCAAGCTGCGCTTGTCGGTGAACAAGACTTTCTCATCTTTTTCTTTGCCGCCTGGCGGACGCGAGAAGATGGCGATTTCTACCGGTTCGTCATACACGCGCGGGCTCTCCTTGCCCTTGCCGTCGGATTCCAGCTTGGCCAGGTGCAGCTTCATGGTGACATCCCATTGGCCATCGGCCCGCTTGACGGCTTTCGCTTCCGTCACACGGTTGTCGTAGAACACGATCTTCTCGAACAAATCCGTGATCAGCGCCTGTTTGTCTTGCGGTGCTTCGGCGCGGATGTAGCTCAGCAGTTCCAGCGTATTGGTGAACGGTGCTTGCTGGAAACCTTTGTCTTGCAGATAGCGTTTCAGGGCACGGTTCAGCGCTTCCTCGCCGATTTCATCGCGCAGGCGGTAAAACACCAGGCTGCCCTTGTTGTAGTGGATGTATTGCTGGCCTTCCACACGCGCCAAAGGCAGTTCCTCGATGGCTTCGCCGCCACGCCCGCTCAGGTAACGGTCCAGCTCATAGCGCAGGAAGCGGCGCATTTTTTCGCGGCCGTATTCCTTTTCCATCACCATCAAGGCCGAGTATTGCGCCAGCGACTCCATCAGCATGGTGGCGCCCTGCACGTTGGCGCCGATCACCTGGTGGCCCCACCACTGGTGCGCCATTTCATGCGCGGTAACGTAGAACACGTAGTCGATGTCATCTTTCTTGCGCAGGTCGGCGATAAAGCCGATGCCTTCCGAATACGGAATGGTATTGGCGAAGGACTGGGCAAAGCTCTGGTAGCCCGGGAACTCCAGAATACGCACCTGCTTGTGCTGGTAAGGCGTGAACTGGGTGGTGTAGTAGTCGAGCGACTTTTGCACGGAGGTGATCATGCGCTCCGTGTTGTAGCCATGCTTTTTATCGTAGTAAATTTCGATCGGCACACCATGCCAGTCGCCTTTCTTGAGCTCCCAGCGCGCCGACAGATAGGCGAAGAAAGGCATCATCGGCTGATCCATCTTGTAGTGGAAATAGCGGCGGCCATCCTTTTCCCAGCTTTTTTGCAAGTAGCCAGGCGCCACGGCGATCTGGTCGCTGCTGGTGGACACGGTGGTGTCGAAATTGATCCAGTCCGCTTCGCTGCCAAACACGGTATTGCCGTAGGCCGATTTGTCTTCCAGCTTGGCCATGCGCTGCGGTTCGCCCAGGCCCCGTTTGCGGCGCTCGTTGCGGTCGGTCAGCTCGAAGCTTTTTGCATAGCCGAAATGCGGGAAAAAGGCCTGGTTATTGAAGAACGTACCGTTCAGGTTGACCTGGTCCGGTGCACCGCTGTTGGTAAATCCTTCATGAGTGACTGCCACCGTGAAGTCCAGCGGCAAGGTTGCGCCTGGCGCCAGTGGCTGGGCCAGCTTGAGAATGCTGAATCCCAGCTCCTTGTCGTCCAGTTCCACCTTGTGCGCTGGCAAGTTCAGCCAATGCGTTTCCAGATCGGGATTAAGCTGGATACGCAGGGTATCGAGTGGCTGCTGGGTCTTGTTCTGCAACACATAATGGCCCTTGATCAGCACCTTGCGCTGTTGCGGGTAGATATCGACATTCGCCTGGATGTCGGTAATCTTTGGCTGCGGCAAGTCCTTATACTGCTTGTACATTTTTTCGTAGCGGGCCTGCTTGTCCATCTCTATATTCGATGGCACGTACTGGTTCAGCACATTGGTGTTGTAAAAGATCCAGCCACCCGTACCTATCCAGGCCAGCAGCACCACCGCCAGGGCGCCGCCGGTGCTGCTTTTGAGGCGCTGGCCAGCCAGGCGCACGCGCGCGCGCCAGCCGGTCGACAGGCCGCGTACCCAGAATGCCTGTGCCACGATCAGCAGTGCCACGGTAAACAAGCTCCAGTACAGTGCAAACCAGCTCCAGCCCGTCAGGAAGTGGCCATAGCCATTCATGTCCGAGTATTTGATCGCAGGCGTGGCGGCGAAGTTGTACAGATTGTGTTCGAAATGCAGCATGCCCAGCACGCCTTGCACGATCATCAGCACGATCACCAGCAGGTAGCCGATGAATTTATTGTTGGACAGCACTTGCAAGGTGAGGGCACATAAAGCCATCAGCACGAAGAAGAATGCGCCCAGCAAACTGCCTTTCAGGTACAGCGCCAGTTCCACCGGTGCGCCGCCCTTGAACAGCTGGAAGCCGATCGCCGCGATCACGCCGACCAGCAGGTAGCCGACGATCACGCCGATCAGCGCCGTGCACTTGGCCAGCAGTGGTACCCAGTTGGGCACCGGCATGGCGTCGCTGACATCGGCGATCTTGACTTGCCTTTCCTTGAAGATCAGTTCGCCCGCGTAAAAGGCGACGATGATGATCAACAGGAAGCTGAAGCTGTTGCTGATATTTTGCAGCATCAGATGCGTCATCGGATACACGGCCGTGCCGTACATGTCTTTGGCCACGCTGGAGCCGGCGATCAGGTTGATCACGCCGAACAGCAGCATGACCATGAACGGTACGCTCCTGAACACGCTGACGGCGTCGAAGCGCAGGATTTGCCACCATTGGCGCCAGCCGGTCGTGCCAGTGAAGCGGGGCACGGTGCGTGGCAGGTGCAGCGGGGCCGAGACGGCGGGTGCGGCGGCCTGGAGCTTGCTCTGGCCTAACCAGCGCTTGCCGGTACCGGCGCGCTGCGGCTTGAACAGCAGCACGGTAGCGATGAACAGCACGGCCGTGATGCCCAGCCATAGCAGGCGGTTGGCCAGCAGGAAGCCGGAAAATGGCGGCAAGATGGTGTTCGCTTCGGAAGACGTGAAATAGCGCGTCATGCGGCCAAAGGCGCGCACGCCAAACGGGTCGAGCAGCACCGAGACCCATTCATTGTTGATGTCGCGCGTAAAAGCGCCGGCAATAGCCCACAGCACGAAAAAGCCCAGCACGCCCACGTAGACCAGCATCATCGAACGCGTGGTCGCTGCCAGCAGCATCAGCAGCGCACCGATGAATAGCAGGTTGGGGATCACCATGATGGCGAAGCTCCAGGCGTAGGTATGCAGCGAGAACGCGCCTACCCGTTGCGGATCGACCCAGGGCATGATGGGGCCGAGCATGGTGGCCAGGGCGATTGCGATAAAAATCACCAGGCAGGCGGCAAAGCCGGCGGCGAAGCGGCCGAATAAATAATCCCATTTACGCATGGGCGTGGCGAACAGCATGTCGGCCATGCCCACTTCGCTGTCGCGCAGCACGGCGCCGGCGATGAAGACTGTGACCAGGAACATCGCCAGCAGGCTGAACATGCCCATGATCTGCGCGATGACGGTGGGGGCGTTGCGGTTGATGTTGCCGATGGCGCCGCCGATCTGCACGGAATCGCTGGTGGTGACGCCAAAGGCCATCAAGGCCATGATGGCGGCAAATACCCACAGCAGCGGTTGTTTCAGCTGGTAGCCGAGGTCAAACTTGAAAAATTCCTTCCACATGGCGGCCCCTTACGCTGCGACTGCGGCCGAGGTGGCCTGTGCGGCGGCAGGCCCGGCAGCGCCCTGGCGGGCGGCATTGCGGACATGCAGGAAATACACATCTTCCAAGTCCGGCGCGATCTGCACGAAGCCGCTGTCGGGCTGGCTGTCGGCAAACACATTGATTTGCGGTTTGCCGCCCACCAGGCGCGTCGACAGCACATTGAAACGTTCCTGGTATTGCGGCAGCTCATCGCTGGTGACGCTGCGGCGCCAGACCTTGTTGTGCAGGGTATCGATGGCGGCCTGCGGTTCGCCGTGCACCAGTACTTCGCCCTTGACGATCATGGCCATGCGCGGGCATAAATCGGTCACGTCTTCCACGATATGCGTCGACAAAATCACCACCACCTGCTCGCCGATCTTGGCCAGCAGGTTCAGGAAGCGGTTGCGCTCGTCCGGGTCCAGGCCGGCCGTCGGTTCATCGACGATCACCAGGCGCGGCGCACCGAGCAACGCCTGGGCGATGCCGAAGCGCTGGCGCATGCCGCCCGAATAGGTGCCCAGGTTGCGCTTGCGTGCTTCCCACAGATTGGTTTGCTGCAGCAAGGCTTCCACCGCTTCCTTGCGCGGGCCTTTTTCCGTCAAGCCTTTCAGCACGGCAAAGTGATTCAATAAGGTTTCCGCACTGACTTTCGGGTACACGCCGAAGTCCTGCGGCAGATAACCGAGCTGGCGGCGCAAGCCTTCCTTGTCCTTGAGCACGTCGACGCCATCGAAAGTAATGCTGCCGCTATCGGGATCTTGCAATGTCGCAATCGTGCGCATCAGGGAAGACTTGCCCGCCCCATTCGGTCCCAGCAAGCCGAACATGCCGTTCGGTATCTCAAGACTGACGTTGTTGATGGCCTTGACGCCATTGTCATAGGTTTTGTTCAGCTGTTTAATCGATAGCATGTGCAGCGCTCTCCTGGGCTTTAGATAGGGTGGTGCAGACCGGGTCGCCAGCGTCATGCGCAGGCCACCGCCGGTTTCCGCCGTTGCGTGGATATTTATTTCTCGGCAACAATACTTTACATCGTTCCGTGAGGAAATAATGACTTTTGCGACAGGCTGTCGCAATTCGGTAACGAATGACGGAAATACGAGGGTGGAAGGCGGGGAAGCAGGAGGGCAATGGCAGAACTGACTCCGCAGAGCGCGGAGCCAGTAGAGACGCGTTTAGAAACGCACTTTCACATAGGCCGATGGTCCGGCCAGGCGTATGTTCAGGTCGGCATTATTATCGCTGTCGCGGTTCAGCTTGATTTTCGAGATGCCATAGTCGGCCACGAAGCCGATGTTCTTGAACGGAAACCATTCGAGACCGATATTGCCGCCGTAGATATGGCCATTGATGCGGCCGCCATTTTTCTTGATGCCCGACGCTTCCGCATACATGCGCAAGTCTGGCGTGAAGGCGTGGCGCCAGCCGATTTCCAGCAGCGGCGCAAATGCGTGTTCGCTGATGGAATCACTGGCGCTCGCTGTTTGTCCATTCACAATACCGCTTGCCGTGCCATCCAGATGGGCGCGGTAATACGCGGCGCCCAGGCCGATGCCGAAGGTATCGTTGCCTTCGCCCAACCACCATTTATAGGCCAGCTTGGCCAGGTCCAGCTCCAGGTCCGCATTGGCGGTAGCGGTGCCGGTGACTGGCTGGCCATTGATGGTGGTCTGGCCCGTCAGGGTAGGCGTGTAGGATTTGTCGTAGCGGTAGTAATCGAAGGCCAGGCCGTGCCGGTCGCCGATCAGCAAATCGGCTTTGACCCGCGGTATGGTGGTATGGTTGGGATTCGATTCCGGTGCATCGATACGGCCAAATTGCGTGTCTGCCCCGATATTGATGCGCGGCTCCGCATAGAAAGCGCCCAATGAAATGCTGGCGCGGTCCAGGGTGAGCGATGGGTCGGCGCGGACGGTGGTGCTGGCAGCGCCTGCACTCAGTATCCCCAGCATCATGACGCTGCGCAAGCCGAAGTGGCGCAAGCGTGGTGGAGAAAGGCGGGCGGGCGCGGACGTGGCAAACATGGAGGCTCCTTTGCTATGTGGATGGCGTAGCCGCAAGGTTGGGGCGGCTACACAGTAGAAAAATAATAGCAATTCAATCAAGTTGTTGACGTAGCCGCACGGCGCAAGTCGCCGTCGGAATTGTCCTACTGGGACTTAAAACAAGGGGAACCGTATGAGAATCGCCGCCATTTCCGATATCCATGGCAACCTGCAGGTGCTGGACGCCGTGCTGGCCGACATTGCGCGCTGTGGCGTGGACGTGATCGTCAACCTGGGCGATATCGTCTCGGGTGGTCTGCAGCCGAGCGCCACGGCGGCCCGCCTGATGGCGCTTGATTTCCCCACCATCGCTGGCAACCACGAGCGCCAGTTGCTGGGTGACCTGGCGC
This sequence comes from Janthinobacterium saanense, assembly GCF_014200675.1. GTDB lineage: Bacteria > Pseudomonadota > Gammaproteobacteria > Burkholderiales > Burkholderiaceae_D > Janthinobacterium. The sequence continues at coordinate 88,373 of NZ_JACHCI010000008.1, read as the reverse complement.
GCATGGGCAAGTCTGACCGCTATGCCCGCGAGCAACTATTGCCGCAGCAACTAGAATGGATCGCTGCGCTGCCGGCCACCTTGCGCCTGACGGAGGATGTATTGCTGGTACACGGCACGCCCACCAGCGACCTGGTGTATTTTCTCGACACGGTCACGCCGCAAGGCAGCCGCGCCGCCACGCCAGACGAGGTGTTCCAGCGCGCCGGTACGACGGACGCGGCCTTGATATTGTGCGGTCACACGCATATGCCGCGCCAGGTGGAGTTGCCTGACGGGCGGCTGATCGTCAATCCCGGCAGCGTGGGCTTGCCGGCCTATGACGACGACCATGTTTACCCGCACGTGATGGAAAACGGCACGCCGCACGCGCGCTACGCCATCGTCGAACGCGATGCGCGCGGACGCTGGTCGGCGCAGTTTCATGCGGTGGAGTATGACTGGGAAGAGGCGGCGCAGCTGGCGCTGGCCAACGGCCGCCCCGATTGGGCCGTGCCTTTGCGCACGGGCAAGGTTGCTTGACGGTTTGTTTGCTTATCTGAACTCTTCCGCCACTAGGTTGTACTTCTGCATCTTGTGATACAGGGTCTGCTTCGGCAGTCCCAGCACGCTGCTCACTTCTGTGACGTTGCCCGCATAAGCGCGCAGTTCCTGCTCAATCAAGGCGCGTTCGAAGCCGTTCACCTGTTCGGCCAGCGACAAGGGACTGGCCGTTGCACCCGCCAGCAGGCTGGACGCGCCGCTGGCGATGCCCAGTACGAAGCGGTCGGCGATATTGCGCAGTTCGCGTACATTGCCGGGCCAGTTGTGCGCCATCAAGCTGCGCATTTGTGCGCTGGACACCACGGGCGCGGCGCGGTTGTAGCGGGCTGCGGCAGCCAGCACGAAGTGTTCGAACAGCATGGGGATATCTTCGCGCCGGTCGCGCAGCGGCGGCAAATGCAGCACGATCAAATTCAAGCGGTAATACAGGTCGCTACGGAATTTCTGTTGCTGCGACAATTCTTCCAGGTCCAGCTTGGCAGCGGCGATGACGCGCACGTCGACCGGCGTGGGCAGGTTGGAACCCAGGCGTTCGATATAGCGTTCCTGCAGCACGCGCAACAATTTGACTTGCAGCGCCAGGGGCAGGCTTTCTATTTCATCGAGAAAGAAGCTGCCATGATCGGCATGCTCGATCTTGCCCACTTGCCGCTTGGCTGCGCCCGTGAAGGCGCCCGGTTCGTGGCCGAAGACTTCGCTTTCGAAGATGCTTTCAGGAATCGCTCCGCAATTGACGGCGACAAAGTTGTGTTTGCGGCGGTGGCTGAAGTCATGCAGGCAGCGGGCCACCATTTCCTTGCCGGTACCGGTGTCGCCATAGATCAGCACATCGGCCGGTTCATCGGCCACGTCGAGTATCAAACGGCGTATGTCGCGCATCGCCATCGAATTGCCCAGCAGGCGAGCTTCGATGCCGCCGCCGTCTTCCAGCTGGCGGCGCAGGCTGTGTACTTCCAGCATCAAGCGCCGCGTTTCCAGTGCGCGCAGGATCACGTCCACCAGTTGTTCCGACGAATACGGTTTTTCAATGAAATCGTAGGCGCCCGTGCGCATGGCGTGCACAGCCATGGTGATGTCGCCGTGGCCCGTGACGAGGATCACGGGCAGGTTGGCGTCCAGCTTCTTGACGGCTTGCAACAGTTCCAATCCACTCATGCCGGGCAGGCGCACATCGCTGACGACGATGCCGGGAAAACCCGGTGTCAGCAATTTATACGCCAGTTCGGCCGAGTGGAAGGCCAGCACGTCCAGGCCGGCCAGCTGCAGCGCCTGTTCGCTGCCTTCACGTACCGTGGGGTCGTCTTCGACCAGCAAGACCTTCAAGCCTTCAAACATGTTTTTCCTCTTGCCTTGCAATCTGTAATTCGATGGTGAAGATGGCGCCGCCGCCGGGCGCGTTTTCGGCGCGCAATAGCCCACCGAACTGGCGCGTAATCTGTTCGGAAATGGCCAGCCCCAGTCCCAGCCCCTGGCCTTGCGGCTTGGTGGTGAAGAAGGGTTCGAACAGGTGTTCATATACTTCCGTCGACAAGCCCGGCCCTGTGTCGGCCACGTGTATCAAGACTTGCTCTGCGGTGCATGCTACCGACACGCGCAAGCTGCGCACCTCGCTGCCATGCATGGCGTCGAGCGCGTTGGCATACAGGTTGACCAGCACCTGCTCCAGGCGGTTGCTTTCGCACATGGCGAAGATGTCGTCGGGCGGCAAATGCAAGGTGAAGCGCACGTTTTCCACCTGCAGCCGGCGCTCGACCAGAAATAGCGCATTGCTGATGGCGGTCGGGATGGAGACGGACGTCAGGCTGGTGGTCGATTTGCGCGCAAACACTTTTAGTTGCCCCGTGATCGTGCCCATCCTGGCGGCGATCTGCGATATCTTGGCCAGGTTGCGTCGCGCATCGTCGAGCCTGCCCCGTTCCAGCAGGATCACGGCATTGTCGGACATGGTGCGCAGGGCCGTCAGCGGCTGGTTCAGTTCATGCGTGATGCTGGCCGACATCTGGCCCAGCACGGCCATCTTGCCCGCCTGGAATAACTCGTTTTGCGTGATGTGCAATTTTTGTTCCGCCTTGCTGCGCACCTCGATTTCCTGGCTCAGGCTTTGCGTCATGGCGTTCAATGCCGAGGTGCGCTCCTCGACCATGGTTTCCAGGTTGTCGTAAGCGTGCTGCAAATCTTCGCGTGCGCGCAATTTCTGCGCCACGGCTGCGCGCCGCTGGCGCAAATAAAAGAACAGCAGCATGAAAAAGCCCAGCAGCACGCAGGAAAAAGCGGTCGCTGCGCGCGCGCTGGCTTTGGCCTGCGACAGGTCGGACAGATAAATAAACGTCCAGCCATTGGGCGACTTGAGCTTGATCTGGGTCATCACGCTGGAGGTGGTTTTGGGGGGGCCATCGGCACGCTCTTGTTCGCGGATGGTGATCACGCGTGCGCCATTGCCCAGCTGGCGGTCGGAAATGAAGGGGATGGGTTCCAGCTGCTTCGAATAATACTGGCGCGTGCGGTTGAGCTCTTCGACCACGTCGGCCGACAGCGACGCCAGGGTCTTGTATTTCCAGTCGGGCATGGAGCTGAGAAAGATCACGCCATGCTCATCGGCCAGCATCACTTTATCGGCCCCTTGCACCCAGCGCTTTTCCAGGTTTTCCAGGTTCAGCTTGACGGTGGCCAGGCCCAGCATGCGGCCATTTTGATAAATGCCATGGGCAAAGAAATAACCGGGTTCCAGCCGCGTCGTGCCCACGCCATAAAAGCGCCCCGGCGTGCCGCGCAAGGCATCCTTGGCATAGGGGCGGAAGGCGATATTGTCGCCTATAAAACTGTCCGGCATACGCCAGTTGCTGGCCGCGCGCGTGTTGCCATCGAGGTTGCTGATAAAAATCGTCGACGACTTGGCCTGGGCATTCATTTGCTCCAGATAATGGTTGACGCTATCGACCAGGACCGGATCTTCCGGGTGCTGCAGCAAACGGATGACATCGCGGTTCAGCTCCAGGGTCTTGGGCAGGAAATCGTATTTTTCCAGCGCGTTTTCCAGGCTGCTGATATACACCTCCAGCCGCTGCGCGCCGCTGGCCTGCAGCTTGCCGATGGCGATGCGTTCAGTCCAGAAATACACCAGCCAGACGATCGCCAGGCAGGCAGCCAGCACCAGGCCCCAGGCCAGCGCCTTGCGGCCCGAGCGCTGCAGCAGGCGCTGGCGCCAGGAGAGAGGTGGTTTGCTGCTATTCATAGGCCCACAGTATCGCATCAAGCTGCTGTAAAGATAAAAAAGCCGCCGGATCTGACTCCGGCGGCCTGGGTAGTGCGCAAGCAGACAGCATCAGAACGTATGACGTATACCCAAATTGAAGCCGCTGTTGCCGGTGCCATTATCGGTTGCATTGCCGACCGTAAATGTGGCGCCGTTCTTGTTGCTGATATGGCCGTAGCCGGTGTACAGGTCGCTACGCTTGGACAGCGAATAAAACGCGCCGATGGCCCATTGCTGGGCGTCACGGTTCAGTACGCTTTTGTCGTTGTGGCGGATATAGGAAGCGACCAGCTTGGTGCGGCCAAACGGCGCGCTAAAGCCCAGCAGCAAGTCATTGCTCTTGCTCTGATCGAGCGCGCGGTTATCGGCATAGCCAAAGTTGACTTGCAGTACCTTAAAATCGTAGCGCGCGGCCAGCAAGGTGTTGCGCGTTTGCTGGGTTGCCAGGATGTTGGCCACGACGTTATCCTTGCGGTGATGCGCGAGGGTCAGGTTCAGCGGGCCATCGATGTAGTGCACGGCGCCGCCGATGCTGCGGTTTTTCACATTGCTATCGGCCGCTTCGCCAAAGCCGTAGGCCAGGTCGGCCGACAGCTTGTGGTAGGTCGGCGTGCTGTATTGCAGCATATTGTCGACGCGCAAATTGCTCACCATCAGGTTCGAAGCAGTGCCAGCCAGGCCGATGGCGAAAGGATCGGCCACGTCGCGCAAGGCCAGGTAGTACGGCGAATACTGGCGGCCGGCAGTGACGGCGCCGGCGCTGCCGGACAAACCCACATACGCCTGGCGGCCAAACAGCAAGCCGCCCTGGCCGGTCGTGCCGGTGTCGATGTTGTAGCCGTTTTCCAGCACGAAGCTGGCAGCCAGGCCACCGCCCAGGTCTTCCCTGCCCTTGAAGCCGATGCGCGAGCCTGATGCAACGCCGCTGGCGATGCGGTTCAGGCGTTCGCCGGCGGCGTCTTTGTCCAGCACCAGGCCGGCGTCGGCAACGCCGTAAATGGTGACGTTGGACTGCGCCAGGGCGCCGTTGCAGGCGCCAAGGCCCAGCAACGTAATCAACAATGCTTTTTTCATGAGTACCTCAGGCGTCAGGATGCAAGACCCTGGCCCGCGCGTGGCGGACCAGGATGCCGGGATCAAGCCTTGCTGGCGTGATCGGCTTCGCCCCAGTGGCTTTCCGTGTTCTGGCTGGCGGCGTTGGCAGCGGCGGCTTCTTCTTCCGTGGCCAGGCCACCTTCCCATTTGGCGACCACGGCGGTGGCAACGGCATTGCCGACCGCGTTGGTGGCCGAACGGCCCATATCGAGGAATTGGTCCACGCCCATCAGCAGCAGCAGGCCCGCTTCTGGAATATTGAACTGGGTTAAGGTCGCAGCGATCACCACCAGCGAAGCGCGCGGTACGCCGGCGATGCCTTTCGAAGTCAGCATCAGCAGCAGCAGCATGGTGATCTGGGTACCGATCGACAGGTCGATGCCGTAAGCCTGTGCAATGAACAGCACGGCAAAGGTGCAATACATCATCGAGCCATCGAGGTTGAAGGAGTAACCCAAAGGCATCACGAAGCTGGAAATCTTGCGGTCCACGCCGAACTGGTCCAGCGCTATCAGCAGTTTCGGGTAGGCTGCTTCCGAACTGGCGGTCGAGAAGGCCAGCAGGAATGGTTCGCGGATCAGGCTGACCAGCTTGAAGATGCGCGGGCCGATGACGAAGAAGCCGGCCGCGATCAGCAGCGCCCACAGGCAGATCAGGCCCAGGTAGAAGCCGCCCATGAATTTGGCAAACGTGAGCAGCACGCCCAGGCCGTGGGTGGTGACGACGGAAGCCATTGCAGCGAATACGGCCAGCGGCGCCATGTTCATGATGGTGCCGGTGATGCGCAGCATGACTTGCGCCAGCTGGTCGATTACCTTGGTGAGCATCTTGCCCGATTCGCCCAGGCCGGCCAGTGCGCCGCCGAAGAAGATGGAGAACACCAGTACTTGCAGGATTTCATTATTGGCCATCGCCTCGATCGGCGATTTCGGCACCAGATGCGTGAAGAAGTCTTTCATGGTGAAAGCGGCTGTCTTCAGATTGGTGCTGGCGTGTACGTCCGGCAAAGGCAAGCCCAGGTTGGTTCCCAGCTGCATCAAATTGGACAACACCATGCCCAGCGCCAGGGAAACCAGCGAGGCGACCATGAACCAGCACATGGCTTTCAAGCCGATGCGGCCAGCCGTCTTGCCGTCGCCCATGTGGGCGATACCGACCGTCAGGGTGGAGAACACCAGCAGCGCGATGATCATCTTGATCAGGCGCAGGAAGACATCGGTGACGATGGAAATATTGCCAGCGATGTCAGCGCTGACTTTGGCATCCGGGAAAGCAGTGTTGCATCCATAACCCACGCCTATGCCCAGTATCATCGCAATCAGGATGTACAGGGTTAATGGCCGTTTCTTTTTCATATTGACTCCTCCAGATGAAGCGCCGCTGCGAGCGGATTATTTATTAATGTTGAGCAATGAGTAACGCAGGTCTGGCTTTACTCATAAGCAATTTCTTGTGTGTTTGCGTGTTGTCATGCTCTTACATAGCAAAGGATATGCCTGAAATCGTGTTTTGCCACGCAGATATGTAAGGGTATGATTTCATGCTGTTTTTTTGTGGCAGCCGCATTGTAATCGCATCCCAGGCTGGCTTGCATGTGCAAATTATTGGACGACAATGGGGCAGGCCGTATGACTTTTCATACAAAGGCGCTTCCATGCACCATCAATGACAATGTTTTTAAAATAAAAAAAGCCCCTCCGCCAGGGAGGGGCTTGCAGGATCGGCTTGCCAAGCCAGCTTGCCAGCCTATTTAAATCAGAACTTGATATTGGCCGTCAGGCTGAACGAGCGCGGCTGGCCTGGCGTGTAGCGAAAGCCGCTCTTGTTGATGGCCGCCACATAGACCTTGTCGGCCAGGTTGTAGGCATTGAACTGCAAGTCCAGGTTCTTGGTGATGGGGTAAGTGGCCATGGCGTCGAAGACCCAATAGCCATCGATGCGTGCCGGCGTGCCGATCGCGCCATCGGTGCCGCGCAGCATGTCGCCCACATAGCGGGCGCCGCCGCCCAGCTTCAGGCCGAAGGGCAGGGTGTACGAGGTCCAGCTGGTGAACGCCTGTTTCGGTGTATAGCTGAGGTTATTGATGCCCGACGCCGTCACTACCTTGCCCGACTCCACCTCGGTATTCATGCGGGTGTAGCCGGCGCTGACCAGCCAGTCGCGCATGATTTCACCGACCACGCCGATTTCCACGCCCTGCACGCGTTTCTTGCCAGTCTGGTAGTACAGGGTAGGGATGACGGGATCTTGCTCTACGTCATTTTTGACCGTGGTCTGGTACAAGGCCGCCGTCAGCGACAGTTTTTGTTTCAGCAAGTCCCACTTGCCGCCGAGTTCCTTGGTGGTGGTTTCTTGCGGGTCATAGGTCGGATTCTGGGCACTGCTGGCCGCTGCGCTCAGCGCAAAGTTGACGCCCGGTGGTGCTTTCGAGCTGGCCCACAGCGCATACACGCTGCTGTCGGCGGTTGGCTTGTACGACACGGACAGCTTGCCGTTGGCCAAGGTGTTGCCCAAGGTCAGATGGGTAGGAATAGGCGTACCCACTGGCAAAGGCTGGACCACGCCGGCCGCTACCGCCGTTTGCAGGGTGACGGCGTCATAGGTGGTGTTGAAATGGTCGAAGCGCACGCCGCCATTGACACTCCATTTGTCGCCCAGTTTGATGGTGTCGAAGGTATACACGCTTTGCGTGTTGACTTCGCCTTCGGTATAGGCGCCGCTGCGCACCGGATTAAACCCCGTGACCGGGTCGTTGGGATTCGGGTGGTACAGATTGGCGGGCGCCAGGGTGCCCAGGCTGGCCGGCACATAGCTGTAGTTAGTCTGCTTTTCGCTGGTAAATTCGAGGCCGGTCACCAGTGTGTGTTTCAGCGTACCGGTGTCGAATTGCGCGGTCACGACGGTCTGGTTGGTCAAAATCGTGTTTTCCTGATCCTTGACCGTGCGCAGCGAGCGCGCCAGGGTCCAGGTCGACGGATCGGTGGCCACCGGTGTCGCCAGGTTGGCCGTGCTGCCCATGAAGGACGTCAGCAGATAATCTTCCTTGGTTCTGCCGTAGCGCGTGGTGTTTTGCAGTTGCACGGTGGGCGAGAAGTCGTGCTCGATGCGCACGGTGGCCATGTCGGCCTTGACCTTGTCGTAATCCGAGCTGGAACCGTAGAAATTGTTGGGGTCGACCTTGGCGGCGCTGTTCAGGAAAGTGCGCACGACTTTATTGGTGGCGGTAATGGTATCGGGCGTGGTGTAGCCGGGCAAGCCGATGGTCGGCACGCCGCCATCGGGCACGTTATTCTGGTCCACGTGCAGATAACTGGCCGTGATGCGGGTCGGTTTGCCGATGCCGAAGGTGATGGTGGGGGCCACCGCCCAGCGCTTGTTCTTGACGTCATCGCGGGCCGGGTTGCCGCTGTTCTGGTCCAGCAGGTTCAGGCGGAAGGCGGTGCCGCTGTCGGCGTCGATGATCCGGTTCCAGTCGGCCGTGGCGCGTTTCTGGCTGCCGCTGCCTGCCGTCAACAATGAATTGAAATTGTTGTCCAAGGTCGCCGTCTTGCTGACCAGATTGATCGAGCCGGTCGGCGAGCCGCGTCCGTTGTCGGTGCTGGCCGGGCCCTTGAGCACGTCGATTTGCTCGATATTGAACACATCGCGCGAGATGGACCCCACGTCGCGCACGCCATCGACATAAATATTGCCCGAGGCATCGAAGCCGCGCATGTAGACGGCGTCGCCCGTATTCGTGCTGCCGTTTTCGCCGAGGAAGAAAGTCCCCACGCCAGGCGTGTTGCGCAGCGCATCGGTCAAGGTCACGGCGCCTTGCTGCTCGATCAATTCCTTCTTGATCACGACGATGGTTTGCGGCGTATCGACCAGTTTTTCCGTGTATTTCGGTGACGACGCTTTTTCTGCCTTGAAATCATTTTCCTTGACGCTCACCACCTTGATTTCGCTCAGGGTTTGCTGCGATGCGGGCGCAGCCTGGCCGGCCGGATCGGCGGCAGCGTCGGCCGCGTGTGCGGCCACGGGCAGCAGCATCACTGCCAGCGCGGCGCCGATCTGCTGGTTGAAACGGGACGACACATGTTTGCGGCTCTTGATTGCCATTTTTTGCTTTCAATAATCTTGCAGTAATTCCTGGCTGGCGCTGCAAGACGATGCTGGGCAGATGGCTGGCGATGGAGAGAATGGGAGACATTGTAATAATCGGTAGCTGATTCGTAAATGAGAATCGTTATCAGTCTCGTTTACGCAACGAATCGGCGTAGCAAGAAAAAAACGCTGTGATATCGCATGAATTCTTGCCGTGCGGGCCACTTTACTGCTACGCGCGCAGGCGTCCTGAAGCGGGAGTATGATGAGCAACCTTTACAAATTTCCTCTTAGCATGCTTCAGACTCCCGACGCGTTTTTGCCACTCATCGATGCACCCACGCCCTTGCCTGGCGATCCGCTGACCTTTGTATTTCACCGTGGCCGTTTGCTATTGGGCGCCCTGGACCATGGCTTGCCCGAGTTTGAGCGCGTCCAGGCGCTGGGCCTTGATCTGGCGCAGGCACAGCCGGTTGGTCTGTGGCAAGGCCGTTATTGCCAGACCATCTGGACCGATGAAGAAGCCTTGCCTGACGCTGCTTTTGCCTATCACAGCCTGCGTTCGCTGTTCAATGTAGTCGACGACGGTTTCCTGGGCTTGATCAGCCGCGCGGCCCAGCTGGCCGAATGGGCCCGCACCCATCGTTATTGCGGCGTGTGCGCCACGCCCATGCAGCGCCATCCGGGCGAGCGCAGCTTCAAGTGTAGCGCTTGCGGCATGCTGGCCTATCCGCGCATTTCGCCGGCGATGATGGTCCTGATACGCAAGGGTGACAAAGTGTTGCTGGCGATGCACAAACATTCTCCCTCGCAGCGCTTCAGTCCGCTGGCCGGTTTCCTGGAAGCGGGCGAATCGATCGAAGAAGCGGTGCACCGCGAAGTGATGGAAGAGGTGGGCTTGCGCGTGCACAATCTGCGCTATTTCATGAGCCAATCCTGGCCCTTCCCGCATTCGCTGATGATCGCGTTTACGGCCGATTATCTCGATGGCGAGATTCGCCTGGACGAGAATGAAATTGCCGAGGCGCGCTGGTTCGGTGTGGACGATGTGTGGCCTGAAGCGAGCTCCAGCGTGTCGATTTCTTCGATGCTGGTGCAGGCCCACCGTCCGCCCGGCAAATAGGAAAAGCGTGGCCGGCTCAGGCAGCTTGCCCACTTTTCTATATACTGGCGGCAATTGTAACTATTTGGGTGTTTTAGTATGTCTCAAGAAGAATTCTCTGAAAACGACTGGCGCCGTCTGATCAGCAGCCTGGGTGAAGACCCACAGCGTCCTGGTCTGCTGGAAACGCCGGCACGCGTGGCAAAAGCCTGGAAACACTGGACCTCGGGCTACGGCCAGAATCCGGTCGACCTGCTGAAAGCGTTTGAAGATGGCGCGGAACAGTACAACGAATTGATCGTCGTGCGCGGTATTCCCGTCTACAGCCATTGCGAACACCATCTGGCGCCGTTCTTTGGCAAGGCCACCATCGGCTACGTGCCGAATGGCAAAATCGTTGGCTTGTCGAAACTGACGCGCCTGGTCGATTGCTTCTCCAAGCGCCTGCAAGTGCAGGAACGCATGACGATGCAAATCGCCAATGCCTTGATGGAAGTGCTGGAACCGAAATCGGTGGGCGTGGTCGTTCGCTGCCGTCATTTGTGCATGGAAAGCCGTGGCATCCGTACGCCAGGCGAAGAAACCATCACCTCGGCCATGCTGGGCGAGTTGCAGCCTAACCTGGCGCTGCGCACGGAATTTCTGGCGCTGGCCCGCGAAAGCTGATTTTCGCAGACAATGCAGACAGAAGGCGGCGCGATGCCGCCTTTTTTTATGGCTTCAAGCGCTGGTGGTAGCCTTGCGCTCGGCCAGATAGCGCGCCGGCGGCTTGCCGGTCGCCTTGCGGAACATGGTCACGAAGCCGCTGGTGTTTTCATAACCAAGTTCCAAAGCTACCGTTTTCACGCTATGGCCTTTTGCCAGCCGCTGCAGGGTGATGATCACATGCAGTTGCCGCCGCCAGCGGCCCACGCTCATGCCAATTTCTTCCAGTAACTGCCGCGTCATGCTGCGCTCGCTCATGCCGATGCGCGCCGCCCACTGCGTCAAGGTACTTTTATCGGCCGGCTGCGCCAGCAGCAAGCTTGCCAGCTGGCGCAGACGCACATCGCGCGGCAGCGGCAAGTGCAAGTCTTCCACCGGGGCGGCCGCCAATTCATCGAGCAGGGTGGCGACCAGCCTTGCTTCGGCGCCATGCAGTGCATACAGGGTGGGGAAGCCGGCCGCCTTGATGATCAGTTCGCGCAGCAGGGGCGAAACGGCCAGGGTGCAGCAACTGCCGGGCAAGATGACGCCCATGGCTCCCATGGCAACCATCTCGGCTTCGACAAACAGGCAATAACATTGCGCCTCGCCCACGCCGCGCGCCGTATGCAGCAAGCCGCCCGGTATCCATACGGCGCACTGGGGCGGCACGATCCACACGCCGCTTTCCACTTCGCAATGGATGATGCCGCGCACGGCGTACAGCAACTGCCCTTTGCGGTGACGGTGCGGTATATGTTCCCATTCCCGGCTCACGCTCGCCACGCCGACCGCCAGCACGGGGCGCAGCACGTCGTCGATGTCTTCGATGGAAGTGGGCAGGTCGCGCCGCTCTGGAAATATGGCGGTGAAAGGAACGTCAGTCATGATGAGAGGTTTGGCTGGATTGAATAATATTGTGGCTATTTTATGCAATGACGTCCAGTGCCGCGTTTGTTATCGTGTGTCTATCCGCAGCCCTGCTTCAAGGTTGATAGCCGTCGCCAATTATCCGGGGAAGGTCAGACGGCGCGGCAATTATTGATGAAAGAGGGAACACCATGCTGCTCGACATTTCCAATTTTCCGCTGGTCTGGATGCGTCACGACGCCGTATCCGGCGGCAATACCGAGGCACTGTTTGCGCAATTCGATGCCTTGCTGACGCGCAGGCAAGCGTTCGTGATTCTCACCGACGAGGGTTACGCCGATAGCGGCCATGAACACACGCAGGAAGAGCGCAAGCGCACGACCTTGTGGATGAAGCAGAACAAGGCGGTGATCCGCGCCTATATCCAGGGCATGGTGATGGTGGAATCGGATGCCGCCAAGCGCCTGGCGGGCAAGGCGATAGCCGTGATGTTCGGCAAGTTCTGGGGTTACCCCCTGCATTTCGGCAGCAGCCGCGACGATGCGCTCGATATCGCCCACAGTCTGTTGCAGGCGTGGCTGCCGCCGCAGTCAGCACTCGACCAGGCGGTACTTTCCTGACGAACAGCTTTAGTAGCGGTATTCGCTGACCAGGTGTTTTGTGAAATTATATTTACTGCCGCCATCGAGCAAGTCGATCAGGCGTTTTGGCGCGGAGGCCGACATGAAGGCGTCCGCCGCCCCGCCCGTGCTGCGGAACTTCATGCCGGGACTGAGGATCTGGTTGGCGCCTGTCTTCAAATGCTGGAAGCTCTTGGTTTTCTCATTGTTGAGGATAAAGTGCAATTCCTGCTTGAAGGTCAGGAACGGTATCTTCAGCCACCAGCCTTCGTCCGTGCCATAGCTGGCCACGCTGGTGAAATGCGTGTTCTTGTCTGTCAGCGTGGGTTTGCCCAGGCGGTCGTTGATGCGCTTCATGGCTTCGATCTTGGTCATGCTGTTCTTTCTTTTTGATGCATTGCTTAGCTGCGCATTCTGCCACAGTTCCTCCTGCTTCTTGCCGCCCTGATGCGATGCTTGCTGTTTTTAAAAAAACATTTCTCATAAGCATTGTCAGTTTCATTACTTCAAGCGTATGCTGGTGTTGTCTGAAGGATGCCGCCAGAGCATCTGCGCCGCCGCATTCCGGCCGTCCGGGCGGGAAGCGGGGCATGTCCTAATCGCCGCAACACCACAAAAGTTGGAGACACGCATGAAGAAACTGACCTTCCAGCAAAAGTTATGGATCCCCCTGATTTGCAGCCTCTTGTGCATCACGATCATCTTTGTGTACAACGCGCTGGAAATCCGCAAGATACGCATCGAGGAACGCAGCGCCGACCTGGCCAACGCGGCTGATCTGGGCCTGGGCGCCGTCAAGATGTTCGGCGACCTGGCAGCCAGCGGCGCCTTGAGCACGCCCGAGGCGCAAAAGCAGGCGCTTGCCGTGATCAACAGCATGCGCTTTGGCGCGACTGGCTATCTGTCCATCATCGGTTTTGATTCGTCGGTCGTGATGAATCCTGGCGCGCCGCAGACCAATGGCAAGAATATGTTCGACTTCAAGGATGCCAACGGCACTTATCTGTACCGCGATATCGCCAATGTGGGCAAGAGCGACGCGGGCAAGGGCTTTGTTTATTATCACTTCCCCCGTCCCGGCCAGCAAAAGCCGGAACCCAAGATGAGCCGCGTGGTGGCCTACAAGCCATGGAACTGGACCGTCGTGGTCGGTGTGTACATGGACGATATCGACGCCGCCTTCCGCCAGTCCCTGTGGACGGCGCTAGGCGTGCTGGTGGTGGTCTGCGCCGTGCTGTCAGCCATCGTGGTGGTCATCAACCGCAGCTTGCGCCATGCGCTGGGCGGCGATCCTGAATATGCGGCGCAAGTGGCCGAGCGCATCGCCAATAACGACTTGAGCGGCGCCGTATTTACGCATGCCAAGGACCGTCAAAGCGTGCTGTTCGCCATGAAGACCATGCAAGCCAATCTGGTCGACGCCATCAGCGAGATCCGCCACAGCGCCGACACCATCGCCACCGCGTCCAGTGAAATTGCCAGCGGCAATATGGACTTGTCGGCGCGCACGGAAATGCAAGCCAGTTCCCTGGAAGAAACGGCGGCGTCGATGGAAGAGCTGACCTCGACCGTGACGCAAAACACGGGCAACGCGGTGCAGGCCAATGAACTGGCCAAGTCGGCCTCGGCCGTGGCCCGCCAGGGCGGCGCGGTGGTGGCGCAGGTGATCGGCACCATGGAAACCATCAATGCATCGTCGCGCAAGATCGTCGATATCATCGGCGTGATCGATGGCATCGCCTTCCAGACCAATATCCTGGCCTTGAACGCGGCGGTGGAAGCGGCCCGTGCCGGCGAACAGGGACGCGGCTTTGCCGTGGTGGCTTCGGAAGTGCGCAACCTGGCGCAACGCTCTGCGGCAGCAGCCAAGGAAATCAAGGGCTTGATCGGCGCCTCGGTCGACAGCATCGCGGCCGGCAGCAGCCTGGTGGCGCAGGCGGGCACGACCATGGATCAGGTGGTGGCCAGCGTTACGCGCGTGACCGACATCATGGCCGACATCACGGCTGCCTCGCACGAACAAAGCACGGGCATCGGCCATGTCAACCAGGCGATTACGGAAATGGATAGCGTGACGCAGCAAAATGCGGCGCTGGTGGAGCAGGCGGCAGCGGCGGCGGGCAGCATGCAGGACCAGGCAGCCGTGCTGGCGCAGCTGGTGTCGCGCTTTACCTTGTCGGCCCAGGAAAACGGCGCCGTGCGGGTGACGGCCAAGGGGCCATCGGCCCTGCGCGCAACGCCCAGAAAGCCGCTGCGCAGCCTGGCTGCATAAGTTTATCGTGTAGCGATTACTGGGGCGGCGCTGGCGGCTGTGGCGCCGCTTCAAACACCAGCTTGTCATCGACGACCTCGAATTTGCCGACCGGCTGGCCCAGGTCGGCTTTCGGGTCGTTTTCCATTTCCGTCAGGCTATTGCAGGTAGTCGTTTCCGCCTGCCACAGTTGCTTGCCCATCCGGATATTCCACACGTCATCACCCGCCGCAAACACTTCCACCGTGATGTCGGCAGGCGCCTCGGTGGACAGGATATGCAGGCGCTGGCATTGCGGCAAGTGCGTTGCCATCAGCTGCACTTCCACCGTGTCTTGCCAAAAGTAATTTTGCTGGCGGCGCACGGTCAGCGCGTGGTCCTGGCCATCGATCGTATAAATGGCGAAATCCTTGACACAGCCTGACAGCAAGATAGGCAACATGAGGATCAGAATTTTGCGCATGGTCGGCTTTCTTCGTTGGTTCTCGGTATGGTCGCTGAGAGTGGGTACTTGCACTGGCGGGAAATCGCGCACCCGCCGTCTTGTTTTCCGCTTACGTGGCATTATAACTATGCACAGCGCCATGCACACCAGTTGCGGCGCGACAAACCAGACGGGCGCGCCGCCAGCCAGCTATCCTTTACCTGATTGAAAGACCACGATGATCGACCTGTACTATTGGACTACGCCCAACGGGCACAAAGTGACGATGTTCCTGGAAGAAGCGGGCATCCCCTACAACATCATCCCCGTGCATATCGGCAAGGGTGAGCAATTCAAGCCGGAATTCCTGGCCATCGCGCCAAACAACCGCATTCCCGCCATCGTCGACCAGGCGCCTGCCGACGGCGGCGCAGCGCTGTCACTGTTTGAATCGGGAGCGATTCTGCAATACCTGGCCGAGAAAAGCGGCCAGTTCCTGCCGTCGGATGTGCGCGGCCGCGCCGAAGTGTCGCAATGGCTGTTCTGGCAAATGGGTGGCCTGGGCCCCATGGCTGGCCAGAACCACCATTTCGTGCAATACGCGCCCGAGCAGATCGAGTATGCCATCACCCGTTACGTGAATGAAACGAACCGCCTGTATGGCGTGCTGAACAAGCGCCTGGCTGACCGCGCTTTCGTTGCCGGCGACGACTATTCCATCGCCGACATGGCCATCTACCCGTGGATCGTGCCGCATGAGCGCCAGCGCCAGAACCTGGCCGACTTCCCGCACCTGGCCCGCTGGTTCGCGGCCATCGCCGAGCGCCCGGCCACCATCCGCGCCTACGCCCGCGCCGCTGAAATCAACCAGCAGCCGACCGTCAGCGCCGACGCGAAAAACGTGCTGTTCGGGCAGACGGCCAAGACGGTCAGCTGATTTAGCCCCACATTTAGCCCCAGATCAAATGCCGGGGTCGGACCCTGAGGGTCCGACCCCGGTCTTTGCTGTTGGGTTAAAGATTAGCCCATCTCGGTTAAGAATTCGTGCATATCGGTATGCGCCAGCTGCGCGCAGGCCGGTGCAAAGTGGGGCAGTTGGCCCCACAGCTGCGGGTTGCCGAGGATGTAGACGTGGTGTCTGGCGCGCGTCAGGGCCACGTTCAGCAGGTTCGGCGTGCTGGCGGCCCACTGGGCGGCGCCGGCCGTGCTGTTGTCGGCGCCCAGCACCAGCATCACCACGCCTTGCTCCTTGCCCTGGAAGGTGTGCACGGTGCCCACCATCTTGCCGCACCACAGGCCCAGTTCGCGGACCGTGGGCGCCTTGCCATAGCCTAATCGACGATCCCAATCGAGGTCCATGATGCGCGAACGCAATTCATTGCGCACGGCCTTGAACGGCGTGATCAGATACATCTCGGGCAGCTTGCCATCGCGGCGATACAGCTTGAGCAAGACTTCCAGCACGAAATCGAGTTGCACAGGCACTACCTGCTTGTAGCTGACGGGGCCGGCCACGTCGATCCAGCGGCTGGGGCCACGGCTCAGGCCGCGTGCGTTGGCTGGCGGCGCGGTGTCGGGCAAGCCATACACCATCTTGCCTTCATAGGCGATGGTATTGGCCAGCGAGAACATTGGCTCCACGCAGCGGCGGTGCACGCGCAGCGGGCTGCCTATCCACAGCGGCTGGCCGCTGGCCACGCCCACTTGCGCGCCATAGCGGTTGGCCCTGTCGGCCAGGGTTTGCACCGAAACGGATGTCGGTGCGTAGTTGCCGTTTTGCGTGTGCGGCGACAGGTTAGACAAGGCTTGCACCAGCCGGCCTGGCACCGTGAATACAGGTTCGATCTGCAACGGATCGCCGACCACCACCGCGCGCTTGGTGCGCCACAGGCTGCCGATGGCTGCTTGCGGCACGGACTGGCCCGCTTCATCGATGAACAGCCAGCCCAGCGATTCCGGGCCCATGCCCTGGAACTGACGCGCAAACGAGGCAAACGTGGTCGACACGATGGGCACCACCATGAACAGGCTGTGCCAGACCATGGCGATATGCGACTGGTCGTAGGCGCGCTTGTTTTTCAAGAGTTTGGAAACGGCCAGCAAGTTGCCGCCAAAGCCAGGTCCGCCTTTCTTTGCCACTTCGGCCAGCCATGCTTCATGCAGGGCCAGCGCCTTGGCGAACAGGCGCGAGCGCAAACGGGCCAGCGCCGGTTCATGCCACAGGCCCCCAATTTGCAGCGCATCGCCATCGAGTTCTTCCAGCGTCGCCGGGGCGATCAGGGTGTGGAAGCGCAAACGCGCGCGGCGCAGCATTTCCGTGCTGTCATCCCATTCGCGCTGGCGCGACTGCGCCGTGCGCAGGGCAACATGCAGGCTGAGGCGCGCACGGTCGCAGCGCGGTTCCAGCTCGCCCTTGAGCAGCAGCTTGATGTTGGACACGTCCTTGGCTGCCTGGCGTTGCGCTTCGGCATTTTCCACCACGGCGGCCTGATAATTGCGTGCTGGCGCCGTACGGAACAAACGGGCAAAGAAGCCCGGTTCCGTCAAGCTCACCAGCCGTTCTTCTTCCTGCAATTCCTTCTTTTTGGACAGCAAGATATCCTGCTGCGCCAGCGCCGTTTCCAGCGCGCCATTGGCGCCATCCATTTCGGTTTCTGCCGCGATCAGCGCCTGCTGGCTGCTGGCCAGGAATTCTTCCTGGCTGCACGTGCCCACGGCTTGCCACAGGGCAGCATATTGCGCTTGCTCGGCCAGCGCTTTTTCCACCACGTGTTCCGTCTCGCGGAATTCGCGCGATGCCTGGGCGAAACTGATGCCCTGGTGACTGGCCAGCCACTGGCGGATATTTTGCGCTTGCGGCGTCTTGCGCGGCGTGCTGGTATCCCAGTCGTCATCGTAGAAATTGCTGATGAAGCGGCGGCGGTTGTTGTTATTGCCGAGCGCGCAGGAAATCAGCCCCCACGGTGCTTCGTCTTCGCTCAGCTGGCGATTGGCGCCATTGCCATCGGCCACCACGCGGCGTGCCACGCTTTCAAAGTAGCGCGTGCGTGCCCAGTCCTTGCCCAGCTGCGTGGGTTTCAGCAAGTCGGCCGAGATGTTTTCCACGGCGGCATTGTTCGACGATGCCACCACCATTTCAAAGCCCGTCAGTTCCGGGCGCAAACGGGCAATCGTGATCGGGTCGCGCACGCCTTCGAAGGCCACGGCCACCTTGCCGATAAAGGCGTCGGCGGCACGGTCCAGGTTGGACAGCACGGCGGCGCGGCGCACGATATTGTCGGCAAACAATTCGCGCAGCAGGGTAGTCTTGCCCGTGCCTGGCGGACCGTTGACAGAGAAAATGCCCCGCTCAGCCAGGCCCGTGCGCGCGCCGTGGATGGCGAACTGCTGCATCAAGCTCATCGCATAGCTGGAGTCTTCCAGCCAGTGGCCCCGGTTCATGTTTGCCGGATTGAGCATGGCGGCCAGCGCCTGGCGTCCGGCCGGGCTGTACAGGTCGATGCGTTCTTCCTGCGCCAGCGGCGTCAGGTAGGCGGCCAGGGTGGCGGGCAGCTTTCCACCACGCAAGGCGCGGATGATCTGCTCCAGGTCATCGAGGTAAAAACTGTTGAGGATATCGATGGTCGGTTCGACCGTGTCGCCAAAGTCCAAGGTGCGGTTGCCGTTGCCCTCAAGGCCTGCTTCCACGTCCTTGACGGGACGTTTCTTGCGCGTGCGAATTTCCAGCACAGCCAGCGGCTGGCCGGGCGATGGCCGGAAGCCCGCCCAGTCGGCCAGCAAGTCGGCCAGTGCGCCGATTTCCAACCCCGACAAGGGCGCCGAGACATTGCCAGCATCATCGGTCACCTGCGCCTGCTTGTTGCGGGCGGCGGAAAAATTGCGCAGGCTGTCTTGCAAGGCCAGCTGGCTATCGCTGAAGGCGTCCAGGCTCAAGCCGGACCAGTTCGGCGTGCGCGCGCGGCCCAATGCCCATGGCAGGGTGGACACGGAAACAGGGTCGAACTGCGGTTCGCCCAGCGCGTTCAGGCTGATGCGGGCAAAGCAGGAACGGCCAGCCAGTTCCGTCTTTTCCATTTCGGAAATATTTTCCGCACCGGCAGGCAAGACCTTGCCGATCTCGGCCTTGTCGAACACGTTCAGGAATAGCTGGAAGCCGTCGATCTCGCGGTCGGCGCCGACTTGCAACTGGGTATAAAACTGTGGCGGCAATTGCGCCAGGTGTTCACGCTGAAGGAGACGCACGGTGGACGGGTCTTCAACTTCCGTGATTTGATTCAGGTCAAACGGTATAAAGAATTCAATCTTGTGCCAATACTCCAGGATAGCCAGGAGGCGCTGCTGTTCTGCCTGATTCATGATGACCAATATTTTGTAAAGCGAGCGAGGATTGTAAAGCGTATGCGCCCCATCTGTTTTGCAGTTTCGCCTATCGCGCGGCCTTTGCTGCAAAAAAAGTGCAGCGGTGCAATGAAAAAAAGCCAGGTGGCAACTTCCCACCTGGCTTTCTTGTAAGAATGCGTTTGCAGTCTGTTAAAACTCTTCCCATTCACTGTCGCTCGTGCGTGCTGGTGCGGCGGCGACGGCCTTGCGTATCGGTGCTGCGGCAATAACCGGTGCTGGCGCTGGCGTCCTGCGTTCAGTTTTCGCTTTCTGTGTCGTCACGGCATTGCCGGTCTTGAAGAAGCCGACTACCTGCGCCAGTTCAGCGGCTTGTTCCTGCATGCTGTGCGAGGCGGCTGCCGCTTCTTCCACCAGGGCGGCGTTTTGCTGCGTGACTTCATCCATCTGGGCAATCGCCATATTGATTTGCTCGATGCCGACGGTTTGTTCGTGCGTGGCCGAGGTGATCTCGCCCATGATGTCGGTCACGCGCACGATGCTGTCGACGATGTCGCCCATGGTCTGGCCCGCTTCATTGACCAGGCGCGAGCCGGTGTCCACGTTGCTGACCGAGGCGGCGATCAGTTCCTTGATTTCCTTGGCGGCCGAGGCCGAACGGTGGGCCAGGTTGCGCACTTCGGTGGCGACGACGGCAAAGCCGCGTCCCTGTTCACCCGCGCGCGCTGCTTCCACCGCCGCGTTCAGGGCCAGAATATTGGTCTGGAAGGCGATGCCGTCAATCACGCCGATGATGTCGACGATCTTGCGTGACGATGCATTGATGCTGCCCATGGTGTCGACTACTTGCGAGACGATATGGCCGCCGCGCACCGCCACTTCGGACGCGCTTTTGGCCAGCTGGTTGGCCTGGCGCGCATTGTCCGCGTTCTGTTTCACGGTCGAGGTCAGCTCTTCCATCGAGGACGCGGTTTCTTCCAGCGAACTGGCTTGCTCTTCCGTGCGCGAAGACAGGTCGTAGTTGCCGGCGGCAATTTCGCCCGATGCCGTGGCGATCGCATCCGTGCCCTGGCGTACTTGCCCCACCACGCCCAGCAAGCTGTCGTTCATGGTTTTCAGCGCTTGCAGCAAGCGGCCCGTTTCATCGCTGGAATTGACGATGATCTGCGACGACAGATCACCGGAAGCCACCGTTTCGGCCACGGCCACGGCTGCGTTGATCGGCTGGGTGATCGAACGCGTGATGATCCAGGCCACAAAGGCGCCCAGCAGCACAGCCACGCTGCCCAGGATAATCATGGTGGTGCGCGCGCTGTTGCTCAGTGTTTCGGCCTCGGCCGCCGCTTCTGCCACTTGCTCGCCTTCATACGCCACCAGCTTGTCGAGCGTGTCGAGCACGCGCTTCAGGGCAGGCGCCGCCTGTTGGGTCAGGACGCCGGCCGCTTCTTCCGTCTGGCCTGCCTTGCGCAGTTCGATCACCTTGTTGTTCAGCGGTGCGCCCGCTTTCAGGGCGGCATCGAGTTCGCTCATCAAAGCCGCTTCCTTGTCGGTCGCCACCTTTTTAAGCAACTGTTCCTTGGCCGCACCATAGTGCTGGCGCGCCTCGCCTATCTTTGTTTGTTCCGTCTGCACCAGCGCGTCCGTGGGCGCCACCACCAGGCTGGTGATGGCCAGGGTGATATTGCGCACGTTATCGCTCATGGTATTGGCCAGCGCCGTCTTGACGTTCTTGTCTGCAACGATGTCATGCGTGCGGCCGCTCAATTTCGCCATGGAATACAGGCCGACCAGCAATACGGCGACCAGCAAGCCCAGGACGACTGCAAATCCAATTCCCAGGCGGGTGCCGATTTTATAATGTGTAAGTGACATGATTGCTTTCGTGTTTCTGGAATAAAGAGGAGAACCGGCCTGTGACGTCAGGGCGCTACGGGTTTATACGTAGCGAGGCCAGGCCATAATTGTTCCTGAAAATTCCGTGTGGCAATACTGTTAATTGCTGTCAATCTAATAAAAGTCCGAAGATCGGCAGCAAATGAAATAGCTTGTCGTATGGAAACAACGAGAGAGGTGCTGAAGCGAACTCAGCCTTTTTGAAAAACGTGCTCCGCCAGGAAGTCGATCAAGGCGCGCAGCTTGGGCGACACATGGCGGCTGCCTGGCCACAGGATGCGGAAAGCGCCGGTGTGTTGCGTATGTTGGCCCAGCACGGGCAATAAACGGCCAGCCTCGCGCGCGGTGCGCACGGCAAAGTCGGGCAGGGCAGCCAGGCCCAGGCCGCTTTCGGCAAAGTGCAGCAAGGTGTCGACATTGTTGCAACTGAGTACGGTGGGCAGGCCGGCGGCCAGCAAGCCGCTCCATGCCGGCAGCGGCCAGGCTTCGATCTTGCCGCTGCTGGGAAATTTATACAGCAAACAAGTGTGCCGGGCCAGGTCCTCTGGCGCGGCGGGCGTGCCATGCCGGGCCAGGTAAGCGGGCGAAGCCACGATCTGCAGCTGGAACAGGCCCAGTTGCCGGCTCATCAAGCGGCTGTCGGCGCTTTCACCGGCCCGCACCACGGCGTCATAACCTTCCTCGATCACATCGACCCGGCGGTCGGTGAAATCCAGGTCCAGTTCCACTTGCGGATAAGCACGGACGAAGGCGGCCAGCACGGGATTAAGCAGGCTGCCGACCAAGGGCAGGCTGACTTTCAAACGTCCCTGCGGCGCATTCTTGCTATTCGACAGTTCCAGTTCGGCCGCTTCGATTTCACCGAGGATGCGCCGGCAGCGTTCCAAAAAAACGCTGCCTTCGCTGGTCAGCGTGATGCTGCGCGTATTGCGGTGAAACAGGCGCACGCCCAAGCGCTCTTCCAATCTAGCAATGCTTTTGCCGATGGCCGAGGCCGATATGCCCAGCACGCGCCCGGCCGCCACGAAACTGCGCGTTTCCGCCGCCTGCACGAAGGCCGTGAAGCCTGCCAGATTATCCAATGTGTTCTTTCGATTGCGGATGCCAACGTCCGCTGTGAAAGAAACTATAGCCCATTTTTCTTTGATGACGATGGTTTTAAGCTGTCAGCCTGTACTTTTACAAGGCTAGCCATGTCCATCGATCTTTCCTCCGTTAATCTTCCATCCCGCATCGACACCCTGCTGGACACCGTCGTGCAGCAGCAGCGCCTGGTGGGCGCGGTGGTGCTGGTGCGCCACCAGGGCCGCGAAATTTACCGGCGCGCCACCGGTTATCTGGACCGTGAAGCGCAACTGCCCATGCGCGGCGATGCGCTGTTCCGCCTGGCGTCCGTCAGCAAACCCATCGTTTCAACGGCTGCGCTGGCGCTGGTGGGCCAGGGCCGTTTGACACTGGATGACCTGGTAGCCCGCTGGCTGCCGTATTTCCAGCCGCGCCAGCCTGACGGCGCCGTGGCCCAGATCACCGTGCGCCATCTGCTGACGCATACGGCAGGCCTCGACTATGGCTTTTTCCAGCCGCCCGGCGGGCCGTATGCGCAGGCGGGCGTGTCGGACGGCATGGATGCGCTTGTGATCACCCTGGAAGACAATCTGCGCCGCCTGGCCACGGTGCCGCTGGCCTATGCGCCCGGCGAGCGCTGGGCCTACTCGATCGCCACCGATGTGCTGGGCGCCGTGATCGAGCACGCCAGTGGCTTGCCGCTGGCGCAGGCTGTATGCACTCTGGTGACGGCGCCGCTGGCCATGCACGACACGGGGTTTATCGCCGTGGACCGGGCGCGCCTGGCCGTGGCCTATGCCGACCGCACGGCGCCCGATGCGCAGCCGCGCCGCTTGCTGGACGTGGGCGACGATCATTTACCGTTTCTGGACGGCATGGCGGGTTTCCAGCTATCGCCGGCGCGCGCTCTCGATGCATTGGCCCATCCCTCGGGCGGCGCCGGCATGGTCGGTTCAGCCGATGACTTCATGCGCTTGCTGGAAGCTTTGCGCTTGGGTGGCGCGCCCTTGCTGCCATCTGAACTGGTGCACCAGCTGGGCACCAGCCAGACCGGTAATGCTGAGCTGCCATTCTGGCCCGGACGTGGTTTTGGCCTGGGCTTTACCGTGCTGAACGATCCGCAGCTGGCCGCGACACCGGAAGCAGCGGGCACCTGGCGCATGGGCGGCACGTATGGCCACTCGTGGTTTGTCGATCCGGCCCGTGAGTTGTCCGTGGTGGCGTTCAGCAATACGGCGCTCGAAGGCATGGCGGGAGCATTCGTGGGCGAACTGTGCCAGGCGGTGTATGGCGTGCAGGCAAATCCATGATGCGCCCGCACCCGATTGTTTTCCTCGCGCTGGGCCTGTTTGGCCTGTATTGCATCGAGTTTGGCGTGGTGGGCATCTTGCCGATGATCATGCAGCGTTTCCAGGTGACAGCCGCACAGGCCGGCTGGCTGGTGAGCCTGTTTGCGCTGGTGATTGCGGCGGGCGGCCCTTTCCTGGTGTTGCTGGCGACGCGCTGGCGCCGCAAGCGCGTGCTGCTGGTTTCGCTGTGCGTGTTTGCATTGGCCAGTCTGGTGTCGGCCTATGCTCCTCGCTTTGAGCTGCTGCTGGCCCTGCGCATGGTGCCGGCCCTGTTTCACCCGGTGTATTTTTCGTTGGCGATGGTGGCCGCTGCCACCCTGTATCCGGCGGGACAATCGGCACGGGCCAGCGCGCATGCCTTCGTCGGTACCAGCCTGGGCATGGTGCTGGGCATTCCGCTGACGACCTGGATCGCGGCCCAGTATGGTTATGAGGCCTCGTTCCTCGCTTGTGCCCTGGTGAATATATTGGCTGCGCTGGGACTATGGCGTTATCTGCCTGATGCGCCGAAGGCCGCACCGCTGGCGTATGGCCACCAGCTGGCCATTTTGCGCAAGGGCGCGCTGTGGCTCAATATCATCGCTGCCGTGCTGGTGTTTGCCGCCATGTTTTCCGTGTATGCGTATGCGGCCGCCTATCTGGAGCAGGTGACGGGCTTGAGTGCGCGCCAGACCGGTTTGATCCTGGTGGTGTTTGGCGTGGGCGGCGTGGCCGGCAACTTGCTGGCGGGGCGTTTGCTGGGCACGCATGTATTGCGCACGGTGCTGTTGCAGCCTGTGTTGCTGGGCTTGGCGTATTACCTGCTGTACCGCTATGCGGGCGCGGGCATGGATTGGGCCGGGCTGGCTGTGCTGGCGCTGTTCTGGGGCGCGGCCCATACGAGCGGGCTGATCGTCACGCAAGTGTGGCTCAGTGGCGAAGCACAGGAAGCGCCTGCGTTTGCCATCGGCGTGTATATCGCCGCCATCAACCTGGGCGTGACGGTGGGCGCGCTGGCCGGTGGCCTGGCGATTGCGAACTATGGCATGCAGGGCGCCATCGCCAGCGGTGTGCTGTTTGCCGCGCTGGCGCTGCTGGTGATCGTGTTCAAGGCCTGGCGCTACCGCGTGCCGTCCCTGCAGATGCTTGGGACGGCGGAATAGTCGATCAGACGGATTTCAGGAAGGCGCGTATGCCGGCCAGCAGCATTTCAATCGCCATCGCCGTCAGGATCAAGCCCATCAGGCGCTCGAAAGCTGTCATCACGCGCGGGCCCAGCGCCCGTTGCAAGCGTTCGGCGCACAGGAAGACGGCCAGCCAGACCACGGCCACGGCCATCAAACCTGCCACGTGGGCGACCACTTCGCTCACTTCATGCGAGGAAAACAGCAGCACCGTCGCCAGCGCCGATGGGCCAGCCAGCGCGGGGATGGCCAGTGGCACGATGAACGGTTCGCCACCCATCTCATGGTCGCTATTGCCATTGCCCGGTTGTGGAAACACCATGCGCATGGCGATCAGGAACAGGATCACGCCGCCGCCGATGCGCAGCGCAACTTCCGACAATTGCATGGCTTTCAGGAAGTGGCGGCCGAAGAACATAAACAGCAGCAAGATGCCGAAGGCGATCATGCATTCGCGCACCACCACTTTCCAGCGGCGCTCGACGGGGACCTGTTTCAGGGCGTTGACGAAAAGGGAAACATTGCCAAACGGATCGGTAACGAGCAAAAGCAAAATAAAGGTCTGAAAGAAATTCTGTGTCATGTTGGTGCCGAAAGAAGGGGAAAACCGTCACCGGGATGGGTGCGGTTCATCAGGCTTGCGATGATATCAAGCGCTTCGGCAATCGCCCATGTTTATTGATGCATAGCAGCATTTTTTTTGGCGACGGGGGAGCTTGGCTGGTAAAACGCCGTCGGCGTGGTGCCGAAATGCTTTTTGAACATGGCGGCAAACGCGCTCTGGCTGGTGTAGCCGTTATCCAGCGCCACATCGATCACCTTGCCGCCGCGCGCCAGTTGCTCCAGCGCCCGCAGCAATCTTGCCTGCTGGCGCCAGTGGCCAAAGCGCATGCCCGTCTGTTTCTGGAATAAACGGTGCAGGCTGCGCGCAGTGATGCCCAGCTGCCCGGCCCAGTCATCCACTGTCGCATGTTCGCCCGGGTTGGCCATCAACTGGCTGCACACGCTGCGCAGGCGCGGGTCGGTCGGCACCGGCAAGTACAGGGGCAGCACCGGCAGGCTGTCGAGTTCGTGCAGCAGCAGTTGCAGCAGATGCCAGTCGCGGCCGCCTTCCGCAAAGCCCGGCACGATATCGATGGCCGCCAGGATCAGCTGGCGCAGCAAAGGGCTGACGTCGAGCACGCAGCTGTGGCGCGGCAACAGTGGCGAATGGGCGCAATCGATGAACACCGTGCGCATCCTGACCTCGCCGCTCATGCGTATCTGGTGTTCCACGCCCGCCTGCAGCCACACGCCACGCGTGGGCGGCACCACCCAGCGCCCATCTTGCGTCGCTATCGTCATCACGCCATCGGTGGCGTAGATCAGTTGTGCATGCGTATGGCGGTGCACGGAAATCACATGGCCATGCGGGTAATCGACGGCCAGCGCCATGGCGCGCGTGTTGACTGGGATCAGGAATTGATAATCAGCAATTTGCACGATACGTCACTTTGGCGATAGGTGCAGACATCTTAGCGCGAGAAGTCATGTGGCCGTTGCGGCATGATGGTTTTCCCTCATTCCCGGAGCTTGTAAATGCCTTTCCGTGCGTATTTGTATCCCTTGCTTGCCATGTTGCTGTGGGCCGGCAACGTGATTGTGTCCAAGCTGGCCGCCTCCAGCATCGCCCCCACGGCCATCACTTTCTACCGGCTGGTGCTGGTGCTGCTGGTGATGACGCCGTTTATTGTTCGTCCGCTGTGGCGCAACCGCACCGTACTGAAGCGCCACTGGTGGCAACTGGCCGTGTGCGGCCTGATGTCGATGGCGCTGTTCCAGAGCCTGTCGTACCGGGCGGCCGACAGCACCACGGCCACCAATATGGCCATCGTCACGGCGCTGGCGCCCTTGATGACGGCGATTCTCAGCGTGCTGCTGCTGGGCGAGCGCCTGACGGTGGGCATGGCGGCCGGCGGTCTGCTGTCGTTTGGCGGCTTGCTGTATCTGGTCGGACGGGGAGATGTGCTGGCGCTGCTGCACGAAGGCGTGCATGCGGGCGATGGGCTGATGCTGCTGGCCACCTTGATCTTTGCCCTGTACGGCGTCTTGCTGCGCCGCTGGCGTTTATCGGTGCCGCCCTGGCAAATGATCTATTGCCAGGCCCTGGCGGCGCTGCTGTGCATGCTGCCGTTTTTCCTGTTGCTGCCAGCTGGCCACGCCGCGCTCGACGCCACCACCTTGCCGCTGATCGCCTATGCGGGCATAGGCTCGTCCATCGTTTTATCGTTTCTGTGGATACAGGGCGTGAAATTGCTGGGGCCTAACCGTTGCAGCATCTACGTTAATCTGCTGCCCATCCTGACGGCATTGCTGGCCATCGCCTGGCTACATGAAAGCATGCATGGTTATCATTTGATCGGTGGCGGCATCTCGCTGCTGGGCGTGCTGCTGGCGCAAACGGTGCAGCGGCCCTTGTTTGCGCGGCGTGCAAGCGTGTCGGGCCTTGGGCAAAGCATGTTTTGAGTTAGATAGCATAAATGGCGTTCCGCTACGACCCCGTAACGCCAATCTGCTTAAAAAACATCAGTCCGTTGTGACAATGTGTGAAAATTGATGGTGATTATTGCTACTGAGAATTTTTCCCTGTATCTTGAAATCAGGAAATAAAAACCGGGCCAACCTCTACCCCGTTGCCCGATATTTTTTCTCCTTATCGATCTGAGCGGGCCGCCTTCCCCCCTGCTGCCGCAGACGCTCCATCGACCGAGTTTGTCCTGAACAAGTCATTCAAAAAAACCACGTCTACTTGACGTTTCTTTTTGCCCAAGAAACGCGGGGACGGTTGTGCCCTTACGCTAGGAAAAATTGCATGTTCTCCAGAATCACAATAAAGATGCGTTTGATCGTCACCATGAGTGTGCTGGGGCTGCTGATCGCCGTCCTGGGCGCCATGAGCATCATCAGCCTGAAGTCGGCCAATGCCAGTTTGAACGAGGTGTACAGCAATCAACTGGCTTCCACCCAAGCAATCGGCGAGTCGCAGATTGCGCTGGGGCGCGCCCGTTTCACGATAGACCGCGTGGTCTTGCACCCTGATGGCAGTGACGTCAAGGATACCCTGGGCCGGGTAACGCAATTCATCGCGGACTCGAACAAGGCCTGGAAAGTCTATCTGGCCTTGCCGCAAAGTCCGGCAGAAAAACGCTTGTCCGACGAGATGGACAGGAAGCGCCTCGATTACCTCAACAATGGCTTGCTGGTGCTGGATAAAGCCTTGCGCGAAGGCAAAGCTGAAGAGGCGGACCGCATCATGATGAAAGGTCTCACGCCGCTCTACCGTGCACTGAATGACGCGGCTGAAGCCCTGACCCAGTTCCAGCTCACATCAACCGCCCAGATGTATGCCGAAAGCCAGTCCCGCTACCACACGCAAGTGGGCCTGGCGATGGCCGGCATGGTGGCGGGGCTGTTGATCATCATCATTTCCAGCGTGCTTTTGCTGCGCGCCATCTTCGGCCCGCTGGAGCAAGCCCTGCGCCACTTCGGCGCGATTGCCGAAGGCAACCTGGCCAATACCATCGTCATCACGCGCCGCGATGAAATGGGGCAATTACTGGACGGCTTGCACCAGATGCAGGAGCGTTTGTCGCACACCGTGCGCGGCGTACGCGATGGCAGCGGCGCGATTGCCACGGCCAGCAATGAAATTGCCTCGGGCAACCTTGATCTGTCGAGCCGCACGGAACAGCAAGCCTCCAGCCTGGAAGAAACAGCCTCGTCGCTGGAAGAGTTGACCTCGACCGTCAAGCAGAATTCCGACAATGCGCGCCAGGCCAATCAGCTGGCCGTGTCCGCCTCCGACGTAGCCGTCAAGGGCGGCGCACTGGTGGCACAGGTGGTCACCACCATGGGCACCATCAGCGCCTCGTCGAAAAAGATTGCCGACATTATCGGTGTGATCGATGGCATTGCTTTCCAGACCAATATCCTGGCCTTGAACGCGGCGGTGGAAGCGGCGCGCGCGGGCGAGCAGGGACGCGGTTTTGCCGTGGTGGCCACCGAAGTGCGCAACCTGGCCCACCGCTCGGCCAGCGCAGCCAAGGATATCAAGCTGCTCATCGAAGCGTCGGTGCAGAATGTGGATGCCGGTAGCGAACTGGTCAGCCAGACAGGTAGCACCATGGAAGAAATCGTCGCCAGCATCCGCCGCGTGACCGACATCATGTCCGAGATCAGTGCTGCCGGACGCGAGCAGGAAATGGGCATCGGCCAGATCAACCAGGCCGTGGCGGAAATGGATACCGTGACGCAGCAAAATGCGGCGCTGGTGGAAGAAGCGGCGGCCGCCTCTGCCGCGCTGCAGGATCAGGCGGCAGAGCTGGCGGCGATGGTCAGCATCTTCAAGGTCGATGCCGGACACCGCGGCGTGGCGCCTGCCGCGCGCAAGCTGGTTTCCACCAGACCAGCGCCGCCTGCGCCGCTGCCAAGTCCCGCCAGGAAACTGACGGTCAAGCCGCGTGCCGCCAAACCGG
Source organism: Janthinobacterium saanense (assembly GCF_014200675.1). Lineage (GTDB taxonomy): Bacteria > Pseudomonadota > Gammaproteobacteria > Burkholderiales > Burkholderiaceae_D > Janthinobacterium. The sequence continues at coordinate 59,124 of NZ_JACHCI010000008.1, read as the reverse complement.
TGGCTGACAGCAGCGGCGAGTGGGAAGAGTTTTAAACAGTCAGAGATCGAGCGCGGCGGCGCCAGGCGTATCTTGCAGCGCCGCCGCTTTTTCCGCTGCTTTTTCGGCTTCTTTGGCCCGCTTTTCTGCCGCTGCCAGTTCTGCTTTCTCCATCGCATCATGGCGCAGCTGCAAGGCTGCCCGGGCGCGTACGAAGACGATCTTGATTGCCGCCATGACCGGCACCGACAGGAAGATACCGACCACGCCACCGAGCTGGTCACCGGCCAGCAAGCCCACGATCACCATCAGCGGGCTCACTTCCACGCCTTCGCTCATCAGATAGGGATTGAGCACATAATCCTGGAACAAACGGTAGGCAGCGATAAAGCCGATCAGCCAGAACACATGGTCGAAACCGCTGAAACCGGCCACGACGACTGCCAGCACGGCTGCCGCCAGCGGACCGGCAAACGGTATGAATTCCAGCAAGGCAGCCGCGCCGGCCAGCAGCAGGCTGTACGGTACGCCCAGCAGCGAAAACGCCACGCTGTAGGAAATGAAGGTGGCGATCGACAGCAGCAGCAAGGCGCGCACATAGCGCGACAGCAAGATGTCGAGGTCCTCGATGATGGCGCCCCATAATTTTTTGTTGGGACGGTTCAACAGCGACAGCAAGCCGTCGCGCATGTCCGGGCCTTCCTTGATCAGCAAAAAGCTCAGCACGGGCACCAGCACCAGATAGATCAGGTTGCTGGCCGCATGCATCACTGTCAAGCCCAGTTCCTTGGCCAGGGGCATGGCTTGTCCCGTGCCGCTGCTCAATTGTTCCTGGATAAACGACAGCAAACGGGCGCGCAGAGGCTCCATGAATTCCGGCAAGGGTATGCGCTCGGCAAAGTTACTGCCTTTGAGCAAGGTCGGCAGCTGCGCGCTGAGCTTGGTCGCTTCCTCCTCGATACGGGTGCCGAAGATGGAACCCAGTATCGCCACCAGCAAGATGACGACGAGAAATACGATGCCGATGGCCGCCGTGCGCGGCAGCCGCTTCGGTCCATACCGTTCCAGCAATTCGATCAGCGGATACACCAGGTAGCTGAAAAAAATGGCAAACACCACCACGATCAGGGTCGATGAAACACGGTAAGTCAGGTAGAGCAGCAGGGCGACCAGGAAAGTCGTCCATATCATCTTGGCGACACGCAAGTTAAAACCGAACATAAGAGTTCCTTAGGCAGAATGGCTACGCAAGCGTGGCGGAGCTGGAAGAGAGTGGCGGACAGGGCAGGTGCCGGGCACAGCCGCTTGACCGGAAATCATACCGCAGAATAGCAAAATGCCATGCTCCGGTGCGGCATGGAAATTATTTACCTCGATACCTGTTAATTCAAGCCACTGAGTTATGTCAATTGACATGGTAATGCATTTGCATTACCATCGATCATATCCCTATCCTTGAGGTGATTACCATGAATGCTGCGCTGGAAGCCGAGTCTACGCTCACAGATCGTTACCAGACTACTGTTCCTGAAACCGTGCGCCGCGCGCTCAAGCTGGGCAAACGCGACAAGCTGCAATACACGATACGTGCTGACGGCACGGTACTGATTGCCCGTGCCGTGCCGCCCGATGAGAGCGATCCTGTGCTGGGACAATTCCTGGGTTTTCTGGCGGCCGACATTGCCCGGCATCCTGAGCGGATAAGCGCCGTCGATACGGCCTTGCTTGCCCGTATTGATGCGCTGGTCGGTCAGGTGGACGTCGATCTGGATGCCTCCTTGCTTGAGGACGACGAGTAATGCCGCTGAGGACCAAGCCGCTGGTCGTCAATGGCTGGACTATTTTTTCCCATCCCTTGTTTCTTGACGCGCTGGAAGCCTTGATACGGCAAGTGGAAAGCTTGCGTCTGAAAGATCCGCTGGGCTATGCAAACAAGAATGCAAGCAAACGTCTTGCCGCCATCGCCAGGCTGGCTTTTGATGTGATTCCACAAGATCCGACACGCTCCGAATACCGCCAGGGCCATACCCTGGGTGGCCATCACACGCACTGGTTCCGCGCCAAGTTCTTTCAGCAATATCGGCTATTTTTTCGCTACCACCTGGAAAGCAAAATCATCGTGTACGCCTGGGTCAACGATCTTGATACCAAGCGCGCTTATGAAAGCGACGATGATGCTTACCGGGTGTTCCGCAAGATGCTGGAGAGCGGCCATCCGCCGGACGACTGGCTAGCCTTGCTGGCGGAAGCGCAAGGAGGGCAGAGCCGGTTGGACCAGCTTGGCAAGGCGAATACCCCCTTATTTTGAATTGGTCACACCAGTCGGTTGCCAGCCAAAGAAGCTGGTCACTGGCGGATTGACGTAGGACAGGCTATCGGAGCCGATATAGTCGCGTTTATTGAGCTGGCAGCCGTTGTGGCGCAGGATGTCGTGCGCGGTGGTGATGTGGAAAAAGAAGTTCGGCAGCAAAAAGCTGAGCAGATAGACATCGCCGCGCATCACGCCATTGATGCTGCGAAAGCGCAGCTCGTTGCTGCGGCTTGCGCTGCCTGCCAGCTGTTCCGGCGTGATGGTTTCCAGAAACGCGACGGTCTTGGCCACGCGTTCTTGTAACTCTTCGAGCGTGGTTTCGGTATCGGCGAAAGTGGGGCCGCTGACTCCTGCCAGACGGGCGGCGCCGCCCTTGGCATTGTCGCTGGCGCGCTGCACCTGGCCGGCCAGCGGCAGCATGTCCGGCGCCAATCGCGCTTGCAGCAGCACCGAGACGGGAATATTTTTTTCGACCGCATAGGCTGCTGCCTTGTCGAGGTAATCGGACATGATGCCCAGGCCGCGGATCAAGACCGGGATGGAGGCATCGTACATGGAGAGGGACATGATGGTTCCTGTTATGTTGATTGTCGTGCGTGTAGGCAAAACAGCACCTGCGCCTGGTCGGCGCAAGTGCCTGGCCCTTTTTAGACCTGGGCCATGCCGCCGTCTACCGGCAAGTCGATACCGGCGATATAGCTGCTTTCATCGGACGCCAGGAACAGGGCGGCGGCCGCGATTTCGTGCGCTTGGCCCATGCGGCCCAGTGGCACCTGGGTAGCGAAGAAGGCACGCACCTGGTCGGCGCCTTCCTTGCTCTCAGCCTGGCTGTCGATCATCGGTGTGTCGACCGGCCCTGGGCTCAGGGTGTTGACGCGAATGCCGCGTTCTTTCAGCTCCATGGTCCAGGTGCGCACGAAGGAACGTACGGCCGCCTTGGTGGCGCTGTAGGTGGCGTAGCCAGGGAAACCCTTGGACGAGACGATGGACGAGATCACGATGATGGCGCCGCCCTTGCTGATCAGTGGCAAGGCTTTTTGCACGGTGTAGAACACGCCTTTGGCATTGATGTTGAAGGTCTTGTCGAAGTGCGTTTCGTCCGCGTCAGCGGTGGACTTTGGTTCCACGATGCCGGAGTTGGCCACCACGATGTCCAACTGGCCTTTTTCGGCCTGGATGGTGGCGTACAGGCGGTCCAGGTCGGGCAGGCTGGTGACGTCGCCTTGCACTGCAGTGACGTTGCTGCCGATCAGTGCGACTGCCTTGTCCAGTTCGGACTGGCGGCGGCCGGTGATGTAGACGTACGCGCCTTCCTTGACGAAACGTTGTGCCGTTGCCAGGCCGATGCCGCTGCTGCCGCCGGTGATGACGGCTACTTTGCCTTTAAGATTGCTCATTTCAATACTCCAGTAATGGTCAGGTGAAGGGCTTGCTTGCGAGGGCCAGGTTTGCCTTGCATCCAAGCTACCCATGAAGCAAGTATCGGGGCGGGGCTACCCGCCGATAAGACCATCCAGCCGTATAATGCCTATGCCTCAAAGGCATGAATGAGCATGGAAATGACAGTGGCTATAGCTAAAGGAGCATCAATTGGATCGTCTGTTACTCATGCAATGTTTTGTACGCGCGGTGGAAACCGGCAGCTTTTCAGCCGTGGCGCGTGAGCTGGGCACGGGGCAACCCAATGTGAGCCGTAATATTGCGGCGCTGGAACAGCATCTTGCTACGCGCCTGCTGCACCGTTCGACGCGCAAACTGACGATGACGGCGGAGGGCGAGCGCTACTACGCGGAGGTCAGGCAAGTGCTCGATGCGATTGCCGAAGCCGAGTCCAATGCCCGTGGAGAAGACAAACCCGGTGGCGTGCTGAAAGTGAGTTGCCCCACCTCGCTGGGCCGCACCCAGTTGCTGCCGTGGGTAGTGAAATTTCTGGAACTGCATCCCGAGATGGAGATCGATGTGCAGATCAGCGACCGTTTTATCGATATGGTGGAAGACGGGGTCGACCTGGCTATCCGCATCGGTACCTTGAAAGACAGCAACCTGCGTGCCCGGCGTATCGGCGCGTCCGAGCGCGTGTGTGTCGCCAGCACCGCCTATCTGCAAAAAAATCGGGCGCCGACGTTGCCATCAGACCTGGCGCAGCATAACTGCATCGCTTATACCTTGTTTTCCTCCGGCACCTCCTGGCTGTTCAGTGTAGGGGAAGTGGCGATCAAGGGTAGCCTAAAGTCCAACACGCTCGATGGTGTCCATCAGGCCGTCATCGATGGCCTGGGTATCGGTTATGGTCCCCTGTGGATGTTCGAAGACGCCGTGCGCCGTGGCGAGGTGAAACTGCTGCTGACCGACTTCAGCCCGCAGCCGGTGCCGATCCAGATCGTCTATTCTGCCGCCCGGCTGATGCCGCGCAGGGCCAGCGTTTTCATGGATTTCTTTGCGGAAGCATTCAAAAGCCAGCCATCCTTGAACGAGGGTGCCTTGCAGAAACTGCTGGCTAGCGATGAAAAAGGATTGATCTTCACGGCGTGAGACTGCTGCCGCAGTTTGGCACTATGCGATGTAACTTTGGCGTGATCTGATTGGCGCGTGGCGCAAGGCAGCTTTACTCTTGACCTGTCCACCGTCAGTGGGCCTCAAGCAGGGCTCACTTTACGGGGCTCTCGTCCCTACGCTGCCCATCAACCCATAGAGGTTTGCCATGAACACATCTGCTGCCAAAGATACAGTCAAAGATACAGTCCAGACGATCACCACCCATTATATCGACGGTGCTTTCGTCGAGTCGCACGGCCGTGAAGTGGTCGACATCATCCGCCCCACCGACCGTGCCGTCATCGGCCACGCCACCCTGGCCGACGAGGAAGATACGCGGCGCGCCATCGCCGCGGCCAGACGCGCTTTCCCCAGCTACAGCCAGTCCGGCAAGGAAGAGCGCGTGCAAATCTTGCGCCGCCTGCATGCCGCCACCTCGGCGCGCGTCGATGAGCTGACCGCCGCCATGGTGGAAGAATATGGCGGCGTGGTGCAATTTTCCCGCTTGATCGTGGAAGCCGCCATCAACGCCTTCCATGCGGCAGAAGTTGCACTGCAAGACATGCCGCTGGAAAGCAGCTGGGGTACCACCAAAGTCACCCAGGAAGCGGTCGGTGTCGCCGGTTTGATTACCGCCTGGAATGCGAACGCCCTGTTCATTTGCCTGAAACTTGCTTCGGCCGTGGCCGCCGGTTGTACTGTCGTCGTCAAGCCCAGCGAGTTGTGCTCGCTGCAAACCCGCGTCTTGCTCGAAGCGCTGCACGCGGCCGACTTGCCCAAGGGCTTGCTCAACGTTGTCACGGGCCGCGGCGGCGTGGTTGGCGCAGAACTGGTGCGTCATCCCGACGTGGACAAGATCTCGTTCACGGGTTCGGTTGCTGTTGGTCAACATATCATGCGCGAAGGCGCGGCAACCATGAAGCGCATCACCCTGGAACTGGGTGGCAAGTCGCCGACCATCGTGCTGGACGACGCTGACTTGGGCCAGGCAATACCGTCGGCCCTGATCATGGCTTTCCTGAACAGCGGCCAGGCTTGCGCCGCCGGCACGCGTTTGCTGGTGCCGCGCAGCCGCCTGGAAGAAGTCAAGCAAGTCACGAAGGAAGTGATGCGCGCGTTTGCCGTCGGCGATCCGGCCGACCCCAAGACGGCGGTCGGGCCGATGGTATCGCTCAATCAATATGAGCGCGTGCAATCGTATATCCGCAAGGGTATAGAGGAAGGCGCCGAAGTGCTGGTCGGCGGCCTTGGCCATCCGCAAGGTTTTGAAGCCGGTTATTTCGTGAAACCGACCGTGTTCGTCAACGTGAAAAACGCTATGACGATTGCCCAGGAAGAAATTTTCGGCCCCGTGCTGGCTATCATTGCCTACGACACGGACGAAGACGCGATCCAGATCGCCAACGATTCCAACTACGGCTTGCACGCCGCCGTGATCGGCGCCGACACGCAGCGCGCACGCCACGTTGCCGTCCAATTGCGCGCCGGCCGCGTTGTCATCAATAATATGGCGGACGATCCGCAAGCGCCCTGGGGCGGATTCAAGCATTCCGGCGTCGGCCGCGAATATGGCCGTTACGGCATTGAGGCATATCTGGAACCACGCGCCATCCTCGAATCCAAAGGAGCATTCTAATGAGCAAGCACATCACCATTTCCCCCGCGCAAGCAGCCGATCGCCTGGCCATCCGTGAACTGGTCGAAGCCTACGCCTATTGCGCCGACCGCCGCGATGCCGAAGGCCAAATGGCGTTGTTTACCGAAGACACCCACTTCGTGGTCTACATGAACGCCAAGGACCCGACCCCGGCGATGGACTTGCACACGCGCCAGGACCTCGCCCCCGTGTTCGCGGCATTGAATCAGTACGACGCCACCACCCACTTCATCGGCCAGAGCACGATCTTGAGCTTGACGGGCGACACCGCCACCGGCGTGGCCTATTGCCTGGCGCACCATGTGACGGTGGCTGACGGCAAGCGCCGTCTGATGATTGCATCGATCCGCTATCACGACAGCTTCGTGAAAGTGGATGGCGAGTGGCTGTTCTCGGAACGCCAACTTCTGGTTGATTGGGTAGACGAGCGCCCATTAGCCTAATTCGAATAGCCAGCAGCATCGTGCTACTGTAGCTGCTGCTGGCCTTTTTCCACTATTTTCAAACACAGACGATGGCTGACCGCGTCCCCATACCCATGGTGCTGTTCGAGCATCTTGCGCAAACCGGCCTCGATGTCGATGCCGTCCTGCGCCTGGCAAAATTGCCGCGCTCGCGCTTCAACGTTGCCAGGCCGGAAGGCACGACGGCCGAATTTTTCGCCCTGTGGCGCGCCGTCGAGCAGACCGCCGCCGACCCTGGCCTTGGCTTGCAACTAGGGCATGCCGCGCTGACTGATGAAGAGAACGTGGCCTCGCTGGCCGCCCTGCATTCGAATACTTTGGGTGAAGGGCTGGAGCGCCTGGCCCGCTACAAGCGCCTGGTCTGTCCGGAAAAAGTCTGGCTTGATATTGCGCAAGGCGAAGCGCGTTTGCGCTTCCAATGGCTGCTGGCCCATGAAGAACCGCCCGCGCTGCTGACCGACCTGATCTTTGCAGGCATCGTCAAAGTCGTCCAGCAAGGTACGAATACGCCCATCAAGCCGCGCCGCATCGAACTGACCCGTGCACCCGCGCACGAAGCCATGCTGCAACAGCATTTCGGCTGCGAAATTTGCTTCGACGCCCCGCACGACGTGATGGTGTTCGACGAGGCCGCGCTGGCGCTGCCCATGGTCAAGCGCAATGCCCAATTCCTGGCGATTTTATTGCCGGGACTGGACCTCGCGCTATCGAACAATGACGCCAGCCGCACCCTGGTCGACGACGTGCGCGACGCCTTGGTCGAAGCCATGGCCGGCGAGCGCCCCGCGATCTCAAAGATAGCCAAGTCGCTCGGCATGAGCGTACGCACCCTGCAGCGCCGCCTGGGAGAACTGGGCACCACCCATCAAGACTTGCTAGACGAAGTGCGCCACCAGTCCGCACGCCGCCTGCTGAAAGCCACCAGCCTGGGCATAGGCGAAGTGGCCTTTTTGCTGGGCTACGAGGAAGTCAACTCCTTCGCCCGCGCTTTCCATTTATGGGAAGGCGTCACGCCGGCGGGGTGGCGGGCGAACACCGCAGCGTGAGTTGCCCTTACACCCTGACGAAATTATGCGTAGACAAGGCGCCAAAAGGCAGCGATGCCAATCGGCCTCCCGCGTCCAGGGTACCCAGGTCTACCGGGAAGAAACCCGTGCTTTCAATCAATTGCCGCACTGCCGACTTGGCCGCTGCGTCATCGCCGCAATAGAACAGCACGCGCTGGCCACCGTTGACTTCCGCTTCTGCGTAAGCGTTGGCATCGAGATGGTTGTACGCCTTGACCACGCGCGCGCCAGGCAGCAACTGGCTGATCAATTCACTGGAATGCTGTGCTCCAAGATCGATGGCCTTGATGCCATAAGCGGCCAGCGGATTGGTGGGGTCCTTGGCATCGGCCGAATCGGGATCGAGGAATTCGACCGGGTTGATGCCGTCGATCACGATACGTCCATGCCAGGCCGGCAAGTGAGCCAAAGCCTGCCTGGCATCGGCCCAGCGCACGGCGAGAAAAACGATATCCGCGCTGGCCGCTGCTTCGACCGTCCCTGCCGTGATGGAAGGCCCCAGTTCCTGCACCAGCGCCGCGAGTGATTGCGGACCGCGGCGGTTGGCAATGGTGGCGGCAATGCCGTTCCTGGCAAGCAGACGGGCAATGCTGGAACCCAGGGCGCCTGCGCCAATAATACCTATACTCATGATGTACTCCTGTGGATGTAAGGGGCTGGAAAGAAGAGCCGCCAGCGCCCCTGCAGGCTGGCGGTCCTTTGCATGTGTCGTTCGTATATTAATAGTGTGTTTGCGACACATCGACATTTATAAATAAAAAAATCACCAAATCAATGGAATGGAAAATTTCCCCAGGCGCGACACTTCCAGCGCAATGTCCGCGATGGTCGTTTTTGCCAATTCATCCTCCAGCGCACTACGCGCACGTGCCAGAGCAGGCTGCAGCGCATCGAGAATATTGCCACCGACAGCGCAGCTTTCACAAGGCGGCGTGCGGTGCACGGAAAACAGTTCCGTATCCTCAACCGCCGCATACACGTCCAGCAGCCTGATCTCGGCCGCCGGCTTGGCCAGCATGGCGCCACCACCAGCCCCCAACTGCGAGCGCGTCAACCCCGCATCGTTCAGGCGCGACAGCAAACCACGAATAACGACAGCACCCGTGTTCGCGGAATACGCAAGGTCTTCCGAGCGCAAGGGCTTGTCGCCACTGACAGCCAGCGCAGCGAGGACATGGGCAGCAACGGCGAAGCGGGTACTGGTGGGCATGGTGAGATGATTGGTTTGTGTGTTGGTGACTTTATTACAGATAAGTGGTGCTGTCAAACTTTGTACGGCAAGATTTTCACCGACTTAGCCAGGAAATGAGGCCAGATCTATTTGATTTGTTAAACGTGTTTATAATCAAGTGGGTCTTAACAAAAATCCTTGTGTCGGTGGTTCGACTCCGCCCCGGGCCACCAAGAATGCTTTCAAAGAGAACGCCAACCCATGCAGGTTGGTGTTTTTATTTCTGCGGATGTAAAGTCCTTGTGTCGGTCTATTTCCGGGAAATCACTCGCTCCGCAGCCCGCCACCTGATAGGTCAAAATTCAGCCTGTAGTGGGACCGCAGCTAGAAATCGCGTAACTCTCTATTTGCTCCGCTAAGCTTTTTTTTCAAATGGCTCCATCAGTAGATGGTATCCAATCAAAAGGAACCAGAGCACTACCCCTCCACTCTTCAACAAGATGCACGTCCGTAAGCTCACCCCATACTTCGTCATCTGCATGATCAATGGGGTACCCTGACTTTTTCGGACACTCTGGTTTGGTAAACTTCACCAACTGGAGAACATATGAAACGCTCAACAACATACACACCTGAGCTTCGTGAAGAAGCGGTAAAACTAGTTCTGACACAGGGCCTGACGCTGGAAGACGCCGCGTTGCGCCTCACCATTCCCAAAGGCACACTGGCCAATTGGGTGGCGGCAGCGAGACGTGGTACGTCGCCTAAAGTGGCTCCTGGCAGCCGCTCCGTGCCTGAGCTGGAAGCCGAGGTAAGCAAGCTGCGCAAAGAGCTCGCCGAGGCACGCATGGAGCGCGATATCATAAAAAAAGCGGCAGCGTACTTTGCGCGGGAGTCGCTGCCAGGTACGCGGTCATGAAGATATTGCGACTCGAATTTCCCGTCACCGTTATGTGCCGCGTCTTTGACGTGTCGCGCAGTGGTTTTTATGCCTGGGCGAATGGCAAACCGTCGCAGCGGGCACAGGACGATGCACGCCTGAAAGTGGCCATCGAGGCGGTGCACGCGCAGAGTCGGCAGACCTACGGCCCGCTGCGCATGCAGCCGGAATTGACGGCGCAGGGCTTTCCGGCGGGGCGTGACCGCATCGTCCGCCTGCGTCGCGAACTCGCCTTACGCTGCAAGCAGAAGCGCAAGTTCAAAGCCACCACGAACTCGAATCATGACCTGCCGGTGGCCGACAACCTGCTCAATCAGACCTTTGCGCCGACCCGGCCGAACGAAGCCTGGGTGACCGACATCACCTATGTGGCGACCGGCGAGGGCTGGCTTTACCTGGCCGGTATCAAGGACGTGTTCACCTGCGAGCTGGTGGGCTACGCGATGGACGAGCGCATGACGCAAACGCTGACGGCAACAGCCCTGTGGAAGGCCGTGCACAACAAACGTCCCGCGCCGGGCCTGATTCACCACTCCGACCGCGGCAGTCAGTACTGCGCTCATGACTATCAAAAACTGGTGAAGCAGTTCGGCATGCAGCCATCCATGTCGCGCCGGGGAAACTGCTATGACAACGCGCCCATGGAGAGCTTCTGGGGCAGCCTGAAAAACGAGCTGGTGCACCATCAACGTTACGCCACCCGGGCCGATGCGAAAGCTGCAATACAGGAATACATCGAAAGCTTTTACAACCGCCAGCGGCGCCACTCGCGCCTCGGCAATGTTCCGCCCGCGTTGTTCGCTGAAAAATTCAGTAAACAGCCACGGGCGGCTTGAAACAAGAGTGTCCGCTATTGACAGTACACCTCAGACGATGGGAATGCGGGCCTCGTCCAATAAGACTTTGAGCCAATCTGCCGTGTAGTGGTGAGTTTTGATTCCTCCTTTGTCGACTAGATGGTTGGCCTCGTCCAAAAGGATGACCTTGACCTTGCATTGCTTGAGTAGGCACAGCAACTGATGGGTGAGATCTTTGATTCTTCCCCGATCCCAAAAAGGTGACCCGAGTTCAAGGAGCATTGCGCTTGCGAGCGTACTTGCATTGCCGTTCGGGGGAACTCTCACGTAGAGAACCGGCACTTCGGTGTACTCCGTGTGGATAATGGGAGGGTGGGTGCCCCTGAATTTTTTAAGCAGTCGCGATTTTCCAACGCCTGAATCGCCCAGTACAAATATGTTGTCGGCTTCTTCGTCTTGCCATTTCCGCTGGACTAGCTGATCTAATTTTTCGATCAAGGACGCAACGTGTGGGAACTTCACGAATGAGCGCTTCATGGTTTGAATAATCATGATGGACTTTTCGGGAGCACTCATTGATCGTCTCCATTAACGTCGTTCATCATTTCATACTCATAGCCGTCGAGATCCTCGGAACGCGGGGCCATTTCGTCTTCCATAGAGTGGCTTGGTTTCGACTCGCTCGGTGCAGAGGCGGGCTGGTGCATTTCTTTGCTAGTTTGATTGTTGAGCTTGGCTGCCGTCTTCCTGACCTTATATTTTTTATCTACAGAGGCTTGCGCTACCATATCGCGAACGATAGCTTGAGCTGAGGCGCGAGTACGCTGATGAACATCGGTAGATTTGATCGATTGCTTCGCTGCCTTACCCTGATCTAGCGTGAGGCCAACGTAGTCGGTATCGACATTGGGCACTTCGAAATATCTCTTTTCAAACGGGTCCCAAACATGAATGTGTCCGACATCATGTCGTGGCCATTTCACATCTACGCGAGTTTTCTTCTCAGGAAGCATGCAGCGCAGATCAGAAAGCTGTTTCGATGCATAACGATACGTATTTAGATCTATTCCGTAGTGCTGTATCTTTGATACGCATGACTCGGAGAATTCGATCTCCAGGTCTTTGGCATTCGCCTTGAGCTGAGGGGGATGCAAGGCTGCGCTTTCACGCCAGACTTCAATAGGTGTTCTGCGTCCAAGACCAACATGAGGACGAACATGATAAATGCCCAGTATCCAAGCATGAATCATCCGATCTAACTGCTCCAAGGTAATACAAGCATCATCCTCAGCCTTAAACCCGATGCGATCAGTGATACGGGCGAGCGTAGTGCCGGGCAAGCGGTGAATAAATGAGTAGTTGAACGTGCGATTGAATCGTTCGATGAACGGCTTGTCATTAGGTTCACGGGATCCAGAGAATTCGGTAATCACTCCCATATTAAGTAGTGCATCGACAACAGCAAAGGCATGGAATTCGCGGCCGTTATCCATGAGCAGGCGCTCGAGCCAGCCGTAACACTCCCACTCCATGTTGAGATCTGGATATCGGTCTTTGATATAGGTTTTTGGCAGCATAGCGTGCCTAAGCGCCTCGAAGACAGCCGGCGTCCCATGTCCCGCAAGCGATAGGTGGTATCCGAGAACGCAGCGTGAATAGCGATCGAAGACAATGGTGATTGTTGGCCTGCCGATGACAATTCCCTTGTCATCAACGACCATCATATCCACAGGTGTATGATCGATTTCAACCAATTCGAGTATCTTGGATACCCGGCGCGAGGCCAACGTTGCACCATAACGACGATCTGCTTCGCGCTTACCATACCGCGCTACAGCGAGATCGTAGCCATAAATGAGATTGATCCGGCGCTGAATGGTCCGAAAGCTCGGCATTTTTAGCCATTCGCTTTCAATAAGCATAGTGTTTTTGAGCGTAATGGCCAGGAATACTGCATTGTGAATTTCTTCTGTTGAGCTAGTCTTTTGCGCCAAAAAAATGTTGTCGATTTTTGCGTCGATGATCGCTTCAACGTCGGCGCTCAGGCGTGATCGGTTTTTACCTCCGCGAGAGTCGATTCTTGAAGACAACGCTCGAATGTCTTCTTGAGCTTGCTGAAATTGCTTGTGCCAGCGATAGACAGTCGTAACGTGCGGTGGCGTGGATTCGTTTCTTTGCTGGCTGATTTCTGCGATGGCACCAATGAGATTGTGCTTTGTTCCTTCAAAAGCGTATTGATCAATCAGCTTCACGATGTAGTCGATTTGGCGCCGAGAGGCTGATTGCGCCGCTGCCGATTTCTGTAGCATTGAATACTGCCGAACTTGTGAGGTTGCGCAGCGGCTCTTGGGTTGCAGATTTAAGGGAACGACTGCCAGTTCGCCTTTGGTGTATTCCGTCAATAGCGCATACAGGTCGTGCATTGAGAACTCGCCGGTGGTCTTCTTCTCGAGTTGTACTCCCGTCGCTGTACGCCGGTCTACGCGATATTCGATACCGTTACGGAAGACAGTTTGGTCTTTCAGGAACGCAATCATGATTTCTCCACTTAGGCTGGTTCAAAAAGAGAGTCTGGGTCTCGGCGCATCACGCGCTGGAGTAGCGCATCACATTCTTGTTGTGCTGCATACCAGCGGCGAAGAATTTCTGGCGTTGCTGTGTGTATGCAATGGGGATCCCAGAGAATGCCGTCCCGCGTCGGATCAAATCGGCCTGGTGCCGGGCGCAGTCGCACGAGGTCTTTCAGCTCTTCCTGGAGGCCTTCTGGCCGCAGATCGGTATCGGTGATGAGCGCGAAGGGACTCCGCGATGTTTTCAAATGTCGGATGACATGTTGAAGACGGATTGCAACGTGCCTATTCTTTTGGAAGTCAGCTGGTTTAATTTCGATGTAGTAGTTTTGGCCGCAAAAGGCGACTTGGAGATCGGGCGTGTAACGGCGGGGCTTAAGATCTGTGGGGATGTCCAGCACGCAGGGCTGCGTTACCAGCGAGGTCACCATACTCGCCACATTGAGCACTCGCAGAGCATCCTCTTCAATGAGGCTTTCAAATTTCAGCAACTTTCCTTTGTAGCTAGGAAAGTGACCCCGTACCCCGCGGCCGCTGACTGTAACGATCTCGCGTACTTTTCTATCGGAGAGATGCAGTGCGACGTTGTTGGTAGTAGTAGGGGTTTCTAATCTGCCAAACCGACCCGGGCGCAACTTGGTTCTACGGCCGATAGGGGCGTTCATGCTCACAGCCTGGGACGTGCTCGTCCCTCCTTGATGCTTGGTCATGGTTATTCTCGTCAAAGTAATGGACGTGTTTTGTCCAGATCGCAATAAAAAAATTACGAAATTGTCGACAAGGGGGCTTGACTTGAGAAGGCGGGCAGTAGAAACTAGATTTACTAGATCAGCATCACTGCAATAGCCAAAAGCGCCAGCTCCTTGTGGGTTTCGGTGCTTTTTTGGTTTCTAGCTCATCCCAGCTCCTCCTTGCGTTGATTTAGCTGATGCGTTAAGGCAGACACCGCCCAATCGAGTGAATTCCATTCTCTGTCGCCAAAATCAGCGACTTGGCGCAGCAGTTTCCCAACTCTGGCCGCGATCTCGTCTTCTTCACCATATTCTTCAATCACATCCAGCAGCCGGTCTGTCAGAGCGAATGTGACGAGCCTATTGGTATGGTTTGCCGGCGCATTGAGAGCGGACAACAGCTTCCTGGTGGTTTCAGCATTGGGAGCTTTTCTTCTTCCGCCTTCGATTCCAGCCAGATAACTGGCGTCCATACCAACCTCACGTGCGAGTTCACCTTGGCGCTTTCGCTCGCGGGTTCTAGCCAAAGTGAACGCACTTCCAAACAACATGCTGGACATTTTTTACGGACTGGAGAGGTTATTAATGTGACCAAGATAGCATTTATTGATTACCAACGCTAGCGTTATATTTCAGTAAGATGTTGATTTTAAAGGTTTTATTTTGAATTTTATCGTGTGTTGCAAATAACGTAGCCGTCGCATATGTGCCTCCGCAGCCAAGTACTCCGAGCGCGAGAAAATTAATTCCTCTAGAGAAGGTACTGGTTAGGAGAGCACGAGGCGCTGTTGATGCAACAGTGGTCGATTTTGCATTGGGTCGATGAAATATACCGGCTGAGCGCCGAACATTCGGAGCTGATAGTTACGCCCACTTTTCATCAGAGGAAGATTGTGTTAAATTTTGAATGTTTCCACGAGGAAATTTTTGATGATTAATTTTCTTCTGGCCTAGCAATACTTAGTTGGAGTTGAGGGTTTTATGTTTATTTTGAAAGAAGGACGCAGTGCTTTTCTAGAATTTCTACGCAATTTAACCCCTCAAATATTACTCCTGTCGTTGTGTTTTTTTATGGGTAAGAAGTTAAATTTTTCAAAAATAGACTTTGGTAATTTCCCGCCAACATTCATATTTTTTATTTTTTTATTTTTGGCAATTATTGCTGGTTGGGCAAATGCGTCAATCTTCATGGAGAAATTCGTTCCTTTAATACGCATTAGACGAGCAATGGGATTGATCGGGAAGAAGCAGAGTGGCAAGCGAGCCAGGATGAGAGTAACTTACGCTTTTAAAAAAAAGATGGTTTTTTTAGAAGGTATTTTCATAATAGCAATAGTGGAATTTGGATTGGCCGGTGTATTCGTTTCAGCCGTAGTGACGGCTAATAGGATGTCGATATAAATCGCTACTGAAACGTCGTGGAAATTCTAGCCGTTGACATCACCTTTACGGTTAGTTTAATTGTTTGCTCGCCGTTGCTGCAGAGTGTAACCTATTCTACCTAGCTCATCTTGGGAATGTTTCTTTTTGCGTTGTCGGGTTCAACTATCGTCATGACTTTACTGAAGGCGGAAGGCCTTTCCATTAGCGCATAAAATCGGAAGTGTATTTAGTTCCTTGTTTTCCATGTCGCAATCCATGTATCAAGCTCATCCACGGTGAGGCATTCATCATTTCCACTAACCTGTGTCGCTCCTTCTTGGGCGACCCCAGCGACACGGAAAAGGTCATCGACGAATGGTCCGCCGCTATTACCTTGTCTAATGGTTGTTGATATTTCTAATCGCTGAAATGTACGGCGAGCAAATCGATTCGTGACGACGACATTTACTTGATTTGCTACCCGCCCAGCATTCCAGTTTGGATATCCAATTAAGTAGCCTGTTTCGTTTCGCTTTATCGGAGCGTCGAGTCCTGCAAAGTGCCGAATGTTGGGTGGTGGACCTATAAATTCAAGAATTGCTAGATCTCGATCGACGTCTCGATGGACTACCCTGACCGGCCATTCCAGGCCGAGTGCGGGACTAATTACCTTTAGATTCGCGCCGTGAACGTCTACGGAAGTGCAGTCAGTGGAAACATTATTCTCATTGACGACTCCTTCCCAGCGCAACACATGATCGCAGGTAACGAGACAGTTATTCGATTGGTATGGGAACGCTGTCCCTTGGCCTCCAACAGCTTCTGATTCGGCTACCCCAACTGGCTGGTAATCCCCCAACCAAGAAACAACAAGAACGGCACGCTCAGCATCATTGGCGTTGCGTACGATAGATTCAATTGGAAGGCGAGAAAATGAGAAGTCTGCGCTAAGCCCCTGCTCGTGCTCGCACAGTACATTGTATCGTTCGGCCAGCCTTGTGTAGATTACGTCATCAGCCCCGCGAATCATCCGTACGTATAGTAGTTTCCCCCAAAGTACATTGATTAACTCTGGGATTTTTCGTGTCCGAGTTTGACGTTTCCAAGGTCGTTTTTCATAGATGCAGGTCTTGCCTTTTGTGATGCGCCTTTCCCATTCAGCGCTGGCTGCGTCAAAACCATGCTTTTCCCAGGCATGGAGTGCACCACGAATACGATCAATAAAAATTCGCTTTACGTTTGGGAACTCATTGATCGTAATGCCAGTCACTTCGAGCCGATGAAGGCGAGTGCTCAAGCGGCTCTTAGTCGGATTGATATCAAAATTATGTTTATCGATGATAGACAGCAATTCGTGACCGATTGTGAGCCCGCCGCTTTCAAACGCGCAGATATTTTCTGGCAAGCGAGAAGTGTCACGAACGGAAAACGAGAAGGTCAGATCGTCCGCATAGCGCGTATACGTTGATCGGTGACGGCGTGCTAGATCCATGAGGTCACTGTCGAGTCGACGACATACGAGGTTCGCCAACATCGGGGAAGTCGGTGCACCTTGTGGGAGTTCATTGCGATGGGTACACAAATGAGCCAGGACTGTGGCGACGCTGTGTGAGCATGCGAATGGCCTTTTCTGAAGAACGCCGCGCACCCGGAAAAATCCTATTGACGGGAAGAAGTCTTTTAGATCAATGTTTAACAGGTGCTGAGTTTGCCGCGAACAATGCTTTCTCGCATTGGTGACAATGCTGCGGTTTTTGGTAAACCCATGAACGCAAGGTTTCGGCTTGCCGCCGTGCTCTTCGAGGAATGCCAATACCTTGAGCTGAAGCTCTTTCAATTTGCGTCTTGGCTCTTGGATCAGGCGTGGTCCGCCGCTACGTTTCGTGATTACGAAAACCTTATACGGCGGGGTTGGATAGATAATTTTCTGTATTTCGCTGTAAGGCATGCCAAGCAGATTCTTCGACATGTATTCCACGTCCGAACGCATTAGAACATCATGGAATGGGGATGCTAGTGTGGGAATGGAGATCGTGGGGCCAGTCATAATACCTTCAGAAAATGCCGTCCTAGCAACTTTCACCTGTACCTATGGCGCCATAATCTACATGGAGCAATCGTCAAGCGGCGGGGATACCTCACTGCAAGGTCTGCGTTAACGTGGACCAAATTAAGCCTGCACCAGGACGGCGATTGATTGTAGTGCAATTCTTAAGAACATGGCAACAATAGGAGTCAATTTCTTGGCCGTGCGGAACAGAAAGTCGCCGTGTCCTGCGTGTAGATTTGGATGAGTGTATTGTGTGATTTCATTATTGATAACTTTAATGGCATCAACGTGTAATTACAACAAAAAATCGCGATAGAATCTGAGGTGTATGTTTCGATGAATTTTTGGGGTAGACAAATGGCTGCGGCACCAACTCTCAACGACGCGACGTTGCAGGCACTGTCCGATATTCTTGGCGATACCGGAACAGGCCTAACTGGATCGGAAATCGGCCGATTTCTTGGTGAATGTGGCATCGTTGATCCCAATCCGCAGGTTACTAAACGCCATCGGCTTTTCCAGGCGCTTCGTGCTAGGCAGCTGCAAGACAGGTGTGCTAATCATGTATTGGGTTTTATTATGCATGTGATGAACCCAGTGCGTCATGTTGGCGGTCGTGAGCACTTCGAAACGGAACGAAGCAAGCTAAATGCGGTCTTGGGCTTTGCGGGCTATGGACTCGGAGAGGACGGTATCATTGCAATTGTTGCATCAGTAAAGACTCTCAGTGAAGCTGAAGCAAGAGCCGGTGCCTTTCGGAAAGCGCTTGTGGGCCGCCAAGTGCATACGGACGTACTTCGCTTTTGCAAAGCTGAACTTTTAGTGGATAACTACTTTCACGCCGTATTCGAAGCAGTCAAGAGTATTGGTGAAAAACTCCGGTTTCGCACAGGTTTGGCTGGTGATGGCGCGGCGCTTGTGGATGAGGCGCTTGCAATTGGAAAGGCTGGACATCCCCGCTTGGCACTTAATGCTCTGAGTACGGATAGTGAGCGGAATGAACAAAGCGGCTTGACGAACATTATTAAAGGGCTGTTCAGTGCATTTCGGAATACCGCCGCGCATGCACCAAAAATCACCTGGCCCATCTCGGAACAAGATGCGCTGGACATTCTTTCCACTGTCTCGCTTGTTCACCGACGCTTGGACGCGGCTGTTAGAACACATATTACTTAACACTTAACACTTCGACAGCAAAAGTCGCTGTGAATGCAGATTCCATCTACTTGTTTCGGTACCTTAAGCCCAAGCGCCAAGAACGAACCGTCCGTTGTATACGGCTCAGCGGATCAGCCTCAGAATTGCATCAAGTTCATTAACGGGCCTCTAAACCTGTGCATTAAGCGAGCGGGGTGTTGGTATGACGGCTCCAGAGCGATGCGCGCCCTATCTGCAAAGATCCCACTGCATAGGTGAATCCCACACCGTCGTGGCGGTAAAGGCGCTGGGGCGGAGGCTGGGGTTTCCCTTGAAATGGGCCTCAGCGATACGGATTTTAAGCTTGTCATCGGCGACCTGCTCCACGTATCCGGTATAGATAATGTTCCGGCCGACCTCTTGGCACACGTGTGCACCTACCTTGCGGATCATGGACTGATCTCGTTGGCGTTGTTCGCTAATCTGGAGGCTGGCATTAGCCGCAGCCGTTAGTTCATTGCGCTGCATGGCCTTCCAAACTTGGTCGCTGACGAACTCGTGCTGCGAGACTGAGTACAGTTCGCCGAGGTGTGATTTCTTGAATCGGTCAAGCATCACAATGGTTTGCATCGGGCCGCGCAATACGTAGGCCACACCCGGCTTTGCCTCGAACACGTAGGTGTCTGGAGTGCAGCTTTGCGTGCTGCTGGCATAACAGACATTCACCTGAACGGTGTGTCGTCCCGGGAGCACATTGACGCCCGGTCGGGTGCTCACGCCGGGGAGGATGTGGCTGCCCTCGGCCGTCATTTGTAACGCCACCCGATTGGGACCGCGATCGATTTCGGTGACTGCGGCGCCATTCCCATATATGTCTTGGGGTACGAGGAGTGCATAGTTTTGCAGTTGCACCGGGGGAATCGGCGTGGTTGCACATCCCGACATGACGAATCCAAGGCCGACTATCACACACCGAAAGACAGCAGGGGAATAGGGCATTGAAGTCTCCATTTTGAAGTGATATGCAAAATTTGTGGTTTAACCACAAATTGTGATGTTACCAGAATTTCCCCATGGCACCACCATTCATGTGGTTACTCATCATGGAATGTGGAATATGGTCACGGCGCGGCAGGAAGGGCAATTTGCCAAGAGGATAGGCATGGCATTGGCCAAGCAGCGCATCGCCCGCAATTTCACCCAGGAGCAAGTGGCGGCGCTGATCGGGGTGGAGCAGGAAACAATTTCACGCTTCGAGCGCGGCGCCACGCTGCCGCCGTTACTCCGGCTAATTGACCTGGCGGAGATTTTTGACGTGCCGCTTGATGCCTTGGTGCGCGCCGGTTCCGCCCGCTCCATAGATCAGGCCATTGGTCTAGCCGAGTCCTTAAATACACTAAGTGAAGAGGATCGCGTTTGGGTGCTCGGTTGGGTCACGGACATGTGCGCCAAACTCGCCGCAGTGACGGAAGGTAAGAAGTAGCGTATACCGAAGACTGATAATCTGAATACATCATGATATGGTTTCCAGATACATGCTTTGGGTATCCCAGGTATGCCCTGGACGTTATGTCGTTTTCTGTGATGATGAACTCGTCGAGCTGGTCGCATAGGGGTCACTAGGAGGCCAATCTAGGCCAGACTCCAAATTAGGATGGCGCGATTCATCTGTCGGCCTGCCATATTCCAGACGCCATTCTTCAATTTGACCGAGAAGGCTTAGGGCGGACTTCCGCCGCTTTGCATCCTCCAGCGACATTTTGAAGAGCCGCGCGCGTGCTTCATTCGACGCGCGTGCATGCTCTGTGAAGAAATTAGGACTTGGCCCATAGCAATCGCTATGCGCTTCACGGACGCCGGGAAGTTGGTGGCGAAGTGGGCGGGAAGACTCGCTGGTCGGCTTGCTGCGCCAGCGCGGCGATGGCTTCGCCGGTCTTCTTCAGCTTGTCCGTGATGGCGTGCCCGTCATCGAGTTTTTTCAGCCCGCTTTCGCGTCACCCAAGACGAGCGACGCCTTGTCAGACCATGCTGCGCCGGTTTCGATGGCTTGCTGACGAAACTCCGTATCTTACCTGGATGGACACGGAGGTAATTCGACACTATGATCGGTATCAATTTGAACAACCAACAAGAAGAATCTATGGCCGATAACGAAGGAATCGCGTCCCTCGGCGAATTCATGGCATGGGTGGAGGAGATGGTTAGCAAGGCCAAAGAGCAGGAGCACGACGCGTTGTTTTATCGCGGCCACTCAAATGCAAAGTACACGCTTGAACCCACTGTCTACAGGACGGACCGCAAGGGTTCGAGTTTCCGCGCGGTCGAACACCAGCTATATGAAGAAATGCTCCGCCGCGATCCTATGGCGTTCGCCAACGACACCTCGGTACTCCAACGCATGGTTCGCATGCAGCACCATGGCCTGCCGACCAGGCTCCTAGACCTGACGCATAGTCCATTGGTCGCATTATATTTTGCATGCGAGAGCCGCAGCGCAGAAACAGGCGAGGTGATGTTTTTCCATTGCAAGACCAAGGAAGTGTTGCACCCATCGGATGTTCCCGACACTGCCCTGGCAGGAATCGAGCATGCATGTAATCTAGCAGTTGTAGGGGAGAATGCCGTTCGTGCGCTCCAAAAATATCTGAACATAGAAAAGTCGAGAAAGACCGAACTGGAAGAATTCAATGGCGCCTATCAGGCGTTCCTTGATCTCTGCATAGCAAGACTCGATCTTGCACTGCGCCACAAAGACCTGCTTGTTCAAGCGTCGGTTATTACCGAGATCGAAGGAAAGCTGTTATCTGCCTTCGTGCAGGAGTGGGACGAGAAATTCGATGGGAACGTCAACGGCACTTTGGCCGAGCAATTGATAATCTCGCAAACTCATGGCGCACTGCATAAATTCAATAATCTCATCAAGAAGGAGATAGAAGTACTCATCGGGATTTTTTGTGAAAAGATGCGCATAAAATTCAACGACGAAAAAATCTCTCTTGGAAAATTCCTGCAGCAATTCACATTCTTCCATTTCGCCTTCCCGCCGATCAATAACGAACGAATACGGCGCCAACAAGGCGCGTTCGTGATTTGTCCGCCAGGTAAGACGGAACACTGGCCCCTAGAGAGTCACATCGGCCCGCATCGTATTCCAGTGCAAGCAGAGGCGAAAGCACGCATTCTCCAAGAGCTTGCCCAACTCGGCATTAATCGCAGCTACATATTTCCAGAGCTTCACGAACTGGCTGCGGACGCAAAATTGCGTTACCCAGCGATGCCCGACTAACTAGGCATCTTACCGATCTTACCCCGTTTCCACGCGTCCGGGCTTCACTCGGTAACTGAGGAGATATCGGTCATGTTGGGTAATTGACGATATTGGTGATCGGGAATTTGAGGGGCCGATCTTATACGTGACCGATTGACGGCGCGGCTATGGTCGTAGGCGGTGCGGGCTTTACGCTTACGGATTAAGTGTAGTGATTGCAAGTGATCTGACAGTTAAAGCTACTGCGTAATCGTGGAATATTCGCACATCGCCGCTACTTGATCGCATTGATTACTGATATGGCTCCCACAGATCATAACTGTCCAAGCGCATAGATCGCAGCCTCCCAACAACCAAAGGTGCGGCCCCATTGAGCGGACGATATCGGCAAAGTCCTTCACCTGACAGACCCGACTGATCACTTGATTTCAAATTCGGCGCACGCTACGCTAGCGTTTCAAGCGAATGGCGATATGCCAACCGCAACGCGACGGGGGAATATGCCTCATCGCGAAGGGGCCACTGCATCGGATCATCCAATAGCATGATGTGGGACTCGGTCATATAGTTAAAGAAGCCGGCGTCGAGTCCCCTCAGGAATTCCGTGTTGTGACTTTGTATATCGTCATCAAACAAACAATACGGGGTCGCATTGGCCAGAAATGCCTTACCTTGCATAGCTGAATATTCCTGACGGTGTTAGCACTACGCTAACTGTTGAAGTTATCGCGTTCCGTGAACAAGTGTCCTTCTATACGGCTATGGAATAGCACGCTGTCTGGCTGGCCTCTCGCAGAAAAATCCCGCGCTGCTTTTGCTCCCTCAGCGTCAGCGTTTTGTAGACATGTCAGCCAATAAGCCAAACAAGACAGCGAGCTACTTTAACAATCCGCGCTCTCGAAGAGCCTGGAGCGCTCTTTCAATTTGGGCCCGGCCACCATCGCGCAAGTCAGCAAGCGTGCTTTTGCTCTCCAAATCAGGGCGCATGCCGGCTGCTTGAGTCGCAAACGGGCGCGCACGACTTGGCGCAAAGCGGTCAATGGATACCTTTTCAAGTAATGCCGTCTCGTTTGCTTCCCCTGCCTGTAGCTCTCCACGTGGATCGAAGAAAGCGAAGCTTTCACTGGCACGAACGTTGAAGTTTGAATTCGGTAACGCGAACCCTTTCGATCCAGCTTCGAGACCACCTCCGGCACCAATCGTGCGCTCACCAATGAGCAGCGCTTTGCCCGCCCACATCCACGCTGCCGTATGCTCGCCGGCAGAGCGTGTGCCCGCATCCGTCATGACAATGATTGGCTTGTGGCTCTTGACTCGTCCGCAAGACGCATCGGTCGGCTGTGCAACCAGTTTCAGCACGCCGGATTTGCCAGAGGCGAAGACGTCGAAGGTTGGCGTTGAAACAGATGTCATCGCCTCGACCAGCAGCCTGGCTTCCCTGCCAAAGCCTCCCATGTTCCCGCGCAGATCCACCACCATCACGTCTGCCTGATCTGCGACGGCGTCAAATTCTGCAATATAGCTGCGCACGACAGCGCAGAAGCCGGCCAGCATCGCCTGGTCTTCGGTAGTTCCGGGGACCTTTTCCGCTTGGTCGTTTGCCTTATTGAAGGTGTCGGAATATTGAGGCGCGAACAGTCCTAAACGCATCGTCCCGATACGTGTTCCTGCTGCAGAGAAATGACGCGGTAGATCGCGTTGCTCGACGGCGTTGACCATTGCCAGAGCACGCTGCTCGGACATGGGCTGATACTTGAGTGTGACTTTGCGAGGAGGGTGCGCATCGGTCTGCACAAGCAGCGACACGGCATCGCCAAGCCCCTGAATCTGATGATTAGCACGCGTGCTCATCCCCAGCTGAAATGCGGCAAGAGCGGCCCGCGACCGGCGATTGCCGCCAAAGGTGACAGCCTGGACGCGATCAAGCCACGCAGCGGTCGGCACGTCATCGATGGACAATATCGCGTCCCCTGACTTGAGCTCGGCGCCGTGTGTGTCGAATACGTGCCAAACAATCATCTGGTTATCGCTTGAGGTACGAAACAGCGCCCCAAGGGTCCGGTTGCTGCCCACAGCTGTTCCTTTGAGAGAAACGTGATAATCCTCAAGACCAACCAGCGCGGAAACCAAATCCTGCGCTGTCGCGGCAGGTGGAAGAGGGCCCTCCGCCCACAGAGCATTGGAGCCTTGAATCTCTTCTGGATAGGCTGAACGGTATCGCTCTACGTAGGCCAGTGATGGATAGGTCTGACGCAAATAATTGCGCAAAGCGACCGCTTCACTCTTTTCCGCAGCGATGCCAGCCAATGGCACGAGCATGATCAGGCCGATGATGCAAGACTTCATTAACACTCCTTCGTTGAATAAGATGCACCGACGCAAGGATAGCATTTTTGTTAATGTTGAAACATGCGAATTCCGCACTTTATATTGGTGCCATCGTTTCATTCAGATGGATTCCGGTTTCAGTATTTAGCGAATATCGACCGGCGGCTTCGGGGCCCAACCTGCCAACGACGGCAACCGGCCAATACCAGACGGTCCGTGATGGATGGGAGGAATGGCGCTCCCTCGACATAGGGGAAAGCTCTCGCATAGAATCATTGCTCTGAATCACTCAAGAGGTAGCAATGTCAATTCGTAAAGCTCTTCCTATCGATAATTCCGGTGCCAAGGCTGTAGTACAGAAATCATTAGCTTCTTTCGGTTTAATCGCGGATTTTGACACTTTAGATGCTGCCATTGGTGCGCTTGGCCAAGCCAACACCCCTAACGAAATCGAATTAGTGGCAGAGGTAGATGGCAAACTAGTCGGCTGCCTTGCAATTCAGCGTATGGAAGGGGCTGTCGCCAAGCTGTTCGGCTTCCACGTCGATGCGAGCATGCAAGGACAGGGCATCGGTAGAACGCTGTTGAGCGAGGGAATAGCACAGGCCGTTATCCATAACTTCACTCAACTGGAACTCGAGACTTGGGGCGACATGGGGGCTGCGGTTCACCTGTATGAGTCTTTGGGATGGGTTCGTGGACCGGACCCACTACCAGAAAGTGGAGCGGACCGCTTTTACTGCTTGGCACTAATCAGCTAAAACCCGATTTAATGAGCGCCTCTCGCAGCTGACGACTACTGGAAAACTGAATGTTTGTAATGGAGCGATACCTGGCAACGACAGCAGCCGGCCAGTAGCCGCCACTTCAACGAGTGAAAGTAAACTATGGAAACTCCACCAGACGATTTGCCGGTCTATCGAGTATTAACTGGACCAGATGATGCAAAGTTTTGCCGTCGCGTCAGCGAGGCACTTGCGAAAGGATATGTGCTTTATGGCTCCCCATCGGTGACGTTTAATGGGGAAACCGTCATCGTGGCCCAAGCAGTTGTGTGGCCCGCAATTGCCCCTTAGTCTTCTTCATCCGGCCACAAGCGGCCATTCGGATTGCGTTCACCATCGGGAATGCTTGCAACACCTTGAGGAACGTAACGTGAAAATTGCTCACTCTGATGGAGAGACCTTGCTCGGCCCCGCCTTGGTTGGGGTCTACATTGGCGTCCTTGTCGCAGCCTGCGCCATTGCCTTTGGGAGCGAATATGGCAGAGGGACGTTGCTGTGGCAACGCGCACTCGACGTGATGTTTAGCTTAGTGGGTGGCTTTTTGCTTACCTTTGTACCGTTCGGGCTGGCGCCTGTATTGATTGGACGTTCGGTGCGTGCCGTCAAAAAGCGATAGTGGGCAATATGCCTGTTCGACTACGCCAGCGGCGGCGAGGTAGAGAGGCAGGCGTGTCATTCAGGTCCCGTTGTTGAAGTTTGCGCGAAATATAACATCAGACTACGTAAGGAGCGAGATCAGGGCTAGCCTGCCAGCGGGCGAGGAGAAATGCGAGGAAGGCACGTGCAGTGGGGCCGGGAGTTTGCGGAGGGCGAACGCAGTAGACGCCGGTCTCGCGTCCCGTCCACCCAGGCAGCACCTGGACCAGCTCTCCCGTGCGCAGCGGGTTCGCCATGGCCACGGCGGAGTGGAAGGCGAGGCCATGCCCATCCAGACAGAAGCGGTGCACGGCTTCGCCATTGTCAGCGCGCAGCCGGCCCCGTGGCCGGAAGCTGCACTCACCATCTGGCCCGAACAGGCGCCACGATTCGCCATCGTGGCTGGCCGTGGAGACCAAGCATTCGTGGCGCTTCAGTTCGTCAAGGGAGGCCGGCGTGCCTGCACGCGCCAGATAGGATGGCGAAGCGGCCAGCACACGGCGGTTGTTCAGCAGCTTGCGTGCCACCAGAGCGGAATCGTCCATCTTGCCGATGCGAATCGCTACGCTCACGCCCTCGCCAACGATGTCCACATAACGGTCCGTCATCACTACATCAAGCTCGATGTCGGGATAGGCCTGCATGAAGGCGGATAAATGCGGCACTACATGCATGCGGCCGAAAGCCAGCGGCGCGCTGACCTTGAGCAGGCCGTGCACGAGATCCTGCTGCTCCCGCACATTGCGGTAGGCGGTGTGCAACTGATTCATGGCTGCGCTGCATTCAGCGAAGTAGCGCTGGCCTACGTCGGTCAGCGACATGGTGCGGGTAGTGCGGTTGATCAGCACCACGCCCAGTTGTTCCTCCAGCTGCTTGACCAGGCGGCTGATGGACGATGGTGTCATGCCGGTTGCACCGGCGGCGCGGGCGAAGCTGCGACATTGAGCTACGGTGACGAAGACGCGGACTAATTGCAGAGAGGGTGCTTCCATGGATTCCATCGATTGGATCGCCTTAATTGATGTCAATGGCAACAGAATATGTGAGATTTTAGGCTATTATCGCGCGAAATCAACATGGATAGAATGGGCTTCTTTGCCAAGGAGAGCCCGAATGTTCCGCGACCTGCATCTGCAAACCCAACCCCTTCGCCTGCCCAACGCCTGGGATGCAGGCAGCGCCCGCCTGATCGCCAGCCTGGGCTCTCAGGCGATTGCCACCACCAGCGCCGGTGTCGCCTGGTCGCTTGGCTATCGCGATGGCGATGTGCTGCCGATGGACGAGCATGTGGCGGCTGTGCGTCGCATGGCGCGCGTGCTTGATGTGCCGCTCAGCGTGGACGTGGAGGGCGGCTATGCAAGCGGCGCGGCTGTTGTGGCTGATAATGTGGCTCGCTTCATGGACGCTGGCGCGGTGGGTATCAATATTCAGGATGGCAGCGAAGAGCCGGCGCTGTTGTGCCGCAAGATCGAGGCGATTCGCGCAGCGGCGCAGCGTGAGGGCGTGCCGCTGTATATCAATGTTCGTACGGACGTATATACTCGCAAGCTTGTTGTGGCGGGCAAAGAAGCCGATGAGGTGTTGCACCGCGCGGCGGATTATCATGCTGCAGGCGCCGATGGCTTGTTTGTGCTTGGCCTGACCGCGCAGGATGAGATTCGCCGCATTGCGGCCGGCACGCCGCTGCTGTTGAATGTGATCGTCTGGCCAGGTTTGGCGCCTGTGAACGAACTCGCGGCGCTGGGAGTTCGCCGCGTCAGCGCGGGCTCGTGGCTGCCGCAGACTATGTGGGCGCAGACGCAGGCCCTGGTGCGGGGCTTCCTTACGGACGGGCGCAGCGAGCCGTTGCTGGCAGGCGCCGCACCGTACGGCGACGTGAACGCGGCCTTCTGAGTCCACGTCGCAGCACAGGCTGCACACGTGAATCGGCCATGCGGGCCGGACGGCAGTTGCGGCTGGCGCCGCCGGTGGCACCATGTGCACATCATAAGAACTAGAAACACCGAGCCCCGTGCAAGAAAACTAGCTTCGCCTACTAAGATCCGGCAGGGTGAGCGGCGCGTTTGCCCAAGGATTGATTGCGTTTATCGTCAATGTGTCGTTGCCTGCATTGACGCCAAAGGTCGTGATGGTCATTCAGGGCGGTTCTGGTTTTTTCGTCCGAGATGAGCAAGGCAATCGCTATCTCGGCGGTGGGGTGTGGTGCATGACCGAACATATGCTCGAGGGCGTGGATCTCGCCCCGATATTTGGCGCAAACGCAGGCGTAGATGAGGAGTCAAATGTCCGGCAGGAGAATCAGTGTCCGGTTATGAGATTGACTCTCCGGGTATCCTTCACGGAATAAGTGCGCTTCTCGCAGGTTCGTTGTTTGCGCTTAGCTACATGATTTTGCGGCCTTTGGGATATCTTCCTGCGTTTTGGGCGTCCTACGTAGCACATGCTATTCATAATGGATTAATGCTCTATACAGTGCCCTCTATATTTCCAAGCCTGGGGTGACGGTGGCTGCAACCGGCCAAGAGCTGCCAGTCATTCTAAATGAAACGCGAAGGATTTTCGGCATCGATGAAGGCAACTAACTTGGCTGGGCGGGTAATGAAAGTGAACCATGCTGGTGAGCATGGAGCCGTCAGCATCTACACGGGTCAGATTTTTATGGCGCGCTTTACTGCAAAGTCGCTTTTACCGGAGCTGTTGGCCTTCAAGGTGGATGAAGAGAAGCACCGGACTATTTTTGGCAACGAACTCAAACGTCGTGGTTTGAGCCGTTGCAAGAGTTATTGGCTGTGTGCGGCGGGTGGTTATGCTCTGGGAATCGGAACCGGGTTACTTGGTGCGCACGCAATATCGCTTACGACAGTAGCTGTTGAGCGAACAGTGCTTCGCCATCTGCGTCATCAGATTGAACTCCTGGCACAGGACGTCGAGGCAGTTTCCGCCATCTCTGGCATTCTAAACGATGAGCAAGAGCATCATGATTCGGCAGCGAATCACAATTACCCGATCGGCATGTTTGGGCGAATACTTAGCTCCGCAGTCTCTCGCGCTACTGAATCAGTCATATGGCTGGGAATGCGCCTGTAGGCATCTGAACGTCTGCAACCGGCCAGAAGCAGACGGTCAGAAATATGGGCTGTATGTTGCAGCGGCTCGGACACATCAATTTAGGCGCGGTCTGATCTGACGATCAGCTCCTTGGCTTACTCCTTGTGACGAATAGCTTCGACAACAATCCGAAGTGCCCTCGATTCGTGGCGGCGGCTGGGATAGTACGCATGGAGGCCAGGAAACCTTTTACACCAGTCGCTCATGACGCTGATTAATCGGCCTTCCCGTATGTGTCCCGCAACCAGGTCTTCCGTGACGAACGCCAGGCCATTGCCGCTCAAGGCCGCTTGTACCATGGGCACGGCGCTGGTAAACACGGCCTGGCCGCTCACCCTAGCTTCCACGCTGCGTCCATCATGCTGCAGTTCCCACGCGTAGATGCCGCCACTGCCTGCGAGCCGCAGTGTGATGCAATTGTGCTTCATCAGGTCATGCAAATTGGTGGGTTGCATATGCCAAGAGAAGTAGGCAGGTGAGCCAACGATCATGGTAGGAATGTCGGGCGTGAGCCGGACAGCAATCATGTCCTCCGCCACCTGGTCTCCATAGCGTACTCCGATGTCATAACGGTCCGCGGCAATATCGATCAGCTTGTAATCTGATTGAATCTCGATATTCAGGTCTGGATAGTGAGGCAGCACCGGTGCCAGCCGTGGCCACAGCAGGGTATCGATAACGTGGTCGATAGCAGTGATGCGCACCGTACCCGCTGGCTTGCCATTTAAATCGCTGACAGCAGCGATTTCGGCATGGACCTCATCAAGCCGCGGCGCGACATTGGTCAGCAGGCGCTCGCCTGCTTCGGTCGGCGAAACACTCCTGGTCGTACGATTGAGCAGCCGCACGCCCAGCCGGGCCTCCAGATCCCGAATGATGTGACTGAGAGTGGACTGGGACATGCCTAGCTTGATGGCGGCACGGGTGAAACTGCGTTGGCGAGCGACCTCGAAAAATATAAGAATATCAATAATATTATCTCTGGCCATTTTGATGATTCCTGAAACCTGCAGTTGATGATGTCTCGGCGTGCTGCCCAGCTACCTATGATATCAAGGGGAATGTGTGAATTTAGATATAAATATACAGAGTATTCATGGCTGTAGCACATATGTTTGTTCGAGTTTTCGGTGTGCCGACGCGGTAACCGCCACGTACGATGTCGCTAAACGTAATACGCCCAGCCCATACCGAACGAACTGGAGAAACAAACATGAACATAGATGATGTAGCGCGCCGCGATTTCCTGAAGACTGCTGGCACCGGCATGGCCGTGCTGGGCAGCCTTTCCGTTGCCCCCAGTTCCGCGTTCGCCGCCGATAACAGGCCCGTGACGGACATGTCCAACAAAGCGGACAACTTCTACAGGAGCGCGACAGTCACTGCGCGCAAGGTCAGCTTCAACAACCAGTACCAGATGCAGGTCGTCGGCAATTTGTTCACGCCCAAGGATCTCAACCGCAATGCCAAGCATCCGGCGATCATCATCGGCCATCCGATGGGCGCGGTAAAGGAGCAAAGTTCAAATCTGTATGCGCAGAAACTGGCGGAGCAGGGGTTCGTCACTTTGGCCATCGATCAGTCCTTCTGGGGCAAAAGCGCCGGCCAACCGCGCAATGCCGTGGCACCTGATATCTATGCCGAAGCCTTCAGCGCCGCAGTAGACTATCTGGGCACCCAGCCATTCATCGACAGGGAGCGGATCGGCGTTCTCGGTATTTGCGGCAGCGGCAGTTTCGTCATCAGTGCCGCCAAGATCGATCCGCGCATGAAGGCCATTGCCACTGTCAGCATGTACGACATGGGTGCCGCCAACCGAAATGCGCTGAACCACTCGCAGACGCTAGAGCAACGCAAGCAGATCATTGGCGAGGCGGCGCAACAGCGCTACGTGGAATTTACCGGTGGCGCAATCGCGTACACCGGCGGTACCGTGCACCAGCTCGATGCCAATACGCATCCCATCCAGCGCGAGTTCTATGACTTCTATCGCACCTCGCGCGGCGAGTTCACGCCGGCAGGGGCGTCGCGTGAGCTGACGACTCACCCTACGCTGGCCAGCAACGTCAAGTTCATGAACTTTTACCCGTTCAACGATATCGAGACGATTTCCCCGCGCCCCATGTTGTTCATCACGGGCGACCAAGCGCATTCCCGGGAGTTCAGCGAAGATGCTTATCGCCTCAGTGCGGAGCCGAAGGAACTGGTGATCGTACCAGGCGCAGGGCACGTCGATCTGTATGACCGGGTCAAGCTCATCCCTTGGGACAAGCTGAACGCATTCTTCCACAAGAATCTGGCGTAGGCGCATCCCATGACAGCACCAATCAGCAACGCAACCCCAGGTGGCGTGCACGGGCACGCTGATGCCGTTACGCAAGCGGCCATGTGGGGCGGGGTCTTCGCAATGACGCTGTGCGTTTTCGCGCTGATCGCCTCGGAATTCATGCCCGTCAGCCTGTTGACGCCCATGGCTAAGGATCTCCTGGTCAGCGAAGGCTTGGCAGGACAGGGCATTGCCATCTCCGGCGCCTTCGCCGTACTCACCAGCCTGTCGATTTCCACAATCGCTGGCAGCATGGACCGCAAGACGCTCCTGCTGGGGCTGACCGCACTGATGGCCGTTTCTGGGGCCGTCGTCGCGATGGCGCCGAACTATTTTCTGTACATGGCGGGACGTGCGCTAATCGGCGTGGTGGTTGGCGGCTTCTGGTCTTTGTCGGCCGCCACCGCGATGCGCCTTGTGCCTTCCCATCAGGTGCCGCGCGCGCTGGCCATCTTCAATGGCGGTAATGCGCTGGCGACCGTTGTCGCCGCGCCCCTGGGCAGTTACCTCGGTTCCGTCATCGGCTGGCGTGGTGCCTTCCTTTGCCTGGTGCCAGTGGCCCTGGTTGCCTTTGTCTGGCAGTGGATCAGTCTGCCTTCCATGCCGCCCCAGGCTAGCTCGGCGGGTTCGCGCAAGGTCTTCACACTGCTGCGGGACCCGAAGGTTGCCCTGGGCATGCTGGCTGTCAGCACATTTTTCATGGGACAGTTCGCCTTGTTCACCTATTTGCGTCCATTCCTTGAAAGCGTGACGCGCGTAGACATATCCACGCTGTCGCTGATATTGCTGGCGATTGGCGCAGGCGGCTTTATCGGCACCACCGTCATCAGCAAGTTCCTGAATTGGAATTTTCCCCGGACGCTGGTCGCCATTCCCGTCCTGATGGCATTGATCGCCGTGGCGCTGACCCTCTTTGGCAGCAAGGTTGCTGCCGTGACGGTACTGCTGGGCATCTGGGGCGTTGTCGCGACCGCTGCGCCGGTGGGCTGGTGGTCATGGTTGGCTACAACGCTGCCGCGCGATGCAGAGGCGGGGGGCGGGTTGATGGTTGCCGTCGTGCAACTCGCCATCGCCCTCGGTTCCACGATCGGCGGCTTCCTGTTCGACAAGAGCGGATATCAGAGCACGTTCATCGCCAGTGCAGCCGTACTGCTTCTGGCTGCCTTCCTAACCTCGCGCTCGCAAGCGCTGCAGGCAAGCTGAGCCGGCTACCAACGAAGGAGCAAGCAATGGTTACACGCAAGCTAGAGGTTCGCAACGGCGCCCAGCATCCAGTAACCAGCATGAGCGAGCGCCGCCTATCCGGTGGCCTGCATGGGCTGGGCCTGTTGCTATGCTTGCTACCCCTCGGCGCTTGCGAGGCCCGACAGCAGTCCGCCTCCGCGCCATTCGTTCTTGCCCCGGTTGCGGCTAGCGCATCCCTGAGGCCCGAGGAGTCGCGTATGTGGATGGTTGTTGGAGAACGTCGCTTCGTCGTCATCTTGTCCGACAACGTGACCGGGCATGCATTTGCCAAGATGCTGCCGCTGACGCTGGATATGGCCGAACTCAACGGAAACGAGAAGTATGCAGATCTGCAAAGGGCGCTGCCGGCTAACGCGACTAGGATGGAAATGATCAGCAATGGCGACCTTTTGCTGTACGGCTCGAAGACCTTGGTTGTCTTCTATAAGGCATTTACTTCACCGTACTCCTACTCAAACGTTGGTCGCGTGGCAAATCCGGTTGGGCTGGCCCATGCACTGGGCGAGCACGGCGCTAGGGTCGAGTTTCTTAGATACAAATGAACGCTCACATGGCTTGCACAATGACCGCTTTGGGGCGGAAGCAGTCATTCGTAGCTTCCTAGGGTGATGGCCGCAACGCCCGCTAAGCGCTGGCGGTGTGAGCAATGAGAACGGTTGGCGGCGCTTTATGCAATTGAGTGGCGGCAGTCAGTGAGAACAGGTGGCGGCAGTGATGAGAATATTCAGGACTGCGATCCTCCTGTGGAACCACTGCTTTATTCACCACGCCGTTCCCTGTAGCTGGCAGACCTGAGACAATAACCGAACGATCAAACTCTGTTTTGATATCTGCACAGGTCAGCAGGGGGGAATATGGTCGATTGGACGATTTGGTAGGTTACCGGTACTGGGTGGCGCGGTGAGCGGGAAATATACCGGACACCAGGATTTTCCGTTGCGTGAGGTATGTTCTTGGTGGCCCAGGGCGGAATCGAACCACCGACACAAGGATTTTCAATCCTCGTGTCATCAGTTACTGACTAATTCTGCACGGCTTTTGCATTCAGCTTAGCGAAAACAATAGGCCAGTCGCACAAACTAACGGTTTTTAGTCGCAAAATTGTGGCGCCAGTTGCAGATACTTTGGCGCCCTACGTGCTACATGACGCTTAAACGTCAATATTCCCCGCCCGTAACGCATTATTCTCAATAAACGCCCGACGTGGCTCCACATCATCGCCCATCAGCGTCGTGAAGATCTGATCCGCAGCAATCGCATCTTCGATCTGCACTTTCAGCAAGCGGCGCACGGTGGGGTCCATGGTGGTTTCCCACAGTTGGTCCGGGTTCATTTCGCCCAGTCCTTTGTAGCGCTGTTTGGTGACGGTGCGTTCGGCTTCGTCGCGCAGCCATTGGATGGCCTGGTGGAAGTCGGTGACGGCGATTTCCTTGATGCGCTCGCCTTCGCCGCGGCGCACGAATGCGCCTGGGCCGATCAGGCCTTCGAAGGTGGAGGCGCCGCTGGTCAGGACTGCGTAGTCGGGGCCTTGCACGAAGTCGGCGTCGATGGAGCTGACTTTGATGTTGCCGTGATGCATGCGTTCGATGCGCAGCACGTGTTTTTCCGACAGGTCGTCGGAGCGCACGTGCACTTTCACGGCCGGGTCGTTGATGGCCGTTTGCAGGGCCTGCGCCGAGGTGTCGGCCAGTTCCAGGGTGGACAGGTCCAGCTGCACGCCGGTCATGATGGCGGTCAGGGCGGCACGGTCGATGACGCGGGTCAGACGTGTCATGATGCTGTTCGACAAGTTGAACTTGCGTACCAGTTCGGCCAGGGTGTCGCCGGACAGGCCTTCTGCGCCTTCTTTTGGCACCAGCACGGCCGTGTTCAGGGCCACCGTCATCATGTAGGTAGCTTCTTCGGCGTCATCTTTCAGATAGCGCTCGTCGCGGCCGGCCTTGACCTTGTACAGCGGCGGTTGCGCGATGTAGATGTGGCCGCGTTCGACCAGTTGCGGCATCTGGCGGTAGAACAGGGTCAGCAGCAGGGTACGGATGTGGGCGCCGTCGACGTCCGCATCGGTCATGATGATGATGCGGTGGTAGCGCAGTTTTTCAACGTTGAATTCGTCCGGTCCGATCGAGGTGCCCAGGGTGGCGATCAGGGTGGTGATCTGCTCCGAGGACAGCATTTTTTCGAAACGGGCCTTCTCGACGTTCAGGACCTTGCCGCGCAGTGGCAGAATCGCCTGGAATTTGCGGTCGCGTCCCTGTTTTGCCGAGCCACCTGCCGAGTCACCCTCGACGATGTACAGTTCGCACAGGGCGGGGTCTTTTTCCTGGCAATCGGCCAGCTTGGCCGACAGGCCCAGGCCGTCCATGATGCCTTTGCGGCGGGTCAGGTCGCGCGCCTTGCGGGCCGCTTCGCGCGCGCGCGCCGCTTCGACGATCTTGCCGCAAATGATTTTGGCGTCGTTCGGTTTTTCTTGCAGGTAATCAGCCAGGGTCTTGGCGACGATCTCTTCGACCGGGCCGCGTACTTCCGACGAGACCAGCTTGTCTTTCGTCTGCGACGAGAATTTCGGTTCCGGCACTTTCACCGACAACACGCAGGTCAGGCCTTCGCGCATGTCGTCGCCGTTGATTTCCACTTTCGCCTTCTTGGCGAATTCGTGTTCATCGATGTATTTGTTGATCACGCGCGTCATCGCCGCGCGCAGACCCGTCAGGTGGGTACCGCCGTCGCGTTGCGGGATGTTATTCGTGAAGCACAGCACTTGTTCGTTGTAGGCATCATTCCACTGCATCGACACGTCGACCGTGATGTTGGTGCCCTGGTCCGACAGGCGTTCGCCGGTGGCCTGGAAAATGGTCGGGTGCAAGACCGATTTGGCCTTGTTGATGTATTCCACGAAACCGCGGGTGCCGCCTTCGAAGGCGAATACTTCTTCCTTGCCGGTGCGCTGGTCGGACAACTTGATGTTGACGCCATTGTTCAGGAAGGACAGTTCGCGGATGCGCTTGGCCAGGATTTCGTAGTGGAATTCGACATGCGTGAAGATTTGTTCGTCGGCCCAGAAGTGCACATCGGTGCCGCGCTTGTCGGTGTCGCCGATCACCTGGATAGGCGAAGTGGCCACGCCGTCGATCATTTCGACGATGCGGTTTTGCGGCACGCCACGCACGAATTCCATGTAGTGCACTTTGCCGTTGCGGCGAATGGTCAGTTTCAGCAGTTTCGACAGGCCGTTGACGCACGATACGCCCACGCCGTGCAAGCCGCCCGATACTTTGTACGAGTTCTGGTCGAACTTGCCGCCGGCGTGCAGCTCGGTCATGACGATTTCAGCGGCCGAACGCTTCGGTTCGTGCTTGTCGTCCATTTTCAGGCCGGTCGGTACGCCGCGGCCATTGTCGGTAATCGAGATCGAGTTATCCGCGTGGATGGTGACGTGGATTTCGGTGCAGTGGCCGGCCAGCGATTCATCGATCGAGTTGTCCAGCACTTCGAACACCAGATGGTGCAAGCCGGTGCCGTCCGAGGTGTCGCCAATATACATGCCGGGGCGTTTGCGTACGGCTTCCAGGCCTTCCAGGATCTGGATGGAGGAGGCGCCGTATTCTTCCGTTTTGGCCTGGATCGGGGTGTCTTGTGGATTCTCGGACATGGACTGCTTTCTCAATTAACTGCTACTGTTCCGGGGTCAGACCCTTCGGGTCTGACCCCAGCTTTTCATTGGGTTTCTTGATTGCGTGATATTGCATTTAACCCAACGGCGAAATGCTGGGGTCAGACGGGGACGCCGAGTCCCGAGGGTCCGCCCCTTATTTTTAAATGCGCATTGGCATGACGACATATTTAAAGTCGGCATTGTCTGGAATCGAAATGAGTGCGGACGAATTCGAGTCGCCCAGCGCGATATTGACATATTCGCACTTCAGGTTGTTCAACACGTCCAGCAAATACGTCACATTGAAGCCGATGTCGACGGAATCGCCGCCGTAGTCGATTTCCAGTTCCTCGACCGCTTCTTCCTGGTCGGCATTGGTCGAGCTGATCTTCATGCTGCCCGGGGTGATGATGCAGCGCACGCCCTTGAACTTGTCGCTGGTCATGATGGCGGCGCGTTGCAGCGAGCGCAGCAGTTCATCGCGGCCAATCGTGAAGTCGTTTTTGTAACCCTTTGGAATCACGCGCGTGTAGTCAGGGAACTTGCCTTCCACCAGTTTCGAGATCAGCTCGATGTCGGCAAAGGTCAGTTTTACCTGGTTGGCGGCGATGTCCAGTTGCACTGGCTCATCGTTTTCTTCCAGCAGGCGCTGCAGTTCGATGATGGTCTTGCGCGGAATAATGACTTCCTGGCGCGCAAAAGTTTGCTCGGTTGCCACCTGGCAGAAAGCCAGGCGGTGGCCGTCGGTCGCCACGGCGATCACGTTATTGCCATCCAGAACCAGCAGCAAGCCGTTCAGGTAGTAGCGGATGTCTTGCTGCGCCATCGAGAAATGCACCATATTGAACAGGTGTTTCAGCGTTTTTTGCGGCAGGGTGACGCTGGCGTTGTAGCTTTCCGCTTGTTGCACAGTTGGAAACTCTTCCGCCGCCAGGGTTTGCAGCGCGAAGCGCGACTTGCCCGTTTGCACGGTCAGGCGCTTGTTCAGCAGGGTCATGGTGACGTCGCCCGATTCGGGCAGCGCGCGCAGAATGTCGAGCAGCTTGCGGGCGGCCACGGTGGTGCCCGTCACATCGGCGCCCGAACCGATTTCCGCGTGCGTGGTGATCTGCACTTCGGTGTCGGTGGACAGGAAGGAGACATTTTCACCGTCTTTGCGGATGAGGATATTGGCCAGAATCGGCATAGTGTGCCGACGCTCGACAATACCGCTCACGATCTGCAGTGGCCGGAGAAGGGTATCTCGGGTGGTTTTGACCAATTGCATATTTATCCTCAATCTATAGGTTTAACAATACTTAGTTTAACGTATTTATTTAACAATGTTGCTCTGGAAGCTGCTCTGCAAAGTCCGACGGATCGGCCGCGGACTCTCTTCCAGATAATAAGGGTAAAGCACGATTTGAGCCAGTGTTGCGGCTGCGTGCTCTAGCCTTTTAGCGTTTGCTCAAGAACGTGCAGTTCGTGGTTGCATTCCGGATTTTTTGTGCGGTCCAGGGCGATCTTGCGCACGGCGTGCAACACGGTCGTGTGGTCGCGGCCGCCAAACAGTTCGCCGATCTCCGGCAAGCTCTTCTGCGTCAATTCCTTGGCCAGATACATGGCGATCTGGCGCGGCCGGGCGATATTGGCCGGGCGGCGCTTCGAATACATGTCGGCGACCTTGATATTGAAGAAGTCGGCTACTGTTTTCTGGATGTTTTCCACGGAAATCT
The DNA here is from genome assembly GCF_014200675.1 of Janthinobacterium saanense. GTDB lineage: Bacteria > Pseudomonadota > Gammaproteobacteria > Burkholderiales > Burkholderiaceae_D > Janthinobacterium. The sequence continues at coordinate 21,290 of NZ_JACHCI010000008.1, read as the reverse complement.
GGCGATTCTGTACCGACAGCAAGTCCTTCAGGGCTTCCTTGACGATATCGATGGTGATATCTTTACCATGGAAACGCGAGTAGGCCAGGATCTTGCGCAGCGCGCCTTCCAGTTCGCGCACGTTCGAGCGCAAGTGCTTGGCGACAAAGAAGGCCACATCGTCCGAGAAGGTCACGCCTTCCTGTTTGGCTTTTTTCAACAGAATCGCCACCCGCATTTCCAGTTCCGGCGGTTCGATGGCCACTGTCAGGCCCGAGTCGAAGCGCGAAATCAAGCGGTCATCCATGCCGGTGATTTCTTTCGGATAGGTATCCGAGGTGATGATGATCTGTTTCTTGGCAGCAATCAGTGCTTCAAAGGCATAGAAAAACTCTTCCTGCGTGCGGCTCTTGCCGCCGAAGAATTGAATATCATCGATCAACAGCATGTCGAGCGAGTGATAGTAATGCTTGAAGTCGTCGAAACCCTTGCGTTGGTAAGCGGTCACTACGTCGCGAACATACTGTTCTGCGTGGATGTAGCGAATCTTCGCGCCCGGATTGTCGGCCATTACCTGGTTGCCGATAGCATGGATCAAGTGCGTCTTGCCGAGGCCCACGCCGCCGTAGAAGAACAGCGGGTTGTAGGACACGCCCGGATTGTTGGCTACCTGGATCGCGGCGGCACGCGCCAATTGGTTGGCCTTGCCGGTCACGAAGCTGTCGAAGGTCAGGTCGGTGTTGATGCGGCTTTGCTCGCGGCGCGGCGCGGCGCCTATGCTCAGTTCCGGCACACTCGGGGGCGCTTCCACGGCGCTGCGCGCACTGGGCGCGCCGCCATTCGGATCGCTGGCCGGGGTGCTGGCGGCAACTGGTTTTTTAGGCAATGCCAGGCGCGGATCGAGCACGAACTGCACGTCCGTGGGCGCTTCGAAATATTGTATGGCCAATGCGGTAATGCGGCTGGCGAACTGGGTCTTGACCCAATCGAGCTTGAAGCGATTGGGCGCAGCGATGCGCAGCTTGCCCTCTTCGTAATCGAGAGGGATAAGCGGTTTTATCCACGCACTGAATTGTTGCGGTGTCAGCTCCAGTTCCAACTGCGCGGAACAGGCCTGCCAGAAATTATCCATGAATCGTCTATGTGAAAAGGTGTGGGAGGGCGTATCGATTCTGCCCTGCGTGCACCGTGTTGCAAGGCCGGCGTCGCGCGAGGGCTCGCCACACGTAACGCGCTATTCTACTCCCGACCGTCAAAGTTATCCACAGGCGCGGCGCTTATTTTTATGTGGAAGGCGTGGCGGCATGTGTATAAGACGCGACTTATCCTTGCTGTTTTTTCGCCCTTACCCAGTGCTGGTGCGGCATAGCGCCCTATGGCGCCAGATGGAAAATCCCTGGCGATCACGGCAATCCTTGACAACAGGGGGCCATATGCTGAATAATTCAGGGTTCCCCGCCCGTATTCCGTGTTTATTCATTTGGAACGACAATATGGACTAAGCGTGGATTAACGACGCATTAGCAGATTTGCTAGGCGTTTAAGCGGGCGATGAGATTGGCCAGCTTGTGCCTTGGCATAAGTGCGCGATTGTCATTGGCACCAAAAACTGACGGGACGTCAGACCCGATTTTGCATTTTTTTTGTTTTTAGCGAGACCAACATGAAACGTACTTACCAACCTTCCGTCGTTCGCCGTAAGCGTACGCACGGCTTCCGCGCTCGTATGGCTACCCGTGGTGGCCGTGATGTGCTCAACGCACGTCGCGCAAAAGGCCGCAAACGTCTGGCCGTCTAGGCTTGTCGTTGACAGCTGATCGCGTGGCTAGCTGTACTCCAGTCGGCAATTTCCGCGAAGGTTCACACGACTTCGCGCGCTTTCGGCGTATCGTTAAAACGGATGAATTTTCATCCGTTTTTCGTTTGCGCCCTTCGCAAAAAACAGCGCATTTTGTGCTGTACACCCGACATAATCAATTGCCGCATGCGCGGCTGGGCGTCGTTGTGGCCAAGCGTTTCGCGCCGCGCGCGGCGACCCGCAACACGATCAAGCGCGTGACGCGCGAGCTGTTTCGCAACAGCGCGCTGCCGCCGGTCGACTGTGTGGTGCGCCTGTCGCGCGCCGTCAACAGCAAGGATGGTCCGGCCACCACGGCCAGGCTGAAAGCCGAACTGCGTGATGAACTGAGCCGTTTGTTTGCGGCACAAGTCGCCGCCCAGGCCCGCTCGTCTGCTGTTGCTGCACCGCCAGCACCTTCTGTGCCATGAAAACCCTGCTGCTGTTCTTGCTGCGTGCTTATCAGTTACTGATCAGCCCCGTGCTGGGACAGAATTGCCGTTTCTATCCTAGCTGTTCGCATTACGCGATGGAAGCGTTGCGCGTGCACGGTGCCGCCAAGGGCAGCCTGCTGGCTGCCAAACGCGTGTGCCGTTGCCACCCCTGGAATGAAGGGGGCGTCGATCCGGTGCCACCGGCCGATGGCAAACAATCTTCAACGACCGCTTGCGGTTGCAACCACTCCTGACAAATACCCTAATGGATATCAATAAACGTACCATCCTGTGGATCGTGTTTTCCGTCTCGCTGGTAATTCTCTGGAACGAATGGATGATCTCGAACGGCAAGCCGTCGATGTTCTCCTCGAACACGGAACAAACCGCGAAGGCCCCCGTTTCCCCAGCCGCGACCGTTTTGCCGGCGACCGGCGGCGTGACCACGGGCGCGCCTGGCGATAGCGCCGATCCTGCCGCTTTCAAGAGCGAGCGCATTACCATCACCACCGATGTCATCAAGGTCGATATCGATACACTGGGTGGCCAGGTCAAGCGTCTGGAATTGCTGAAATTCAAGGGCGCGGGCAATCCGGGCTGGTTCGGCGGCTGCTTCGGCCTGTTCAAGGCTTGCCAGCCTGACGCCGGCAAGGAAAATGAAGTGCTGTTCGACGAAGGCGTCAACCACACCTACCTGGCGCAATCGGGCCTGGTCGGCGGTCCTTTCCCTACGCACAACACCGGTTTTACGGTATTGCCTGGCGTGCGCACCCTGGGTGATGGCAAGCAAGTTCAACTGGTGATGGAAGCGGTGCAAGGCGGCGTCAAGCTGACCAAGACGTTTACCTTTACCCGTGGCGATTACGTAATCGACGTGCGCCATGACGTATCGAACGTGGGCACCACGCCAGTTTCGCCACAGTTGTACATGCAACTGGTTCATGACGGCAACAAACCTGTCACCGATTCCTTCTTCAACAGCAGCTACACGGGTCCAACCCTGTACACGCCGCAAGACAAGTACCAAAAGCTGACGTTCGAGAAAATCGAAAAAGCCACCTTGGAAGATGAGAAAAAAGGCACGGACGCGGCCATGAAGGGCTTGCATCCGCAAAAAGCGGACGGCGGCTGGTTTGCTATTTCGCAACACTTCTTTGTCTCGGCTTTCATACCGCCAGCAAATATTGCACGCGATATCTTCACCAAGAAACTGTCGACCAATCTGTACGCGATTGGCAACGTGGTGTCCCTGCCTACCCTGGCGCCAGGCGCCTCGGCTGCGCTGGACAGCAAGCTGTATTCGGGTCCGCAAATTGCCCACCTGCTCGAACCGGTCTCGCCTGGTCTGGAACTGGTCAAGGATTATGGCTGGCTGACGATCTTCGCCAAGCCGATTTTTTGGGTCATGGAGCATATCCACAGCGTGCTGGGTAACTGGGGCTGGACGATTATTGCCTTCACTATCCTGATCAAGCTGGCGTTCTTCCCGCTGTCGGCTGCCGGTTACCGCAGCATGGCCAAGATGAAACTGGTCACGCCGAAGATGCAGGCGATCCGCGAGCGCTATAAAGGCGATCCGCAAAAGATGAACCAGGCCACCATGGAGTTGTACAAGACTGAAAAGATCAATCCGCTGGGCGGCTGCCTGCCGATTTTGATCCAGATGCCGGTCTTTATCGCCTTGTACTGGGTGCTGAACGCGTCGGTGGAAATCCGCGGCGCGCCGTGGATAGGCTGGATCACCGACCTGGCCCAGCATGATCCATGGTGCATCCTGCCTGTGCTGTACGCGATTTCGATGTTTATCACGACCAAGCTGAACCCGGCCCCGGCCGATCCGATGCAAGCGAAGATGATGCTGTTCATGCCTTTGGCATTCTCGGTGATGTTCTTCTTCTTCCCGTCGGGCCTGGTACTGTACTGGGTCGTCAACAACGTCCTGTCGATCGGCCAGCAATGGGTGATCACCAAGAAATACGCGCCAGCCGCCGCCAAGTAAGCACGGCCCGCGAACCGAAAGCCCGCCTCGCGCGGGCTTTTTTTGCGCCTGCTTTTGCCCTGAAATAATCTACAATATCCCCATGAAACTTGACTCTTCCCCTATCGCCGCCATCGCCACTGCTCCCGGACGCGGCGGCATCGGCGTGGTACGCGCCTCCGGCAAAAACCTCGTTCCCCTGATGACGGCCCTGTTCGGGACCCAGGTCCTGAAACCGCGCCACGCCAGCTATTTGCCATTTACGCAGGCCGATGGCAGCCTGATCGACCAGGGCATCGCCATCCACTTCAAGGGACCGAATTCGTACACAGGCGAAGACGTGCTGGAATTGCAGGGCCATGGCGGCCCCGTCGTGCTGCAATTGCTGCTGGCGCGCGTGCTGGAAGCGGGCAAGGACAGTGGCTTGCGCCTGGCCGAGCCCGGTGAATTCACGCGCCGCGCGTTTCTGAACGATAAACTGGACCTGGCGCAAGCCGAGGCGGTGGCCGACCTGATCGATGCGTCGACCGAAGCGGCGGCGAAATCGGCCTCGCAATCCTTGTCGGGCGCATTCTCGAAAACCATCCATGCCCTGGTGGAGCAGGTGACGGGCTTGCGCATGCTGGTCGAAGCGACGCTGGATTTTCCGGAAGAAGAAATCGATTTCCTGGAAAAATCGAATGCGCGTGGCCAATTGAAAGCCGTGATCGAGGCATTGAATAAAGTGTTCAGCCAGGCGGCGCAGGGCGCGCTGCTGCGCGAAGGTTTGAATGTGGTGCTGGCCGGCCAGCCCAACGTGGGTAAATCGTCGTTGCTGAACGCGCTGGCGGGCGCCGATGTGGCGATTGTCACGCCGATTGCCGGCACCACGCGCGACAAGGTCAGCGAAACCATCCAGATCGAGGGCATACCGCTCAACATCATCGACACGGCCGGCATCCGCAATGCGGGCGACACCATCGACGCCGTCGAGCGCATCGGCATCGAGCGCACCTGGGGCGAAATCGGCAAGGCCGATGTAATTTTGCACTTGCTTGACGCCGACCAAGGGCCGACCCTGGCCGATGAAACCATCGTCGCCGCCTTCCCGGCAGGCGTGCCGGTGGTGCGCGTGTGGAACAAGATCGACTTGTCTGGCCACAAGCCCAGCGTGGACGTTTTGCCGGACGCCACCCACGTCTATCTGTCTGCCCACGATCATCTCGGCATCGACCTGTTGCGGGCTGAATTGCTGCGCATCGCCGGCTGGCAACAGACGGGCGAATCGCTGTATCTGGCGCGCGAACGCCATTTGATCGCCCTCAAATCGGCCGGCAAGCATTTGAATATCGCCGCCGAGCACGCCGCCCAGGACGATCAATCGCTGGACCTGTTCGCCGAAGAGCTGCGCCTGGCGCAAGTGCAATTGTCGAGCATCACCGGTGAATTCTCGCCCGACGATTTGCTGGGCGTGATTTTCAGCCGTTTCTGTATTGGTAAATAAGCCGGATTCGGTTTCCTCTTATTGCGCGGCCGTCGCAGCACGGTTGCTGCGCGCAAATGCACTTGGCGACAAGCCAACCGAGCGGCTGAAGGCCGTGCTGAAGGCGCTGGCCGATTGATAACCGATCGCATGCGCCACTTCCCCCAGGGACAGGCCATCGTGCCATAACATGTCCTTGGCCAGGGCCATGCGCCACCGCAGCACGTATTCCATGGGAGGAATACCCAGCACCTGCATGAAGCGCGCGGCAAACGCGGCACGCGACATGCCGGCCTGGCTGGCGAGGTCTTCCACCGTCCAGCGCCTAGCCACATCGGCATGGATCAGGCGCAGCGCCACCGCCATGCGCGTATCGCTCAGGCCGGCAAGCAAGCCGGACATTGCCTCTCGCCCTGCGGGCGGTTGCCAGCGCAGCGCTTCAATCAGCATCACTTCAACCAGGCGCATCAGGATGGCGTCGGCGCCCGGCCGTTGCGACTGCGTTTCCGTGCCGATGGCGCGCACGATCCAGGCCAGGTGGTCTGCGCCGCTATCGTCAGCCTTGATATGGATCACGGACGGCAGCAAACTTACCAGTAGCGGAGCGCTGGTAGGATCGAATAAAAAGTAGCCGCCCAGCATGCGGATGGCGGGTGCGTCTTGCTGGTTGCCATGGTGCACCTCCCCGATCGGACTTGCTTCTGCGATGCGTGTAACCGGCTGTTCAAGGGCGGTCAGGTCGCTGCCCATGCGAAAACCCGGCGTGGCCGGCAGCAGGATGTAATCCCCAGGCTCCATCAGGAATGGTGCGCTGGCGTCGAGCTGCATCCAGCAGGAACCTTCCAGCATCAGGCAGAAACTGGGTTGGCCATAGTTCGGGTATTGCACCGCCCAGCTGCCTGAACCACTGACGAATTTCGACAGCACGGTGCGTGGTCGCAAGAGGCCAACGATGGAAGCTAAAGGGTCGTTATTTAGATGATCACGCATGATTCCAAGACTACTCGCTATGGATCGTCTTGGTCAAGCGTCTTATCATGTATCTCACTTTTTAAAGGAGATGCACATGAAAACGGTATTGATCACAGGTTGTTCCTCGGGTTACGGCAAGGCGACGGCCGAGTACTTTCTGGCACAGGGCTGGAATGTCATCGCGACCATGCGTCAGCCCGATGCCGATTTACTGCAGGGGCCGGCGGAGCACCTTTGCGTGGTCCCACTCGATATTACGGACGCAGACAGCATAAGTCGCGCCATACGCCTGGGCCAGGCGGCCTTTGGCAAGATCGATGTGCTGGTCAACAATGCCGGCATCGGCCTGTTTTCGGCATTTGAAGCCACGCCGGCCGCGACCATCCGCGAAGTGTTTGAAACGAATACTTTCGGTGTGATGGCCATGACGCAAGCTGTGATACCGCTCATGCGCGCAGCGGGCGAAGGCATGATCATCAATGTGACTTCGAGCGTCTGTTTTGCGGGCATGCCGCTGGTAGCCCCGTATGCGGCAAGTAAATTTGCCATCGAAGGTTTTACGGAATCGCTGTTTTATGAACTCGATAGTGTCGGCTTGCGCGTCAAGCTGGTCGAGCCTGGCTACGGTCCGAATACGCGCTTCACGGCCAATGCAGGCGACCGCATGAATGGCCTCGTGTCGCAGGCCTACGCCGCTTATGCCGGACAATTGATGGCGCAATGGGCGAGTCCTGGCGCGATTACCGAAGCGCAAGATGTTGCCGAGACCATCTTCTTTGCCGCCAACGACCAGTCCGATCAATTGCGCTTTGCGGCGGGCGCCGACAGCGCCCATCTGGCCCATGCGCGATGGAATAGTACGGATGAGCAATTCCTGTCCGGCATGCGCGCCATGATGAGGATGGAAAAATGAATGCGGTGAAAGCCATTGCGTGGCGTATCTTCGCCGCGCGGTCCACTGGTCGATGGCGGTATTTCCAGTCTGGTGCCGGTGCGCTTTGCCCGTGCGATGGGGGCACAGGTGGTCATCGGCGTGGATATTTATTGCCATAGTCCGCGCCAGCAGGGGAACTCATTCCTGACGGCTTTTACCAAGGTTGCGCGCACCCAGACTTGCCTCGTGAGCCGGGCGGAAATGCCGGAGGCCGATATGCTGATTGCGCCCAGCGTGAGCGTGACCGACATGCACAGCGCTGCCCAGCGTACGCAAGCTATCATGGCAGGTTATCAGGCCGCCAGGCAGGCCATGCCGAAGATCGTCGCGCTGCTCGATAAGAAAGCCTCCGCATAAGTTTTCTTTGCAGACAAGCCCCCATTGAGAATTGTCATATACGGCAAATCACGCTGGCGTAATCTTGCTGAGCGGCCTTGAAGTGCCGCTAGGAAAGGAAACGCCATGGACAGCAAGCAGCCGGAAGTCGTGCAAGGCGAGAGGGACGTGACAGCCAGATTGTCATTGCCCTCTGCGCCGGAACTGATCGCGGTCTTGCCGCCCAAGGGCGCGTGTTGGTATTGCGATAAGCCGCTCGACGCCGTGCGCCGCTTTTGCGGCAGGAATTGCAGTGCGGCGTATGCAGAAGAAGTGTTATATCAGGGGTAGTCCGGGCGCTTAGCGGCAGCGCAGCAGCGCCGCCAGGGCGGCGTCGAAATCGAATTCATGCGCGGCGGCTGCCACTTCCTGATACACGTTGACGCCCAGGCTGGCGGCGAGCAGGGTGGCGGAATTTTCCAGGATATCGATGGCTGCGCCGTCGCCTTCGCGCAAATGGCTGGCCAGGCGCGCCAGCAGCAGCTGGATGGCGGGGGCGGCCGGATCGGGCGCCATGTCTTGCGCCGCGATCTGTTTTTCGTCGGGTGTGCCCAGCAGATTGCTGACTGCTTTCAATAATTGATCTTGCGCCAGTTCCAGTTGCTGCATCTGCTGTTGCAAATCGGGCGCCTGGGCGCGCAACGATGCTTCCAGGGCCAGCGACAGCGCATGGACGCGGTGCGCGCCTATCATGCCGGCGGCGCCTTTCAGGCTATGGGTTTTCAGGCGGGCCGAGGCATAGTTACCGGCCTTAAATTCGCTGCGGATCTGGCAGGGCGTGGCGCCATGGTCGTGCAGGAAGCGGCGCAGGATTTTCAGGTACAGGATGCGGTCGCCCATAATGCGGCCCAGTCCGGTCTCGATGTCGAGTACCGGAACTGTGCCGGAGGCCGCCGTGGCGGCATCGTCATCGCAAGTGGTCTGTGTTTTCAGCATACCTGATCTGCAGAGTAGAGCCCAAAACTTGTCGATTGTGAAGAAGCGGGAACGGCAATTCTACATCCGGATATCCTTCAGGCCGTGTTCGTTTGACTGCCTGATCAGCGTGTTGTAAATGACCAGTTGCGCACTACCGCTGCGCCATTGACCGTGCCTGTGAAGCTGACGTCAAAGGTGCTTGCTGCCGATAGTGTTGACAGGGGAATGATGGAAGCGGCCGAGGCTGGCGTATTCGTGTCGGTGGCTTTCTTCAGCAGCAGCACCGTCAAATCGCTGCTGGCGCCACGCTGGCGTACCGTGAAACTCGTTACGTTGAGTGTATCGTAGATGTTCGCATGCACGCTGATCGGGTAGCCGACGATGTCCTGGTTGGGTACGGGGTCCGGCGACTCGTTGTCGCTGGAGAAGCTGGTGGCCACCTTGGTCTGACCATTGAACGGGTAGGTGACGACTTGTCCATTCGACAGGCCGGGGCCATAACCATTGTTGGCGGCAAAATCGGTGGTGAAATAGGCATAGCCGCTGGTACTGACGGCGGCGCCGGCGCCGGCTTCCTTGAAGATCGGTTCAAAGATGACGAAGCGGTGATAAATGGCCGTGATCAATTCTTCGGCCAGATAAAAGCCCGAGGTATTTGTTGCGCCGGCGATGACTTCGCCGTAGGCATAGGAATTGGACGTGTTGATTACATAGCCTGCGTTGCTCAGCCGGTCTCCCAGTTTGACGCCCGTGAAGCCTGGTTTGCCGGCAACCTGCTCGTGCGATACCGTGTTATTGGCTTTCAGATAATCGGAATGCCCTTGCGCCGCGCGGTCGATCAGGCTGTTGCGTGACAGGGACGCCACGCCGATCTGGCCGCGCCGGTAATTGATCCAGTTGTAGCCATCCGTGGCGATGTTGTTGGTCGCTACCGGTGCGCCCGGTTCTTGCGTCAATTGCGACGCTGGCGTGGATGGCGATAGTGCTGTGCTATTACTCGTATCGCTGCTTCCGCCGCCGCAGGCACTGAGCAATGCCGCGATCAAGAGGGCGGGGATCCATGGTTTCCAACGCTGGGATGAGGCGATCAAGCTGGCTCCTGTCTTCAAAAGGGTAAGCTGATTACGGCGCCTGGCTAGTGTCAGCAAGGCGGCGAACCTTGTGAATCGATTCTAAGGCATTTTTATGTGCTGTAGAGCATGATTGCAAAGATATCTCATTGCTGTGTGCGGCTGTCCACATCTGCGGTGCCGCACGTGAGCAGGGTAGAATGAGCATAGTGCATCGTTTGCGTTCCCGCTGCTTTTTTACTGATTTTTTGGATTGTCCATAATTTGAACACCTTGCCCAAGTCGCGCCTTCAACGCGCCAAATACGCCTTGCCCAGCATGGTGACTTTGCTTTCGATAGCATGTGGCTTCGCCAGCATCGTTATTTCCGTCGATAACGCCGGTGTGGGCGACCCCGGCGAATACCGCCTGGCGGCAGTGCTGCTGGTGCTGGCCGGGGTGTTTGATGCACTCGACGGCTTTGTGGCGCGCGCCACCGGCACCAGCTCGCAGTTTGGCGTGCAGCTCGATTCCATCGCCGACGTGATGAATTTCGGCTGCGCGCCAGCGGTGTTGTTGTACTGCTATGGTTTTGTGCAGATGGGCGTGCACGATCCGCTGCTGCTGCGTTTTGGCGGCATGGCCAGCTTTTTCTTTGTCGCTTGCGGCGCCATGCGCCTGGCCCGTTTCAATGTGAACGTGGGCCGTACCGATCCGCTGTATTTCGTCGGCATGCCGATCACGGCCGGCGCTGCCTGCGTGGCCGCCGTGGTGGTGGCGTGGCCGGCACCGATAGACTCGCAACTGCACAGCTATCTGCTGATGCTGTTGCTGGTGGGCGTGGGCAGTTTGATGGTGTCAACCTTGCGTTTTCCCAGCTCCAAGCAAAAGAAAAGCCTGGCCGCCTTGCTGGTGCTGATACTGGCGATCGCTGCGCTGGTGTGGCTGAAAACCAGTTTCTTTGCCTTCTTCTTCGCCGTCTACATCGTTGCCACCCTGGCGTTGAACCTGGCGTGGTACCTGGGGTGGCGCGGTATTGCTTTACCCCAGGTTTTCAACGATCCCGACGAGATGGACTAAGCTTTAGCGCACTTCTTTACGCCACCTCGTGCCCACGCGCGGCGCGCAGGATGGCGAACCATTCGTTGCGGCTGAGCGTGAATTGCGTGCCTTCCACGGCCACGCCGACCGCTTCGATGCGTCCGGTGCCGGTCAAGGGCAGCGGGCGCGATGGCAGTTGCATGATCCAGGCAAATACCACGCTGGCAAACGGACGCTGATGCGCGTCGGCGATGGCCTTGATGACATTGCGCAGGTTTTCCACATTCGCATCGCCGCCCTGGAACAAGCGGCCACCGGCCAGCGGCGACCAGATCATTGGCGCTACGCCAACATCTTGCAAGCCATCGAAGGTTTCATCGAACAGCGGCGCCACATGCAGCGGCGAAAACTCGACCTGGTTGGTCACCAGCGGGAAGCGCCGGTTCAGGCTCTCGAACTGGTGGCGGCTGAAATTCGATACGCCGAAGTGCAGCACTTTGCCGGCAGTTTTCAATTGCGTGAACGCGCTGGCGACTTCATCGAAATCCATCAACGGATCAGGACGGTGTATCAGCAGCAAGTCCAGGCGGTCGGTGCGCAGCTGGCGCAGCGATTGCTCGACCGAAGCGGTGATGTGCGCCGCGCTGGTGTCGTAATGCTGGATCGTGTGGCTGGGGTGGTGCTGCGACAGCAGCTTGATGCCGCATTTGCTGACCAGCTCCATCTTGTCGCGCAAGCCAGGCTGCAAGGCCAGCGCTTCGCCAAACAGGCCTTCGGCGCTGTAGTCGCCATAAATGTCGGCATGGTCGAAACTGGTAACGCCCAAGGCCAGGCATTGTTCAATAAACGTCAGGCGTTGTTGCGCAGTCATGTTCCATTCGCCGATGCGCCACATGCCGGCGACGATGCGCGACAATTCGGGACCAGTGGAACTGAGGCGGCTGCGTGGCGACTGCAAGCTGGCGGGTAGTACTTGGCTCATGAATGGCTTTCTGATGAAGACGGGTGGGTAATCCTGACGATTATAATCAGATGAGCTGCTTTGAGCTGGCACGCAGACAAAAAAATGCCCGCATCGCTGCGGGCATTTTTGATCGGGCTATCACTGCGCGGCGATTATTTCAGCCACAAGCGCATCGAATCCCAGGCGCGGCCAAAGATGGTGGCCTGATTGATCGTTTCCAGCGCGACCACTGGCAGTTCCAGCAGCACTTTGTCGTCGACCATCATTTTCAACTTGCCGACCGGTGCATTTTCAGCCAAAGGCGCAACCAGCGGGTCTTTGCGTTCCAGCACTGGTTTCATCTTGGCGGCAACGCCTTTCGGTACGGTGACCAGCACGTCACGCGCGAAACCGATTTTCACGGTGCCTTTCGAGCCTTTCCAGACTTCCGGCGTGGCCACGGCCTGGCCTTTCGAGTACAGCTTGACTGTATCGAAGTTCTGGAAGCCCCAGTTCAGCAGCTTCTGGCTTTCCTGCGTACGGGCCTGGTCGGATGTGGTGCCCAGCACCACGGAAATCAAGCGGCGTTCGCCCGAACCACCAGGACGGCGGGCCGAAGCGATCATGCAAAAGCCGGCCGCTTCCGTGTGGCCGGTTTTCATGCCGTCAACGGTAGGGTCCAGCCACAGCAGGCGGTTGCGGTTAGGCTGGGTGATCTTGTTGTAGGTGAAGCTCTTGATGGAATCGATTTTATAGAATTCCGGGTAGTCGATGATCACGCGCGCGGCCAGCACGGACAAGTCTTGCGCCGTGGAATAGTTCTCGGGGCTAGGCAAACCGTGTGGATTGCCAAAATGGGTGTTTTTCAAGCCCATGCGTTGCGCTTCGCGGTTCATCAGCACCACGAAAGTGCCTTCATCGCCGGCGACGGCTTCGGCCAGCGCCACGGCGGCGTCGTTACCCGACTGTATCATCAAGCCATGCAGCAAGTCATCGATGGAAACCGGGGTGGCTGGGTCGATGAACATTTTCGAGCTGCTGGAATCAACTTTCCACGCGTGCACGGAGACATTCACTTTTTGATCGAGGGTCAGTTTCTTTTCACGCAGAGCGGCAAACGTCAGGTATGCCGTCATGATCTTCGTCAGGGAAGCCGGTTCGATGCGCGCATCCGGATCTTGCGAAGCAATGATCTGGCCACTGGTGGCGTCGAGCAGCAGCCAGGACTTGGCGGCGATGGTCGGGGCCGGAATGGTTTGCGCGAAGGCGGAAGATAGGAAAAGTACACTGGAGGCCAGTGCCGCTAAGAGTTTTTTCATGGAGGCTGGTCTGCGAAAAAGATGAAGGCTGAGGACCATGTCGACTACGCTGACACGGTCGCGTGGAAAAAACGGACTAATTATAGCCGTGGAAACGGTAGTAAGCCCACACTTCAGTGCTCATCCGGTGCCGAAACCGGTTTATCGCCATGCCATAGCGCGATCACCAGATTCTTGATGTGATTGAGCTTGCGATGGAAGAAGTGGTCGGCGCCCGGGATCACGATCACGGGGATGTCTTGTGGCCGCGCCCAGTCGAACACGGCGGACAAAGGAATCGTCTCGTCGAGCTCGCCGTGGATCAGGATGGTGTCGGCCGGAATGTCGGCCATGGCCCATTTGCCGGCCGCGCTGCCGATCAGCGCCAGGCGCTCGGCCGGCGTGCCGGCGGCAGTCAAGCGTTCCTGCAATTTCGATTGCACGTAGGTGCCGAAGGAAAAACCGGACAAGGCTACCGGCAAGCCTGGGTACAGCTTGAGCATGTGTTCGTATAACAATTGCATATCGTCGGTTTCGCCTGCGCCATGGTCGTGCACGCCTTCCGAGGCGCCCACGCCGCGAAAGTTGATGCGGGCCACCACATAACCGAGGGCGACAAAGGCGCGCGCCAGGGTTTGCGTTACCTTGTTATCCATCGTGCCGCCGTACAGCGGATGCGGATGGGCAACCAGCGCGATGCCACGCGGGGTGTCTGCCGGGAAATCGAGCAAGCCTTCCATGCTGCCTGCATGACCGGCGAGGGTAAATTTTTCCGAATTTCTGTTCATGATGCTCATACTGGTGGCGGATGCTTAAGTTAAAGTTAAAACTTGAGGTGAAAGGGCTTAAATCTTCAGCCGGTCGACGACTTTGCCGCCCACCAGGTGGGTATCGATGATTTCATCGATATCGCTGTTGTCGACATAGGTGTACCAGGTCGCTTCCGGGTAGATGACCAGCACCGGTCCCTCTTCGCAGCGGTCCAGGCAGCCGGCCTGGTTGATGCGGATCTTGCCCGCGCCACTCATGTTCAAGTCCTTGATGCGGCGCTTGCAATGCTTTTGTGCGCTTTCCGCACCATGGTCGCCGCAGCTGTTGCGGCCGTCTTCACGTTTGTTCATGCAGAAAAAAACGTGGCGTTCAAAATACGATGTTTCGCTCATACTGTTCTCCTGCTATTTGCTCAATGCGCCATCATAACGCTTATGGATGGTCCTCGCGACGTTGGCGCGGTACATCTTCTTGCCGATTCAAGCGATGCGAGGGCAGGCACAGGAACCACAAGGTCACGAATGGCCACAGCAAGGCCAGGAATTGCGCCGCGCCATTAAAGTTGAGGAACTTGCCTTGTACCCAGCCTTGCAAGGTAGACATGAAGTAGGGATTGATCGGCGTGATATTCACCATGACCAGGCTGAGCAGCAAAGTGGCGGCCGCGACCCTGCGCTGCGCCACATGCGGTGCGAAAGCCAGGCCGCCCAGCATGATCAGGCCGATCAGGAAGCCGCCCTGGGCGCCCGGCGTAATCCACACAAAAGCGTTTTGCGGCGAGAACAGCAGGGCGCTGGCCATGGAGCGCACCACCAGTGCCGCGCCTATCAGTGCCAGCATCATGGTGGCGCGCGGTGCGCCACGGCGCAGCAGGCACAGCAAAGTCAGTACGGCGCCCGTCATGCCGCAGGCCGTGATGATGGTTTCCGATAGCCAATACTGTTCCACCGTCAGGATGGTATCGGGCCGCAAGTAGGCGGCCACGTCGATGTCCGTACCCATCAGTGTCGATAGCCAGTCCGACAGAATCGGCAGCAATTGTCCCAGGCCGAACAGATAGCCTTGTGGATAGATTTGCGCCAGCGGCCACAGCGCGACCAGTATCAAGCCCTGGCTGGCATGCTGGGCAAACCAGCGCTGGCGCAAGCGTATCAAATGGCTTTGATCGAGCAGTTTGCGGGCCGACAGGGCGCCGATGATGGCGCCAGCGCAGCAACCGGCCGAATTGGTATAAAAATCGAGGTTCGATGAAACGCGGCTGGGCAGATAACTTTGCACGGTTTCCATGCTGCCAGAAACGAGCACGCCGCACAGGCTGGCGATCAGGATAGCTAGCCAGCCCGTAACTCTTGGAAACAAGGAATACACAATCAGCGCGCCCAGCGGCACATAGCCGACGATATTGATGCCCACGTCGAAACCGGTCCAGTAGCGCGGCATGGCCGTGTTTTCCAGGAAGGTAAACGGCGACAAGCCCGTGCTGCGCCAGCCCGTAAACGGAAACCAGCTGGCGTAGACGATCAGGAAGATATACGCGAGCAGCGCTGCGCGCGCCAGCGGCGAGTGTCTCAGGGACGTCAGCGCTGCTGGCGGACTATCGGCGGCATGCGGGGCAGTCATTCTTTCGGTATGTTCAGCGTGCCCAGCCAGGTAAGCAGGTCGGTGGCGACCGCATCCGAGGCTGACGCCAGCGCTTGCGCGCCCCCTTGCGCGTCAGCGCTACGGGCGTCGCTGCTGCGGCTGAAAGTTTTCTGGTCGATCAGGCGGTGGCCCCGGAACAGCGAGGCGCGCAGCGACACATGGCCGCTGCTTTGCGTCTGGGTATCGAAGTTTTGCGAAAAATCATCGACGTCGATGCGCAGCAGCGGTATGCCGCTGGCGGCATCGGTGGTCGACAGCACTTTCACGCCGCCCTGGGCGATGCGTGTTTTCAGGCGCTGGCTCAGCAGCTGCAGCGGCGGCGTATTCCAGCGGTTGTAGGCATAGGGCCGCGATTGCTGCGCATCGGCGTACAGCAAGCGGTAATACATGCGCTGACTGTCCAGCCAGGAGGGGCCATTCGCGTCGGCAATCACCAGCACCGGCAGCGGCGGCGCCGCTTGTTGTGTCGCAGAAATACCGGCCGGGCCGAAATCATAGAACGTGGGCAAGGGGCCGCGGCTGGCGCAGCCGCCCAGCAGCAAGGCGGTGGACAGGGTCAGCAGGGTGACTGGACGAGAGATGGACATGATGGGTTCTCCTTATTTGCCTGGCGCCGAAAAGCCGGGTTCGCCCGGACCGGGCGGGATGTCGGGGGCGCCGAACAAGATGCTTTGCGGCTGTTCGTTGAGCGTGCTCATGGTAGTTTTCAGGGCGCGCATCGAAGAACGGGCTTCACCGCTCAGGTCGATGACTTGCGGCAGCACTTCCAGCGAGACGCCATTGGCCACCGTTTCCACCGAGGTCCCCACTTTGTCGACCGTGCCATTGACCTTGTCCAGAACGCCACCTGGCGCCTGGATATCATTACCCAGTTTTTTCCAGGTTTGCGTCAAATCAGATACATTCTTGCTGGCCGTGCTGACGGCCGTCAAAGTTTGCCGCGTCTGTTCAGTCAATTGCGGCAATTGCACCAGGGTCGGCTGCAACTGCTGGGGAATCGCGCCAAAAGCCTTGGCCGCCTTGCCCACTTCATTGAAGGCGCCCAGCATGGCCGCCTGATTGTCCGGGCTCAGCAAGTTGTTGACCTTGTTGGTGATCTGTTCTGCCTGGTCGAGGATGCGCTTGCCGCGCTTTTCCAATTGATCAAGCAAGCCCGCGCGCAGGGGGATCAGTGTCGGCTGTTCCTTGCTGGTGCCCAGCAATTTGGAACCCACATGTTCATCGTCCAGCTGAATGTAGGCGATACCCGTCACGCCCTGGTAGCCCAGGCTGGCAAAGGTGGTGGTGGTTACCGGCGTATCGGGCGCGACACTGATATGCACCAGGATTTGCCCGGCTTTTTGCGTGTCGAAATCAATTGCGTCCACCTTGCCCACTTCCAGGCCACGGTAGCGCACGGTAGCTTGCGGGTTCAGGCCGGGCACCGACAAGGTGGTGGCCAGCAGATAAGGCACCCGCTCCACGCGGTCGCGGTTGAACCAGACGCCGAACAGGATGGCGGCGATCAGCAGGGTGAGCGTGAAAAAGCCCGTCATCAGGGCGTGTGATCTGTTTTCCATTACTTCTCCGCTTTCTTGTCTATGCCGGCGAGTTCGCCTGGCGCTGCAGCGTTGTCATTTCCATTATTCTTTTCATCGAGCGCTTCCAGCGCGCGTTTGCCGCGGTCGCCAAGGAAAAATTGCTTGATGAACGGGTGATCGAACTGGATCACCTCGCGCGTGGGACCGATCGTGATCACATGTTTTTCCGCCAGCACGGCGATGCGCGTGGACAGGGCGAACAGGGTGTCGAGGTCATGCGTGACCATCACCACCGTCAAGCCCAGTTCGCGGTGCAGCGACTGTATCAGGCTGACGAAACTTTCCGACAGATCAGGGTCCAGGCCCGCCGTCGGTTCATCGAGAAACAGCAGTTTCGGTTCCAGCGCCAGGGCGCGCGCCAGCGCCACGCGCTTGATCATGCCGCCCGATAAGTCCGACGGCATCTTGGCGGCGTGTTCCGGCCCCAGGCCCACCATATTCATTTTGAGCAATACGGCGTCGCGTATCAGCGCTTCCGGCAGCACCCGCAATTCGCGCATGGGCTGGGCCACATTGTCGAACACGGTCAGCGCCGAATACAGCGCGCCTTGCTGGAACAACATGCCCCAGTGATTGCGCAATTGCTGCAATTGTTCTGAACTGGCTTGATTGATATCTTCGCCAAAGACTTTGACGCAGCCGCGCGCCGGATGTTCCAGGCCCAGCATCTGGCGCAGCAACACCGTTTTACCGGTGCCGGAGCCGCCCACGATGGAGAGGATTTCACCGCGTTCGATTTCCAGGTTCAAGTCCTGGTGCACCACCGTACGGCCGAACTTGGTCCACAGATTGGAAATTTCCACCACGGGCGCGTCGCCGTGCAGATTGAACTGGCCTTCCGTGGCCGGGCTGCAAATATTCTCGCTCATCGGTAGCCCACCCCATTGAAGACGATGGCAAACACGGCATCGGCCAGGATCACCACGGTAATGGCGGTGACGACGGCGGTGGTGGTGCCGCGTCCCAGGCTTTCCGTATTGGCTTTGATGCGCAGGCCAAAGTGGCAGGAAATCAGGGCGATCAATATGCCGAAGACCACGCCCTTGCCCAGGCCTATCATGTAGTTGGCCAGTGGAACGGCATCGGGCAGTTTCTGGATGAAATAGCCTGCCGACAGATTCAGCTCGGTCTTGGCCGCCACCATGCCGCCGATCAGCGCGGCCGTATCGGTCCAGATCACCAGCAGCGGCATGGAGATGGCCAGCGCCAATACTTTCGGCATGATCAGGCGAAAGCCGTGCGAAATGCCCATCACCAGCATGGCGTCGAGCTCTTCCGTGACACGCATCACGCCCAGTTGCGCCGTGATCGATGAACCGGAACGGCCAGCTACCAGGATCGCGGCCAATAAAGGCCCCAGTTCGCGGATCACGCTCATGCCCAGCAGGTTGACCAGATAGATATCACCGCCAAAGGCACGCAATTGCTGTGCAGACAGATAAGACAGCACCACGCCGATCAAAAAGCCCACCAGCGCCGTGATACCCAGCGCCTGGAAACCGGCATGGTAGATATTGGCGGAAATTTCACGCCAGGGGCCGCGCAAAGGGTGGCGTATGAAGCGCGCCGTATCCTGTGTTACCTGGCCGACCAGGGCAATAAACCCTTTTAAGTGTTCGAAAAACAGCAGGATCGCCATGCCCAGCTTCATCACGGGCGTCAGGCGGTTGGCGCGGGACGCCGGCATTTCCAGCGGCCCGGTTTCCTCGATGCGCTTGAAAAATTCTTCCTGGCCAGGCGCCAGGGTCAGCTGCGCGGGGCGTGCCTTGCCCCAGGCGTTCCAGAAATACTGGGCGCCGATATGGTCCATGCTGGCAATTTGCGACAAGTCCCAGCTGACATTCTTGTCGCCAAGCAAAGGCTTGAGCTGGGCCTCGACGGCCTTGATGGCATTGTCATGCGCCAGCGCATGCACCTGCCAGGTGCCGCTGGCAGTCACAAGAGCTCCCTGTTGGGAGCTGGTCTGGGAAAGCTTTAATATCGGCGATTGGACAGTGGGCATCGCGCCAGTTTAAGGGAGATTGGTCCAGACCGCCACCGATGTTCATTTTGCACTGTTTGCTAGCGCACCTTAGGCGGCCAGATGACGCGCCTGGCGCTGCGGCAGAGTGACCTCCGGACGGACCTTGGCCGTGTGGGCATGCGCCTGCGCGCCACCCGCATAATCGCTGGCCAGCAAGGCATTCGCTTCGACCGCGCTCATGCCGCGCGTTTGCAGCCATTGCGCCACCAGCTTGGCCAGGCGATCCATGGCGATGCGGTGGGTGGCGTCGGTGTGGGCGTACAGCCAGTTCGAGAAATCCATGAAGTTCTCGAATGGCGCATCGCCCAGCATCCACTGCACCGTATTGGCGAAACGGCCCGAGTTGGCGACCAGGTCCCAATAGCGGGCGAAACGCACCAAGCGCTGCATGCTCATGAAGTCCAGCTGCTTGTTGGCCAGGATGGTGTAGGGCGGATACGGGTCATACACCATGCCAAATTGCTCGGTATGGCGGATGATGGGCGTGCCGCGCAGGCGTTTCAAGATGCCGAACTGGATTTCATGCGGATTCAGGGCCACCAATTTATTAAAGCCGGTGGCAAAGCTGGCTTCATCCTCGCCGGGCAAGCCGGCGATCAAGTCCACATGCAAATGGGCATTCGACTCTTCGCATAGCCAGCGGATATTGTCGGCAGCCTTTTGATTGTCTTGCTTGCGGCTCACCAGCGATTGCACGTCCGGGTTAAAACTCTGGATGCCGATCTCGAATTGCAGCGCGCCGGGCGGGAACTTGCTGATGCCTTCTTTCAGCGCATCGGGCAAGTGATCGGGCACCAGCTCGAAGTGGGCGTAGATAGGATCATCCGGGTTGGCCTCTATCTTATCGAGGAAGAACTGCATGATCTTCAGGCTGGTCTTGATATTCAGATTGAAGGTACGGTCGACGAATTTGAACAAACGGGCGCCGCGCGCATGCAGGGACTCCATCTCGGCCAGGAAATTGTCCAGTGCAAACGGCCAGGCCGTCTTGTCCAGCGCCGACAGGCAGAATTCGCACTTGAAGGGGCAGCCACGCGAAGCTTCCACATAGATGGTGCGATGCTTGATATCGTCTTCTGTATATAAGGAGTAGGGCAGTTGCAGCTCAGCCAGCGGCGCTTGCACGCCCGCATGGATCTTCATCAGCGGTTTCGGGCCGTTGAGGATCTCGCCGCACAGCTTGGGGAAAGTCACGTCGCCCCAGCCCGTGATCAGATAATCGGCCAGCTTCACGATTTCCTGTTCGCCCGGCTCATGCGACACTTCCGGCCCGCCCAGCACGATGATGACCTCCGGCGCCACACGCTTGAGCATGGCGACCAGCTTGGTGGTTTCTTCGACGTTCCATATATACACACCGAAACCGATGATGCGCGGCTTGTTCGCCAGGATACGCTCGACCAGTTCCGTGGTCTTGCTACCGATCACGAATTCCTGCAGCCGCGTCTGCTCTTGCAGCGGCCCCATATTGGCCAGCAGATAGCGTAGCCCCAGTGAGGCATGGGTATAACGGGCGTTCAAGGTGGAGAGCAGGATAGTCATGACGGGCGCAGGTCGGGAAAAACCGTCATTTTACGCGGCTATGGAAGAAAAGCTTGCGTAACCGTTCGGACTTGGCTATAGTTCGCCCCCTCGCTGAACGACGCATGCAAATGCAGAGTGAAGTAGAGAAAAAGAAGGAGTTGACGGACGTAGCGAATTGCTTCATACTCTTCCTTCTTCGCAGCTGACAAACACAACGCTTTGTCGATAGCGCGAAAGTAATACTGAATACGGTTCTTTAACAATTAACAGTCGATAAGTGTGGGCATTTGATGTCAGTGCAGCAGTGATCTTCGGATCGCTGTCAAACTTAAAATATCAAATGTTCACAAGAAATAATGAAATAGGCGCTACGAAAGTAGTGGCCTGTCAGTTTTTTGAGTGAGCGACCCATCAGCAATGATGGTGCCTGTAACAGGGCAAAGTAACAGAGATTAAACTGAAGAGTTTGATCCTGGCTCAGATTGAACGCTGGCGGCATGCCTTACACATGCAAGTCGAACGGCAGCACGG
>NZ_JACHCI010000007.1 GCF_014200675.1 Janthinobacterium saanense | reverse complement strand
GCCCCCGTTGGTATCGGCAGCGTTATGCTGCACTAGGTTGGACCATTGGCAGGCAGGACGGTTCGGCAAAGATGAAGATCAGCGCTAATCAACTATTCATTTGCTTATTTACTTGTGTATGCTTTACCAGAGGTCGCCTAGTTTTTATGATACGATTTTTACTAAAAAGGGGATTTTTGAAGAGTCTGATTATAGTAGAATTACGTCGCAGGGTAATGGCGGGGTATTTTCATATGAAAAATATAATAATAATGGGGAGCTTAGTGTGGTAACTGTTTCTCCTGTTTCTGTTTTGAGAACTTATACCAATTTAATTTTTTTGTCAGATAGCATGTTGTCACGTGTTAATCCCGTTTCAATGGCTAAATTTCCAGATACAATTAAGAATGAACTGATCCGCGATAGTAGCGGTATGCAATCGGATGGTCACTATGTGAAAGAATACTTCACTATAGTTCGCTCAGCTGGAGGTTTTTCGGAGAGAATTAGTTCTTAATGCAGGACATTTTTTTGTGAAAAATCTCTCTTGGTTTTGTGATTTATGCAATAGAGCATGTGTCTCATAATCCGTTGGTGCCGTGTTCGACTCACGGGAGGTCCACCAGAATTTTGAGCAGTAAAGTGAAAGCCCCGCCAGGTAACTGCCGGGGATTTTTTGTTATTTTTATAAAGCAAATTCCACATCTAAAATAAGAAATCTCCTAAAATGTTGCCATAGGTTTCTCTTGATGGTGAAAGGTAAAAAATGATGAAATATTTGGGTGCTCTTATTGCTGTGATCGTGCTCTCGGGCTGCCAAAGTCTGTCGCCTGATCCATCTCCAGCACAAATGGCTGCAGGGGATTTCGGCAAGAAGCCAGCAAATATCGAGCAACTCCTGCGTCGTAGTTTTGAGCGTAACTTGTATGATCCGGCCAGTGTGACCCAATTCGTCGTGTCAGAGCCAGTGAAATGCGGCAAAAAGAAAGGCTTGGGAACACCGGTGTTTGGCTGGTGCTCCTTCTACGAATATAACGCAAAAAACCGTTTGGGCGGTTATGTCGGCTTGCAGGGCCACACCGTCATGGTTTTGAACGAAAGAATTATCTACCAGGATGGCGCATTCGTGGATGGTTTCGTTTTCGAATAGGGCAAGATGGCAAAGCAATAGCCGCTGGATGACATTTGATTTGCGTCAGTTATTGCAATGCCACCCAATGACTTGCGAACAACAAAGCCCCGCCAGGTAACTGCCGGGGCTTTTTGCATGGCGCCTGCAGCATCGCTGCGGGCATACTTTTACAGGAAGACACAGACCATGACGACAGAACTGACAATCGAAGACATCGTAATCGGCACCGGCAAGGCCGCCGAGCGCGGCGCGCTGATTAAAGCCCACTACCGTGGCTGGCTGGAAGACGGCACCGAGTTCGATTCCTCGCACCAGCGCGGCGCCGCGTTCCAGTGCGTGCTGAGCAACAACAAGGTTATTCAGGGTTGGATTATCGGCTTGAAAGGCATGCAGGTCGGCGGCAAACGCAAGCTGTGGGTGCCGGCGCAGCTGGCGTATGGCGAGCGCCAGGTGGGCTTGATACCGCCGAATGCTGATCTGGTGTTTGAGATTGAATTGCTGGAAGTGCTGACGCGGGATTAGGCGAGGAGAGGGCGCTGCTGTATGCGAAGTAAACACCTTAGCTGCGCTGCGCCGGTTCTGGTTACTGTTCTGACTTGCGGCGATGTTAGCCGGCTGCAGGCGCTTGCTTCTTCAAGTACCTGAATTCAATCTATTATTGTAAGTACGATTGACATCATATATACTCATTTTTGAGCAGTATAGAACTCAAAAAATGAAACCCATCTACAAATCTCCCTTCGAGAAATTTGTAAAAAAGCAATCAGGGCCGTTTCAAATGGTCATTGAAGATGCGGTTGAGTTCGTCTGTGAGCATCCTCGTCTCGGTGAGGCGAAGTCTGGCGACCTGCAGGGTATCCGGGTCTATAAATTTACACACAATCGTCAGCAGTATTTAATCGCTTACCGTCCTCCTGCAGAAGAGGAGCTCAAGGCGGGAGGCGTAGAGATAGAGCTCTTGTTTATTGATTTTTATCAAATCGGGACGCATGAGAATTTCTATGCAAGCCTGAAGAAGTATTTGAAATCGTGAGGGCCGTATGAGCGAAGTTACCGCGGAAGCTGTCTATAAGAATTTTACGCAGCTGGCAACGACAGAGCGTGCAAAGTTTTTTGCCTTGCTCGCCGAGCCGAATGTGCAAGGTCAAAATTTTTCCCATGATCAAGTATTTGGCCACCTGGCAGGGGTTGAGTTTACTGCCGCAGAAGCGGCGGAGTATTTGGACGTATCGATCTCTACCTTCCGTCGGTACGTGGCGTCCGGCAAGATCAAAACATCAAGTGCAGTGGGGAGAAATCAGCTTTTTGCAGCCAAGGATTTGAAGGTGTTCAAGCGGTCGCTGCAAGATGTCAGGGCACGCTGAGTTGATGCTGTAGCAGCTTGAAAAAAGGGTTAGCCTGGCGCTAACCCTTTTTATTGACTGTCCTTATCTCAAGACTTCCACCAATTGAAGTTAACCCCGCCGTTATCAAAAACAATCCGTACGGTATGGTAAGAGTCGCTGCTCAGCCCCAGCGTGCCGAAGTCGACGGTTGTCCAGGTTTGCCATCCACCCGTGCTGGGCAAGGTTTGTGAAGGTTGCGCGACGCCGTCGATGACGAAGTGCATCTGGCGTCCCACGCTGGGTGTGGCGATGCGCACCTGGAAGTGGGAGTTGGCTTTCACGGGGACATGTTCCCATTCCAGCCACTCGCCGTTTTGCATGGAGCCGACGTTGACGCCGCCGCCGGTGTCGCCTGTTGGTTCGATGGCGATGTTGCCGTTGCGGTAGAAGTTGGTCTTGCCATTGCCACCATTGGCGCCGCCAAAGTAATCGGCGCCGGCCGCTGCGAATTTCAGGTCGGCATTAAATGGGTTGCGGCTATGGGCGCGCAGGACGTTGATGCGCTGGTTGGGGTAGTCATACAGGGTTTGCTGATAGCTCAGCGGCTGTCCTTGCTCATCAAGGTTACGGACACGGAACACCGAGGCGTTTTCAAGGAAATCGGTGAAGCCTTCGACCAGTGTCAGCAGGGCGCCCGCATCGGCCGTGTTCTTCAATGCCGTATCGAAAGTCTTGCCATGGTCGGGGTCCCGGAAGGTGGGCGATGTCGGTGCGAACAGGCCCGGGAAGGCGACGCCGATTTTGCTGCGGTTGAAGTCGGTCAGGGTCGAGGTGCCACCGCCCGACCAGGCCTGGGCGGCATCGACCACGGCGGCCAGGGTGGTGTCGTTTTTCAGCGCATCCGTGTTGACGATGATGTAGGGATTGAAGCCAAAATCTTGCATGCACTTTTGGCGCACATAGCGCATGGCGGCCGAGTAATTGCCCTGCTCGTTGGTGACGGTTGCCTGGTTGCCCGTCCAGATAATGATCACTGGCCTGCCGTCAATCTTGAAACGGTTGGCGTCAGGAATGGTTTCAAAAAACACCTTGTAGTTGGTGTCATAAATATAGGTCCAGTTGGCCGGGTTGCCGATGTCGAAGGGCAGGGAATTGTGCTTGGCCTGGTTCCATTGCTCCGTCCATGAGGCGGCGTTGTCATCGAAGAGCGCGACCTTGATCTGGCCGGCCAGCCCGGTCTGGTTCAAGGCCTTGACGATGGGCGCCATGCCTGCCGGGCTCCACTTGGCGATAGGGTAGGCGCCGCGCACATTGGGCGCGACAAAATCGACCCCGGCCTCGCCCAGTTCGCGCACCCAGGCATCCCAGGTGCCATCGGGATTTTTCGGGTCCGGGTTATACAGCGGTGTATTGTAGGTGCCCGTATCGGGGCCGAGGATTTCGGTTTGCGAGGTGTAGTTGAAACCGAAGGTGACGCCGACATATTGCGCTTGGGCATATGGAGCACAGGCAAACAGCATGCTGGCCGCCAGCACGTATTTCTTGAGCACGCTATCTGTTGTTGAAAGCATGGATATCCCTTGGTGAATAGCCTGATGGTGAAAACGCTGTCGATGAAATAATTTAATATAAATACTTTCCATCGATACTAATTTTCGGATGGTAGCTTGAAAATTGTAGCCAAGCAAGTTTTCTTCAGTTGTGCGGAGGGGGCGGGGATACCGTAGGGCGGGTGGAATACCACGGCCGCTGGCCGTGGTAAAGGGTAATGATTAACGATCAGAATCGCTTATTTCAAGGTCCAGGTGGTTGCTTTCGCCACGGCGTCGTCTGCGTTCTTCAGCGTGAAGTAGGCCTGGTCTTTCAAGGTGCTCCACTGTTTGACGCGGTTGGCGCCGTTCGGTGCCTGGTTAAATTGGCTGGTATCGACGACTTTCGTGCGCTGGGCGTAGAAACTGGTCAGGAACGATGCTTCGTCTGCACCGGTGCTGCGTTTCAACAAGCCTTCGAGGGTATTGACGCCGCCATCGGCGCCCTGGTTCAAGGCAGTATCGATAAAGGAACCGATGGTCAGTGCGCTGGCAAAACCGCGCTGCCCAGCTTGCTGTACGGCGTACTGTATGTAGACGCTGTAGAAGGTTTTCCACATCGCGTCTTGCCAGGCAGGATTGCTTTGCAGGCTATTGATCTGCTTGCAAAACACTTTCGCTTTATCGGTGATTTTCAGGATGTTGCCGTTCATGGCGCCATGCACGCCGGCACGCGCCAGGCCGCCCGCAACGCTAGGCGCCGTCGAGCCATTAGCGGCATCGAAGGCGGTAAACAAGGCCGGGCCATCGGGGTGGCCATCGTTCGAACCGCCGGTGGTGGCGCCGAAAATACCGATGGTGTAGCCACGGTCGTCATTGATGTTTTCGCAGTATCCATAAAACTTGTTCCAGTCGACCGTATCCTGCTCTGGTTTGTTGACCAAACGCATGATGTTGTCCCACTGTTCGCCGTCCAGGCCCGTTTTGTCCTTCAGGAACTGCAGCGTCGCGGCAGGGAAGAAGGCGTCATGGTTGATCGGGCCGCCGACGGCGACCACGCTGGCCGCCAGCTGGTTGCTGCTGCCGGCCGTATCGTTGCTGCCGCCACAAGCGGTGAGCAGGACGGCGCTTGTCATGCAAACGGCCAATTTTGTGAAATGTTGCTTCATCATATGGTTCTCCAGGTTTAACGACAGTGAGCAAAATGCTCGGGGTAAGCCTGTTCTGGGTGCGCGTTATCGCTGAATGACACATCATCTGGCGATATCCGTCCTCCCGGGACAGGATATTTTTTTCAACTGCAATGAAGGACAGGGTGATGCCGTGCTTCGCCAGAGGGGGCTGGCGAAGTTACTGGCAGCTAATTAGTTGGATAACCGGACGCCGAGGAAGAACTGTCGGCCGCTCGAATAAAATGCCTGCGGTCGTTCGGCGTTGGCGTAATACTTCAAGACCGGATTGTTCAGGTTCAAGGCATCGAAGGTGATGGTCACGTTATCGTTGACCTTGTAATTGAGCGACATTGCCAGCGTTCCCAGGCCGGCTGCATATTGCGGCGAGACATTGGCCAGGCCGACCAGGAAAGAGGAGCGGTAGGTATAAGCCAGGCGGGTGCTGAAACCGTCTTTCTCGTAGTACAGCTCGGTGTTAAAGGTGTTTGCCGAGGAACCGACCAGGGCCATGCCGTCCGACGTGCGGCCGTTGGCATAGGTGTAGTTCACCAGCGCGCCGAAATCTCCCCACAGCGGTTGCTGCCAGGCCAGTTCAACGCCCTTGTTCTTGGCCGCGATATTGAATGGCGAGGTGATCACGAAATCGGCGAACTGGTTGGTCGAGGTATTGAGGTAACGGCGGGTGTTGTAGCCGAACGTGACGTACGAAGGCATGTCCATGTAGAAACCGGCCACTGATACCAGCGAACGGGGCGCGTAATACCATTCCAGCGTTGCATCGAAGTTATTCGAACGGATCGGTTTCAATTCCGAGTTGCCGCCCGAACCGGTGCCGTTGATGTTGTTCAGCGTGACGGCTGGCGTCAGTGCCGAATAATCGGGGCGCGACATGGTTTTCGAGGCGGCTAGGCGGGCTACCAGGTCCTTGTTCAGGTCAAACTTGAAGTTCGCGCTAGGCAACACATCGGTGTAATGGTGTTCCACCGTGGAAGCCACCGGCAGATTGGCTTCGTCGAAATTGTAGCCCGCACTGCTTTGGCGGGTATTGGCCACGCGCACGCCAACGTTACCGCGCCAGTGTTCGCCGGCCAGGTTCACCATGCCGTAGGCGGCGGCGACTTTTTCCTTGACGGTAAAGTTGCCCTGGTAATTCGGTCCCAGGTCGACGTTGTTGTAGGTGTTTTGCCAGGCGGCGATGGCGTTCGGTTCCAGGGTCCAGAAACGCGACAGGAAGCCGGAGCCGCCGCCCAGGCCACTACCAAAATTGCCTGGTGAAACGGTGCCCGACCAGGCCGGCAACGGCAAGGTCTGGCCCGGATTGGTAAAGCAGACATTGTTGGCATCGGCCGAACAGCCGAAATTGCGGCCTTCCGACTGGCGCTTGTGCGAGGCGTAACGGACGCCGAACTTGGCGCTTTCCAGATAACCATGGTCCAGGTCGACCAGCGCATCGAGCTGTCCGTAGGCTTCGCTGTCGGCCACATGATAGGAGCTGGACCAGCTGCCGCCATTAGTGACATTGGCCGGGTTGTTGAAATTGCCGGTATCGACGCCGGGGAAGGCGACATCGGCCGGTCCGCCCTTGCCATGCATCTGGTAGGACATCGGCGAGTTGATCAGGAATGCTTCGTGGCCATAGTCATGCGGCGTTTCGCCCAGGCCCTTGGTGTAGCCCACTTGGCTGCTGAGTTGCCATTGCTTGTTGGGGCGGTATTTGGCCGACAGGTCCAGGTAGGACGCCATCGACGCTGCTTTCGGGCGGTAGATCGAATCGCGCAAACCGGCGATAGGCTGGTCGGCGCCGGGGCTGACGCCGGACGGATCAAAATTCGTTTTCGGGAAGATGGCCGATACCAGGGTGTTGTTGACCACTTTATAGCTGGTCGGCGAGATGCCGTTTTCCAGCAGGCCGGTCGGATTGGCCAGGTAATTCGTATCGAGGTTGGTGCCGCTGAAGTGCGAGTAAAAGCCATTCGCTTCCAGGGTCAGGTCGCGGCTTGGCTTCAATTGCACGTCGAACAGGGCGCCGCGGCGCTGGCTCTTCTGGGTGAACAGCGAGGAACCGATTTGCGCCGGGTAAGCCACGCCGTTCAAGTCCGGATGCGCGGCGATGACGTCTGGATGGCTGATCGTGCCCTGTCCCAGCAAGAACAGTTCCTGGCCGTCGCGGCGCTCATTGCGCGACTCGGAAAACGCTTGCAGCATGAAACCCAAGGTCTTGTCTTCGTTGCGCCAGTTCAACAAGGCATTTGCATGCGGCGCCGTCTTGCCGGGCAAGTCGGCATACATGCCTTGCACCGTGGCTTCCAGGGTCAGGGTTTTCTTGAAATCGAGCGGTTTGCGGGTGACGATGTTGACGCTGCCGGTGGTGCCGCCTTCGATCAGGTCGGCCTGCGCGCTTTTCAATACTTCCACCGAGCTGACGATTTCCGACGGCAGCAAGGTGAAGCTGACGCTGCGTCCTACCGTACCGCTCTGGTCGCCGACATACCAGTCGCCGGTGGCGATGGTGTGGCCGTTGACCGTGGTTTGCGTCAGGCTGGGGTTGGTGCCGCGGATACTGACGCGGTCGTTCTCGGAAAAGCCACCTTGTCCACCGGAACCGGAACTGATATTAACGCCGGGCAAGCGCTGCACCGCGTCGGCGATATTTTTGTCCGGCAGTTTGCCGAGATCCTCGGCAGTGACCACATCCATGACGGAATCGGCATCACGTTTCTTGACCAGCGATTTTTCGCGCGAGGCGCGCACGCCGGTCACGACGATCTGTTCCAGCGGCGCATCGGTGGCGCCGGGGGCTTCCGGCGCACGGGCCTGCTGCGCCTGGGCGACACCGATCAGGCTATTGAGCGCCATGGCGACGGCGAGGGCGACAGGGGTGCGGTGTACGCGATGTGCGCGAGTTACGATATGCATGTGTTTCTCCGACTACTCTTGTGGTTGAGTTATTTTTAAAATCAGCCCCCCGGTCACGGGGGGAGGGTGTCTAGCAATCTTTGCTGCTGTTTAATGTGTTATTGCATGGCTTGGTTCATGTGTTACTCGGCGCCCTGCCGGCGAGCAGCCAGGCGCTTGCCGGATTTGAACCAGCCGGTCGTTTCGTTGCTGATCAATGGCCGGGCCCAGAAGCTGATCGCGAAAATAAAGCCCAAGGTCACGAACACCACGTTCATTGCGGCGCGCAGGCCAATGTGGTCACCCAGCTGGCCCACCAGCAACGGCACTACCGCGCCACCCAGGATGCCGGTGCACAAGATGCCGGAAAAGGCGCCCTGATGGCGTGGCACGGAATTGAGCGCCAGCGAGAAGATCACCGAGAACATCACCGACAGGCAGAAGCCGGCGGCCGGGAAAGCCAGGATCGCAACAGCAGCCGTGCCATACAGTGCCAGCGCCACACAGCCCAGCGCCATCACTGAAAAGATGGCCAGCACGATCTTGGAGTCGAGCAGTTTCAGCAGCACCAGGCCAACCAGGCAACCCACCGACATCAGGCCCCAGAACTGGCCCACCGCGTCCGCTGCCGCACCGGTTGCTGCATAGTTGTGGTAGGTGATCAGGAATTGCGACATCCAGTTCGCCAGCGTTTGCTCGGTGCCGACGTAGGCGACGATGCCGAGGAAAAACAGACGCACATCTTTACGGCTCAACAGTTCGCGGTAAGCGTTCCAGCCGCCCGCTTTTTCCGATTCGTTCAATTCCACGCGTGGCAGTGGCAAGCTGTAATTGATGGCGATCAGGGCGAAGAACAGTCCCGAAAACGCCCAGTAAAACGTGACCCACACCAGCGCCGAACCGGCCGCACCAGGGCGCTCCATCAGCCACTGGAACACCACCGGGCTGACAAATGACGCCAGGCCGAACACCAGTTGCCCCATCACCGAGAAGAAAGCAAATTGGGACTCGCCGCCAGTGATGCGCAACAGGGGATTGATCACCACCTGCAGCAGCGCCATGCCCAGGCCAATGACGAACAAGCCGCCGATCACGAAGCCATACTCGGGCTTGAGCGCAATCGCCAGGCTGCCCAGGAAGTTCAAGCCAAAGGCGATCAGCAAGGTGCTGCGGGCGCCCTTGCGTTCAACCAATATGCCACCTGGAATCGAAATCAAGCCGTAGGCCAGGAAAAATGAAAATGGCAGGAAACCGGCCATGCCCAAACTCAGATGGAAGTCATTAATAATGATCGGCATCAAGGGCCCGATCAGGTTGGTCACAAAGGAAATGACGAACCAGATCAACATGATGTACAGGATTAGCAGGCGGCGATTTTTCATGATTTGTCTCTTGTCTTTTATTAATCTTGTGTGAACTAGCCGTGGGTAAGCACCGACGCGAATTCGCCGGGAACGATGGTGTGACGGGGGAAACGGGTCAGGATGGCGACTGCCGCGCGGCAGCCTGTGGACAAGGCTTGTGGCAAGGAAGCGCCTTGCAGGCGGGCGGCCAGATAGCCGGCATTGAAGGAGTCGCCCGCGCCGATGGTGTCGAAGATGGCGGCGGTTTCGGAGGCATGCTCGATCAGCTCGTTGTTCTGTACACCGATGGCGCCGCGCGGGCCGGTTTTGACGACCAGGGTAGCGCCGGGTTTCAGTCCGGCGGACAGGGCGGCGATGGCGCTGTCGAGGTTGGAGGTATCGGTGATGCTGAGTGCTTCGAGTTCGTTGATCAGCAAGTGGTCGCACAGTGGCAGCCACGTGGCGAATTCGGCACGGTTATCCGCGTTCCAGTTGTCGGAAGGCCAGCCGGTGTCGAGCGCCACCTGGTAGCCCAGCGATGCGACGGTGTTCATCAGGTAGGGGTAGTCGCGGCGCAGCGCTGGCAGCAAAAATACGCCGGTGAACAGGACGATGGAACCCGGGCAGGCAGCTGGCGGCAATTGCTCCAGTGCGTAGCCGGGCGACAGGTGTTCGAGATGGCCCTGGGTGGTGAAGAAATTGCGTTCGCCGTCGGCATGCATGATGCCGACCGATACCGTCGACGGTACCGGGCATACCTGGAAGTCGCTGCGCAGCTGGTGGAACTGGGTGCCCAGCCAGGTGCCGAAGTCGTCGTTGCCGACCGCCGAGATCAGGTGTGCCGGCTGCCCGAGATGGCGCATCGCGAGAGCTGCATTGGCGCCGGAACCACCTGCGCGCAACTCGCTGCGCGACATGATGACTTCCGTGCCGATCTGCGGCCATCCATCGATCGATCCCATGACGAGGTCAACGCCGAGATCTCCAATAATACTGAGGTGGGGTTTTATAGTGTCCATGGCAATAAATATAAATTGCCATTCTCACTACGTCAATAATTAAATCCAATGGATGTAAGTATTTTTCTACAGACTACCCCCGCGCGCTGCACCACGCTGCCCTAGTAATTCCGCCATATCTGCCTCTGCGCGGCGGTCGTGTTGCAGTACATCAATATTGGGTGCCAGCATGTCGTATAAGGGCAACACTGCGGCCCCCAAGATGGAACTATCCTCCTGTTTTTGCGATAACAGGATGCGCTCGCCACCACCGCTCAAGCCACCACGCACCGACTTCAACAGCGGTTGGGCCAGGCTGACCAGATGCTCGACCAGTACCTTCGGCGCCGAGCCGCCGATAATGATGGTGCGTGGATCGAGCATGTTTTCGATGATGCCGATCGCATCGCGCAGCCGCGCGGCAGCCTGCTTGCACCAGGCGTGGAAGGCCGTCTGGCTGGCGTCGCTGATCCAGTCGGCGAACGGCAGTTCGTGCACGCCGCGATCGTCGATGCTCAGCGCTTCGGCCAGCGAGTGCAAGGAAACATAGCGCTCCAGGCATCCCGTATTGCCGCAGTAACAAGGCGTGCCGCCATGCACCACCGGGATATGGCCGATTTCCGTTGCATTGCCATTCGCACCGCGGTAGGCCGCCCGGTTCACCACCAGGGTACCGCCCAGTCCCATGCCAAAATGCATGTAAAAGAAATTATCCATCGCCCTGGCCATGCCGAACAGGGTTTCGCCCAAGGCGCCGGCGACACTGTCGACACTGTAGAAAACCGGCAGATTGACGGCATCGCGCAGGTCGTCGAGCACCGACATATCGCTCCAGCCTTCCAGTACGGTCGGTCCGACAAAGCTGATTTCGGTCGGCACCAGCGGCCCCGGCATGGCGACGCCGATGCCCCAGATCCGTCCGCTGGCGCTGCGCCGCAAGTTGCCAACTAACAACACCATTGCCGCCAGCACCCGGTTGGAATCACGGGTGTCGACCTCGACTTTGCAGCGCGCCAGTACGTCGCCGACCAGGTTGACCAGTGCTGCCGAGGCGCTGCCTGGCTCCAGGCTGATGCCGATCGATGCGCCGGCGTCCGGATTGAGCGTGAATTCAATCGGTGGCTGGCCGCGCGAATTTTCGACCTTTTGGCGGCGCGCCACGATCAAGCCGATTGCTTCCAGGTCATTGGTTATATTAGCAACAGTTTGCGGGCTGAGCTCCACCACATCGACAATTTCCTTCCGGGAAATTGATCCTTGTTGCCGTATCAAATCCAACACCACGCGCCGGTTATACGGCGCACTGGATTGTTGTGTTGCTCCACGGCTAATGTTTCTTTTCATGTCAATAAAAATCTTCTTCGAAAACTACCATGATACCCGACCATCGCTCCCGGGGCGCATGACCAGCGCGCCCGTAAAAGCATTTAACGCAGCCGGCGCCGATGAAAAACATTTCTTACAATCATTGTTTGTATTTATTTCTGATGGTATTCTAAAAGCACAATAGAAAATATGACATGAATCAACTATAAGGCTCAACATGCGATACCCATCCCACGCTGCTTTAAAAAATAATTTGTCCGTCCCCCTGCTGACCCTGCTCCTGAGTTCCCTGTTTGCCGTGGCCCCCGCCCAGGCCGCTGATGCCGCCGCTGCCGCATTGATCTCGGTGCAAGTCAACCAGGTTTCGCTGGAAGCGCATGGCCCCAAGAAAGCCATCGTCGAATATCTGGGACAGCAAAGCGGCGGCAGTTATCGCGTGCTGCGGGACGGCAAGGAAAGCAGCAAGGGCAACTTGACCGCGCTACCCGCGTTTGACGAATGGGGCGCCGGCAAACACTACTTTGTCGCCGATTTTTCACAGGATAGCGAAGCTGGCAGCTATGTGATCGAAGCTGAACTGGGCGGAGAAAAAGCCGTATCGGCTCCCGTCATCGTGCAAGAGAACGCCTTGTTCAACGCCACCGCCAGCAGTTTGCTGGCCTACTTCCACAGCAGCCGCAATACCAATATCAAGGACCGCCACCTGCGCATCTACGATAGCCAGCGCTACGCCGATGTCTGGGGCGGCTGGAACGACGCGGGCGGCGACGAAGGAAAATATCTGTCGCATCTTTCCTACGCTAATTTCTTCAATCCGCAACAGGCATCGATGGTGACCTGGGTGCTGGCAAAAACAGCGTCGGCCTCACCACAACTGTACCGCAAGGCGGGGCTGGAGGCGAAAGTACTGGACGAAGCCTTCTGGGGCGCCGATTATCTGCACCGCATCCTTGATCCACAAGGCTACTTTTATACTACCGTGTTCGACAAATGGGGCACCGACAATGCCGAACGCATGGTTACCGGCTTTGAGGGACTCGACGGCAAATACAGCAAAAGCTACAAATCGTCATTCCGCGCTGGCGGCGGCATGGCCATCGCGGCACTGGCGCGCGCCTCCATTCTCGCCAAAAGCAGCGGCGCGCACGGCGAGTTCAGCGCTGAAACCTATCTGGCCGACGCCAGGCGCGCATTTGAGCATCTGCAGGTCCACAACCTCGAATACTGTTACGACGGCAAGGAAAACATCATTGACGACTATACCGCGTTGATGGCTGCGACCGAGTTGTACCATGCAACGCACGAACAACAATACCTGGCGGCAGCGCGCATCCGCGCCGGCAAGCTGAGCGGCCGGCTGACGGCCGATGGCTGGTTCATCAGCGACAAGGGAAGTCGTCCCTATTACCATGGCGTTGAAGCGGGCTTGCCGATACTGAGCCTGGTGTATTACCGTGAAATCGAAACGGATGCGGCACGCATTGCGCGCGCGCAAAAGACGATTGCCACCGCGCTCGACGCGCAACTGCGTCTCGACAGCAAGGTCGTCAATCCGTATAACTATGCGCGCCAGACCTTCCGCACCTATGACAAGGGCCAGCTTTCCAGGAAAGTCTACGAAGGTTTCTTCATGCCTCATGACAATGAGACCGGCTATTGGTGGCAAGGTGAAAGCGCGCGCCTGTCCTCGCTCAGCACCGCCGCAATTCTTGGCGGCCGGGCAGCCGCGCCGCAAGCTGCAGGCGCATTTGGCATCAGCGCCAATCTGGCCGAATTCGCCCAGAACCAGGTCGACTGGACCTTGGGCCGCAACCCCTACGGCATGAGCATGCTGCATGGCTTCGGCGTACGCAATCCGCCCGATGCCGACAGCGCCGGCCCGATGACCAAGGGCGGTGTTTCGAACGGCATTACTGGCGCCACCGACAGCAGCACCGCGCGCGGCATCGTTTTTGCGCCCGGTCCCGATGAAAATCAATGGCGCTGGGTAGAGCAATGGCTGCCACACTCTGCGTGGCTGTTGCTCAATGCGGTGACGATGGCGCGATAAAGCGTCTGCCCTTCACGGTCAATATAGCGTGCAACGAAAACAGCTTGCGCGCCAGGTTTTGGTACTTCTCCTTTAAGCCCCGGTAGCTCGCTGCCGGGTTTTTTTTAGCGCAGGCAGTACGGAAGCTCGGATGGGTGATGGTAGTCATCCTTCGGGAGGGGCCGCCGCATAACGTGCGGGCATACCAGTCAAGCTTGTTCTTCGAGCCACCAGTTTAATAAAGTCTCATCATCGTCATCCTCCAGATTGACGTAGATATTGGCAAAGTACCACTCGATCCCCGTCGCGTCGCGGAAGGCGTCGAAGGGGCCGTTGATGTTGTAGATGCCGTGGCGGCTGGGGACGCTGAAGGTCAGGTTGCCTTCGTATTGGCCGTCCAGGGTGCCGCCCAGTTGTTCCTGCACTTCGCGTGCGAGCTGGTCGACGGCAGCTTGTGGGGTGTCGTCGGCGTAAATATGAATGCAGAAGTTGCCGCCGCGTTTAAGCACCTGGGCGGGCGCCAGCGGGTTGGCGATGTTGATGACGTCGCCGCGCGCCAGGTTCAGGGTCAGGCCGGGCGAGGCCAGCAGTTCGTAGACGTGTTCGTCGATCTGGCGGGCGGGCAGCGATTCGAATACGGGGCCGTCCTCATTTTCGCCTGCCAGCACACGGATGTGTAGCAGGCCGGTGCAATCAATATCTTTCATTACTACTTTCATGACGGTGGAGTGTGGCTATTGTAGCGCCTGCCGCAATGAAAAAAGCACGCCGGGTGGCGTGCCTTGATCATGCTCACTGATGATTGGTTTATGGCTTGCTGGCCTTCTCCACATTCATCGGCACGAAAAACAGCACCAGCAAGGCGCCGCACAGGCTGAGCGCGCCGGTGGCGGCGACGCCGTAGAAGATGCTGCCTGTTTCGTTCTTGATCAGGCCGATCACCCATGGCATGAAGAAGCCGCTTGAGCTGCCCAGCATGGTGATCAGCGCGATGCCGGTCGCCTTGATGCGCGTGTCGAACAGCGTGGCCGGAATCGTGAAGAAGACGGCATAGCTGCCGAAGATGCCGATCACGATCAGGGTGTAGCAGGCAATCGCAAAGGTCAGGTTGGTGTGGAAGGTCGCCAGCAGCAAGGCGCCGATACCGATCGCCGAGGCGCAGCAGATGTAGTGCCAGTAGCGTTCCAGTTTCAGGTCCGAATGGCGGCCGATCAGATACATGCCGGCAAAGCCCGCCAGGTAAGTGCAGGCCGAGATCAGGCTGATGGATTTCACATCGGTGATGCCCAGTTCTTTCAGCACGCTGGGCCCCCACAGTGAAATCAGGGTGACGGCAGACAGCTGCGTGAAATACACCATGGCCAGGAGGTAGGCCATCGGCGTGCGCAGGGTGCGCTGCAGATTGCTTTTGCCATCCGGGTCGGGCGCGGGTGCGGGGCCGATATCGTGCACGATCTGCGCCTTTTCGCGCGTCGACAGCCACTTGGCTTTTTCCGGCTTGTCAGTCAGCACGTAAAGGGCCAGGAAGCCGAGCAGGATAGGCGGTATGCCTTCCATCAGGAACAGCATCTGCCAGCCATGCAGGCCGAACACGCCGTCCATCGAGGTCATGGTCCAGCC
The DNA here is from genome assembly GCF_014200675.1 of Janthinobacterium saanense. Taxonomy (GTDB): domain Bacteria; phylum Pseudomonadota; class Gammaproteobacteria; order Burkholderiales; family Burkholderiaceae_D; genus Janthinobacterium. The sequence goes on along the minus strand of NZ_JACHCI010000007.1, from coordinate 208,296 downwards.
GGCGATGAGGGAGCCGCTGATGCCGGCGATGGGGTTGGACATCTGGAACAGCGCAAAGGCGCGGCCACGGCGCTGCGCGGGGAACCAGTAAGTCAAAAACAGCAGCACGCCAGGATAGAAACCGCCTTCGGCCACGCCCAGCAGGAAGCGCATGGCGAAAAATTGCACCGGCGACGTGACAAAGGCCATCAGCATGGTCGCCATGCCCCACACGACCATGATGCGGAACAGGGTCTTGCGCACGCCGACGCGCTCGAGCAGCATATTGCTCGGTACTTCCAGCAGGATGTAGCCAGCGTAGAACAGGCCTGCGCCGAAGCCATAATCGGCTTCGGTCAGGTTCAGATCGTTCATGAAATGCAGTTTGGCGTAACCGACGTTGGTGCGGTCGATCAGCGCAAATAGATAGGCCAGGAATAGAAAGGGAATCAGGCGCAAGGCGATGCGCCGGTAAAGGCGATCGCTTTCTATCTCAGTCATCGGTGGTGCCAGGGGTGCTGCGTCTATTTTCATGCATGTCTCCAGTGTTTATCATTTTAATCATATCGGGTGCTGCCAAATAGTGGGGGAATAAATGCGCCTAGCTGCACCCCGCTGCGCGCAACTGCGCCAAGAGTGCTTCGGCCGGATGGCGGGGGCGGAAGCCGGCCTGGCGCTCGGTCTGGCAGCGGCAGGAAAAGCCGCTGGCCAGTACCTGCGCCGGCGCTGCGCCGGCCAGTTTCGGGGCCCAGCTCAGGTCGAACAACTGCGACGACATGGCCACATGTTCCTGTTCATGGCCAAACAGGCCGGCCATGCCGCAGCAGCCCGTCGCCTGCACCTCGGTCTGCAGGCCGGCGGCGTGAAAGACCTTGCTCCACTGGCTGCCGGTGCGCGGGCGTGCCGTCTTTTCGGTACAGTGCAGGAACAGGCGAAACGGCGCGCTTGCTGCAGCGGGTGTGGATTGCGGCCAGTGCAGCCTGCCCGCTTCCAGCTCGGTGGACAGGAATTGATCGACCGATTGCACCTGCGTTTCGGCGGCGCCGGCTACCTTGCCGTCTACTTTGTACTCATGCTCGTGCATCAGCATCGTTACCGCTTCCACGCCGAGCAAAGGCAATCCTGTGGCCGCCAGTTGGCCATGCCAGGAGCGGGCCGTTTCGGCGACGGGCGCAAATTGATCGAGCATGCCCAGCACATGCAGCGACTTGCCGTTGGCAGTCGCGCTGGCCAGGTGCACGCGGTAGCCCAAGAGCGTCAGTACATCGTGCACGGCCTGCGCGGCGCTTGTGTCGAAACTGCTGGTAAAACTGTCTTCCAGCAGGATAACGTGGCGCGGCTTTTCATCTGACGGCAAGACTGCCAATTTCTGCAGGGCTTGCGGCTGCGAAGGGTGCAGCTTGTCGCCTTTACCTTGCACCGGCCTGGTCGATAGCGCCGGCAGGTCGGACAGGCCAAACATTTTGCGCAAGATGGCGCCAGTGACGCGGTTTTGCGACAGCAGATTGGCCAGCGCCGGCGCCTTGGAGGCTAACGCCAGCAAAGGCTCCATGCGGGCCACTAGGCGGTCGCGCCGCGAGCGGGGCACGCGCTGGTGGTAGTGCTGCAAAAAGCGTGACTTCATGGCGGGTATATCGACCCGCACCGGGCACTGGCTGGCGCACGCCTTGCATGACAAGCAGGTCGACAAGGAAGTCTTGAGCTCTGTTTCCATCGCCTGCAATGCGGTGGCGCCGGCTTCGGATGGCGCGGCTTGTTGCACGCTATCCAGGCGCGCCCATTCACGCAGCAAGGTGGCGCGCCCTTTCGGCGATTGCGTGCGGTCGCGCGTGGCCTTGTAGGAGGGGCACATCGGGTCGCTGGCATCCCAGGAAAAACAGGCGCCATTGCCATTGCAGGCGACGGCCCGTTCGACAGCCTGCATGCGCACCGCATCGATCTGGTGATCAGCCTGGCCACGCAATGGCACCATGTCGATGCGGTCGATTTTATGTAGCGCTGTTTGCGGGCCTGGCGTGGCCAGCTTGCCTGGATTGAAGATATTCTGCGGGTCGAACACGGCCTTGATGCGGCATAGTTCCGCATACAGTTCCGGGCCAAAGAAAAACGGCGAATATTCGCCGCGGAATCCGCGTCCATGCTCGCCCCACAGCAGGCCGCCATATTTTTTCGTCAGCGCGGCCACGCCATCGGAAATCGGGCGTATCAGTGCGGCATCAAACGGGTTTTTCATGTCCAGCAGGGGGCGCACATGCAGGCAGCCTACGTCGGCGTGGCCGAACATGCCATAGGCCAGGCCGTGGCTGTCGAGCAGGGCGCGGAATTCGGCCACATAGTCGGCCAGTTTTTCTGGCGGCACGGCGGTATCTTCGACAAAGGCCGTGCCCTGGCGCGCGCCGCCCAGGCGGCCCAGCAAACCCACGGCTTTTTCACGCAAGGTCCACAATTGCGCCACGGTGGACGCATCCGTGACGACGGCCCAGTCCAGCGCCCGCTCCGAACCATCGGCCAGCAGTGCTTCCAGGCGCGCTACCTGTTCTTGCACGGCGGCCGCACTGTCGCCGACGAATTCGACAAAATTCAGGCCCAGCACCGGCTGCGCCGTGGTCCCGCCCAGCACGTTTTCGATGCCGCTCCAGATCACGTCCTGCTGCGCCAGTCCCAGTACCTTGTCGTCGAGGATTTCAATCGCTGCCGGTTCGGCCGCGACCAGGCGCTGCACGTCGGCCAGGGCCATCTGGAAATGCGCATAACGCACCGCCACCAGCGCCCGGTGGCTGGGGCGTGCAATCACGCGCAAGGTGATTTGTTTGGTCAGCGCCAGGGTGCCTTCGGAACCGGCCAGCAGATAGGCCAGCCGGAAAGCGCCGTCGGTGCCGCGCACATGCTGCAGGTTGTAGCCAGTCAGGCCACGGTTCATTTTCGGGAAAATCGCGGCAATGCGCTCGCGCTGCTGCGTGACGACGCGGCGCACTTCGCGGTGGATGGCGCCGGCCATGTCAGTGCGTGCGGCGACGGTGGCGCTGGTGTTATCGTCGATGTCTGCCACGGACCAGTCGCTGCCATCGGCCAGCACGATGTCCATGGCCTCGATATAGTCCGAGGTCTTGCCATAGATGCGCGAGCCCTTGCCCGAGGCGTCGGTGGCGACCATGCCGCCCAGGGTGGCGCGGGTGGCGGTTGACACATTCGGCGGGAAGAATAACCCGTGCGGCTTCAGGTAGGCATTGAGCTGGTCCAGCACCACGCCCGGCTGCACCGTCACCAGGCGCCGTTCGGCATCGAAAGAGACGATGCCGTTCATGTGGCGCGAGGTGTCGACGACCACGCCGCTCGATAAGGATTGGCCATTGGTGCCGGTGCCGCCGCCGCGCGGCGCCAGCGGAATCGGCCCGTATTCGGCGCTGGCGGCCAGGCGCACGATGTGGTTCAGGTCTTCGCCTTCGCGCGGGTACAGCACGGCCGCCGGCAGCAGCTGGTAGATGCTGTTATCGGTGGCGAACACGGCGCGCGTGGCGATATCTGACGCGATGTCGCCACGGTAGCCGCTGGCGGCCAGTGCGGAGAGGAAGGCCGCCAGGCGCTGTGGAAGAATGGAGGTCGTCATCGATCAGGATTGCAGCAATGCGGCCGCGTCCTGATGCAGGCCAAGGTCGCTCAAGGCTTGCTGCAGCGAGGCCAGTTCGGCGCTGGCGTACAGGGCCAGTTCGTCGTGCGGTTGCTGGCCCAGCGCTTCGGCGAATTGATCGCGGTTTGAACGTGTCGCATAAGCTGCGCCGGCAGGGCCACCCAGATTCGATTGAAAAATGCCGGCCGCGCTGACGGGCAGGAAGTCTTCATACAGGATGGGGTCGCATTGCAGCAGGCCGCTGGCCAGCAGCTCGCCGATCGAGCCAGCAGGCGCAGCTTGCGCCGCCAGTCCGGCCGGGGTGGCGCTGTAGCGGAAGTAAGCCAGGCCCTGTTCGCGCATGGCGTCCCAGTCGTCGGGCAGATCCTTGAAGATGTCCTGCAGCGCTTTCGTATAGGCCGGGGTATTGGTCGCCGGCACGTGGCTGCGCGCGGCGTTCAGCAGTTCATCGTAGCGCTGGCGGCCTTGCGGCGTCAGGGCGGCGCCACGCTGTTCCACTTCACCGAAGCGCGCCGTGTGCTGGCCTTGCACAGTTTGACCATCAGCGCCGCTAAACAGCACGGTTTCCTGCAGCGCCTTGAAGCTGGTCTGGCGCAGCAAAATCGGGCAGGCGCGGCGCGGCGGGCCTTCGATGACGGCTTTTGGCACGATGCCGCGCAAGGGCATGCCGGCTTGCACGGCGTCGATGTCGAGCGTGCGCGGTGTCAGGTGATTGATGTGCGGGCCACGGAAGCTGACCACGTCGGCGATCAAACGGTGGGCGTCGTGCAGATGCTGGTATTGCGCGTCCGAGACGGTCGCCTGCTGATGCCAGCGGAAGGTTTCCAGTACCTGTTCGACGAACTGCGTGGCCTGCTCTTTTGTCAGGCCGCCTTGCAGATCGTGCGCGTCCAGCAGTGCCAGCGCGCCCGGCGTAAAGATCTGGCGGGCGGCGAGGATTTGTTCGGCCTCGGCCCGCAGCGCCGCGTCTTCGATCAGTTCCAGGCGCAGCAGCGAAGTAAAGATGCGGAAGGGATTGCGTTTGAGCGCCGCATCGTCGATCGGGCGGAAGGCGGTCGCGTGCACGGGCACGCCGGCCACCGACAGATCGTAGTAGCCGACCGGCTGCATGCCCATTACGGCAAACACGCGGCGCATGCCGGATAGTTCGGCGGCGGTGCCCAGGCGGATCGCGCCGTGGTATTCGATATTCAGGCGCCCCGTTTCGCCACGCCGTTCGAGCAGCGCCTGCAAGCCGGCGTTTTGCGCCAATACATCGGCATTGCTGTCGGCGACCAGTTCGAGCAAGGTGCCGTACTGGGGCACTTCGGCACGGTACATGGCCGACATGGCCTGCGAGAACTGGCTGCGGATGTCGTCGGGATGAACGTATTGGGCTTGCATGATGCTTTCCTTCGCTGGCACGGGACTGTTGTTTGGGTGAGATTGTTTTTGCGGCGGCTGGCGCGAGTTTTTGGGCACGACGCACCGGCATATTCGGAATACAATTATGCCGACGCCGCAGCGCAGTAGCTGAGCTGTTTACTCAAGACTTCATTCTGAAACGGTATGACCCATGCAAACCCCGCGTAGCTTTCTTCCCTCTGTTGCCTTGCTGTCCGCGTTTGAGGCGGTGGCACGCCTGGGCAGCATCACGGCTGCGGCGCAGGAACTCAATTTCACGCAGAGCGCCGTCAGCCGCCAGGTCAAGGCGCTGGAAGAACAACTGGAAGCGCGTCTGTTCGTGCGTGAAAATCAATCATTGCGCATCACGCCGGCCGGTGAGCTGTATGCACGCGAAATCGGCGACGCGCTGCAGCGTATCCGCGCGGCCTCGCTCAATATCCGTTCCAACCCGGATGGTGGCACGCTGAACCTGGCGATTCTTCCCACTTTCGGCAGCCGCTGGCTGGCGCCCCGTTTGCCGCGTTTTTTTGCGCAGCATCCGGGCGTGATGCTGAACCTGAAAACGCAGCTCTCGTATTTCGATTTTCGAACGGCCAGTTTCGACGCCGCGATCCACTTCGGCCATCCCCATTGGCCGGAGGCCGAGCTGGCGCTGCTGCGCTCTGAAGAAGTACTGCCCGTGTGCAGTCCTGAATTGAAGGCGCGCGTGGGTTTTCAGCATCCCGACGATTTGCGTCAGCAGGTGCTGCTGCATCTGAGCACGCGGCCCGACGCCTGGGAACAGTGGTTTTCCCTGCATGGCAGCTCGCGCGGTGCGGCGCACGGCATGCTGTTCGACCAGTTTGCCACCATCGCCGAAGCGACCATGGTGGGTGTTGGCGTGTCGCTGCTGCCCAGTTTTTTGATCCAGCAGGAACTCGACAGCGGCAAGCTGGTGCCCGTGTTTCCGCTGCCGATGGCAAGCGCCGAACATTATTACCTGGCCTGGCCCGTCGAACGCGCAATGTATCCGCCCCTGAAGGCGTTTCGCGAATGGCTGGTGGCGGAGTCGTCGCTGGAGCGCTAAGCGCACGGGCATAAAAAAAGCACGCCGTAGCGTGCTTTCAGGTGAGGCGCAGCAGCTTTCAGCGTTTAATTGGCTGCGCTGATATCGCTGCGGAATTGTTCAAAGCCGGCGCGGGCGGCCTTGTAGCAATTGCCGGCCGCCGCTTCCAGGCCTGCACGGTCCAGCACTTCGACCGTGCCGCGGCGGTACTGTATCAAGCCTTCGTCCTGCAGCTTGCGGGCCGTGACGGTAATGCTTTCGCGGCGCACCCCCAGCATATTGGCCATGGTGTCTTGCGTGACTTTCAATTCGTTCGACAGGGAACGGTCGAGGCGGTCCAGCAGCCAGCGGCACAACTTTTGTTCGATGCTGCAATGGCGCCCGCCGACCACGTTTTGTGCCATCTGGGCGAACATGGCGCTGGTGTAGCGCATCAGCAATTTGGCCAGCGCGCCGCCTTCATTGAAGACTTCACGCAGGAAAGCTGTTTTCAGGCGGTAGCCGTAACCGGCGCTTTGCACGACTGCCGTGCAGGTAGCGCGCTCGGCTTCGTACAGCGCCACGCCCGCCACGCCTTCGCGGCCGACCACGGCGATCTCGGTGGTGGCGCCGTCTTCCATGACATACAGCAGGGAAACGATGGCATTGGTAGGAAAGTAGGTGTAATCGATTTTGTCGCCGAAATCAAACAAGTGCTTGCCGACTGGCAGGGCGACCAGTTCAAGCTGGCAAAACAGGCGTTCGAGGTCGCTGCGTGACAAGGCGCGCAGCAATTCGTTTTGTTGGGCGCCCGTGATGCTGATCACTGGCGTGGCTGGCGCGATGGACGGCGTGGAAGCGGCTTTCCAGTCGTGCGCGGTGACTGGGGTGGTGTTCGTTGCCGGGGTCAGGTTGCTATAAGCTTTGTACATGTTTGGCCTCATCTTCTGGTTTTGTTGGATGGCTTGCTTGTCGCTGCTTGCCTGCTTTGCTGGCATTGCACTTGTTCGAATTGATGTATCTACTATAAGGGCTGGCCGCGCTGGCTGGCATCGGATGAGCCGACGTCCTTATGTAGGCTAGGAACATTGCCCCATGTCATCCGGCTCCTACGCGGAAAATGGCTTAGCCGATGGTAATTTCCGTGTGGAAATAGACGAAGTTTGACGAACATATGATGTAAAGCAAGAAAAAGGCGCTTATTTGGCAGTGATGGCCTGCAATCTTTTTTGCCACTATGTCAGGCAATGATAAAATCTTGCTATTGAGCAAATCGACTTGCATTTGAGTATGGACTCCCAGTTGGATGCCGTCTTTTTCGTGATACTTGCACCTCCTGTCCACGTTTTTTGCCGCGTGCGGCTGTCACGCCCCCCCATAAATAGTTTGATGAAGGAAGCAATGCATGAAATGGTTTTTTGATCTGAAAATCGCCAACAAGCTGCTGCTGTCGTTTGGCGCGGTGCTGTTGCTGACGGCTGCGCTGGGTGTCTCGGCCATTTTCGCGATGGCGCGTATTCATGACGCCGCCAGTGACCTGTCGCGCAACTGGATGCCCAGCGTGGAGGCGGCCCTGTTCCTGCGCAGCGACATGGGCGATTTCCGCCGCTGGGAGCTGGCGCATATGTTGTCGGTCCAGGAGGCCGACATGGCAGCCAATGAGCAGCGCCTGGCTGCCACCGGTGTCAAGCTGAAGGAGGATCTGGCCACGTACCGCAGCTTGATTTCCGAACCGGGCGAGCCGGAACTGTTTGAGCAGCTGCTGGCCTTGAACACGCAATTCATGCGTGTGCACGAGACCATGATGGTCTTGTCGCGCGGCATGAAGAAAGAGGAAGCAAATGCGCTGGCAGTGGGGCCATCGGCCAAGATCATGATAGAGATGACGGGCGTGCTCGATAAATTGGTGAAGCTCAATACCGACGGTGGCGCACGTTCGAGCGCCAGCGCCGATGACACCTATGCCGCTTCGCGTACTGCAGTGCTTGGCTTGCTGCTGGGGATCGTGGCGCTCGGTTTCGTGCTGGCGCTGTGGGTGGCGCGCACGGTGTCGCGCCCGCTCAACGCGGCGGTCGGTGTGGCGCGGCAGGTGGCGGCTGGCGACTTGACGGCGCACATCGTGGTGACGTCACAAGATGAAACCGGGCAATTGATGGCAGCCCTGAAAGACATGAATGCCAGTCTGCAAGACCTGGTGGGGCAGGTGAGGAGTGGCACGGACACCATCGCCACCGCCTCCAGCCAGATCGCGGCCGGCAACCAGGACTTGTCGTCGCGCACGGAGCAGCAAGCCAGCTCGCTGGAAGAAACCGCGTCGTCGATGGAAGAATTGACCTCGACCGTGCGCCAGAATGCGGACAATGCGCGCCAGGCCAATACCATGGCGCTGACCTCGGCCAGCATCGCCGTCGAAGGCGGCAAGGTGGTGGGCGAAGTGGTGGGCACGATGGCGTCGATCAATGCCTCGTCACGCAAGATTGTCGACATCATCGGCGTGATCGACGGTATCGCCTTCCAGACGAATATCCTGGCGCTGAACGCGGCCGTCGAGGCGGCGCGCGCAGGCGAGCAGGGGCGCGGTTTTGCCGTGGTGGCGACCGAAGTGCGCAATCTGGCGCAACGCTCGGCGGCGGCGGCCAAGGATATCAAGGTGCTGATCGGCGATTCTGTCGCAAGAGTCGAGGCCGGCTCGGCGCTGGTGAACCAGGCGGGGATGACGATGGACGATATCGTGGCCAGCATCACGCGCGTGACCGATATCATGAGCGAGATCACCGCCGCCACCGCCGAGCAGAGCGCGGGCATCGAGCAGGTCAACCAGGCGATTGCCCAGATGGACCAGGTGACGCAGCAAAATGCGGCCTTGGTTGAAGAGGCGGCAGCCGCGGCAGAATCGATGCAGGAGCAGGCGGCCAGCTTGACGCAGGTGGTCAGCGTGTTCAAGCTCGACGCCGCGCACCACGCGGTTTTCCAGGCTGCGCCGCGCGCAGCAGCAGTGCCGGCAGCGCCAGTGGTGAAGCCGGCTACAGGGCCAGTCACGGCAGTGGCCCAGCCCCGCTTGGCGCCGCGCAAGCCGGCTGGCGCGCCGGCCGATGAATGGGAAAGCTTTTAAGGGGTCTTGCGGGTTTTCCGCGGCTTCGGTACTGCGGCCGCCTGGTGCTGCTGCCAGGCGCGCAGCGCGTCTTCATAGGTGGCCAGGTCTTCCTGGTACATTTCCAGCACGCAAAAGGTGCAGCCGCTATGGCAGCATTCGTCATTGCCAGGCTTGGCAGGCGGCTGTGGCTGCGGATCGTGGGGAGTGGTCGTCATGGCTGGCAGTGTAGCAGGCGCGAGGGCCATACAAACCGTGCGCCGCTGGAACGGTTTTTGCTCAAAAATCACGGTTTCCGTGTACAGTTGCATCGAATTAGGGTATCGTTTACAGCACTGATATTGTATCTTCTGCGCGCGATGTTCCGCCGGCGCAATCTCCGCCGCCATCGCAGCACATCTCCTCAACGCTCCCGCACTCGCCGTACAGCATGTCCCGGGGCACGGAGGTGCCGCAAGAACGATGATCCATGGCTTGCAAAACGGAGCTGCCGCGCCCCGTAATGTTGTTTATTGAGAAAGCATGGCTTCCGCAGTGCGGAGGCACACCAGAAAATTTATGTCTGAAATCGAATCGACTCCTACGCCTGACGCCGCTTCTGCACCGGCACCTGCCGCTGCCCCCGCGCCTGCCCCCGCTGCCCCCACCGTGAGTTTTGCCGATTTCGGCCTCGCCCCCGACATTTTGCGCGCCTTGACCGAGCAGGGTTACACCCATCCGACTCCGATCCAGGAGCAAGCCATACCGGTGGTCTTGCAAGGCCGCGACGTAATGGGCGCCGCGCAGACGGGTACCGGCAAGACGGCCGGCTTCTCGCTGCCTATCATCCAGTTGCTGCTGGCCCATGCCAGCAGCAGCATGTCGCCCGCCCGCCATCCGGTGCGCGCGCTGATCCTGACCCCGACCCGCGAACTGGCGGTGCAGGTGGCCGAAAACGTGCAGGCCTACGCCAAGCACACGCCGCTGCGCTCGACCGTCGTCTTTGGCGGCATGGACATGAAGCCGCAAACGGTGATCCTGCGCAATGGCGTGGAAATCGTCATTGCCACGCCGGGCCGCTTGCTCGACCATATCGAGCAGAAAAATATCAGCCTGGGCCAGGTGCAGATGCTGGTCATGGACGAAGCCGACCGCATGCTGGACATGGGTTTCTTGCCAGACTTGCAACGCATCATCAACTTGTTGCCGAAGCAGCGGCAAAATCTGATGTTCTCGGCAACCTTCTCGCCGGAAATCAAGAAGCTGGCCAATACCTTCCTGAACAATCCGCTGACCATCGAAGTGGCGCGCAGCAACCAGACGGCCGACAAGGTCACGCAAGTGGTCTATAAAGTAACGGAAGACCAGAAGCATGCGCTGGTCGCCCATTTGCTGCGTCAGCGTGACCTGAAGCAAGTAATTGTGTTTTCGAATACCAAGATCGGCGCCTCGCGCCTGACCCGCGTGCTGGAGCAAGAGGGCATGCGTGCCACCGCAATTCACGGCGACAAGAGCCAGCAGGAACGCATGGCCGCGCTGGAAGCGTTCAAGAAGGGCGAGATCGACGTGCTGGTCGCTACCGATGTGGCGGCCCGCGGCCTTGATATTTCGGATTTGCCGTGCGTGATCAACTTCGACTTGCCGTATAACGCAGAAGATTATGTGCACCGCATCGGCCGCACGGGCCGCGCCGGCGCCTCGGGCGACGCCATCTCGATTTATTCCGATAAAGACGAGCGCTTGCTGGCCGATATCGAAAAGCTGATCAAGCAAACCATCAAGCGCGGTGAACTGGCCGGTTTTAATCCAGCCCCGGCACGCGCCAACGATAGCGAACGCCGTCCGCCACGCCGTACGGAAGGCGGCGAGCCGCATCCGGCGCGTTCCTCGGACAGCCGCCATGGCAGCGATGCGCCAGCGCGTCCGGCCGAGCGCGGCAGCCGTCCGGCATTCAGCCCCGGCGCCCGCCGCGAAAAAACCGATCCCTGGTTCCTCAAGCCATATGAGCCGGCCAAGACGGCGGCACCAGTCGTGAATAATAATTTGCCACCAGTCAAACCCAAGCAAAAGCTGGCGGCTTTGCTCGGCGGCTTGCCGAAGCAGTAATCCCGTCTCAGGGGCTTGGGGCCACCTTCGCCGCCTCCCGATATCACAGCGCCATGGTCTATCTGGGTGCTGTTGATTTATTTCAGCCTTGAATGACAATAAACTGGCTTGTAGGCCAGTTTATTGCTCATTTGTATTGTTTGCAAATAATTAACTCCGTACAATATTCATTTCCAATCCATCGATTGGAAAGTGCTTTGTTACATGCATGCCGTTTTATTTTTGTAAAGGGTTTGTGCGCGACAGGGATGTATTTTTGTTGATGTTAAAATCATTGAGTGAGTTTGTATTGTTACATGATGTTACCAGCTTATAAAAAAACGCTGGCATCTGCGATACTTCCTGCCGGATGTGCCCCGCGCATCGGCGGAATGAGTCAGAGTGGAGGCGAATAAGCGTGAGCCAATTGAATAGAGTGGTATCGAACGAAGTGAATGGCGTCCTGCTGGGGAGGCCGCTTGCCCGTGTAGCGGCTTTGCATGCAGCCGTTACCATGCAGCACGCAAGTACCGCCGCATTGCGCCAGCCTGTCGATCTGCCAAAAGTCGCCATTTTGTTGTGTACTTACCATGGCCAGCATTTCTTGGCGGATCAGCTCGATTCCTTTGCGGCGCAAAGCTATCCCAATTGGGAAGTGTGGGCGTCCGACGACGGTTCGCTGGACGATACCCATGCGATTCTTGAACAATATCAGGAAAAATGGGGTCATACACGCTTGTCTACCCATGCCGGACCAGCCCAGGGCTTTGCAGCCAACTTTCTGTCACTCAGTTGTGACGCCGGTATTCGTGCCGATTATTACGCCTATTCGGATCAGGATGACATCTGGGAAGCGGATAAATTGCAGCGGGCAGTCGATTGGTTGCGTAGCGTACCGTCTGATATTCCTGCGCTTTATTGTTCCCGAGCATTATTAGTGGATGTAGACAATACCCCGATTGGAACGTCTCCCTTGTTTACCCGGCCACCGAGTTTTTCCAATTCTTTAATACAAAGTATTGGTGGTGGTAATACCATGGTGTTTAATAATGCTGCGCGAAAATTATTACGCGACGCAGGCCATGATGTTGATGTGGTATCGCATGATTGCTGGGCATATATGGTCGTCAGCGGCTGTGGTGGCAAGGTTTTTTACGACGCCTGCCCATCGCTGCGCTACCGCCAGCACGATGGCAACCTGGTGGGTACCAATATCAGTTGGTCAGCACGTTTTTCGCGTGTACAAAGGCTATGGAACGGCTGGTTCCGTAGCTGGAACGACCGCAATATCGAGTCACTGCAGCGTTTGCGTCATCGCTTGACGCCAGAAAACCAGCTCATACTCGACGATTTCTCGGCTGCCAGAAATACCTGGTTATTGCCCCGGCTTTGGTTAATGAAACGCTCGCGTGTGCATCGGCAAAGTACTGCAGGAAATCTGGCCCTTTTTTTAGCAGCAATTTTCAATAAAATATAATCGAATGACCATACTTGTAAGCGGCGGAGCCGGTTTTATTGGCAGTAACTTTGTATTGGACTGGCTGGCGCAATCCGATGAGTTGCTGATCAATCTGGATAACTTGACGTATGCAGGCAATCTGGAAAATTTGTCCAGCTTGCAAAATGACCCACGTCACTTGTTTGTGCACGGCGATATCGGCGACAGTGTCCTGTTGGCTTCCTTGCTGGCCCAGCACCAGCCGCGCGCGGTGCTCAATTTCGCCGCAGAAAGCCATGTCGACCGTTCCATCCATGGTCCGGCCGCCTTTGTTGAAACCAATATCGTCGGCACCTTTCATTTGCTCGAAGCCGTGCGCGCGTATTGGGGCACGCTCGATGATGGCGGCAAGGCGGCATTCCGCTTCCTGCACGTCTCCACCGATGAAGTCTATGGTTCGCTGTCGCCAGAGGCGGCGGCGTTTACCGAGCAGCACCGCTATGAGCCGAACAGCCCTTACTCGGCCAGCAAGGCGGCCAGCGACCATCTGGTGCGGGCGTATCACCATACCTATGGCTTGCCGGTATTGACGACCAATTGTTCGAATAACTACGGTCCCTATCATTTTCCTGAAAAACTGATTCCCTTGATGATCGTCAACGCGCTGGCCGGCAAGCCCTTGCCAGTGTACGGCGATGGCCAGCAAATTCGCGACTGGCTGTACGTCAAGGATCATTGCAGTGCGATCCGGCGCGTGCTGGAGGCGGGCCGGACCGGCGAGGTCTATAACATCGGTGGCTGGAATGAAAAGCCGAATCTGGAGATCGTCGATACCGTCTGCGCGCTACTCGATGAATTGCGTCCGCGTGCTGACGGCGCCAGCTATCGGCAGCAGATCAGCTATGTCACGGACCGTCCCGGCCATGACCGCCGCTATGCGATCGACGCCAGCAAGATCGCGCTTGAACTGGGCTGGAAACCGGCCGAAACGTTTGATACTGGCATCCGCAAGACGGTGCAATGGTATCTGGATAATGCGCAATGGGTGGCGGATGTGCAATCGGGCGTGTACCGCGACTGGCTGGAGAAGAACTATACGGGACGCAGCGCATGAAAATTCTGTTGTTGGGTAAAAACGGTCAACTAGGCTGGGAATTGCAGCGCAGCCTGGCGCCTCTGGGCGAACTCACGGCACTGGGTAGCGACAGCCGCGATCCTTGCGGTGACTTGCGTGACCTCGACGGTCTCGCCGACACCGTGCGTCTGCTGTCGCCCGATGTGATCGTCAATGCGGCCGCGTATACCGCGGTCGACCGCGCGGAAAGCGATGTTGAATCGTGCCGCACTGTCAATGCGCTGGCGCCCGGTGTGCTGGCGCGCGTAGCCGCAAGCAGCGGCGCCCTGCTGGTGCATTACTCCACCGATTATGTGTTCGATGGCAGTGGCGAGCGCCTCTGGACTGAGAGCGATCCGACCGGGCCGCTCAGCGTGTATGGCAAGACCAAGCTCGAAGGTGAGCAGGCGATCGTTGCATCGGCCTGCCGCCATCTGATTTTCCGTACCAGCTGGGTCTATGCGGCGCGTGGCGGCAATTTTGCCAAAACCATGCTGCGCCTGGCGGCCGAACGTGAACGCCTGTCGGTGGTGGATGACCAGATTGGTGCGCCGACCGGCGCCGACTTGCTGGCCGACGTCAGTGCGCATGCGATCCGCGCCATGCGTGGCCACCCTGAACTGGGCGGCATTTACCATCTTGCCGCAGCAGGACACACCTCGTGGCACGGCTATGCCAGCTTTGTGATTGAGCAGGCGCGCCAGGCCGGCGTGGACTTGAAAGTGGGGCCAGGCGCGATTGAGGCAGTCGCCAGCAATGCTTTTCCCAGCCCTGCGCCGCGCCCGAAAAACTCCCGCCTCGACCTGCAAAAAGTACAACAGGCATTTGACCTTACCCTGCCTGACTGGCGTATCGGTGTAAGCCGTATGCTGACCGAATTTCTGGAAAAATAATCATGACTGAACGTAAAGGCATCATCCTGGCCGGAGGATCGGGGACGCGCTTGTATCCCGTCACCATGGCAGTGTCCAAGCAATTGTTGCCGATCTATGACAAGCCGATGATTTATTATCCGCTCACTACCTTGATGCTGGCTGGCATACGCGAGATTTTGATTATCTCGACGCCACAGGATACGCCACGTTTTCAGCAATTACTGGGTGATGGCAGCGCATGGGGCCTGAAGCTCACATATGCGGTGCAGGAAAGTCCTGATGGTTTGGCGCAAGCTTTTATTATCGGCAAGGATTTTATTGGCGATGGCGCTTGTGCACTCGTGCTTGGCGATAATATTTTTTATGGTCATGATTTGCAGCTTCAGCTGGAACAAGCGTCGTCGCACCGGTCCGGTGCCACCGTGTTTGCCTATCACGTGCAGGATCCGGAGCGCTATGGCGTAGTCGATTTCGATGCCTATGGCCAGGCGACCAGCCTGGAAGAAAAGCCGCTGGTGCCGAAGAGTAACTATGCGGTGACTGGCCTGTATTTTTACGATAACCAAGTCGTCGAGATTGCTGCAGGACTGCAGCCATCGGCGCGTGGCGAACTGGAAATTACTGACGTCAACCGGATTTATCTGGAGCGCCAGCAATTGAATGTCGAGATCATGGGGCGTGGTTACGCGTGGCTCGATACGGGCACGCATGAAAGCCTGATTGAGGCCAGCAACTTTATCGCGACGATAGAGCATCGCCAGGGCTTGAAAGTGGCGTGCCCGGAAGAGATTGCATACCGCAAAGGATTTATCGACGCGGCGCAGCTGGCGCGCCTGGCCCAGCCCCTGGCCAAGAATGGTTATGGCCAGTATTTGCAGCGTTTGCTGAAAGAAGGGAAAGTAGCATGAATGTGATCGCCAGTCCGATTGCGGATGTGTTGATCATCGAACCCAAGGTGTTTGGTGATGAGCGCGGGTTTTTCTTTGAAAGCTATAACCATGCGCAATTTGAAGCTGCAGTGGGTAGATCAGTGTCTTTTTTGCAAGATAATCACTCCCGTTCTGAAAAAAATGTCGTGCGTGGCTTGCATTATCAGATCCAGCAGCCACAAGGCAAGCTGGTGCGTGTTATTGCCGGTGAAGTATTCGATGTCGTCGTTGATCTGCGCCGTCACTCCGTCACGTTCGGTCAGTGGTATGGCGTGATATTAAGTGCTGAAAATAAGAAACAGCTGTGGGTGCCCGAAGGTTTCGCCCATGGCTTTACCGTGCTGAGCGAGAGCGCTGAATTTTTATACAAGACCACCGATTATTGGGCGCCGCAACATGAACGCTGCATCGCCTGGGACGACGCCACGCTGGCGATCGAATGGCCGTTGGCTGGCCCGGCAGTATTGTCGGCCAAGGATGCACAGGGCACGGCCTTTAGCGAGTCGGAAATGTTCAATTAATGCGCCATTTTTCCAGTTCACCCAGGGAAATGGCGGCCAGCCTGTGGCGTAATCGCGGCCTGTTACTGGTATTGATACAACGCGAAGTCATCGGCCGCTACCGCGGCTCGGTACTTGGCATCCTGTGGTCATTTTTCAATCCCGTCTTCATGCTGACCATCTACACCTTCGTGTTCAGCGTGGTCTTCAAGGCGCGCTGGAATGCCGGCAGCGACTCAAAAACGGAGTTCGCGCTGGTGCTGTTTGCCGGCTTGATCATTTTTAATCTGTTTTCAGAGTGTATCAACCGCGCGCCCGGCCTGATCATGGCGAATGCCAATTACGTCAAGAAAGTGGTATTTCCCCTGGAAATATTGCCTTGGGTGAGTGCCGGTTCGGCTTTCTTCCATTTCATCATCAGCCTGGGCGTGTGGCTGGCCGCGTATGCGCTGCTGTTCGGCGTGCCGCACCTGACGGTGTTGCTGCTGCCCCTGATCGTCTTGCCGCTGATGCTGTTCATCATGGGCCTGAGCTGGATGCTGGCGTCGCTGAGTGTTTACCTGCGCGATGTCGGCCAGTTTATCGGCATGGTGACCACGGTGCTGATGTTCCTGACGCCGATTTTTTATCCGGTCAGTTCGCTGCCGGAAAAATATCGCCATTTGCTGCTGCTCAATCCTTTGACGCCGGCCGTCGAAATGACGCGTGATATTTTATTTTGGGGCAAGCTGCCCGACTTCGGCATGCTGTCGCTGTACGCCTTGGCTACCCTGATGGTGGCCTGGCTGGGTTTTGCCTGGTTCCAAAAGACGCGAAAGGGATTTGCCGATGTCCTCTGATATATCGATTCAGGTAGAGGGCTTGAGCAAGTGCTACCATATCTACGACCGGCCGCGTGACCGCCTGCTGCAAATGCTGGGGCGCGGCAAAAAACAATATTTCCGTGAATTCTGGGCTTTGCGCGATGCCTCGTTTTCCGTCAAGCGCGGCGAGACGGTGGGCATCATTGGCCGTAACGGCAGCGGCAAGTCGACCTTGCTGCAAATGATATGCGGCACTGTTGCACCCAGCTTCGGCACCGTCGTCACGCACGGCCGCGTGGCTGCGCTACTGGAACTGGGCGCGGGCTTCAACATCGAATTCACCGGGCGTGAAAACGTCATGCTGAACGCCGCCATCCTGGGTTTCCCGGCGCAAGACATGCAGGCGCGCATGGCGCAAGTGCTGGAATTTTCCGAACTCGGCGACTTCCTCGACCAACCGGTCAAGACGTATTCGAGCGGCATGTATGCGCGGCTGGCATTTTCCATCGCCATCCATGTCGATCCGGACATCCTGATCGTTGATGAAGCCTTGTCGGTGGGCGATGCCCGTTTTGTCGCCAAGTGCATGCGGCGCATCAAGGAAATCAAGGAGCGCGGCACCACCATCCTGTTTGTCAGCCATGATGTCGGCTCGATCCGCACCTTGTGCGAGCGAGTGGTCTGGCTGGACAAGGGCAGGCTGGTCGAGCAGGGCGACGTGTTTCCGGTGACCGGGCGGTATATGGAATTCATGTTCCGTGATGAGCAGAGCGAGGAAGAGGTGCTGCAGGCGGAAATCGAACGCCAGCAGCAAGACTTGCCGCAGAGTAGTGCGTTGCCAGCCATCGCTGGTGAAGAGGCCGTCATCTTGCTCGATGCGCGCCCGGTGACCCATTGGGGATCGCACAAGGGCAGCATCCTGTCAGCCTCGGTGCTCGATGTAGATGGCGAACGCAAGAATGTGCATTACTGGAATAGTGCGATCGAAGTCCGTATCGATTTGCATATCCCGGCGGGTATTTCTCGCGAGCATTTAAGTGTCGCCTTTTCGATCAAGGATTTGCAGGGCAGCGATCTGATTGTTTCCACAACACATGACTTTGATGGAAAAGTCTTGCCCGATACCGAACGTTTTAGCGTATCGTTCCAACTTAATAACTATTTGTTGACGGGTAAATATTTATTGGTCGCTGCACTGGAAAATCGGCAGCACAGCGATATTCATTATTATGAATACGTCGAAGGCGCCCATTATTTTTCATCCTTATCCGATGCGCGCCTTTTTGGACAATTTCAGCCTCCCATCCAGCACTCTATTTTGCTCAAGTAAATGACAGACGTTACTACAATCAATACCGGCACCTATTGGGACGGCCGCTTTTCGACCGATTGGGAGTCCTTCGAGGGACCTCGCCAGTCACGTTTCTTTGCCCGTCTGGCGATAGAAAGCCTGCCGCACTGGCTGTTCGATGAAATCCGGCGCGATCGTCTCAGCCTGGTCGACTGGGGCTGTGCGCAGGGCGACGGCACCGATGTGCTGGCCAGTTATATCGATGCAGGGCAGTTGAGCGGGGTGGATTTTTCGGCGGTGGCCATCGAACAGGCCAGCCAGCGTTATCCAGCCATCGAGTTTCTCAACGAGGATTGGCTGGCCGCAGCCCAGGCCGGCTGCAAGAAGTTTGATGTGGTGTTTTCGTCGAATACGCTGGAACATTTCCATCGGCCTTACGACGTGTTGGGCATTCTGGGGCAGCGCGCAAGTAAGGCCATCGTACTGGCCTTGCCTTACCGCGAACGCGACCGTATCGACGAGCATTTTTACTCTTTCCTTCCTGAAAATCTGCCACTGGTGCTGGACAATGGATTCCGCCTGGCCTGGTCGCGCGTCATCGATTGCCGTCCGCTGCCCAATACCTTATGGCGCGGCGAGCAAGTGATCCTGGTGTATGCGGCGCCCGCCTGGCTGGACCAGCGCAGAATGTGCCTGCAAGACTATCGGATTGAACAAGACGACCAGAGCGCGCAGTCGCGCCACCTGCAGGAACAGTCGCGTAAGCTGGAGGAACAGTCGTACCACATGCAGGAGCAGTCGCGCCGCCAGGAGGAGCAGTCGCGCCGCCAGGAGGAGCAGTCGCGCCACCAGGAGGAACAGTCGCGTCATCAGGACGCGCAGTCGCGTCACCTGCATGAACTGTTGATCGAACGTGATACGCATATACTGGAATTGCGGCGGCAGGCCGATACGCTTGCCGCTGACATCGTCAATCTGCATCAGCAGTTGCAAACGTCTGCCACTGAAAACACCAGCCTGCTCAAGAGCGTTGCTGACTCGACGGCGGAAATCAATAACCTCAGCCATTCGGCAGCAGCCCAGCAAGCTGCGCAAAAAGTGCTCGACCATATGCGCAACACGCGCTCCTGGCGCCTGACCGGGCCGCTGCGGTTTGGCGCCCGTTTGTGGCGTTACGGCTTGCTCAGCGAAGACCGCCAGAAATTGCTGCGCGGTTTGCGCAAGGTATATCATGCTTTGCCCTTGCCGGAAGGCGTCAAGCGTACACTGCTCGGCACCTACCGTAAAACCGTGGTCCAGCCTTACACCGCGGTGCGCAAGCAGGTGCTGGTGTCGCGTCCGTTCGACCCGCCGGCTTTGAGGCCGGCAGTGCAGCAAGCCGATGCGCCGGACTACATCGTCTGGGGCGTGATCGACTGGCATTTCCGTCATCAGCGTCCGCAACAGCTGGCACAGGCGCTGGCCCAGTCCGGCCGGCGGGTGTTTTATGTATCGGTCAACCTGGTCGACGATACGCGCGCCGGTTTCGAGCAGGAACAGCTCGACAGCGCGGGCCGGCTGTTCCAGATCCGCCTGTATGCCGCCGGCGCGCCGGTGATTTACACTTCTGTACCGAACCACGATATCGTGCAGCAATTGCGCGGCAGCCTGGGGGAAGTGCTGGACTGGGCCAATTCGCATAGCATCGTGTCGCTGATCGACCATCCGTTCTGGTACGACGTGGCGGCAGTGTTGCCGAACAGCCGCGTCATCTACGACTGCATGGACCACCACGAAGGCTTTGGCAATACGGCCGAAGCGGTGCTGGAACTGGAACGTGCGCTGATGCGCAATGCCGATCTGACCATCACCACCTCGGCCTGGCTCGACGACGTGGTGGCGCAGCATGCACCGCACCGCGCACTGATCCGTAACGCCGGCGAGTTTGCCCATTTCGCGCAGCGGCCAGGCACTATTTACACGGAGCCGCAGGGCCGCAAGGTGATCGGCTACTACGGCGCAATTGCCGAATGGTTCGACCTGGAGCTGGTCGAAGCGCTGGCGCGGCGTTTCAGCGATTGCTGCATCCTGCTGATCGGCGCCGATACGGTTGACGCCAAGGGCAAGCTGGCGCATTTGCCGAATGTGGTGATGACCGGCGAAATGCCGTATGCACAATTGCCGGCATATCTGCACGCCTTCGATGTCTGCCTGTTGCCGTTCAAGGTGATTCCGCTGACGCTGGCGACCAATCCCGTCAAGGTGTATGAATACCTGAGCGCCGGCAAGCCGGTGGTCTCGGTCGACCTGCCGGAAATGCGGCAATTCGATGGCCTGGTGCGGGTGGGCCAGGATACCGAGGGTTTCCTGTCGGCCGTCGCACAGGTGTTGCAAGACAATGATGGGCCGGACGCCATCGCACAACGCCAGCATTTTGCCCAGGAACAAACCTGGAACCATCGCGCGCGCGCCTTGATCAGCGAGGCCGAATCGGCTGCGCGCGATCCGATGGTCAGCGTGATCGTGGTCACCTATAACAATATCGACTTCACGCGCGCCTGCCTGAGCAGCCTGGAGCTGCATACCCAGCATGCGCCGCTGGAAATCATCGTAGTCGATAACGCTTCCTCGGATGGCTCGCCAGCCTTCCTCAAGGAATGGGTAAGCGGTGCATCGAACCGCAAGCTGATCCTGAACGATGATAACCGCGGTTTTGCCGCCGCCAATAATCAAGGGCTGGCGGTCGCCTCTGGTGACTACCTGGTCTTGCTGAACAATGATACCTATGTCACGCCAGGCTGGGTGCGCACGATGTTCAAGCATTTGCAGCGCGATCCCGGTATCGGCCTGATCGGTCCGGTGACCAATAATATCGGCAACCAGGCGAAGATCCAGACCAGTTATAGCAATATGGAGGAGATGCTGCTGGAAACCGGGCGTTATACCCGCAGCCATATCGGTCAGTTGTTCCCGCTGCCCACGGCAGCATTCTTTTGCGTGATGTTACCGCGCAGCGTATATCAACAGGTCGGCGACCTCGATGAAGTGTTTGGCCGTGGCTTCTTCGAGGATGACGATTATTGCCGCCGCATCGAACAACTGGGATTGCGCATCGTGTGTGCCGAAGACGTGTTTATCCACCACCATTTGTCGGCCTCGTTCAACAAGGTCAGGAGCAGCGACCGGCAAGCCTTGTTCGAGCAAAATAAAGCGACCTATGAAGCCAAGTGGGGCCCATGGGTGCCACATAATTATGAACGGGATGTAGTTTGATGCATGATTTGAAGAATGCTGGTTCGCTGGAGGCAATCGCAGGCAAGTGGCGTAACGGTGCGACAACGATGCTGCTCGCGCTCTTTCTGATGGGCGTGGTTTTTTACCTGTCCGCCTATGGGCTGGGAGCGCATTATGCACCTTCCGCGGTACCCGTACACCATGATGATTATTCCAACTATGGCTCTGGTGGAAATGTCTGGAATTGGGTGTGGATACGGCCGTTTTCGACCCTTTTGATCCAGGGTTTGGCGCAGATGGGCCCCGAGTGGCTGATCTGGAGCATACGTTTGCTGAGTTTGGTCTTTGTGTTGCTGAATTGGAAGTTACTCTGCGAAGTCATCCGTCCGGCAAACTATTGGATAGCGCTGCTGTTATTTGCGGTGGTCTGCTTTGCGACACCTGTGATCGCCGAGTATGCGCGCTACACTGGCATGGTCACCCATATGCTGTCGGGCTGCTTTGGTGTGGCGGCGGCGTGGGCGCTGTTGCGCGAAGTGACGCGGCCAGGGCGCGGCGCATTGCAGTGGTCGCTGCTGCTGCTGGTTTTGTCGGTATTGGCAAAGGAAGATTTTGTGGTGCTGTATGCGGTAACGGCGGCGTATGCCGTGCTGCAGGCGCGCGGACAGCGCAAGCGCATGATCGCCTGGAGCGGGATCGCGCTGCTGATCTCGGGCTTGCTGATCGCCGGTGCCAAGTTCATGGCTGCGTCGAGTTTTCTTGGCATGAGCGACACCGCTGCACCTTATTTCATTGATGCGACGCCAACCGGCATTGCCCATACCATCTGGCGTTACTTGCTGGGCGGAGGGCATCCGGCGCTGGGGCAGCATGGCAGGACGATCTGCACCGTGTTTGTATTCGTGCTGGTATCCACTCTGGTGCTGATCCTGCGTACCCGGGCCGTGCCCAAGACCGCTTATCTGCTGGCCGCCATGCTCAGTGTCATGTTGCCATATTCGGTACTGCCCAACCATGTCAATGCTTATTACGAACTGATCTGGCTGCCATTATTGATGGCAGCCTGTTACGCGGCTTTGTTCGAGTTGGTGCAGGCTTTTACTTCTGCAAGCGAGCGTAGCGCAAAGGTTTTTGCGACCAGCATCTTCCTGCTACTGGTGATCCTGGTGTCGCTGTTCGACCGTAGCGGACGCGACAGCATCGCCAGCTGGTATGACGAAGTAGGAATGTCAAATCGACATGTTCTGGCCGCGTTGGCCTCCCAAAAAGATCAGATCAATCATGTTGGCAAGGTATGTGTCAGCGGCGCTGATACTTTTTCGCCGTGGTATATGCATGGCGGCAGCTACCTCGATCATGTGATGGGTTTGCATGCAACATGGTATGTGCTGGCCGACCCGGCCTCGCCCGTATACGCCGGCCTGGTTTCTGGCGCGGCTAGTTCGGCTGGCAAGACTATTGTCGTTGAGACCACTCTCGGAATGCCCGTAGACTGCGTGGCCATCCATCTGGAGGCGCTGAAATGACGACGCTGGGTAATCTATTTGTTGGCAAGCATAACAATCTCACCTTGATTCGCCTGCTGGCGGCATTTACCGTGATCTATGGGCATACTCCGGCCATCGTGGCAGGCACACCAGCCGACTGGGTCACGCGGACCACCAATTACGCCTTCAGTGGCGGCGTTGCGGTTGACTTGTTTTTCCTGATCAGCGGTTTCCTGGTCACCGCCAGTATCCTGAAGGGGGGCGTCCGGCGATACCTGGTCGCGCGAATATTACGTATCTATCCGGCACTGTGGGTCAATCTGCTGCTGGTGACGTTTGTCATGGGTTCCGTGTTGACGACTCTGCCGCTGGGCGAATATCTACGGCATCCTGATGTCTGGTCATATTTCACGGGGCTGGCAGGCACTTTTCGCGGTGGCTTTTTTCTACCGGGCGTATTTGAAACCCATAGCGATCATGCCGTCAACGGATCGATCTGGTCAGTATTGATCGAGGTGTGGCTGTACATTTTCTTGCTGGGCTTTTATCTGTTGGGGATACTGCGCCACCGGGCGCTATTCAATGTGGTATTTTTTGTCGGTATCGTGGCTCTCTGGTCTGCGCCCGAGCTGACGCCGTCCTTGTTCAATAATTCGACCAGCCGCCATGTCTGCTTGTTGTTTTGTATCGGGGCTTTTTTATATATCAATCGTGACAGTGTACCGGTCAGTCCATTTTATTTACTGGTGGCACTGTTTCTGGCTGGCATTACCTTGGGCACGGATCGTTTTCCGTTCGCCTACATTTTGCTGCTGAGCACTTTTTTCTGCGTCGTCAGTTTTTATGCACAATTTGCGTGGCTGGACCGCTGGGGGGATTATTCCTACGGCGTGTATTTGTATGGATGGCCATCGCAGCAATTGGTAGCCCATTATTTCCCGCGTTTATCTGGCATGGAAAACTGCATGTACTCATGTATGTTGGCATTGTTGTGCGGATTTCTATCTTGGCATTTGGTTGAAAAACGGGCGATGAAGCTTAAAGATGGATTTTCAGCCAAGCTGGGCCTGCTACCATTGCGTACAATGAAAAGCACTTAATAGGAGTTTTTGAATGATTAACTTGTTTTCCGACGTGGCGGCGAATGCCTCGCTCGATTTTGAGGGTGCGCTCAAGCGTGTGCTGACACGGCATTGGTATGTGCTCGGCCAGGAAGTGACAAATTTTGAAAGTGCGTTCGCCGCTTATGTCGGCGTCGAGCATTGCGTCTCCGTGGCCAATGGCAGCGATGCGCTGGAAATTGCGCTGCGCGGTCTGGGTGTCGGCCGCGACGATGTGGTGGTGGCGGTGGCCAATGCCGGCTTCTACAGCAGTACGGCGATCCACGCGATCGGCGCGGTACCGCTGTATGTCGATGTCGACCCGTCCAGCATGACGATGACGGCTGAAACGCTGCAGGTGGCGCTGGCGCAGCAGCCAAAGTGTGTCATCGTGACCCACCTTTACGGCCAACTGGCCGACATGGATGCCTTGCAGGCGCTGTGCCGCAAGGCCGGCGTCGCCCTGATTGAGGATTGCGCCCAGTCGCATGGCGCGCGGCGCGATGGCCGCATGGCCGGCGCTTGGGGAGACGCTGCCTGCTTCAGTTTTTATCCGACCAAGAATCTTGGCGCGCTGGGCGATGGCGGCGCCATCGTGTGCCGCGACGGCGAACTGAATGCGCGCTTGCGCACGCTGCGCCAGTACGGCTGGTCATCCAAATATCAAGTCGTGGTACAGGGCGGCCGTAACAGCCGCCTGGATGAAATGCAGGCCGCCATCCTGAATGAAAAACTGCCCTTGCTGGATCGCTGGAACGCCGAGCGGCGCAGTATCGCCAGCCGCTACAACGCCGCTTTTGCTGCCTTTCCAATACTGGCATTGCCGGCTATTGGCGACGATTATGTCGCGCACCTGTATGTAATCAGGATCGATGGACGCGACGCCTTCCGCGAATTCCTCAAGGAACAGGGCATCGCCACCGATGCACATTATCCGATACCTGATCATTGCCAGCCGGCCTATCCCGGCGCCCGTATCGCCGGCGCCTTGCCGGTGACCGAGGCGGCCAGCCAGACGGTGGTCAGCCTGCCGTGCTTCCCCGGCATGAGCGATGAACAGGTGGAACAGGTGATTGCCGCCGTCAGTGCTTATTTTCAGCGCTGAAAGGAGTTTGCGTGCTTTCATTAGTGATTCCGGTATATAAAAACGAAGGATCGATTCCTGATTTGCTGCAAGCGGTGGATGGCTTGCGACGCTCGATCGACGGCGATTTCGAAGCCGTATTTGTGATCGACGGCAGTCCGGACCGCTGTTATGAGCTGCTGCGCGACGCTTTGCCGGGTTGCGGCTTCACATCGCAGCTGATATTGCTTTCTCGTAATTTCGGTTCCTTTGCCGCCATCCGCACGGGCTTGCAGCTTGCCAAGGGTGAGCGGTTCGCGGTGATGGCTGCAGATTTGCAGGAGCCACCGGAACTGGTTTTGCAAATGGACCAGGTTTTGCGCGCCGACGAGGCCGACGTGGTGCTGGGATCGCGCGAGGGCCGTATGGATCCGCTGATGACGCGTGTGCCGTCGCAGATATTCTGGGGCTTGTACCGCCGCTATGTCGTCGCCGAGGTGCCGGTTGGCGGAGTCGATGTATTTGGCTGTAACAAGGTGTTCCGCGATACGCTGTTGACGCTCGACGAGCAGCACACTTCGCTGATTGCGCAACTGTTTTGGCTGGGTTTCCGCCGCAAGCATATTACCTATGTACGCCAGGAGCGCCAGCACGGCAAGTCCGCCTGGACCTTCAGGAAAAAGGTCAACTACATGATGGATAGCGTGTTTGCGTTCACCGATTTGCCGATTCGTTTGCTGATACGGGTTGGCGGCACGACCGCCTTGCTGGCGGCGCTGTTTGGCCTGGGCGTCGGTGTGGCACGCTTGTCCGGATGGATCGCCGTGCCAGGTTATGCCATGACCATGACGGCGATCGTGTTTCTCGGTGCGGTGAATCTGTTTGGCCTTGGCATCGTCGGTTCCTATGCCTGGCGTGCTTATGAAAATACCAAGAGCCGGCCGCTGGCAATACCGATGCGTGTCCAGCAGTTCGGCCAATAAAGAGGGATAAGAGGGATACGATGGATTATTTTGTACATCAAAATGCTTTATGCGAAAGCAAGCATATTGGCGCCGGTACCCGCGTATGGGCGTTTGCGCATATTTTGCCGGGTGCGGTGCTGGGCAAGGATTGCAATATCTGTGATCAGGTCTTTATCGAAAACGATGTGACGGTCGGCGACCGTGTCACCATCAAATGCGGCGTGCAGTTGTGGGATGGCCTGGAAGTGCACGACGATGTGTTTATCGGACCGAACGTTACGTTTACCAACGATCGCTTTCCGCGTAGCAAGCAGTTTCCTGAAACGTTCTTGCGTACGACAGTCGCTGCGCGTGCATCGATCGGCGCCAATGCGACCATCCTGCCCGGTTTGACCATCGGCCAGAACGCCATGGTCGGCGCCGGTGCGGTGGTTACCCGGTCTGTGCCGCCGCATGCCATCGTGGTAGGCAATCCGGCCAAGATCGTCGGTTACGCGGACACTGCAGACTCCTCCAGAGCTGCCAGGCTGCCCTCGGGCGCTGCCGAGCCTGGTGTCGCGCCGACTCAGATCAAGGGCGTTACCTTGCATACCTTCCGTGCCGTGCCGGATATGCGCGGCAGCTTGTCGGTCGGCGAGTTTGAACGCGAAATTCCGTTCGTGCCGCGCCGCTATTTCATGGTCTATGATGTGCCGACGGCTGAAACGCGCGGTGAACATGCGCACCGTAACTGTCACCAATTCCTGATTGCCGTCAAAGGCAGTGTACGGGTGGTCGCCGACGATGGTGACAAGCGCGAAGAAATGTTGCTTGATAAACCCAACATGGGCTTGTATCTGCCGCCGATGACCTGGGGTATCCAGTACCGCTATTCCGCCGATGCGATTTTGCTGGTATTTGCCTCTGACTATTATGATGCTGCAGATTACATCCGTAATTACTCGGATTTCGTAGCCGAGGCGAAAAGCGGAAAAACGGCCTGAGCATGATCACCATTTCTAGCAAGATGCAATATTGGCTGCGCTTTCTGGTTGGTGGATTGCTGAATACAGGCCTGACATACGGCCTGTATTTTTTGTTGCAAAAATTATTCTTTTATCAGATTGCTTATGCACTCGCTTATGCCAGCGGCATTGTTTTTTCGTACTGGTTCAACGCCAGTATCGTATTCAAGACGCCCTTGAGCTGGAAAGGGTTGTTTACCTATCCAGTTGTGTATGTTGTGCAGTATGGCACTTCAGCACTATTGCTTGGAGTGTTGATTGAACGCTTGCGGATTCCCGCTCACCTGGCTCCGTTGCTGGTCCTGGTGGTGATGATACCGCTGACGTTCTTCCTGAGCCGGTGGGTCTTGCGTGGTCGCAAACCAGCAGTCTGATGTTAATGGCGCCCCGATGTGGTCGCGCAGTAGATAGGAATCCTATGTCGAAAATTAAAATTATCTGTGCCGTCGGCACCCGTCCGGAAGCGATCAAGATGGCGCCGGTGATCCTGGCGCTGAAGCAGCAGCCGTGGGCTGACGTACGCGTGCTGGCTACTGCCCAGCACCGCGATTTGCTGGACCAGGTCTTGAACTTCTTCGGCATCACGCCGGATATCGACTTGAATATCATGCGCCCTAACCAGGCCCTGACCACGCTGACGGCGCGGCTGTTGCTGGAACTCGATGAAGTCTTGCTGGCCGAAAAACCGGACGTGCTGCTGGCGCAAGGCGACACCACCACCGTCATGACGGCGGCGCTGGCCTGCTTTTACCACCGCATTCCGTTCGGCCACGTCGAAGCGGGCTTGCGCACCTGGGATATGCAAAATCCCTTCCCCGAGGAAGCCAACCGCGTCATCGCCGGCCGCCTGGCGCGCTGGCATTTCGCGCCGACCGAGGGTTCGCGCCAGAACCTGCTGCGTGAAGGCGCGCCCGACAGCGATATCATCGTCACCGGCAATACCGTCATCGACGCCTTGCTGATGACCGCCAACCGCGAACTGGAACTGGGCATCGAGCTCGACCCGGACAAGCGCCTGGTCCTGATCACCTCGCACCGCCGCGAAAATTTCGGCGCGCCATTCCGCGATATCTGCCGCGCCATCCAGACCTTGGCCGAGCGCAATCCGGACGTGCAATTCCTGTATCCGGTGCATCCGAACCCGAACGTCAAGGATGTGGCGTATGAAGTGCTGGGCGGGCGCGCCAATATCCACCTGTGCGCACCGCTGGACTACGCGCCGTTCGTCGCGGCGATGAAGCGCTCCTACCTGATCATCAGCGATTCGGGCGGGGTGCAGGAAGAAGCGCCGGCGCTCGGCAAGCCGGTGCTGGTCTTGCGCGACGAAACCGAACGTCCGGAAGCCGTCGAGCAAGGCGTGGTCAAGCTGGTCGGCCCGCATTACGACAGCATCGTGGAACAAGCCCAGTTGCTGCTCGACGATGCGTCCGCCTACAGCGCCATGGCGCGCGGCATTTCGCCGTATGGCGACGGACATGGCGCCGAGCGCATCGTCGAAGTGCTGCGCGGGCACTTTGCATGACATGTCTGATTTACCTGTCTCCACTTCCGTGGAGCAGTTTTGCACAGCGCCCGCATAAATTCGTCGAATGGTTTCATGCCAGAACCGGTGGCCAGGTGCTGTGGATAGACCCCTATCCTACCCGGCTGCCGGCGCCCGGCGATTTTCGGCGCATCAAGACCGCCATCGCCGCGCCGCAAGCCGCCAGGCCCACGCCACCGTGGTTGACAGTGTTGCAGCCGCGCGCCTTGCCGATCGAGCCGCTGCCAGGTTCAGCCTGGCTCAATGGCTTGCTGTGGCAACCGGTCTTGCTGGCCATCGAGCGCTTCAGCGCCAGCGGCAAGTGTCTGCTGGCGATTGGAAAACCTTCCAAACTGGCACTGGACATCCTGCGCCGCCATCCGCAACTGCCATCGTTGTTCGATGTGATGGACGACTTTCCGGCCTTTTATCGCGGTTACTCCAGGCATGCCATGGAACGCAGCGAGCGGGCGGTGGCGGCGTTGGCGGGGCAGGTGACGGTATCGTCGAGCTTGCTGGCAAGGCGGTTTGCCGATTGCGGCGAGCGCCTGCATCTGGCCTTGAATGCTTGCGCCTTCGAAACCTTGCCACCGCCCGATGCCTTGCCGCCGCGCCCGGAACAGCCGGTGCTCGGTTACGTGGGTACTATCGCGCAATGGTTTGACTGGGAACTGGTGATTGCGCTGGCGCGCGCTAATCCGGATCTGCCGGTGCGCCTGATTGGCCCCGTGTTCGGCGCCGTGCCGGCGCAGCTGCCGGACAATATAGAATTATTGCCGGCCTGCGAACACCGCCAGGCGATCCGCTTCATGCAAAGTTTCTCGGTTGGCTTGATCCCGTTCAAGCGCACCACCCTGACCGATTCGGTCGATCCGATCAAATATTATGAATACCGGGCGCTGGGATTGCCGGTGCTGTCGACCCGCTTTGGCGAAATGGCGATGCGCGAAGGGGAGGCCGGCGTGTTCCTGGCCGAGCCGCAGGGCGACCTGGCGGCGCAGGTGGCGCAGGCGCTGGCGCACCGTGACGATGCCGCGCAGATCGCACAATTTCGTATCGGCCATTCCTGGGATGCGCGTTTCGACGCGGCCGGCATATTGCAGCGGCTGTGAGCCGCCGCCATCAAACTGCCGTGTTGGACAAACCGGCAGGCATGCCCCTGCGCCGCTGACCCAGCCTTTGCAGCAGGCGCTGGCCCAGTTTGACGCCACCCTTTTCGACGATTTTGTGCATCAGATAACTGAGAATGAAGAGGCCGAACAATGCTTGTATATCGGGCGGCAGCACGTTGATCGACAGTTTGGCGAACACCATCTTGATCGGATTCCATGCCCAGTTGTGGAACAGGTATACCGCGAACGTCAAATTTGACAGCAGTAATACCACCGGGCTTGGTTTCAAGCGAGCCCGGTATAGCCAGGCAGCGCTGAAGATCGCCACTGCGATGCTGATAAAGTGGGAACCTAGCCAGGTTGGCCAGTACAAGGCGATCTGCCCGAAATACTGGTACAGGATGGCAGCGGTGAAAAACAGCAGCAACAGCAGCGGGATTTCTTTTTTCTCGAACATATAATAAAAGACACCGATAAAAAGAATCGGGGCGTAAATGGTGAAGTACGCAATGAAAACTCCACCGAAAGACGGGATGGGGTTGATCATGCTCAATCCGAATGAGGCACCCAGCAATACCCATGGCAATAGCGGGCGGAAGCGGTTTAATAGGCCGACCGATTTCAGGGCTGCCATCAACAGATAAAATACAATTTCAATGCGCAAGGTCCATTCGACGCCAGCCAGCGCGTACGGTGCTTGCAGCCAGTCTCCCAGCAGCGACAGCTGAATCGCGACGATGCGCAACCCGGGAAATGGCTGATGAAACAGATAATGGTCGGCCAGTAATTGACATATGACGGCAACCACGTACAGCGGATAAATCCGGAAAATTCTCTTGAGCAGGAACGTGCCGGTGGATTCGTGGATCAGCACATGAGTAATGATATAACCGGAGATAATGAAAAAGACGGCGACACCGGTGCCGCCATTCCAGAATGCCGGCAATATCAGTTGCAGCAATAACCTGGGGGTCGCATGGAATTGCGGATTGTCGGCCCAGGCGCTCAATTGAGCATAGAATTTATGCCCGATTAACACGCTGACGAAAGAAAAGATGCGTAAATAGTCGAGGAAAACAAGCCGGCTTGTGAGCGTGGAATCGGACTTGATGACGTCAGTGCTCATGTGTTTCTATCGGAATAATGGTGCGCGGATGCCCGCAGGAACAGCAATGGGGCAGGCCGCCTGTCGGGTGGAAGCTATCCCTAATCAATGCTGAAAATTGCCGTATTATAAACGATGAAGGCTGTTGCCAGCCTCTGCCAGCTTCTTTATCAGGCGTTCTTTTGATGAAAGCAATGCGGGCAAGACACTTCGTACACGTATTCCGGCGCCAGCTGCTGGCGCGGCGTGACGACGGCGCGGCAGACGAAGCATTGCACGGTTTCCGTTGGTTCCAGTTTCGGGTTGAGGGCGGTGCGGTAGTCGAACACGAAGCAGTCGCCCGTGTAATGGTCGCCGCCCACTTCTTCAAAATACTTCAGGATGCCGCCGTCGAGCTGGTACACGCTGTCGTAGCCGATTTCCTTCATGTGGATGGCGGCTTTTTCGCAGCGGATGCCGCCCGTGCAGAAGGTGACCACGGTCTTGCCTTCCAGTTCATCCTTGTGCGCGGCAGCGACGGCCGGGAATTCGGTAAACTTGTCGATACGATAATCGAGGGTGTTGTTAAACGTTCCGACATCGACTTCAAAGGCGTTGCGCGTTTCCATCATCACCACCGGTTTGCCCGCATCATCGACGCCGGCGTCCAGCCAGCGTTTCAATGTCTGCGCGTCGACCGACGGCGCGCGGCCCAGTTCCGGCTTGATCAGCGGCATGCGCATGGTGATGATTTCTTTTTTCAGCTTCACCAGCATGCGCTTGTGGGATTGCTCATTCGACAAACTTTCCTTCCATTCCAGATCGGCCAGGCGGGCGTCGCTGCGCACCCAGGCCAGGAAAGCGTCGATGTGCTCGCGCGTGCCGGACAGAAACATATTGATGCCCTCGGGCGTCAGCAGGATGGTGCCTTTCAGGCCCAGTGTCAGGCATTGCTCCTGGTACAAGGGGCGCATGGCTTCCGTATCGTCCAGCGTGATGAATTTATACGCTGCAATATTGACAAAACTGTCGGCGGGCGCAGCGGTCAAGGGGCTGGCGGCGGCGGAAAGGGAAGGTGTGGCTTGCATGATGGCGATCGGGTTAGACTGAACAGCCGATATTATAAGCCTGACAGTCTGGCGGTGATACCCACCTTTGGACGTATTGCCACGCCACCGGGCGTGCCGGGCAAACGTGGCCGGGCATAATTTCTTACCTGCCGCGGCGCTCTGCGTCTGTGGGTGGGGGCTGTGACGCGGTAGAATAGACCCCATTGAATTTTGCAGGATGGGTAGACAGGATGGAAATGGTAATGCAGGAAGCCGGCGTCCCGGCGGGTGCGCCACACTCTTTACAACACGCCCCGCAGGGCCCGGGATTTGTACACTTGCGCGTGCACTCCGAGTACTCGATCGTCGATGGCCTGGTGCGTATCGACGACGTGGTGAAGGCGGCCGCCAAGGACAAGCAGGTGGCGCTGGCCGTCACCGATCTGTCCAACCTGTTTGGCATGGTCAAGTTCTACAAGGAAGCGCGTGGCAAGGGCCTCAAGCCCATCGTCGGCGTCGATGTATGGATCACCAATGACGACAACCGTGAAAAGCCCTCGCGTTTGTTGCTGCTGGCCAAGAACCGCATGGGGTATCTGCAACTGTGCGAATTGCTGTCGACCGCCTGGCTGACCAACCAGTACAAGGGGCGCGCCGAGCTGCGCATCGAATGGCTGCAGGCGCTGGCCACCAATCACTACGAGCTGTATCCGGGCGAAAGCGCGGCCAACGGTTTGATCGCCCTGTCGGGTGCGCATTTTGGCGACGTCGGCGTGGCGATTGAAAATGGCAACCTGGCGCTGGCGGAACGCAACGCCCAGCGCTGGGCCGAGATTTTCCCCGGTCACTTTTATATTGAAATCCAGCGCGGTGGCCAGGCCAACCAGGAAGCGCAGGTGCGCCATGCGGTGGCCCTGGCGGCCAAGCTGGGCTTGCCGGTGGTGGCTACGCATCCGGTGCAATTTATTTCCCCCGAAGAATTTATCGCCCACGAAGCGCGCACCTGTATCGCCGAAGGCGAGATGCTGGCCAACGCCAAGCGCGTCAAGCGTTTCAATGACAGCCAGCGTTTCATGTCGCAAGCGGACATGGCGGAACTATTCGCCGACTTGCCGGCCGCGCTGGCCAATTCGGTGGAAATCGCCAAACGCTGCAATCTGACCTTGGTGCTGGGCAAGCCGCAATTGCCGAATTTCCCCACGCCGCCCGGCATGACGATCGACGAGTTTCTCGTTGCCGAGTCGCAGGCCGGCCTGGAAAAACGCTTGCTGCAACTGTATCCCGATCCTGAAAAGCGCGAAAAAGAGCGCCCGCGCTACGAGTCGCGCCTGAAATTCGAGACCGACACGATTTGCAACATGAAATTCCCCGGTTACTTCCTGATCGTGGCCGAGTTTATCCAGTGGGCCAAGGAAAACGGCGTGCCCGTCGGCCCGGGCCGCGGTTCGGGCGCCGGTTCGCTGGTGGCGTATTCGCTGCTGATTACCGACCTGGACCCGCTGCAATACAACTTGCTGTTCGAACGGTTTTTGAACCCTGAACGCGTTTCCATGCCCGACTTCGATATTGACTTTTGCCAGGAAGGGCGCGACCGCGTCATCCAGCACGTCAAGGATTTGTACGGCAAGGAGGCGGTCTCGCAGATCGCCACCTTCGGTACCATGGCGGCCAAGGGCGCGATCCGCGACGTGGGCCGCGTGATGGACTTCGGCTACAACTTTTGCGACGGCATTTCCAAGCTGATTCCGTTCAAGCCGGGCAAGCCGGTGTCGATTGCCGACGCCATCGAGGAAGAGCCGCTGCTCAAGGAGCGCCTGGAAAACGAGGAAGAGGTCAAGCAGTTGCTGGACCTGGCGCAGCAGGTCGAAGGCATTACGCGCAATATCGGCATGCACGCGGGGGGCGTGTTAATTGCCCCTGGGAAATTGACCGATTTTTGCCCGCTGTACACGCAAGGTGGCGATTCGGGCGTGGTGTCGCAGTACGACAAGGATGACGTGGAAGCCGTCGGCCTGGTGAAGTTCGACTTCTTGGGCCTGACCACGCTGACAATACTTGACCGCGCGGTGCGCTACATCAAGCAGCTCGATCCGGCGCAAGCCAACTTCGACCTGGCAACCTTGCCGCTGAACGACAAGCCATCTTACGATTTGCTGACCAAGGCCAAGACCGTGGCCGTGTTCCAGCTGGAGTCGCGCGGCATGCAGGGCATGCTGAAAGACGCGCGTCCCGACCGTTTTGAAGACATTATCGCGCTCGTCGCCTTGTACCGTCCTGGCCCGATGGACCTGATTCCCGACTTCTGCAAGCGCAAGCACGGCGAACGTTTTGACTATCCCGATCCGCGCACGGAATCGATTCTGTCCGAAACCTACGGCATCATGGTGTATCAGGAGCAGGTGATGCAGATGGCGCAGATCGTCGGCGGCTACTCGCTGGGCGGCGCCGACATGCTGCGCCGCGCGATGGGCAAGAAGAAAGCCGAAGAGATGGCCGAGCACCGCGAGATTTTCCGCGCCGGTGCGGCGAAAGATGGCTTGAC
Source organism: Janthinobacterium saanense (assembly GCF_014200675.1). Taxonomy (GTDB): domain Bacteria; phylum Pseudomonadota; class Gammaproteobacteria; order Burkholderiales; family Burkholderiaceae_D; genus Janthinobacterium. Next base: position 174,033 of record NZ_JACHCI010000007.1, on the reverse strand, counting down.
GGCCGAAAAGGCCGACGAGATCTTCGACTTGATGGAAAAGTTCGCCGGCTACGGTTTTAATAAATCGCACGCCGCCGCCTACGCCTTGCTGTCCTACCACACGGCCTATCTGAAAGCGCACCATCCGGCCGCCTTCATGGCGGCCAACTTGTCGCTGGCCATGGATGACACGGACAAGATCAAGATCCTGGTGGAAGACACGCTGGAAATCTGCAAGCTGACCTTGTTGCCGCCAGACATCAATGAATCGGATTACCGCTTCATGCCGAGCGGTGAAGCGCCGTCCATCAGTGGCAAAAAGGTCACGCAGATCCGCTACGGCCTGGGCGCCGTGAAAGGCTCGGGCCAGAACGCCATCGAGGCCATCATTGCCGCGCGCGAGGCGGGCGGGCCATTTACCAGCCTGTTCGATTTCTGCAAGCGGGTCGACAAGAAGCAGATCAACCGCCGCACCATCGAATCCCTGATACGCAGCGGCGCTTTCGATTGCCTGAAGATCGACCGCGCCATCCTGCTCGCTTCCGTGGCGTTCGCCATGGAGTGCGCCGACCAGGCCGCCAAGGCGGCAAATCAGGTCAGCCTGTTCGGCGGCGACGACAGCGACATGGTGGCGCCGCCCGAGTACGTCAAGGTGCCCGCCTGGAGTGATAAACAGCGTTTGACGGAAGAAAAGATTGCCCTGGGCTTTTATCTGTCCGGCCATCTGTTCGATTCCTACGCGCCCGAGGCACGCCGTTTTGCCCGCACCAAACTGTCGGAATTGTCGCCCTCGCGTGAACCGCGCATGATGGCTGGTGTCATCACGGGTTTGCGCACGCAGATGACGCAGCGCGGCAAGATCCTGATCGTCACGCTCGATGACAAGAGCGGCACGGTCGAGGTGACGGTGTATGGTGAACTGTTTGACGCGAACAGGAAAATCTTCAAGGAAGACGAATTCCTGGCGGTGGTGGGCAAGGTCTCGGAAGACCGTTTTTCGGGTGGCTTGCGCATTACGGCCGAGAGCGCTTTCGACATCATCGCTGCGCGCGTGCAATATGGCCGCCAGTTGGGACTGGTCTTGCCAGCCACGCTCGATGCGCGCCGTATCCGCGAGGTGATCATGCCGCACCGCGCCGAGACGGGCTTGCCGATCGCTGCGCGCGTCAGTCCGCAAGGCGTCAGCTGCGTGCTGCAATTTGGCGATGAGTGGAAGGTGGCGCCATCGGATGAATTGCAGACGGCGCTGGAACAGCTATTGGGGGCGCAAGAAGTGGCGGTCGAATACTAAGCTGCCTCTATCTGACACAAAAAAGCCAAACCGGATGCAGATCGGGTTTGGCTTTTGTCGTTTACATATCTTTCAGGCCGGTGATCGCGTAGCCCTTGGCGGCGATTTGCTGGTGCGGCTGCTCAATATGGTAACCGGGCAAGGCATCGGCTTCGTCCTCAATTTCGCTGGCTTGCGCTTCCAGTTGCCAGTCGGTATTGGTCACTTCTTCAGGAATATTCTTTCCTTCCGGCACGGCGAGATAGGAAAAAATGCCGTCGTGCTCGGCCCGGCGGTAGATATCTACGCGCATGACTTGCCTCCTTGTAAGCGTTGGGGAAAGCGGCCGGCGCTGTGCGCAAGCCGATATGGTCTAGCGTAACAGGATTGTGCGGACCACGGTTTTTATGGCGTGCGCCAGCCGCTCCCCAGGGCGCATCAAGCGACGGCGGCCTCGTAGTCGTCTTCTTCCACTTGCTGTGCATCGTTGGCGGCCACTTGCTGTGGCGTTGGCATTGGCGTCGGTCGGCGGTGAGCGTCCAGGCCGCTGCGCAGGCAGTTGATGAGCTCCAGGGTGATCTCATGGCGCTTGCGCATTTCCGAGCGTTTTTTCGACGCGATTTCTTCCATTACCGGCATGGGCAAGTCTTCGCATGGCAATTCAAAATCACCATCCGAACGCAGCAGGGCGCCGAGCTCATGCCACAACTCATTGTAATTCGCAAACAAACGTCCTCTTTTTTTGGCAGACTGGTGCACGGCGTGGTTCTCATTGCTAACCAGAATTACCTTGCGGCAACCATGCACGTAGCCCAGCTGGCGCACCAAACGTATCATCAAATTCTTGGGCCGCAAGCCATGCAGGTCGCGGGTTGCTTCGCGTACACGGCGCAGCCCTTCCTGGCCGCCACGCGGCCCTTGTATGCAGCCGATACCCACGTCCATGCCAGTGCGCTGTGGCGCGCCAAAGAAGGTGAAGGCCACCGTATAGAGCACTTCATCGTTATCGGTCAGCTGCAAGACCATTTCGCCTTCGCGGTCCATCGGATGCAGCGAACACAGTTGCAGATGGTACAAGGCGCCGGACTTGCCTGTGACCGCACCCAGGTGCACGGGGCCACGGGCAGCCTGGGCCATCAAATTGCCCCAACCCTGTTGCAGGATGAAATGATAGTGTTCTATGAGTACATCCACACGCTGGCGGCAGCTGAGTTTTTTGCTCAGGTAGTCGCGGTACACTTTATGGATTACGTGTGGATAAGCTTGCACCAGATCGTGAAAGACTGGATGCGAGTTCAACAATTGCAGCCAGTCGCGTGTCTGGCTGTGTTGCCAGCGCGCCCGCAGTTGCAGCTTCAGCGCTTCACGCAGGCGGCGGACAAAACCGCCGTGGGTTTCTGTCAAACCCGAAGACAGGGTAATCGATGGCGTCATCTGGCGCTTTTCCAAAATCAAGAATATAGGGCGTCTGCGCCGCGGATGGCCGCTCAGACGGGAACGGGACCGCCGACACCATCCTGGTTTGCTTGCAGGACGATGGCGCTGCGGCTATCGCGTGCCAGTTTGCGGGCGAGGTCGCCCGAGAAATGGCGTGGCCAGTGGCGGGGTTTGGGCGCTGGCAAGATGACTTCATGGCAGCCAAGCAATTCGGCTGTATCCAGTATCGTAAAAGCCACGTCACCGGAGGAAATGAAGGTAGAGAATTCGAGATGAGAGCGGCTCAGGTACAAGCCGGCCTCTTGCATTAACTGCGCGGCGGCAGCCTCGCTCGTACTGCTGTCACCGAGCCCGACGACGCCGGTACGCGGGGTTGCCGGGGTAACGTGCAGCAGGTTGACCTTGACGCTGATGCCCCATTCCTGCAGGCGACGGGCGTAGCGGGCGCCGAAGATGATGTCTTCCGCGCGTTTGATAGGGACCAGCAACAGCAGGCTCTGTTGCGCCGCGTCGGCATGCGCCGGCACGCCGTGATCGGCGTGGTCCTGGCGTTGCGGATGAGGGGGCGCAGCTTGCATGTGATGACGATATGTAAATAATTAGTATTGCTTCATCTTAGCCAGCGTGGCCTCCCCTGTAAATTGGCGAAATGGCGTACGTGTTTCCCTTATGCCTGCCGATATCAGTAGCGATAGGTGGCGTAGATGGCGCCTGTCGGTGCCGTCTTGCGCTGCACGATCGGGCTCTTGCGGGCGTCGCCGATCAGCGTCGTGACGCCGGCCATGGCGGTGAGTCCCCATTGCGCATCGAAGCGGTGTTCCCAGCTGACGGTGGCCTGTGCTTCATAAAAACCGCCTTTGGGAGCGTATTGTTTGAACGCCGTATTGCTCGCCTGGCTTGCCGTCACGCCATACATGGTTTGCATGTATTTTTTCTCGCCCCAGCCCGCTTGTGCGCCCAGGCTGACAGTGTCTTGTGGCACGCCCCGGCTATCGTTCCTGCTGTAGACCTGGCCGCCTGCGCCCAAGCTCAGATTGGCGCCGTTGTCGCGGTTATTTAAAGGAATATCGCTAGACACGCTCAGTTGCACGCCAGGAATCGGTGAATACGCCATGCTCAGCAGGGCGCTGGCATTGCCTTTGACCTTGCCCATGCCTTTCAGGTAGTCGCTGCCGCCGAAACCATTGAAGCCGCTGCGTTTATGGTCGTCGCGTTCGCCGCGGTAGCCGAGGGCGGCGCTATAGCTGAATGGGCCAGCCTGGCCGCCATAACCGATACCGCGCATGGAGCTGGCAAAGAAACCGTTGGCCATGCTGTAATCGATCACAAGGAAAGGTACGGCGTTGAGCTTGTCCGAGCCGGAATAGCTGGACACGACGGCCGCGCCACCGCCCACGGTCAGTACGTTGCCGGGCACAGTATCTGCCGCCATGACAGACAGCGGCAGAAGAAACAGGCCCGCCATGGCCAGGCGGGAAGGCAGAAAAGTAGTTGCTTGCATGATAGGTTCCATCAGGTGGAGAACCGAGGCCGGAGTGGCTCGATTGACGCTAGCCAGTATCGGTGCTTGCCATGAAGGAAAGATGAGTCATTGATGAAGATTGCATGAAGATGCAGCACGCCCTGGCAAGCCTGCTATGTGCCGGCCGGCCTTTAACTATTCTTCAGCTTGTGATGGTTTAATGTCGGTATGAAAATACTGCTGATTGAAGATGATATGGACCTGGGCAACGGCGTGCGGATCGCCTTGCGTGACCAGGGCATGCAAGTGGTCTGGGTACGCAGCCTGGAGGATGCGGCGCGCAGCCTGGACCAGGATAGCTGCGAACTGGTGCTGCTCGATCTGGGCTTGCCCGACGGCGATGGCCTCGACTTGCTGGCCCGCTTGCGCGCGGCGCGCCTGCCGGTGCTGATCCTCAGTGCGCGCGATACGCTGGAGCAACGTTTGCGGGGTCTCGATGGCGGCGCCGATGATTATCTGGTGAAACCCTTCGTGCTGGCCGAACTGCTGTCGCGCGTGCGTGCGCTGGCCCGCCGCAGCTATGGCTTTGATGGCGATACCATCGAACTGCGCGGCCTGCTGCTGCAAGTGCCGACGCGCCGTGTCAGCGTGCATGGGCGGGCCGTGGAGCTGACGGCCAGCGAATATGCCTTGCTGAAAACCTTGTTGATGCGGGCTAACCGCGTGATTACCCGGCGCGTGCTGGAAGAGCATATCTTGCCGGGTGGCCTGGCCAATGCCAGCAATACGCTCGATGTGCACATGGGCAATTTGCGCCGCAAGATAGGCGAAGGCTATATCCGCACCGTGCGCGGCGTCGGTTATGTCATCGACCAGCAGGGCGATTCCATGCCTGTGGCCGGTACTTCAGCATGATGCGCCGCTGCTGGAACCTGCTATGGCGCCCGACCCTGGTGCGCCGTTTGATGCTGGCGCAAATGCTGATGCTGACTGTGCTGTGGAGCCTGGCGGTTGCCTATGTGCTGTTCGAGGGCAGCGGTGAAGGCAGCAATGTGACGCGCAGCGTGTTGCGTGCCATTATCAGCGTGGCCGACAACCTGGCCGATCAGCCGCAGCGCCAGCAGCAAAGCTTGCGCGCGATCGACGAAGCCTTGCGCGAAGAGTTTGAACAGGGGCAGGTGCAGGAACTGGCGCCGCGCATCCTGGTCTGGCGCGATGGCAAGCTGGTCTACAAGTCGCCCGATACACCCAGCGGTATCCGCAGCGCCGGTCCTGAAAAAATGGAAATAGTCTACGTCAAGGGTCAGCCCTGGCGCAGCCGCAGCCTGGTCGAGGGCAGCACGCGCGTGACGGTGCTTGAGCTGGGCGGGCCATGGCAGTTCTTCGTCACCATCAATTCACGGGGGTATTACTTGCTACCATTGCTGATCAGCCTGCCCTTTCTGCTCTTGCCGGCGTGGCTGTCGATCCGTTTGGCGATGCGGCCGTGGCGCAAGGTGGCGCAGGAAGTGGCCGCGCGTGGGCCGCAGGACTTGCGCCCGCTGACCTTCAAGCCGCCGCACGGCGAACTGGCGGCGCTGGTCGACAATATCAATGCCTTGTTGCAGCGGGTGGACGCCAGTGCCGCGCGCGAGCGCAGCTTCATTGCCGACGCGACCCATGAATTGCGCACGCCGCTGGCGGCCATGCGCGTCAACGTGGAAGCCTTGCAAAGCCAGGCGCATGCCCCGCATCAGCAGGAATTGTTGGATGGCATCTTGAATAGCGGCAACCGCGCGGCCCGCCTGGTGGGACAGTTGCTGCAACTGACGCGCAGCGAAGTGCAGGCCGAGACGGGCCGCCAGCCGCTGCCGCAGGCACTCGATATTTTGTTGCAGGATCGATTGGCCGCCTTGTCTGGCCTGGCGCAATTGAGTGGCATCGAGCTTGAATTGCAAGCCGGTGCCTCCCAGTACGTCCTGGGGCAACGCGAGAGCTTGGTGTCGCTGATCGATAACCTGGTGGAAAACGCCATCAAATACAGTCCGCGCGGCAGCAGTGTGACGGTGTCCTTGCATGCGGAACGGGGCCAGGCGGTATTGCACGTGGCCGACCAGGGGCCGGGCATACCGCCGGCGCTGTACGGGCGCGTGTTTGACCGCTTTTTCCGTGCGCCGCAGCAGTCGCAGCCGGGGAGCGGCCTGGGCCTGGCGATCGTTGCGTCGGTGGTGCAGCAGCATGGCGGCACGATACAGCTGCACCGCGCCAATGGCGGCCAGGGCTTGCTGGTCGAGGTGCGTTTGCCGCTGGCGCCGTCCGTGTAGCCGCACCGACACGGAGTTGTTGTATCAATGGAATCGGGAGTGCTTATAACGCAATGCGGCATAGCATGTCGCACGGATGAGATGCATAATGCTGGACAGTCAGAAAACAATTCCATGCGCCCATCCTTGTCCCGCTACCTGCCGTATCCCGCCTTTGTCGGCTTGTATCTGTTATTCGACTGGGCGACGTATATCGACCCGCTGTACGGCCTCAACATTACCCCCTGGAATCCGGACCCGGCGCTGGGCCTGGTATTTTGGCTGGTCTATGGCCGCAAGGCGGCCTTGCCCTGGTTTATCGCCTTGCTGGCCGGCGAATGCCTGGTGCGCGGCCTGCCCGCCGGCTGGCCCCTGACCTTGTTGTCCTCGGCATGGCTGATCGTGGGTTATGGCACCATAGGCGAGGCCCTGCGCCGCCGTTTCAGCAGCGGCGACATCTTCGACAACCGCCGCCGTTTGGCGATCTGGGCCGTGATTGTGCTGGCCGGCACCATGCTCAATGCGCTAGGCTATATCTCGCTGCTGTCGCTGACGGGCAAGATACCGCCAGGCGAATGGAGTTCGGCTGCCTTGCGCTTTGGTATCGGCGATATGGTGGGGCTGGTGGTGTCGATGCCGCTGATCTGGATGCTGGTCAGCGAGCGTGGCCGCATGCGCCTGAAAGAAACCGTGTGGCGCTGGGAAACGCTGGGCTATCTGGCGCTGGCCATGTTTGTGCTGTGGAGCGTGTTCGGCTCCATCGTGCGCTCCGATTACAAGCATTTTTACTTCCTCTTCCTGCCGTTGATCTGGGCTGCCTCGCGCCAGGGTCTGTATGGCACGGCGCTGATGGTGTTTGTCTTGCAACTAGGCATCATCACCATGGTCAAATGGTCGCATGCGGTGAATCTGCAGTTTTACGAATTGCAATTGCTCGATGCCGTGCTGGCGCTGGTGGGCTTTTTTATCGGCATCGTCGTCGACGAGCTGCGCAAGGTGGCCGATGAGCTCAAGCACACCATGCGCCTGGCCGCCGCCGGTGAAATGGCGGCCGCCCTGGCGCATGAATTGAATCAGCCGCTGACGGCGCTGTCGACTTATGGCAAGGCTTGCGAATACCTGCTGGAGCGGGGCGAAAGCGGCGATATCCTGAAAAGCGCCATCGGCCATATGATCGTCGAATCGGGCCGGGCGGCCGAAGTGGTGCGGCGCCTGCGCGATTTCTTCCGTACCGGCGCCATGCAGCTGGAAACCATCGAGGTCGGCGTGTTGATCGCCGGCATCAGCCGCCAGTTCACGCCGCAGTTCCACGAGCACGGCATCGAGCTGGTAGTGGGCCAGATGCCGCCGCTGGCGGTGAATGCAGACCGTTTGCAGATGGAGCTGGTGCTGCGCAACCTGCTGGCCAATGCGCAGGATTCGGTGCTCGGCGTGCCGCGCGGCTTGCGCCGCATCGATCTGTCGGCGGAACGGCTGGGGGGCGGGCGCTTGCGCCTGTCGGTTGAAGATAGCGGCGCCGGCGTTTCCAGTAGCCTGGCGGCGCGCCTGTTTGAACCGTTTGTATCATCCAAGGCCAGTGGCCTGGGCCTGGGCCTGGTGCTCAGCCGGGCGATTGTCGAGGCGCATGGCGGCACATTGTGGGCGGAGGTCGGCACGCACGGCATGTTCAGATTCATCCTGCCGCTGGCGGGGACGACCGACTCCTAGAGGAATATGGTGAAAAGTAATTTAACGGTGTTTATTGTTGATGATGACCCCGCCGTGCGCGACGCGCTAGGTTTGCTGCTGGGCGTGCGTGGTTACCGGACGGCCATGTTCGCCAGCGGCGAAGATTTCCTGCAGGGCTGGCGCCGCGAATGGGCGGGTTGTTTGCTGATCGATATACGCATGTCAGGCATGGATGGACTGGTACTGCAGCGTCGCTTGACGGAGCTTGAATGCTTGCTTCCGGTAATTATTATCACCGGTCATGGCGATGTGACTCTGGCGCGCCAGGCCTTCAAGGCCCAGGCCAGCGATTTCCTGGAAAAACCGTTCGACCATGACAAACTGATGGCTGCCATCGACGAAGCATTGTCGCGCGAGGCGGAAACGCGCGGCCGCCTGCAGCGCCAGGCGCATAGCCTGGCCTTGCTCGACGGCTTGACGCCGCGCGAGCGGGAAGTGATGCAACTGGTGGTGACGGGCCAGCATAACCGCGAGATCGCGCCGCTGCTGGGCATTTCCGTGCGCACAGTGGAAGTGCACAAGGCGCGTTTGATGGACAAGCTCGGTGTCGATAACGTGGCCGATCTGGTACGTATCAGCATGCTGGACGCCTGAGCGCCCAGCCTGCGTCAGGATCAAGCGATGGCTTGCAACACTTGATCCACTGGAATAGCCTTGACCCAGTCGCTGCGCCGCGCCACCGTGATGACGGTGCTGTTGGCGCTATCGAAAGGCGCCCATTCCGGGTTCTTCTTGCGCATCAGCGCAATCACGGGCACATGCACGGCGTTGGCCAGATGCATGATCGATGTCTCGACTGAAATAATCAAATCGCACTGGGCCAGCATGGCCGGCAGCTGGAAAAAGTTGTCGACGGCGCTGAACGCGTGCGTGCGCTGCAAGCCGCGCGCTTGCGCCATGGCGTTCACCTTGGCCAGCTCTTGCGGCATGGCATTGATCAGAAAACAGGCATCGGCCCATTTTGCTTGCTGTTGCATGCGGGTAATAAGCTCGGCAATGCGCTCCAGCGGCCAGCTGCGCTTGTGCGACTTGGCAAAGGGATTGAGCAGTACCAAGGGACCCTTGCGCGTATCAAAGCCCCAGGTGGCCAGTTGTTCCCGCGCCTGTTGCAGGGCGGCTTCGGGAATGTGGACAAACGGGTAGCGCTCGGCGACGGGAATATCGATGCCGCTCAATTGCTGGAACCAGTCTGCATAGACGCTGCTGATATGGTGCTCGCCCACATCAGCGCCCGCATAGCAAGCCAGTACGGCATCGAGCTTGCGGTAAGAGAAATAATGCCATGGGCGTAGCAGGTTGAGGCGCTTGCGGGTGCCTATCAGCATGCTTTCGGGATTGATGCGGCGGGCCAGGTCTGCATACTGTTGCGGCCGTACATGTGCCAGGGAAACGATAATGGGATAGTGCTCCGCCTGTGCTTCGCGTACCGACGCTTCATACAGCGCCGGGCTGTAGGTTTTGCGGTACACCTTGGCGAACAGACCGGATTGCTCGACCCAGTCGTACAGCGAATAGTTGCGCAAACCTTCCCATTGCGTGGCATCGGCAGTGCGCCTGACCTCATCGATCCACAAGTGGATGTCGAGATGGGGATGGGCTGCGGCAAATGCACGAAAACCATTTTGCAGGTAAGTGAAATCTCCCAGTGCCAGGTGGGCGATGAATAGAATTTTTTCCGACTTCGCAAGTAGGTCGGCAGGAATCAAAGGTGTCATGGATAGTTACAGGTTCAGGTAAGCAGTCTTCAGTGTCGAATCAGTGTCAGGCCACTTGCTGGGAAAATTGCAGGCGATGCAGATTGGCATAGGCGCCATTGGCAACCAATAATTGTTGGTGACTACCAGTTTCCATTATTTTCCCATGTGACAATACCACGATACGGTCTGCACGTTCAATCGTGGATAAGCGGTGCGCGATAACCAGGGTCGTTCTGCCTTGCATCAGGTGCTCCAGCGCGGCTTGCACGGCACGTTCGGCTTGCGTGTCCAGCGCCGAGGTCGCTTCGTCGAGGATCAAAATGGGCGCATCCTTGTAAATCGCGCGGGCGATGGCCACGCGCTGGCGCTGACCGCCCGACAGGCGCGAGCCGTTGTCGCCCAGGCGGGTTTCCAGGCCTTGCGGCAAGCCATCGATCACGTCGGACAAAAAGGCCGCTGCGGCGGCGGCCACGATGCGCTGCCGGTCTGGCGCTGCATCGCCATAGGCGATATTGGCGGCCAGGGTGTCGTCGAACAACACCACTTGCTGGCTGACCATGGCGATCTGGCTGCGCAAGCTGGTCAGCGCGATCTCGTCGATATTCTGGCCGTCGAGCAGGATCTGGCCGCTGCTGACGGAATAAAAGCCGGGCAGCAAGCTGACCAGTGTTGATTTGCCGCCGCCGGACATGCCGACAAAGGCCACCGTCTGGCCCGGCGCAATACTCAAGTTGATATTTTGCAAGGCCACTTCCTGATGGCCTGGATAGCAAAACCCGACATCGCTGAAATCGATCTGGCCTACGCTGCGTTGCGCGAGCTGCTGGCCGCCCGTGCGCTCGGGCGTCTTGTCGATCAGCAAGAAGACCTCTTCGGCGGCGGCCATGCCGCGCTGCAAGGGACCATTGACTTCGGCCAGCTGTTTCAAGGGTGTCAGCAGCATCAGCATGGCGGTGATGAAGGAAACAAAACCGCCGACCGTGATTTGCCCGTGTTCCGACTGGAACAAGGCCATCACGATCACCAGTGCCACGGCCGCTGCCGTGATGACCTGGGTGATGGGCACGGTGGCCGAAAACGTGCTGGTCATGCGCATGCTGTAGCGGCGCAACTGCTCGGCGCTCTGTTCGAAGCGCGACTTTTCATAGTCCTGGCCGCCGAAAATCTTGATGACTTGCTGGGCGCGCGTGGTTTCCTCGATCACCTGGGTCAGGTCGGCGTTGACGGCCAGCGAGTCGCGGTTCAGTTGTTTCAGGCGTTTGCCGGTGGTGCGTACGACAAAAGTCAATAGCGGCAGCAGTACCAGGGTGACCAGGGTCAGCACCCAGTTCAGGTACAGCAGCCAGGCCAGCAGGCCCAGCACGGTCAGCGAAGAACGCACGATGGAGGTAAAGACCTTGGTCACCATGTCGATGATTTGCTGCACTTCGAACATGATGGAATTGATGACTTTGCCTACCGTATTGCTGCTGTAGAAGTCGATCGGCAGGTTGAGCATGGTGGCAAACATCATGCGCCGCAATGCGTTGAGGATGCGCGTGGACACATAGCTCATCAGGTAACTGCTGGCGAACGTCGATGCGCCGCGGATGGCAAAGATGCCGATCACGATCAGCGGCACCAGCCAGAACGAGAAATTGACCTTGCCGCCGAAACCGTTATCGAGCAGCAGCTTGAGCGCATACGGCAGCAGCGGTTCGGTACCGGCGGTGACGATCATCGCGATAAACGCCAGCGCCAGATGTTTTTTATATGGCGCGTGCAGCGCGGTGAGCCGTTTCAGGTCAGGCGTGAGCATGGCGATCCAGTTTCTGGCAAGAAAGAGATAAAACGGTCAGGTGCCGGGCAGTCAAGCGGCGCGTTCATGCTGGCGCAGCAGCGGCCACAGTATCACCATCGGGAATACCAGCATGATAATGCCGATATTCAAGGTGAGCGAACTGGTCGTCAAGCCGAAAATCGGATAACAGCTGTACAGCACCACGCCTGCCAGGGCGTAGGGGCGCGAGTTGCTATTGCTGTTGCGCAGGGCGCGCGCAAACAGACTCAGGGGCAGGAAGAAGAAGGCCAGCAGGGTAGCCAGGCCGGTCAGGCCGCGCTTGACCAGGGCATCGAAGTAATCGTTGTGGGCGTTGGTGTGTTCAAGGATGGCCCTGTCCATCTTGCCTTCATCGGCCAGTATCTTTTTGCCTGCCAGGTAACCGGTGCGGCCCAGGCCTATCCAGATATGCTCTCGGGACAGGATCAATGCCGTGCGCCACATTTCTATCCTTTGTCCGATCGACGTCGTGACATTGTCGGTTTGATTGAATTTCTGCACGTCATCGACCGCCACTTCGACCCGTTCGCGCACCAGGGACTCTGGCAAGGCATACGCCACCACGGCTGCGATGGCGATGAAGGCCGCCAGGATGGCGGGCAGCAAATGCTTGCGGCGTCCCTTGATATATTGGCTGGCAAACAGGCAGACGCAGACAGGCAGCACCAGCCAACCGCCGCGGCTACCGCTGACGATGGATCCGATGACACCCGCCATGCCGCCGGCGATCAGCAGCATCGTCCAGGCCAGTGTATGGCGTTGCTGGCGTGCCCAGGCCAGGCCACACAGGGAAAGCATGCCCAGCAAAATGCTGACATTGCCGTAGTGAATCGCGTTGCTGGCAGAACCGTCTGGGCGGTCCACATGCAATATCAGGAGTTGCCACAAGCCCAGTGCTGCGCCGGCAATGGCGCCGACGGCGACGCCAGACCACCAGGCGGCCGCGCGTGGCGGGTAGGCCAGCAGCAGCAGCAAGACGGGGACGGCCAGCAAGGCACGCACGGGCATGTCGAATTCGCGCATCGGATCGCCGTGATACAGCATATTGGCTGCGTAGACGCTGAAATACAGCAGCAGGGTGGCGATCAGCAGATAGTCGCGGCGCTGCAGATCCAGGCGGGGGCGTTTCCATAACAGATAGATGCTGGCCAGTAGCAGGCCCACGGCGCCGAAGGAATAACCACTGCTGATTGTCAGGGCCAGGGCTGAAAAGAGGAAAACACAAACAGAAGTCAAACCGAGCATGGATATCCTTGGTAACGCGCATCATTGCCTGTGTAGCAACAGTAGCAACATAAAGTAGGCGCCATTGTAATCGAAGATACCTGCAAAAATTCCTCCAAAAACTTCTTCACCTGATAACTTTTCATGCATTCTCAGGCCTAGAAAGGCAAAAAACCATGGATTCCCATCCATGGTTTTTTGTAAGCAATGGTAACTTGCTAAAACAACATCATGACAGGGCCATGCCTGCCAGGTGCATCACGCCTTTGCTGGCGCGCGTGTCGCCACGCCGGTGTCGATTGCCGCTTGCGATACGGCTGGGGCAACCCAGCTGCGCAGGCGTTCGTCGAACGGCGATGGAATCAGTTGCAGCGGCGTCAGCGCGCTGGTGGTGTGACCCGGCAATGGTTCCTTGGCCAGCGCAGCGATGGCGCGCACGCAAGCGAGCTTCATTTCTTCGTTGATGGTGGTGGCGCCCACATCGAGCGCGCCACGGAAGATGTAAGGGAAGCACAGCACATTGTTGATCTGGTTCGGATAGTCCGAGCGGCCGGTGGCGACGATGGCGTCGCTGCGCACGGCGTGCACTTTCTCTGGCGCGATTTCCGGGTGCGGATTGGCCAGGGCGAAGATCAATGGACGTTCCGCCATCGATTCAACCATCTGCGTGCTGACCACGCCGCCTTTGGAAACACCGATGAAGATGTCGGCGCCAACCATGGCGTCTGCCAGGTCGCGGTCGCTGGTGTCGTTTGCGTAGCGCGCCTTGTTCTCTTCCATATTGGCATCGCGGCCTGGATAGATCACGCCCTGGCTGTCGCATACTTTCAGCAGGGATTTGTTCAGGCCCAGCGAGACCAGCAGGTCCAGGCAGGCGATCGAGGCCGCACCGGCGCCGGACACGGCGACCTTGACCTTGCCGATATCCTTGCCGACCAGTTCCAGGCCGTTCAGAATGCCGGCCGCGACGATGATGGCGGTGCCATGCTGGTCGTCGTGGAAGACAGGAATATTCATGCGCTTGCGCAATTGCTGCTCGATGTAGAAGCAGTCTGGCGCCTTGATGTCTTCCAGGTTGATGCCGCCGAAGGTCGGCTCCATGCGCACCACGGTATCGATGAACAGGTCGGGATCGTTTTCAGCCAGTTCGATGTCGAACACATCGACGTCGGCGAATTGCTTGAAAAGGCAAGCCTTGCCTTCCATGACCGGTTTGCTGGCCAGCGGGCCGATATCGCCCAGGCCTAGCACGGCCGTGCCGTTGGTGATCACGGCCACCAGGTTGCTGCGCGAAGTATAGGTGCCGGCGCTGCGTGGATCTTCGACGATCGCTTCGCAGGCAAAGGCCACGCCTGGCGAATAGGCCAGGGTCAGGGCGCGGGCGTCGCCCAGCGGTTTTGTTGGTGTGACGGAAATCTTGCCGGCGCGGGGTTCAGCGTGATAGGCGAGGGCGGCTTCTTTCAGGTTGAAGGTTTCGTGGTCGGGCTTGCTGTGCGAGGTAGACATAAGAATTCTGGGATGGGCCTGCGCGGCCCGAGTGGTAAGTCCGGTCCATGTTATGCAAGCGCTTGCACGCTGTCAACCCCCTATTCATGACAAGCTTATTAAAAACGCTCTTCACTTATGGGGGTGGGTCAATGCAAGCGTTTGCTCGGTTTTTTACGAAAACCCCATGTTTTGCGATAAAATCAGCGTATTGCGATTCGGGAAGCCCATGACAAACAAGAACCCCACCTTAAGCGATGTAGCGCGGGCCAGTGGCGTGCACTTTTCCACCGTCTCGCGCGTGATGAATCCGGAAACGCGGCAAAAGGTCAGCGTGGAAGTGGCCAAGCGCGTGCTGGCCGAAGCGAACCGGCTGGGCTACCGCCCGAACCGGGCCGCCTCGACCCTGGTCACGCGCAAGTCGCGCATCATCGGCGTGGTCTTGCCCGACATAACCAATGCCGTCTTTCCGCCCATCTTGCTGGGCATCGAAGAAGGCTTGCGCAAGCATGGCTATCTGGCGATCGTCGCCAACGTGGGTGCCGATGAAGAAGAACAATTGTTTGTCATCAACCGCCTGCTGGGGCAGCAAGTCGATGGCCTGATCCTGGCCACCGCGCGCCGCCACGACCCTGTTATCAAGATGTGCATCGACCAGAACGTGCCGGTGGTCACCGTGAACCGCAGCGATGAAACGGGCGTCGCTTCCTGCGTCGTCAGCGATGACCTGGTCGGCATGCGGCTGGCCGTGGAACATTTGCTGGCGCTGGGCCACCGCCATATCGCGCACATCGCCGGCCCGGAAAACCTGTCCACCGGCCATGTGCGCCGGCTCGGTTTCCTGGCGGCCATCCAGGCCAGCGAACTCGATCCCTCGCAGGCCTTCGTGTTTGAAAGCAGCGGTTATTCGCGCGAATGCGGCAAGGCGGCCTTGCTGGAATTGCTGCGCCAGTCGCCGCAAACGACGGCGGTGGTGGCCGGCAGCGACCTGGTGGCCATCGGCTGCTACGACGCCATCCGCGAACTGGGCTTGAATTGCCCCGAAGACATTTCCGTGGTGGGCCATAATGACATGCCGTATATGGACCTGATACGGCCGCCGCTCAGCACCATCCGCATCCGCCACCACGGCATCGGCACGGAGGCAGCCCGCTTGATACTGCAAACCATCGAATCGCCCGAGTCTTCCGTGCTGGACGTGCGTTTGAAACCTGAGCTGGTGGTGCGCGAATCGACGGCGCCACCGCGGGCCTGAGCCTGTTTTTGCGGCGATAGCGCCATCGCAAGGTGGTACACTGCGGCCTTCAACGTATTTTGCCCCTCTATCGCCATGACTAAAACCAAAACGCCTCCCACCAAACGCCGCGAAGAGGGTGTCGCCAAGCTGACCGTCAATCCCTTTCTCGACGCCGATTTTTACGCGCGCATGCGCGACTACACGGAACGCGATGCGGCCATCATCAAGGAATTGAAGGCGATTGCCGAAATCCGCGCCGGCAACAAGCAGCCCGATCCCCGCCTGGCGCCATCGCTGGACGCCTTGCGCAGCACGGTCAAGAAAGGCTTGAGTTTCGGCGACATGCTGGACCGCATCGCAGCCGGCAAGGAAAAAGGCTTGTGGGAACCGTGGATGAGCACTTTCGGCATCGAAATTCGCTCCGTCAACTATGGCGCCGGCCCGCGCAACGCCTGCCTGGTGCTGGACCTGGCCGCCAACGCTCCCGCACACGCCATGTTCGCCAAGGCCGGCGTGCAAAACTGGCGCAGCCTGGCCGCCGATGACTGTTCCGTCGTGCGCTCGGAAAAAGCCACTGAAACCACGCCCTTGAAAGTGTATGCGGTGTTTTACCTGGATCCGGCTGCCGAATAAGTCTGTTGTTCAGCCCGCTGGCGCCAAGTCAGCGGGTAGTTTCCATCTTCCCCGATATGCCGCGCTGTTTCGCCAGCCGCAGCGCCGCCGTTCTCTCCTCATCCTGCTACTCCGGACTATCGTTTCTGACTACAGTCTGCATGCCTCTTTTACATTTAATTTCTACCATAATGGTTTAATTTAAACCTTAATGGGTTTGTTTGTGCTCGAGCGGAGATTCTCGCCCCTGCCCGATCCTCGGGACAATTTTTCCTATAAGGCATAGAACTTGGACATGACTCACAAAACCGACATCGCTCCCTCGTTACGCGTCCCGCCCGCCGTATGGCCGGGCGTGCTGATCTACCTCGCTTACATGGCCATGTTTTACGCGGTCTTCGTTCTGGTTGGCATCGATTATGCGCATATCAGCGCGAGCGCCGATACGCTGCTGGGCATCATCGCGGTGACGGTCGTCATCATCGTGCTGGCCCGCGAGCGGCGTGCCGCTTGAGCATCCATCCAACTCAGCGGCTGGCGCTGAGTTTTGTGTAGCCATCCGCGAGTGCATCGAGCAACTGGCGCACGGCCGGCACCATGCCGCGCCGGGTGGGAAACACGGCGTGCACCAGCCCCGCTTTTGATGCCAGCTCAGGCAGCAATTGCTGCAGCTGGCCGCTGCGCAGTGCGTCGTCGACCAATTCCCTGGGCAGCATGGCCACGCCGACGCCCAGCACCGCGGCCGTCCGCAAGCTCGATAAATCATCGGTCGCCAGTCGCGGGCGATGCTCGAGCGAGTACGCCTGGCCGTTGCCATCGTATAGTTTCCAGGTATGGCGCTCACGGTTGCTGGCCAGGCTTAGGGTCTGCCAGTCCTGCAATGACGCCAGCGATGCCACGGCGCCATGGCGTGCGCTCAAGGCCGGGCTGGCCACCAGGATAAAGGTCGACAGTCCCAGCTTGCGCACTGCCAGCTCGCTATCTTCCAGCGGCGGTATCCTGACGCGCAGCGCAATATCGAGCCCCTCTTCGATCACATCGACCAGGCGGTTGCTGGCATCGACCAGCACTTGTACCTCGGGGTAGGCCAGCGCGTAGCGCGAAATGATGTCGGCCACGCCTGAGCTCAGCAAGGCGACCGGGCAACTGATGCGCACCGTGCCTTGCGGCGTGGTGCGGGTTTGATCGATGATTTCCCTGGCCGCCTTCGATTCGGCCACCAGCGCCAGGCAGTGCAGATGAAACTGCCGCCCGGTTTCCGTCAGCGACAGGCTGCGGCTGGTGCGGTTCAGCAGCCGCACGCCCAGTTCCTCTTCCAGCGCCCGCACGCGGCGGCTCAGTTTCGACGTTTGCAAGCCCAGTGAGCGCGCCGCCGCCGTAAAGCTGCCGTGCGTCACGACTTCCGCAAAAAGTCGCAGATCGTTGAGGTCTGAAATGTGGTCCACACGCGCTACCTTCTTCCAATAGATTGACATCATTCTATTGTGAGCAACGATGCTTTGCAAATCAGGAGATATGCAAGCGATCGTTGCGATCCTAAGATGCTTCCTATCGCAACGTTATGACTAGGCAGGAGAGCAAATGATTTCTCATCGACGCTGGGACGCACTGGACAAAGCCGATCTGGCCTGGCTGCGTGCCCGCTATCACTTTCAGGTGCGTCCCGATGCGACGCAGGGGCATGTTCCGTTGGGCCCGCTCATCGTCTGGAATGACGATGAGATTGCGCCAGGTTCCGGCTTCCCCCTGCATGGCCACCGTGACGTGGAAATCGTCACCTATGTACGCCAGGGAACGCTAAGCCACCGCGACAACCTGGGCTCGGAAGGCTTGCTGCACGCCGGCGATGTGCAGGTGATGAGCGCAGGCACGGGCATCCGCCACACGGAGTTCAATCAGGGGGAGGAGCCGCTGAGGCTATACCAGATCTGGTTGTTGCCACGTGAAGCAGGGGGCTTGCCTGCCTGGGATAGCCGGGCTTTTCCCCTCAATGACCGCTCGGGCCGCTTTGCCGTGCTTGCCAGTGGCTACGCACAAGACAAGGGCGCCATGACGATCCGGGCCGATGCCCGTTTGCTGTGCGCCACCTTAAAGGCTGGCGAAAGGGTGCAGCAGCCTTTGCAGGCAGCGCAGCAGGCTTATCTGGTGGTGGCGTCCGGCCGCATCGAAGTCGAAGGGGAGGTCATGGAGCCACTCGACGGGGCGGTCATCACGCAACTGGCCGCGATGGACATTCTTGCACTGGAAGATACGGAACTGGTCATGGTGGAAACCGGTTGAGGCTGACTTTATCCACTGATTTTTTATTTTGATATTTTTTTACACTTAAGGAGCTGATGATGGAAAACCAAAAATACTTGCCGTTGCTGGGCCGCATCTTGATCGGTGCGCCATTCCTGATGAGTGGCCTGGGCAAGCTGGCCGCGCATGACGGCACGGTAGCGTATATCGCTTCCACTGGCTTGCCGGCGGCATCCCTGGCCTATATCGCCGCCGTAGTGGTGGAAGTGGGCGGTGGCCTGCTGCTATTGACAGGTTACCAGGCCCGCCTGGCCTCGCTGATCATGGCGCTGTTCAGCCTGGCGACGGCGCTGGTATTTCACCATAACTTTGCCGACCAGAACCAGATGATCCATTTCCTGAAGAATGTGATGATGGCGGGCGGACTCTTGCAGATCACTTACTTTGGCGCCGGTGCTTTTAGTCTCGATGCCCGCTCCCAGAAAAGCAGCGCGCACAAGCCTGCCTTGCGCACGAACTGAGTCCGTGGAGGGGCTGCAATGCGGCGTATGCTTGATAGATGTTCTACATCAAAATCACGTCGTATTGCTCTTGATGGTAGGCGCGCTCCACCTGTAGTGAAATCTTCTTGCCGATGAAGTCGCCCAGCATGGCCAGGTGTTGTGATTCTTCTTCGAGGAAGAGGTCGACCACTTCCTGCGAGGCGAGGATGCGGAATTCGCGGGGGTTGAATTGCTTGGCTTCCCGCAGCAGTTCGCGCAGGATTTCATAGCAGATGGTGCGCGAAGTCTTGACTTGCCCCTTGCCGGCGCAGGCGGGGCAGGGTTCGCAGAGGATGTGGGCCAGCGACTCGCGGGTGCGCTTGCGCGTCATTTCCACCAGGCCCAATGGCGAGAAATTGCTGACCGAGACCTTGGTGCGGTCGCGCGACAGGGTGCGTTTCAGTTCGGCCAGCACGGCATTCTTGTGCTCGGCATTATCCATGTCGATGAAGTCGAGGATGATGATGCCGCCCAGGTTGCGCAGGCGCAGCTGGCGCGCGATGGCGTGCGCCGCTTCCAGGTTGGTCTTGAAGATGGTGTCGGCGAAGTTGCGGCCGCCGACAAAACCGCCCGTGTTGACGTCGATGGTGGTCATCGCTTCGGTCTGGTCGACGATCAGGTAACCGCCTGATTTGAGGTCCACGCGACGGCCCAGTGCGCGCAGGATTTCTTCTTCCACGCCGTACAGGTCGAACAGCGGACGCTCGCCCGTGTAGTGCTGCAAGCGCGTCAATTCGCTGGGGGTGTAGATTTCCGCGAACTCGCGCAGTTTTACGTAGTTTTCGCGCGAATCGACCTGGATGGTGGCCGTTTCATCGCCGACGAAATCGCGCAGCACGCGCTGCGCCAGGTTCAAGTCCTGGTGCAGCAGGCTGGTGGCCGGGCGCGTGCGCGCGCCGTGCACGATGGTGCTCCAGGTCTTGCGCAGATAATCCACGTCGGCTTTCAGGTCGGCGTCGGAGGCGTCTTCCGCCATCGTGCGCACGATGTAGCCGCCTTTTTCATCGGCGGGCAGCAGGCTTTGCAAACGCGTGCGCAGCAGTTCGCGCTCCGCTTCCTTTTCAATTTTCTGCGAGATGCCGATATGCTTGTCTTGCGGCAGATACACCAGCATGCGTCCGGCGATGGAAATCTGCGTCGACAGGCGGGCACCCTTGGTGCCGATGGGATCCTTGATCACTTGTACCGTCAGCACCTGGCCATCGAACAAAATCTTTTCAATCGGCGCCGGCGTGGCGTTCTGGCCGTCGTGGCCGCGTGCTTCCCAGATGTCGGCCACGTGCAGAAAGGCGGCGCGCTCCAGGCCGATATCGATAAAGGCCGATTGCATGCCGGGCAATACCCGCACCACTTTGCCGGAGTACACATTGCCGGCCAGGCCGCGCGTGAGCGTGCGCTCGATGTGCAGCTCTTGCACGGCGCCCTGCAGGATCAGGGCGACGCGGGTTTCTTGCGGAGTGATATTGATCAGGATGTCTTCGTTCATGTAGGCGCAGAAGTAGATGGAACGAATGACATCATACAGGGTTCAGGGCAGGGGCAAACCCGCTTGTCGCAGTAATTGTGCCGTCTCGTACAGGGGCAGGCCCATGATGCCGGAATGGCTGCCTTCAATATGCTCGACGAACAGCGCGGCGCTGCCCTGGATGCCGTAGGCGCCAGCCTTGTCATAGGGCTCGGGCGTGTCGCAATAGGCGGCAATCGAGGCGGGCGTGAGCACAGCAAAACGCACTTGTGAAATCTGCGTGCGCTGCTCGGCCATGCCTTCGGCGTGCACGGCGATCGAGGTAAACACCTGGTGCGTGCGGCCCGACAGCCTGCGCAGCATGTCTTGCGCTTCGGCGCGGTCGGCAGGTTTGCCGAGTATCTCGCCGTCGATGGTGACGGTGGTGTCGGCCGCCAGCACGGGGCGTGGCGGCAGGCGCCGCATGGCCAGCACTGTTAATGCAAACGCGGCTTTTTCATTGGCGACGCGCGCCACGTAGTCGAGTGCGGATTCGCCAGGCCAGACTTCTTCGGTGACGTCGGCGCCGCGCGGGCCGTCGCTGCGCAGCAGCAGCAATTCAAAATCGATGCCGATCTGTTGCAGCAGTTCGCGCCGGCGCGGGCTTTTCGAGGCGAGATAGATCTTCTTGTCGGCCAGTTGCATGAGGAATTCAGACGCGATGATAGGGATGGTTTTGCGTGATGGACCAGGCGCGGTAGAGCTGCTCGGCGAGGATCACGCGCACCACGCCATGCGGTAGGGTCATGCTGGAAATACGCAGCATGCCTTCGGCGCGCGCTTTCAGTTCGGGATCGAGGCCATCGGCGCCGCCGATCAGGAAAGCCGTGTCACGGCCATCCTGCTGCCACGCCATCAATTGCTGCGACAGGCCGACGCTGGTCAGGTCCTTGCCGCGTTCATCGAGGGCGATGATGCGCACGCCTTTCGGCAGCACGGCTTCGATGCGTTCGCGTTCCAGCGCCATCGCGGTGGCGGCGGTCTTGCTGCCGGAACGCTCAACGGGCTTGATTTCTTTCAGCACGATGCGCAATTCCGGCGGCATGCGCTTCGCGTATTCCGCGAAGCCCGTCTCTATCCAGGCCGGCATTTTATGGCCAACCGCAGCAATGATGAGCTGCATCGAGGCTTACGCTTCGACTTTTTTGATACGCTTGATCACGGTTTTTGCCGGTGCTGCATCCGCTGCCGGTTTGGCCGCGCGTGGGGCGCGTACTTTTTTCTCTGGCAGCGCTTTCAGGGCTTTGACGGCAGCCGCCTCGGTCTTGGTTGGCGCGACTTTCACGGTTTTGCCGACAGCTTTGGAAGCGACGGCTTTTTTGGCTGGCGCTTTCTTGGCGGCGGACGCTGCCGTGGTTTTCTTGGCCGGTGTTTTTTTCTCGATCACTGGCGATGCTTCGACCTTGGCCTTGCTTGCTGCCAGATGGCCGCTGACTTTCTTCGGCTCGTCGCCGGCGGCTTTTTTCGGCGCACGCTTGGCGGCGCCCAGCTTGATCGGTGTGTCGCCCCAGATTTCTTCCAGGCGGTAGTAGGCGCGGATAGGTGCTTGCATGATGTGGACGATCATGTCGCCCAAGTCAACCAGTACCCATTCACCGGTGTCTTCACCTTCCATGCCGATGATGTCGCCACCGGCTTCCTTGACCTTGTCGCGCACCGAGGCGGCCAGCGCCTTGGTTTGACGGTTCGAAGTACCCGAGACGATCGCGATGCGGTCGAACAGGCTGGTCAGGTGACTCGTTTCGAAGACAGCGATGTCCTGGCCTTTGACGTCTTCAAGGGCGTCAACGACGAGAGTTTGCAGTTTTTTGATGTCCATTTAGCTTTTGTATAAATTATGTTGTTCAATATAGTCTAGCACTAGCGGGGAAACAAGCGAGTTCGCCCGCGTCCCACCGTGTAATGCCGCACGTATTTCGGTGGCGGAGATATCCACCGCGAAGTCTTGTGCCAGATAAGTCAGACCGTGCGGCGTGTTGCGGATGCGTTCCAGCGTGCCCAGGCGGCGCGAAAATTCGTCGGCGACCACCTGCGGCATTGCTGTGTCATTCAGCGCGAAGCCGGGGCGGGCCGCGACGCAAAAATGAGCGTATTCAAATAATTGCTGCCATTCGCGCCATGTCGCGAGCCGCTGCAGCTGGTCGGCGCCCATCAGGAAAACGATGGAAACCTGCGGCCCCAGTTCGGTCCGCACCTGGCGCAAGGTATCGATGGAGTAGGTCGCCAGGCCCTGTTCGCTGCGCTCGATTTCCTGGCAATCTATCGTGACCGGTACCGTCAAGCCGGCAAAGGCCAGGGCCGCCATCTCGGCGCGTTGCTGGCCGCTGGCGCCCAGGCTGCCTTTTTGCCAGGGTGCGCCGGTCGGTATCACGCGCAGCATATCGGCTTGCAGCAGGCTGGCAAAATAGGCGCCCAGCGCAACGTGACCATCATGTACCGGATCGTAGCTGCCGCCCAGCAGCGCCACACACGCCGTGCTAACTTCGGTCACGCCTTGAGCCAGTCGCGATGCACCAGGAAGTCAGTATACAGCGCCGCTTCGGGACTGCCTGCTTCCGGATGCCAATCATAGCGCCATTTGACGATGGGCGGCATCGACATCAGGATCGCTTCCGTGCGTCCGCCCGACTGCAGGCCGAACAATGTGCCGCGGTCGAACACCAGGTTGAATTCCACGTAGCGGCCGCGCCGGTAAGCCTGGAAATCGCGTTCGCGCTCGCCATACGGCGTGTCCTTGCGGCGCGCCAGGATCGGCACGTAGGCTGGCACAAAAGCGTCGCCCACGCTGCGCAGCATAGCAAAGCTCTGTTCGAAACTGGCGGCGTTGAAATCGTCGAAGAAGATCCCACCCGCGCCGCGCGCTTCGCGCCTGTGCTTCAGGTAGAAATACTCATCGCACCATTGCTTGAACTTCGGATGCAGCTCCTCGCCAAACGGTGCCAGCGCATCGTGGCACACCTGGTGGAAATGCTTCACGTCGTCCGTATCGCCATAGTAGGGAGTCAGGTCCATGCCGCCGCCAAACCACCATACCGGTTCATCGCTGGCATTTACGGTGCTGAAAAAACGCACATTCATGTGCACCGTCGGCGCATACGGATTACGCGGATGCAGCACCAGCGACACGCCCATCGCTTCCCATGGCTTGTCTTTCAATTCCGGGCGCGCGGCAGCAGCCGATGGCGGCAATGCGGCGCCGGTCACGTGCGAAAAATTCACGCCGCCACGCTCGAATACATGTCCTTCTTCAATCAGCCGCGAAATACCGCCGCCGCCTTCGGGGCGCTGCCAGCTATCGGTCAAAAACGGCTTGCCATCCTGCGCTTCGAGCGCCTGCACGATACGGCTTTGCAAATCAAGCAGATAGGCTTTGACTGCCGAAGGAGAGGGAGTTGACGACATCGCACGGGCCGACGAGGCCGAAGTGAAAAAGTAAGGACGGATTGTACCCTGTTGCGGGTTTTTGTGATAGGCCGGGCTGGGGAGCTGTGGCTAAACAGGGAGAATCCGTGGGGAGCGCGCCTTGCGACGCGCTCCATGCCATCTTAATGTTTCAAGCCGCGCCAGCCGATGTCGCGGCGGTATTGCGCGCCGTCGAAATGGATTTTTTCCACCGTTTCATAGGCCTGTTTTTGCGCCATCTTGACGCTGTCGCCCAGGCCGACCACGCACAGCACGCGCCCGCCATTGGTCACCAGGCGTTCATCAACGATACGGGTGCCCGCATGGAAGGTGACGGAGTCTGGCGTTTCAGCCGGGATGTCGCCGATAGCCGCGCCCTTGACAGGGTCGTCCGGGTAGCCGGCGGCGGCCATCACCACGCCCACGGCGGTGCGGCGGTCCCATTCCAGTTCCACCGCGTCCAGGGTGCCGTTGACGGCGTGTTCCATGACGGTGACCAGGTCTGTTTTCAGACGGGCCATGATCGGTTGCGTTTCCGGGTCGCCCATGCGGCAGTTGAATTCCAGCGTTCTTGGCGTGCCCTTGTCGTCGATCATCAGGCCGGCGTACAGGAAGCCCGTAAACGTGATGCCATCCTTGGCCATGCCCTGTATCGTCGGAACGATAATTTCGCGCATCACGCGCGCATGCATGGCTGGCGTGACGATAGGGGCAGGCGAGTAAGCGCCCATGCCGCCCGTGTTCGGGCCCAGGTCATGGTCTTTCAGGCGTTTGTGGTCCTGGCTGGTGGCCAGCGGCAGAATGTTCTTGCCATCGCACATGACGATGAAGCTGGCTTCTTCGCCGGCCAGGAATTCTTCGATGACGATGCGCGCGCCGGCGTCGCCGAACTGGTTATCAGCGAGCATCATGTCGACTGCCTGATGCGCTTCTTCCAGGGTCATGGCGACCACCACGCCCTTGCCGGCGGCCAGGCCGTCAGCCTTGATGACGATGGGCGCACCCATGGCGTCGACGTAGGCGTGCGCAGGCGCGACGTCGGAAAACGTCTGGTAGGCAGCCGTCGGAATGCCGTGGCGCTGCATGAAGGCCTTGGCGAAGTCTTTCGACGATTCCAGTTGCGCCGCCTCTTTGGTCGGGCCAAAGATTTTCAGACCGCGCGAGCGGAACAGGTTGACGATGCCGGCGGCCAGCGGTACTTCAGGGCCGACCACGGTCAGGCCGATGTGTTCCTTCTGAACGAAGTCGGCCAGCAATTGCGGGTCGCTGATGTCGAGATTGACCAGGCGCGCATCGCGCGCGGTGCCGCCATTGCCCGGAGCGACATACACCATCTGTATGCGTTCGGACTGGGCCAGTTTCCAGGCCAGTGCGTGTTCGCGGCCGCCAGAGCCGACTACCAGAATTTTCATAGGGAAGCTTCGTTCAGTGTAGGTTGCAGGGCAGCGTCGCCGCCCTTGGATGATTGCTTAGTTTTCGATCAGGGCGTTGGTAAAGACCTCTTGCACGTCGTCCAGCAATTCCAGCGCATCGATCAGCTTTTGCATCTTGATCGCGTCGTCGCCCGTGTAGACGGTTTCCGTTGCCGGTTTCATGATCACTTCGGCCACTTCAGCCTTGAAGCCGGCCGCTTCCAGCGCTTCCTTGACGGTGGCGAAATCGTGTACGGGGGTCAGCACTTCGAAGCCGCCTTCTTCATCGGCGATGACGTCTTCGGCGCCCGCTTCCAGGGCCGCTTCCATCAGCTTGTCTTCGTCGGTGCCCGGTGCGAACAGCAGCTGGCCGCAGTGCTGGAACATGAATGCGACCGAGCCTTCGTTGCCCATATTGCCGCCGTTCTTGTTGAAGGCATTGCGTACCTCGGCCACCGTGCGCACGCGGTTGTCCGTCATGCATTCGACGATGACGGCTGCGCCGCCCACGCCGTAGCCTTCGTAGCGGACTTCTTCATAGTTGGCGCCATCGACGCCGCCGCTGCCGCGGTTGATCGCGCGCTGGACGTTGTCTTTAGGCATGTTGGCGTCAGCCGCCTTGTCCACCGCCAGGCGCAAACGCGGATTGGCTGCGATATCGGCGCCGCCCATGCGGGCCGCGACCGTGATTTCCTTGATCAGGCGCGTCCATATTTTGCCGCGCTTGGCATCCGTGGCAGCTTTTTTATGCTTGATGTTGGCCCATTTGCTATGTCCTGCCATGTCGAATCTTCCTTAGACGGGGGTTCAATTGTGGCCGACATTTTAGCATATCAGCACCTCTCAAAGCGGCATGGGGCGGTCATCAAGCCGACACATTCTGTTGCTAGAGTGACGCGCTTTCGGTACACATTGGGAACTGAGTATCATGGCAAGTCATATGGATAGGCGGCAATTCCTGAAATTCGGCGGCGCATTGAGCGGTTTTCTTACCGTTTCGGTGGCCACGGCGGGCCTGGCCGGCTGCGCCAGCCTGATGCAGGGCGATGATGGCGTGCCGCTGGCGGCGGGCGCCGACTGGGCTTTCCCGCAAAGCGTGGCGTCCGGCGACCCGCGCCCGGACAGCGCCATGCTGTGGACGCGCGTGGTGCCGGCCAGCGTTGATCCTGCCGGGGCCGTCCTGCCTGGTGGCGTGCCGGTGGCCGTGCGCCTGATCGTGGTCGCTGTCGACAATACGGCTCTGCTGGGCAGCAATACAGCCCTGGCTGGCAGACCCATCGTCGACGCCAGCCTGCCCTTGAAGGCCGAGTTTGACAACACCGTGCGCCACAAGGTGACGGGCTTGCAAGCAGGTCAAGTGTATTTTTACCAATTCATCGCCGGCGACGTGCGCTCGAACGTGGGCCGCTTCAAGACGGCGCCCGCCGCCACGGCAGACGTGGCGCAATTGCAGTTTGCCTACCTGACTTGCCAGGACTGGAGCGTCAACCACTGGGGCGCGCTGGCGCATATCGCAGAGCATGAACAGCTCGATTTCATCGTCCACCTGGGCGATTACATCTATGAAACCGTGGGTGAGGCCTTCCAGAGCGGCGCCGTGGAAGGTCGCCACGATCAGTTGAAGTTTCCTGATGGCACTTTCATGCATGGACAGTCGGGCGCCCAGTACGCCACCACCGTGGCCGATTACCGTTATCTGTATAAAAAATACCGCAGCGACACACGCTTGCAAGCCGTGCATGAGCGTTTTGCCTTCATCGCCATCTGGGACGACCATGAATTCACGGACGACGCCTGGCAAGATGCATCGACCTATGAAGGCATCACGGCGGCTGATGGCAGCGATTTGCACCAGCCCAACCGCCGCCGTGGCGCCAGCCAGGCCTGGTTTGAATACATGCCGGCCGACATCATGTTCGACGCCGACGCCAGCGGTTTCCAGAATATCCGCATTTACCGCGATTTCCAGTTTGGCCAGTTGATGCAGCTGGTGATGACGGACGAGCGCCTGTACCGTGCCGACCACATCATTCCCGAAGCCACCATCAACCCGGCCACCGGCAAGCCGCTGGGCAGCATCGGCAGCCGTTATCTGGTATCGCAGCCTGTCTTCGACAGCATCGAAGCACAAAAGATGGCCGCTGCCAGCAAGGCGGGAGCCGATCCGCTCGCGGCCGTGGGCATGCTGGGCACCACCCAGCGCGCGTGGTGGAAAAGCAAGATGAAGGCATCGACCGCCACCTGGAAGCTGTGGGGCAATGAAGTGTCCCTGCTGCGCATGGGCCTGAATGGCAGCGAGATGGTCGCCACCCTGCTGGCGCTGGACGCGATGCCCAAACTGGCCCAGTCCATCAGCAATATCTTGCAAAGCGATGGCCATAGCGTGCCCCTGGCTTCGGCCATCGTTGCTGCTTCCACGGCAGGCGCATCGGCGAGTTTGGCGCAGGCAGCGGCCAAGGCGATCGCTGGCGCTGCCGGGAATGCCGATGCGCAACATGCCGCTGCCCTGGGCGCCGGCCTGAACCCGGCCCGGGCTGGCATCACAGTGGCGGCCTACAATTGCGCTACACCGGTAGCCGCCGCGCAAGTGATCGCCTTTGGCTACATCAAGCCCGACGTGCTGGCCAACAAGGCGGCCTCGCGCTTTGTGGTGGAAACAGGACAGCAAGCGGGCATGGCGCCGTTTTTTACACGCTTCCTGCTCAATTGCGACCAGTGGGATGGCTATAACAGCGAGCGCAAGGCCTTGATGGCGTATCTGAAAAACAACGCCATCGACAACGTGGTGGCCATTACCGGGGACATCCATTCCTTCTTTGCCGGCACCGTCAATGACGATTTCGATGCAGCTGGCGGTGGCACACCTGTGATCGTCGACCTGGTAACGGCGGGCGTCAGCTCGGATTCCTTCTTCAGCTATTTCAACGCAGCCGCCGGCAAGCTGGGCGCGATCAGCGCCATGGTGCGTTATCCGCTGGACATTCCCGTGACGGGCGTTGGCAGCGTGCATGTCGATGTCAACCTGCTCGACTACACCATGGGCAAGGCCGCGCCCAGCGTGGACAGTTTGCTGGAACAGGTGCGGGTGCAGCTGCAAGGGGCATTGGCCGCCAAGGGCGTACCCGAGGCGCAGCTGGCTGCCACGGTGGTGGCCGTGCTGCCGGGCTTGAGAGCAAGCACTGACTTCAATGCCAGCTTGCTGGGGCTGGCGCAGCAACTGTCCGGCCTGGGCAACAACCCCTGGCTCAAGCATGTCAATACGGATGCGCAGGGCTACACGGTGGTCACCCTGACACCCGGCAAACTGGTGGCGCAGTTCAAGCAGGTTAACAAGCTGGTGGCTGGCAAGGCGCCGGCGGAGGTGATTGCGCGGGTGACGACGGCAACGGTGAGCGCGGGAACGGTGGCGGTAGTCATCTCGTCATGAGACCGCCTTTGCCTTTTGCCATTACAATCCTGGGATGAGCTCCAGTTCCCCATCCACCTCCTCCCCATCCGTTTCCCGTTCCGTCTATCTCGGTGGCTTGACCATCGCGGTAGGCGGGGCGGTGCTGTTTTCCACCAAGGCCATCGTTGCAAAGCTGCTGTACCGCTATCAGATCGACGCCGTCACCCTGATCGCCTTCAGGATGATTTTTTCCTTGCCCGTGTTTGCCGTGATCGCTTACTGGCAGATGCGCACCGAGCCGCCGCTGTCCAATGGCGACCGCCTGCGTTTGATCGGCCTCGGGCTGGTTGGCTATTATCTGTCCAGTTATCTCGATTTCCTGGGCCTGCAATATATTTCCGTGGGCCTGGAACGGCTGATTTTATTCCTCACGCCCACTTTTGTGCTCCTGATTACCACCGTGTATTTCAAGCAGACCATCAGCCGCTTGCAGTGGCTGGCATTGTTCACCTCGTATTGCGGCATCGTGCTGGTGTTCGTGCATGATTTGCAGGGTGGCGCCAGCAATGTGGCGCTGGGTTCGACCCTGGTGCTGGGTTCGGCTTGCGCCTATGCCGTCTACCTGCTGGGCTCGGGCGAACTGGTAAAGCGCATCGGCTCCATGCGCCTGGTCAGCTATGCCATGTGCGTGGCCAGTTTTGCCTGCATCGCCCAGTTCTTCATCCTGCGCCCCGTGGGGCTGCTGATACAGCCCACGGCCGTGTATGGCTTGTCTTTGATCAACGGTATTTTTTGTACGGTAATGCCCGTCTTCATGACCATG
The DNA here is from genome assembly GCF_014200675.1 of Janthinobacterium saanense. Classification (GTDB taxonomy): domain Bacteria; phylum Pseudomonadota; class Gammaproteobacteria; order Burkholderiales; family Burkholderiaceae_D; genus Janthinobacterium. Next base: position 144,489 of record NZ_JACHCI010000007.1, on the reverse strand, counting down.
ATCGCCGTCGAACGCATCGGCGCGCCGGTCGCTTCGCAGGCTGGCATGATAGGCCCCGTCTCGACCTTGTTCCTGGGCGCCATGATTCTCGATGAACCGATTACCAACTGGCAATTGGCTGGTACCAGCCTGGTACTGGCCGGCATTTACATGCTGTCGAAGAAGAAGTAATTTCCTTATTCCTACACCTCACGGACCCATCATGAAAACACGCATCGCCCTGATTGCCCACGACAAGAAAAAAGATGACATGATTACCCTGGCGGGCGAATACCTGGACTTCCTGCAAGGTTGTGAACTGTCGGCCACGGGCACCACGGGTGGCCGTTTGATCAGCGAACTGGGCTTGACGGTCGAGCGCAAGCATTCGGGTCCGTTTGGCGGCGACTTGCAGATCGGCTCCATGCTGGTGGAAGGCTTGATCGATTGCGTGATCTTCCTGCGCGACCCGATGACGCCGCAGCCGCATGAACCGGACATCAACGCTCTGGTACGCGCCTGCGACGTGCACAACGTGGCTTGCGCAACGAATCTGTCGACGGCGCATCTGGTGCTGTCGCAATTGCAATTGCAGGCCAGGGCAGCGGCCTGATTTTAAGGAGATCATCATGAGCGCTACGATTACTACCAAGGCCATCCGCATACAGCGCGTAGGCGGTCCCGAAGTGATGGAGTATGTTGACGTGGAACTGCCGCCGCCCGGCCCGGGCGAGGCGCGCGTTAAGCATGAAGCCATCGGCCTGAACTTTATCGATGTGTATTTCCGCACCGGCCTGTATCCGCAACCGCTGCCTTCGGGCCTGGGTGTCGAAGGCGCGGGCATCGTCGAGGCGGTGGGCGAGGGCGTCACCGAAGTGAAGGTGGGCGACCGCGTGGCTTACGCAGCGCGCATCAATGGCGCTTACGCCCAGCAGCGCAACTTGCCCGCGGCCTTGCTGCTGGTGCTGCCCGAGCGCATCGGCTTCGATACGGCCGCCGCCATGATGCTGCAAGGCTTGACGGTGCAATACCTGTTCCACCGCACGGTGGCGCTGAAGGCCGGTGACACGGTGCTGTTCCACGCAGCCGCTGGCGGCGTCGGCCTGATAGCCTGCCAATGGGCGAAGGTGCTGGGCGTGAATTTGATCGGCACGGCTGGTTCCGATGAAAAAGTAGCGCTGGCCAAGGCGCATGGCGCGACCCACGTCATTAACTACAACACGGAAAACTTCGTCGAGCGCGTGCGCGAGATCACGGGCGGCAAGGGCGTCTCTGTGGTCTACGATTCCATCGGCAAGGATACCTTTATCGGTTCGCTCGATTGCCTGGCGCCGCTGGGCATGATGGTCAGCTTCGGCAATGCGTCCGGCCCGGTGCCGCCATTTTCTTTGACGGAACTGGCCTCGCGCGGCTCGCTGTTCATCACGCGCCCTGCGCTGTTCAGCTATGCATCGAACCGCAACAACCTGGAAGAGATGGCCACCTCGCTGTTTGGCGTGGTCAATAGCGGCGAAGTGAAGATCGAGATCAAGCAGCGCTACAACCTGGCCAATATCGCCCAGGCACATACCGACCTGGAAGCGCGCAAGACTACCGGTTCCACCATCATCCTGCCATGAGCGGCAGCGGTGAGGGTTCCCCCAAATTCGGTCGCCTGCTGATCGTTCTGATACTGGCTGTAGGGCTGATCGGCGTGATCACCTTGTCGGCTGAAGCGTATTACTCCTAGATGTACAGACGTAAAAAAAACCGGCTCGCGGGCCGGTTTTTTTGAACGCTACAATTTATTCCACTTTAACTTCGACCTTGCGAGGAACCCCGCTACGTCCTGGGAAGTCGGCAAAGGCACTGGCCACCATCGCTGGCATCACTTGCGGCGTGGCGCGCTTGGTGCTCGACGATTGCACGGTGACGTCATACAGTTTCTTGCCGTTGCGGTCATCAATCGTCACGCGCAGTTCGCGTTCGTATTTGTGGCGTATGCTCTCTTCCATGTCCATCGGGCCGTAGCCATAGAAAGGACTGTAGCCGAAGCGGCCGTAGCCTGGCCATGCGCCGTAGCGGTAGCCATAACGGCCAGGCCAGTAGCCGGGACCATAAAAGAAGGGGTCGGCAGCTTGCAGCACGCGCTCAGGGAAGTCGGTGGTGGAAAAGCCCATCGACACGCGCAGGTTGGCGCTGTCAGGACCGGACGCTTCGCCAAAACCCTGTTTCGCCAGTTCGGCGCGCACCAGATTCTGGTAGTTGCGGTATTCCAGCGTATCGTTCTCTGGCGATGGCGTGACGAACACATACGATTTATCCTGCAGATTTGCCGGCCACTCGTGGAAGGCCGTCACATCGCTGCTGATAGTGGTGGCGCAACCGGTCAATAACACGGTCAGCGCGGTCATTAAAATAGCCAGGTATCTCATTGCATGATCTCCTACACAAAAGATGCAATACATTAGTAGACGCAATTCATCGACTTGTAGTGTAAGACTACGCCATTCCATTGCCATTCATTATTACAGATTGTTACCCGGTATGTACTGGGGTAAGCAAATCTCAAGTTAGCCGCTGGAATTGCCTGCGAATCAGGCACTGGCGGGCTGGTATTGGTAAAATAGGGCTTCGCCCCCCGCTCCCACTCAAATCCCTATGCGCACAGACAGCCCTCAGACGATTTATCGCAAAGACTACACGCCGCCCAGCTTCCTGGTCGACAGTGTCGAACTTGGTTTTGATCTCGACCCCGCCCGTACGATAGTGGCGAGCCGTATCAGCATGCGCCACAACCCGGCCAGCAAGAGCCGCAGCATCGAATTGCACGGCGAACATATCGAACTGGTGCAAGTGCGCCTGAACGGCAAGGTATTGAAGCCATCGCAGTACAAGTTAACAGCCAGCAGCCTGACGATACCGAAAGCGCCCGACGAGGTGCAGCTCGACATCGAAACTGTGCTGTCGCCGCAAGACAATACCTCGCTGTCCGGCCTGTACGTGTCTAACCATAATTTCTTCACGCAATGCGAAGCGGAAGGTTTCCGCCGCATTACTTTCTTCCCGGACCGCCCGGACGTGATGGCGAAATACACCGTCATGTTGCGTGCCGACAAGGAACAATACCCGGTGCTGCTGTCGAACGGTAATCTGATCGAAGAGGGCGACCTCGGCGATGGCCGTCATTACGCCAAATGGGAAGACCCGTTCAAGAAGCCATCCTACCTGTTCGCGCTGGTTGCCGCCCGCCTGGTCTGCCAGGAAGAGCGCTACAGCCTGAAGTCGGGCCGCGAAGTACTGCTGCAAGTGTGGGTGGAAGACGGCAATCTCGACAAGACCGATTACGCCATGCAGTCGCTGAAGAACAGCATCGCCTGGGATGAAGAGCGTTTCGGCCTGGAGCTGGACCTGGACCGCTTCATGATCGTCGCCGTGGGCGACTTCAATATGGGCGCGATGGAAAACAAGGGCCTGAACATCTTCAACACCAAGTATGTGCTGGCCAATTCGCGCGTGGCAACCGACGTCGATTACGCAGGCATCGAAGCGGTGGTGGGCCATGAATACTTCCACAACTGGACCGGCAACCGCGTGACGTGCCGCGACTGGTTCCAGCTGTCGCTGAAAGAAGGCTTGACGGTATTTCGCGACCAGGAATTCTCGGCCGACATGATAGGCACGGACACCGGCCGCGCCGTCACGCGTATCGACCAGGTGCGCACCTTGCGCCAGGCGCAATTCCCCGAAGACGCGGGCCCGATGGCGCACCCGGTGCGTCCCGATTCCTTTGTCGAGATCAATAATTTTTATACGGTGACGATCTACGAAAAAGGCGCGGAAGTGGTACGCATGTACCAGACCCTGGTGGGCCGCGATGGTTTCCGCAAGGGCATGGACCTGTACTTCGAGCGGCATGATGGCCAGGCCGTGCAGTGCGACGATTTCCGCGCCGCCATGGCCGACGCGAATGGCCGCGACTTCAGCCAGTTCGAGCGCTGGTACAGCCAGGCCGGCACGCCGGTGCTGAGAGCTTCCACCCAGTACGACGCTGCCAGCAAGACGTTTAGCTTGACCCTCACGCAAAGCTGCCCCGCCACGCCAGGCCAGGCAGAAAAACTGCCTTTCCATATCCCCGTCACGGTGGGCTTGCTGGGCCAGGATGGCCGCGACCTGCCGCTGCAGGTGGAGGGTGTGGATGCTGACGGCGCCACCAGCATCGTGCTGGAATTGACGCAGGCCTCGCAAACCTTCCGTTTCACGGGCGTGGACGAAGCGCCGGTGCCATCGCTGCTGCGCGATTTCTCGGCGCCCGTGGTGCTGGAATACGATTACAGCGATGCCGAACTGCTGCATCTGTTCCGCCACGACAGCGACCCAGTCAACCGCTGGGAAGCAGGCCAGCGCCTGGCGATGGAGCGTTTGCTGAAACTGACGGCTGCCGTGGCTACCGGAGAAACGCTGGAACTGGACGAGACCTTTATCGAAGCGCAGCGCGCGCTGCTGGCCGACGAGACGTTGGATGCGGCCTTCCGCGAACTGGCCTTGATTTTGCCGTCCGAGACCATCATCGCCGAACGTTTGGCCCACGTCGATCCGCAAGCGATCCACGCGGCCCGTCAGTTCATGCGCCGCACCCTGGCAGCGGCCCTGAAGCCGGAATTACTCGCGCAATACCACGCCAACCAGACGCCGGGCGAATACAGCCCCGACGCCCTGTCGGCCGGCAAGCGCGCGCTGAAGAACCTGGCCTTGTCCTATCTGCTGATCGCGCCCGAAGCAGCCGAACTGGTATTGGCGCAGCAGCAGTTCGACAGCGCCGGCAATATGACCGACCGCGCAGCCGCCTTGGGCGCTCTGATACATTCCGGTTCGGCCAGCCACGCGCAAGCGGCGCTGGCCAGCTTCTATGCCGACTTTGAAAACGAAGCGCTGGTGATCGACAAGTGGTTCGCCATGCAGGCAGCTGCACCGACCACCAACGTGGATGGCGTGCGCAAGCTGATGACGCACAGCGCCTTCACCTTGAAAAATCCTAACCGCGCGCGCAGCCTGATCTTCAATTTCACCAATGGCAACCCATCGCAATTCCACGCGCCAGATGGCAGCGGCTACGCCTACTGGGCCGAGCAGGTGATCGCGCTCGACGCCCTGAACCCGCAAGTAGCCGCCCGCCTGGCGCGCTCCATGGACCGCTGGCGCCGTTACGTGCCGGCCCTGCAAAACCATATGCGGACGGCGCTGGAAAAAGTCGCCGGCCAGGCCAGCCTGTCGAATGACGTGCGGGAAGTGGTCAGCAAGGCATTGGCAAATTAATTCAACCGACGGCTGATTACGGGGTCAGACCCTTCGGGTCTGACCCCAGCATTTGCCTTGGGTTACGCAAAAAATAAACACTAAACCAAAGGGGTTTCATGAAACGCATCAGTCTTACGCAATACCTGGTTGAAGAGCAGCGCTCGAACAACAGCATCCCGGCCGAACTGCGCCTGCTGATCGAAGTCGTCGCGCGCGCCTGCAAGACCATCAGCCATTCCGTCAGCAAGGGCGCCCTGGGCGAAGTGCTGGGCACGGCCGACACGGAAAACGTGCAGGGCGAAGTACAGAAAAAGCTGGACATCATCTCCAATGAAATCCTGCTGGAAGCGAACGAATGGGGCGGCCACCTGGCGGCCATGGCGTCGGAAGAAATGGAATCGATCCACCCGATCCCGAACCGCTATCCCAAAGGCGAATACATGCTGCTGTTCGACCCATTGGATGGCTCGTCGAACATCGATGTCAACGTCTCGATCGGCACCATTTTCTCCGTTCTGAAAGCGCCGGAAGGCATGGGTGAACCGAGCGAGCAGGACTTCATGCAGGCAGGCGCCAAGCAAGTGGCCGCTGGCTACGCCGTGTACGGCCCGCAAACCATGCTGGTGCTGACCTTCGGCAATGGCGTGAACTGCTTCACCCTGGACCGCGAGATGGGTTCGTGGGTACTCACGCAAAGCAATATGCAGATTCCGCCGACGACGAAGGAATTCGCCATCAACATGTCGAACGCGCGCCATTGGCATCCACCGGTGAAACGCTACGTCGACGAACTGCTGGCCGGCGACACGGGCCCGCGCGGCAGCAACTTCAATATGCGCTGGATCGCCTCGATGGTGGCCGACGTGCACCGCATCCTGAACCGCGGCGGCATCTTCATGTACCCGGCCGACCTGCGCGACACCTCGATGCCAGGCAAGCTGCGTCTGATGTACGAAGCGAACCCGATGGCCTTCATCGTAGAACAAGCCGGCGGCGCCGCCACCGACGGCAAGCAGCGCATCATGGACATCGCCCCGCACAAGCTGCACCAGCGCGTGCCGGTGTTCCTCGGTTCGAAAGACGAAGTGGCCCGCGTGACCGCCTATCACGCAGAATAAGGACGTTTTGCACGATGTTGGGCGGAGTTGCTACCTGCCACCCAGAAAAACGAAAAAAGATCGCGTTGACTCTAGCAAATTTTGTGCATTGTTTGTAGAATACGGGTCTTCGCCGCTTTAGCTCAGTTGGTAGAGCAGTTCATTCGTAATGAAAAGGTCGCCAGTTCGATTCCGGCAAGCGGCACCAAGTTTCATCAAAAAGCCCGCTAACTTGTAAAAGTTAGCGGGTTTTTTGTTTTGCGCATTTGTTGACGTATTTGTCAGGTATGAAGATCGCTCCTGCATCAATAGTCCCATTGTTGATACGTAAGCGGTAGCTTATTGAGCATTTCGCGATACTGTCGCCACTGAGGCATATGGGCATCCATGAGTGCAGTGAAGTGTTCATTATGGCTACGCTCCCGTAAATGCGTAAGCTCATGTGCCACTATGTATTCTAGGCACTGCAACGGTTTTTTGGCCAGGTCGGTGTTGATGCGGATATTCTTTTTAACGGGGCTGCAACTGCCCCATTTGGTTTTCATCTTCTGCACGAAGAACTTCCCAGTCTTCACGCCTATGATTTTTTCCCACTTGGCAATCAGGTGCGGAACGACTTCTTTCAGTTGCTCGCGATACCATGCGTCTAGTACCTCCTGCCTTTTCGCCTGGTTTGCCGCAGGCCTTAACTGCAAAACCAGCTTGTTATGCTTGAGTTCAACGTTGGGAGCAGCGTCTTTTTCGACTAACTTAAGCAGATAACGCTTGCCCCAAACATAATGGCTTTCCCGTTCCAGGTATTCCCGGGGCGTTTCCCTTTCCTGCTCCCGCAATTTTTTTTGCTGGCTTTTGATCCATGCCAACTTGCTGATGGTAAATACACGAATGGTGTCGAGGTCCATGCGCATGGGCGTGGAGATGCGCACCTTTCCAGCAGGTGGATGAACGCTCAGGTGGAGGTTCTTGATATCCTTCTGTATGACATCAACAGTGATATCGCCCAGCATAAATTGCATATAAATTAATATTCCTGGTGCTGTCGAAGGGTGGGGAAAATGCGTTCGACTTTGTCCACATCATGCAAAATCCCGTACAAAGTAGCTTTGATGACGTTTTCCTTGGTTTGAACGCCACGCCAGCCATCGGGGCGCACCCGTTTGACTTCTTCATCAATTTTGATAGCCAGTGTCAGTACACTGTTTGCTTCAGCACCGTTATAGTACGCCGCTGATTCTGCCGCTTCAAAAGTACCAGCTGCCTCTTGTTGTAGTAGGTTGTACAAGGCACGCCGTCCTCGCGTATTCAGTTGCACGGGAGTGTCATCCGCTTGCCCCGCCTCAACGCGCTTGGCCAGTTCTGCGACCCGCTGTAGGTATTTCTCGTACTCAACTGCTTTGGCCTTGCGCGCGGCGATGATTTCATCGAGCAGGGCCGACATCTTTGCGTAATAGATTGGATCGTTCAGGTGTTCCTTGATGATCTTGCTGCGGACATTATTTTCGATGGTTTCGGCGACTGCTTCCTTGCTACCCTTGAGTCCAGCCGGCAGGCTATTGATCGCGTTCGCTATACCGGTTTTCACGATCAATTCCAGCAGTGACATATTATCGAATGGGGAAATCGTTCTTGGCTCGCTTGCTTCGATATAGGTATCGATCAGGTGGCGCATATCGGCTTCATAGGCTTTTGTGTCCAACTTTTCACCGGACGCATTACGGATGGTCTCGCGTAGCTTCAGATAGCGGTCAATGGCCAGTTTGATGCGTTCGATACCAACGTCGCTGTACCCGGCACTGGCCAGGTCATCCGAGATATTCGCATAGGCCCGAACCAATGCCACCATTGCTTTGTAGAATGCAACGCGTTGCGTTTCATGTGCCTTCAAGTCGCCTGCGATTTCGGTATTGCCGCAGAAGTAATGTATGTGTTCAAGCTCGCCTTGTGGCGGAGCCACCGGTTCGCACAGCAGCGCGATTGCTTCCAATGCATTGTCCAGGCGCTCGCGGCCCTTGACAAGGCGATCTTGCAGCAACACTTCAGGGCTGGCGCCGCCAGCACTGTTGTCCAGTTCGGACGTGTACACGGCAATGACATTTTCCACTTTCTTGAACAAATCCTTGTAGTCGACGATGTAACCGAAGTCCTTGTTTTCACCATCAAGCCGGTTGGTACGGCAGATTGCCTGAAACAAGCCGTGGTCTTGCATGCTTTTGTCGATGTAGAGATAGGTGCAGCTTGGTGCGTCGAAGCCAGTCAAGAGCTTATCGACCACCACCAACAGGCGCATATTCGCTGGCTGTTCCTTGAACAACATCTTGGCATGGTCTTCGTAGCTTTCTGTTTTGGATTTTCCAGGTAGCGCCGCCACGTCTTGTAGCAATGCCGTGTAAATGTTGTAGATGAACTGCTTGGCTGTCTCGGTATCGGCACCCGTTTCTTCCAGCGTAATGTCCTGTGTCTGCGGGTTATAGGAAGTAACGACCGCGCATTTTCCTTTGAAGGGCGTACCCTGGAACAGCTCGAAATACTTGCAGGCTTCGTAAATGCTGGAGGCGACGAGGATGGCGTTGCCGCGCTGATTGGACAGACTGGGCTTGTCGCTAAAGTCAAATACGATGTCAGCCACGACCCGATGCATGCGCGACTTTGAGCTCAATACTTTCTGCATCGTGCCCCATTGCTCACGCAGGGCGGCTTTTTGCCAGTCGTTCAAGTTTTTTGTATGGGCATCGAACCATGCATCGATCTTTTTGACGGAGCCAAGGCGCTGGTCGATATCGCGCGCTTCATACAGGAGGTCAAGCACCACTTTATCTTCGACCGCCTCACTGAATTTGTAGGTATGAATGTAGCGGCCGAATACTTCCAAACTGGTCTGTTTGTCCTGCTTGAGCAGAGGGGTGCCGGTAAAGCCGACAAATACTGCCTCGGGCATCAATGCCTTCATTGTGCGGTGCAACTTGCCGCTTTGTGTACGATGGCATTCATCGACGAAGACAAAAATTTCACCGACAACTGGGCAAGGCTGGGCTTGCAGATCCTTGATGAATTGTTCGAAGTCGTCGACTCCCTTCCTTCCGAACTTATGTACTAGGGAACACAGCAAGCGCGGCGTAGCCTGGTTGAGCTTGGACATCAGATTGCGTCCACTGCTGGCGCGGGTCATCGGGTAACCGGCAGCAATGAAAACGCTTTCGATCTGCTTGTCCAGTTCATCGCGGTCGGTGACGATCACCACACGGGCATGGGGTTTGTTTTCGAGTATCCATTTGGCCAGCAAGACCATCACGATGCTCTTGCCGCTACCTTGCGTATGCCAGATGATGCCGCCCTCGCGGCGCTGCACGTACTCTTGCGCCGCCTTGATGCCGAAGTACTGATGCGCGCGGGGCAGCTTCTTGATGCCACCGTCAAACAGCACGAAGTCGTGCATCAATTCGATCAGACGCGTTTTGTCGCACATCTTCAGCAAGTATTTGTCGAGCTTGAAACGGCTATTGTCCGTCTCATCTTCCTTCCAGCTCAGAAAATATTTCTCCTGTGTCTTGATCGTTCCGTATTTCAGTCCCTGGGAATCATTACCGGCGAAAATGAACTGCACAGTGCTGAAGAACCATGCATTGAAGTCCGCTTGCTGATTGGACAGACTTTGCCGTATGCCTTCTCCTATGTCGGCGCGACTATTCTTCAGTTCCAGCACACCAACGGCAATGCCGTTGACGTAAATAACGATATCAGGCCGCCGTTCGTGGCTGCCATGCAGCGTGACCTCTTCGGCGATGGCGAAGTCGTTTTGCTCTGCATCATTCCAATCGACCAGCCAGATCGTTTCACTGTTCTCTTCCACAGCCGCCTGCACCTGCACGCCATAATGCAGCAGGCTATACACGGCCTTGTTGTTGTCGTAGAGCTTACGGTTGGCATTACCCGCTTCGGCCTGCAGACGGTCGAGTGCCCGCGCGATCTGCGCCGCACTGTAGCCGCGTTTGGCCAGCCAGGCTGTCAGCAACCCGACTTCGACGTTGCTGTTGTTCGCGCGGCCACTCCAGTTACCGAGCGTCCGATAGCCCAGCTCATCACGGAACAGGTTGACGACGCGGTCTTGCGTAGTGCGTTCTGGCTGGCCTGTGGTCATTTCAATCGTATCTTTCCTGTCAGTAGTTCGTTCATCATGCCTTGTTTGAGGGTGCGGGTTTTGGCGAGTTGTGCTTCAAGTTCAGCAATCCCGGTGTCCATGTCGGAGAGGACGGTGGCGATGGCGGTTTGTTCGCTTTTCTCTTTTGGTAATTCTATTTCAAAAGATGCCAGTTTATTCTTGCCTATTTCCAAAAAAGTACTGCCGCCACAAAGACTAATAAATTCCTGTTTTTTTGTCTGTAGAAGATAATATAAGAAATCACCGTCAGTGTTTTGGAATGGAGTAAAGTTCTTAAAGCCCTGATTGGTTGCTACTGGAACTACATTGATTGCACACTCACCAATTGTGGCTCGTGATGTCATCAGAATAGAGCCCGCAGGAATTAATTCCGCAGAACTACACTTTAAGCCTCGGTCGCTAATCGTTCTTGATGTATGCGTTAAGTATTTAAATCCTTTGAGAGCGGTAATATCGGTCGGAGTGCACCATAGAACATTGCCATCCCAAAATTCAGCTTGGTTAGTGCTTGGTGTACCCCCGCTGCGGATTTCAGATATGGTATCCAATAGTTTTACTTCCCACTTGCTGCTAAATCCTGGTAAACGCTTTTTCCCGGTAAGCAATTCCTGCATGGTGCCTTGTTTGAGGTGACGCTTCTTTATGATCAGTTGTTCCAGTGATTCGATAAGTGCATCCACGTCGTTTAACGCCTCTGCGATGGCTTCTTGTTCGCGTATAGGTGGAATAGGTACAGTTAAGCCACGCAAAATACCAAGGTTAATATGGGGCACACCCGTCTGAATAGTATTGAGTCGAATGGTCTCTTGTCCACGCTCACTAACAAACCAACATAGGAGAAATTTTGAGTCAGCGATCTTGCTATTCAGCGTGACTTTCATTTGGCTCTGTGAAACAAGATATCGGCGGAAAGGTATATCAGGAACGATGCTGACCTGTCCTAATGTACCTCGCTGCGTAAATAATACGTCACCTGGACGCGCCAGATTTGCTTCAAGGGAGGCTGCCTTTTTGTCTGTCACAAAAACGTAAGGGCCTTTAAGCCAACGCCGTCCCATATTCTGTCCTCGGATGACCGGCACACCATCGTCCACATAATCACGCGATACGAGATCAGAACCAAACGGCCCGCCAACAATAGCGTTGCTAACTGAGGCCGCAAGTGATTTGATGGTGCCACTTTCCCAATCCTCCGGAATCACTCCCACCTCAGTCTGCTTATACCCCTCCCGCAGTGGCGCGCTCATTTCTTTACCTCATTTTCTGCAGCCCCCAGCGCTTGCAGGGCAATATGGCTCGTCAGGCTGCGTAACTGGCGGATGGCGACATCGTTGAGTTTTTGCAAGCGCTCGCCTTGTGCCAAGCCCATGTGGATGAATTCGGCGTTCAGGCTTTCCAGGTTGGCGAGCACCAGCAGTTGCTCGATGCTGGCATCGTCGCGCATATTGCCGGCTGCCGTGGGGTGAGTGTCGCGCCAGGCCTTGGCGGTCTGGCCAAACATGGCGACGTTCAGTACATCGGCTTCGCTGGCATAGGTGATACGCGCTTGCTCAGGCGTAATCGCGGCTGGAATCAGATGCTCCTTGATCGCATCGGTATGGATGCGGTAGTTAAGCTTGGACAGCGTACGGTTGAGGTTCCAGGCTAGCGACAATCGATGGTTCTCGTCATTTTTCAGACGATCGAATTCCTTGATCAGGTAGAGTTTGAATTCGGAAGAGATCCATGATGCAAATTCAAACGCAATATCGCGGTGCGCGTAAGTTCCGCCGTACCGGCCTGACTTCGAAGTGATGCCGGCTGCCTGCGTGGCTTCAATCCAGCGTTGAGGCGAGAGGACAAAATAGTTGCTCCCAGCCTCGTTTCTAAACCTGTCGAATTCGAGGGGTTTAAAATTTGCGTTGCTCAGTTTTTCCCACAGGCCAAGGAATTCTATGGTGCTGCGGCTACGCATCCAGTTGTTAATGATGGAAGAAGGCTCTTGCGTATTGCGGTAGCGGGCGATATCGGTGAGCGAGATGTAGTCCGACGCATCCTGCTTCAGGATACTGATGCTGGCGCCCTGCACGGTAATCACGGATTTCTTGCTCATGGCTGGAATCCCATTTTCTTCAGGTGTGCTGCAACTTTTTCACTCAAGCGTGCGACTTCGGCAGTCAGCGCTGGCAAGGTGCTTTCATAGCGTTCGGCCAGCTCCTTGATGCGTTGAGTGAGCGTTTGGCTGATGCGGTCCATTTCGCCATGCACTGCGGCGGAGATTGCCGCCATCCATTTATTCTCTACCACTAGCGTCTTGATATCGGCTTCGCCTAAGGTCGGATATGTGGCGTAGGCTAGGGCATCGAGTTCGGCTTCGGCATCTTTCAAGTTCTTTTTGAGTTCTGCTTCTTGGGTGGCAAGTTTCAGCCAGGCTTGCAGCGCCTTAGCTTCGTCCATGGCTTCCTTGTCGCCCTTGATTTCTTTCAGGCGGGTACTGACGTTGGCTTTATTCACCTTGTCGAGTTCGGCGAAGGCGCCGTCGTCGCCGCCATGTTCTTCTTCCATTTCAGCCATTTGCGCGGCGATGTTTTCCAGCGCCGTTTCCTGCTCGCGGATGGCGGTTTGCTGTTTGGCAAAGTAGCGCTCGACAATCAGTTGTTTCGGCAGCAGATCGCAAGCCCAGCCCTTGTCAATCTCCTTGCCTTTCTTGTTGATTTCGATGATGCGATAGGTAAGTGCCTTCCAGCCATCGGCGGCGATCAGGTAGCAATCATCCTGCATAGTCGTGGCCCAGTAATCCATCAGGTGCTGATACACCGCATATTTGTCGATCAGTGGCTTTTCAGCATAGTGCATGAGCAGGTCTTCGGCCAGATCATTGATGATGATCTTTGGATGGCAAGCAGCTTGCAGGCTCTTGAGCGTTAATGTGCTGCGTTGTTGCCAGTCGGCGAACAGGACATTCATGCTGTCGATAAAGGTGACAAATTCCGCATGCTCATAGATGCGTGGCTTGATGGCTTGCTTGGTCACGGCAAGGTCAAGGTAACCGGGACGCTTGGTCTTGAACAAGGTTTGTCGCAGCTGTGGGCATACCGTCCAGTATGCTTGCAAGGCATCTATGTCGCCGATGGGTATACCGCCTTTCAGATGGCCTTCGATGTCCTGGATATCCTCGGCTTGCTGGCTGTCGATATAGCGTGGGATGTTGAGGTTATAGTCGTTTTTTTCGATTTCCGCGATGCTGACCATGCGAGCGTATTTAGGGTCGCTTTCATCGCTACGGTTGAATACATCAACGATCTGATGGATGTCGCAGTCGCGCAGCCGGTTCTTTGGACCGTCTTTAATGAAGCCGGCGCTGGCGTCGATCATGAAGATGCCCTTGCGCTGCTGTGCATTTTCCTTGTCGATCAGGATAATGCAGGCAGGAATGCCCGTACCGTAAAACAGATTGGCCGGCAAACCGATGATGCCTTTGATATAGCCCTGAAGAATCAGCTTGCGGCGAATATCGGCTTCGGCATTGCCTCGAAACAGCACGCCATGTGGCAAGATGCAAGCGCCTTTGCCAGTGGTCTTGAGCGAGCGGATAATGTGCAGCAGATAGGCGTAATCGCCCTGCTTGGCGGGTGGCGTGCCGAAATACTGGAAGCGCTCGTGCGGATCATTGAGTGGATCGATGCCGGTGCTCCAGCGCTTGTCGCTGAACGGCGGATTGGCGACGACGTAATCGAAGGTCTTGAGCGGACCGTCTTCGGCAGTAAACAGCGGATTGGCGATGGTATTGCCCTGCTTGATTTCCGCTGTGGGGTTATCGTGCAAGATCATGTTCATGCGCGCCAAGCCGGATGTTGCCGCATCTTTTTCCTGGCCGTACAGTGTCACTTTGGCGTGCGCTTCGTCACCCACTTTCAGCAAGAGCGACCCGGAGCCGCAGGTCGGGTCGTAGACAGTAGTACCGCTATTCGTTTTCGGACTACGAATGCCGATGATTTGCGCCATGATGCGGCTCACTTCTGAGGGCGTGTAGAACTGTCCTTTGCTCTTGCCGCTTTCAGCGGCGAAGTGACGCATCAGGTACTCATAGGCGTCACCCAGGATGTCATCACCCTCTGCACGGTTATTGCTGAAGTCGAGTGCCTTGTTCTCGAAGATGGAGATCAGGTTCGTCAACCTGTCGACGATCTCCTGGCCGCTGCCCAGTTTGCTCGGATCGTTGAAGTCCGGCATATCCGACAGCTTGTTGGCCTTGGCCAGCGGACCGATGATTTTCTTGTTGATCTGGTCGCCAATATCAGACTTGCCCTTCAGGGCGACCATGTCCTTGAAGCTGGCGCCAGGCGGGATCGTAATTGGTGCGTAATAGGTGTCAGCATACTTGTCAGATACGTATTTGACGAACAGGAGTACAAGCACGTAGTCCTTGTACTGGCTGGCGTCCATGCTGCCGCGCAATTCGTCGCACGATTGCCAAAGGGAAGAGTAGAGTTCGGATTTCTTGATTGCCATGAGCTGCTTTATTGTGGAGTGAGTCCACTGATCGGGAAGTGCGTACTTTACAGCATGGAGGAGACATGATAAAGCCGCCGTTTTAATCTGCAACGTATTACTTTGTCTTCTTTTTAGGCCATGAAGTTCAAATAGCAGTTTTGTTTCACCGGATCCGTGAGTCTGTGTATGTAAATAATATTTAATGAAAAATATCGTTTTTGATTTTTTGTCTGAAGTTTTGGGCTTTCCTACTAGTAAGGTCAAATCAAAAATTCTCTCCTTAATACTGGCTTATGCGCCAGCAGCAGTAACAGTTTTTCAGCGCACTGGTCAGCCTGGACCTGTCGCGGATGCTGCCCAGAGAGCTACAGATGGTGTTCGGGGTTGGCTATGGCAGAAGGCGTCGAGGCGGTGATGGCTAAGCCCCAGCTTGCCCGCTGCCGAGCGCAAGCCCGCATACAAGGTGAAAACCCTCGAAACCCGTCGGCCCCATCAGGCCGCCGGTTTTTTTCACGCTCATGCACGTGAAGGTGAGGCAGCGCACGGTGTGTGATCGTCAATCGCACTATTGTAAGTACTAGCGTTAGCCAACTTTATTCACTACAAAAAGGATGCCATCATGAATGCGATTGAAAAAGCCAGCTCCGATCTCAATGGTACGGCCCAGGATGCCCGCAAGGACTTGCATAGCACCATCGATAAAGTTGCCGACCAGGCACAGCCGCTGGTCGACAAGGTGGCAACCCGCGCCCACGATGGCCTGGACCAGGTGGGCGATGCTATCGAGCAAGCCAGCGATACCGTCGCCAGCGCGTCGGGCCGTTTGTTGGCGCGAGGCAAGGAGTTGAGCGCCGCATGCCAGCGCGCGAGTGATTCGGGCCGCGAGTATGTGCGCGAACGTCCGGCCGTGTCGCTGCTGATCGCCGCCGCTGCTGGTTATGGATTATCAAAACTGTTGAGTTCGCGCAAATAAGCCTGCAGGAATCAGGTTGATGCTCTGATGGACGCAGTGCCGGTTCGCCGTGATGGCAGATCGGTACTGCGTCCATTTTCATGCTGCCGCAAGCATGGTGAGTGGTGTTGCATGCGGTTTCCATTTCCGACATTGTTTTGATCGCTGTGCGCTGGCATCACCGGTCTCCTTACGGTATGCGAGCGCGCAGCCTGTTCAGAGGAGATATATGGCTACCAACAACAAAAAAGCGCCGCCTACTGATGGCGCAGGCTCTGTATTGAGCACCCAGTCCGGCCCTTCCAGCAGCGAGCCGCCAGGCAGCCTGGGCAGCAAGGGTGCGGACACCAGCGGCTTGCTGCGCAAGGCGGCCGCCAGCCAGGCTTTGGCTAGCGCCATGCCCGACAATCCCAACCTGGCCGGGCAGTTCGGCGAGGCGGCGCGCACGCCCAGCGAAGGCGTGCATGTCAGCGTGGGGGAAGCCTTGGCCACCGCCAGTACGGCAGGTGAAAACATTAGCTCGCCGAAAGTGGGCGAAGGCCAGCCAGCGCTGGGCCAGAATGCACAAAATGCTGCGCTGGACCGGGCCCGCGCCGACGATAGCGGCTGCGTGCTGACCACCAACCAGGGCGTGCCGGTGGGTGACAATCAGAACTCGCTGAAGGCGGGCTTGCGCGGCCCCACCCTGATGGAAGATTTCATCTTGCGTGAAAAGCTCACGCATTTCGACCATGAGCGCATCCCCGAACGCGTCGTGCATGCGCGCGGTTCTGCCGCCCACGGCTACTTCGAATGCTACAAGGAACAAGGCAAGCTGACGCGCGCCGCGCCATTTTCCAGGGCGGGCAAGCGCACGCCCGTGTTTGTGCGTTTTTCCACGGTGGCTGGCGAACGCGGTTCCACCGATACGGCGCGCGATGTGCGCGGTTTTGCCGTGAAGTTTTACACGGATGAGGGCAACTGGGACTTGGTCGGCAACAACATTCCCGTCTTCTTCATCCAGGATGCGATGAAATTCCCCGACTTGATACACGCCGTCAAGCCTGAACCCAATAATGGCATCCCGCAGGCGGCCAGCGCCCACGATACTTTCTGGGACTTTGCCTCGCTGTCGCCGGAAATCACGCATATGCTGATGTGGGTTATGTCCGACCGGGCGATACCGCGCAGCTACCGCATGATGCAGGGCTTTGGCGTGCACACCTTCCGCCTGGTCAATGCCAAGGGCCAGTCCGTGTTCTGTAAGTTCCACTGGTCGCCAATGGCCGGCACGCATTCGCTGGTATGGGATGAAGCGGTCAAGCTCAGCGGCGCCGATTCCGACTTCCACCGGCGCGATCTGTGGGAAGCCATCGAGTGCGGCGAGTATCCCGAGTATGAGCTGGCGTTCCAGGTCTTCACGGAAGAGCAGGCCGAAGCATTCCCCTTCGATGTGCTCGATCCCACGAAGTTGATACCGGAAGAACTGGTTCCCTTGATTCCGGTCGGCAAGATGGTCTTGAACCGCAATCCCGATAATTTCTTTGCCGAGACGGAACAGGTGGCATTCTGCACCGCGCACATCATTCCCGGTATCGATTTCAGTAACGATCCGCTGCTGCAGGGGCGCATCCACTCCTATGTCGACACGCAAATCACGCGCCTGGGCGGCGCCAACTTCCATGAAATTCCCATCAATGCGCCGCTGGCGCCCGTGCACAACAACCAGCGCGATGGCATCCACCGCCAGGCCATCAACCGGGGCAGGGTGGCGTATGAGCCCAACTCGCTGGCGGGTGGCTGCCCTTTCCAGGCGGGCAGCAAGGGTTTCAACAGTTTCCCCGCGCTGAGCGATGGCGACAAGGTGCGCGGCAAGCCCGAGAAATTTGCCGAGCATTATGGCCAGGCGCGGCTGTTCTGGATCAGCCAGACGGCCACCGAACAAGACCATATCGTGCATGCCTTCCGTTTTGAGCTGAGCAAGGTGCAGACGGTAGCCATCCGCCTGCGCATGCTGGCCGGCTTGCGCAATGTGAATGAAACCCTGGCGCAGCGCGTGGCCGATGGCCTGGGTCTGGCCCTGCCGCCACCGTTGCCTACTGTGACCATCCCCAGTTATCCACCATCGCCGGAGTTGTCGCTCACTTTCCGTCCCGGCAAGACGGCCATCCATACCTTGCGCGTGGCGATACTGGTCGGGCCAGGCAGCGATGGTGCTCAGGCGCGCAGCATCTATGCGTCCTTGCTGGCCGATGGGGCCGTGCCGCGCCTGGTCGGCAGTCACTTGGGCAAGGTGGACACGAGTGGTGGCCCGCCACTGGCGGTGGAAGTATCGCTGGAGACGGGGCCGTCCGTGCTATTCGACGCCGTGGTGATACCCGACGGCGCGGGCGCGCAGCAACTGAGCAGCGACGCCAACGCGCTCGACTTCGTGCGCCTGCAATACCGCCACTGCAAGCCCATGCTGGTGATAGCTGCAGGCAAGGGTTTGCTGGACCACGCCGGCGTGCCGGTGACCCTGCCTGATGGCAAGCCCGACCCGTCCATCATCGTTGCGCCATCGGGCGAGGTGGTGAAAGCCGTGGCGGCTTTCAAGCACGCGCTGGCGGCGCACAGGGATTTTGCGCGCGAGACGGATCCGCCCAGAGTGTGAATTCCGGGGTCAGACCCGCCGGGTCTGACCCCGGTTTTTTTGCCACACTACTCGTCAATTTAACCGGTTAAAGCAGCCTGCGGTGATATGCTTGCCGTATGGATAAGGATGCCTATACCCCCAGGAACTGGGCGCCCGGTGAGCGCCCCAGTTTGCCCGGTTCCCCATCGACGCCCGAACATACGACGCCGAAACGTGTCGCGTATTTTGTCGTCGGCCTGATCGTCGCGCTGACGGGCGGTTTGGGCAATGGTCTGGTGACGGCCAATATCCTCAATCTGCAAGGTTCGCTGGGGGCGTACGCGGCCGAGATGCAGTGGCTGCCGGCCGCTTACGTGATGACCATCGTGTCCATGAATCTGCTGCTGGTGAAGTTTCGCCAGCAGTTTGGTTTGCGCTTGTTCACCGAAATTTTTCTGGTGCTGTATGCGCTGGTGACCTTTGCCCACCTGTATGCGAACAGCCTGTCGTCAGCCATCGCCGTGCGCGCCGCGCATGGCATGGTGGGCGGCGCGCTGGGCGTGCTGGGCCTGTATTACACCTTGCAGGCGTTTCCTGCGCGGCATCGCTTGAAGGGCGTGGTGCTGGGCCTGGGTTTTGCGCAGCTGGCGCTGCCGCTGGCGCGCGTGTTTACCTCCGAACTGCTGCAGATCGGCGAGTGGCACGGCTTGTATCTGTTCGAGCTGGGCCTGACCCTGGTGGCGCTGGGCTGCGTGCTGGCCTTGAAGCTGCCGCCTGGCGACCGGGTGCAATCGTTCGAGCCGCTCGACTTCCTTACCTTTATCTTGTTTGCGCCCGGCGTGGCCCTGTTGTGCGCGGTGCTGGCGCAGGGCCGCACGGCCTGGTGGCTGGAGGCGCGCTGGGTCGGCATTTGCCTGGCGTGTTCCATCGTGCTGATCGTCGCTGCGCTGGCGATCGAACATAACCGCGCGCGCCCGCTGCTCAACACGCGCTGGCTCACGACCGGCAAGATCGCCAAGCTGTTTTTGTCGGTGCTGCTGTTTCGCATCGTGCTATCTGAATCGACGGGCGCCGTGGGTTTTCTGCAGGCGCTGAACCTGAACACGGACCAGATGCAACACCTCTTCATCGTGGTGTTGTGCGGCAGCGTGGCGGGCTTGCTGCTGAGCGCCATCACGATCAATCCTGCCACCTTGAACCGCTCGCTGATGTTCGCGCTGGCGCTGATCGCCATCGGCGCGCTGATCGACGCCCACGCCACCAGCCAGACGCGGCCCGCCAATATGTATCTGAGCCAGTTTTTATTGGCCTTTGGCGGCACCTATTTCATCGGTCCCACCATGGTGGCGGGCATGGGCGCCGTGATCGCCGAGCCGCGCAACCTGGTCAGTTTTTCCGTGATGTTTACCATGACGCAGAATATGGGCGGCCTGGTGGGCACGGCCATCGTCGGCACCATCCAGACGGCGCGCGAAAAATACCATTCCAGCTACCTGGTCGAACAGCTGACCATGCTCGACCCGCAAGTGGCTACGCGCGTGCAGTCGGGCGCGGCCGCGTATGGCAGCGTGCTGGCCGACCCGGCCCTGCGCGGCGCCCAGGGCGTGGCACGGCTGGGCGCCGCCGCCACGCGCGAAGCCAATGTGCTGGCCTATAACGATGTTTTCTTGATGATCGCCGGCGTCGCCATCGCGACCCTGCTATGGCTGCTGGTCAGCCAGTTCTGGACCAGCATCACCATCGGCGCGCGGCGCCTGGTGGGCCCAGTGCATGATGCGCAAAGCGCCATGGCCATCGTCCCCATTACCAATTCGGAACCGAGCAATGACAGAAGATAACAAGACCACGCCAGCTGCCCCTGCCGCTGCCCCTGCGGCTGCATCCGTGGCTGCATCTCTGACGCCGCCGCAGCCAGACCGCCGCCATCAATGGCTGTCCGCGATTGCCTTTGCCTCGGTGGCGCTGGTGGGCGTGCTGATCGTGCTGTATGCATGGCGCCTGCCGCCATTCACCAGCCCCATCGTCACCACCGAAAACGCTACCGTGCGGGGGCAGGTGACGATCATCGGCACGCAGTTGTCCGGTTATGTGACGGAAGTGCTGGTGCAGGATTTTCAGGATGTGAAGGCGGGCCAGCTGCTGGTGCGCATCGACGACCGCACGTACCAGCAGCGCTACGAGCAGGCGCAAGCCCAGCTGGCGGCGCAGCAGGCAGCCTTGTCGAATTGGGCGCAGCAGCGTGCCAGTTCCGAAGCGGGCATCGCCGTCAACCAGGCGGCGCTGGCCAATGCCGAAGCGCAGGCGCGCAAGTCCAGCGCCGACCTGAATCGGGTGGAGCAACTGGTGGCGGACGGTTCGCTGTCGCAGCGCGAACACGACCAGTCGCGCGCCACGCAGGCGCAGATGGCCGCGTCGCTGGCGCAGGCCAGGGCCAACCTCGATATCGCGCAGCAGAATGTGCAGACGGTAGTGGTCAACCGGCAAGCTTTGGCAGCAGCCGTGGCGAACGCGCAGGCCGCCGTGAAGGCGGCAAAGATCGATCTCGATAACACGCGCATCGTGGCGCCCTACGATGGCCAGCTGGGGCAGGTGACGGTGCGCGACGGAGCGTTCGTGAACTCCGGCGCGCAGCTGATGGCGCTGGTGCCGCGCCAGATGTGGGTGATCGCCAATTTCAAGGAAACGCAGATGAACGGCGTGCAGGAAGGGCAGAGCGCCACCTTCCACGTCGACGCCCTGAACGGCGCCGTGCTGACGGGGCAGGTGGAGCGCATCTCGCCGGCCACGGGTTCGGAATTTTCCGTGCTGCCACCCGATAACGCGACCGGAAATTACCTGAAGATTGCCCAGCGCATCCCCGTGCGCATCCGCATCGATGCGGGCCAGGCCAATGCGCGCCGGCTGGTGCCCGGCATGTCGGTGGTGGTTAGCGTGGATACTTCCGCCATGCTGAATGACTCGGCCACCAACCCGGCACCCCCGCCGCCACCGCCGAAAAAATCGCCTGCCAAGGCTGCGCCATGAAGCGCCGCCAGATGCTCGTCGCTGGTGCGCTGGTGCTGGCTGGCTGCGCTGCCAAGGCGCCGCCGCAACCGGCGTCAAACCTGCAACTGCCCTCGGGCTGGCGTGCCCTAGCCGATGGTGCGCAGGCCGGGTCAGCCCAGGTCGAGCAGCTGTGGTGGCAGGCGTTTGGCGACCCGGTATTGAGCGAGCTGGTGGCGACCGCGCTGGTCCACAATGGCGATTTGCGCGTGGCCCGCGCCAGAGTGCAGGAGTTCCGTGCGCGCCTGGCGCAGGCCAACGCCAACCGCGCGCCGGCGCTTGGCTTCGATAGCTCGGCCACCCGCACGCGCACCCTGGACTATACGGGTGCGCCCTACATGACGAATGTCTTCCAGGCCGAGCTGCAGGCCAGCTATGAAATCGATGTCTGGGGCAGGGATGACAAGCTGCGCGACGCGGCCGGCGAAACTTATCGCGCCGAGCAGGCCAGCCTGGATGCGGCCGCCTTGTCGATTGCCGCCAGCGTGGCCACGGCCTATCTGAATCTGCGTGGCCTCGACGCCCAGCTGGTGTTGACGCAATCGACCTTGGAATTGCGCGAGCAGTCGCGCGAACTGGCCCGCAAACAGTATGAGGTGGGCTACAGCTCGCAGCTGGAATGGCTGCAGGCACAGTCGGAATACCATGCGGCGGCCGAACAGGTGCCGCAGTTGCAGCGGCAGATTTTTGAACAGGAAAATGCGCTGGCGCTGCTTGTCGGCGGCAATCCCGGGACGGTAGCACGGGGCCGGGAACTGGCCAGCCTGACGCCGCCGCCGGTGCCGGCCGGCCTGCCGTCCGGCTTGCTGCGCCGGCGCCCAGATATCGCGCGCGCCGAACATAATCTGGCAGCATCGAATGCCAGCCTGGCGGCTACGCGCGACCAGTTGCTGCCCTCGTTCAAGCTGAGCGCCGCTGGCGGCGGGCAGACGACGACCCTGCACGACTTCGTGCATGCACCGATCGCCCTGTGGAATTTGACGGCGCTGGTGTCCGGCCCCCTGTTCGATGGCGGGCGGGTGCAGGCCCAGACCGATGCGGCCGGCGCGCAGCGCGACCAGCTGGCCTACACCTATGAAAACGTGGTGAGGAATGCGTTTGCCGAAACGGAAAACAGCCTGGGCGCCATCCACCGCCTGCAGCAGCAGGCGGTGGAAAATGCGGCGCGCCGCGCCACGGCGTTTGATACCCTGCGCATTGCGCACAACCGCTATCGCAACGGCTACGCCTCCTACCTGGAAGAACTCGACGCCCAGCGCACTCTGTACAGCGCCGACGTGGGCTTGCTGCAATTGAAAACGCGCATCCTGGTCGCCTCCGTCGACCTGTACCGCGCCATGGGTGGTGGCTGGTCGGCCCAACCTTAGCCTTTGAGTCCTTGCTTAAGCCATTGCTCAGCACTTGCTGCGAGGGGCGGTGTAATATGCTGTCCTAAAGGGCAACTGGTCGCATTGTTGATAAAATAACCCACATTTAATTTACCAGGAACGAGGCTGTAGCATGACGATTTTTGGCATAGGCATCCATATCCTGATCGCGATTTTTTTTGCGGTCCATGTGGTGCGCAACGGGCAGCAGCTGTATTGGCTGCTGATCCTGTTCATGTTCCCGCTGCTGGGCAGCGTGGTGTATTTTGTGGCGATTTATCTGCCGTCATCGGGCTTGCAGCGCGGCGCGCGCAAGGCTGTGTCGGTGGCTGCGAAGACGCTGGACCCTGGCCGCGAATTGCGCGATGCGCGCGCCGCCTTCGAGTACACGCCGACGGCGCAAAACCAGATGCGCCTGGCCAGTGCCTTGCTGGGAACCGGTTCCGCCGAAGAAGCGGCTGCTATCTATGAAACTTGTACGCAAGGGGTGTTTTCATCGGACCTGGAAATCCGTTACAGCGCGGCGCGTGCCTGGCTGGAAAGTGGCAAAGGCGTCAAGGCGCTGCCGCATCTGGAATTCATCCGCAGCAAAGACCCGCATTTCCGCCCCGAGCAAGTAGCCATCCTGACGGCGCGCGCGCTGGCCGATACGGGCCGCAACAGCGAGGCCAAGGCCGCATTCGACGATGCGCTGACGCGTTTCGGCAGTTTTGAATGCCGTGCCGAATATGCGATCTGGGCGGCCAGCAATGGCGAACGCGAACTGGCGGCGCAATTGCGCGTGGAACTGGACCAGGCCATGCAGCGCTGGAGCCGCCACACGCGCGATATGTACCAGCCCTTGCTGCGCCGCCTGGGGTAGACCTGAAACCCGGCCTGACATCGGGTCTTACACCGGGTCTTACACTTATACGCCCGGAACCGGGTTACGTCCTTCGGCCAGTTTATAGGTCTTGCCGTCGAAAACGTAGCGCGCCTGGGCGGTGATGAGCGTGGACGTGCGCGGTGGATCCTGGTCCGGTTTGAGCTTGACGCCGGCCTTGATTTTTTCCGTGAAGCCGCTGAAGTCGATCAACAAGTCATCGTGCTTGCCGCCGCCCTGTGCGGTGGCGAAGCGCCAGTTGCCGCTGACGTCCCAGCATTCCTCCATTTCCTCGGTACAGGCGCCCAGATTATCGGAGTGCAGGTCGATGCCCTGGGTCAGCAAGGTGACCTCGCCATCGCCCACCTCGAACAAGGCCAGCTGGTTGATGGTATAGCCCTGGCCCGTATAGCCGTGACGGATCGCCAGGCCCAGTTTATCCTGTCCCAAACGCGTCCATTGCACGTCGCCCAGCTGGCCCGATGAACCCAGCGCGGCGATATTTTCCACGCGCTCGCTCACCTTCCATTTTCCTTCGCCGGCTTGCGTGAGGAAAAACACGTTCAACAAGCCTTGCGTGACGTGCGCCGATTCGGCTGTGCCTTCCGTGTTCGCCGTTTCCGCATTCGCCACCAGCACGGCGCGGCCATTGCCCAGCAGTTTGGAGGCGACGGCGCTGACGACATAACTGAGTTTGTCGACATGCTGCTCAGGGTCGCTCAGGTCGGCCAGCGCGTCGTCGCTGTCGGCGCGGTAGTCCTTGCCGAACACGGCGCGCATGAATTCTGCTTCGCGTGCGCGGTCGATGTCGGATTTCACGACCTCGTTCCTGTCTTCGTTGGCTGGCGCCGTTGGCGCTGGCGCTGGCGCGGAAACGGCTTCGGTTTCGGCTGCTGGGGCAGGCGCAGCGGCGGCGACATCGGCCGTGGCGGCGGTTTTATCCGAGCAGGCCACTAGCATGGCGCAGGCCATCAGCACGGTGAACGGAGTGCGGTAATTCATAGGCAGGGCAAGATGCGTTCATTAAGAATGCGCGCAGTATGCCAGATAGCGGCCAGCGATGTGGCATGGTGGATGGTCCGTCCACTCGCCGGCTTGCCCTGGAAGGGCTTTTTTTAAAAATCAGGCTCGCTCCTGTTTCTCCAGTAGCCGCTGCTCATCATGCTGCGCGGGCGCCTTATGGCGCAGTTTTGCCGCCTGGCCTTGCAGCCAGTGCTCCAGGTCGTCGACATGGGTGAACACGGCTGGCACCACCAGCAGGCTTAACAACGTCGAGGTGATCAGGCCACCGATGACGGTGATCGCCATCGGCGAGCGGAAGCTGGGGTCGGCGCCCCAGCCCAGCGCCAGTGGCATCATGCCGGCGCCCATGGCGATAGTGGTCATCAAAATGGGGCGGCTGCGCTTGTGGCAGGCGTCGACCAGCGCGTCGAAACGGTTCATGCCTGCTTCACGCGCCAATATCGCATAGTCGACCAGCAGGATCGAGTTCTTGGTGACGATCCCCATCAGCATGATCAGGCCTATCATCGACGGCATCGACAGCGCGCTGTGCGTGAGCAGCAGCGCCACGAAGGCGCCGCCGATCGACAGCGGCAGCGCCGCCAGAATCGTCATCGGCTGCATGAAGTCCTTGAACAGCAGCACCAGCACGCAGTAGATGCACAGCACGCCGATCAGCATGGCCAGGCCGAAGCTGGCGAACAGCGAGGCCATTTCCTGCGCGTCGCCCAGTTCCGCGATCTTCACGGATGGCGGCAGGTTTTTCATCGATGGCAGTGCGCGCGCTTCCTTGTTCAATTCCCCCAGGGTGCGTGACCCGAGTTCCACGTTCAAGGTCACATTGCGGCTGCGGTTCAGGCGGTCGATCTGTGCCGGACCGCTTTCCATGGTGACGGCCGCCACGTTGGCCAGGCGCACAGGGCCATTCTTGCCCGGCACGGTCAGCCTTTCGATGGCGGCCAGGTCGGCCCGCACGCTGTTGGGCAGCTTGACGCGGATCGGCACCTGGCGTTCCGGCAGGTTCATCTTCGTCATGTCCGTATCGTAGTCGCCGGCGGTGGCCACGCGCACCGTTTCACCGATCGAGGCCGCCGTCACGCCCAGGTCGGCAGCCTTGGCGAAATCGGGGCGCACGATGATTTCCGGGCGCACCAGCGAGGCGCTGGAATTGACATTGCCGATGCCTTTCAAACCATGCAGTTCGCGTTCGACTTTTTGCGCCGCCGCCAGCAGCGCGACCGGGTCTTCCGAGCGCAGCACCAGCTGCATCTTGACGCCCGTGTCGGGCGGGCCTACCGTGAAGCGGGCGCCGGGAATATTATCGAGCTTGCGGCGCAGCTGCGCTTCCAGCTCCGCCATCGATTCCTTGCGCTTGGTGCGGTGCACGGTGGTGAGGGTCAATACGGCGCGGCGCGCCTCGGCGGAGGCGCCAGGCGCAAAGGCATTGCCGCTGGAGCCGCCACCGACTGAACTGAACACGTCGGTGATGCCAGGTACCTGCATGGCGGCATCGCGCGCCTGGGCCGCCACGGCCTGGGTTTCGGCCAGGGTGGAGCCGGGCGGCAGTTCCAGGTTGATCTGCGTTTGCGAACGGTCGGCGGCCGGCACGAAGCCGGTCGGCAGCAGCGACACGAGGGCGATGGAAGCGGCAAAGAACAGGGCCGAGGCGAGTGCCGTGATGCCCCGGTTGCGCAAACACCATTGCATGACGGCCAGGTAGCGCGTCATCAGCCAGCTATCCTGTTCTTCCTTGTGCACCGAGGGCTTCAATATGTAGGCCGCCATCATGGGCGTGAGCAGGCGCGCCACCAGCAAGGACGCCAGTACAGCCAGCACGGCGGTCCAGCCGAACTGCTTGAAGAACAGGCCGGGGATGCCGCTCATGAAGGCGGTCGGCAGGAACACGGCCACCAGCGCGAAGGTGGTGGCGATCACCGCCATGCCGATTTCATCGGCCGCTTCCATCGCCGCTTCCATCGGCGTCTTGCCCATGCGCAGATGGCGCGAGATATTCTCGATTTCCACGATGGCGTCATCGACCAGTACGCCCACCACCAGCGCCAGCGACAGCAAGGTGACGGTGTTGAGCGTGTAGCCAAACCAGTAGATGCCCAAAAAAGCCGGCATCACGGACAAGGGCAGGGCGGCGGCGGCCACCAGGGTGGCGCGCCAGTCGCGCAAGAACCACCACACCACCAGCACGGCCAGCAGTGCGCCTTCGTACAGCAGCTCCATCGAACCATCGAAATTTTCTTCGACAGGGACGGCATTGTCGATCGCCTGTTCCAGCACGATGTTCCGGTTTTCCTTTTGCAGTTGGGCGATGGCGGCGCGCGCGCCCTTGGCCACCGTGACGTCACTGGCACCCTTGGTGCGGAATACGTCAAAGGCGACCACGGTCTTGCCATTCTGCTGGGCCAGCGCGCGCGGTTCGGCGATCGTGTCGCGCACCGTGGCCACCTGGTCCAGGCGCACATGGCGGCCGTCCGGCAGCGGCAAGTCGATGCGCGACAATTCATCGGCCGTCTGCACGGTGGCGATCGTGCGCACCGATTGTTCGGCGCCGCTGACGTCGCCGCGTCCACCCGGCGCTTCGCGCTGCACCAGCCGCAGCTGGCGCGACACGTCCAGCGCCGACACCTTCAAGGCGGCCATGCGTTCTTCGTCAAGCTCCACCTGGATTTCGCGGTAGACACCGCCCACGCGGTTGACGGCGCCCACGCCGGGCACTGCCAGCAAGCGCTTGGACACGGTATTGTCGACGAACCAGGACAGGTCGGTTGCATCCAGGGGATTGCTGGCGCCTTCCCTGGGCCTGGCGATAAAGGTCAGTACCACGCGGCCCGCCGTGGTGGCCTTGGTGACGGTAGGGTCGCGCAGTTCGGCCGGCATGTCTGCCTTGACCCTGGCCACCGCATCGCGCACGTCATTGACGGCTTCGGGGATCTGCTTTTCTAGGATGAACTCGACGGTCACCGTGACCGTGCCATCGAGCACCTTGGTGTAGATGTTCTTCACGCCTTGCAAGGTGGCGACGGAATCCTCGATCTTGCGCGCCACTTCCGTTTCCAGCTGGGCCGGCGCGGCGCCGGGCAGCACCGCATTGACGGTGACGATGGGCAGTTCGATGTCGGGGAAATCCTGCACCGGATTGGCTTTGTAGGCCAGCATCCCGGCCAGGCTCAGCAGCGCAAACAGCATGATGGCCGGTATCGGATTCTTGATCGACAGGGAGGAAAAATTCATGGCCTGTCCTTATTTTTTTGCGCTGGCGACTGGGAGCGTAACATTGCGTACCAGGTCGCCGTCGTTGAGGAAGCCGGCGCCATTGACGACGATGGTGGTATCGGCCGTGATGCCGGACAAAATCTCGATGCTGTCGGCCAGGCGCCGGCCCGGTTCTACCTTGATCTGGCTGACGCGCTGGTCGGCTTTCAGGCGGAAGACATAGCTGAAACCGTCGCGTATGGCGATCGCTTGCTGCGGCACGGTCAGTGCGTTTGACGCGCCCAGCGCAAAAGTGCCACTCGCATACATGCCGGCCTTGAATGGCGCGTTGGCGCCGGTGGATGCTGGCAGGTCTACGTAGACGAGGGCAGTACGGGATTGCGGATCAACGGTGGGGGCGATCATGCGCACCTTGCCTGTCAGGGCGCTGCCATTGGCGGCCGTCACTTCAGCCAGCGTGCCCGGTGTTAACTTCAGCAGTTCCGTGGCTGTCACTTCGGCGCGCCATTCCAGGCGGCCCTGGCGTATCAGGCGAAACAATTCCGTGCCGGCGCCCACCACCGAGCCGACGGTGGCTGAACGCGAGGAGATGATGCCGCTGTCGGGCGCCACCACCTGCGTGTATTTCAGGCGCAGCTCTTGCGTTGCCAGCTGGGCCTTGCTTGATGCAATGCGCGCATTGGCCGTCTGTTCAGCCGTCAGGTATTGCGTGATCTGCTGCGCGCTGATGGCGCCCGTGCTTTGCAGTGAGCGGGCGCGCTGCGCATTGGCGGCCGCCTCGGCGGCATTCGCCTGCGCTTCCTGCACCGCCGCCTTCGCTTGCGCCAGGTCGGCGTTCACCGTGTCGTTCGAGAACACGGCCAGCACTTGTCCGGCGCGCACCACGTCGCCCACGTTGACGCGCACTTCCGTCAGGCGCAAGCCATTCGATTCGCTGCCGATGACGGCTTCCTGCCAGGCGGCCACGTTGCCGTTGGCGCTCAGTTTGATGGGCAGGCTGGCTGGCTGCGGTTTGGCCGAGGTGACGGTCAGCGCCGGCTTTTGCGCGCTCTCCTTGCTATCGGTCGCCCTGGATGCTGGCGTGTACAGCGTAAAACCAGCGCCGGCCACTATGACAAGGGCGGCGAGGACGATGGCGATCGGTTTCAATGTCAGTTTTTTCATGGTGTTTGCGTCAGTTTTTTGCGGCCGGTCAGGGCGTGGTGGTGGTAGCCAGATTGCTGTTCCAGCCGCCGCCAGCGGCGCGGTACAAGGCTACCCAGGCGGTGCTGCGGTCGCGCTCCAGGGTGACGACGGTGTTTTCGGCGGCCAGGCGCGTGCGGCGCGCATCTTCCAGTTCGATCAGGCTGGCCAGGCCATTCTTGTAGCGGTCTTCAGTCGCCACGAACGACAGGCGATACCCTTCCAAAGCCGTTTGCGCATGGCTGCTGCGTTCTTCCGTGCTGCGCAGATTGAGCAGTGCTTCTTCCACTTCGCGCACGGCCTGGCGTACATCGGCGCGGTAGGTCAGCACGGCTTCGTCGTAGCGCGCAGCTGCCGCGTCGACCTGGGCCCGGCGGCGTCCGCCGTCGAAGATGGGCAGGCTGACCGCCAGCGGGCCAACACTCCAGGTGCTGGCCGTGATGCTGCTGCCGCCGCCGCGGAAATTGCCGGTGCCGATGGAACCGGTCAGGCTCAGTTGCGGGTAGCGCTGGGCCCTGGCGCCGGCCACTTCGAAGCTGGCGGCGGCCACGCTGCGCTCGGCGTTGAAGATATCGGGCCGCTGGCGCAGCGTTTGCGCCGGCAGCGCGGCAATCGGCACCGGTGCAGGCGCCACCAGCGGCGTCGCTGCCAGTTTCTGGCGCAGCGTGTCTTCGGGCATGGCCGACAGGGCTACCAGGGCCTGGATGGCGATATCGCAGCTGGTGCGCTGGTCGATGGCGCGGCTGGCGCCTTCGGCGGCGCTGGCGCGGGCCAGCGCTGCATTGGCCGGCGCTTCGAAACCGGCCCTGGCGCTCAGCTCTGTCAGGCGCGCCGAATCTGCGCGCGAGCTCGCGTCCTGTTCTGCCACGGCTTGCAATTGCTGGCAGGCGCGCAGCGCGTAATACTGCTTGGCCACTTCGGCGGCGACCGAGACGCGCGCATCGTGCCATAGTGCCTGCGCGCCTTCGTAGCGGGCCTGGGCCGCGTCGCGCGCTGCCCGGTTGGCGCCGAAGACGTCGATTTCCCAGCTAGCCTGCAAGGCCAGCTGAGAAGTAGTGCCGCTTGGCTGCAGCGATTGCTGGCTGGTGCGCACCACGCTGCCGCTGGCGTCCAGGGTGGGCGCCAGCGCGGCGCCGCTGGCGATGCGGTCGGCGCGCGACTGCACGATGCGCGTGTGGGCGGTGGCGATATCCGGGCTGGCTTGCTGTGCGTCGCTAATCAGTTCTACCAGCAGGCTGTCGCCCTGGCGCTGCCACCAGTTGGCCAGGTCGGCCAGATTGCCATGATGCGGCAGCGGCGTATGCCATTGCGGTGGTGTATTGCTGCTTGCCGCTGCTGGCGGGCCCTGCACGGCGCAGCCGCCCAGTGCCAGCAGCATGCCGGTGGCCAGCGCACCCTTGATCCTGTTCATGCCGATCCTTTTGCGGTAGTGCTTGCGTCGTTTGGTGGGGAGAGATGCAGGCGTTGCCGTTCCACTTCGGCCATCGCCAGCGCATAGTCGACCATGCGCGCCAGCCAGACCTGGGTAGCCTGCGGCGTTGCCAGCAATTGCGGCCGCAGCGCGCGCAGGACGTCGCCGGCTATCATCTGCTGCAGCGCCATCGCAGCGATAGAAAAGGCCAGCCGGTGCATATCGTCGCTGTCTTCGGGCGCGCCCAGGTGGCGCGCCAGCACGCGGGTCAGCGCCTCGTGTTCGGGACGGATATTCTGCTCGAACTCACGCGCCCACAAGCCGGTCGGCTCCAGCACTTCGCGGAACCACAGGCGCAGGCAGTCGCGCACCAGACCGCTCTGCAGCATGGGCGCCAGCAGTTGTGCATAAAAGCCTTCCAGGCTTAGCCGCAAGCTGAAGTGGGGCTGGTCGTAGCGGGCGATCTTGACTTGCGGATCAACCGCGTACTGGGCGAAAACAGCGCGGTACAGGCCAGCCTTGTCGCCAAAATAATAGCTGATGGCGGCCACATTGGTGCCGGCCGCCTGCGCCAGTTCGCGCGTGGAAGTATTGGCGTAACCCTGTTCGGCAAACAGGCGGATGGCGCTATGCAGCAAACGCTCGCGCGATTGCTCGCCATCGGAACGGGGCTTGCGCCCATCGTCGGCGCCTGGAGTGTGGGGATTATCTTTTTCTATCATGGCTGAGATTTAATCACATATCTCAAACGATTGATATAACTAAATCGTTTGATTTAGTTATTGTGATAAGGTCTTTGGTGTACAGGTAATAGCACCTGAGAAAACCGTCGCGAGCGGATTCAGGTGTGGCCGAGGAGCGGAACTGCACATTGCGTGCAGCGAGCACCGCAGGCTACAGACGACGACGCGCAGCAGGGTTGCTCAGGCGCCACCATAAAAAAAAGCCCGCTGGCCGGTAAGGGCGCGGGCTGAATCCAATGTTCGAGGAACGAATTGGAGGAGACATGAACACTATATCTCCAAAAATGGTGCAGTGCAATACGGTAAAACTACGGTGACGATTTGGCTAAAATATCAAAAAACTCATCTTGTTTTTTTAATGATCTCAGCTCTTGCCCGGCAGGGACAGGGTAAACGTGCTGCCGGAGCCGTAGTCGCTATGGAAGAGCAGGGTGCCGCCGATGGCGCTGGCCAGGTTCTGGCACAAATACAGTCCCAGTCCCGCGCCTTCCACGTGGCGGGTGGAGGTGGAGTCGAGCTGCGAGAAGGCCTGGAACAGCTTGGCCTGGTCTTCTTCCTTGATGCCGGCGCCACTGTCGGCGATGCTCATTTCCGTGATCTGCGCGCCGTCTTCCTCGCGCTGGGCCAGGCTGATGCGCACGCTGCCCTGTTCCGTAAATTTGATGGCGTTATTGAGCAGGTTGATCAGGATTTGCGTCAGCGCGCGGCGGTCCGTGTCGATCACGATGGCTTGTTCGCCCACGTCCACTTCCAGCGCCAGGCCTTTTTGCTGGGCCAGCGGGCGCAAGGTTTCCGCCACTTCGGTGATCAGCTCCTGGCAGGTGATGGCTTCGATCGACAGTGTCAGCTTGCCTGCCTCGATCTTGGCCACGTCGAGAATGTCATTGATCAGCGAGAGCAGATGGCGCGCGCTGGCGCGGATGGTGTTGAGCTGCTTGTCCTGGTCCGAGGTCAATGGTCCCGGCAGCTTCATCAGCAGCGCGCCGGTAAAGCCGATGATGGCGTTCAGCGGCGTGCGCAGCTCGTGCGACATATTGGCGATAAAGGCCGATTTCATGCGGCTGGCCTCGGCCAGCTCCAGGTTTTTCAGGGCGATTTCGCGGTTGGTGGTTTCCAGTTCGGCCGCATGGTGCGCCAGGCGCATATTGAGTTCGATGACCTGCCGTTCGCGCGCCTGCAATTCGCCATTGACCTGTACCGCCTGTTCATAGGTGGAGATCAGCAGGTCGAGGATTTGCTGGCGTTCTGCATTGATGAAGTGTTTCTGGTCTCCCAGGTAGAGCGCGATGCCGATTTCGACATTCTGGTTCTTGCGCAGCTTCTGGTTCATCAGCATGTGGCTGATGCGGTTGAGCAGATAGTCTTCCGCGTAGGGCTTGCGGATGAAATTGTCGGCGCCGCACTCGATGCCGCGGATGATGTCCTTCGGATCGTTGAGCGAGGTGACCAGGATGACGGGGATATCGCGCAGGGTAGGATCGGACTTGATGGCGCGGCACAGCTCATAGCCGTTCATTTCCGGCATGACAATATCGGACAGCACCAGGTGCGGCTTGCGCTCGCGGATAGCGGCCAGGGCCAGCTGGCCATTGGCGGCCACGCGGGCGTTGTAATGCAGGGACTGGATCAGGCGGCGCAGACGCTCCGCCTGGGTCGGACTATCCTCGACGATCAGGATCTCGATTTCGTCGGGCTTGATTTGGTTGTTGGAGTCCATCGACCTCTCCTGGAATGCAGGGTAATGATGCTGGCGCGCGGCTGGTGCGCAATATCGTCATCGTAAGACTATATCGGATTTAAGTCTGTAAAAGTAATATCCAGGTAACTATTTTGCCAGCCCTGCAGGTGGAACGATGGGCTGATTTTCGCCCTGGAACTGTCCAGCCCGGTAAGTAATCACCAGGGTGTCGCGATGGCCCTCGGGGCCGATTGGCTGGATGGGCGTCGATTCGTGGATCACGGTGGCGTCGTCCAGCAGCAGCAGCGACCATGGTTCGGTCAGGGTGAAACGCTTGCCATTCGGGCCATCTGCTTCGAAGATACGGGTTTCGCCGCCCTTGATATTGGCACGCCCTATCAGCAGCACGGCGACAAAATCGACGCCGTCGCGGTGCGCGCCTTCCGGGGTCGGGCGGCCGATGCCGTCCGTGGTATCGATGCGGAACTGGTGCGCCTCGATGAACCAGGGCTGGCTGCCGCGCACTTCGGAACAGGTATTGCCCAGTGCGCGTATCAACTGCTGCCAGGCCGCTTGCGCCGCGATGGCGGGTTCGACCGGTTCGAACAAGCGGTGCATGCCGCCGTGCAGGGCGTTGTATTCCACCGGCTGCCAGTGCGGGCGATGCGCCGTCTGTGTCAGCTTGTCGCCATCCTGCACGAAGCAGGAATGGCGCCGGCGGCGGTAACGGCCGCCATCCTTCAGGTAATTGTCGAGCGCCAGGCTATTCCAGCTCGATTCGAGTGCGCGCAGCGCAGCTAGCGGGCAGCCGGCCAGCGCCGCCACGTCCTGCGGGCGCAGCACGGCATAACCGTCATCGCGCAAGGCGTCCTTCAACTGGGACGGGTCGGTAAAGATCGGGGCGGAAGTGCTCATGTCGGTGCCGGCCGGAAGACGGCCGCTATCAAGTTGGTCCAGCCTGGCATTCTACGACTTGCTGGCGTTTCCTGTGCGGCGCCGATAAGAATTATTCTTGTTGGTTTAAAAATTCTTGACCAGGGTCAGGCGCAGGGAACGCGATTCCACGGGGTGGAAGTGGATATCGTCGACCGGCTGCGCTTCGCCGGGCAGGCGCGAGGCATAGTAGTAGTCGATGGCCGAGTCGCGCCGATTGCTCAGATTAAAACCTTCCAGCTCCACGCGCAAGCGCTTGTCGATCTGGTAAGCGAGGCGGCCATTCAAGCCCACGCTGGCCGATGAGCGCACGCTATTGTCTTCGATCAAAGGGCGTGGTCCGAAGTAACGCAGGCGCAGCGAACCTGACCACGGGCCTTGCGGCGTGACCGTCATGGCCAGCTGGGCCACGCCCTCGATGGCGCCGGGGATAAAGTCGCCGGCGACGTCATCACCACGCTCGCCGCGCGAGCGGGCGCGCGCATAGGCCAGGTCCAGGTCCAGCGACAGCCACTTGGCTGCCTTGTAGTAGCTGGAGAATTCCACGCCATAGCGGCGGCTGGGGCGGCCCGCCTCGGTGGCGCCGGCGTCGCCGACAAACAGCAGTTCCGAATCGAAGTCCAGGCGGTACAGCGACAAGCTCGTTTGCAAGCCCGGGATGATGGCGCTGCGCAGACCCAGTTCCAGGCCCTGCGAGCGCACCAGCGGCGTGACCTTGTCGACGGCTTCGCCCGTCTTCGGATCGACCCGGATGGTGGTGCCGCGCGCGTCGTTGCTATGAAAGCCGTTGCCGACGTTGGCATACACTTCGGTGTCTTGCCATGGCCCGGCGATGACGCTCAGGCTGGGGCTGAACAAATGGTCATTGGCCTTGCCTGAATTTTCCAGCCGGTCGCTGCGCACGTCGAAACGGTAGGCGTCGGCGCGTACGCCAGCCACCGTGCGCAGCCAGGGCGACCAGCGCGTGCTGTTTTCTGCATACAGGCCCAGGCTGGATTCGACGATATGGTCTTGCCGCGTGGTCGACAGTATTTGCCGCGCCTGCGTGCTGTACAAGCCATTGTGGATATTATCGTTTTGCAGCTGCAGGCCGATGGTGGTGTCGCTGCTGCCCGTTTCCGTATGGCGGTGCCAGGTGTGGCTGGCGTTCAGGCCTGAGGTCACGCGCCGGTCGGGCTGGGCGAACTGGTCGCCATGGATGGGATCATCGAGCACATAGGTGAAATTGGAAAACAGGCTCAGGCGATTGGCGATCACATAGGTGCTGACCTTGCTCGACATATCGTCGCCCGTGCGGCGCCAGGCGCCAGACAAACTGAAGCGCTGCGCCTTGCCGCCATCGCTCGGGTCTATCGTATCGTAGCGGCCCAGCGCCCCATCCTGCACTGCCCGCAGCGGTATCTGGTCGGTGGCGTTCCAGCTGGCGTCATAGGCCATCACCGTGATATTAAAACCGTTGTTGGCATACCCTTCGCTGTAGCGCAGCACGCCATTCATCTTGTGGTAGCGGTCCGGGTGCGTGAATGGGCCATCGTTGTGCTGCGTCTCGAGCGCGTACAGCAAGCTGCCGCGGCCCGCGTCGAGCGAGTCGGCCAGCAGGGCGCGGCGAAAGCCGTTCTGGCCCAGGCCCACGCTGGCGAGTCCTTGCGTCAGGCGGTTGGCATACACGACGGAGGCGGTGCCGGCCGAAGCGAAATCGCCTTCGGTGGCCGAATACGGTCCCTTCTTGTAATCGAGGCGCATCGCCAGTTCGGGGATCAAAAAGTTCAGGTCGGTCCAGCCCTGGCCATGCGCGTGGCTGCGCTGGTTGACGGGCATGTCGTCGACGGTGGTGCGCAGGTCGGTGCCGTGATCGAGGTTGAAACCGCGCAGGTAAAACTGGTTGGCCTTGCCTTCGCCGCTATGCTGGCTGACGATCAGGCCCGGCACCGCTTCGAGCAATTCGCCGGGACGGTAATTGGTGCGCGCTTCCAGCTGCTGCTGCGTGACGCTGCCGGCATTGGCCGAATCGGCCACGCCCAGCTGGTTCATGCGCGAGCCATCGACCAGCACCCGCTGGAAGATATCGTCGGCGTGGGAGAGTACAGGGCAGAAGAGGGTGGCGAGCAGGAAAGGCAGGTGGCGTGGCGTCATTACTTGATCGGCAGTTCGGTGTTTTGATGGTCGAAGAACAGGGTCTGGATGGCGCCGCTGTCCTGTACGTTGAGGGTGTTTTTCTGGCTGGGTAAAAAATCGATCAGCAGCTGGTTGTGGATGCGGGTGGCGGGCGCCAGGCGCGTGTGTTCGATCTCCTGGAAGATCACCACAT
Source organism: Janthinobacterium saanense (assembly GCF_014200675.1). GTDB lineage: Bacteria > Pseudomonadota > Gammaproteobacteria > Burkholderiales > Burkholderiaceae_D > Janthinobacterium. The sequence goes on along the minus strand of NZ_JACHCI010000007.1, from coordinate 108,206 downwards.
TGTCTGCATCGACCTTGATGCCTATCCAGTTCAGGCGCAAACGCTTGCCATCGGGCGACGTGAGGTAGAACTGCTGGTCAACGTAGCGGCGCAGGGCCGCTTCGCTGTCTTCCTGGCCCAGGTCGAACTGGCGCTGGTACAGGTTCGCCAGCAGCGCTTCCACATCGTGGCCCGTGTAGGTGTGGACCACTTCCGTGCTGCCCGTGACGGCGTTGTAGCTGACGTCGGCGATACCCATATGGTAGTTATGGGCGCTGGCAGCCGTGCTGACGGCGACCAGCAGGGCTGCCGCCAGCCTGTGCCAGCTGCTCACGCCTCGTCATCCCTGGCGGCGCTGTGCTTGCCCTTGAGTGGCGTCTGGTAGTCGCGCATCAGATTATCCTTGGGCGACTTCTCGCTCTTGAACAGTTCCAGTCGCGATGGCGTGATCTTGCGTGGCCAGGCGTTATTGCTGGTGTCGATATCGGCAGTTTCCCAGTACGGGTCTTGCACCAGTCCCACCATCGGCTCATCGGTGACGATGATCTTGGTGATTTTCTTCGGCGTATAGCGCCATACTTCGGCCGGTACGCGCTCGATGTATTTCTTGCCGCTTTTCAGTTCGATTTCCAGGATCAAGGGCATCACCATGCCGCCCAGGTTGGAAAAGTCCACCAGGTACAGATGCTTGCCCTGTTTCAGCAAGTCTTTTTCCCACGATTCCAGCCCGGCTGCCGTTTCGGCGTAGCTGTTGCGGTCCTTGTTGGTGACGGTGTAATCGTCATGCTCGTTATAGAAATCCTTCAGCTCCGGGTGGGCGTCTACGCGGCGCGGCATGCCCTTGTTGTTGCGGTCCGTGACCGAGATAGGCTCGCCTTCTTTTTGCGCCTTCTTCCAGGCCTTTTCTATCTCCGGATTCTTGCTGCTCACGCCATACTCGGTGATGCCGTCGATGCTGATGTCGACCGGGTCGGTGGTGTAGAACCAGCCGCGCCAGAACCAGTCCAGGTCCGTGCCGGACGCGTCTTCCATGGTGCGGAAGAAGTCGGCCGGCGTAGGGCGCTTGAATTTCCAGCGCTGTGCATATTCCTTGAAGGCGTAGTCGAACAGTTCGCGGCCCAGGATGGTTTCGCGCAGGATGTTCAGGCCGGCCGCCGGCTTGGCGTAGGCGTTGTTGCCGAACTGAAGCAGCGACTCGGAATTGGTCATGATGGGCACCTGGTCGCGGCTACGCATGTAGTCGACGATTTCGCGCGGCTCGCCACGCGAGGCCGGGTAGTTTTCTTCCCATGCCTGCTGCGCCAGGTATTGCACGAAGGTGTTCAAGCCTTCATCCATCCAGGTCCACTGGCGTTCATCCGAATTGATGATCATCGGGTAGTAGTTATGCCCCACCTCGTGGATGATGACGCCGATCAGACCATATTTGGTGCGCTTGGAATAGCTTACGGCGCCCGTCTTCTTGTCTTTCACGGGGCGTGGACCGTTGAACGAGATCATCGGGTATTCCATGCCGCCCACCGGGCCGTTGACGGAAATGGCGGTCGGGTAAGGGTAGGCGATGCTGTACTTGTTGTACTGTTCGATGGTGTGCACAATAGCTTGCGTGCTGTATTTTTCCCACAGCGGATTGCCCTCTTTGGGATAGTAGGACATGGCCATCAGCTTGCTGTCGCCCTTGTTGTAGCCCTGTGCATCCCAGATGAACTTGCGGCTGGACGCCCAGGCGAAATCGCGCACATTGGCCGCCTTGAAGTGCCAGGTCTTTTGCGCGCGGCTGAGCGATTTTTCAGCTGCTTCCGCTTCCTTCTGGGTGACGATGATGACGGGCTTGTCGCTGGTGCGGGCTTTTTCCAGGCGCTCGCGCTGGGCAGCGGACAGCACATCCTGCGGATTTTGCAGCTCGCCCGTGGCGGCGATGATATGGTCGGCCGGTACCGTCAGCTGCACATCGTAGTCGCCGAATTCGAGCGTGAATTCGCCCGAGCCGAGAAACTGCTTGTGCTGCCAGCCGGTCACGTCATAGTAGGCCGCCATGCGCGGGAACCATTGGGCGATTTCAAACAGGGCGTTCTTGTCTTCGTCGAAGAATTCATAACCCGAGCGTCCGCCCAGTACTTTCTGTTCGTTGATGCGGTAATCCCAGTCGATCTGGAATGCCAGGTCCTGGCCCGGTTTCAAGGGCTGCGGCAAATCGATGCGCATCATGGTGCGGTTGATCACGTATTTCAGGGGCTGGCCGTCGGCGCCTTTCAGTGCGCGGATATTGAAGCCGCCCTGGAACTCGCGTCCGGCCAGGATGCCGCGCAAGCCTTCGAATTTCATGCCGTCTTCGCCCGTCTTTGCCCAGGCCTGGCGCGATGGCGCGGTCAGCATGCGGCGCGCGTCCGAATCGGGCTTGTAGATATTCTGGTCCAGCTGCACCCACAGATAGCTGAGCGTGTCGGGCGACTGATTGTGATAGGTAATCGTTTCGCTGCCCTTGATTTCGCGTTTGGCTTCATCGAGACTGGCACGTATCACGTAGTCGGCGCGCTGCTGCCAATAGGCGTGTCCCGGTGCGCCAGAGGCGGTGCGGTAGGTGTTCGGGGTGGGCAGCAGCTCTTCGAGCTGGCGGAACTTGTCGTCGAACGGTTCGGCGGCAAAAGCGGAAACGGTGAAACAAAGCGCCAGGCAGGCGACTGGGCCGAAAGAGATACGCATACTCACCCTGATTGTTGTTATAAAGAAATAGTGGCAACTATTCTAAACGCAGGGTGATACGCTTGTGCTATCAATTTGTAATAAAGAAAGGCGTTTTTCTATCCAACTTCCGACGGCGATGGTGGGGTTGCCGATCTGCCGGATTTTGCTTGGATAAAGTGCTGTTTTACTCACTTTTCATCAGATTGCCACGCAGCAGATCGAGTTGCTGTTTCATTTCTACAACTTGCTCCACCTTGCAGTGGCTGGCGTTCAATATGGCTTCGGGCAAGGTGGCCGCCTGCTCGCGCAACTGGTCCCCTTGTTCCGTCAGTGAAATGATGACCTGGCGTTCGTCGCTGGCGGCGCGCACGCGGCGCAGCAGGCCGGCCTGCTCCATGCGCTTGAGCAGGGGCGTCAGGGTGGCCGAATCGAGGAACAAACGTTCACCCACTTGGGAAACGGTCAGGCCGTCTTGCTCCCACAGCACCATCATCACCAGGTATTGCGAATACGTCAGGCCCAGCTTGCGCAAGAGTTTGCGGTAGAGCTTATTCATGGCCAGCGAGGTCGAATACAGGGCGAAGCACAGCTGATTGTCCAGGCGCGGTACCTGGTGCAGGGGATTGGGGGCAGTGTTGGTATCCATGTGCACAGTATATATAGTGCACTATTAGATTACAAGCGAGCTTGTTCTGGCTAAACGGTATCAGCGTGCTGGCTGACACCGTATGAAATGACGCAGTACAGGCGATGAACTGCAGCCTGGATTAGTCAGTTTGTCTGCTATGCCGCCGCTCGTGCTCAAGCAGCCATTGCTGGCGAACGAGCTTGCTGTCATGGGCGCTTAGCACTCGATGGCAGGGTACGACAATGGCCACACGGTTAGCGCCATGAGCGCTGGCTATTCTTTGCGTTGCTTGCGGCTGGCCCAGCTTCGCTGCCTGTTCTTCATGGCTGGCGCTACTGCCATAGGAAATAGCTTGCAATGCCTTCCAGGCGGACTGCTGGAAGGTATTGCCAGGGGTGTCGAGAGCTAACTCGAAGTGATGGCGGGTGCCCTCGAAGTATTCACCCAATTCGCGCTCGGCCTGCAGGGTGTGCTGATTTTCACCTGGCAGTATGCTTGCCTGTAGCAAGCTTTGTATATCCCTGAACTTGCTTTCCAGCACCTGGCTGTCGACAAAATCCAGCAGGCAGATGCCGCGCTCGCTGGCGCAGACAAACATCGGTCCCAAAGGCGTGGTGAAGCGCTGTAGGACGATGACACGGGCAGCGCTGGTCGGCGCGGCGCCGGTCAATTTTTTGACGGTGTAGCCGAAACCGCTCAGCGAGTTATAGCCATGATCGAAGGCGGTATCGGTCGCACGGCGCCCGCCCTTTAGCTCTTCCAGCGCGGTATTGATGCGCAAAGAACGCTGAAACGCCTGGAAACTCATGCCATGGTGCTGTTGGAACCAGCGTCGGATACGCTCCGGGCTCAGGCTGCGCTCCCTCAGATGGCGGTCGCTCAGGCGTTCCTTGGGGTGTTGGCGCACCCAGGCAATAGCTTCGGCGACATCGGGTGGGGCGGTGTGGGCGTTTTCACTGGGCTTGCATACCTTGCATGGCCGGTAACCGGCATCAAGTGCGTCCTTGAAGTCGGTGTAGAACACCACGTTTTCACGCTTGGGTTTGCGTGCCCTGCAGGTAGCGATGCAAAATACACCGGTGGTTTTCACGCCGACGTAGAAGATGCCGACGTGATCGGCTGCGCGCTCGATCAGCGCGCGGTAGTAGGCGTCGATGCGCTCGATATCATGGACCAGCATGGTCGAATACCGCCTGGAAGGATTGTTCGTTGCGCACGGTAGCATAAAGTTGTTGCAGGGTTTGCTGCATCCGTCCATGCAGGAAGTTACCCATGCTGATACGCTTGACTCCCAGCGCGGCAAGGCGGGCAAATCCTGGCAGGCCCGGCATGCACATCACATTCAGGGGCAACCATGTGTCAGCCACGATGGCGGTGATATCGGCTTCACTCACGAGGCCGGGCACGAACAAGCCGTCGGCCCCACTCATTGCATAACGCCTGCTGCGCACCAGTGTCTCCGCAAGGGCATTCGATAGGCCCAGCAGAAAGGTATCTGTGCGCACATTGAGGAATAAGCGTACGCCAGCCGCTTGCAAACCGGTGCGGATGGCATGCAAGCGCTGTGCAAAGACGGTACTGTCCAATAATTCACGCACGCCGTTGCGAACCATGCTGTCTTCCAGATTAATGCCGGCCACGCCTGCGGCAGCCAGTTTGAACAACTTGTCCAGCACCGCGTCTGCCGTTTCGCCATAACCGGCTTCCATGTCCACGCTCAGTGGCAGGTCGCTCACGGCGCGCAAGCGCAGCACCAGGGCATATAGCTCTGCAAAACTGATGCCCTCGCCGTCGGCATAGCCCAATATATCGGCGATCGCTGCGCTGGACGTGCCGATGGCGGCATAACCGGCGGCTTGCGCCGCGCGGGCGCTTGCGGCATCCCAGACGTTAGCTAATAACAGTGGTTCGGCTTGTTGATGTAATTGTGTGAAGTACATGGATGGCTCCTGGCTTGAATACGGCGCCAGTATGCATATCGGATCCATCACATCACAACCGAAAATCGGACGAGTATTTTTCTGCGCCGCCTGCAAGCTATCCCGGTAGATGAATACGCCCCTGCAGTGAGGTTCCCTAACGAGATAGCTTACTGGAGGAGGCTATGCGTAGCGTGCACGCAGCAGCTGCAGCATGGCCACGTTCTGTTCCCAGGCATCGGCTACCGGCTGCTGCGTGTAGGGCAAGGTCTGCAGATACGGCGCGGGGCCGAATTCCGGCGTGAACGTCATGCGTTCGGCGCCTGCAGCGCGGCGCAGCGCCACCACGGCATCCCACCAGGCCAGGTGGGCGTCCAATGCTGGCTGGGCTTCCGGCGCGCGGAAGTCGGCCACTTGCGGTCCTTGCGAGTGGCCTACGCGCGCATGGATATGGCGCACCAGCGGCAGCACTTGCGCCAGCGTCTGCGGCTGGTCTTCCAGCAAGGATTCGCAGGCACAGCACCAGTGCGACAAATCGGCCGTCAGCGGCAGCCCGGGAAACTGCGCCAGATACGGCAGCAGCAGCATCGGGTGGCCGCTGAAACGGCTGCGGTGGATTTCATGCACGATGGGCACGCCGTGTTTGGCCGAGATGGCGGCGGCCAAATCGATCAGTTCGGCGTTTTGCGCCTGCGTATAAAAATCCTTGCCCGTATGCGTGTTGACCAGCACCGGGCGCGCCTGGCAGGCGTTGTCCAGCAGTTCGGCCAGGGCGGCGCGGTGCGCATCAAAGTCGCTGTGGAACACGGTTTCCCATTGCGCGGCGATCAGCTCCAGGCCGGCGTTGGCGATGCGCGTGGTCCATTCTTCGCGCAGGGCGGCGTCCAGCGGCAGCGACATTTCGATGCCGTCAAAACCGGCCGCCAGCACCTTGTCGATAAACACTTGCGGCGCCAGCTCGTTATTGCCCCAGTGGGCGGCAAAGACCTGGATGCGCATCAGACGAAGCCCCGCACCGGGAACGAGGCATCGCGCTGTATCCAGTTATGTTTGGCGTAGTCGGTCTGGCCATCGGTGGCGTGCAAGGTGTAGGCGTGGCGCGAGACCGGCGAGCGGTTCGGCGCGCTGTAGTGGGGCAGCAAGCCATGGAAGCAGACCAGGGCGCCGGCTTTGACTTCCAAAGGCACGGCCGTGCTGTCGTCCGGCCATGGCGTGGCGTCGAGTTTTTCCACGCGCACGGCGTCGCCATCGCGCAGGAAGCGCTCGCGCAGCGGGCCGCGGTGGCCGCCCGGTTCGGCCCACAGGCAGCCGTTTTCCAGGGTGGCGTCTTCCAGCGCGAACCAGAAGGTGGTCACGCTGATCGGCGTGGTTTCAAAATAGGTGGCGTCCTGGTGCCAGCGCACTTCGCCGCCTATGCCTGGCTGTTTGAAGATGTACATCGATTGCCACACTTGCGCATCGGCCAGGCCCAGGTCACGCGCCACTTCGGCCAGTTTCGGGTCGCTGGAAAAGCTGCGGAAGACCGGGTCCAGGTCATGCATGGCGTGGCCGATCTTGTTGATCGACAGGGACTTGGCCTGTTTCAGCTGGCCGTCCGGGCCGAACGCTTCTTCTTCAAAAAAGCAGCGGATGGTGTTGTCGGAGGCGAGGAAATAATCGTTGGTGTTCTTGGCCTGGTCGCGCGTGGTGAAGATGGACTGGCTCAGGCCAGGGTCGAATTCGTTGACAATCTGTTCGGCGCGCGCGCGCAGTGCGGCGATCTCGTCGGCGCCCTTGAAGCCCGGCAGGATGATATAGCCATCGCGTTGATATTGTTCTTGTTGTGCAGTTGTCAGCATGGCGGCGGCTCCGAAGGATAGATAGAAGACGCCATTGTAGGATGCCGCGTTCCCGCAAACAATCATGCGGCGGTTGACAGATTGTCGCTGAAGCGAAGACAATCTTTGGTATGGATCAATTACGCGCGATGGAAGTGTTTGTGGAAGTGGCCCGCCAGCGCAGCTTTACGGCTGCCGGCCAGCGCCTGGGCCTGACGCGCGCCATGGTCAGCAAGACCATCATGCAACTGGAAGAGCGCTTGAATGCGCGCCTGCTGCACCGCTCCACGCGCGAAGTGAGCTTGACCGATGCTGGCCGCGCCTACCTGGCGCCGTGCATGGCCACCGTCAGCCAGGCGCAGGAAGCGGCGCGCATAGTGGCGCACGTGGCGCAGGTGGGCGCCGAGCTGGCCGGGCCGCTGCGCATCCAGGCGCCATCGAGTTTTGGCAGCGCCTGGCTGGCCGACGCTGTCGCCCGTTTCAGCCTGCTGCATCCGCAGGTGCAGGCCGAACTGTTTGTCGACGATGCGCTGCTCGACCCGATACGCCACGGTTTCGATCTGACGATCAGGGTCGGCGGCATCCCGGACAGCAGCGCGCTGGCCATGCGCCCGCTGGCGCCGTGCCGGGGCGTGCTGTGCGCCAGCCCCGCCTATCTGGCGCAATGGGGTATGCCGCAAACGCCGCAAGAGTTATTGCATCATCAGTGTTTGCATTTCAGCCACCTGACCGATGGCACGAACTGGCATTTCCAGCGTGTGCATGAAGGGAAAAGCGAGGAAATCAGCGTGCGCGTGCAAGCCGGTTTTACGGCCAACAATGGCCTGGTGCTGCACCAGGCGGCGCAGCGCGGCCTGGGCATCGTCTACAGCACTACCTTCCTCGCCTGGCGCAAGTTGCTCGATGGCAGCCTGGTCTCCGTGCTGCCCGGCTGGTCGCTGCCGCTCAATCATTTGAGCGCCCTGTACCCAGCCAGCCGCCAGTTGTCGCCCAAGGTGCGCGCGCTGATCGATTTCCTGGTGGCCGAATACCAGCCCGTGCCGCCATGGGATCGCGAACTGGCGGCGGCCGGCATGCTGGCGCTGGATTAGCTTGACGTTATGGAATGAAACGCGCTGTTTTCGCGGATAGGATCACAATGATTCTTTCTCTTCCGAAGACAGGAGTCATGCATGGCCAAAACTACCATCGCTGGATATCTCGCGCGGACGCTCGCCGCAGCGGGCGTGGAACGGATCTGGGGCGTGACGGGCGATAGCCTGAACGGACTGGCTTACAGCCTGGCTGAAGACAAGGCGATACGCTGGATGCATACCCGCCACGAGGAGGCAGCCGCGTTTGCGGCGGGCGCCGATGCGGCGTCGACGGGCCGCCTGGCCGTGTGTGCAGGCAGTTGCGGGCCGGGCAATCTGCATCTGATCAATGGCCTGTTCGATTGCCACCGCAATCACCAGCCGGTGCTGGCGATCGCCGCGCATATCCCTTCGACGGAAGTCGGCCTGGGCTATTTCCAGGAAACGCATCCACAGGAATTGTTCAAGGAGTGCAGCCATTACGTGGAGGTGGTGTCGTCGGCCGAGCAGTTCCCGCGCGTGCTGGCGCGCGCCATGCGCACCGCCATCGAGGAACGGGGCGTGGCCGTGATCGTGCTGCCGGGCGACGTGGCTCTGAGTCCCGGCCCCGAAGAAGCACCGGCCTGGGTACACAGCGCGCCGTCGCGCACCATGCCTGCCGAGGTGGACCTGGACCGCTTGGCGGCCATGCTGAACGATGCCGAAGCGGTGACCATCATGTGCGGCAGCGGCACGCAGGGCGCGCACGATGAAGTGGTGGCCCTGGCCGATATGCTGGGCGCACCGATCGTGCACGCCTTGCGCGGCAAGCAGTTCATCGAATATGACAATCCGTATGACGTGGGCATGACGGGCCTGATCGGCTTCAGTTCCGGTTATCACGCGATGATGTCTTGCGATACCTTGCTGCTGCTGGGATGTGATTTTCCTTACCGGCCGTTTTATCCCGCCGATGCAAAAATCATCCAGATCGACTGGAAGGGTTCGCAACTGGGCCACCGCGCACCGCTGGCGCTGGGACTGGTCGGCACGGTGAAGGAAACCGTGGCCGCCACCTTGCCCAAGCTGCAGCGCAAGACCGACCGCAGTTTCATCAACAACGCGCGCAAGCACTATGTCTCGGCGCGCAAGGGGCTCGATGAGCTGGCCACGCCGGCCGGTAAAGGGCGGCCGATCCACCCGCAATACCTGGCCAAACTGATCGACGACATCGCCAGCGAGGATGCGATCTTCACGGCCGACGTGGGTACGCCGACGGTGTGGGCTGCGCGCTACCTGACGATGAATGGCAAGCGCCAGCTGCATGGCTCGTTCAATCATGGCTCGATGGCGAACGCCATGCCGCAGGCGTTGGGAGCCCAGGGCGCGTTTCCGGGACGCCAGGTAATCTCGCTGTCAGGCGATGGCGGCCTGTCGATGCTGCTGGGCGATTTGCTGACGGCGCGCCAGCTTGATTTGCCGATCAAGATCGTCGTGTTCAACAACAGCCTGCTCGGTTTTGTGTCGATGGAATTGAAGGCGGCCGGCTATCTGGATGCCAATGTCGATCTTGCCAAGACCGACTTTGCGGCCATCGCCAGGGCCGCAGGCATCCATGGTGTGCGGGTGGAGGAATCGGAAGACGTGGAAGCGGCGTTGAGGGAGGCTTTCAGCCACCCCGGCCCGGCGTTGATCGATGTGGTCACGTCCAAGCATGAGCTGGCGCTGCCGCCGTCGATCGAGCTGGCGCAAGCCAAGGGATTCAGCCTGTTCGCGCTGCGCGCGATCATGAGTGGCCGGGGCGACGAGATCCTGGAACTGGCGCGTACTAATTTGCGGATCGCCGACTGACTGACCGTAGCGTAGCCGCTACGGTCATAATCAGGATTGACTGCTTAAGCCAGGCTCAGGCGCTTGGCTTCTTTGCGGGCGGCGGACAGGCGCGGCGCACCGGATGCGGCGCCCGTCTTGAACACGCCCATTGCCTGCGCCAGCGCACCGGCCTGCTGCTGCATGCTTTCGGCTGCCGCCGCCGATTCTTCGACCAGCGCCGCATTTTGCTGCGTCATCTGGTCCATCTGCGTGATGGCCATATTGACTTGCTCGATGCCGGCGCTTTGCTCGGCGCTGGCGGCGGTGATTTCAGCCATGATGTCGGCCACCTGCTGCACGCTGCTGACGATTTCGCCCATGGTCTTGCCCGCCTCGTCGACCAGCTTGCCACCTTGTTCGATCTGATTCACGGAGTCGACGATCAGGGTCTTGATTTCCTTGGCCGCACCGGCGCTGCGCTGGGCCAGGTTGCGCACTTCGGTGGCGACCACCGCGAAACCGCGCCCCTGTTCGCCGGCGCGCGCCGCTTCCACGGCCGCGTTCAGCGCCAGGATATTGGTCTGAAAGGCGATGCCGTCGATCACGCCGATGATGTCGGCGATCTTGCGTGAGCTATCCTTGATGCCATTCATCGTGCCGACCACTTGCTCGACCACGCTGCCGCCACGTCCGGCCACGCCGCTGGCCGTGATCACCAGCTGATTGGCCTGGCGCGCATTGTCGGCATTCTGGCGCACGGTGCTGGTCAGTTCTTCCATGGAGCTGGCGGTTTCTTCCAGCGAGCTGGCCTGCGATTCCGTGCGGTTCGACAGGTCGGCATTGCCGGCCGCGATTTCCTGCGCGGCCACGTTGATGGTGTCGCTCGAATGGCGCACTTCGCTGACCATGCCGGCCAGCTTGCCATTCATCTCGCCCAGGGCGCGCAGCAACTGGCCCGATTCATCGAGCGCGGTGCTGCTGACGGTGGACGTGAGGTCGCCATCGGCCACCTGGCGCGCCAGTTGCACGGCCGTTGCCAAAGGCACCGTGATCGACTTGGCCAGCAGCCAGGCGCAGACAAACACGAACAGCACCATCAGCACCGTCAGTGCCAGCATCAGGTTGCGGCTTTTTTCATAAATCTTCTGGATTTCTTCCGCGCGCAAGTTGATGTCGTCGCGCTCATACTGCAGCAATTCCTTGATCTTGCTGGCATAGGCCCTGGCGACCGGTGCATATTTGCTGTCGACCAGGGACGAAGCGCGCTCGGAATCACCCTGTTTTTTCAGCGCCAGCACTTCGTCGCGCGACGACAGGTATTGCTTGCGCAAGTCCATCAGCTCGGCCCAGATCTTTTTTTCTTCCGGCGTATCGATGGCCGGCTCGATCAGCTTTTGCAGCTTGGCCGAACCGCTGGTCGATTCAGCTACTTCGGCGGCAAAGAATTCGCCCAGCGAGTTGTCGCTGCTCTTGGCGATGGCCAGGCTGCGGCGGATGCCGGAATACACATACAGATACCAGTCGCTGATATAGCGTTCGCTGGCCAACGGCTCAGCCATCAATTGTTTGGTGGAGTCGGCGACCGCGCTCAAACGGGCGATGCCGATGCCGATCGCCAATAGCGAACAGAGCAGCACTACGGCAAAGCCCAGTAACAGGCGTTTGCCGATATTCATATTGTTGATCAAGCTGGGCATGACAATTTCTCTCCGGTTATCGTGTGGTGCTGCGTTTGATGTATTCAGTTCGATACATTCAGTTCGATGCAGTGTTGTTGATACTTGGTATGCGCTTTGTCCCACCGCGTGATGGCGGCAATGCTGCAGTGCGCTTGAATATATATTAAATAATTCCTTGTGGAAACTTTAATAAGCAGAGGAATAAACAGAGGAGGGAATTTGGCTGCCCGGATGTTGTTTGTATGTCAGTACAGAATCGACATCGTTGTCCGGGCAGCAAGAGGGGGAGTAATAGATGGTGCGTGGTGGTGACTGGAAGTTACACTTGCCAGCTGCCGTCCTGATAGACCCGTTCGTCGTCGAGGTAGACAGCTTCCGTGACGGCAAAGATGTCGACGTGGTAGCGCGCATCCTTGCGCTTGAATTGGGGCTTGGCATAGACGCCGTGCTTGGCGCCCAGCGACAGATGGATGCCGCACATGCGTTCATAGGTGCCGATGTCGTTGACCATCTGTTCGCGCGAAAACGCGCGGTTCATGCCGAAGCCCAGTTCGCGCACCCACACTTCGCCTTCGTGGGCGCGGATGATCTCCAGCATGTCCAGAAATTCCGGCGTGGCGTGCTCTGTGCCCGTGACCCGGCCTTTGGCTATGATCAGGGTGATCGGCGTGTCGGGCCGGTTGACCATGAATTTGGTATCGCCGAAAACATGGATGCGCACGCGGCCATTGACCGCTTCCAGGTCTTGCGCCTCCGTAAACACTTCGCCCAGCGGGAATTGGCCGCCGATATTGTTCATGCCGCTGTAGTCGCCGATATTGAGCTTGGCGCTTTCGAAAGGCGAGGCGAAGATCAGTTGCTCGCCGCCGCTGTCGACCATGCCGTGGCGGGCGCGGTCGATGCGTTCTTTCAAGGCATGGCCTACGCCCCGGTAATAAGCGGGGTCATACGCCAGCGAGGCGATGTAGTGCAAGCCTTGCACGCCGGGCATGCGCGACAGGTGTACGTGCTCGATCACTTTCAAGCCGCGCTTGAACAGTTCGATGCGGATGCGGAAGGCTTCCAGGCGGAAGCTGGTCGACTGTATCAAGACCACCAGGCTGCCGGCAGGCAATGCAGCAAACGCGGCCAGCACGGCTTCCGGCGTGACTTCGTCGAAATCGATGAAAGTGGCGTCCGGCAAGGCCAAACGATACGCCTCGGTCAGCACCACGTTGAGCCAGCTGCGCTTGTCGCAGACGACCAGCGCCGGCTCGTCGGGCCGGTGGCAAATCGCCATGGCCAGGGTGTCGGCCACATTTTGGGCGGCCACTTCGGTGGCGGCGGCGCTGATGGCGTCGAGGCGGCTGGTGTCGTTGCTGCCGTCGTTGCTGCGGTCTTGATCTTGGGGCGTCATGGGGAACTGTCGTCTGCAAATAGTCAACGCGCATTATAAGTGCAGATGCCAACTGGCCAGCAGATGCTGGATAGTCTTGTATAGTGCTTTTGGGCAATGTATGATTGCCACATCTATTAAGACATCGATAATAAAACCGGGCCGAGTGTGAAGCAATGAGCATAATTGGACAAGATATTCCCATGGAGCGTCCCGATGCGGATGGACGCGCAGCTGTGTTCGTGCCTGTCACGGGCGTCAAGGAAGATGTCTTGCTGGCCATACGCAAGGGCGCGGCCATCGTCGGCTTCGCCAATCACGACCGCACGATCACCGTGTACTTTGAAAGCAACCGTTTCGACGACCCGGTTCTGGCCAAATGGGAACACAAGGCGCGCAAGGCCTATGACAGGCTGATCGACAATGCGCCCACGGTGTCCAAGCTGACCACCAGCCTGGTGCACTTCGAGCAGATCGGCTATATCAATGGCAAGGGCATCACCATCCGCCGCATGGATAGCCTGAAGCGCTGGCTCAGCTATTCCGATGCGCTCGCCTCCTGCCCGGAAAACGAGATCGTGCCGCGCACGGTGATGCCAAAAGTCGATAGCGTCAAAGTGTAGTTTTTCTCCCCTGCTATTCCTGCTACACCACCAGGATGCTGGCCTGCGCCTTGAGCGGGCAGGGTAGGCTGTCGTCGAAGGTGATTTCGATGGCGCTGGCAATGAACATGCCGCCGATATGCTGGGCGGCGATTTCCGGCGGCGTGCCGGGCTTGGTCAGGTTGACGTCCTGGGCGAACACAAACACGCGCCAAGTGCCATACACATCCTGACCATATTGCAGCAACTGCCGATACGCGAGTTTTAAATTCAGGCTGGCGGCATACACGCCGTCATTGGCGCCGGGATCGTAGGCCAGGCCGTCATCGGTCAATGTTTCCACGAAATACAGGCCCTGCGGCGCCTGGAACAGCACGAAGGCATACAGTTCGTTGCCACGGAAGAGATCGCCATTATCGCGCCGGAAGCTGGCCCGTACCCACAAGGGTTCGAACGCCTGCACCACGTCGGGCGTATCCGTTTCCACGGGGCCGGCCACATGCACATTGACTTGCGTTTCGCTCACGGCATGGTGGTAACTGGCGCCCGTGGTAAAGCGGTCGTATTGCCAGCGGATATCTGCCGTGTAGGGCTGGCCCGCATTGGGCGCTTCCGGTAACACCCATTGCGCCACCACGCGCTCGCCCAGAGTCAGTTCGCCGGCGGCGGGCGGTGTGGCTTCCTGCCCGCGCCAGAATGGGTCGGCCAGATCGGAACAGGCCGCCACGATGGCGCCCGAGGCGATGGCTGACGCCACGCCCGCCACCGTGAATTCTGGCTTGCCCGAGACCGCTCCTTTGGGTGTGCAGCAATGCACGCTGGGGTCGTTTTCCTCCACCGTGCCACCCACGCTGAAATTGGCCTTGCCAGCGCCCAGGGCGGCCGCGATGATGGCCACCAGGGCGGCGATCAGGGCGATGATGATGGCCAGTATCTTCCACCAGGGATCGGAAAACGGCAATTCCCCGTGCGTGCCCGAATAAGCGGGATTCGGCGTCCAGACCAGGGTCATGCCGGTGGGCACGATTGGCCCCCATTGCGGCGGACAGCGGCAATCCTTGTCGTTGCCATCGTTGCCAGCACCCGTGCTGCCCCAGCGCTTGCCGGGCAAATGGCCTTGAAGCTTGGACAGTTCCAGCGTGCCTTCCTCGACCGTGCAGGTGTAGCTATTGGTGGCGCTATTGAAGCGTGTCTGTGAGACAAAGATTTGCTGGATCGAGCGGCGCGGCGTGTAGCCATCGGCCTTGGCGACAAAGCTGACCAGGCGTTTTCCCGGTGCGGCGTGCTGGAAGTCGGCATCCCAGATGACCAGCATGGCGGCGCCGGCCGGCACGCTGGCAAAGAAAAAGGTGCGCGCCACGGGGACGATGCCGGGATCGCCCACGCTTTCCAGGTAGACGGTGACGTTGTTCAGTGCGCTGCCCGACATATTGGTCACGTGGGCGGCGATGCGCAAGCCGTAGATGGCGTTGTCGAACACGCCATCGGGCAGCATGATATTAGTGACGGGCTCGATTGCGAATGGCCGCGTCAACACTTGCATGGGCGTGTCGCTCATGATGTCTGCTCCTCACGACCGTCTTCGCTGCTGACGATCAGGTAGGTGATACCTCCCAATACCTTGCCATCCTGTCTTTCCAGCACGCGCAGCAGCGCATACTGATAGGGCGGCAGCTTGTCGGCACGCAGGCTCAGGTAGGCGCCCACGGCCTGGCCGCGCGGCACCTCGAGTAGCAGTTTCTGCTCGCCTGCGGCGTCATCATTGCAGTGGGGTTCACGGCTCAAGCCCGCACTGACGGCAGTCTCTTTCGCCGGCTGCCATTTCCCCAGCCCCAGGGTGGCCAGCAGGCGTGGCGCCAACTCGCCGCCCTGTTCCAGATGCAATTCCACTTTTCTGGCCTGGCGCGCCAGGGCGGCCACCGTGATGGAGAGCATTTGCGCGCGCCGCGCCGCCTGTACCACCTGAACATTGCGCTGGGCGATCTGTTCGTGCTGCTGGGGCTGGAACAGAAAGCCGTTCGGCAGCGGATCGGGCAGGGGATTGATATCGCCTGCGCCATGGGCCACGGCCAGCAGGCATTCGTGGCCGCCATTGACGATCACGGGAAACCAGGGCACCAGGCACAGCACTTCCTGCGTGGCGCCGGGCGCCAGGTCGGCAAACGCGGAACCGATGGCTGTGGCGGCGCCGACGGCGATCAGCCCGGAAGGGTCGGCCCAGTAAAAATCCACCCGCACCCCGTTCGACGCGCTATTGCCCGTGTTGTGCACGCGGCCCCACAGGTAATTGCTGCTGCCGGCCACGGGCGCGCCGGGCGGACCATTCGGATCGTTGCCGGGCACGACCCAGATATCGGCGCTATCCCACCACCAGGGCTGGCCGTCTTCGATGATCAGGTGGGCTGACATGGCATCCTCCTCGTCTGCGCCGCCGCGTGTGCTGCGGTGATTCAGCTTAGGACGCGCTGTCCTGGAGCGTTTGATCGGCGTCAAAGGCCATGTGCTGAAAAGCGGATGGCGCATGCAAAACTGCTGAACCGTGATCGTGAGGTAATATTGGGCAAGGAAGCCATGGCTGCGGCACAGATCGCGGATGGCATGGGCATGCAGGTAGTCACCAGGGTTGGAATGTGTTTGAACCAGTAAATGAACGTTGTATCAAGGCCGCTTGCGGCCAGGCATTGCCGCTGCGTGTGGTGTATTGCCCGTTTTGCGGCACGCGGCAAGCTGCCGAGCTCAAGGCCGAGCCTGCGCCGGCAAAGCCTGTACAGATAAGGAAGCCGCCGCCGGTGACGGTCCCGGTCCCGGTCCCGAAACCTGTGCCGCCGCCCATTGCCATCCCCATTCCACCACCAGCCGCGCCAGCCAAGCCGCCACCGGCGAAGCCTGTCAAGGCTGCCCGTTCCGTGCCGCCGCCGCGTCCGCCCATCCGGCTGCGTACCTGGATCGTCGCGGCGCTGGCGCTGCTGGGCATCTGGCTGTTCAACAAGCCGTCCGACAAGCCGGCCAGCGTGGCCCAGCAGATAGCGGCGGCCACGGCGCTGGCGGCCCAGTGCGACCTGGACGGTGCGCGCAGCGCGCTGGCCACGCTGAAAAGCGCCAGAGCGCCGGCTGTGCAGATCAAGCAGTTACAGTCCAGCATCAACAGTTCCAGCGCCGCCTGCGACAAGAAACAGCGGCCCGCGCAGGAAGGCGCCACGGCGCTGGCAGCCGTCAATCAGGCGCTGGCCGACGGTACGCTGGAGGTGGCGGCTACGCGGCTGGCCGCCTATGTCAAGCGCCATGGCGATGATGCCGATACGCTGGAACTCGATGCGAAAATCAAGGTGGCGCAGGCCAGCCGCAAGCTCGATGCGGCCGACGCCTGCCTGGCGAAGTCGGACCGGGTCTGCCTGGAAAGCAATCTGATCGCGGCCGAGCGCTATAAACGGCCGGAACTGGCAGCACGTATCCAGGCGCTGCGCATGGTCCTGTCGCAGTTGCTCGAGCATTCCTTGCTTGATGCACCGGCGGCGTCCACGCATTAAAAGCTGCCGCAAACCGTGTGCTTATGTGCGTTAGCGTACGCTTGAAAAGAATTTCCCCGTGTATATTAAAGACTGATCTATTCGTTTTGATAACAAAGAAAGGGAATATCATGAAAGCAAGCAAAAACCTGATGGCACTCTGCGCTGCCGGCATGATGGTCGTGGCGCTGGCGGCCTGCCAGAAAAAAGAAGACGTGTCCGCTCCGGGCCCGGCTGAACAGGCTGGCCAGAAAATCGATGCCGCCGCCGCCCAGGCCAATAGCGATATCAAGGATGCCGCCGCCAAGGCTGACGCTGCCGTGAGCCAGGCCGCCTCGGATACGGGCGCCAAGATTGACCAGGTGACTGCCGACGCAAACAAGAAAATGAACGAGGCAGCCGATGCCGTCGGTCAGAAAGTGGAAAAAGCGGGCGAAAAAATCCAGGACGCCGCCCACAAATAAGTACAGCAGCAAGCAATGTGATCAAGGCCGGCCAGTCCGGCCTTTTTTTATGCTGCTGCGGCAGTATCCGTCGCGGCATTGCCATCCAGCGCTTCGGCTGATGCCGCCGCTGTCTTGACCATATGGGCCTCGTCCTGGCCGCCCAGCACCACGCTCAAGTCGACATAGCCGTCGCGCCAGGCGCGTTCCAGGTCTTGTTCCACCACTTCCATGGTCGTGCCTTCCATGCGCTGGAAATGGCGCAAGCCATAGGCGCGGTTGCGTCCATGCGCCTTGGCCAGGTAGAGCGCCATGTCGACCAGGTTGACGCTGCGCTCCCACGATAGCGGCTGGCCCAGCGGCGTTAGCGGATACGGCGCAAAGCCGACCGAGACGTGCACGCTGATCGCCTGCCCCTGGTAGTGCACGGTTTGCGCGGCCACGCCGTTGAGGATGCGCAGCGCGATGTCATCGAGTCCGCCGCGCGTCACGGCCGGCAGGAAGGCGAGGAATTCTTCACCGCCCCAGCGCACGATCATGTCCGTTTCACGCAGCACGTCATGCAGGGTTTCGGCAATCGTGGTCAGCACCAGGTCGCCCGCCGCATGGCCATAGTGGTCGTTGATCTGCTTGAAATGGTCGACGTCGAGCAGGAACAGGGCGCCGACGATTTCGGCATCCGTATCGGCCATAGTCTGGCGCTGCGCCAGCTTGCCTACATGGCTGCCGTGCTGGCGCATGAATTCCTGGAAATGGCGGCGGTTATACAAGGCCGTCAGCGGATCGCGCGAGCTTTGGCGCTTGAGTTCCTGATTCTTCACGTTCAGCTGCACGTTCGCATGGCGCACCTTGCGGTACAACATGCCGACGATGACGGACGCCATCGCCAGCACCAGCGCCAGCAGCCACCAGATGCGCTGTTGCAGGCGGCGGTTGTCGATTTCGGCGCTTTTCACCTGGTTTTCGCGGCTCAGTAATTCGATTTGCCGCTGTTTCTTTTCCGCCTCGTATTTTTCTTGCAGCTCATACACGGCTTTTTGCCGCTGCTTTTCAAACAGCTGGTTTGAAATGCCCCGTTCACGGTGATAGGCTGCCACGGCGCCGCGCATGTCGCCGGCCTTTTCCAGGGTCTGGCCGTATTCCAGCAAGATTTCCTGCATGTCGGGCTGGTTGGCCGTGCGCTCGTAATAGGCCAGTCCCGCTTCCACGCTGCGCTTGCCCTCGGCGAGGCGTCCCAGGCCGATCTGCGCCTGGCCGATGTTGACGTGCGCCGCCGCTTCGATCAGGCCATTGTTGACCAGTTGTGCCGCCTTGATGGCTTCGTTGCCGTAGCGCTGAGCCTGCTGGTAATCGCCCTGTTTCAAATAGCTGTCCGACAGGTTGACCAGGGTGGGCGCCAGCATGCCCTTGGCGTCGAGCTTGCGTTCCAGCGCCAGCGCATCGAGCAGCGCGCGCTGGCCCCGCACCGGTTGTCTGGCATCCAGCGCCAGGCCGTATTCCGTATTTTTTGCTTGCGCCATGCGGCCCGGCGATCCCAGCTTGCTGGTGAGGACCAGCAATTCATCGAGCGCCTGGAAACCCTTGTCGTATTCGCGCATTTGCCGGTACAGCACGGCCAGCGCATTCAGTGAGGCGGCCAGGTCCCATTGTGAGTCGCTCTGGCGCGCCAGGTCGACGGCAGCCTGCAGCTTGGCCAGGGCCAGGGGGAAATTGCCTTCCTCGGCCCAGGACTGGCCCGCGCCTATCATCGCCTGCACGCGCACGGACAGGTTATTGGTCTGGTTGGCGACTTTTTCCGCTTCGAAGGCCAGCTGGTGCGAAATGTGGCGCTCGTTCATGGCGAACTTGATATAGGCCTTGTTGAGCAAGCCCTTGGCCAGCGCCACGTCGTCAAGGTTGCTCCTGGCGTAGGCGATCAATTCCTCGGCCAGCTGCATGGCGATATCGTTTTGCCCCAGGCGCATGCGGGCATTGCTGAGTTGAGTGAGGAACTCGGCGCGCACGGGCAGCGGCGCGCTGCGCGCCTGCACTTCCATCTCTTGCAGATGCTGCAGGGCGCGGTCGGGCACGAAGCGGCCATCTTCGCGCACGTCCAGCAGGCGCTGTTCCAGGTCTTCCTGGGCACCGGCGTGCACCGGCCACAGACAGGCCAAGGCCAGCAGCCACTGCACTCCCTGTTGCAACGCCATCTTCTGTTTGCCTGCCAACGTACCGTCCCCATATTGAGCACTCTTGTCTGCAAAGATTATATTCCGTTGCAATCAAGAAATATCATACCGTGTGCAGTTTTTTGCAAAAATACACACCGGGGGTGTTGACAGGGGCAGTTTTACTGGGCCAGCTGTTGTAACAGGTACAAACGCTGGTACAGGCCGCCGTCGATTTGCATCAATTCTTCATGCGGCCCTGCTTCCGTGATGCGGCCATGGTTGAGCACGATGATGCGGTCGGCGTCGCGGATGGTCGACAAACGGTGGGCGATGGCGATGATGGTGACCTTGCCGCGCAATTCATCGAGGGCCGTCTGCACGATCTGCTCGGTCTGGCTATCGATGCGCGAGGTCGCTTCGTCCAGCAGCAGGATGCGCGGCTGGCCGGCCAGTGCGCGGGCAATCGCGATCAGTTGCTTCTGCCCTGACGACAAACGTGAGCCGCCTTCGCCCAGTGGCGTGTCGTAGCCGTGTTCCAGCGCCGCGATGAAGTCGTGCGCATGCGCAGCGCGCGCGGCCGCTTCGATCTGCGCCTGCGTGTAGCCACGGCCCATGTCGATGTTTTCACGTGCCGAGGCAGCCAGCAGGAAGGGGTCTTGCGGCACCAGCCCCACGTCGGCGCGGAAATGCGCGTTATCGATGCTGTCGAGGGCGATGCCGTTGACGGCGATGCTGCCCTGCGTGACGGGATAAAAGCGCAGCAGCAGGGACAGCAGGGTCGATTTGCCGCTGCCCGTGTGGCCGACGATGCCGAAGAACGCGCCTTGCGGAATCTCCAGCGACAGGTCGTGCAGCACCGGCTGGTTGTCGATATACGCAAACGTCAGGTGCGAAATCGCCACCGCCGGCACCTTGCCGTCGTTGGCGCCATGGCGCGCGGCCGGCGCCGCCTTGCCGGGTGCATGTTCGAGCGCCTGCGCTTCGTCGAGCAGGGCCGAAACGCGCGCCGTGGCCACCACCGATTGCTGCAGCTGGCTAAATTGCATCGTGATCTGTATCAGCGGCTCGATCACGCGCGCGATGTAGCTGATGAAGGCGTACAGCACGCCCACTTCCACTGCGCCGATGTCGCGCCGGCCAAAGCTGAAAATAACTACCGCCAGCAGCACGATATTGAGCATGTCGAGGGCAGGGCGCAGCAGCCAGGCGTTGGCGCGCAATTCCTGCAGGCGGGCCGTGTAATGGTCTTGATTGATGCCCGTAAAACGCGCGCCGAAACGGCGTTCCGCATTGTTCGCCTGCAGCACGCTCATGCCGCCGATGGATTCGGCGACCTGGCCATTGATTTCGCTGCGCAGCGCGCGCGTGCGCGTCACGGCCGGCGCGCTCCAGCGCTGGTACAGGAAGACGATTACCAGCACGGCCGGCAACAGGGCCAGCACGATCAGCATCAGCCGCCAGTCCATCCAGGCCATGGCCGCCATGGTGCCGATCAGCACGATGGAACTGTCGAGTATCACGAACAGCACCTGCACGTACAGCGACTTGACCGCTTCCGTATCGTTGGTGACGCGGCTGACCAGCTGGCCCGTGATGGCGCGGTCAAAAAAGCTCATCGGCAAACGCAGTACGTGCTGGTAAACCGTCTCGCGCAGCCGCTGCACCGAACGCATGGCCAGGCCCGACAGGCGCACCAGCTGCAGATAGCGCAGGCCGCTGGCAGCCCAGCCCGTGAGCAGGCAGCCGGCCAGCAGCAAGGACATGCGGGTCCAGTCCAGGTGGCGCGGCAGCAGATGCTGGTCGATCAGGGCCTTGCCCAGGATAGGCCCCGTCACTTCCAGGCCGGCGGCGATGATCAGCCAGAAGGTGGCCCATTTCAGGTGGCCCAGGTCGGGCGCGGCGGCGCGGCGCAGCAGGCCGATGGCTTGCAGGGCCTGGCGGTGCACCGGCTGTTTTTCAGTATCGGCTTGCATGGTTTTTGCTGCGGAATTCTCTTTCTCAGATGGCATCGAGGCTGGCCTCCAGTTGTTGGTAGCGCCACTGGCTGGCATACCAGCCATCCTGCTCCAGGAGACTGTCGTGGCTGCCCGTTTCAGTGATGTGGCCATCGCGCAGGACCAGGATCAGGTCGGCATTGACGACGGCGCTCAGGCGGTGGCTGGCGATGATGGCGCTGCGCTCGGGGCGGCGCATGCGCAGTTCTTCCAGGTGCTGCAGGATGCGCGTTTCGGTGCCCGTATCGACCGCCGACAATGCATCATCCAGGAGCAGCAAGCCGTTGTCGGCCAGCAGGGCGCGCGCGATGGCCACGCGCTGGCGCTGGCCGCCCGACAAGGTGATGCCTTTCTCGCCCACGTGGGTCAGATAGCCATCGGGGAATTGCAAAATATCGGCGTGAATGTCGGCCAGCTGCGCCGCCCGTTCGATTTCCTGCTGCGTCGCTTGCGGACGCGCCAGGGCGATATTGTCGGCGATGGTGGCCGAGAACAGGAACGATTCCTGCGGCACCCAGCTGATCGCCGCGCGCAGCGCGTGCAGGGTGTAGGCGTCGAGCGGCTGGCCATTCCAGGTGGCTGTGCCGGTTTGCGGCGTGACCTGGCGCAGCAGCACGCGCAGCAGGGTCGACTTGCCGCTGCCGGTCGGGCCCACCAGGCCCAGGGTCTGGCCAGGCTGCAGTTGCAGCGCAATGTGCGACAGCGCGGGCTTTGTCTGGCCAGCGTAGGAAAAGCCGATGTCTGCCAGTTGCAAGGGGCCAGGTGTCAGGCTGGCGATGGTGCCGTGGTCGTCGATGGCCAGCGGCGCGTCCAGCATGGGGTGCAAGCGCTGCCAGGCGGCGCGGCCGCGCTCGATCAGCGACAGCACCCAGCCGGCGGCGAACATGGGCCAGATCAGCTGGCCCAGATACATGGAAAAGCTGGTCAGTGAACCTATCGTCAACTGGTTTTGCCACACCAGATAACCGCCCAGGCCCAGGGTCAGCGCGGTGGCGGCCGTCAGGGTCAGGCCGACTGCCGGCTCGTAAGCCGCTTCCCAGCGCTGCGCCGTCAGGCTGGCGTTGGCGGCGTGGCCGGCAAGTTCGGAAAACTGCTTGCTGCTGCGCTGTTCCAGTCCCAGCGCACGCAGGGTGCGCACGCCCGACAGCGATTCCTGCACGTGGTCGTTCAGGGCTGCAAAGCGTTTCAGCGAATCGGTGGACGCCGTGTGGATATGGCTGGAAATGCGCCAGAAGGCCAGTCCCATCAGGGGAAACGGCAGCAGGGCGATGCAGGCCAGGCGCCAGTCCACGCCCAGGAGCATGATGCCCAGCACCATCAGCAATGTCAAAGTGCCATCGAAGCCGGCCAGCATCGCTTCGCCGGCCGCCATTTCGATGGCGTCGATATCATTGGTGGCCAGCGCCATCAGGTCGCCCGTGCGCTGGCCCTGGTAAAACGAGGCGCCCTGCTGCGACATGCGCGTATAAAAACGCGTGCGCAGCATCACGCCCAGCTGGTAGGCCGCCTTGAACAGGGTGATGCGCCAGCCGACGCGCAGAAAATAAATGCAGACGCCGGCGGCCAACAGGGATAGTAGCTCCAGCCACAGCGCGTTCGGGGCCAGACGGTGGCCGGCCAGCGCATCGATGATGGCGCCGACGCGGCGCGGTACCCAGACGGTCAGTGCAGCCACGCCCGTCAGCATGACGGCGGCGGCGGCGTACGACGGCCAATGCTGGCGCACGAAGCCGGCGATAAGCCTCGATAAACTCATGTATTACCTTTTGTGATGATGGGGTGTCGCGGGGCGGAAGGAGGGGCACGCGCACAGAAAGTACGCGTAGGATACAACAAGGCAGATAAATCCGCTGACAGCAGGACGATAATGGCGACGCAAAAAACGGGCCGTAGCCCGTTATCTTGCCGCTCCCGGCGCCTGCGTGCAGCTTACTTGCGTGGGCTGCCTTTGCCGCTCAATATATCGAGCTGCTTCGGTGGCGCAGCCTTGACGACCGGCTTGACGGCAGGTTTTGCGCTGGCCCTGGCGACGGGCTGGACAGCAGCTTTGACAGCCGGTTTCACAGCTACCGGTGCTGGTGCGGGGGCTGGCTTGACGACTGGCGCGGCGGCTTTGGCTACCGGCTTGGGTGCAGGTTTGCTAACGGCGGGTTTGGCAACGACTGGCTTGGCTACCGGTGCCGGGGCAGGAGCTGCCTTGACGACAGGTTTCGCCGCTGTCACGGGCGCTGGCTTGGCTGCCGGCGCTGGGGTGGCGACTGGCGCCGCCGCTGGAACTGGCGCTGGAGCAGGTTTGGCCGCCACTGGTGCTGGTGCAGGCGTCGCTGCCGCTGCCGGGGCTGGCTTTGCTGCAGCGGGCGCAGCTTCCTTGTCGAGTTTGGCCTTGGCCGAGGCCAGCAAGTCGGCCTGGGTACTGGAAGCGATGCCGAACAGCTGGCGGCTATAGGCCAGCACGCTTTCGATTTGCGGCTGCGCCTGGCTGGTGCTGTAGCTGAAGAAGTCGCGCGGGTCTTGCGTTGCCAGCAGATGCTGTGCTGTTTCCGCCGTGTGGGAAATGGCCGCCTTGCCGGTGTTCAGGTTCAGGGCGATGATTTTTTCGGCGCTTTCGAAGACTTTGCTGGTCAGTGTGCTGAAGATCTGCAGCTGATTTTCCAGTTGCGATTTCGCGGCTTCGGAAAATTGTTCTGGAAGCGAAAACATATTTACTCCTTTGTACGGATTAAAATGCTGGCAAAACGCTCTGCACATCCCGAAAACCAGAGCCGGTGCGTTTTGTAAAGTGTCTGGCGTGCTTCAATTTGATTGGACGCTGTTTATGATGCAACGCAATATGAATATTCTAGCGGTGATTCGAGTTGGTTGAAAGTTATTTCTAATTGTGTTGTTGTCCCGTGCGTCAAGCAATTTGAGAGCTGGTGGCAAAGTAAGGAAAGTTTGCGCATGCGCAATACGTTCATGTGAAATTTGTGGCTATGGCTATGATAGCCTGTAGTTTGATGCGATGCAGCATCAGTGATGAAATTATAAAGAAGATAAAAGATGGCGATTAAACTGAAGCAGGAAGTAGAACAACGTTTGCTGGCGTCCATCCAGCGTTATTGCGCCGCGAATCTCGACGAAGACGTGGGCGAACTGAAGGCGAAATTGCTGCTCGATTTCTGCGTGCGCGAAATCGGCCCTTCCGTCTATAACCAGGCCATCCTCGATGCCCAGTCGGCGATGCAGGACAAGATCGCTGAAATCGAGACGGTGTGCTACGAAACCGAATTCGCCTACTGGAAGAAAAAGTAAGTTCAACGTATCGCCAGCTATCAGGAGTCTAGATATGGATTTGCTCATCCGCAACGCCAGCCTGCCCGATGGGCGCCAGCATGTCGACATCGCCATCGAGGGCGGCCGCATCGCCGCCGTCGGTCCGGCCCTGCCCGTGGTGGGGGCGCAGGAAATCGATGTGGCCGGCGACCTGGTCACGCCGCCGTTTGTCGACGCCCACTTCCATATGGACGCCACGCTCAGTTATGGCTTGCCGAGGGTGAACGCCTCCGGCACCTTGCTGGAAGGCATTGCGCTGTGGGGCGAACTGAAGCCGCAACTGACGCAGGATGCGCTGGTGGCGCGGGCTTTGCAGTATTGCGACTGGGCCGTGGCGCGCGGGCTGCTGGCGATACGCTCGCATGTGGACATTTGCGATGCGCGCCTGCTGGCCGTCGAAGCGCTGCTCGATGTGAAACGCCAGGTGGCGCCGTATCTTGATCTGCAACTGGTGGCCTTTCCGCAGGACGGCATCTTGCGCAGTCCCGGCGCCTTCGACAACCTGAAACGGGCGATTGCCATGGGCGTCGATGTGGTGGGCGGGATTCCGCATTTCGAGCGCAGCATGGCCGACGGCGCCGAATCGGTGCGCCTGCTGTGCGAATTCGCCTGCGAGCGGGGGCTGATGGTGGACATGCACTGTGATGAATCGGACGATCCGCTGTCGCGCCATATCGAAACCCTGGCCTATCACAGCCAGCGCCTTGGCATGCAGGGCAGGGTGACGGGCTCGCACCTGACGTCCATGCACTCGATGGACAATTATTATGTCAGCAAGCTGCTGCCTTTGATACGCGAGGCGGGCGTGGCGGCGATCGCCAACCCGCTCATCAACATCACCCTGCAGGGCCGCCACGACAGTTATCCGAAACGGCGCGGCATGACGCGCGTGCCCGAAATGCTGGCGGCCGGCATTCCCGTCGCGTTTGGCCACGATTGCGTGATGGACCCGTGGTACAGCCTCGGTTCGGGCGACATGCTGGAAGTGGCGCACATGGGGCTGCATGTGGCGCAGATGACGGGCCAGCAAGCCATGCACGACTGCTTCCTGGCCGTGACGCAGACGCCGGCCCGTATCCTGGGCCTGGACGGTTACGGCATCGCCCCCGGCTGCCACGCAGACCTGGTGATACTCGATTGCGGTTCCACCGTCGAAGCGCTGCGCCTGCGGGCGGCGCGCAAGCTGGTGCTGCGGCGCGGCAAAGTGCTCAGCGAGGCGCCGCCGGCCCATGCCCGTTTGTCCCTGCCGGGGCGGCCCGAGAGCGTGAACTTCCGCCTGGGGCGCTGATGGACGTGTTGTACTGGACGCCCCTGTGCAAATCCCCGACAATCGTTGTCACTTGTTGAACTTTGCTGGAGCTGCCTTGAAAGAAATTGATATTCGTCCTGCCGTGGAAGCCGACTTCGAGGACATGTGGCAGATTTTCCGCGTGCTGGCCGCCACCGGCGAAACCTATACCTTCACGGCCGAGACCACCCGCGAGCAATGCCATGCTTACTGGTTTGGCCCTGGCGTGCGCAGTTTTGTGGCCACCATGGGCGATGAGCGCCTGCTGGGCATGTACAAGCTGATCGCCAACCAGGTGGGGCATGGCGACCATGTGGCCAATGCGTCTTTCATGGTCGACCCGGCCGCCCAAGGCGTGGGCGTGGGGCGCATGCTGGGTCTGCATTGCATGGACGAGGCGCGCCGCGCGGGCTACCTGGCAATGCAGTTCAACTTCGTCGTCAGCACCAATCTAGGCGCCGTCACCTTGTGGAAGAAGCTGGGTTTTTCCGTCATCGGCACCTTGCCGCTGGCTTACCGCCACGCCAACCTCGGTTATGTCGACGCTTACGTGATGTACCAGTTGCTGAGCGATCCGATGCAGTGGCCGGCATGAGCTTTGTTATCGTCCGGGAAACGCCCCGTTTGCGGCTGCGCAGCGTCACCGCTGATGATGCGGCGTTTTACCTGGAACTGGTCAACGACCCGTCGTGGGTGGCCAATATCGGCGACCGTAAGCTCCATACGGTAGAGGCGGCGCGCGCGGCGCTGGAAACGGGGGCGATAGCCCAGTTCCGCGAACATGCTTATTCGCTCTACATGATAGAGCGCCGCAGCGATGGCGCCACCATCGGCATGTGCGGCCTGGTGCGCCGGACCAGCTTGCCCGGTCCCGATATCGGCTACGCCCTGCGGCCGCCTTACTGGGGCCAGGGGTATGCCTACGAGGCGGCGGCCGCCGTGATGGAGCACGCCGAACATGTGCTGGGCCTCGCCACCGTGTACGGCATCACTGCGCCGCACAACCAGGTGTCGATCAATCTGCTCAACAAACTGGGGCTGCGTTATGAGCGTTATTCGCGTTTGCCGCCCGATGGCAAGGATACCAATATTTATCGCCGCGATTTTCGCCGGCACGGCTGACGGCGTTGCTTGGGCTGGCGTACGCGTATAGTCAAAATGGGGAAAAGTATCTGGAAATGCAGCCCTTTTCCCTGCCGCCGCGCTTACCATTGAGCCGGATTGATGCAGCCTTCATGCATGACAAAGGGCGCTAGCCCATTACTTTTTGTGGAATCATCGTGACTTATCTCGGTATCGATATCGGCACTTCCGAAATCAAGGCCATCCTGACGGATGACGCGCAAACCATCTTGGCCAGCAGCGGCGTGAGCCTGCGCGTGTCCAGCCCCCATCCGGGCTGGTCGGAGCAGGACCCCGAGCACTGGTGGCGCGCCACCCTGGACGTGATCGCCGCCATCCGCAGCGCCCAGCCGGCGGCGTTTTCCGGCTTGCGCGGCATTGCGCTGTCGGGCCAGATGCATGGCGCCACCGTGCTCGATGGCCAGGACCGCGTGCTGCGTCCGGCCATCTTATGGAATGACACGCGCTCGCACGCCGAATGCGTGGAACTCGAAGCGCTGGTGCCCGAGTCGCGCAGCATCACCGGCAACCAGGCCATGCCCGGCTTCACGGCGCCCAAGCTGCTGTGGCTGAAAAAGCATGAGCCGGAACTGTTCCGCGCCATCCGCAAAGTCTTGCTGCCCAAGGATTATGTGGCGCTGCGGCTGACGGGCGATTATGTGTCCGATATGTCCGACGCTT
Organism: Janthinobacterium saanense; assembly: GCF_014200675.1. Lineage (GTDB taxonomy): Bacteria > Pseudomonadota > Gammaproteobacteria > Burkholderiales > Burkholderiaceae_D > Janthinobacterium. Next base: position 80,162 of record NZ_JACHCI010000007.1, on the reverse strand, counting down.
CCGGCACCTTGTGGCTGGACGTGGCCAGACGCGACTGGTCTGAACGCATGCTGGCAGCCACTGGCCTGGGCCGCGAACACATGCCGCGCCTGGTTGAGGGCAGCCATGCGGCCGCGCAGATACGTCCGTCGCTGTGCCAGGAATGGGGCATCTCGCATGCGGTGGTGCTGGCCGGTGGCGCAGGCGACAACGCGGCGGCCGCCGTCGGCCTGGGCGTGGTCGAGCCGGGCGCCGGCCTGCTGTCGCTGGGCACCTCGGGCGTGCTGTTTGCCGGCAGCGATGGCTTTGCACCGAATCCTGGCCAGGGCGTGCACGCGTTCTGCCATTGCCTGCCCGAGCGCTGGCACCAGATGAGCGTGATCCTCAGCGCCGCGTCCAGCCTCAGCTGGGTGGCCAGGCTGACGCAATCAAACGATATCGGCGAACTGGCGACCCTGGCCGAAAACGTCGAAGCGCGCACGGCGCCCATCTTCTTGCCGTACCTGAGCGGCGAGCGCACGCCGCACAACGATGCGAATGCGCGTGGCGTTTTTTTCGGCCTGTCGACCGAACATGGCCGCGCCGAGCTGGCCTACAGCGTGATGGAAGGCGTGGCGTTTGCCATGGCCGATGGCAATCAGGCGCTGCGCAGCGCCGGCACCCGGCTGACGCAGGCGTCTTTCGTGGGCGGCGGTTCGCGCAGCCGCTTTTGGGCGCAGCTGTGCGCGAACGCCTCGGGCTTGGAAGTGTTGCGCCACGACCACGGCGTGGCCGGTGGCACCATGGGCGCGGCCCGCCTCGCGCAGATGGCCGTGACGGGCTTGCCGCCGTCGCAGGTGTGCACGCGTCCGGCTGTACAGGAAACCATTGCGCCGCAAGCGTCTGGCGTGCTGCAGGAGCGGCTTGCGCGCTATCGCCGGCTCTACCCTTTGTTGCGTGCAGAGATGGCAATGGCGGCACAAGACTCTTGATGGATTGACACCAGTCAAGCGCGGCCTAATCTCTGTGGTAGGCCCGCCCAATTCTTTTATCATTTCCTTTCCGCATGTCTCTGCGCCTGGCGCTGTCGCGTGTAGCAAAGGAAAACCATGTTCCCCTCTTTTTGCCTGCAAGGTAAGGCATGACGGCGCTGCTGCTGGCCTTGCTGTGCCTGGTCCTGGCCCTGACCTTCAGTGTGCTGCTGGCCTGGCAATGGCATGCGCTGCGCCGGTGGCGCGCGCGCCATGCGGCTGGCGAAGTGCTGCGCGCTGCCCAGGCGCAGGGATATGCGCATGCGCTGTCGCTGCTGCATGCGCTGCCGGCCGCCGTGATCGGCACCGACCAGGACGGCGTGGTGCATTATCTCAATGCGCGCGCCGCTGCGCTCAGCGGCCTGGCGCCCGGCGATGGCGTGGGTGCGCCCGTGACGCAGCTGCTGCCGCTGTTTCACGACGGCGTCGCCGTCGATGCGGCGCGCCAGGTGCGCGATTGCGTGATCCAGCAAGAAGTGCTGGAAGTGGCGCGCGGCGCCGTGCTGCTGCGCCATCTCGACGGCAAGCGCATCGATGTGCAATACAGCTGCGCGCCGCTTGCGCAGGGGGGCGCGGTGCTGTTGCTGCACGACGTGTCGGCGCGCCGCCGCGCCGAGGCGCAACTGGAATTCATCGCCCACCATGACGGCTTGACGGGGCTGCCGAACCGGCTGCATTTCCAGATTCGCTTCGAGCACGGCATCGCTTATGCGCGCCGCCACCAGGGCTTGCTGGCCGTGCTGTTTGTCGATATCGACCGCTTCAAGGCCATCAATGACAGTCTGGGCCACGACGTGGGCGACCAGGTGCTGATGGAGTTTGCGCTGCGCGTGCAGCAATGCCTGCGCAAGGTCGATACGGTGGCGCGCCAGGGCGGCGACGAATTCATCATCCTGCTGACCGAGCTGCATGCGGCGCAGGACGCCGAACGGGTAGCCGAAAAAATCGTCAATGCCATTGCCGCGCCTTTCGTCATCGGTGAATACAGCCTGACGGTGGCCGCCAGCGTGGGCGTGGCCCTGTATCCCGATGACGACGATGACGTCAACGCGCTGATTGAAAAGGCGGACCTGGCCATGTACGCGGCCAAGCGGCGCGCTTCCGGCACCTGTCTGCGTTATTCCTCGTGCATGCAGACGCAGTCGTATTCGCGCACCATTATCGAGACGGCGCTGCGCCATGCGCTTGAGCGCAACGAGTTCGTGCTGTACTACCAGCCCAGGATGAACCTCGGCACGCGTACGATCACGGGCGTGAAAGCGCTGCTGCGCTGGAAGCACCCGGAGCTGGGGCTGATGATGCCGCTCGATTTCCTGCCGGTGCTGGAAGAAAGCGCGCTGATACTGCCGGTCGGTTCCTGGGTACTGGCCACGGCCGTGGAGCAGGCGCGCAGCTGGATCGCGCAGGGCCAGCCTTTGATCGTATCCGTGAGCCTGTCGGCGCGCCAGTTTTACCAGCGCGACATCGCGCGCCACTTTAGCGCCGCACTGGAGGCGGCCGGCGTGCCCGGTCATTGCATCGAGCTGGAGATCGCGGCCGCCATCCTGATCGACCGCAACCAGAACTGCGAGCTGATACTGCACCAGTTCCGCCAGCTGGGCATGCGTATCTCCATCAGCGATTTCGGCACCGGCGACACCTCGCTCAATTACCTGAAGCGTTTCCCTGCCGACGCCGTCAGGATCGAAAAATGTTTTATCGACGACCTGGGGCGGCCGCCAGGGCCTGGCCATGATGAAGCGGGGGCGATGGTGCGCGCCATCGTGGCGATGGCGCAGACCTTGAAACTGCGCACCATCGCCAGCGGCGTGGAAAATAGCGAACAGCTTGAACTGCTGGCCGCCATGGGCTGCGATGAAGCCTTCGGCTATTTCCTGGGCCGCGCCATGGCGCCGGACGGCGTCGAGGCGCTGCTCAAGAGTGCTACGCCAGCTTAAAACTTGTAGCGCAGTGTCAGCATGGCGTTGCGCGGGTCGCCATAGTAGCCGCCCAGACCGGTCGAGTAATAGCGCTTGTCGAAGACGTTGTTGACGTTCAAGGTGGCCACCAGTTGCGCGCTGAGCTGGTATTGCGCCATCAGTCCCGCGACCGCGTAAGCCTGCTGCGTGAAGCGCTCGCCGTTCGGTCCCCGGTCATCCATATAGATATCGCTCTGCCAGTTCACGCCGCCGCCCAGGGTCAGGCCAGGCAGGCCCTGTTGCAAGCGCCAGGTGGTCCACAGCTTGGCCATGCTTTGCGGCTGGCTGGTCTGGATGCGCTGGCCTTCGGCGTTGCGGATGCGGCTATACGCATAGCTGGCCGTCAGTTGCCAGTCGGGGCGCAACTGGCCCGACACTTCCGCCTCGAAGCCGCGCGTGGTGGCGCCTTTTACCGTATGGTAGGCGTAGGAGCCGCCGCCCGTGCCGATGATCCAGATATTGCCCGGATCGGCTTCGGCCAGATTGTCTTGCTGCAGCTGGAAGATGGCGGCGCTGGTATTGAGCTTGCCGTTGAAGAATTCGCCCTTGGCGCCCACCTCATAGTTCTTGCCTTCCAGCGGCGGCAGGAAATGGCTGTTCACGTCACGCTGGCTTTGCGGCGTGAAGATGCTGGTGTAGCTGGCGTAAGCCGACCAGTGCTTGTCGACGTCGTAGACGATGCCCGCATAGGGCGTGATCTTGCCGTTTTCGCGCATGGCGTCGTACAGCGGCACATCGTTGTAATAGTCGCTGCGGATATCGCGCTTCCAGTACGACAGGCGCGCTCCCAGAATCACTGACAGCGCCTCTGTCGGGCGCAGGCGCAAGGTCGAATACAAGCCGCTTTCCTGTTCCTTGTCATACGAGGTGCCCAGGCGCGTGCCGCTGTAGTCGGGCACCGGCATGTCGCCATTCCAGTGATGGATATCGGGCACCGTGTAATCGTAGCCGTCCAGGCGCCAGCCAGGGTAGATCGGACCATTCGTCTGAAGCTGCGAGGTGCTCACGCCCAGCACCAGTTCATGTTTGCGGCCGTAAGCCTCGAACGGGCCGCTGACGTAGGCGTCCAGCGAAGTCTGTTGCGGCTTGCTGTGCCAGTTGGCCAGCCACAGGCCCATGCCGGCGCCCGTCACGCGGTCCGGATAGCCATTGCCGGAAAAGCCCTGCAGCGCATCGTACTGGTTGCTGCTGCGGCTGATGGCCAGTTTGGCGATCCAGTCATTGTCGAAATAATGGTCGAGCGTGGCGAACAGCATGCTCTGTTCGCGGTCGTAGGTGCTCCAGGCAGCCGTACCGTTCATCGAGCGGGGGAAATGGGTTTGCGAGCCATCGCTGTAGAAGATGGGAAAGTCGCGGCCTGCGCCTTTCAGCTTTTCCTTCTGGTAGTTGACGCCGGCGCTGAGCACCGTCGATGGCGTCAGGTCCGCTTCGACAATCGCGTACAGCACATCCTTTTTCTGCCGGTAGCGGTCGATGAAGGAATGCTGGTCTTCATGCGCGGCGACCAGGCGCGCGCGTACCGAACCGTCGCTATTGAGCGGCATCGAGACGTCGCCGTCGAGGCGGTAGCGGTCCCATGAACCCAGCTGCGCGCCCGCCGTGGCGGTGTAGCTGCGGCCAGGGCGCTTGCGCACCAGGTTGACGGCCGCCGACGTGCTGCCCGTGCCGCTGATCAGGCCCGTGGCGCCGCGGATGATTTCGACCCGGTCGTAAATCGCCATGTCATAGGTGCGCGCTTCCAGGTTCTTGCTGGTCGGGATGCCGTCGAACATATACGACCTCACTTCGAAGCCGCGTGAAAACACCTGGTCGTATTCGCGCGTGCTCGATGAACGGTCGACCGTCACGCCGGGCGCCTGCACCAGCACGTCTTGCAGGGTGGTCAAACCCTGGTCTTCGATTTGCTGGCGCGTGATGATGCTGACCGCTTGCGGCGTTTCGCGCAGCGACAGGTTCAGCCGCGTGGCGCTGGTCAGGCCGGCGTAGCTGCGTTTGCCTTCGGTGGTGCCGTCGCGCAGGGCGCTGGAACTGACGGCGACTTCGCCCAGGGTGGCGGCGATGGGCGTAGCGCTGGATGAGGTGCCATCCTTGCGCAGCACATAGCTGCGTTCGCCGCTGGGCACGGCTTCCAGGCCGGTGCCGGCCAGCAGCTGGGCCAGCGCCTGCGGCACCGTGTAGCTGCCGCTCAAGCCCCGGGTGCGCAAGCCTTGCAGCAGTTCGGCCGCAGCGCCCACGCTGACCCTGGCGTCGACGGCGAAGCTGGCGATGGCGGGCGACAGTTCGCCGGCGGCGACCTTGTAGCTTGCTGGCGCAGCCGCTGGCGCGGGGGCGGTTTCAGCGGCGATGGCTGGAAGATGCGCCAGCGATAGCATCAAGAGGGCGCCGCCGATGGCGCGCGCGAGGGGTGTCAAGGGAGATTGGGGGTGGTGCATGGTCTTGCCTTTCCAGTCGATGTCGTTGCGGATATGGACAGGACAGGCGGCAGTTGAAAAAAGGGCCAACTTTTTAGAATTAATTTTTTCTGGCCGTGATGGTGACCCAATACGGCGTGCGGTACAGCACATCGACCGGCAGCATGCGCGTGAGATTTTCCAGTACGGCGCCGGTGTCGTCGAGCTGGAAGGCGCCTGTCAGTCGCAGGCTGGCCGCCGAGGCTTCCACCCGCAGCAAGCCAGGGCGGTAGCGTGCCAGTTCGGTGGCGAAGTCGTCCAGGCGCATGTTGTTTGCTACCAGCATGCCGCGCGACCAGGCATCTGCCTGCGGTGGCGCCGGCATGGGCAAGTCGGCATGGCCCTCATTAAAACAGCTTTGCTGGCCCGCTGGCACCCGGCGCAGGGTGGCCGATGGCGCGCGCGGGGCGATTTCCACCGCGTGTTCCAGCACCGTCACGTAGCTGCAATTTTCATCCTGGCGCACGATAAAACGCGTGCCCAGCGCGCGGATGCGGCCATGGCGCGTGGCGACAAAAAAGGGGCGAGGGTCGGCATGCGTTTCGACCAGCAGTTCGCCCCGGCGCAAGGTCAGCAGCCTTTCGTTTTGCGTGTAGGCGATGTCCAGGGCGCTATCCGTGTTGAGCATCAACCGCCCGCCATCGGGCAGGCGGATAGTGCGTCGTTCGCCCACGCCGCTATGGTAGTCGGCCAGCACGTCGGACAACACGCCACTGCGCAGCAGCATCCAGGCGCCAGGCGCCAGCATCAACGCCAGCAGTGCCTGCATGGCCACGCGCCGCTGCGGACGGTGCAGCAGCGGTGCGGCCAGCTGCGGGGGCAGCATGCCGGTGGTTTTGCTCACTTGCTGTACCTTGGCCCAGGCGCGCGCATGTTCGGGATCGTGTGCGCGCCAGTGTGCCGACGCGGCCAGCTCGTCCGGCGTGGCCTGGCCCGATTGCTCGAGCAAATACCATTCGACGGCTTCACGCGCCACCTTGCGCGAGAGCGGTGCTGCCGCCTGGCTGCTCATGCCAGCAGCACGCATTCGGTCAGCGCCTCGGCCATATGGCGTTTGACGGAACGCTCGCTGATGCCCAGTTGGGCCGCAATTTCCGCATATGGGTACCCCTCGATCTGCGCCATGATGAAGACGGTGCGTACTTTGGGCTTGAGGCCATCGAGCATGGCGTCGACCGCTTGCAGGGCCTGCAAAATTTCAGCTTGCTGCTCGGCAGACGGCGCGTGCTGTTCGGGCACCTCGGCCAGCGCGCATAGCCAGGCTTGTTCCAGCGAGCGGCGCCGCAAATGGTTGATCAAGAGGTGTTTGGCAATGGTGGCCAGATACGCCTTGGGGGCACGCAGCGCAGGCGTTTGCGGCTGGGCGGGGCTGCCTGCCAGCAAGCGGGCAAAGGTGTCTTGCGCCAGGTCGGCTGCATCAAAGGCGTTGCCGAGGCGCCGCTGCAGCCAGTGGGCCAGCCAGCCGCGATGTGCGTTGTAAAGGCTGTCCAGCTGCGTCGGCGGCACAGGGGAGAGGGCGAACGGGCTCGCTGGCATGGTCGCTCCTTACCGCACGGCCAGCAGCACGGCGGCCAGCAGGGCTGTGGCGCCGATGACACGCGCCAGGCGCATGGCTTGCTGCGGCGCATATGGCAGCAGCCAGATCAGGAGCAGGCCGCAGCCGGTCAGGCTGCCTGCCCACGACACCAGTCCGTAGCCGAAACCGGCCAGATGCATGGCCCAGGCCAGGCCGATGGCCAGCGCGGCCCAGCCGCCCCACTGCAGGCGGCGGCGCAGCTGCGGCGGCGGTTCTGCGCCGCGCCCATGCAGGTCGGCGTAATGGCGGTCCATCGCCAGGCACAAACAAGATAGGCCCGCGTAGCACAGCGCAAAGACCAGGAAGTTTGCCAGTAGCTCCGTCATGCGGCCTCCATCGCTGGCGCCGCCGGCTTGGCGGCAGACGCTGCCTTGACCGCCTTGGCCGGCAAGGGTTTCAGTGTGTAGGCCGCATACGCCAGGCCCAGGCCCAGCACCAGCACCACCAGGTCGAAGGCCGCCACGGAAGCGGGGCCGCGGCCCATGAACAAGGTCACGCCCAGGTGCGATTCGGTCGTCAGCACGTTCAGTACGGGCAGCGCGCAGAATAAAAAGGCGCCGGCTGCCAGCTCGATGCGCCACATGGCCCGCGATGGCCGCAGCTGGGCCACGATGGCGGCCAGGGCCCAGGCGCCGAAGAAGCAGGCGATTTCCTCTTGCGGACGGTTTTCCATGCCGGCCGTCAGCAAGCGGTTGGCCCAGAAGTAGGCGCCAAAGGCGATCGGGATGCCGGCGATGGCGCCGATATTGAGCGCTTCCACCAGGCGCAGGCCGAAGCTGGGGCGCTTGCCGGCGGCCAGCGCCTTGGCCTGCTTCTGGCGCGTCTTGACGGCCCACAGCAAGGCGCCGGTGGCAACCATGGCGCAGCCGGCCAGGCCGGACAGGAAGAACAGCGCGCGCAGCAGCGGTCCGCCGAAATGGGCGATGTGCAAGCCATACATCACGCCATGCGTGGCCGAGGCGCCGGGCAGCTCGTCGCCATTGGTCGACAGCAGCTTGCCGCTGACGCCATCGAAGTCCATCGACGGCTGCTTCGACGACATGTCGCGGCCAGCTGCGCGTGACAAGGTGATGATGGCGTTGGCGTCGCCCGGATGGTTGACGGAGATGCGTTCAACCTTGCTACCCCAGTGCTGTTCGGCCTGGCGCACCAGCGGCGCGAACGGCGTCAGGGGCGCAGCCACGCCGCTCACCTTGCGGTCGTTGGAGCCGCCGGGGAAGGCTTCGGCAAAAAAGGTGTCCTGGTCGCCCTTGTAGGCAGCCGTGGCGCCCGATGGCATGTACAGGAACATCAAGGTGACCAGCCCCGTGTAAGTGATCATCAGGTGATAAGGCAGGGCCAGCACGGCCGTCACATTGTGCGCGTCCAGCCACGAACGCTGGCCTTTCCTGGGCCGGAAGGTAAACAAATCCTTGAAAATGCGCTTGTGGGTGACGATGCCGCTAATGATGGACACGAGCATGAACATGGCGCAAAAGCCCACGATCCAGCGGGCCCAGATGGCCGGCATATAGTGCAGGTCGAAATGCAGGCGGTACAGGAATTCGCCACCGCGTGTGTCGCGCGGCTTGGACAATACTTCGCCGGTGGCCGGGTCGGCCATTTCGCTGTGGAAGTTGCCGCGCCGTCCGCGCTTTTTTTCACCGGGTTTCGACGGCTTGCTCCAGCCCAGCTGCGTGGCGGGCGTGCGCTCGCCGGGCAGGCTGATGAACCAGCGCGGCGCGCCTTCGGCACGCTCTTGCATCGCTTGCTGCGCGGCCGTGGCCGCGTCTTCGGTGGCGACCTTGCTGGCGGCCGCGCCGTGCAGTTCGGGCTGCATCCAGAGGGTGATTTCATTGCGGTAGTAGCTGGCCGTGCCGGCGCAAAATACCAGCAGCAGGATCCAGCAGACTAACAAGCCAGACCAGGTATGCAGCCATGCCATCGACTGGCGAAAACCTTCTTTCATGCGAGACTCCAGGACAAGGCGCCCATCCATTGCAGGATGGCGGCGATGACGGCGCCCGGTATCAACAGGCCCAGCCAGGCGCGCAGGGCGCTGCCGGTGGCGAAGACCCAGAGCACGGCGCAGGTGTAAATGGCAAACGACAGCAGGGTGGCCGTCATGACGGCTTCGGCGCGCGCCATGGGCAGGCAAACCGACAGCAGCATGGTGACCAGCGCCGCCAGCACATAGCCGCCGGCGATGGCCGCGATGCTGCGCGAGGCCACGCCGAGGCGGTAGATCGCGGCGGCGGACAGCCGCAGGCGTGGCATGTTTTCAGTGATGGCGGATGCCTGCATGATTAGCCGTGGTCCTTGCTGGGCGCTGCGGCTGGCGGCGCCGGCATGGGCGCTACGCCTTGCGGCTGCACCAGGCTCAGGGTGGTGACAAGCACGGCCTTGGCATAGGCCTCGCCATTGCGCTGGCCGCCCGTCTTGTCTTCATGGTGCACTTCCAGCACATACGTGCCCTTCCATGGCAGGGGGAAGCTGACCAGGCCTTGTTCATCGCTGTAGGCTTCCTTGGCCCAGCCCGATTGCACCACGGCGTTGACCTTGGCCTGCGGCAGTGGCTTGCCTTGGTAGCTGACCTGGAACTGGCCCGCTTGTCCGGTCGGCACCAGGTCCAGGGTCAGCGCCGGTGTTTGCGCCTGGTGGCCGGAGATCAGCCGCGCCGCCGGGATCCAGATGGCGCGCGTGACCTGGCCGTCCTTTTTTTCTTCCCACGATGGATAGCTGTTTTCTTCGACGATGATGCTCTCGCCGGCGGCCACTCTGCCGTTCAGGGCAAACGCGTTTGCGGTCTTGCTGGCCTGCAGGGGCTGCGTGCCCTTGGCCGTCACCAGGCCGGCGTTTTGCAGCGTGAACTTGTCCAGCAGGCCAGGCGAGGCTTCGCGCAGGTTGTCGCCGAATTCACCGAAATAAACGCTGGCTACCTTGTCATTTTGTTCCAGCCAGATCTGGTGGGCGCTGGCCGTGCCGCAGAACAGTGCGCTGGCCAGCATGGTGGCGGTGATGGCGCCGAGGCGGGCGATGGAAGTCAGTTGCATGGTGAGTCCCTTATTTCTTGTCATGGTGATCAAAGAATGGCCGCCGCTCCGTGGGGCGGCAGCCTGGCATCTTGCGGCAGAGCGTTTGTATCGTGGGAAGCTTGCTTGGCGCGTAGGCCTGGCTGGCGCAATCAGTCGTCACTGCGCAGTTTAGTCGGCGCTCGTCGGCCACTCATTGCGAATGAGAACGATTCTTATTATATTTTATCGATGTGAAAAGGGCAAGTGCCGCCCCATCCTGGCGCAGCAGGATAGTCGTACAGGAACAGGAAGGAGGGAATGCCCCTGTCCCTGCGCATGGCGAGGGACAGGGGCAACGGACTGACAAGGCGGTTTTTAATGGCCCAGCGTGGGTGTGTAGCGCAGGCTCAGGATGATGTTGCGCGGTTCGCCGAAGTAGTTACCGCGGCGCAGTTCGCCGGTGGCGGCCCAATAGGTTTTATCGGTCAGGTTGGCAATACTCAGGTTGGCCGTCCAGTTCTTGTTGAACACGTAGGAAGCGCGCGCATCCCACACGGTGCGCCCGCCATTGCGAAAGCCGATGTCGGGATTGTCGTCCGCCTGGTAGCGATAGCCGCTTTGCGCCGAGACGCCGCCGCCGATGGTCCAGTGGTTCCACGCGCCGGGCAGGCGGTAGCTGGTCGACACGCGCAGCATGTGCTTGGGCGTGACGGACGGCGGCGTTTCATCGCCTTCGGCGCGCGTCACGTTATAGGTGTAGCCCGACGACAGCTGCCAGCCCGGCAGGATTTCGCCGCTGACGTCCGCATCGATGCCGGTGCTGCGGATCGGCCGGCCATTCACATAGCAGCTGCCCGAGATATCCCACTTCAAACAGCTGTCGTCGGACGCCTGGTCGTACACGGCCATGTCGCGCTTGTTGATGCGGAAGGCGGCCAGCGCCACGTTCAGACGGCCGTCATACAGTTCGCCTTTGACGCCGGCTTCATAGGTGTCGCCCACCACCGGTTTCAATGTTTGTCCACCCAGGGTGTAGTACAGGCTTTGCGGCTTGAAGATGCTGGCGTAGCTGCCGTACACGGACCAGCGCCGGTCGAGGTCATAGACTGCGCCCGCATACGGCGTGAACTCGGCGCTTTCCTTGTAGCGGCTGACCGGGTCGGTATCGAGCTGGCCGGTGGTGTTCTTGTCGAACCAGCTCAAACGCCCGCCCAGCAGCAGATGCAGGTCCTGCTGCAATTCCCAGCGCGTGCTGGCGTAGGCGCCGTAATTCTGTTCTGTCACATGCGGCAGCGAGCTCCAGGCTGGATGAACGGGTTGCGGGATCAGCGCATTGTTTGGGTTAAACACGTCAAATGGCAGGCCGGGAGAAGTCGATGCCGAATGGTCATTGGTGACGGCGCGCGAGGCGTTCAGGCCGAACAGTAATTCATGCTTGCCGCCCCAGGCCTGGAAACTGCCGCCCACGTTGGCGTCCAGGCCCGTGGTGACGATGTCCTGCTTGCGGTAATTGACCGTATAGAGCCGGGCGCCTTGCTGTGTGGCGGGGTCGATGCTGCCGCGCACGATGGCTGCCTGCTGGTCAAAGTCGCCCAGGGTGCGGTTGATGGCGAACCTGGCTTTCCAGTCGCCGGCAAAGCGGTGTTCCAGGTCGGCGAACAGTTCGGCAATGGTGGCGTCGTGGCGGTTCCAGTCCTGCGCCAGCGAGGTGGAGCGGCGCACCGGCAAAGTCGCGCCATCGCTGTAGCGGGGCAGGCCAAACAGCCAGTAGCCGTCGGTCACCGTGTGCTGGTGGCGCGCGCCTGCGCGCACGGTGGTCGCTGCATCGAGGTCCGCTTCGATAATGCCGTAGAACAGGGGCATGCGGCTGTGGGCGGCGTCAAAGAAATAGCCACGGTCTTCATAGGCGACCAGCGCGCGGCCGCGCACTGTGCCGGCCTCATTCAAGGGCGTGCCGGCATCGACTTCCACGCGGCGCTGGTTCCAGCTGCCGGCCGTGACGGTGACGTCGGCATGGGCTTCGGCGCGCGGGCGCTTGCGCACCAGATTGGCCACGCCGCCCGGCGTGCCGGCGCCGACGATCAGGCCGGCCGAGCCGCGCAGGATTTCCACCCGGTCGTAGACGGCCATGTCGGGTATCAGCCAGCCGGTGGAGTTGTCGGCCACGCCCGGCATGCCGTCGACCAGGTAGGACAGTGCATTGCCGCGCGAGAGGAATTCGTGCGAGCCGAAGCTGCGGTTCATGCGCGTCAGGCCTGTGCTTTGTTCCAGCACCTGGTCCAGGGTGAACAAATTCTTGTCGTCCATTTGCTGGCGCGTGACGACGGATACCGATTGCGGCGTTTCACGCAGCGAGCGTTCGGCGCCGGCCAGGGTCACGGCGCGCGTCGCATAATTGCCCGTGCCATCGCTGGTGGCCGTGCGCTCGCCATAGGCGCTGACGGTGATTTCCGACAGGGTGGCCGTCTCATGGGAAACCTTGGGCGCCGCCTTGATGGTGACGGTGCCGTTTTCGACCACGGCTTGCAGTCCGCTGCCGGCCAGCAGGCGGTCCAGGCCATCGTGCAGGCTCAGGCTGCCATTGACGGCAGGCGCGGTTTTACCGGCCACCAGTTCGGGCGAAAACAGCAGTTGCACGCCAGCCTGGCGCGCCAGTTCATTCAGGGCCGATCCCAGTGGCTGGGCTGCGATGCTCAGTTTGACGGAGGGTAAGGATTGCGCCTGCGCCAGGCTGATCGTTCCCAGCGCCAGCATGGCGGCCAGGGCGATCGGTGCAGGTTTGAAACGGGCTTGCCACATGATGCATTCTCCAGGTTAATTCATTTTTAAAAAGCATTGATTAACCAGGTAGACGCACAAGGCGGCCTCATCCTCACCTGAGAATGAGATTTATTTGCAAAAAGATTTATCGTGGAGTGGGTAGCGGTGCAGCTAGCTGAGCCGAGGGGCGCTGGTCTTGCACTTTGGGCGCCAGACGGATTTCGCTGCGGCCGTTGCTGCGCACTACTTGCACGGGCAGCAGATGGGGCAGGGCGGCGGCGAAGCCGTCCAGCTGCGTCAGGCTGAAACTGCCGCCTATGTGCAGGCGGGCGACAGCCGGGTCGCGCAGCACCAGGCCCGTGTCGCCATAGCGCTCGAATTCGGCCAGTACCTGGCCTAGCGGCAGATTGTCGACCGTGACGCGGCCGTTGCGCCACGGCGCCACGCTATCGGGTGGCAGGTTCGAGATGCTGGATAACTGTCCCGCAGCATCGGCTTGCACGCCCTGGCCGGCCAGCAGCTCGACCTGGCTGTGGCTTTCACCCGCCACGCGCACATGGCCTTGCTGCACGGCCACGCTCAGCTTGCCATCGTAGGGCAAGGTATTGCGGACGGAAAATTGCGTGCCCACCACCGTGACCCTCAGCGGCCCACTGAACACGTCGAAAGGCTGGCCCTGTTTCGCTTGCACCTGGAACATGGCTTCGCCCTGCAGCAACTGCACTTCGCGCTTGCGCGGATACAGGCTGACGTTCAGGCGCGTGGACGTGTCGAGCAGCAAGCTGCTGCCATCGGGCAGATTGACAGCCAGGCGCTGGCCCCGCTGCGTGGCGTACGATTGCGTGAAGCTGGCTTGCTGCTGCGACCATTCATAGCCGCCCACGCCCACGCTGAGCGCCAGCATGGCCGCCGCCGCGTAGGGCCAGGCGCGCAGCCAGTGGCGGCGTGGAGCCGATACCGCTGTTGCTGGCGCCACTTTCCAGCGGGCGGCGATCTCGGGCGGAATCTGGCGCACTTGGCTGTACGTGTCTTGCATGGCCGCGTAGGCGCGGCCATGGGCGGCGTCCTGCGCCAGCCAGGTTTCGAAGGCTGCCAGCTCGCCGGCGTCCAGCTGCTGGCGGCGGCTGAACCAGGTGGCGGCCGCCAAAGTCACTGGATCTTGTGTGGCATCGCTGGCGTGCGCGCGCAAGGCCGCTTCGTCCTGCGCGGACGGGCCGAAATCGTGGTCTGATGGTGGTTGTTGCATGGGCCGCATTATGCCGGTACCCGCAGCGATTGCAATTGCTTCTGGCAGCTGAGCATGCCGCGCGCGATGTGTTTTTCCACCATGCTCACGGAAATGCCCATGCGCGCGGCGATCTGCGCATGCGGCAATTCCTCGAAGATGTGCAGCACGAAAGCGTCGCGGCAGCGTGGTGGCAGCGCATCGATGGCGTCCACGCAGGCGCGCCAGTCCTGGCTGCCTTCCAGGGCTTGTTCCGGTTGCAGATGCTGCGGGGCGGACGGGTGGGCGGTTTCCGGCAAGGCGTCGAGCGCGTCGTGCTGGCGCAGTGCGGCGCGGCGGTGCTTGTCGATGATCAGGTTGCGCGCCGTGTGGTACAACAGGGCACGCGGCTCGCGCACGGCCTGCTCGCCCAGTTCTGAATTGTGCTGCACGCCCAGCACGCGCAGATAGCTCTCCTGTACCAGGTCGGCAGCGGCCTCGCGGTTGCGCAAGCTGCGCCAGCAGAAGTTCAGCAATTCTTGGTAATAGTGGGCAAGCACGGCGTCCGGATGTTGGTGTGAGGCAACCTGGCTTGCCACATATGAGAATGATTCTCATTATAAAGTAAGTGCAATGATTTTTGTGATCTTGCTAAGCGGTCTGGCGCACCGTGGCACGCGTACAACGCTTTGCGTGCCGCCTGCCATGCGCTACCATATGGAGTTAACAAGGAGGCAACATGGCAATTCAACTCATCCAGACAGTCCCGATCGCCGGCCAGCAGCCGGGCACCTCGGGGCTGCGCAAGAAGGTCGAGGTGTTCCGCGCACCGCACTACCTGGAAAATTTCGTGCAAAGCGTGTTCGATACGGTGGGCGATTGCAGCGGCAAAACCCTGGTGCTGGGCGGCGATGGCCGCTTTTATAACCGTACGGCCATCCAGACGGTGCTGCGCATGGCGGCCGCCCATGGTTATGCACGCGTGATGCTGGGGCAGGGCGGCATATTGTCGACGCCGGCCGTCAGCTGCGTGATCCGCAAGCATGGCGCCAGCGGCGGCATCATCCTGTCGGCCAGCCATAACCCAGGCGGCCCTGATGGCGATTTCGGCATCAAGTACAACATCGCCAATGGCGGACCGGCGCCTGAAAAAGTCACCGAAGCCGTGTATGCACGCACGCAGCAATTGCGCGAGTACCGCATCGCTGACACGCCAGACATCGACCTCGATACTTTGGGCACGGTGCAGATCGAACAGATGGTTATCGAAGTGATCGATCCGGTCGCCGATTACGCGGAACTGATGCAGCGGCTGTTCGATTTAGACGCCATCCGCGCCTTGATTGCGGGTGGACTGCGCATCTGCTTTGACGGCATGCACGCTGTCTCCGGCCCCTACGCCACGCGCATTCTCGAAGGCTTGCTGGGCGCACCCAAGGGCAGCGTCATCAACGGCCTGCCTCTGGAAGACTTTGGCGGCGGCCATCCCGATCCGAACCCCGTCAATGCGCATGAACTGATAGGCCGCATGGCAGCGTCCGATGCTCCCGGCTTTGGCGCCGCTTCCGATGGCGACGGCGACCGCAACATGATACTCGGCCGCCGTTTCGATGTTACGCCCTCGGACAGCCTGGCCATCCTGGCCGCCAATGCCCATCTGGCGCCAGGCTACCGCGCGGGCTTGAAGGGGATCGCCCGTTCCATGCCGACTTCAGGCGCGGCCGACCGGGTGGCCGCGGCCCTGGGCATTCCCTGCTTCGAAACGCCGACCGGCTGGAAATTCTTTGGCAACCTGCTCGACTCCGATATGGCCACCCTGTGCGGCGAAGAAAGCTACGGCACGGGTTCCAACCACGTGCGCGAAAAAGATGGTGTCTGGGCCGTGCTGTTCTGGCTCAACCTGCTGGCGGAAAAAAAGCAGTCGGTAGAAGAGATCGTGCGTGCGCACTGGGCCCGCTTTGGCCGCAATTATTATTCGCGCCACGACTACGAAGATATCGACGGCGCCGCCGCGCATCAGTTGATGGACTTCGTGCGCAGTCAATTGAAAGAATTGCCTGGCCAGACTTTGGGTGTCTACACGGTGTCGCTGGCCGATGACTTCAGTTACACCGATCCTGTCGATGGCTCGGTGGCGACGCAGCAGGGCGTGCGCATCATCATGACGGACGGTTCGCGCATCGTGCTGCGCCTGTCCGGCACGGGCACGCAAGGCGCAACCTTGCGCCTCTACCTGGAGCGCTACGAAGCCGATCCCGCGCGGCACGGCATTCCCACGCAAGAGGCGCTGGCCGGCTTGATCGCGGTGGCGGAGCAAGTGGCGCAGATCCGCGAGCGCACGGGGCTCGCTGCGCCGACGGTGACGACTTAAGTCACCGCCAGGTAGTCGATCAGGGCCCGCACCTTCAAGGCCAGGTGCCGGCCCGGCGTGTAGACGGCATGCACGGCGCCGGCATAGGGCGTGTCAAATTCCCATGCCGGCAGCAGCTGTTTCACCCGCCCGCAAGCCAGCGCCGCTTGCGCGGCAAAGTCGGGCACCAGGCCGATGCCGCCATCGGCTTCCACCAGCGCCATGATGGCGCCGCTATTGTTGATGGTGATGCGGGCGGGAATATCGATGCTGGCGCTGCGCTCGCTACTGCGCATGGACCAGCGCCCGCCGAACTGGCCATATCCCAGATAACAGCAGCGGTGCCGCAGCAAGTCTTCCGGCGCCTCGGGCGCGCCATGTTCGTCCAGATAGGCTTGCGACGCCACCAGCACATAACGCATTGAGCACAAGGGCCGCGCTGCCAGCCCCGGCGCCAGTTCGCGCGCGATGCGGATCGCCAGGTCGATGCCGTCTTCCACCAGGTCGATGGTGCGGTCGGTCAAGGTCACGCGTACATCGACGTCGGGATGCAGGTCGAGGAAGGCGGGCAGCCGGGGCGCCAGCCAGACCTGGCCAAACACGATGGGCGCGCTGACCCGCAGCACGCCGTTCGGCCGGGCGCGGTAGCTGCCGGCCAGCACATGGACTTCACGCGCCGTGCTGAGCATGCGCACACAGGCCGCATGCACTTGTACGCCCAGTTCGGTCAGCGACAGCGAACGCGTGGTCCGTTGCAGCAGCCGTCCGCCCAAGTGCGCTTCCAGGCGCGCCACATGGCGGCTGACGGCCGATGTCGCCACGCCCAGATGGCGCGCCGCCGCTGAAAAGCCGCCGCTGTCGACCACCTGGGCGAAGACTGCCATTTCATTGAGCATTTCCATTTGAGCTCCACTTTTGCGATTGGTGCAATAAACCTTTGCATTTTAAGCTGATTGTTAATCCCTGAGCGCAGGCCGATACTGGCTTCCTGAAAATTCTTCTGGAGCCGCTATGACTTACACGATTTATCGCACCGATGGCCAGGGCCAGTTGCTGCGCCAACAGCAAGCACCGCTGCCGCTCGGTGCGCAGGATGTGCTGGTGACCGTGCGGGCGATTGCCCTCAATTTCAGGGATGTCTATTTTGTCAAAGGCAACCGCTTCCGCCCGCCCGTCGAAGGCCGCATTCCCTTCAGCGATGCGGCGGGTGTGGTGGAAGCGGTGGGCGCAGGCGTGAGCCGTTTCAAGGTGGGGGACAGGGTCAATACCACCGTGCTGCCAAACTGGCTCGATGGTCCCTTGACGGCAGAAGGCTTGAGCGGTTCGCTGGGCAGTCGTGGGCGCGATGGCGTGCTGGCTGAAAAGATACAGCTGCATGAAGATGAACTGGTGGCCAGCCCCGATTTTTTATCGTATGCGCAAGCGGCAACCCTGCCGGTGGCCGCGCTGACGGCCTGGCATGCGGTGGCGGAAGTGAAAACGCTGCAGCCCGGCGATACGGTGGTGGTGCAGACCACCGGTGGCGTGGCCGTGTTTGCGATCCAGTT
Source organism: Janthinobacterium saanense (assembly GCF_014200675.1). Taxonomy (GTDB): domain Bacteria; phylum Pseudomonadota; class Gammaproteobacteria; order Burkholderiales; family Burkholderiaceae_D; genus Janthinobacterium. Next base: position 62,335 of record NZ_JACHCI010000007.1, on the reverse strand, counting down.
CGCCAAGGCGCTGGGAGCGCGCGTGATTGTTGTGTCGCGCACCGAAGCAAAGCTGAAACTGGCGCTGGCGGCAGGCGCCGACGACGCCATCAATTCTTCCGTGACGCCGGAATGGGATCAGCAGGTGCAGGCGCTGACCAACGGCCTTGGCGCGCAGCTGGTGCTGGACATGGGCTTGACCGATTCGCTGCGCCGCGCCACGCGCGCTGTTGCCTTCGAGGGCACGGTGGCGATTATCGGCGTGGTGCAGGAAGAAACCAATCCCTTCGATATCTTCACGGTGATGAACAAGAATATCAATGTGCGTGGCATCGAGACGGGCTCGCGCAGCATGTTTGAACGGATGAATGCGTTTATAGCGCAGCACCGCATCGTGCCGGTGATCGACAGCGTATTCGGCGTCGATCAGGTGGATGTGGGGCTGGCACGCCTGGGCGCCAGCCCCTTTGGCAAGGTCGTTCTACGCCTGAATTAGGCAGTCTTGCGGTAGTTGTCGACCATCTTGTAGCGTTTCGCATACAGTCCGAAGGCCAGCATGGCGACGGCGGCGAAGGCGGCGAAGAAGAACATCTGGAAGGCGGTCACGCTGATGCCGCTTTCCGAGATCTTGCCGATCACGCCTTCGTTCATGACGCTCTTGTTGACGATCAGTACCCACAGGTTGCCCACCGTGGTCGACAGATTCCAGAAGCTCATGATGGCGCCTTTCATGGACACTGGCGCCTGGCTGTATGCAAACTCCAGGCCGGTGGCCGACACCAGCACTTCGCCAAAGGTCAGCAGCGCATACGGCAGGATTTGCCACATGATGGAGACCGCGTTGCCGCTGTCGAGCGCCAGTTGCAGCAGACCGATGACGATCCAGGCCAGCGAGGAAAAGCCGATGCCGGCCGTCATGCGGCGCAGGGCGGTCGCTTCCAGGCCGAAGCGGTTCAGCATCGGGTACAGCACCAGGTTGTTGAACGGGATCAGCAGCATCACCAGCATCGGGTTCAGCGCCTGCATCTGGGCCGGCAGGAACCAGCTTGGTTTTTCCATGGTGTTGGCCTGCACGATCCAGGTCGAAGCCTTCTGGTCGAACAGCGAGAAGAATGGCGTGACCAGGGCGAAGATGACCAGGATGCGCAGCACGGCCCGCACGCCTTCGACGGCTTCGTCAGGGTGGATGCCGCGTGCGCGTTCCAGCTGCATGGCCGTGCCGATGCTGCCGAAGGCCAGCAGCAGCACCAGCGCGGTACAGGCCGAGATCACGAAGCCCCAGTCGGGCACCATGTAGAACGAGAACAGGGCGCCGGCCACGCCGAGGTAGGCCACGTACAGGCCTGCGCGCGAACCGCCATCGACTTGGGCCAGCAGGGCGGTGCGGGCCACGCGGGTGAACGAATCGGGATTCGGTGGTGCCGGCGGTATGTGCACGTATTTTTTTGCGCCCATCCAGAACACGATGGTGGCGGCCAGCATCATCAGGCCGGGGATGCCGAAGGCGATCGATGGACCGTAGTCGCGCAGGAACATCGGCATCAGCAGCGAAGCGAAGAAGGAGCCGAAGTTGATGATCCAGTAAAACAGGTCGAACACCAGCTTGGCCTTGTGCTTGTTGGTCTGGTCAAACTGGTCGCCCACGAAAGACGCCACCAGCGGCTTGATGCCGCCTGAACCGAAGGCGATCAGGAACAGGCCGAAATAAAAGCCGTTGACGCTATCTTCAAAGATGGCCAGGCAGGCGTGGCCCGCGCAATACACGAGGCTGAGCCAGAAAATGGTGTTGTACTTGCCAAAGAAACGGTCGGCCAGCCAGCCGCCCAGCAGCGGGAAGAAATACACGCCGATGACGAAGGTGTGGAACACGTGCTTGGCTTCGCCCGTGCGCTGATCGATGGGTATCATCAGCAGCAAGGTGCTGATCAGAAACGGTGTGAGGATGTTGCGCATGCCATAAAAGCTGAAGCGCTCGCAGCCTTCGTTGGCGATGATGTAGGGTATCTGGCGGGGCATTTGCCCACTGGCATTTTTTATCTCGGCCGTTGACATGGTCTCTTCCTAAGTATTTTTATAAGCCGCGATGCTAAGGCCTGAAGAGCTTGATGGCAACAGGAAAAATGGTCTATCCGCTATTTTTCCACTTTCCGTAAGTCATTGATTTTCATAAAGACATCGCTTTTTGATATGGTTTCCGCGATGGCAGGCCGCGGCAGCAGCATCTGCATTTGCAGCATGCCCAGCGGTGCGGCATCCTCGGCCAGGGTAAAACCGCAGCGCAGATACAGCGACAGGGCCGCATGGTTGTCTTGCGCCACGGCCAGGCGCAGCTTGGCCAGTTCGGGAATGGCGCAGGCATGGCTGATGGCTGCCTGCAGCAATTGCCAGCCCGCCCCCTTGCCGCGCGCGTCTGGCGCCACGTACACACCCCAGACGCTGGCTTTGTCATGCACCACGGCAATCGGTTCGCGGCGCAGGCCGGCCATGGCGACCAATTGCTCGTCATCGTAGGCGCCGAAGATTATTTGGTAGCGGTTCGCTTGCAGGCGCTGGCTGATGTGTGTCAGGGGCAAGCTGCTTTCCAGCGCATAGGTGGTGCAGAAGGTGGCGGGCAATTCGCTGATGCCTGCCAGGCGCAGGGCGCGGTAGGCGGGCGTATCGTCGGCGGTAAGGGGGCGCACGTGGAAGGGAGGCATGTCGTCCAGTATCGGACCTGATCACGGGAAAGTAAACCTTGCACGGTTGCTTATATCAAATTAAGATATATCTTATTGCGATATATCTTAAGGAGTCCCATGCTTCACTTCCTACGCGGCGGCCACCGGCTGCAGGCGTTGCAGCACAGCCATGGTCACGGCCATGGTGCGCCGGGGCGCGGCCCCAAAATGTTTGATGCGGGCACCTTGCGCTACCTGGTGCTGCAACTGATTGCCGACAAACCACGCCATGGCTACGACATCATCAAAGCCATCGCAGAGCGTGCCGGTGGCGGTTATGCGCCCAGTCCCGGCGCTATTTATCCCTTGATGCATGGGCTGGTGGGCCAGGGTTATGTGGCTGTCAGCCTGGACGGCAACAAGAAGCTGCACAGCATCACGCAGGAAGGCCTGGCCTTTTTGGAAGCGAACCGCGCCTACGTGGATGCGATTGCCGCCAAGGTCGCTGCGCCAGCCGAAGATGATCTGCGCCAATTGATGCATGAACTCAAGGCCGCCGTGATCGCACGCGGGCGCTATGACGCGCTGAGCGCGGCCCGTCTCGACGCCATCTGCGCTATCTTGCGCCAGGCTAAACGCGATATCGAGGAGCTGGGATGATGACTTTGACTCCTGCCCGCGAACGCTGGCTGCTGTGGCTGCTGGCCCTGACGCAATTTACCGTCATCATGGATTTCATGGTGATGATGCCGCTGGCGCCCCAGCTGATGCACGCCTTCAACATCGGCCCGGCCACCGTGTCGGGCGCCGTCTCGGCCTATGCATGGTGCGCGGGCTTGTCCGGCTTGCTGGCAGCCACGTATATCGACCGCTTCGACCGTAAAAAGCTGCTGCTGGCCATGTTTTGCCTGTTTACCGTGTCGAACCTGGCCTGCGCGATTGCCCCCAATTTCCATGTGCTGATCTGGTCGCGCGCGTTTGCGGGACTGACCGGCGGCGTGCTGGGCGCCATCATCATGGCCATTATCGGCGACGTGATTCCGGCCGAACGGCGTGGTGCGGCCACCGGCGTCGTGATGACCTCGTTTGCGATGGCGGCCGTGGCGGGCGTGCCGATCGGCGTGGTGCTGGCCGCACACTTTGGCTGGGCTTCGCCGTTCTATTTGCTGGTGGTATTGTCGCTGCTGATCTGGCTGGCCGCCTCGCGCGTGCTGCCGCCCTTGAACGCCCATCTGGCGGGGCCGAAAACGCCGTTGAAGCAAGTGCTGCCGAACTTGCTGGCGCTGTTCCGTGAACGCCGCCACCTCGATGCGTTTGCCTTGTCCATCGTCAACATGACGGCGTCGATGCTGGTGATACCGTTTATTTCGCCGGTGCTGGTGGGTAATCTGGGTATCGCCCCGGCCGATGTCACCTGGGTGTATCTGGCGGGCGGCTGCGCCACGCTATTCACGGCGCGCCTGATCGGACGCTGGGCAGATAAAGCCGGCAAGCAGCAGGTCTACCGCTGGATCGCGCTGTTGTCGATCCTGCCCATGCTGCTGATCACGCATTTGCCGCAACTGCCCTTGCTGGCGCTGCTGCTGGTGTTTCCGTTCTTCATGACGCTGGTGTCGGGCCGGACGATCCCCCTGCAAGCCTTGCTGACCACCATACCGCAGCCGCAAAAGCGGGGCGCCTTCCTCAGCGTCAATTCGGCCTTGCAGCAATTGGGCAGCGGCCTGGGCGCCTTGCTAGGCGGCATGACCTTGTCGACGGATGCCGCCGGCCATATCAGCGGTTATGGCATCAATGGCTGGGTCGCGGCAGGCTTGTCGCTGCTGACGGTGTGGTGGGTGTCGCGCGTGCGCAGCGCAAGCGCCACCCCGGCTGCCGCTGTTACTGGCTAGTTACTGGGTAGCAACGCGGTCCATGGGCGCGCTTTCCTTGCGCCAGCGCTCCAGGCTCAGCACTTCATCGCTGGCCGTGTCGTCCACCAGGATATGCTTGCCATCGGGCGTGACGAGGAAGCTTTCCCAGCGGTGGGCCGCTTCCGGCGTATTTTCAAAAAAGCTCAGCTGATAGTAGGACTGGCCCTCGACCAGGCGTGGCTCGGGGGCCGTCAGCATCACGGCGCCATGCGCGCGTCCGCTGGAGGCTTTTTCGATATGCGCGGCCCAGGCCTTCAGTTCCGGCAGCGCCATCAGCGCCGTGACGGCCTGCTCTTCCTGGCGCGCTTCCGTTTTTCCTGCCGAGGCCGCTGCCGGGCGTTCCTGCGGCGCAGATGGCGCATGCTGGTACACATAGGTGGCGCCCAGTGCGGCAGCCAGCAGGCCGGCCAGGATGCCGGCAATGATGGCGGTTTTGGAAGAAGAGGCGCGTGGCGGCATGGCGGTTTGCATGAGGTGGATGATGGCGGCCATGCTAAAGCAAAAAGTGCGAGCGGGCAAAAAAAGACGAAAAAAAAGCCACTTTCCGAAGAAAGTGGCTGTGGGGCCGCCGGGGAGGAGCAAACAGCTTTTGGCCTGTCTGTCCTGTTCCGGCGTATGCTGCCCTGCGCGCCGTCGCCTGCGCACCGGGCAGCAGGGCATTACATCATGCCGTCCATACCACCCATGCCGCCCATGCCACCCATGCCGCCGCCCATGCCGCCGCCTGCTTTGTCGTCAGCAATTTCGCAGACCATGCAGTCAGTCGTCAGCATCAGGGATGCGATCGAAGCAGCGTTTTGCAGCGCCGAACGGGTGACTTTGGCTGGATCCAGCACGCCCATTTCAACCATGTCGCCATAGGTGCCGTTGGCTGCGTTGTAGCCGTAGTTGCCCGAACCAGCCAATACGGCTGCCACGACGACCGAAGCTTCTTCGCCAGCGTTTTGCACGATCATGCGCAGTGGCTCTTCCATTGCGCGCAGAACGATCTTGATACCAGCGTCTTGATCAGGATTGTCGCCCTTGACGGTGATGTTGGCGCGTGCGCGCAGCAGGGCTACGCCGCCGCCTGGCACGATGCCTTCTTCCACGGCAGCGCGGGTAGCGTGCAGTGCATCTTCAACGCGGGCTTTTTTCTCTTTCATTTCGACTTCGGTGGCTGCGCCAACCTTGATCACGGCAACGCCGCCAGCCAGTTTGGCGACGCGCTCTTGCAGTTTTTCACGGTCGTAGTCCGAGCTCGCTTCTTCGATCTGTACGCGTACTTGTTTCACGCGTGCTTCGATAGCTGCAGCTTCGCCGGCGCCATCGATGACGATGGTGTTTTCTTTGCCCACTTCGATGCGTTTCGCTTGGCCCAGTTCGGCCAGGGTCACTTTTTCCAGGGTCAGGCCGACTTCTTCAGCGATCACTTGGCCGCCGGTCAGGACAGCGATGTCTTCCAGCATGGCTTTGCGGCGGTCGCCGAAGCCAGGTGCTTTCACTGCGCAGGTTTTCAGGATGCCGCGGATGTTGTTCACAACCAGGGTAGCCAGCGCTTCGCCTTCGATGTCTTCTGCGATGATCAGCAGTGGACGGCCAGCTTTGGCGACTTGTTCCAGTACCGGCAGCAGGTCACGGATGTTCGAGATTTTCTTGTCGCACAGCAGGACGAATGGGCTGTCCAGAACGGCAACTTGTTTTTCCGGGTTGTTGATGAAGTATGGCGACAGGTAGCCACGGTCGAATTGCATACCTTCAACAATGTCCAGCTCGTCGTTCAGCGATTTGCCGTCTTCAACGGTGATCACGCCTTCTTTGCCGACTTTTTCCATCGCTTCAGCGATACGCTCGCCGATCGAGTAGTCCGAGTTTGCCGAGATCGCGCCAACTTGGGCGATTTCTTTGGTGGTGGTGCAAGGACGGGCGATTTTTGCCAGTTCTTCCACGGTGGCAGCAACAGCCTTGTCGATACCGCGTTTCAGGTCCATCGGGTTCATGCCGGCGGCAACGAACTTCATGCCTTCGCGCACGATGGCTTGTGCCAGCACGGTAGCGGTGGTGGTGCCGTCGCCGGCGTTGTCGCTGGTGCGGGAAGCAACTTCCTTGACCATTTGCGCGCCCATGTTCATGAGCTTGTCTTTGAGTTCGACTTCTTTCGCAACCGATACACCGTCTTTGGTCACGGTAGGGGCGCCGAACGAGCGTTCCAGCACCACGTTACGGCCTTTTGGGCCCAGGGTGACTTTGACTGCGTTGGCGAGGATGTTCACGCCTTCAACCATCTTGGCGCGCGCTGCGTCGCCGAATACTACTTCTTTAGCTGCCATGTTAATTCTCCAGAAATTTCAGGATGTAGAAGATGTCTACAACGTGGAAACAATTACTTGACGACGATCGCCATGATGTCTTCTTCGCGCATGACCAGCAGCTCATCGCCGTCAACTTTGACGGTTTGGCCAGCGTATTTGCCGAACAGGACGCGGTCGCCTACTTTGACATCCAGAGGACGGACTTTGCCGTCGTCGAGAATCTTGCCATTGCCTACGGCAAGGACTTCGCCTTGATCCGGTTTTTCAGCAGCTGCATCAGGGATGATGAGGCCGGACGCAGTTTTGGTTTCCTGGTCGAGGCGTTTGACGATAACGCGATCGTTCAATGGGCGCAGATTCATACAAAACTCCTTAAAGTTCAATGGATAAGTATTGCTTAGTGGTAAAACCAGCCCGGCACAAGGCCAGGCCTGCTTTCAGTTGACTGCCATTGATATAACAGGTGCAACCGTTCAGTAAGCCCCAGTCCATGCTTGTGTCGCCTGGCGTCTTGCGGCGGTCGCGTCATGGCGTCGCCCACCAGTCGCATTGCCTGCAGTTCGCTGGGCAAACACAATCATTGCTTGAGGATTACTAGGAAAGAGTTTGTTAGCACTCTCTACTAACGAGTGCTAACGCATGCTAATTATAGGGACGGTAGGGGTCTTATTCAAGAGCTTATTCCGAATGGGTATATGCTTAAACGCTACGTGCAGCCTGCATTTGCACGGGGTTTGCGCTGACGCAAGCCTCTTTCCCGGGCGTCAGCAGCAAACACGACTGTAGCATGGACGATGAGAGGGGCCTGTTCCTGTACGGATGGCTTACAGTGTTTTGGCTATTAAATTTGCTAAGATGATTGCGATTGCATATCAAACATTAAAATTATGATGAAAAAGAAATCTATTCCAACCCTCTTTTCTCCTGCGCTCTTGCGTTTGCTTGGCGCCGCCGCCATCGGCTTCGCCTGCATGGGGGCTGCCCATGCCCAGGCGCCCACCATCCTCGACGAGTTGACGATCGCCACCCTGACGCCGCTGGAAAAGGACATGCTGCTCAATGATTTGTTCAATGACTTGAACAAGGACGATGACGACCAGCAAGCCCATGTCTGGGATAACGGCAGCGACAAGTCCCATCTGGTGACGGTGACATATAACTTCAGCAACTCCGGCTTGACCGAACACAGCCTGAAGGCGCACGCCTGCCGCGACTTGAAATTCATCGTCACGGCCGGTGGCAAGACGCAGGACCTGAGCCGCCGTACCTGTACACAAGATAGCGGGCGCTGGGATGTGCAGGGCAAGGACGCGGCGCCCGTGGCCTATCCGCCGTTTTTGTCCGATATCACGGTGGCCACACTGAATGCGAAAGAAAAACAGGCGCTGATCGACGCTGCCGAAAACGTCTTGCGCGACAATGCAGAGGGCGTGGCCAGCCACTGGAGCAACCAGGGCCTGGGCAATCCCGTGCCCTTGAAAGTGAGCCTGGCGCCATCGAATACGGGCGCCAAACCGGGTAGCTACCACACCTGCCGCGACTTGACGATGACCTTGGAGGGCAAGGGCGGCAAGCAAACCCTGCAGCGCCGTTCCTGCGAGAACCGCACGCACACTTTTGACATCGTGCCTGGCCATGAAAAGGGCTAATGCCTGAACCACCAGAAGTAAGCAGTGGCTTACCTCTGGTGGCTGCCCGGCTGCCACCAGGGGGGTGAAAAACCGTTCTTTCACGACAACAGCGCTGTATTGGTGTAAATATGTGTGACAGCTGTGTGATTCGATTGACGCCCATGGAGCGTCCGCCCTATAGTGGCGGAATGATTTCCGAATTCAATGAATTATCCGACAAAATCGGCCTGCTGGCCGAAATGACCCATGCGCTGCGTCGTGAAAACGCGCAACTGCGCAAGGACAATATCGCCTTGTCCGCCGACAACGCCATGTATGTGCAGCGCATGCGCGAGGCGCAGGAGCGGGTAGAGGCCTTGCTGGAAAAGATACCGGAACTGGTGCAAGCTGGCCTGGAACAAGCCGCCTCGGAAGCGGAAAATTATAGTGCCGAGAACGGGAAGGAAGCGTAATGCCGCGTGTCGATGTCAATATCATGGGCCAGGCCTACAGCATGCTGTGCGCCGACGGTGAAGAGCGCGCCTTGCGTGAAGCGGCGATCTACCTCGATAGCAAGATGAAGGCCATCCGCGACGCAGGCAAGGTCAAGGGCAATGACCGCATCGCCGTGCTGGCCGCCTTGGGCGTGGCCGCCGAATTCCTGTCCGTCAAGTCGCCGCAAGGTCCGCTGTCGGAGTTGTCGATACTGGAAGTCAAACAAAAGATCGCCGCCATGCATACCGTGCTCGATACGGCACTGACGCCCCAGGAAAACCTTTTTTAAACATCTGACCAAACCTGCTGCGCGTCGCGATTTGCGGCCTGCGATGCTCGCTGTGCATCCGCACAGCTGCGCTTCTCAACCACAACTCCCTGCCGCTCGCTACGGTTTTGTCAGATGTTGTTATGGAATATTAAGCCAGCAGCGCACGAATCGCTACGATTTGTCTTTGCGATGCGCGATCAAAGGAGTAAACTTCGTCCTACCCTGCGGTGTTCGCGATTGCCATATATTCCTTGAACCATTTATGCGCATCGGTTGCGAATTTTGTTTGATGGGAGTGAGCGTCGCTCGTTCGACGAACCCGAAATTGAACTAACGTGACCACCTTGAACCGTTTGGTTCGGGATGCCGGCATAGCGGCACAGGCGGGGCCGAATTGAGTACAAGCTTGAAATACAACTGAAAACGGTTGCAGCATACGATGCGCAGCCGTTTTTTTACGTCTGTTGCTTTGATACGGGAGTACCCATGAAACAATATTGGTTGATGAAATCGGAACCGGACGAGGTCAGCATCGATGATCTGATGGCGGCGCCGAAACACACTCTGCCCTGGTTTGGCGTGCGCAACTACCAGGCCCGCAACTTCATGCGCGACGGCATGAAAGTAGGCGACGGCGTGCTGTTCTACCATTCCAGCTGCCCGCAACCGGGCGTGGCGGGCATAGCCGAAGTGGCCAGCACGGCTTACCCCGATCACAGCCAGTTTGAAGAAGGCGGCAAGTATTTCGATGCCAAGGCGACCCGCGAACAGCCACGCTGGATCAGCGTCGATGTGCAGGGCTTGCAGAAAACGGCGCTGCTGCCACTGGCCGAAATGCGCCAGATGGCGGCGCTGGAAGACATGTTGCTGCTCAAGAAAGGCAGCCGCTTGTCCATCACGCCGGTGACGCCGGCGCAATGGGATGTGATCGTGGAACGCTTAAAAGCCTGAGGCTATTACTCTGATGCAGGCAGCGCCTGGGGTTTGAGGTGTACTGTCAATAGCGGACACTCTTGTTTCAAGCCGCCCGTGGCTGTTTGCTGAATTTTTCAGCGAACAACGCGGGCGGAACATTGCCGAGGCGCGAGTGGCGCCGCTGGCGGTTGTAAAAGCTTGATGTATTCCTGTATTGCAGCTTTCGCATCGGCCCGGGTGGCGTAACGTTGATGGTGCACCAGCTCGTTTTTCAGGCTACCCCAGAAGCTCTCCATGGGCGCGTTGTCATAGCAGTTTCCCCGGCGCGACATGGACGGCTGCATGCCGAACTGCTTCACCAGTTTTTGATAGTCATGAGCGCAGTACTGACTGCCGCGGTCGGAGTGGTGAATCAGGCCCGGCGCAGGACGTTTGTTGCGCACAGCCTTCCACAGGGCCGTTGCCGTCAGCGTTTGCGTCATGCGCTCGTCCATCGCATAGCCCACCAGCTCGCAGGTGAACACGTCCTTGATGCCGGCCAGGTAAAGCCAGCCCTCGCCGGTGGCTACATAGGTGATGTCGGTCACCCAGGCTTCGTTCGGCCGGGTTGGTGCAAAGGTCTGATTGAGCAGGTTGTCGGCCACCGGCAAGTCATGGTTCGAGTTCGTAGTGGCCTTGAACTTGCGCTTTTGCTTGCAGCGTAAGGCGAGCTCGCGACGCAGACGGACGATACGATCACGGCCGGCCGGAAAGCCCTGCGCCGTCAGTTCCGGCTGCATGCGCAACGGGCCGTAGGTCTGCCGGCTCTGCGCGTGCACGGCCTCGATGGCGACCTTCAGGCGCGCGTCGTCCTGCGCCCGCTGCGATGGTTTGCCGTTCGCCCAAGCGTAGAAACCGCTGCGCGAGACGCTAAAGACGCGGCACATGACGGTGACGGGAAATTCGAGTCGCAAGGTCTTCATGACCGCGTACCTGGCAGCGACTCCCGCGCAAAGTACGCTGCCGCTTTTTTTACGATATCGCGCTCCATGCGAGCCTCGGCGAGCTCCTTGCGCAGCTTGCTTACCTCGGCTTCCAGCTCAGGCACGGAGCGGCTGCCAGGGGCCACTTTAGGCGACGTACCGCGCTTTGCCGCACTCACCCAGTTGGCCAGCGTGCCCTTTGGAATGGTCAGGCGCAACGCGGCATCTTCCAGCGTCAGGCCTTGTGTCAGGACCAGTTTTACCGCTTCTTCCCGAAGCTCCGGTGTGTAGGTTTTTGAGCGTGTCATATGTTTTCCAGTTGGTGAAGTTTACCAAACTAGAGTGTCCGAAAAAGTCAGGGTACCCCAGTTTCACTCCCGTAGTCTCATGGCATGCATCAAGGCATCAACTTGGCCGTAAGCGTCTTGCTGCCACTCTGCGGGTGTCCGTCCGTCCAATACGCCCGAGTCCGAGACAAAGTTCTTGACACAGCTTGGTCCGTAGCCTTCGACAGTATCAAATTTTTGATTAATGAAGGTATAGCCTTGCTTTCCACTTTCCTGGCTGAGGAGTTCCATGCATTTCTCGGCGAGTGCGTCGATGCCATTCGGGTAATTCCGGACGCAATAGTAGATGTCGTAGGCATCTTTTTGCTTGTGCCGTCCGTGCATGGCATGTCCTTTCATCGCCAGAAAAGCCGGTATGGAGCATACGGCAATTTCCACCTTGTTAGTGCCACCGCCAGGCATGTTTCCGTGTACCGGCACCAACTCAAAGTACTTTACCGCCAGGTCGGCTCCACTGGCGCGGATGACGGCAAAATCATCGACGAGAGGCGGATTATTTTTTACGATGGCGGCATCCTTTGGCATCAGGAAGTCAATGACCACATCAATGGCGGCCGTGCCATCGGCGCTGGGTACCGTACGGTGCAGCTGAAATTTCCTGCGACCGTCTCGAAAATGGTAGCCATGAGAGAGCAGGGATTCGACCAATTGTGCGTACTCGCCGTCTCCCAAGGCCTCGGCTGAGAGGGCGATATCGACGTCCATAGTGCCCACGTGCTGCATATCTTCCGCAGCTAATAAAAGCCAAGGCACGGATCCGCCAACGATGATGAATTTTCCTTGATATGAGCCAAGGATCTGGCCTATTTCCAACAGCACGGATTTCACTGCCTCCGTCGTGCGCGGTCCGTAATCGCGCGCATGCTGTGCTTCATTGTTGGTCACCATTGAAGCTTTGCCTCTCGAAGATATTGCGCAGCTTCTTGTCCCCGTTCTCCCGAGACAAAAAGGTCAAGATATGTTTGAACTGGACTGGTGCAGACAATATCAGGAGCCGGCGATACTGGGTTCAAAAAAGGGCCGTCGCTCGCTGGAACGGTAATTTGTACATTTCCATTCATTGCCAGCTTCAGCGCCAGGTCACGCACTATCTCTGCCAATCCATATTCGTCAGCGTATAGATAAGTCTTCCCGGTTCGGGCATAAGGAGCGATAAAGTCTGCTGCGGAAAAAGAGGACAATGCGACTGAACCAGCGTAGTCGTTTTGGCGGGCGAATATGCGTCGGACTGCATCCTCAAGCGCCCTTCCGTGTAGTGTCGTGTAGTAACTATGAGTGCTGCCGCCTGGGCCGTCGTAAATAGCCTGCCACTCATCAAGGAGTGCGTCAGGTGAGGTCAGTTGCATTCCCGCATCTGAGATCGAGACCCAGCCCCTGTCCAGCAACGCTCGCCGGACATTGCTCACCTGGCCCAAGCTGACCCCACTTTTATCGGCCAGATCCTGCACTTTCCAATGTTGCCCGACCGTGCTGAGCAAAAGATGCAATACACGCGCTGACTTGGGCTTATAAATCGACTTCAGTTCACGCTGCGTCGCGGGCGGCACTTCGGCGACGGTACGTTCGATATAGACGTTGGAAAATTGAATCAGACAATTACCAGCAAAGTCGAGATAGCCGACTTTTCGGCTCTTGCACAACTGCCGCACAGCCGGGGATATGTATGGCGCAATGAACACCACGGCCGTATTGGCGGGCATGCTGGAAGCCCACTCCCTTAGCTTTAATACCGCCGTTTCGGCGTAGCGTGGTTGTCCGTTAGTTTTGACTTCGCAGCCTATAGACCAGGCATTATCGGTATTGGCGCCGGTATGGACGTCGATAACGAAGTCGATCGCGTTACCGAGTGTATTGTTTTCGACAGGCTCAATATGTACGTGTGGAATCAGAGCGAGCAGCGCCGAGATTTCCTTGCAGGCAAGCATTCCTACAGCCTCAGGATTGCTTGCTAATGATTTCTGTGTCTGTTTCAGCATAGGTTGAAAGTAGCACTTTTAATGAAATTTTTCAATGATTTCATTATTTAGTGCTATTTCAACGAATGCTGAAAAGGTGGAAGTGTTGAAGATACGCCTGTAATGCAGGGGCAGGGCTTTGTGATAAGCCGTATGACTCTACCGGGACAGACTCTTGGTCGGCGGCGTGGCCATGATGCGTTTCTTGTACGACCAGACCAGCAGGGCGATGCCACCGACTATCATCGGCAGCGACAGCATCTGGCCCGAGGTGATCGGCACGCCGAACCACACCACTTGCCAATCCGGCGTGCGGAAGTATTCCGTGAAGAAGCGGGCGCAGCCGTACAGCAAGGTGTACATGGCGCCGACGGCGATGCGCGGATGCTGCTTGCGCGAGAACAGCCACAGGATGATGAACACCAGGATGCCATCGACCAGCATCTGGTAGATCGGCGACGGGTGTACCAGGTAGGGAATGCCCGGCCATTGCATGGCCCATGGCAAGCTTTCCGGCGCGATCCGGCCTGGCAGTTCGGCATTGATGAAGTTGCCCAGGCGGCCCGCTGCGTAACCGAGCGGCACCAGCGGCGCGATGAAGTCGAGCACGTCGAACAGGTTGCGGCCCGCCTTGCGGCTCCACAAATACATGGACAGGATCACGCCCAGGAAGCCACCGTGGAAGGACATGCCGCCATGCCAGACCATGAAGATTTCCAGCGGGTTCTGGGCAAAATATTCGGGACGGTAAAACAGCACTTCACCGAGGCGCCCGCCGATCACCACCCCGAGCATCCCATAGAAGAGCATATCGTCCAGATCCTCCTTTTTCCAGCCGAGGATGGCGATGTGCGGTTGCTTGATGCGCACCCGGCCCAGCGCGATAAAGAGGGCAAAGGCCAGCACATACATCAGGCCGTACCAGTGCACGGCGAGTGGGCCGATTTGTATGGCGATCGGGTCGGGCATCGGGTGTATCAGCATCGGTATTCTTTCTTAAGTTAAATCATTGTTGCGTAGTATGCATGAGCTGGCGCCCGAGCGGCTTAGCCGGCTCTTAATGCACTATCGATTTGCTTGCGCAGCAGCGCCAAAAAGCCCTGCAGCACGGACGATGGATTGTCGCGGCGCCAGGCCAGGCCCGTTTCCACCAGCGGCGTCGCATCGTGCAATGGCCTGTATTCTACGCCGGGCCGCATCAGATTCGATACCGATTGTGGCACCAGCGCGATGCCCATGCCTGCCGAAACGAGGCTGACGATGGTTTGCATCTGGATCGCTTCCTGGCCTATCTGCGGCGTGATACCGGCTGCGCGGAAGACGCCCACGATGGCGTCGTGCAGGCCAGGCGAGATGGTCCGCGGAAAGATAATCAAGGGCAGCGGCGGCAGATCCTGCAGCCGCACGGGGCCAGGCGTTTGCAATATATCAAGCCCGGACGGGGCTGCCAGCACCAGCGGTTCGGCCAGCACGGGTAAATAGTCGAGCGCCAGTTTTGCCTTGTCGGGCAGCGGCGGGATCAGCAAGCCTGCATCGATACGGCCTTGCAGCAACTCATCGAGCTGCAAGTCCGAGGTTGCTTCCTGCAGCTGTATGGCAACCTGCGGATAGGCAGTTTGATAAGCGCGCAGCAGCGGCGGCAGCACGCTGTAGTCGGCCGACGACACGAACGCCAGGCTCAATCGCCCCGCTTCGCCCTGCGCGGCGCGTTGCACCAGAGAGTGTAAATCTTGCGCCTGGGCCAGCAGGCGGCGCGCTTCCGGCAGCAGGGCGGCGCCGGCTGGCGTCAGCTGCACTTCGCGCCGCGTGCGCACGAACAGGGGCGCGCCCAGCAACTCTTCCAGGGCCATGATGGTTTGCGACAAAGGCGGCTGCGTCATGTGCAGGCGCAGGGCGGCACGGCCAAAGTGCAATTCTTCGGCCACGGTAATAAAGTAGCGCAGCTGGCGCAATTCCAGGTTCATATGCGTTTCCATGCAAATGTATTGCTGTGATATCTAAAACGACTCACAGGCCAGTGCATCATATATTTGACAGTGGCTCGCGCGCAAGGCAATCTGGCGTACCCCCACTGCACGCAGGGTCTTGTAACAGAACCCAGCAGTCAGGCACTAACACTTTGGAAGGTCCATCATGCCGCAATACCGTTCCCGCACCACCACCCACGGCCGCAACATGGCTGGCGCACGCGCCCTGTGGCGCGCCACCGGCATGAAAGATGGCGATTTCGATAAACCGATCATCGCCGTCGTCAACTCGTTTACCCAGTTCGTGCCGGGTCACGTCCACCTGAAAGACCTGGGCCAGCTGGTGGCGCGCGAAATTGAAAAAGCCGGCGGCGTGGCCAAGGAATTCAATACCATCGCCGTCGATGACGGCATTGCCATGGGCCACGGCGGCATGCTCTATTCGCTGCCATCGCGCGACCTGATCGCCGATTCCGTCGAATACATGGTCAACGCCCATTGCGCCGACGCCATGGTCTGCATCTCGAATTGCGACAAGATCACGCCGGGCATGCTGATGGCCGCCATGCGCATCAATATTCCCGTGGTCTTCATTTCCGGCGGCCCGATGGAAGCGGGCAAGGTCATCAAGGTGGTCAACGGCACGCAGAAGATCATCAAGCTCGACCTGGTGGACGCCATGATCAAGGCCGGCGACAGCACGGTGTCCGACGCCGACGTGGCGGAAATCGAGCGTTCGGCCTGCCCGACCTGCGGTTCATGTTCCGGCATGTTTACCGCCAATTCGATGAATTGCCTGACCGAGGCGCTGGGCCTGGCCCTGCCTGGCAACGGCACCGTCCTGGCCACGCACTCGGACCGCGAACAGCTGTTCCTGCGCGCCGGGCGGCTGATCGTGGAACTGGCCAAGCGCCATTACGAGCAGGACGATTACTCGGTGCTGCCGCGTTCGATCGCCACCAAGGCGGCGTTTGAAAACGCCATGGCGCTCGACGTCTCGATGGGCGGTTCGACCAATACCGTGCTGCATTTGCTGGCCGCCGCGCACGAAGCCGAAGTGCCGTTCACCATGGCCGATATCGACCGCATTTCGCGCAAGGTGCCTTGCTTGTGCAAGGTGGCGCCGATGACGGACAAATACCATATCGAAGACGTGCACCGCGCAGGCGGCATCGTGGGCATCTTGGGCGAACTGGCGCGTGCCGGCCTGCTCGACACCAGCTTGCCGACCATCCATGCAGCTACCCTGGCCGACGCCATCGCGCAAAACGACATCAAGTGCACCGATGATCCGGCCGTGCATCAGCTGTTTCGCGCTGCGCCGGGCGGCGTGCCGACCCAGACGGCGTTTTCGCAATCGGAACGCTTTGCCAGCGTCGATACGGACCGCAGCACGGGCTGCATCCGCGACAAGGCGCATGCTTATTCGCAAGATGGCGGCCTGGCCGTGTTGTACGGCAACCTGGCCGAAAAGGGCTGCATCGTCAAGACGGCCGGCGTCGATGACAGCATCCTGGTGTTCTCGGGCAAGGCGCGCGTGTTTGAAAGCCAGGACGCCGCTGTCGAAGCGATCCTGGCCGACACCGTGCACGAAGGCGACGTCGTGATCATCCGCTACGAAGGTCCGAAAGGCGGCCCCGGCATGCAGGAAATGCTCTACCCAACCTCGTACATCAAATCCAAAGGCCTGGGCAAGGCGTGCGCGCTGTTCACCGATGGCCGTTTCTCGGGCGGTTCCTCGGGCCTGGTGATTGGCCACGCTTCGCCGGAAGCGGCGGAAGGCGGCGCCATCGGCCTGGTGGAAGAGGGCGACTTCATCGATATCGACATTCCTGCGCGCAGCATCAACCTGCGCATTACGGACGCCGCGCTGGCCGAGCGCCGCGCCGCGATGGAAGCGAAGGGCGAGGCAGCCTGGCTGCCCGTCAACCGCGAGCGCTATGTCTCGCAAGCCTTGCAGGCCTACGCGGCCCTGACCACCTCGGCTGATCGTGGCGCCGTGCGTGACTTGTCGCAGCTCAAGAAGCGCTAGACGGCCCCAGCGGCCTTGTCAGGTGTGAGCACGTTACAAGGCCTTACAAACAAAGTGGGAATAGCGGCGCGAATCGGGGCACAATACAGGTGCCCAACCGTTGACGATGATGAAACGCTTGATCCGGGCTCGTAGTGAGCCTGCGGAAACACGGTAAAATGCCGCAGGAAGTAACTTTGGAGAAAAGACAATGAATCGTTCCATGTTGGTGGCTGTAGTGGCAGTGTCGGCGTTGACCTCGCAAATGGCGATGGCCAATCCTGACCTGGCGAAAGCAAAGAATTGCATGGCTTGCCACGCAGTCAGCACGAAATTGGTCGGTCCTGCATTCAAGGATGTGGCGGCCAAGTACGCGGGCCAGAAAGACGCGGAAGGTAAGCTCGTGGCAAAAGTCATGAAGGGCGGTTCCGGTACCTGGGGTGCGATTCCGATGCCCGCCAATCCGCAAGTGAGCGAAGCGGAAGCCCACACTCTGGTCAAATGGGTGTTATCGCAAAAATGAGTTGAGATAGACTTCAACGCTTAAAAAACGCGCAGACTTTGGTCTGCGCGTTTTTTTTATCGGTAGCATCTTGCGCAAGGCGCTCCGTTCGGGTTAAGTTAGCAAGTAGTTGCAGTGATGTAAATGGATTACTTGGAAACCAAAAGCCGTCTTGACGGACGGTGCCACTTTACGGAGAAAAAATGCAAACAACAATCAGCAGCATGCTGGGCATGGCCTTGGTCGGTGGTCTGCTCACCGGCTGCGGCAGCGGGACTGTCGAGGATGGCGGCAATACGGTCCTGAAATCGGTATCGGTGCAAGCGGAAGTCGCCCCCGTTGCTGTGCCCAAGAGCTCGGCTAAAAAAATCTATATGCACATGATGCCGTGGTTTGAAACCAAGGCCTCATCGGGCAATGGCGCGTGGGGCCAGCATTGGACCATGGCGAATAAAAATCCGGACATCGTCGATGCAAGCGGAAAACGCCAGATTGCCTCGTATTATTATCCGCAAACCGGGCCATATGCTTCCGGCGATCCCTATATCATCGAATATCAATTGCTGCTGATGAAGTATGCCGGTGTCGATGGCGTCTTGATCGACTGGCCAGGCAGCCAGAACGTGTGGGATTATCCTAAGAATCGGCAAAATGCCGAGGCCATCGTGGCGCAAACCGCCAAGCTGGGCTTGAGCTTTGCGATGGTGTACGAGGATCACAATATAGGCATGGCGTATGACGCTGGGCTGATACCCAATAAGCTGGCTGCGGCTCAGCAAGACATCGCTTACCTGAAGTCTAATTACACTACGCAAAGCAACTACATTCAAATCAATGGCGCGCCGCTGATATTGGATTTCGGGCCGCAAACCTTCGTCAACGGGAGTGACTGGAACGCTATCTTTTCGACCTTCCCCAAGCCGCCCACCTTCCTGACGCTGTGGTACCAGATCGGCCAGGCTGGTTCCAGCGGCAAGGGGGAATTCGCATGGATTTACTCCGACGGCATGGCTGGCCTGGATAATTTTTACAATAACCATCCCTTGAATCTCAAGTTCGGGATCGCGTATCCTGGATTTAATACCTACTATGCGGCTGGTAACTGGCAGGGCCCGACCTGGACATTGCCATACGGCTCGACATTTGCGACGACGCTCAACAAAGCATTGGCTGCTCCCGGCGTCGACAATATCCAGCTTGCAACCTGGAATGATTATGGCGAAGGCACCATGATCGAACCGACGCGGGAGTTTGGCTACAGCTATTTAACGACGATGCAGCAAGCGCTCGGCGTGAACTCGAATCAAAGTGAATTGCAATTAATTTATGCCTTGTACCAGAAGCGCGTCCAGTATGCCGGCAATGCGGCGCAACAGCAAAACCTGAACAACGCAGCCAGTTATCTGGCCGCGCATCAGGTAGCGCAGGCCGCCGCGATCATCAACGCCATGTAGATCTGGCTTGCGCCGAAAAAAAGCGCGCCAGCGGTGTCCGGCGCGCTTTTTTGCGCGGCAGCCTGCACAGGGCTGCCATTCTGCAACAACTTACTTGACGACTTCCATCTTGGTCTTCTTGCCGCCGCGATAAGTGAACAGGGTCAGCGAGCCATCCTTGATGTCGCCATTCGCATCGAAGGCGATCGGGCCCGTCACACCCTGGTAGTGCACCTTGGTCAGGAAGGGCAGGTAGACGGACGGTTTGGACGACTTGGCATCCTGCATGGCGGTGGCCATGGTCATCACGGCGTCGTACACATAGGGTGCATACAGTTGCACGTCCATCTTGTATTTCTGCTTGTAGCGGGCGCGGAAATCGTCCATGGCTTTTTGTTCTGCGCCCGTCACGCCGCCTGCTTCTGCGCAGGTGATCATGTTTTCGCCGACCGCGTCACCGGCCAGCTGGCCCAGCGGTTCCGTGCACATGCCGTCGCCGCCCATGAATTTGACCTTGATGCCCAGCGCCTTCATCTGGCGCAACATGGGGCCGGCCACGGAATCCATGCCGCCAAAGAAGACCAGGTCAGGATTCTTGGATTTGATACTGGTCAAAATCGCGTTGAAGTCGGTCGCATTGGCATTGGTAAATTCCTTGCCGACGATTTGCACGCCCGGCAAGGCTTTCTTGGCGCCTTTCACGAATTGCTCGGCCACGCCCTGGCCGTAGGCAGTACGGTCATCGATGACGGCGATTTTCTTCGCTTGCAGCTTGCCCACGGCATAGGCGCCCAGCGTGCCGCCCAGCTTGTTGTCATTGGCAACCACGCGGAAGGCCGTGTTGAATTTTTGCTGCGTGTAGGTGGGGTTGGTGGCGGCTGGTGAAATCTGCGGAATGCCGGCATTGAAATAAATGCGCGAGGCGGGAATGGTGGTGCCGGAATTCAAGTGGCCGATCACGCCATTGACCTTGGCGTCGACCAGCTTTTGCGCCACCGCCGTACCCTGTTTCGGGTCGCCTGCATCGTCTTCCGCCACCAGCACGAATTTCACGACCTTGCCGTCGATCTTGAAACCCTTGGCGTTCAAGTCCTCGATCGCCATCTTGGCCGCGTTTTCATTATCCTTGCCCAGATGGGAACTGGCGCCAGAAACCGGGGCAACATGGCCTATCTTGATGATTTCCTGGGCGCCTGCATGGCCGGCGAAGGTCAGGGCGATGACGAGCGGAAGGACTTTGGTCTTGAGCTGCATAAACATTCTCCAATGGATAAAGATACGGCGGCGTCTCGTGAAGCCGCTTCGAAAGGCGGCACTGGTGGAGAAAGGTACAACAAAAAACAGGCCGAGAAAAGCCGCTTTTCAGGCTTTGTGTTGTTTGTCGTGACAATCACCAAAGTGAGGCGTCATGCACCGAGATTAGCGGCGCAGATGCACCAAAGAATGGCGCAGGGAGGGGGAATGGTGTAGGGGAATGTTCAGGGCAGAGTACGTGCATCTGCCCTGATGATTAATGCTTTGAAGAGTGGAGATGGCCCAGCTCATGGCTGACGGCATGGGCCACGATATGTTCCAGCGATTGCTGCAAGTCTTCGCGCAAGGCTCCCCGCATGCCGATCAGGGCGTTTTGCAGCGCGGTTTGCAAGACGTGGGCGATGCGCTCTTCCAGCAGGTGGTCGATCTTGCCTTGTACCTGATGCAGGATGCGCTGCGTCAGCCGCTGCTCGATGGCGTCCCAGTCGGGTTGTTCGGCAACGTCGATCACCGGCTCCATTGCTGGTTCTGGCGACGCCGCTTGCTGCAGCGCTTCCGGCCCCGACAGCACTTCCGTCAACAGGGGGATGCCCGGATCGAATGGCTGTTCGCTCATGTTTTACCTGCTACAAAGTGGGTCGGCTCCATACCGGCCTTGCGGTAGTGCAGGAAGCGCTGGCGGCCGGCCTGGGCATCGTGCTCATCCATGGCGACGATCTCGAACACGCGCTGGAATTGTGCGTAGTTGACCGGAGGCAGCTGCGACAGATTGACCAGGATATCGTGATGCGGCAACTCGACATCCATATTGTCGGTCAGCACGATGGGCGTGTGGACCGCCAGCGGATCGCCGGCCGCCACGTGCGGCAAGAAATCCGTCGGCGAAATGGTCCACATGGCCGCATCCAGGGCGGCCAGCTGTTCGCTGTCGGCCGTCAATACCACCACCTTGTTGCCCGCCATATAGGCTTTGCGCACCAGACGGCTGGCATAGGCCAGCTTGTCTGGCACATTGCTGTGAAAATCGACGCGGGTCATGGTGCTCAGGCGGCCATGCCGCTGTGGCGCAGCAGGGCGTCGATATTTGGTTCACGGCCACGGAAGGCCGTGAACGATTCCAGCGCCGGGCGCGAACCGCCCACGGCCAGAATTTCAGCCTGGAAGCGTTTGCCCGTTTCCGCCGAGACCACGCCACCTGTCAGCGCCGCTGCTTCTTCAAATGCGCTGTAGGCATCGGCAGACAAGACTTCTGCCCATTTGTAGCTGTAATAGCCGGCCGAGTAGCCGCCTGAAAAGATGTGGCCAAACGAATTCTGGAAGCGGTTGTAGGCGGGCGGTATCACCACGGCGAACTTGCGGCGTACGCTATCGATCAATTCCTGCACGCTTTGTGTGCCGAAGGGATTGTAGTCATAGTGCAAATGCATATCGAGCAGCGAAAACTCTGACTGGCGCAGGGTTTGCAAGCCGGACTGGAAATTCTTGGCCGCCAGCATCTTGTCGTACAGCGCGCGCGGCAAGGGCTCACCCGTCGTCACGTGGGCCGTCATGTGCTGCAGCACATCCCATTCCCAGCAGAAATTTTCCATGAATTGCGAAGGCAGCTCTACCGCATCCCATTCCACGCCGGAAATGCCCGACACGCTGATTTCATCGACTTGCGTCAGCATATGATGTAAACCGTGGCCGAATTCATGGAACAGGGTAATCACTTCATCATGCGTGAACAGCGAAGGCTGCAATACGCCGTCGACCAGGGCAGGCTCAGTAAAGTTGCAGGTCAGATAGGCGACTGGCGTTTGTAGCTTGCCATTGTGCAAGCGGCGGCCGCGCGCGTCATCCATCCATGCGCCGCCGCCCTTGCCGGCGCGCGCATACAGGTCCAGATAGAACTGGCCCACCAGCTGGCCATCGCGTTCGATGCGGTAGAAACGCACGGACGGGTGCCAGGCGCTGGCCGTGTCTACCAGGATATTGACCGAGAACAAGGTTTGTACGAGACGGAACAAGCCATCGATGACTTTGTGTTCAGGAAAATACTGTTTCACTTCCTGCGCCGAGAAGGCATAACGGCGTTCCTGCAGTTTTTCGGAAGCGTAAGGCACGTCCCAGGCTTGCAATTCGTCCAGGCCCAGCTCGTCCTTGGCGAAAGCGCGCAGCTCGGCCAGATCCTGCTCCGCATAAGGGCGGGCGCGGCGGGCCAGGTCTTCGAGGAAAGAAATCACTTGTTCCGGGCTTTGCGCCATTTTCGGCACCAGCGACACTTCGGCGAAATTCTTGTAACCCAGCATCTTGGCTTCTTCATCGCGCAGTTTCAGCAGGGTGACGATATTCGGGCCATTGTCCCACTCGTCCTTTTTACTGAAGGCCTCGCCCTGTTCGGATGCCTTGGTGGCGTTGGCGCGGTAGATGGTTTCACGCAGCGCACGCTGGTCGGCAAATTGCAAAATAGGATAGTACGAAGGGAAGTGCAGCGAAAACTGGTAGCCGCTCTTGCCCTCTTTTTCAGCGGCGGCGCGGGCCGCCTGCTTGACGTCGTCGGGCAAGCCCGCCAGTTCGGCCTCGGTGTCTACCAGCAGCTTGTAGTCATTGGTGGCGTCGAGCACGTTTTCGGAAAAGCGCGTGGACACGGCCGCGTGTTCTTCCTGGATCGCGCCGAAGCGTTCTTTTTTATCTTCTGGCAACTCGGCGCCGCCCAGGCGGAAACCGCGTATCGCGTGTTCGACGATGGTCTTGCGCGCCGGCGACAGTGTGGCGTATTCCGTACTGGCCTGCAATTGCTTGAATTTGTCGAACAGTACTTCGTTCTGGCCCAGTTCGGTCCAGAATTCCGTGACTTTTGGCTGGCTGGCATTGAAGGCTGCCCGCAATTCTGGCGTATCGACAACATTACTCAGGTGGCTGACGATGCCCCAGGCGCGACCCAGCGTTTCGCCGATCTCATCTTGCGGTGCAACAAAACTGTCCCAGCTGACCGGTGTTTCGGGCGACGTCAGCTTGGCCACGGTGGTTCGCGCCTGGGCCAGCAAGGCATCGATGGCCGGCGTAACGTGCTCGGCGGTAATGGCATCGAAGCGGGGCAGTCCGGAGAAGTCCAGCAGTGGGTTGGTGTTTGTCATCAGCTATCCTGTTCCTGTCTATATATGTCATGGGCGGACCAGCCGCCCACGTGCCAGCGCATCCGAGAAAACGCCCATGGCTGCGTTGCAGCGCCTCGCCGTACTATTTGTACTGTCTTCGGCACCGCACCTTGCCCTGAGCGTTTTTCAGATGCTCTTTAAATGCGCTCTGCTGCTTCCACCGTATTCATCAACAACATCGTAATCGTCATCGGACCCACGCCACCCGGCACCGGGGTGATATGCGAAGCGATTTCTTTCACACCGGCAAAGTCCACGTCGCCGCACAGCTTGCCGTTGTCGTCGCGGTTCATGCCCACGTCGATCACGATGGCGCCCGGACGGACCATGTCGGCCGTCAGGGTGTTGCGGCGGCCCACGGCGGCGACGACGATGTCGGCGTTGCGCGTGTGGTGGCCCAGGTCCGGTGTTGCACTATGGCAGATGGTGACGGTAGCGTTCGCTTGCAAGAGCAGCAGTGCCATCGGTTTGCCCACCGTGTTGCTGCGGCCGATGACGACGGCGTGCTTGCCGCGCAGGTCGACGCCCGTGCTTTCGATCAGTTTCATGCAACCATAAGGCGTGCAAGGGCGAAAGCCTGGCAAGCCCGTCATCAGTTCGCCGGCGCTCAGCACCGAGTAGCCGTCCACATCCTTGGTGGTGGCGATGGCTTCGATCACCTTGTGCGGATTGATGTGTTTAGGCAAAGGCATTTGCACCAGGATGCCGTGGATGGCCGGATCGGCGTTCAGGCTGGCTATGCGTGCGAGCAAGGCTGCTTCCGACAGGTCGGCTTCGTACTTTTCCAGCACCGAGTGGAAACCCACGTCGCCGCAAGCCTTGACCTTGTTGCGCACATAAACCTGGCTTGCCGGATCTTCGCCGACGAGGATCACGGCCAGGCCGGGCTGCGTGCCCTTGGCGGTCAGGGCGGCGGCGCGGGTGGCGATTTCTGCGCGCAGTTTTTGGGAGAGGGCAATTCCGTCGATCAGTTGTGCTGGCATGGTATGAGAGCTGAGAGGCTGGTGGGAGGGAAAACCAGATTATAAAGCCGTGGGAATGAAACCGGCGCGATTGACGTTCTTTCAGTATTAATTTCCGGTCAGAATTTGCGGCGGTGCAGCATAAATTCTATAGGGGTATTTCACAATATGAAATCATGTATCGCCATTTGAAAAATACTAAATACGCTGTTAGAATCGCCCCACTAATTGATCTTAATAGTAAATAATCAGCGAAATACCGTCCGACAGCGATCCGGAAAATCGGGGTGGGGCGATCACAACAGGAGACTCAACAGATGTCAGCTCAACTGAATCAGGTAACGACGCAGATCGGCACCGACCCGGATTTGCAGGAAACCAAAGAGTGGCTGGACGCACTCGAAGCCGTGCTCGAAAATGAAGGCCCCGAGCGCGCACAGTATTTGATGGAGCGCCTGGTCGACCTGGCCCGCCGCAATGGCTCGCAAATTCCGTTCTCCAGCACCACCGCCTACGTCAACACCATCCCCACCAAACAAGAAGCACACTGCCCGGGCAACCTGGAATACGAAGAGCGTCTGCGTTCGTGGATGCGCTGGAACGCCATGGCCATGGTGGTCAAGGCCAACCGCGCCGACGGCGACCTCGGTGGCCACTTGTCCTCGTTTGCCTCGCTGGCGAACATGCTGGGTATTGGTTTTAATCATTTTTGGCACGCACCGACCGAAGACCACGGCGGCGACCTGCTGTACATCCAGGGCCACTCCTCGCCTGGCGTCTACGCGCGCGCCTTCCTCGAAGGCCGTCTGTCGGAAGAGCAGTTGCTGAACTTCCGCAAGGAAGTCGATGGCAAGGGCCTGTCGTCGTACCCGCATCCAAAACTGATGCCTGACTTCTGGCAGTTCCCGACCGTGTCGATGGGCCTGGGCCCGCACATGGCAATTTATCAGGCACGCTTCCTGAAGTACCTGCACGCACGCGGCATCGCCAAGACCGACAACCGCAAGGTGTGGGCATTCTGCGGCGACGGCGAGATGGACGAGCCGGAATCGCTGGGCGCAATCGGCCTGGCCGCACGCGACATGCTCGACAACCTGGTCATCGTGGTCAACTGCAACCTGCAGCGCCTGGACGGCCCGGTACGCGGCAACACCAAGATCATCCAGGAACTGGAAGGCGAATTCCGTGGCGCCGGCTGGAACGTCGTCAAGGTCATCTGGGGCCCGGGCTGGGACGCGCTGCTGGCGCAAGACAAGGATGGCATCCTGCAGCAAGTGATGATGGACACCGTCGACGGCGAGTACCAGAACTTCAAGGCCAAGGATGGCGCCTACGTGCGCAAGCACTTCTTCGGCAAGCATCCCAAGCTGCTGGAAATGGTTGCCAACATGAGCGACGACGACATCTGGCGTCTGACCCGTGGCGGCCACGATCCACACAAGATTTACGCTGCCTTCAAGGTCGCCCAGGAACACAAGGGCCAGCCTACCGTGCTGCTGGTGAAAACCATCAAGGGCTACGGCATGGGCAAGTCCGGCGAAGCGCGCAACACCGCTCACCAGACCAAGAAACTGGACGACGAAGCCGTGCGCGAAATGCGCGACCGCTTCTCACTGCCTATCCCTGACGACAAGCTGGTTGATATTCCATTCTTCAAGCCTGCCGACGATGCGCCGGAAATGGTCTACCTGCACGAGCGCCGCAAGGCCCTGGGCGGCTACCTGCCGCAGCGCCGTCGGAAAGCCGAAGAAACCCTGCCGGTGCCGGCCCTGGACGCGTTCAAGAACGTGCTGGAAGCGACCCCTGAAGGCCGTGAAATCTCGACCACGCAAGCATTCGTGCGCGTTATTTCGACCCTGTTGAAAGACCCTAGCCTGGGTCAGCGCATCGTGCCTATCCTGGTCGATGAATCGCGTACCTTCGGCATGGAAGGCCTGTTCCGCCAGATCGGTATCTACAACCCACGCGGCCAGTTGTACGAGCCAGTCGATAAAGACCAGGTCATGTACTACCGCGAAGACAAGGCTGGACAGATACTGCAAGAAGGCATCAACGAAGCAGGCGGCATGAGCTCGTGGATCGCTGCGGCGACGTCGTACTCGACCAACGACCGCATCATGATCCCGTTCTACACCTTCTACTCGATGTTCGGCTTCCAGCGCATCGGCGACCAGGTATGGGCAGCGAGCGACATGCGCGCACGCGGCTTCCTGATGGGCGGCACCGCTGGCCGTACCACCTTGAACGGCGAAGGCTTGCAGCACGAAGATGGCCACAGCCATATCTTCGCCGCGACGATTCCGACCTGTATGCCATATGACCCGACCTTCAGCCATGAGGTCGCCGTCATCGTGCAGGACGGCCTGCGCCGCATGATCGCCAATCAGGAAGATGTGTTCTACTACATCACGATCATGAACGAGAACTACGCCCAGCCAGGCATCAAGCCAGGCCAGGAAGAAGGCATCCTGAAAGGCATGTACAAGCTGCAGGAAGGCCAGGCTGACGCCAAGCTGCGCGTGCAACTGATCGGTTGCGGCACCATCCTGCGCGAATCGATCTTCGCTGCCGAACTGTTGCAAAACGACTGGGGCGTGGCTGCAGACGTCTGGTCGGCGCCGTCGCTGACGCTGGTGGCCCGCGATGGCCAGGACGCAGAACGCTGGAACATGGTCAACCCGTCGAAACAGCAGCGCGTGCCGTACGTGACGTCGCTGTTGCAGGAAACCGACGGCCCGATCGTCGCCACGACCGACTACATGCGCGCCTTCGCAGAACAGATCCGCGCCTTCATGCCTAAGGGCCGCACCTACAAAGTGCTGGGCACCGATGGCTTCGGCCGCTCGGACAGCCGCGCCAAACTGCGCGAGTTCTTCGAAGTGAACCGTTATTATGTGACCGTGGCCGCGTTGAAATCGCTGGCTGACGAAGGCAAGATCGACGTGTCGGTGGTGGAGCAGGCGATTGCCAAGTACGGCATCGACGCGAACAAACCAAATCCGGTGACCCAGTAATCGTTGTGCGGATTCGATAGCGCCAAGGCCGTACGCAAGTACGTCCTTGGCGCGTTTGCGAGTCCATCTGACAAATAAAATAACGGAGCAAGCTATGAGCATTGTGGAAGTCAAAGTCCCGGATATCGGCGATTTCAAGGAAGTCGAGATCATTGAACTGATGGTCAAGCCAGGCGATACGGTCAAGGTAGACCAGTCGCTGATCACGGTCGAATCGGACAAGGCCAGCATGGAAATTCCATCGAGCCACGCCGGTGTCGTCAAGGAATTGAAAGTCAACGTGGGCGACAAGATCGCCGAAGGTTCGCTGGTCCTGCTGCTGGAAGTAGCGGACAGCGCTTCGGCTCCTGCGCCAGCCGCAGCTCCTGCACCTGCCGCCGCCGTGGCTGCGCCAGCACCAGTTGCCGCTGCTGCACCTGCACCGGCCGCCGCTGCCGGCGCGCCTGCGCTGGTTGAAGTGACCGTGCCCGATATCGGCGACTTCAAGGAAGTCGAAGTCATCGAACTGATGGTCAAGGTTGGCGATGCGATCAAGGTCGACCAGTCGCTGTTGACGGTGGAATCGGACAAGGCCAGCATGGAAATTCCATCGAGCCACGCCGGTATCGTCAAGGAATTGAAAGTCAAGGTCGGCGACAAGGTTGCCAAGGGTTCGCTGGTGCTGGTCGTGGAAACGACCGGTGCTGCTCCAGCCGCCGCTCCTGCTGCCGCCGCTGCGCCAGCGCCGGCGCAAGCAGCTGCCGCACCAGTTGCCGCTGTTGCCAGCGCTCCGGTGGCCACCGCTCCAGCGCCTGCTGCCGCCCCTGCAGCTACGCCCGTCGTCAATGGCAAGCTGGCGCATGCATCGCCATCGATCCGCAAGTTCGCGCGCGAACTGGGCGTGGAACTGGGCCGCGTGGCCGGTTCCGGTCCTAAGGGCCGCATCACCCAGGAAGACGTGCAAAACTTCGTCAAGGGCGTGATGTCGGGCGCGGTCGCTGCGCCAGGTGCTGCCAATGCGGCGCCGGTCGCCAAGGCTGGTTCGGGCGTGGGCCTTGACTTGCTGCCATGGCCATCGCTCGATTTTGCCAAATTCGGCGCTACCGAATTGCTGCCGCTGTCGCGCATCAAGAAAATTTCGGGTCCTAACCTGCACCGCAACTGGGTCATGATCCCGCACGTCACGCAATTCGACGAAGCGGACGTGACCGACCTGGAAGCGTTCCGCGTCGAGACCAATGCTGCCAACGCGAAGAACAAGGATGCCGCCAAGCTGACCATGCTCGCTTTCGTCATCAAGGCTTCGGTTGCCGCGCTGAAGAAATTCCCGGCATTTAATGCTTCGCTGGACGCCAAGGGCGAAAACCTGATCCTCAAGCAGTACTACAACGTTGGCTTCGCGGCCGATACGCCGAACGGCCTGGTGGTTCCCGTGATCAAAAACGCGGACCAGAAGAGCGTCACGCAAATCGCCAGGGAAATGACCGAACTGTCGCTGCAAGCGCGCGAAGGCAAGCTGAAACCAGCCGACATGCAGGGCGCCAGCTTCACCATTTCGTCGCTGGGCGGCATCGGCGGCACGCACTTCACGCCGATCGTGAACGCGCCGGAAGTCGCCATCCTGGGCTTGTCGAAAGCCTCGATCAAGCCGGTATGGGATGGCAAGGCCTTCCAGCCACGTTTGATGATGGGCACCTCGCTGTCCTACGACCACCGCGTGGTCGACGGTGCGATGGGCGCGCGATTCTCCGTGTACCTCGGCGAAGTCCTGGCCGACATGCGCAAAATTCTGCTGTAAGGAGCGATTGATGAGCACAGTAGAGGTAAAAGTACCGAATATCGGCGACTTCAAGGAAGTCGAAGTCATCGAACTGATGGTCAAGGTGGGTGACACCATCAAGCTGGACCAGTCCTTGATCACCGTGGAATCGGACAAGGCCAGCATGGAAATTCCTTCGACCCACGCCGGCGTGGTGAAGGAATTGAAAGTCAAGGTCGGCGACAAGATCGCTGAAGGCAGCGTGCTGCTGGTGGTCGATGCGGCAGCTGATGCAGCTGCCCCGGCGCCTGCTGCTGCTGCTGCACCAGCCGCCGCTCCTGCCCCAGCCGCGGCACCGGCTGCAGCACCTGCTGCAGCAATCGTCCCGGCCGGCAATTACAGCGGCCAGGTCGATATCGATGTCGACATGATGGTACTGGGTGGCGGTCCTGGCGGTTACTCGGCGGCGTTCCGCGCGGCCGACCTGGGGCTGAGCACCGTCATCGTCGAGCGTTATGCAACGCTGGGCGGCGTGTGCCTGAACGTCGGCTGCATCCCGTCGAAAGCGCTGCTGCACGTGGCGTCGGTGATCGATGAAACGGCGCACATGTCGAACACGGGCGTGACGTTTGCCAAGCCGACCATCGACATCGACCAGGTACGCGCTTACAAGGAAGGCGTTATCAAGAACATGACCGGCGGTCTGGCCGGCATGGCCAAGGCACGCAAGACCCAGGTGGTCACGGGCGTGGGCCAGTTCCTCTCCGCCAACCACATCGAAGTGACGGCTGCTGACGGTACGAAAAAAGTCGTGCAGTTCAAGCAGGCCATCATCGCTGCCGGTTCGTCGGTCGTCAAACTGCCCTTCGTGCCGGAAGATCCACGCATCGTCGATTCGACCGGTGCGCTGGAACTGCGCCAGATCCCGAAACGCATGCTGGTGATTGGCGGCGGCATCATCGGGCTGGAAATGGCGACCGTGTATTCGACCTTCGGTGCGCGCATCGACGTGGTTGAAATGATGGACGGCCTGATGCAGGGCGCTGACCGCGATGCGGTCAAAGTCTGGCAGAAGTTCAATGAAAAACGCTTCGACAACATCATGACCAAGACCAAGACGGTGGCCGTCGAGGCGCTGCCGGAAGGCATCAAGGTCACGTTTGAAGCCGCCGAAGCGGGCGCCACCGCGCCTGCGCCGCAAATCTACGACCTGGTGCTGGTGGCCGTTGGCCGTAGCCCGAACGGTAAAAAGCTGGCCGCCGACAAGGCTGGCGTGCAAGTGACCGACCGTGGCTTCATCAACGTCGACAGCCAGATGCGCACTAACGTGCCGAACATCTTCGCCATCGGCGACCTGGTCGGCCAGCCGATGCTGGCGCATAAAGCCGTGCACGAAGCCCACGTGGCCGCCGAAGCGGCAGCAGGCCAGAAGTCGCACTTCGACGTCAAGGTGATTCCATCGGTCGCCTACACGGATCCGGAAGTGGCATGGGCCGGCATCACCGAAGACGAAGCAAAAGCCAAGGGCATCAAGGTCGAGAAGGGCCACTTCCCATGGGCCGCTTCGGGCCGCGCCGTGGCCAATGGCCGCGCTGAAGGTTTCACCAAGCTGCTGTTCGACGCGGAAACGCATCGCATCATCGGCGGCACCATCGTCGGCACGCATGCCGGCGACATGATCGGTGAAATCGCGCTGGCCATCGAAATGGGTTGCGACGGCACCGACATCGGCAAGACCATCCATCCTCACCCAACCCTGGGCGAATCGATCGGCATGGCGGCGGAAGTCTACGAAGGGACATGCACGGACTTGCCGCCACCACGCAAGCGCTGATGCAATATTGACTTTCAGTACAAAAAACCGGGACATGTTCCCGGTTTTTTTATTGTTGGTTTCTGTTCGATACCCATCGCTGTGACTTATACGCCGCAGTGTGAATATTGGTGAGTATTTCCCTGTGGAAAAAGTGGGACAATATCGCTCTGTAACTATGTTTCGCTTATGCTTGACCTGGGGCGTGTGCTTTTTGCCATGAAGTTGCTATTGTTCGGTCAAGTTTGGCTGTGCTGAGAAAGTATTGCAACAATGAAAAAATTTACCGCCCTCCATATTTCTGACGTACGCCTGCGCCATGCGGATGAGCAAGAGCAAGCGCTCATGCTGCACTCTTTGTTCCAGGATGTGGCCGCCTTCCGCGATGCGGGCAAGCAGATCGATGCGATTTTCTTCACGGGCCAGCTGCTGGCGGCTGATGCCGATAGCCGCACGACCCCCACCTATGTCTACGAATATTTCCTGCGTCCCTTGCTGCAGGCAGCCAGCCTGCCTGGCGCGCGCTTTTATCTGGTGCCGGGAAGCCGGACGCAAGGTGCGCCAGCTGGCGTGCTGGGCAACGCGGGTTTCAGTTTCTTTTCGGCCGACGAGCATGCGGGTGCCGAGCAGCGCGCGCTGTACAAGAATATCCACGCCGTCTTTCATGGCCATCAGCACACGGGCGAAGCCAGTTCGCTGATGAAAGCGCTGGGCATTTTATTCAAGAGTAATCCTGGCAGCCTCTACAGCCCGCATGGCCAGATGGCCGCGTATGCCGTGCTGGAATTTGATGTGGGAAGCGCCGGTGACAAGGCGCCGCTGACGCCGTGGACGGTAGCGTTGCGCGAGTTTGATGAAGTCAGCAAGGCTTTTGCCTTGTCGGTGCTGTACACACCCGATGGCCGAGATGCGGGCCAGCGCGATGCCGAATATGTGTTCGCCACCTTGCTGCCGCAACTGGCCGGTGAACGCGACTATTTCGATGGTTTGATGGGCAAGCGCAGCGACGTCGGCATAGCGGCCGATGCGCGTGAATTCCTGATCGAGCTGGCCTTTGTGTTGTTCGAGGCCAAGACGCTATTCTTGCTGCAGGATGAGCTGGACTGCTTTGCCGGCGATTATTGCGCCGTCAAAGGCTGGGACGTATCCGCCGAGCAATGGCTGTCGCCGCTGTACGCCCAGGGCTTGCTGGCGCGCACCGATGGCCAGGTCGTGTTTGCCTTCGATTACTTCCGTACTTATTTCCTGGCGCAGCGCTTTGAAACCTCATTCGACCTGATGCGTTACGGTCCCGAGCGGCGCGATGGCAGCGAAACGGTGTTTGGCGTCGAGGGCCCATCGGCAGCCCGGCCTTTCCTGCGTGCACTGGGCTTGAGTGACGAGCGCAGCGAGACGACTGCGCCACAGGCGTCCGGCGTGGGTATGCCCGCGCAGTAAAACAGGGATAGCTTGTCGCCGCTTAAGAGTGGCCCTGTTGAACGCGCTATCCTGTGTAAATTCAGTGGTCATGAACTCGGGAGGCAAATCATGCGACATTTTTTTAGCGCTGCCGATGCGCTGCAAATTAACAAAAAACTGATGGCGCAGATGGCTGGCGCGGAAATTGCCAGCAATGCTGTGTCCGATCCTGACTCTGCTCCAACGCGTATCAAAGGCGCGACCATCCCATTCTCAGTCAAAGAGATGAATGACGCCATGACCAAGGCGCGCGAGCTGCTGGCCGCCTGAGTTTAATGCGTCATGACGCACGTTTATGATTAGCTGGTGAAAGGCCCCAATGATTTTATTGGGGCCTTGGCATATTCACTGTACAAGCAAACCAAGGTCGAGTGGATCATCAATCTGCAGGCGGAAAATGGTGGCCCGGATCCGACGGTGGCTGAATGCGGGATGTTCCATGACCGCAGCGAACTGGCCGCCAAGCGTGGTATTTACGGCTGGCTGGCCGAAGTCGGCGCCGCCCTGATCACCAACTTCCTGACGATTATCCTGGTTGCCCTGATTGCCTATGGCTATGGGAAGCTGAATGCCGTCAATGCTGGCGTGGATGCCCGGGTGAGCCAGGCGCTACCCTTGGCGCCCCAAGCAGATCAATAGATTTTTCAGGCCGCCAGCGGCGCGCGCAAGGTTGCCCGCAAGAACAGATCGAGACGGTGATCGAGCAGCTTGCGCAGTTGCGCCGGGTCTGGCTGTGTCAGCGGTGGGAAGAGCAGGCGCGACATCTGGTCGTCCAGCAGACAGTTCAGTAAATGTATGGCCAGTTGTTCTGGCGTCAATTTCGCGCGGAATTGGATAGCGATCTCGGGACGGCTGAAGAAGCGCGTCAGCATGTCGCGCGTGCGTCCTGGCCCCACTTTGTGAAACGTCTCGGCCAGTTCCGGGTGGCTGGCGGCTTCGGCGACCACCATGCGGTTAAGGCGTACCGCTGCCGGCATCGTGATTAATTGCAGGAACAGCATGCCGAACTCGCCCAGGATGGCGGGCAGGGGGCGCATATCTGTTTCCAGCGCGGGCATGGTGGAAAAGTAGGCGTCGCGGCGTTGTTCCACTACGGCATTGAACAAGCCCGACTTGCCGCCAAACTTCACATAAATCGTGCGTACCGCCACATGGGCCTGGCGCGCGATCATTTCCAGGCTCACTTTGCCATAACCCTTTTCCAGGAACAAACAGCCGGCCGTGTACAGCAGGTTTTCGGCGCGCGCTTCCTTGTCGGCCTCGCGTGGACGCCCCGCAGACTTGCCGCAGAAAAACATCTCCATGGCGGCGCTATCGTATTCAGTATCAGTTGGCATGGGCAAGGTGTCGCTGAGGCCGGGATCAGGCATGTTCGGGGTCTCTTGGTTGGTGAGTGATGACTAGCACTGTAGTGCAAATTAAAATGAAATGCAACCGTTTCATTTCTTGACAAGCGCTTTCCTTTGTCCAATAATGAACCTACATCATTTCATTTTCGGAGCGCAGTATGTCCAACCAGCCTGGCCAAGCAGAACAAAAGGCGCTTAGCGCCATTCCTCCCGCGGCCCCAACCACAGCCCCCGCCGCACCGTCCGCGCCCGCCGCTGCTGCCAGCCCTGCACCGAATAACCGCGTGAAAATCATTGCCGGCCTGATCGTGCTGGTCGCGCTGGGTGCCGGCGCACGCATGTGGTATCGCAGCCATTATTTCGTGGAAACGGAAAACGCCTACGTTTCCGGTCACGTGCATCCCGTTTCGGCGCGCATTTCCGGCGTTGTCACCAAGGTATTTATTGACGATAATCAAATGGTGAAAGAGGGCGACGTGATTGCCGAACTCGATCCATTCGACCAGCGCGTGAAGACCGAGCAAATCACTGCGCAGATCGCCAGCGCGGAACAGCAAGTGATGCAGGCCGATGCACAGATCGCACAAGCGCAAGCGCAAGCGAGCGGCGCCCAGGCCCAGATCGCCCAGGCCGATGCGCAATTGCTGCGCGCGAAACAGGATGCCGACCGTTATGGCCAGTTGTACACGGGCCAGATGAAAGCCGTCTCGAAAGCGGAAGTGGACGCAGCCAATGCGGCCCGCTCGAGCGCCGTGGCTGACCTGGCCGCCCGCCGTGACAGCGCTGTTGCCGCCAAGGCCCAGATCGGCGCCTCCCTGGCTGCGCGCGACGTGGCCAAGGCGCAAGTGGCCGTGCTGCGCGTGCAATTGAAAGACGCAGAACAGCAACTGCAATACAACCGCATCCTGGCGCCAGTCTCGGGCCGTATCGGCAAGCGTAACGTGGAAACGGGTATGCGCGTGCAGCCTGGCCAGCAATTGACGGCCATCGTGCAAGACAATGTCTGGGTCACGGCCAACTTCAAGGAAACGCAACTGGCCGACCTGCATCGCGGCCAGAGCGTGCACGTGAGCATCGACGCCATGCCCGGTAAAAAACTGATCGGCACCGTCGACAGCTTTGCACCGGCGTCAGGCGCGCAATTCGCCCTGCTGCCAGCCGATAACGCCACCGGTAACTTCACCAAGATCGTGCAGCGCGTGCCTGTGAAAATCGTCTTCAAGCCGGAAGACATCAAGGCCCTCAACGGCCGCCTGGTGCCCGGCATGTCGGTGATCGCCGAAGTGGAAATCAACCAGCCTGGTATCGACAAGACCGCCGGCCAGGCTGCTCCTGCCCAGACCGCCGCCCGCTAACGTGCCATGAGCAGCTCCTCCAACACACTGGCGAAACCGCCAGCGTTTCCCGTGATCAGCGAGAAAGTCTCCGGGCGTACCTGGCTGGCGGTCGCCGCCGGCATGCTGGGCGCCTTCATGGCGGTGCTCGACATCCAGATCACCAACTCATCGCTCAAGGATATCCTTGGCTCGCTGTCGGCCACCCAGGAAGAGGGCTCGTGGATTTCCACGGCCTACCTGGTGGCTGAAATTATCGTCATCCCCCTCACCGCGCTGATGGTGCGCGTGTTCAGCCTGCGCGCCTACATGATAGGCACGACCACCTTGTTCCTGCTGTTCTCCACCCTGTGCGGCACGGCCTGGAACCTGGAAAGCATGATCGTCTTCCGTATGCTGCAAGGCTTTACGGGCGGCGCGCTGATTCCGATGGCGTTCACCCTGGTGATGCTCAAGCTGCCACCGTCGAAGCGATCCACCGGCATGGCCATCTTTGGTTTGACGGCTACCCTGGCGCCAGCCATGGGCCCGACCCTGGGTGGCTACCTGAGCGAACTGTATGGCTGGCCATCGATCTTTTACATCAACTGGGTGCCCGGCGTGCTGCTGATCCTCGGCATGATCTATGGCCTGGACCGCGAACCGATGAACCTGAAGGCCTTATGGAAAGCCGACTGGCTGGGCATCTTCTGCATGGCCGTGGGCCTCGGTAGCCTGACCATTTTCTTGGAAGAGGGCAATTCGAAGGACTGGTTCGATTCCGTTTTCATCATCACCTTTGCCGCGATGGCGCTGGCCGGTATTTTGGGTTGGGTGGTGACCAGCGCCACGCGCGCCGAACCGTTCGTCAACCTGGCCCTGTACGGCCAGCGCAACTTCCTGGTGGCGACCGTGCTGTCGGCCGTGATGGGCATGGGCTTGTATGGCTCGGCCTTTTTGCTGCCGCTGTTCCTGGGCCAGATCGCCGGCTACTCGCCGATGCAGATTGGTGAAGTCATCATGTGGGTGGGCTTGCCGCAGCTATTCATCATGCCCTTCGTGGCCAAGCTGTCGTCGACGGTGGATAACCGTATTTTGTGTTCGTTCGGCCTGCTGCTGTTTGGCGGTTCCTGTCTGATGAACGCGTATATGGACGCTTCCACCGGCTACGATCAGCTGCTGTGGTCGCAGGTGGTGCGGGCGCTGGGCCAGCCTTTCGTGATGCTGACCCTGTCGAACTTCGCCATGAAGGGCGTGGCGCCGAAAGACATGCCATCGGCATCGAGCCTGTTCAACATGACGCGCAACCTGGGCGGTTCGATCGGCATCGCCCTGCTGGCGACGGCCCTGAGCACGCGTGAACATTTCCATTCGCAGCGTCTGGGCGAGGCAATCAATTCCTTTTCCAGCGCCACGCAATTGCGCATCGACCAGTTGACGGCGTCCTTCATGGACAAGGGCGCCGATGCGGTCACGGCCGGCAACCAGGCCTTGCAGGCGATCGACAGCATCGTGCGCCGCGAAGCCTATGTGATGGCGTACAACGATGGCTTCCTGATCGTCGGCGCCATCCTGCTGGCCTGCATCGTGCCCCTGTGGCTGGCCGACAAACTCAAAGCCCCTGGTGGCGGTGGCGGCGGTCATTGACCGTCCCTGAAAAAAAACAAGAGGTAAATATCATGCAA
Organism: Janthinobacterium saanense; assembly: GCF_014200675.1. Lineage (GTDB taxonomy): Bacteria > Pseudomonadota > Gammaproteobacteria > Burkholderiales > Burkholderiaceae_D > Janthinobacterium. Next base: position 25,304 of record NZ_JACHCI010000007.1, on the reverse strand, counting down.
ACCGCATACACGAACATGACGAAAATTGCGCTGGCCGTTTCGCTGGCCCTGGCGCTCAGCGCCTGCACCACCGTGGGCCAGGATTTCAAGGCGCCCGCGAATGTGGCTGACACGGGCTTCCGCCACGCGGCCGGCGCCGCCAGCGAAGCGCAGCTGCCGGTTGACTGGTGGAGCATCTACCACGACGAGACCCTGAACCGCCTGGAACAAAGCGCCTTGCGTGACAACCCCAGCGTGAAGGCAGCGGGCGAGCGCCTGCTGCAGGCGCTGGCGCAAACGAATACGGCGCGCGCCAGCCAACGGCCACGCTTCGATGCCAGCACCTCGGTGTCGAATTCGCACAGCTCGGCCAAGACTGCCCAGGGCATGGCTTTCGGCGGCCAGTCCATCAGCGGTAACGACGTGGAAGTTGGCGTATCGATGTCGTATGAAATCGATCTGATGGGCCGTGTCAAACGCCTGGTCGAAGCGTCCGATGCGCAAGCGCTGGGTGCGCAAGCCGACCTCGATGGCGTGCTGCTGATCCTGTCTTCCCAAGTAGCCAATACTTACTGGCAGTTGCGCGGCCTGGATGCGGAAATGGCGATACTGAACGGTGCGCTCGATACGCGCAGTGTATCGCTGCAACTGGTCGAGGCGCGCTTTAACGGCGGCTTGACCAATGAGCTGGACCTGGCGCGCGCCAAGGTTGAACTGGCCAATGCGCAAGCGGACCTGTACGAAGTCAAACGCCAGCGCAACCTGCTGGAAAACAGCCTGGCCACCTTGATTGGCAAATCGCCGGCCGCCATGCAGCTGCCGGTGGTGACCGATCCGGCCGCGCTGCCGCTGCCGCCGTCGATTCCCGTCGGTTTGCCGGCCAGCCTGCTGGCCCATCGTCCTGACCTCATTTCCAGCGTGGCCGGCGTGCGCGCGGCCAATGCCCAGGTGGGCGTGGCCGAAGGCGCGTTTTACCCATCGCTGCAATTGACGGGCAGTTTTGGCTATGCCTCGGAAAAACTGCGCGACCTGGCGCAAGGCGGTTCGCGCCAGTTCAGCGTCGGTCCGCTGGCGTTGTCGCTGCCGATCTTCGATGGTGGCCGCAATCAGGCGAATCTGGATCTGTCGAAAGCCCGTTACGCGGAAGCGGTGGCCAACCATGAAGGCAAGCTGCTGACCGCCTTGCGCGAAGTGGAAGACGCCTTGTCCGACGTGGAGCAGCGCAAGTTGCAGGGCGACGCACAAGCCGTGTCGCAGGAAGCGGCGGCGCGCGCCTATCTGGTGGCGCGCACCCGCTACGAGCGCGGCATCTCGAACTACCTGGACGTCACCGACGCCCAGCGCAGCTCGCTGGCAGCGGACCGCGCGGCCGTGCAGATCAAGACCCAGCGCCTGCTGGCGACGGTGGCCGTGGCCCGCTCGCTGGGCGCCGGCTGGCAGCCGGAAGGCGAGTTGGCCAAACTGGCCAAGGCGAACTGACAGCCCCAGTTACGTGAGCGTGGCCGGTAGTGGTCTCACTACCGGCCCGTAGCGTTCCATGATGAAGTCGATAAAGGTCGTCAGCTTGGGCGTGGGCTGGCGGTCGCGCGGATACAGCAAATGCATCAGGCGCGGCGCCGGCACATAGTCCTGCAATATCGGCACCAGCGTGCCTGCGGCGATATCGTCGGCCAGCAGAATTTCGGCCTGCATCACGATGCCGAAACCGTGCAGTGCCGCCATGCGCAGCGCCTGGCCATTGTTGGAACGGAAGCGGCTCTCGGCCGGTGCGCCATCGTGGCGCGCTTCCTTGTCGGACAGGCGCCAGCGCATATGGCGCGACCACTGCATGAAATCCACGCATTCATGGTCAAGCAGGTCGCCTGGCGTGCGCGGCGTACCATGTCTGGCCAGATAATCGGGCGAGGCGCAAATCACCATCGCGTAGGGCCGCAAGGGCCGCGCCACCATGCTCGAATCTTCCAGCGCGCCGATACGGATGGCCGCATCGTATCCTTCCTCCACCAGGTCCACCATCCGGTCATTCAGATTGAGTTCCAGGCTCACGTCAGGATACGCCGTCAGATAGTCGGCCATCAGTGGCGCGATGCGTTCGCTGCCGAAGGACACGGGCGCAGAAATCTTCAGCTTGCCGCGCGGCGTGGCCCGCATCGCTTCGGCGCCCGTTTCAGCGGCCGCGATCTGGAGCAGAATCTGGCGGCACTGTTCCACATATTGCTGGCCGATTTCCGTCAGGTTTTGCCGGCGCGTGGTACGCGTCAGCAAACGCGTGCCCAGCCGCTGTTCCAGGTATTTCACGTGCTTGCCGACCATCACGGGCGAAATGCGGAAGCTGTCGGCGGCCGCCGTGAAACTGCCCTGGTCAACCACGGCGACAAAGATTTCCATGCTGCGCAGCTTGTCCATGCGGTTCTATTCCAAACTATGGGTTAGTAATCTTGTGAATTCTAGCGTATTTATTCCTTTTGAATACGGGCGCATACTGGCTCCATCGTTCAACACTACACAGGAAAACACCATGAAAATCGTCATCATCGGCGCCAGCGGCACCATCGGCAAGGCCGTCAATACGGAATTGGCACAGCGCCACGAGATCATCGAAGTGGGCAGCCGCAGCGGCGCCCACCAGGCCGACATGAGCGATATCGCTCAGGTGCGTGCCTTGTTCCACCGCATCGGCAAGGTTGACGCCGTGATCGTCACGGCCGGTAACCTGCACTTCGGTCCGCTGGCTGAATTTACACCTGAGCAATTCCAGGTGGGGCTGAACAGCAAGTTGATGGGCCAGGTCAACGTGGCCCTGGTGGCCCAGGAATACCTGAACGATGGCGGCTCGATCACGCTCACCAGCGGCATCGTGGCGGACCAGCCTATCCGCTACGGCACGGCCGCCAGCATGACCAACTCGGCTGTCGAAGGTTTTGTACGCGGCGCCGCCGTCGAACTGGCGCGCGGCTTGCGCATCAACGTGGTCAGCCCGACCGTCTTGACCGAATCGCTGGACGCTTACGGCGCCTTTTTCCACGGTTTCGAACCGGCGCCGGCCAGCCGCGTGGCGCTGGCGTACAGCCGCAGCGTGGAAGGCGTGCAGACAGGGCAAGTGTATAAGGTCTGGTAAGAGCACAGGGTGTGGTGGCGCAGCGTGGATTACAATGCGAGGCTGTTTATCCAATACCGTTCAGATAGCGGTTCCAGCCGAGACACCATGAAAAAAATCCTGTTCCCCCTGCTGATGGCCGCCGCCGTCGGCAGCGCCTGCGCCGCCACCAGCGCGCCAGCCACCGTAGCGCAATTGAACGCCATGAGCGCCCGTTATGCGCCCGTTGCACTGACTGCCGATACCTCGCAGCTGTCGGCCGGCGACCGCAAGGCCATCGCCAAGCTGGTCGAAGCGGCCAAGCTGGTCGACGTGCTGCAGCTGCGCCAGCGCTGGGCTGGCAATGAGGCGCTGTGGGCAGCCCTGAAAAAAGACAAGTCGGCGCTGGGCAAGGCGCGCCTGAACTACTTCTGGATCAACAAGGGCCCCTGGTCGGTACTCGACGGCCATGCATCGTTCATGCCCGCCACGTATGCCGGTATTGCCATCCCCGAGAAAAAGCCGGAAGCGGGCAATTTTTATCCGCAAGGCGCCAGCAAGGCCAGCCTGGAAAGCTGGATGAACCGTCTGCCGGAAGTCGATAAACAGCAGGCACAATGGTTTTTTACCACCATTCGCGCGGATAAGAACGGTCAGTACCGCACCGTCAAGTATTCGGACGAATACAAAAAGGAATTGACGCAGCTGGCCAAACTGCTCAATGAAGCGGCGGCCGCCACCGACAACGCCTCGCTGAAGAAATTCCTCGGCCTGCGCGCCCAGGCTTTCCTCGACAACGATTACCTGCCGTCCGACTTCGCCTGGATGGACCTCGATGCGCCGGTCGATATCACCATCGGCCCATACGAAACGTATAACGATGAACTGTTCGGCTACAAGGCGGCGTTTGAAGCCTACGTGAATATCCGCGACCAGGCTGAAACGCAAAAGCTGAACTTCTTCGCCAGGCATATGCAGGAACTGGAAGACAACCTGCCGCTGGACGCGCAATACCGCAATCCGAAAGTGGGCGCGCTGGCGCCGATGGTGGTGGTGAACCAGGTGTATGGCGCCGGTGACGGCAATATGGCGGTGCAGACGGCGGCCTACAACCTGCCCAACGACGAGCGCATCATCAGCGCGCGCGGCTCCAAGCGCGTGATGCTGAAAAACGTGCAGGAAGCCAAATTCAAGGCCACCCTGACGCCGATTTCGAAATTGGTGCTGACGCCGGAAGCGCAGCAGGACGTCGATTTCAATTCCTTCTTCACGCACATCCTCGCGCATGAAATCATGCATGGCCTGGGCCCGCACGCCACGCAGATCGATGGCAAGGCTTCGACGCCGCGCCAGGACTTGAAGGAAACCTATTCCACCATCGAAGAAGCCAAGGCCGACATCACCGGCCTGTACGCGCTGCGCTACATGATGGACAAGGGCCAGTTGAACGACACCCTGGGCCAGGGCGACGCGGCCGAGCGCAAGCTGTACAACACCTTCCTCGCCTCGGGCTTTCGCACCCTGCATTTCGGCCTGACCGATTCGCATGCGCGCGGCATGGCGATCCAGCTCAATTACATCCTGGACAAGGGCGGTTTCGTGTCGCTGGGCGATGGCAAGTTTGGCGTGGATTTTTCCAGGATCAAGCAGGCCGTGATGGACCTGGACCGCGAATTTTTGACCATTGAAGCGACCGGTGATTATGCGCGCGCCAAGGAGCTGATGGCCAAATACGTGGTGATCCGCCCGGAAGTGCAACTGGCGCTCGACAAGATGAAGGCCGTGCCGAACGATATCCGCCCGGAATTCGTCACGGCGCGTGCGCTGGACCAGGTGCAGGCAGCCAAGAAATAAACGTTTTAAGGGGCAATGATTGCCAATTTAGAAAACCGGTGCTGCGGCGCCGGTTTTTTTTTCGTCTTTTCTCTGGAAAGTTGCCAGTTTTTCCTTGTGGAAATATTTTGTCCGCTTACTCTGCAGTTGCAAACTTCCCGTGTTTTCTGTTTTCCGTGTTGACTCCATGTTGAAATTGCTTCCCCTGCTCATGCTGTGTATCGCCTTGCCTGTCATGGCCCAGTCCGGCCTGACCCCGCTGGAAACGCGCTGGCTGCAAGCGGGTAGTCCCGTGATCGCCTATGCGCGCGAGCAAGGTTTGCCTATCGATATCGTTGTCCAGCCGCAAGATGCGCCGAATGCCGTGCCGCTGGCGCTGGGTTTCGATGGCGGGCGCTGCAAGCTGGTGCTGTCCATGCGCGGCAATGCCCAGGCCGAAGCGGTCTTGCAGGGTGTGCCGGTCGAGCAACGGGGCTTGATGATAGAAGCCATGACGGCGCATGAGATCGGCCATTGCCAGCGTTATGCGCAGGGCAACTGGCATGTTTTGCCGGCCGGTTTTGTCGATCTTGCTGCCAAGTCGATGGGCGCAGCAGAGCTGCGTGAAACGCGCCGTGAAGAAGGCTATGCGGACCTGGTGGCGCTGGCATGGATGCACAGCCGTCATCTGGCTGACTACGGCGCCGTGCTGGCATGGATGGGTTCGGTACGGGAGCAGGAGGGTGCGGCGGGTGGTTCGCACGCCACGCAAGCGTGGCTGGTCCTGGCAGGCGGCGAGCATGCATTTGATGGTGCTGCCTCGCTATTTGAACAGGCGCAAGTTTTGTGGAGAAAAGGCTTGAGCGGCGACAAAGGATGATGGACAGGTGGGATGGATGGCGGGGCAAGGTGTGTTGTCGCACAGAGCTTTGAGCGCGGCAGGCGTCTAATCATGGCATCAACCTCACCCATGGAGACTCCATCATGAATAAAATAATTGCGCTCATACTGGCCGCCAGTGCCAGCGCCCTGTTGGCCGCCGCGCCGGCCTATGCACAGGATGCCACCTACAAGAGCATGACCGATAAGGCTACGGCCGACTATAAACAGGCCAAGGCCGCTTGCGACAGCCAATCGGGCAACGCCAAGAAAGTCTGCGTGGAAGAAGCCAAGGTGGCACGGACCAAGGCTGATTCAGATGCTGTCGCCCAATACCGCAACACGCCGCGCGAATTGGGCAAGGCCCGCAAGGATGTCGCCAATGCCGAATATGACCTGGCCAAGGCCAAGTGCGGTGACAGTTCAGGCGCCAATAAAACTACTTGCATGAATGATGCCAAGGCCGCGAAAACGGCCGCCCTGGCCGACGCGAATACAGGTGCCCGCGATGGCACCAACGTGGCGCAAAATCCTGCCCCTATGGCCAAAGAAAACTGCGACGCCATGGATGCGACAGCCAAGGCCGCTTGCGTGACGCGCAATGCCGCCGGCAGCACCAAAGTAGCGGTGGCCGATACCGTGATTACCACCAAGATCAAGGCTGACCTGGTCAAGGACAATGACTTGAAAGCGCTCGATGTGCATGTGGAAACCGTCAACGGCGTCGTCATGCTGAGCGGTTTCGTGCCATCGCAGGCACAAGTGCAAAAAGCCGCCGATCTGGCCCGTGGCGTGGAAGGCGTAACGGATGTCAAGAATGGCTTGAAGGTCAAATAACTTTTCTTGTTAGCACGCCAGGCAAGGCCGTTGATGGATCAGTGAGATCCGTCAACGGCCTTTTTTGTTTGTCATGAAAAACATCGCGATTGTATAAATTACGATCATCATATATCATGAGGAAAAACCGCCAGCAGGCGATCTTATTTTTCTTATGAGGACAGCATGCTTTCCCTTCCCGTATCACAATGGCTGGACCGGCGCGGGATACATTTCGCCTGGGTCATCGTCATCATCACCTTTTTAACTGCCTTGACATCGTCGGCAGCGCTGGGCTTGCCTGGTGCCCTGATGCAGCCGCTGAGCCGCGAGTTCGGCTGGGATGCCGAGCAGATTTCCTCGGCGCTGGCCGTGCGCTTCGTACTGTTTGGATTGATGGGACCGTTTGCCGCCATCCTGATGGAACGCTTTGGCTTGCGCAACGTCATCTGCGTGGCGCTGTCGCTGATCGCCGCCGGCATGTTGCTGGCCACCCGCATGACGCAGTTCTGGCAATTGGTGGTGTTGTGGGGCATCTTGCTGGGCGTGGGCTCAGGCATGACGGCCCTGGTATTGAGCGCCGTCGTCGCCAATCGCTGGTTTGAAACCCACCGCGGCCTGGTGATCGGCGTGCTGACGGCCAGTTCCGCCACCGGCCAGCTGCTGTTCCTGCCCGTCGGCGCCTGGCTGATCGAACATTTCGGCTGGCGCCTGGCCGTGATGCCCATCTTCGCCAGTTGCGCCATCGTTGCCGTGCTGGCCTTCTTTTGCATGCGCAACCGGCCGCAAGACGTGGGCTTGCGCGCTTACGGCGCCGATCCGACCTCGCCGCTGGCCGTGCCGCCAGGGCCAAAAATCACCTTTGCCACGCCATTTCTGGTCTTGCGCAGCGTGGCGACGAACCGCACCTTCTGGATATTGTTCGGCACCTTCTTCATTTGCGGCCTGAGCACCAATGGCCTGATACAGACCCACTTCATTTCCCTGTGCGGCGACTCGGGCCTGTCCGCCGTGCCGGCCGCATCGGTGCTGGCCATGATGGGTGCTTTCGACCTGTTCGGCACTATCATGTCGGGCTGGCTGTCGGACCGTTATGACAACCGCAAGCTGCTGTTCTGGTATTACGGTTTGCGCGGCCTGTCGCTGTTCTGGCTGCCGTATTCCGAATTCACCCTGTACGGTTTGTCGCTGTTCGCCATGTTTTATGGCCTGGACTGGATCGCCACCGTGCCGCCGACCGTGAAACTGGTGGGCGCCACCTTTGGCAAGGAGAGGGCGGGCATGGTGTTTGGCTGGATCTTTGCCGGCCATCAACTGGGCGCCGCCGTGGCTGCCTACGGCGCAGGCCGCATCCGTACCCTGATGCTGACCTACAATCCTGCCCTGTTTGCCGCCGGCGCTGCCTGCCTGCTGGCCGCCTTGCTGGTGCTGGCGATACGGCGCCAGAAGGCTGCTGTGCAGGCGGCATGAAAAAAGCCAGGCCCGCGTGAGCGGAGCCTGGCTTTTCGAGAGAAACGACGCGATTATTTCAGGTATTTTGCCAGCCACTCTTCCACTTGATTATAGAAGAAGCGGCTGTTCTCGCCCTTCAATATCCAGTGGTTTTCATCCGGGAAGACGATCAGTTTCGCCGGCACGTTCAGGCGCTGTTGCACGGCAAAGTTCATCAGCGCATTGTTGGCGGGCACGCGGTAGTCCAGTTCGCCCACGGTGATCAGAATAGGCGTCGTAAAACCTGTGCCTTTTTCGTGATTGCCTGCTTGCATGACCGGGCTTTGATCGCGCCAGACGGGCAGGTTGGACCAGACCGGACCGCCGGCATTGGTTTCACGGCCAAAGCCGCCATCGCTGGTGCCCCACTGCATGATCAAGTCCATTTCACCCGCATGCGACACGATGGCCTTGTAGCGCGTGGTGGTTGCCTGCAGCCAGTTGGCCAGATGGCCGCCATAGCTGGCGCCGCCGGCAGCCAGTTTCGTTGCATCGATGAACGGGTATTTCTTGATCGCTTCATCGACACCCTGGTTGAGCTCGTCGCCCGGACCCTTCAATGGATCGAACTGAATGGAGCGGGCAAATTCCTCGCCGTAACCGGTCGAGCCCTTGTAGTCCGTCAGCAGCACGACATAGCCTGGCTTGGCCAGCAAGTGGTAGTTCCAGCGTAGCACGAACTGGTCGCGCCACATGCTGGCCGCGCCGCCGTGGATGACGGTAAACAAGGGGTATTTCTTGTTCGGGTCAAAGTTGGCGGGCTTGACGATCATATTGTGGATCTGGCGGCCATCGGCCGTCTTGAACCAGAAATGTTCAGGCGCCTGCCAGTCGATCTTGTCGGCTTTTTCCGTATTGAACGAGGTCAGACGCTTCGGTTGCTTGCCGTTGAAGGCATAGATTTCCGGCGGGTTGATGCTCGATTCCCACACGCCCACCAGCGATTTGCCACCACTGCTCAGCGAGCTGATGCTGCCGGTTGGCAATGATGGCTCGTCGCGCACTTCGCCGCCCTTGACGTCGATCGAGTACAGCTTTTCCAGGCCCGCGTGTTCGTAGCTGAAGAGGATGCGTTTGCCGCCTTCCGGCAGCACATAACGCGAGATCGAGCGGTCCAGTTTTGCCGTCAGGATGGTCGGCGCTGGGCTGACCAGCGGCCAGGCGAAGCTGGCCAGGCGGTTCACGTCGTAAACCTTGCCCGGCGTATCGGCATCGGACAGGGCGAACAGCGTCTTGCCATCGGCGGCAAATTTCAGGTTGTTGTAGCTGTGCTGGTCTTGCGTCAAACGCTGCGGTTCGCCGCCTGTTGCCGCCACCAGGTACAGCTGCGAATGGATTGCTTCACGCTGGGCCGCATCGCGGTTGGTGGCGGCATTGAAGACCACGCCCTTGCCGTCCGGCGTCCAGATCGCGTCCAGCGTTTGTCCTTCATCGCCCTGGCCGCCGCCGAAGCCCGGCAAGGCCGCCAGTTGCGAGCCCGACAGAATATCGCGCGGTGTCGCATCTGCTTGGGCATCGACGATAAACAGGCGCACCTGCTTGTCCGTCAGCCATTTATCGAAATAGCGGGGCGCCGTCGTTTCATACGAGCGCGCGCTGTACTTGCGCTCCTTGCGCTCTTTCGCGCTTTGCTTGACGTCCGCTTCCGTCTTGTTACCTGGATAGATGTCGCTGATGAACAGCAATTGTTTGCCGTCCGGGCTCCATTTCGGCATGCGCGCGCCCAGGGTGAGCGAGGTCAAACGCTGGGCTTCGCCACCGGCTGCCACGTCGAGGCGGTAGATCTGGCCGGCCTCATCGCCTTCGCGTTTGGCCACGAAAACCAGCTGGCGGCTGTCTGGCGACCAGGCGACAGCGCTTTCGCCACCCTTGCTGAAAGTCAGGCGGCGCGGCGCGCTCTCGTCCGTCAGCGATTTGAGCCACAGGTCCGACCATAGCTCCTTGCTGTCGTAGGCGCTGTCGACCACGGAAAACACGGCCCACTTGCCGTCCGGGCTGGCGATGGGCGCACCGACTCTTTTCATCAGCCACACGTCTTCATGCGTGATGGCGTGCCTGGCTTGTTGGGTAGCGGCGGCTGGCGCGGCAGCCGTGGTGTCGGCAGCATGGGCGGCGGCGGCGCAGGCGAGCGAGGCGCAGGCCGCTGCGATCAGCAGGGAGCCGATGGAACGGCGAAGACGGGGAGAGGTCATGAGCGTGGTCCAAAGAATTGAAAAAGTTATAGCGAGCAACATTATTGCCCATCGATCCATTGCATGCCAAGCTGCCATGGCCGCCCGTAACCGTTATTTACCGCTGGTTTTGCCCGTCATGCGGACGGGCTTGCGGTGGTTTGTTACGTTACACTCGGCCTTTCATTTTTTTCGTCGCGTACCGTCCATGTCACTTCATGTATTTTCAAATAAGTCTTTGTTGCCGGGCCTGTTCGCCTTGCTGGCCGCGCAGTCAGCTATGGCGCAGTCTTCCTATCCGAATGTGGTCGCCATGGGCGTCGGCCAGGCGGAGTCGTCGGCCTGGTATGGTGCGTGCATGAAGGTGGCCAACGCTGCGCCGCCTGCGGCCGACTTGCCGCCATCATCTGCCGTGGCGGGTTTGCAACGTTGTGAGCCGATCGATATGTATTACGATACCAAGAGTATGTCCGCCCCCAAGGCCGCCGATTGGCAGCCGGTACGGCAATGTGCTTTTGTGCAAAAGAATAGTGCGGTGCTGATGATGTTGTACCAGAATGGACTGGGCGTCACGCGCAACCCGGCGCTGGCGTTGAAGCATGCGTGCAGCATCGACGCCGCGCCGGCCGAGATGGAAGGCCGTGTCGCGCATCTGCAAAAGCTCAATGCCAGTGGTGCCCATGGCGAGATCGACTTGTGCGACGACATTACCAGCGGCTACATGATCGGTGTCTGCAGTGGCATTGATTCGCGGCAAAAGCAGCGTGTGCGTGTGGCAGCAAGCAGCAAGCTCAATAACACATTGCCGCCAGCCGCCCGTGCTGCCCTGGACGCCTTGCAGCAAGCGACGGACAAATTTTCAGCTTCCCACGCGACGCGCGAAATGGACCTGGGCGGCACCATCGGTTCCTCTGTTGCCATCAACACCCATACGGAGCAGATGGAATTGCTGGCCCATGATTTGCGCCAGTATGAGCAAGGCCAGTTGCCGCAGCCGGGCAAGGTGGGGGCGGCCGCGCTCGACAAGCAGCTTAACGTGCTGTACGGCAAGGTGATGAAGCAGACGCAGGCGGACTACCCTGGCGCCGTGAGCAAGGACGGCATCCGCGCCACCCAGCGTTTGTGGCTGGTGTACCGCGATGCCTGGCTGCGTTATGGCGCTATCCGTTACCCATCGGTTTCTGCCGATACCTGGCTGGCGCTGCTGACAGCGCGGCGCAATGCGCAATTGGAAGAATTATTGCAGCCCTAAATTGTATTTAACGGTTTTTTCTTCTGTAAGTTATGGTCATGTCATCAACAGGTAATTTCCTATTGGCATTATTGCACCTCCTTATAAATTAACAGGCCGGCATGCTTGCCCAGCATGCCAGGTTTTCTGGAGAGAATGCATGATAGAGAAGTTCCCCTTGCGCCCGGTATCGGCGGGCGCGCTGGTGTTCGCCGCGTTGTTGGCTGGCTGCGGCAGCAGCCACCACAACGACGAGGCGCCGCCACCGCCGGTAGCGCCCGCCAATCCCAGCGTTGCTTTCATGACCGATGTGCACTTTGAAAACGTGTATGGCGATTTCAAGAGTGCGCAATTTGCCGGCATCCCGACCAAGGATGGCAAGAACGCGACCATCCGCACCATGTATGCGCAACTGACGTCGACCCGTCTGTTCAACGAAAACTATTTCGCTTTCCGCTCGGCGCTCGACGATGCCTACGGCAAGGGCATCCGCATGGTCGCCTTGCCTGGCGATTATTCCGATGATGCCCAGCCGATCAATATCGATGGCATCAATGATATCCTGCGTGAATACCAGGCCAAGGGCATGCGCTTCTTTATCGCGCCGGGCAACCACGACCCTAACGAGCCGTACGACGACGACGAAGCGGGCAAGAACGATTTCCTGAGCAAGGATGGCAAGGAACAGAAGGTCTATGCGACCGGCAATGCAGCCTGCAAATCGAAAGACCCTGCCGTGGTCTGTACCGACCAGCTGAAAGAGCAGGGCTATGAAAGCCTGATCGGCAAGCTGGGCGATTTCGGCTTCATGCCGAACAAGAACGACCTGTATTGGGAAACCCCGTTCGGCCAGTATGCCGATAACAAATACAGCTATGACGCGGCCGTGGTGAAGGGCGACCTGAAGAACCGCCAGTTTGAAATGTGCGCCGAAGGCGAAGGCGGCAGCTACAAGGCGGCCGGCGAAAAAGCGCTGGGCAAGGCGTACACCAAGTGCAGCAGCATCATCGACGCCAGCTATCTGGTGGAGCCGGTGAAAGGCCTGTGGCTGTTGTCGATCGACGCCAATGTGTACATTCCGAACGGCAATTTCGATCCTGCCAATCCGAAATCGTTCAAGGGTTTCGATGGCGCCGGCAATGCAGGCTGGAACAAGGTGCTGACGCATAAGAAACACCAGATGGAATGGATCAAGTCGGTGGTCGAGCGCGCCAAGGCGCAGGGCAAGCAGCTGATGGCTTTCTCGCATTATCCGACCATGGATTTTTATGCGAACCAGACCGGCGCCATGAAAGCGGTGTTCAAGCCGGGCGCCTTCCAGACGGCGCGCGTGCCTGAATCAGCCACCACGGCGGCACTGGCGGCCACGGGCTTGCGCCTGCATATCGGCGGCCACATGCATTTCAATGGCACCAACGACTACCAGGATAGCGCTGGCAATTACCTGGTCAACGTGCAGTCGCCATCCTTGGCCGTGTATGGCGCGTCCTACAAGATCGTCAATTACAAGGATGCCGATACGGTCGACGTGCAAACCGTCGCCCTGAATTCGGTGCCGCGTTTCAACGAGCTGTTCCCGCACTACCAGGTGGAATACGATTACCTGCAAGGCAGCACGCAAGCAGACGATATCAAGAAGCGCTGGAACCGTGCCGTGCTCGACACGACTTCGTATGGCGCCTTCACGCGCTTCTATTTCGGTGAACTGTCGCGCCTGCGTTTCATGGATGAATACTGGCCATGTGAAATGAAGGAAGCGGCCATGGCGCTCGATGCGAAGCAAATGCTGATCCTGTCGCAGCTGCAAACCCAGGTGACGCTGGCGCAACTGGCGCAAGTGCCCGGCGTGCTGCCCTTGACGGCCAATTGCGCAGCCAAGGGCACGGCCAGCGGCACGGTGGTGCCGGCAAGCCAGTTGACGGCGGACTGGGCGGCAGCGACCGTCAAGGCCACGGCGCTGGCCACGGCGGCCGGCTTGAAGCTGGACGACTTTGCGGCGATTTCCGCGTATGAGTTCTACGGCGACTTCCACCGTACCGTGTATGCAGGCGAACTGGCCCTGCGCGACATGGGGGCTACCCGCGTCAATGCCTACAAGGTGCTGATGGGCGCTTTCCCGGCCAATCCGGCGGCCATCATCAAGGTCGGTGACCTGCCTTCGGACCAGAACCCGGTCAACGTGCTGTTCCAGTCGCAGTTCAAGCAAGTGTTTGCCATTTTTAAAGGCCTCGGTTCGGCCAAGCCCAGCGATCATTTTGTGATCGATTTCAAGGCCAAGAAATTGAGCAATGCCAATGCCACGGGCCTGAGTTTCAACTGATGTTCTAGTGCAGTACTGAAAATGCGGCCATGTGTATGGCCGCATTTTTTTATGGGGTATCTAGGTGAAATGCCTTAGATACCCACATGAAACACCTTATTTCGGCACTGGCCCTGTATGCGTAAACTTATCCCTGTTAATAAAAGGGTTAAGATGAACGCCAAGTCAGTTGCTGCACCATCATTATTTACTGTTTTTACCATTCTCTGCACATTCCTCTTGTTTGGCATGCTGGGCTTTGCCGGGCCAGCCTGGTCTGCCGCACCTGATGCGGCGCAAATCAAGCGCGGCGCATATGTGGCCCGCCTCGGCGATTGTTTCGCCTGCCATACCAATGGACAAGGCGCGGCCATGGCTGGCGGCCTGGCATTGAAGACGCCTTTCGGCACCATCTACAGCACCAATATCACGCCCGACCCGGTGACGGGCATCGGCAAGTATTCCTTCGAGCAATTCAATCGTGCCATGCGCAAGGGCGTGGCGGCCGATGGCCACCATCTGTACCCGGCGATGCCATATCCGTCCTACGCCAGGATCACGCCTGAGGACATGCAGGCGCTGTACCTGTACTTGCAGCTTGGCGTGGCGCCCGTGGTGCAACAGAACCGCGACAATGACATGAAGTGGCCCTTCAGCATGCGTTGGGGCTTGTACTTCTGGAATGCGCTGTTCCTCAAGGATGAGCCATTCAAGCCGGACGCCAGCCAATCGGCCACCTGGAATCGCGGCAGTTATCTGGCCCAGGGCCTGGGCCATTGCGGTTCCTGCCACACGCCGCGTGGCGTGGCCTTCCAGGAAAAAACCATGGGGCAAGATGGTCCCAAGGGGTATCAATACCTGGCAGGGTTTACTTTTGATGCCTGGCACGCCGTCAACTTGCGCAATCTGTGGACGCCTGACGACATCGTGCAACTGCTCAAGACGGGGCGCAACAGTTTCGGCACGGCGGCCGGCAGCATGACGGAAGTCATCACGCACAGCACGCAGTATTTTACGGATGGCGACCTGGCAGCGCTGGCGGAATACCTGCATGGCTTGCCGCCGAACAAGATTGGCGGCCCTGCGCCGAAAAAACCGCTGGTCGTGGCGCAAGCCACCGAGGCGGCGCTGTACAACACCCGTGGAGGTCTGGGCTACACGCAGTTTTGCGCCACCTGCCACCGGCGCGATGGGCGCGGCGTGGAGCATATCTTTCCGCCGCTGGCGCAAAACCATTCCGTGCAATCGAAAGATCCCACTTCGTTGATCCATATCGCGCTGACGGGCTGGCAATCGGCCGTCACCCAGCACTCGCCGCGCTCGTTCGGCATGCCGGCCTACGACAGCCTGTCGAATGTGGAGCTGGCGGAAATCCTCAGCTTTGTGCGCAGCAACTGGGGCAATCAGGGCGAGGCTGTTAGCGCATCGCAGATTGCCAGGGTACGCAAGGAGTTAAAGCTCAAGACTGCGCCTTCCGATTTTTCTACGCCCCGATTTGCTGCCTTGATGGCAGAGACCAACGCCGGGCAATTGATACGCGGCATGCAGCTGATGACGGAAACCAGGGCCCGCTTGCCGAAAAATGTGGGCAATGACTTGAACTGCAGCAGTTGCCACTTGAACGGCGGTACGGTAGCCAAGGGCTCGCCCTTCCTGGGCATTTCAGCGTTTTTCCCATCGGAAGCGCCGCGCGCCGGGCGGGTGATCAGCCTGGCGGAGCGCATCAATGGCTGCTTCAAGCGTTCCATGCACGGTTCGCCCTTGCCGGTGAGCACGCCCGATATGCAAGCGATGGTCGCGTATATCGACTGGATGAAGGGCGCCACCCAGGCCGGCGACAATGTGCCAGGGCGCGGCATCGCCAGGATCGACCGTAGCCTGGCGCCCAATGCCGTGAACGGCAAGAAAATTTTCGCCCAGCAATGTGCAGTGTGTCATGGCGACTATGGCGAAGGCGTCAAGGGCGCCGATGGTGTGCTGGCCTTCCCGCCGTTATGGGGCGAGCGTTCCTTCAATATCGGCGCGGGCATGGCCAGGACTTACACGGCGGCCGGTTTCGTCAAAGCCAATATGGTGATGGGCCATGGCCAGAAATTTCCCTTGGGGCAGGGCAACTTGTCCGACCAGGACGCCGTCGACGTGGCCGAGTATTTCACGCACATGCCGCGTCCCGATTTCCCGGGAAAAATCCATGATTGGCCGAAAGGGGGCAAACCCAAGGATGCGCGTTATTAATCTTGGCTGAAACACTTGCAAGCTTCCCTGGTAAGGGGACTTGCAGGCACTGGAAATGAAAAAAGCCAATCCTGTGGATTGGCTTTTTAATACTGCGCATTCGTGGTAGGCCGTGCGGGATTCGAACCTGCGACCAACGGATTAAAAGTCCGCTGCTCTACCAGCTGAGCTAACGACCCGAAAGAGGCCGAATTATATATGACTTGCCAAGGAATGCAAAGCCTTCTTGTTTCATCCGGAAACAGTTTAGTCTTGCAGCGCTGCCGTGATCTTGAAGACTTCGCTGATGCTGGTGCTGCCGTCGATGATTTTGCGTGCCCCGGCGATGCGCAGCGGCGTCATGCCGTCCAGTATGCTTTGGCGCCTTAAGGCGTGCAGGTCGGCGCCGGCCTTGATCAGTTGACTGAAGCGTTCTGTCACGCCCAGCAATTCATAAATGCCGGCACGGCCCCGGTAGCCGCTTTGCCGGCACAAGGGGCAACCGACTGGGACGAAGATGGCGTCTGGCCGCTCAAGCTGGCCGCCGGTCAGTTGCTGCCATAACGCGACACTTGGCGCCGGTTCAGGCTGTTTGCAATCGGGACACAGGCAGCGCAGCAAGCGCTGGGCCAGCACGCCGATCAGGCAAGCTTCGAGCAGATAGGCCGGCACGCCCAGTTCCAGCAGGCGCATCACGGCGGACGGCGCATCGTTGGTGTGCAGGGTCGACAGCACCAGGTGGCCCGTCAGCGCGGCCTGGATCGCCATCTCGGCCGTGGCCAGGTCGCGTATCTCCCCCACCATGATGATGTCGGGATCTTGCCGCATCAGCGCCCGCACGCCGTCGGCGAACGACAGGTCCATGCCTGCCTGCGTCTGCACCTGCATCTGGTTGAAGGCGGGCTCGACCATTTCGATGGGGTCTTCCACCGTGCACACATTGACTTCGCTGCTGGCCAGCGCCTTGAGCGTGCTGTACAGGGTGGTTGTCTTGCCTGAACCTGTGGGCCCCGTCACCAGCACGATGCCATGCGTGTGCGCCGTCAATTGCCGCCAGCGCTCGGCGTCGATGGGTGGAAAGCCCAGTTCGGCCAGGCTTTTGATGGCGATCTCGGGATCGAAGATGCGCATCACGAGTTTTTCACCGAACGCGGTAGGGAGGGTGGACAGGCGCAGCTCGATTTCTTGCCCTTGGGCATTGCGTGTCTTGATGCGGCCATCTTGTGGCCGGCGTTTTTCTACCACGTCCATGCGTCCCAGCAATTTGATGCGCGCCGTCATCGCCAGCATCACCACCGGCGGCACCTGATAGGCCTGGTGCAACAGGCCGTCGATGCGCAGGCGCACATAGCCTGCATCGCGTTTCGGTTCCAGATGGATGTCCGAGGCGCGCTGGGCAAACGCGTATTGCCATAGCCAGTCGACGATGCGCACCACGTGCTGGTCGTTGGCGTCGAGGCTGCTTTTATTGCGCCCCATTTCCACCAGTTGTTCGAAATTATGGCGCAGCGCCACGTCTTGCGTAGAGACTTGCCGCGCCACCTTGACGGAGCCGGCCAGGCTGAAAAACTGCGCGATATAGTCGGCGATCTGCAGCGGGTTGGCAATCACCAGGCTCAGCTTGCGTGGCGCCAATGAACCGAGGCCCGCTTGCCAGGCCAGCGCATACGGCTGGGCGGTGGCGATCACGATGCGATCCAGCGTGCTTTCCACGGGCAGGATATTGAAACGGGCCGCATAGCTGGCTGTCATCACGTTCGCCACCTGGCTGAAATCGATGCTCAAAGGATCGATGCGCAAGTACGGCAGGTGGGAGCGACGCGCCAGCCAGGCGCACAGGCTGTCGAGCGTTAAGGAGGGTAATTTGCAATCGGCCACGCTGCATAGCGGGTGTAGCGGTAGAGATTGCTGGGCGGCGGCGTGAGTACGCACCAGCGCCGCCTGCTGGATATCCAGCAGCGCATCTTCCTGCAGCCAGGAAAGCAGTTGTGCTAGCTCCAGGGGAGCGGAAGAAGACATGGCCGGCAACCTTTCAGGGCGCCGGCCTGAGGGCTAGCCGGCTGAGAGCGTGCTTTGTATGCCCTTGAGCCAGGATTTGGCAGGCAGCTTGGTGTCGGTGACGATCTGTTTTGCCCGTTCAAGCAAGGCAGCTTGCGCTTCGGCATCGAGCGCGACTTTGGTCTTGAAAGCGATGGCCACCACGTTCCCATCATGGACTTCAGGCAGGCAGATCACCTGTTCGAACGCAAATTTCATCGCCTTGATGTTTTTTGCATAGCTGGGGTGGTCGCCGAACAGATTGACCGTCATGATGCCGTGCGGCGCCAGGCAGGCGCAGCAGGCGCTATAGAAATCGGCGCTGTCGAGCACGGGGCCGCGCGCCGTGGCGTCATACAAGTCCACTTGCAGCGCGTCGAGCGTGCCATGGTTGGCTTCGTCGTTGACGTAATCCAGCGCATCCATTTCGCGCACATGCAGCTGCTCGTCATTGGGCGGCAGCTTGAACATCGAGGCGCAGATGGCGATCACGGAAGGGTTCAGCTCGATCGCATCGACCTGTGCCTCTGGAAACTGGCGGTAGCAAAACTTGGTCAGCGCGGCCGTACCCAGGCCCAGCTGGGCCAGGCGTTGCGGTTGCTTGATCCACAACATCCACGCCATCATCTGTTGCGCGTATTCCAGTTCCAGCCAGTCCGGCTTGCGGATGCGCATGGCGCCCTGCACCCACTCGGTGCCGAAATGCAGATAGCGCACGCCATCCATTTCCGACAGGGTAACGGGCGCGTAGCGCGGCTTGCGCGTGGCGGGACGGGAAGATTCGACTTGTTCGATGGATTTTCGTTTGATAAGCATAAGGCGGCCTGAAAGTGTGCCGCATTATAGCCCGCGCCGGGGCGCCATAAAAAATGCCGGCCTCACGGGGCCGGCATTTTATTGCCCGTCACACAGCAAGTTACTGTTGTGCAGGCTCGATCGACACACGCAAACGTACACGCTCGCCTGGATCGTAGGACATGACGCTCGTGTAGTTACGGCCACGATAGTCATACGTCACCTGGTAACCGTTGTTGCGCGATTCCCAGTGATCGACCTGGCGGCATTGCTGGACGGCTTGTTGCTGCACGCCACCCTGGTAGTTATTCTGGTTATCGACGCGGTCACCGACCACGGCGCCAGCGATGGCGCCAGCCGCAGCGGCGGCCGTACGGCCATTACCGCCACCAACCTGGCTGCCGAGCAGGGCGCCGGCGATACCGCCGACGATGGAGCCGCCAGCGCTGCGCTGTTGCGGCGGCGCCTGAACCTGCACGTACTCTGTGCGGCATTCCTGGCGTGGACGGTTGATCTGTTCCACTTGTGGCACGACGCGCGTGACGCGGCCGAAATCTTCAAAGTCGGCGGCCTGGGCGAGTGGCAAAGCACCGATACAAAGGGCTGACATCAACAATTTGGCTTGCAAGTTCATTTCTTACCTCGTTATGTAGAGTATCTTTCAGGGCATTTTTTTAACCTGAAGCTATAGTAGTCCGGCTATTCGTGACGTAGTGATGTACATGGCAACAAAATGTAACAGCAAAGGCCCTTCTCCCCACAGTCTGTAACATGCACTTTCATTCGATACACGATGTTCGATTCCCTGGATAGGGCGCTTTGTAACAAATCTTGCGTTCGACATCATATTCGGGTTGATTCATGCAGAACAACACGTTACCCTAATACGCGTATGGCTTATAAAATCGTACTGAATCGTTTAATTAAATTAGCTTAATTGATACAGATCGAATCACCGCGTGCGCATTGACCCGCGTGCGGGATGGAATAAGAACTGCCGCAGTTTGAAGAGATCCATACATAACAGGTCGATTTGAGGGAAAAATGAGTTTGTTACTAACCGTGCCGCCCAACCTTGTCCAATCCATCCGCGCCTTTCGTGTGACCGAATTACAAGACGAGGCGATTCGTCTCGGGCAGCACTTTTTATATGCCCACTGCAACGCCGGCCTGACCAAGCAGCAAGTGATCGGCATTATCGCAGAAGCATTCCTGTTTCCAAAAAGTCTGTCCAAGAATTTCGAGGCCCTGCGCGTCTGCCTGACGGACACCATGCATAAGGCAGGCGAGCAGACCGGTTTCCTGGTCGTGCTCGAGCAATTGCCGAATACGCAAAAATTTGACAAGGAAGCACGCGAGACCCTGCTCGACGTGTTTCGCGACGCGGCCGACTACTGGGCCGAGAAAAAAGTCCCGTTCCGCGTCTTCTACTCGTTCGAGTAAATACCCACTCTTCCCACGCGGCCCTGAAACAGGGCGCTGGCAGAGGTAAAAATCTGGCACGGCGCACCGCGCCAGCGTGATCTGGTGTATGCTGCGCCGCAACAATAATGCCGGCCTTTCTAGATTCGCATCGTCATAGCGGGTACAATGCGCGCTATGAAAAATATCGTTATCCTCATTTCCGGACGCGGCAGCAACATGGAAGCGGTCGTGCGCGCGGCGCAAGCCGAGCAATGGCCTGCCCGTATTGCCGCCGTCATCAGTAACCGGGCCGATGCCCAGGGACTGGTGTTTGCTGCGGAACACGGGATAGCGACCGCAGTCGTTGCCAACAAGGATTATGCCAGCCGTGATGCATTTGATGCGGCGCTGCAAGCCGTGGTCGACAGCTTTGCGCCCGACCTGGTCGTGCTGGCCGGTTTCATGCGCATATTGACAGCGCCATTCGTGGATCATTACGCGGGGCGCATGCTCAATATCCACCCATCGCTGCTGCCCCTGTTTCCGGGCATGGCAACCCATCGCAAGGCCATCGAGGCGGGCGTGACGGAACACGGCGCGACCGTGCATTTCGTCACAGCCGAGCTCGATCATGGCCCGGCCGTGGCCCGTGCGGTGGTGCCTGTCTTGCCAGGCGACACAGAAGAAAGCTTATCGGCGCGCGTGCTGGTACAGGAACATTTGCTTTACCCGCGCGCCATCCGCCTGTTCATCGACGATAAACTGTCTGTCGAGCATGGCCAGGTCCGCGTGGACCCTCAATAAAATATTACAGGAAGAATAACAATGAGATTGCCACCAGCGATACTTGCGAATGCTGAAGAAGTATTGCGCGAAATTTTACGTTTTACGGCGCCAGCCGACACCACCTTGTCGCGCTATTTCCGCGACCATCCGCGCCTCGGTTCGCGCGAACGCGGCGCCATCGCCGAAGGCATTTATGCCGTGCTGCGCAACAAATCGTTCTTTACCGACTTCGCCGAAGCGGGCAATGGCCCGACCATGCGCCGGCTGACCATCCTCGGCCTGGCCGAAGCGATGGGCGCCGATTCGCTGGGCGGCCTGACGGAAGAAGAAGTGGAATGGCTGGAGCGCATCAAGCAGATCGACCGCAACCTGATGCCGGCCACCATGCGCGCCAATATGCCGAAATGGTTGTTTGACAAGCTGATCGACCAGTTCGGCGAAGCGGAAACCATGTTGCTGGCCGATGCCTTGAATGCGCCAGCGCCGCTGGACCTGCGCGTCAATTCGCTCAAAGCCACCCGTGAAGACGTGATGCTGGCCCTGGCCGAAGCACCGATCCTGAGCACCCCGACGCCGTACGCACCGCTGGGCTTGCGCGTGGTCAAAAAGCCATCACTGCAAAACATGCCTTTGTTCCAGAGCGGCGCCATCGAAGTGCAGGACGAAGGCAGCCAGATCCTGTCGCAGATCGTCGGCGCCAAGCGTGGCGAGATGGTGGTCGATTTCTGTGCCGGCGCCGGCGGCAAGACCCTGGCGCTGGGCGCGCTGATGCGCAACACGGGCCGTTTGTATGCCTTCGACGTCTCTGAAAAACGCCTGGCCAAGCTGAAACCGCGCATGGCCCGCAGCGGCTTGTCGAACGTGCATCCGGTGCAGATCGCGCACGAGCGCGACGCCAAGATCAAGCGTCTGGCTGGCAAGATCGACCGCGTGCTGGTCGATGCACCATGTAGTGGCCTGGGCACCCTGCGCCGCAATCCGGACGTGAAATGGCGTCAGCAACCGACGTCGATCGGCGAACTGCAAGTCAAGCAGGCAGCCATCCTGGCGGGCGCGGCGCGCCTGGTCAAGGGCGGCGGCCGCCTGGTGTACGCTACCTGCAGTTTCCTCAACGAAGAAAACGATGTGATCGCCGAGCAATTCCTGGCTGCCCATCCCGATTTCTTCCTGGTGCCGATGAACAAGGTGCTGGCCGAGCAAAAGATCGAACTGGACATGGGCGATTATTTGAAACTGTTGCCGCACCAGCATCAGACCGATGGTTTCTTCGCCGCCGTGTTCGAGCGCAAAGTGATGCCGAAAAAAGTCTTTGCCGATGAAAAACCGGCCGACGACGAGCAAACCGAGCAAGCCGAGTAAACGCTGCAAGCGGCCCTTGCTAACGGCAGGGGCTGCCATCAAGACTATCCAGCCAGCCCGCCTGGCGCATGGCAGGGGCCAGCGGCCCATGCCGTTCCACTACCCTGAGTGCCCCAGCCATGAACGATACGCCGCTGCTGAACCTGATCACTGATTTTATTGACGATTTCCGTCAGCCAGCCATTCTGTGGCAGGTGCTGGCGATCGCGTCCTGCCTGGCCTTGAGCTGGGTGCTGGTGCGCCAGTTGCGCCAGTTCCTGAACCAGCGCGCCGAAAGCGCAGCGAACACATCAGCGCCCGTCAGTGTCGAAGCCTTGCGGCGCACGCATAGTTTTATCCGCATCCTGACGCCTGTGCTGGCGGCATTGCTGCTGGGCGTGACGCAGCATGTCCTGTCCAGGTTCCAGACCGTGCACCTGCTAGGTATTGCGATTCCCCTGTGCACTTCGATGGCGCTGGTGCGTTTCGGCTTTTATGTGCTGCGGCGCATTTTTGCCCGCAATGGCGAGATCAGCCCGACGATGTTGTTGCTTGAGAAAGTATTCACCATCGTCGTGTGGCTGGGCATGGCCCTGTATATCACGGGACTGTGGCCAGACCTGCATGCTTTCCTGGAAGGCATCGTGGTGCCGCTGGGCCGCAACAAGGTGTCGGTAGCCGCCATTTTGCAGGCCGGTATTTCGGTTGCCGTGCTGATGGTGCTGGCCATGTGGGCGGCCACGGCGCTCGATGACCGCTTGATGAAAATGCAAGGCTTGCATTCCTCGCTGCGCGTGGTCATGTCGCGCCTAGGACGCGCCGTGCTGATTCTTGTTTCCGTGCTGGTCAGCCTGTCGCTGGTAGGCATCGACCTGACCGTGCTCTCGGTGTTTGGCGGCGCGTTTGGCGTGGCCCTGGGTTTTGGCCTGCAAAAGATTGCCGCCAACTTTGTTTCCGGCTTTATCATTTTGCTCGACCGCAGCCTGACCATCGGCGACGTCATTACCGTTGGTCAATTCAATGGCAAGGTAACGCAGATTAATACGCGTTATACCGTACTGTTGGGCGGAGATGGCGTCGAATCCATCGTGCCCAATGAAATGCTGATTTCTGGCGGCGTGCAGAATATGTCCTTGTCGAACAGCATGGTATGGCTGGCTGCCACCGTATCGGTGGGCTACGACACCGATATCGATACTATCTTCCCCTTGCTGGAAGCGGCCGCAGCCAGCGTGCCGCGCGTGTCGCAAACCAAACCGCCATCGGCCACCCTGGTGCGCTTTGGCGCCGATGGACTCGATCTGCAGATCGGTTTCTGGATCGCCGACCCTGAAAATGGCACGGGCGGGGTAAAATCGAACGTCAATCGCGCCATTTGGCGTACCTTGCAGGAACATAAGGTCTCCGTACCGTTCCCGCAGCGCGAATTGCGCATTATCGGCATGCCGGCCGTCGCGCTGGCAGAAGCTGCCGAGCCCGCAGCAGGACCTGATCATAAGCAGGTTTGAGGCGCAATTTCGCCTGATCGTCCCTATTAGCGCGTACAATTACGCCTAAAATCACACTACCGGACCTCCAGCCCGACTGGAGCGACCGTGAACACGCCCCGTCCACTTGGAGTAGTAATGACATTGAGTTCCGTTTTACACGCAGTATTGCAGTTCATGGCAACGGGTATTACCGATTTGTCCGCATGGCAAGTTTTTCTGTACACCATGGTGGTGACCCACATCACCATCGCCAGCGTGACGATTTACCTGCATCGCCACCAGGCGCACCGCGCGCTGGAATTGCATGCCATTCCCAGCCATTTCTTCCGTTTCTGGCTGTGGTTGACGACCGGCCAGGTCACCAAGGAATGGGCTGCCATCCACCGCAAACATCACGCCAAGTGCGATACGGAAGAAGATCCGCATAGCCCGGTCACGCGCGGCATCAAGAAAGTCTTCTGGGAAGGCGCCGAGCTGTACCGCGCCGAGTCCAAAAACCTGGAAACCATGGCGAAATACGGCCATGGCACGCCAACCGACTGGATCGAGCGCAATCTGTACACCAAG
Source organism: Janthinobacterium saanense (assembly GCF_014200675.1). Classification (GTDB taxonomy): domain Bacteria; phylum Pseudomonadota; class Gammaproteobacteria; order Burkholderiales; family Burkholderiaceae_D; genus Janthinobacterium. The sequence goes on along the minus strand of NZ_JACHCI010000007.1, from coordinate 919 downwards.
TACAGCTGGCTGGGCGTGGTCATCCTGTTCGTGGTCAACTTCATCCTGTTTGGCGTGATCGGCATTTCCGTGTGGGCCGTGCAAATGATCTGGATTCCCGTGACGGCGGCCGGCATCATCAACGGTATTGGTCACTATTGGGGTTATCGCAACTACGATTGCGCCGATGCAGCCACCAACATCATTCCCTTCGGCATCCTGATCGGTGGAGAAGAACTGCATAACAACCACCATACGTATGCAACGTCGGCTAAACTGTCGTCAAAATGGTATGAGTTCGATATTGGCTGGGGCTATATCCGTATCCTGGAAACACTGCGCCTGGCCAAGGTGAAGAAGTTGGCGCCCGAGCCGAAGTTTTCTCATGGCAAGAGCGAAGCGGATTTCGAGACCTTGCAATCAGTCATCGCCAACCGCTATGACGTGATGGCCAAGTATGCAAAATCGATCAAGCATGCCTGGAAAGAAGAGCTGGACCACCTGAAAGACAAGGCCCAGCTGGAAAAGCGCTTCCTGAAATCCTCGCGCAAGCTGATGCAGCGCGAACCGGCCAAGCTGGCCGATGCGCACCATGAGCAATTGTCGGAACTGTTCCAGCACAGCAAGGCGCTGGAAACCATGCACCATATGCGCGTGGAGCTGGGCGCCATCTGGGAGCGCTCGCACTTTACGCGTGAACAGTTGCTGCACAAGCTGCAAGACTGGTGCACGCGCGCCGAAGCGTCGGGCATCAAGTCGCTGCAAGACTTCTCATTGCGCCTGCGCAGCTACGCGTAATAGCTGCTGATGTGATATGAATGGCTCCGCTTGCGGGGCCATTTTTTTGGTGCGCCCAGCATGGGCGCACTCCTGCGGGTGCAAGTCCCGCCGCGAGCTGACCACAGTGAGCGAAGTGAAGCGCAACTGCGGGAGGGTAACT
>NZ_JACHCI010000006.1:77930-254920 GCF_014200675.1 Janthinobacterium saanense | reverse complement strand
TCTTGACCTCAACTACTCGAACCGCCCGGTGCGGACCCGCATGCCGGGTGGTGTGGCAGGGGAGCGGCCTTCACGGCTGTCCCCTATGCCGATTCATGCCACCTTGCTTGTAATGTGCCTCATTTGATCTACACTGGTGTCTTAAAGGAGATAGTCATGGCTAATTCCAAGCAGCAACGTCAATCAAGTCAGCCCGCTTCGGTCCGCCAGACCATGTCGCTGTATGAAAGCATGGCGCCGTACGGGGTGGATACGCAGGCGCGCATTGCGCTGATACGGCAAGGCATACCGGCGTCGGCGATCAGTCGTCTGTCAACACGCATGGGTATGAGCAAGGAGTTGCTGTTGTCGAGTCTGGGCCTGTCGCGCGCCACCATCAGCCGTAAGGAAAAAGACGCCAGCCTGTTGTCGAAAGATGAATCGGAGCGCGTGCTGGGGGTCGAAACCCTGATCGGCATGGTGCAGGAGATGGTCGTGCAATCGGGCGATCCCGCCGGCTTTGACGCGGCGCGCTGGCTAGCGGACTGGCTGAGCCGGCCGCTGCCTGCACTGGCCGGGGCGACTGCGGCAAGTTATATGGATACCTTTGAAGGGCAAAGGCTGGTGGCCGACTTGCTGTCCATGAGCCAGAGCGGGGCCTATGCATGAGCGTGCTCTGGCGTATCGCCCAGGAGACGCCAACGTACACTGCCCGTGATCTGAGCGGCGCCGGCGCCAGGATCACGGGCGGGCGCTGGAATAGCAAGGGTAGGCCAGTTGTCTATTGCTCCACCAGTATCGCCCTGGCGATACTCGAAACCGTCCATAGCCTGTGTAGCGGCATCCTGCCATTCAATCGTTACCTGGTGCGTATCGAGATTCCCGATGTGGTGTGGGCAACGCGCCAGATACTCGACTTGCCTCCCGGTGGCTGGGATGCGATACCAGCAGGCATGTCGTCCAGGGCAGCGGGAGACGACTGGATCGCGGCGGGAAAAACCGCGCTCCTGATGGTGCCGTCCGTGATCGTGCCGGACGAATACAATGTCCTGATCAATCCCCGTCATGCCGATGTTTCGAGCATGGTTGCCAGCACCGTCAAGCGCTGGATCTACGATCCGCGCTTTTTCCCGTGATCGTTTTACTGGAACGCCACTTCCGCAAAACTCCTTAATTTACGGCTGTGCAGCCGGTCCACGCCCTGGCGGCGCAGCAGTTCCACGGCGCGGATGCCGATGCGCAGATGCTGGTCGACCCGTTCGCGGTAAAAATGGTTGGCCATGCCGGGCAGCTTGATTTCGCCGTGCAGCGGCTTGTCGCTGACGCATAGCAGGGTGCCGTAAGGGACGCGGAAACGGAAGCCGTTGGCGGCAATCGTCGCGCTTTCCATGTCCAGTGCGATGGCGCGGCTCTGGCTGAAACGGCGCTCCGGCGTGCGTTGCGGCAGCAGTTCCCAGTTGCGGTTATCGGTGCTGGCCACCGTGCCTGTGCGCATGATGTGCTTCAAGTCCAGCCCTGTCAGCTGCGTCACTTCGGCCACCGCCGTTTGCAGCGCCTGCTGGATTTCGGCCAGCGGCGGGATAGGCACCCACAGCGGCAAGTCTTCATCGAGCACATGGTCTTCGCGCACATAGGCGTGCGCCAGCACGTAGTCGCCCAGGCTTTGCGTGGTGCGCAGGCCGGCGCAGTGGCCCAGCATCAGCCAGGCGTGCGGGCGCAGCACGGCGATATGGTCGGTGATGGTCTTGGCGTTGGCCGGGCCCACGCCGATATTGACCATGGTGATGCCGCTGCCGTCGGCGCGCAGCAAGTGGTAAGCCGGCATCTGCGGCAAGCGTGGCGGCGCGGCGCCCAGCAAGTCGTCGCTTTCGGCCGGCTGCCCGGCGCGGCGCGTGACCACGTTGCCCGGTTCGATGAAGGCGATGTAGCCGTCGTCGTCCGATGGGGCATCGGCGTCCGGTGCGTGCGCCATCATGGCGTGGCCCAGGCGGATGAATTCGTCGATGTAGAACTGGTAATTGGTAAACAACACGAAGTTCTGGAAGTGCTGTGGCGAGGTGCCGCTGTAGTGGCGCAGGCGCTGCAGCGAATAGTCCACGCGCGGGGCCGTGAACAGGGCCAGCGGCTGTGCTTCGCCATGCGCCGGTTCATGCGTGCCGTTGGCGATGCCGTCATCCATGGCCGACAGGTCGGGCAAGTCGAACAGGTCGCGCATGGCCAGGCGGCGGCTGGCATCCATATTGCCTTCGATATGGTCATGCTCGGCAAACGAGAAATGCACGGGGATCGGCTGCGCGCTGACGCCCACTTCCAGGTGTACGCGCTGGCCGCCATTATGGTTTTTCAGCAGCAGCGTGAATTGGTCGAGGTAGTAATCATCAAACAGGTCGGGGCGGGTCAGCGTGGTTTCAAACACGCCGGGGCCGGCTACGAAGCCATAGGCCAGGGGCGAATCGGCGCGCGCCACCGTGTCGGTCTGGATGCGCACGAAGGGGTAGCAGGCGCGCACGCGCTCGTGCATGTCTTCGCCGGCCACGAAGCGTTGCAGCGCATCGCGCAAGTGTTCGATGCTGCTGCGGTAAATGGCTTGCACTTGTTCCAGCGCCAGGCGTGGATCATCAAAACGGGTGGAGGCGATGAAGGGTGGCGTATGCAATCGATAACTCCTGTGAGGGTTCGTGCATATCATTGTAAGGCAGGCGCCGCGTTTGCGTGATGCTGGCGGGTGTTGTTGAAAACAGCGGCCGGAGACGCAGGTCTGAGAAAATGCCGATGGCGGCGTTGCAGCTCCTTGCCGTACATGCGTACTGTCTGCGTCGCCGCGCCTTGCCCTCGACATTTTTCAGGCCCGCTTGGCCCGGAGAGCCTGGGCTGGCGACTTGGGTGCATGCATGCTTTGCTGGTGTGCTTATGAAGTAGGAGAGCTCCATAGCGCAGCGACTAATGGGAGTTATCGCCCCGAAGCTGATATTGCAAAATTAAACAACTCGCCGTTCTCTATGTACGTAATCACACGACTCTAGACACTAGCGGCACCAAAGCATAGCTGATTGTCAAAAGAGAAGTTTCACACATTGTCACGTTAGCGGGAGCGTTGCCTATTGGGCTGAAAGTAATCTGTCAAAGCGTTTACTTTTCATGGCGCAGGACCTGTGGGGCAGAATCATGCACGTGCAAAGTTTGTATTCCTGTTGTTCTTCGTGCAGCAGTGACGCAGGTTTGATCAGGCAAGTCAGTGCATCCGACTTGACGGCATCAAATAGAATCGGTATTCTATTTGGCATGGTCAGATTAGCTAAATTCAACGAAAACAATTTCATCGACAGCGCGATAGCCGTCGCGGCGCAATGCGGCGTGGGCGCCGTCTCGATGGCGGCGATTGCAGTCAAGGCGGGCGCGCCCATCGGTTCCGTGTATCACCGCTTCGATTCGCGCAACGCCATCCTGGCGCGCGCCTGGCTGCGCGTGAAGAGCGACTTCCGCCAGGAAGTGGCCAGCCTGTGGGCGAATGGCGATACCTGGGCTGGCGTGCATGGCATGCTGGACTGGTGCCGCCGCAAGCCCGTGTATGCGCGTTTCCTGCTGCAATGCGAAGACAGCCCCGATTTCAACGGCGGTATCACGGAAGAATTGCAGGCCGCGCTGGAAGAAGAGCAGGCGGCGTTAGACGCCTGCTTTGCGCGCTGTGCCGAAGCGTTGCCCGGCGATACCGAACTCGATATCGATCACATGCTGCTCAAATTCGTGCTGATCGACGCCCCGGTGGCCGTCGTCAAACCTTTTCTGACCCAGGAACGGCCGATACCGGCCAGCGTCGACGCCATGCTGCGCGCTTCGCACGATGCCGTGCGCGGCTGGGCCACCCAAACTACCTCACACTCATAAAGAACGATTACACCATGCGCTATTCCACTCAGCTTGAACACGGCAAGAAAATCCCCCTGCACGATGAAGAGGGCTTTGCCGGCATGCGCGCGGCCGGCCGCATCGCCGCCGACACGCTCGATTACATCACGCCATTTGTGAAGCCCGGCATTTCGACGGCCAGGCTCGACGCCATGTGCGAAGAATTCATGCGCGCCGCCGGCGCCATTCCCGCCACCATCGATTACCACGGCTACAAGCACGCCAGCTGCATCTCGGTCAATCACGTGGTCACGCACGGCATTCCGTCCGAGACCAAGATTTTGAAAGTGGGCGACATTCTGAACATCGACGTCACGCCGAAATTCAATGATTGGCATGGCGACACCAGCCGCACCTTCAAGGTGGGCGAAGTGTCGATCCTGGCCAACCGCCTGGTCAAGACCGCCTATGAAGCGATGATGGCTGGCATCAACACCGTGCGTCCGGGTGCGACCCTGGGCGACGTGGGCGCCGTGATCGAAGCGGTCGCCAAGGCGCAGGGATTTTCGTCGGTGCGCGATTTTTGCGGCCACGGCGTAGGTAAAGTATTTCACGACACGCCGCAAGTGCTGCACTACGGCCGCGCCGGCACCGGCATCGTGCTCGAACCAGGCATGATTTTTACCATCGAGCCTATGCTCAACGTGGGCAGCTACCAGGTCAAGGTCTTGCCCGACAAATGGACCACGGTCACCAAGGACCGTTCTTTGTCCGCGCAGTTCGAACACTCGCTGGCCGTGACGGAAACGGGTTTTGAAATCTTCACCTTGAGCGCTTTGCCCGATCCGCTGGTTTAATCGGCTTTGCCGGCGCTAGTCCAGGTCTTACAATAGGGGCCAGTATTTTTCACCCTATTGTAAAGAGCAGCGCATGAGCGATTTTCCTGAAGATATCTACACCGAACCGTCGGCCGACGTCCACACCCTGAACAACCTGGGCCCTTTGACCGGCATGGCCGGCATCTGGGCCGGTACGCGCGGGCTGGACGTCAAGCCGAAAGCAGATGGCCCGCGCAAGCAGGCTTTTGTCGAGCGCATCGAGTTGCAGCCGATCGACCCCGTCACCAACGGCCCGCAGCTGTTCTACGGCTTGCGCTACTACATCCACATCACCAAGCCGGACCAGGTCAAGACCTACCATGAGCAAGTTGGCTACTGGTTGTGGGAACCGGCTACCGGCGCCGTGATCCAGACGCTGGCCATCCCGCGCGGCCAGATCGCCATGGCCTCGGGCACCACCACGGCGGACGCCACCAGTTTTGAACTGGTCGCCAAACGCGATAGCACAGCCTTCGGCATTTGCTCGAACCCCTTCCTCGAACACGCTTTCACCACCGTCGAATACCGCATCAAGGTCGACATCCATCCTGACGGTAGCTGGGGCTACGATGAAGACACGGTCATGCTGATCCGCGGCAAGGATGAACCGTTCCACCACACGGACCGCAACTTGCTGAAAAAGATCGCCGAACCGACGCCGAATCCGATGGCCTTGCAGGCATTGGCCGCGACTGTACCGGCATAAAATCTATGGGTGGCCCTGCGCCACCGCTTTAACGGCGCGCTCTTCGCCCATCCCGGCCGCAATCTTCCAGCGCTGCATGGCGCTGCTGCGGTCGGGGCGTTTCAATCCGGCGCCTTCCCAATCCATCAAGCCGAGGTTGTAGATATCGCCAGCGCTGCCCTTGTCGGCCGCCATGGTGAACCATTTGCGCGCTTCCTTGTTGTTGACGGGCGTCTGGTAGCCGCGCACGTGGTACAGCCCCAGCATATGCATGGCGTTGATATTGCCCTTTTGTGCCGCCTGTTTCAGGTAGTCGAGCGCGCGCGGCATATTGCGCGGCTCTTGCCAGCCTTCCGCCATCATCACGCCCTTGGCCGTCAGCGCATAGCTGTCGTTCTTCGGCAGCGCCTTGGTGATCCACGGCTTGGCCGTGACCTGGCGCGCCTTGCGCTGCTGCTCGCTGACATTGCCTCCATGGCGCTGGCCTTCGCCCATCAGCTGCATCCAGCCATACAAGCCATAGGCCTCCACTTCACCATCCTTGACCAGTGTTTCCAGCATCGCCAGCGCCTTCACCTTGTCGCCATTATCATACAGCTTGACGGCTTTCGGCATGCTGGCGTCCTGCAGCGCGATGGTGGGCGGGTGCGGCTCGACGGTGGCCGACGCCATCGCCGGCTGCGGCGGTTTGGCTGGCGCGCGCGTGCGCACGGGCAGCCCGATGCTGGCCGCCAGTACGGCGACTGCGGCGGGCGCCAGTATCAAGACCTGGGCCAGCTGGTTGCGGCGGCCCTTGCCGGCGATATGCATGGCCCGTTCGGCCTGGCTCTCGCCGCCCAGCGCCTCTTGCAGCACCGATTTGACTTTGCGGTTGAACAGCAGATAGCCGCCGGCCACCGTCACCAGGCCGGCAAAAGCGGCCGTGCCGCGTCCGGCGACAAACCAGGTGGCGATGGTGATGGCCAGCGCGGCCAGCGCACTTTTCCACCAGAATTGCTTGGCCAGCCGCGTGTAGATCTGGCGCAATGCACCGAGCACGCAGGTGCGCACCAGTTGCGCATAGTCGGGCGAGACCACGTCCACGTGGGCGTGGTCCGTTTCGCCGCGCAGTATCGATTCGATCACGTCCGCATTCAGCTCGGAGGCGGCCACGTCGCGCAGTGGTCTCAGCAGACCTTGCACCTGGGCCGAAAACAGGCCGTCGTCGGCGCTGCCGGCCAGCGCGTCGCTGAGCGTCTTGAGGTCGCCGCGCAGCAGTTTTTCCACGATGTCGTCCATGGTCAGCCAGCGCAAGTCCGTGCCGTAGGCAACCAGGTGATGCTTCTCTTCGTTGCAGACGGCGTCCAGGCGCACGATGCGCAGCTTGCCCGCATACAGGGCGTCGACTTCCTGCGGGTGGTCGCTATCGTAGATGCTGACCTTGGCCAGCTGCAGGCTGCTGGCGATGGCGGCCAGTGAGTGCACGCTCTCCTTGTCGCGGATGCGGCGTGCATCGTCGGGCGCCTGCTTGGGCAGGCTGACGCTGTAATCGGGAACCACGTGGATGTCGGTCCAGGAAGCATCGCCTTGCTGGCCCGAGCCTTCGCAAGGGTTGCAGCGCAGGTCGCCCAGGCCGCTGCAGGTGCGGCAACTGATGCTGCCGCTGGCCAGGCAAGTGTTGCAATTGACATTGCCGGCGCCGTGGCAGCTGTTGCACGTGACTTTGCCGAAACTGCAATGGCTGCAATTGCGCGATACGGTGCGGTATTGCGTGCGCGTCTCGGTATGGTAGGTGGTGTGCGAGTTGCCGTTCTCGTAGGTGGTAGTGGGCACTTGCACCGTCACGTCATCGCTGACTTGTTCGGCGACAGTTCCGCTGCCGCTGCAATAGCTGCACGACACCTTGCCGCTGCCATGGCAGCCATGGGCGTCGCAACTGACGGTGCGACCGCCGTGGCATTTCCAGCAGGTTTCCTGCTTGGAACCATGGCAGGTGCTGCAGCGTATGCGGCCCTTGCCGTCGCAGGGAGCGCAGTCGTCCAGGTGCCAGTATTTGACGGCGTGCAGCAGATACGCGCCTTGCCTGACCGTGTCGTAAGCATGGTCCGTTTGCTGCAGGGCGGTTTCCAGTTTGGCTGCGGCCAGGCGCAGCCTTTCCTTGCCCTGCGCGATAGCGAGTGCTCCCACCTCCTGCGCGCCACAGTGCTGGTCGCCCACGGATGGCTTGAAATAACCATTGATGACGCGATTTTCAAAACGCGCTTCGAGCACGAAATTGGCTTGCAGCGAAAAATCCTGCAGCGCGTCGTCTTCGGCCAGCGGGCTGATGTCTTTTGGCTCGAAACGCGTTTTTTCCTGCACCAGGGAACGCAATTTTCCCAGCACGGTGGGTATATCAGCTTTGTCGGGAATGACTGGTGCCGCGCCAGGCGCTGGTGCGGACGGGGCCGGCAGGTCCAGGCTGCTATCGCTGGCCGAGTCGGTCGGTGAGTTCATTGCAGTCATCCTTTTACTTACGAGAAAGATGTTTGAATTTTAGCATTGAAGTGCTGTAAGGAAAGCAGACTCAGCCTGCTTCCTTTCAGCGCGGCTGGCGCCGGAACTGGTCTGGCGTGCCGCCGCTTTGCCGGCGAAACATGGCGATAAAGGCCGAGGCCGTGCTGTAACCCAGCCCCAGGGCAATTTCCTGCACCGTGTCGCCCCGTTCCAGCAGGGGCAGGGCCGCCAGGAAACGTTGGCGCTGCCGCCATTCGCCAAAGGCCATGCCCAGTTCGCGCTGGCAACGGCGCGCCAGGGTGCGTTCCGTAACGTGCAATTGCGCCGCCCAGTCCGCCAGTGAGAGCTTGCTGCCCGGATCTGCCTGCAAGCCATCGAGCAGTGCCTTGGTGATGGGGTCATCGCTGCCGGGCAGGTAGTTGCGGCTGCAGGGCGCCAGTTGCAGCTGGTCGACCAGTACTTGCGCCAGGCGCTGGTCTGCCGGCGAGGCCGGCGTGGTCAGGCCCCGCTCGGCGAAGTCACCCAGAATGGCTTTGAGCAAAGGGCTGAGCACCAGCGCACACGGTTGATCAGGCAATTGCGCGCACAGGCTGGCGTCGATATAGGCCGAATGAAAGGTCACATCCTGGCGGATATAGCCGTCATGCAGGGTCTCGGGCGGTATCCATACGGCATATTGGGGCGGCGCCAGATAGCGCTGGCCGTCCACCATGATTTCCATCACGCCCGTCGAACAATAGGTCAGCTGGCCCCAGGGATGGGTCTGGTACTCGAATTGCTGGTGGGCTTGATAATCGCTGAGCCGGAAATACACGGGATAGGGCAGCACGTCGGACACTTCCGGGAAATGCTGATTGGTCGCCATATTGTCCAGATAGAAGAATCGTTTGTCTGATACGCATTATATCCATCAAATCAGACCATGCGACAATCGCTACTCGTCTAAAGGAATCCTCATGCACTATTTATTACCCGTGATCGCCGTGCTGATCTGGGCCATCAACACCATCGTCAGCAAGCTCGCCGTGGGCGTCATCGATCCGGCCGCCATCTCGTTTTTCCGCTGGCTGCTGGCGGGCGTGCTGCTGGCGCTGGTGTTTGGCCGGTCTGCCTGGCAGCAGCGTGCCGCAATTGCGCCCCATGTGGGCAAGCTGTTTGTGCTGGGCATGCTGGGCATGGTGATGTACCAGTGCCTGGCCTACACGGCTGCGCAAACCACCACGGCCACCAATATGGGCATTCTGGCCTCGCTGATGCCGCTGCTGGCGGTGATTTTGTCGGTGCTGCTGCTGGGCGAGACGGCCACCGTGGGCGGCGTATTCGGCAGCCTGGTGTCTTTGCTGGGCCTGGGATATCTGCTCAGCCACGGCGACCCCGCCGCGCTGCTGAAACATGGCATGGGCGTCGGCGATGGCTTGATGCTGCTCGGCTGCCTGTCGTACGCCGCGTATGGCGTGCTGATGAAGCGCTGGAAAATCGCCCTCAATAACTGGCATTCGCTGCTGATACAGGTCTGGTGCGCGGTGCCCGTGCTGTTTATCTATTACCTGAGCCATTCCGCGCCGCCCGTTTCCAGTGCCGGCTTGCCGCTGGTGCTGTTTGCCGGCATCCCCGCTTCCGTGATCGCGCCCTGGCTGTGGATGCATGGCCTGGGCAAGCTGGGTCCCAGCCGCGCCACCACCCTGATGAATCTGCTGCCCGTGTTTACTGTCATCATCGCCTTGCTGTTCCTCGGTGAAACCTTGCACAGCTACGATGTGATCGGCGGTAGCGTGACGCTCTTGGGCGTGCTGATGGTGCAGTCCTTGAAGCGTCCCTTGCGCCGCGCCGCCTGATCTTGAGTGCTATGCTGACAGCTGACAAGGAGGCAGCATGACGATTAAAAAAGATACGCTTGAAACCCTGCTGGGCGAACTGGAAGCCTTCGGCCTCGCCAACGATGCGGTCCACACGCAGCGCGGATCGCGCATGCTCAATATCACGCGCGACACGGGCGAGTTGCTGGCCGTGCTGGTGCAGGCGCGCGGCGCCCGGCGCATACTGGAAATCGGCACCTCGAACGGCTATTCCACCCTGTGGCTGGCGCGCGCAGTGCAGGCTTTGCAAGGCTCGGTGGTGACGGTGGAAAAGGCGCAGGACAAGTTCGACATGGCGCAAGCGAACTTTGCGCGGGCGCACTTGCAGGGTGTGATCGGCCAGTTACTGGCGGATGCGGGCCAGGTGCTGCAGGACAGCCAGGATGGCGCCTACGATTTCATCTTTCTCGATTCAGCCCGCAGCCAGTACGGCGCCTGGTGGCCGCAGCTGGACCGGGCGCTGGCGCCGGGCGGTGTGCTGGTGGTCGATAACGCCAGCTCGCATTACGCGGAGATGGCGGATTTCCTCGACGGCATACGCCAGGACGCCCGCTACACCAGTTGCCTGGTGCCAGTGGGCAAGGGCGAGTTTATTGCGGTGAAGTCAGCCTGAGTCAGGCGACGATCGCTGCTTCCAGTACTTTGACCAGCGACTCCACGCCTGCTGCATCGACATCGTCGAAACGGCTGGTCAATGGGCTGTCCAGGTCGAATACGCCGATGATCTGGCCATTGGAAAACACGGGCACTACCAGTTCCGAGCGCGAGTTGACGTCGCAAGCGATGTGGCCAGGAAACGCGTGCACGTCTTGCACCACGATGGTTTTGCCTTCCACCACCGTCGTGCCGCAGACGCCACGGCCCTTCTTGATACGGATGCAGGCTGGTTTGCCCTGGAAGGGTCCCAAGACCAGCTCATCCTCTTTCAAAAAGTAAAAACCGGCCCAGTTCAAGCCGGGCATGGTGTTGAACACCAGCGAGCTGAAGTTGGCGGTATTGGCGATGAAATCGCTTTCGCCTGCCAGCAAGCCTTGCAGTTGCGAGCGCAAGTCTGCATACATGGCTTCTTTGGCGGCAGGAGTGTCGGTGCCGTAAGCGGCGTCGCTGATGGTAAACGTCATGGTGTTGGCCAGGTGGGAATAGGAAGGCAGTATGGTAGCGCGTCTGGCGCCGGTCTGCACGCTATAGGTCGCTTAGTGCCAGTTGACGCAGTACGGGCAGGGCAGGGTGGCTGCTGTCGCTACGCCAGGCCAGGCCAAGCTTGGTTGCCAGTTCGTCTCCCTGCGCCAGTTGCCGATACACCACGCCGTCCAGGCGCAAGGCGCGGAAAGAGTCGGGCAGCAGGGCCATGCCCTTGCCCGCAGCCACCTCGCTGAGCAAGACATGATGATCGAGCGGCTCGCGCACAAAGGCGGGAGCAAAACCATGGCGTTCATACACTTGCTGGCAATGGTCGAAAAACGCGGGCTGGCGCGAGCGTTCAAACCAGTAGACGGGTTCGTGAACAATCTCGGCCAGCGCCACCTTGCGCTTGCGTGCCAGCGGGTGTCCAGCCGGCATGGCCAGCATCATGGGGTCGCTGGCCAGCGGCAACACGGCCAGTTCGAATGTGGCGCTGGGCAAGGCGATCAGTGCCGCGTCGAGCTGGCCCTTGCGCACGGCAGCGATCAGGCGCGGCGATGGTGCTGCCGTCAATTCCACCCGGCACCTTTCCAGCGACGATTCCAGCACCGCCAGCAGCGGCCGGAACAGGCCCGCTTCCACCGAGCTGGTCAGGCCCAGGCGCAGGCGCGTGGGAACCTTATCGCGCTGCAACGATTGCTCTGCCTGTTCCAGTAATTGCAAAATATGCAGTGCTTGCGGCAACAAGGTGCGCCCCGCATCGGTCAGGGCCACGCCTTGCGTATTGCGTTCGAACAATCGCGTGCCCAGCCGTTCTTCCAGGGTCTTGATGGCGCGTGACAGCGGCGGCTGCGTCATGTGCAGTTGCTCCGCCGCCTGGCGGAAATTCAGGCAGCGGGCGACGGCGCAGAACAGGGTCAGGGCGTGGGTGTCTAGAGTCTTCATACCAGAAAGGTATCACGAAAACAGTCATTCCATGCGGCGATGGTGCTGCCTACACTGCGGTTTTTACCTCTCACGGAGCATCATATGCAACATCGCACTATCGGTAATAGCGGCTTGCGCAGTTCGGCGCTGGGCCTGGGTTGCATGGGCATGTCGGAGTTTTACGGCGCCACCGACGAAGTCCAGTCGCTGGCGACTTTGGCAGCGGCGCTGGACGCCGGCGTGACCCTGTTCGACACGGCCGACGCCTATGGATTTGGCCATAATGAGCAATTGCTGGGACGTTTCTTGCGCGGCCGGCGCCAGCAGGCGCTGATCGCCAGCAAGTGCGGCCTGGCGCGCGAACCGGGCGCCTATGCGCGCCGCATCGACAATTCCCCAGCCTACATCCGCCAGGCGTGCGAGGCATCGTTGACGCGGCTGGGCGTGGAAACCATCGATCTGTATTATTTGCACCGCGTAAATCTCGACACCCCGCTGGAAGAGTCGATGGGGGCGCTGGCGCAACTGGTGCAGGAAGGCAAGATCCGCGCCGTGGGCCTGTGCGAAGTCAGCGCCGCCACCTTGCTGCGCGCCGCGGCCATCCACCCGGTGGCCGCCGTGCAAAGCGAATATTCGCTCTGGTCGCGCGAGCCGGAACAGGGCGTGCTGGCCGCCTGCCGCCAGGTGGGCGCCAGTTTTGTGGCCTACAGCCCCCTGGGACGCGGCTTCCTGACGGGCGCCATCGGCGCCACGGCCAGCCTCGATGAGGGCGATTTCCGCCAGATGAATCCCCGTTTCGCCCCTGAAAACCTGCCATACAACCTGGCCATCGTCGACATGCTGCGGCAGCTCGCCATCAGCAAGCATTGCACGCCAGCACAACTGGCGCTGGCCTGGCTGCTGGCGCAAGGCGAGGACATCATCGCCATCCCCGGCACCAAGCGCATCGCCTATCTGCAAGACAACCTGGGCGCCCTGCAAGTGACGCTCAGCAAGGCCGAGCTGGCGCTGATCGGTGCCGCGTTTCCACCAGGCATTGCGGCGGGTGCGCGTTATACGGCCGAGGGTATGAAGGGCGTCAATGTCTGAGGAAATGGCTACTTTCGTACGCTAGCGTACAAAACCAGATGTGTGTTTCTGCTAGCATCGAAGCTCGCCCGGCGTGCTGCCGGAAGCAGATCTGGGAGTGTGCTTTCAATTGCAAGAAGATGATGTTTTTGAGATAGAGCTGAAACTGTTGCTGGAGGGAATCTTGCTGCGTTATCAGCATGATTTCCGCGATTATTCGGTGGCCTCGCTGCGCCGGCGCATGCGCCAGGCGATGGAGCGCTTTGGCTGCGCCACGGTGTCGCAGTTGCAGGACCGCATCTTGCACGAACCTGCCGTGTTTGCGCAGATGTTGCAGTTTTTTACGGTACAGGTCAGCGAGATGTTCCGCGATCCGGCGTATTTCCGCATGTTGCGCGAAAAGGTAGTGCCGGTGCTGCACACCTATCCATCAATCAAGCTGTGGGTGGCCGGTTGCAGCAGTGGCGAGGAAGTCTGGTCGCTGGCGATTTTGCTGGAAGAAGAGGGCTTGCTGGAGCGCAGCATGATTTATGCGACCGATATCAATGTCGAAGCGCTGGCCGCTGCCGAGGCCGGCATTTACGCCATCGACCGCATCGCCCAGTTCAGCGAGAATTACCGGCAGGCGGGCGGCAAGCGTTCCTTATCGGACTATTACACGGCCGCCTACAAGGGCGCCATCTTTGACCGGCGCTTGCGGCGCCAGTTTGTGTTTGCCGACCACAGCCTGGCGACGGACAGTGTCTTTTCCGAGGTGCATATGGTTTCCTGCCGTAATGTCATGATTTACTTTAACAAGGACTTGCAAGACCGTGCCCTGGGCCTGTTCCATGAAGCGCTGGTCAACCGGGGTTTCCTCGGACTGGGCATGAAGGAAAGCTTGCATTTCAGCCGCCATACGGCCAGTTTCCGTGAACTGGCGCCCGCTGAAAAAATTTATCAGCGCGCCTGAGCTTATGCCTGCTACCCTCCCTTCCACCACCGTAGCTGCGCCACCGGCGGGCTTGCGCCTGATCGCCATCGGCGCTTCGGCCGGCGGTGTCGAAGCGCTCGGTGTCTTGCTGCGTGCGTTGCCGGCCCGTTGCCGGGCAGCCGTGGTGGTGCTGTTGCATCTGGCGCCTGGCCGCTCCAGCCGCTTGCCGCAACTGTATGCCGGGCGTTGCCTGCTACCCTTGCGCGTAGCGCAGGACAAGGAAACAGTGTGTGGCGGCACCGTGTATTTTGCCGGTCCCGATTATCATTTGCAGATTGAGCCTGAGCGGCACTTTTCGCTGTCACTCGATGACGCCGTGAATTTTTCGCGTCCGTCCATCGATGTGCTGCTCGAATCAGCCGCCTACGCCTATCGTGGCGACATGCTGGCCATCATACTGACGGGCGCGTCGGCCGATGGCGCGGCGGGATTGGTGCGCGTGCGCAAGCTGGGTGGCAGTGCGTGGGTGCAAGATCCTGCCGATGCAGTGGCCAGCAGCATGCCGGCCGCCGCCTTGCAGCGGGCTGGCGCCGACCGCGTGCTGGACTTGCGGCAGATGGCTGCCAGCCTGGCCTTGCTCGGTGATTGACGGCCCGGTCCGCACGGCTGTCCGGATGGCAAAAGCTCAGTGCGTGTAAGATATCTGCGCAACAGTGATATAAAGTTAAAATTTTTATAGTTAACCTAACATGGACGATCGCAGCCCGAGCCGGGCAATCTCTGCGATACCGAAGACTGAGCCGTGACCGCACCTATCCATATCCTCGTCGTTGACGACGTTGCGCAAAACCTGATTGCCGCTGAAGCCGTGCTCGCGCAGCCAGGCATTGTTATCCTGAAAGCGGCCTCCGGCGCCGAGGCCCTGGAACTGTTGCTGACCCACGAAGTGGCGCTGGCGCTGATCGATGTGCAAATGCCGCAAATGGATGGTTTTGAGCTGGCCGAGCTGATACGCGGCAGCGAGCGCACGCGCACCATTCCGCTGATTTTCCTGACAGCCACCCGCGAGCCGTCCTACAGTTTTCGTGGTTATGAAGCGGGCGCCGTCGACTTCCTGTTCAAGCCCATCGACGTCAAGGCGCTGCAAAGCAAGGTGCAGGTACTGGTGCAACTGTATCAGCAGAAAAGGGCCTTGTCGGCCCAGCTCGATGAACTCAAGCATGCGCTGCACCTCAATGAATTGTTCACGGCCGTGCTGGGCCACGATTTGCGCACGCCCTTGTCGGTGGTCATGAATGGCGCCATGGTGTTGCCCATGATGAGCGACCATCCCAAGGTGATTGTGACGGCGCAGCGCATCGAAAGCAGCGCCAGGCGCATGGGGCGCATGGTCGACCAGTTGCTGGACCTGGCCAGGATACGCTCGGGCACGATGGAATTGCGCAGCGCCACCCACGATTACCTGGCGCTGGCGCAAGCCATCGTCGATGAATTCGATACGCCGGGGCGCAGCGCACCGGTGGAAATTGCCAGCGTGGGTGAATTGCATGGCCAGTGCGATGCGGGCTTGTTGTCGCAAATCATCTCCAACTTGCTCAGCAACGCCATCACGCATGGCGAAGCTTATGCGCCGGTGCAATTGGCGCTCGACGGCCGCAGCGCCGACATGCTGGAACTGCGCGTCAGCAACCGTGGCCTGATCGCGCCGGAACTGCTGCCCACCCTGTTTGAACCGTTCCAGCAGGCAGGCGAAAAGCGCAAGGCAGGCCAGGGCCTGGGATTGGGCTTGTACACCGTCAACATGTTCGTCAAGGCGCACGGCGGCAGCTTGCAAGTACATTCCACGGAAACGCAGGGTACGGTATTTACCGTACGCATACCGCGCCACTGCCAGGTCTGCGTGCAGACGGATGCAGCTGCCGTTGCAGGCGCCGCTTTGGGCACCTCAGCATGAGCCACCATATGAACCACCTTGCGCAGCCTGCCGCCGCCGATTACCTGCCGCGCGGAGGCGGCGCCACGGGTGAGCTGCTGCGCCAGTTCGACTGGTCGCGCACCAGCCTGGGACCCATGGCGGGCTGGCCCGCCAATTTGCGCACCAGCGTCGATATCGTGCTCAATTCGCCGATGGCGATGGTGCTGATGTGGGGGCCTGAGCACGTCATGATTTATAACGATGAATACATCAAGATTGCCGGTACCCGCCATCCGGCCGCGCTGGGTGGCACGGTCGCCGCCATCTGGCCCGAGGTCTGGGACTGGAATGCGCGCATCCTGGAAGCGGGCTTGCGCGGCGAAACCCAGGTGCACCGCGAACGCCTGCTGCCGCTGTTGCGCAACGGCGTGCGCACCGATGTCTGTTTCGACCTGTTCTATACGCCCGTGCACGGCGATGCAGGGCAGGTCGATGGCGTGCTGTGTACGGCGCTGGAATTGACGGCGCGCCTGGAAGAAGGGCGGCAATTGAAACTGGCCAACCGCCAACTGGGCGAAGAGCGCGCCTTGTTGCGTGCGCTGTTCCAGCAGGCGCCCAGCTTCATGGCCGTGCTGCGCGGGCCGCAACATGTGTTTGAACTGGCCAACGAGCATTATCAGCGTCTGGTGGGGCGCCGCGAACTGGTCGGCAAATCAGTCGAACTGGCCTTGCCCGAGGTCAAGCCGCAGGGCTTTATCGATTTGCTCGACGAAGTCTACCGCAGTGGCGTGCCTTACGAAGGGCGCCAGGTCAAGGTGGACTTGCAGCAGGAAGACGGCAGTACCGCGCAGCGTTATCTGGATTTTATCTACCAGCCCATCAAGGATGAAGCGGGCCTGGTCAGCGGCATCCTGGTCGAAGGCATCGATGTCACCGGACATCTGGAAGGCGATGAACGGCTGCGCCTGGCACAGCAGGCGGGCGGTATCGGCACCTTTGAATGGTTTCCCGAGACGGGCCGCATGGAAGTGTCGCCCACCTTCCGTCACCTGTGGGGCATAGACGATGAACAGGAAATCACGCAGCAGTTCCTGGTCGGCATGGTCGATGCGCGCGACCATGCAAAGATAGGCCCCAGCCGTATCGAACTGTCATCCAATCCGCTCGACTATGTGGAATACCGCATTCAGCGCCGCAGTGACGGTGCGGTGCGCTGGATAGCGCGTCAGGGCGAGGTGCTTGACGGCAAGGAACCTGGCCAGCACCGCTACGTGGGCGTCTCGTTTGACGTCACCGAGCGGCGCCAGATCGAGGATGAACTGACGGCCAGCCAGGACCGCATGGCCGCCATTTTCGGCCAGGCTTCGGTGGGCTTGTCGGAACTGGGCCTCGATGGCCGTTTCCAGCGGGTCAATGGCGCCCTGTGCCGCATGCTGGGCCGTTCGTGCGAAGAGCTGCTGAGCCTGAACATGCGCGACATCCTGCACCCGGACGATCTGCCAGGCAATAATCTGTTGTTCCAGCGCCTGGTGGAAACTGGTGAATCGTTCACCCTGGAAAAACGCTATCTGAAGCCCGACGGTTCGCATGTCTGGGTGTCGAGCAATGTCAGCCGCCTGGTCGATGAAGATGGACAGCCACGCGCCTTGATCTCTGTCAAGACCGATATCACGGAGCGGCGGCGCATCGAAAAAGCGCTGCACGAATTGAACGAAACGCTGGAACACCGGGTCGAACAGGAAGTGCAGGAACGTACCAAGGCGGAAGAAGCCTTGCGCCAGGCGCAAAAGATGGAAGCCGTGGGCCAGTTGACGGGTGGTATTGCGCATGACTTCAATAATGTGCTGCAGATTATTTCGGGCAATCTGCATTTGCTGCAACATCTGTCGCCACAGGATGGCGTGATGCGCCAGCGTCTCGACACGGCGATTGCCGCCGTCGAGCGGGGCGCGAAGCTGTCCTCGCACTTGCTGGCCTTTGCCCGCCGTCAACCGCTCAAACCCGTGGTGCTGGACTTGTCACGCGTGGTGCGTAATATGGATGCGCTGCTGCGGCGCGCCCTGGGTGAAGCGATAGAAATCGTGCTGGTGGGGGGCCGTGGCTTGTGGAATACCCTGGTTGACCGCAGCCAGATTGAAAACGTGATACTCAACCTGGCCATCAATGCGCGCGACGCCATGGATGGCACGGGCAAGCTGACCATCGAGCTGGGCAATGTGGTGCTTGATGAACGTTATGTGCACAAACTGGTTGATGTGCCGGCGGGGCAATATGTGATGCTGTCCGTGACCGATACGGGGCGCGGCATGAGCGGTTCCGTATTGCAACGGGCGTTTGAACCGTTCTTTACCACCAAGCCGGAAGGAGCGGGCACCGGCCTGGGCCTGTCGATGGCCTATGGTTTCGTCACGCAGAGCCGTGGGCATATCCGCATTTACAGTGAGCCGGGACTGGGCACGGGCGTCAAAATCTATTTGCCCCGCTCACTGATGGCGGAAGCCGAAGAAGAGCAGGAATGGAGCGGCGTGGTGACGGGTGGCACGGAAACGGTGCTGGTGGTGGAAGACGACGTGGGCGTGCGCGCCACCGTGGTCGACATGTTGAGTGCGCTTGGTTACACCGTGCTCAAGGCCGAAGATGGCGAGAGTGCGCTGGCCGTGCTGCAAAGCGGCGTGGCTATCGACCTGCTGTTCACGGATGTGATCATGCCAGGACCGGTGCGCAGCACGGAGATGGCGCGCCTGGCGCGCGAGTTGCAGCCCGATATTGCCGTCTTGTTTACCTCCGGTTACGCGCAAGATGTCATCGTGCATGAGGGGCGGCTCGACACAGGCGTGGAGCTGCTCAGCAAACCGTACCGTCGCGAAGAACTGGCGCGCAAGCTGCGCCATGTGCTGGCCAACCGCCAGCAGCAACTGCGCGCGCGCCAGTTCGCGCTGGCAGGTACGCCAGGGCTGGACTTGGCGGGCCATGCGCTGGCAACCCCGGGTGAAATGCCCCAATCCCTGAAAATCCTGGTGGTGGAAGACAACCTCGATTCGCAGCTGATGGTGTGCGAACTGGTGGGCATGCTGGGCCACACGGTCAGCGGCGTGTCGGATGGCGAGTCCGCGTGGAAATTGCTTAATGAGCAAGACTTCGATATCCTATTTACCGATGTCAGCCTGCCTGGCATGTCGGGCATCGCGCTGGCACGCATGGTGCTGCGCGACAAGCCGGGCACGCGCATCATTTTTTCCACCGGCTACGGCAAGGAATCGATGGATGAACTGGGCTTTTCCGCCAGCGTATTGCGCAAACCGTATGACCTGACTGAATTGCAGGCGGCGCTCGACCAGTCCTGACGGGCGTGTTTATTCCATGGCTGCCTGTCAGATTTTTCACCTGAACTTTTTCACCTGAAACATCCTTGAGAGGCAAGCATGACACCCGAACTGACGATACTCGGCTGGACCCTGGTACTGGCGCTGGTGCAGATCATGCTGCCCTCGCTATTTCGCACGCGGGAAACAGGTACTGCCTACAACGTGAGCGCGCGCGATGGGGCCGGGCCGCCGGTGGGCAAGATCACGGGCCGGCTGCAACGGGCCCAGGCCAATCTGTTTGAAACCCTGCCCCTGTTTGCCGCCGCCGTGCTCATCATCCACGTCACGGCGCAGGAAAGCACGCTGACACTGTACGGCGCCGCGCTGTACCTGGCGGCGCGCGTCATTTACGTGCCCCTGTATGCCTTCGGCATTCCCGTGGTGCGCACTCTGGTCTGGCTGGTTTCGGTGGCAGGTTTGCTGATGCTGTTGTTCGCTATCCTCGTGCATTAATGCCTTGATAAGTGCGCTGGCGGACAGAGACAGTGCCAGCCTCCCTCTACACTCGTCCCATCACAGTCATGACTGGTCTGGGAGGCAGGGATGGACGATCTGGTGGTGGTGCGCAAGGAGGGTCTGTATTGTGTGCCGGGGCAGTTTTATATCGACCCCTGGCGTCCCGTCGAGCGCGCCGTCATCACGCACGCGCATGCCGACCACGCCCGCGTGGGTCATCGCCATTACCTGAGTGCGGCCGCCGGCGTACCAGTCTTGCAGGCACGCCTGGGGCCGGTGAACCTCCAGGGCCTGGCGTATGGCGAGCGGCTTACCCACCATGGTGTGACGATTTCGCTGCATCCGGCTGGCCACGTGCTGGGGTCGGCGCAAGTGCGCATCGAATACCAAGGCGAAGTATGGGTGGCGTCGGGCGATTACAAGCTGGAAGCCGATCCCACCTGCGCACCGTTTGAAGCCGTGCGCTGCGACACCTTCATTACCGAATCCACGTTTGGCCTGCCCATCTACCGCTGGCAGGCGCCGCAGGAAATTGTCGACGACATTAACGCCTGGTGGCGCAGCAACGCGCAAGCCGGGCGCTGCAGCGTGATGCTATGCTATGCCTTCGGCAAGGCCCAGCGCATTTTGAGTGGCCTCGATGCCAGCATTGGCCCCATCGTCTGCCACGGCGCTGCACAAGCCTTGAACACGGTGTACCGCGAATGCGGCGTGGCCTTGCCGCCTACCGTGATGGTGGGTGACGTAGAGAAAACTGCTTTACGCAACGCCATCGTCATCGCGCCGCCATCGGCGGCCGGTTCGCCCTGGATGCGGCGTTTCGGCGACTACAGCGATGCATTTGCCAGTGGCTGGATGCTGTTGCGCGGGGCGCGCCGGCGGCGTGGCGTGGACCGGGGTTTTGTTCTGTCTGACCACGCCGATTGGCCCGGCCTGATGCAGGCAATTGCCGCCACCGGTGCGCAGCGCGTGATCGTCACGCATGGTTCCACCGCCGTGATGGTGCGCTGGCTGCGCCAGCAAGGCTTGTTGGCGGGCGGTTTCGAGACGGAATATGGTGACGAGGAAACGGAGCCAGTCATCGGGCCAGAGGCAACGCATGCGTGAATTTGCCCTTCTGTACGCCGAACTCGACGAAACCACGTCTACCAGCCGCAAGCTGGCCGCGCTGCAAACGTATTTTCGGCAAGTCTCACCCGAAAATGCGGCCTGGGCCGTGTATTTCCTGGCTGGTGGCAAGCCGCGCCAGGCCGTGCCCACCAAACTGCTGCGCCAGTACGCGACCGAGTTTGCCGGCCTCGACGACTGGCTGTTCGACGAGTGTTATCAGACCGTCGGCGACCTGGCGGAAACCATCGCCCTGATCTTGCCTGCGCCCACCGGGCGCAGCGATGTGGGCTTGGCCGAGTGGGTGGAACAGCGCATCGCCCCCTTGCGCGGCGCGGCGCCAGACACCATCCGCATGGCGCTGCACGCTTACTGGAATGAGCTGGAAACGCGCGAACGCTTTTTGCTGATCAAGCTGATCGGCGGCGGTTTTCGCGTGGGCGTATCCAAATTGCTGGTGACGCGGGCCTTGGCCACCATCGCGGCGGTCGACAGCAAGCTGATTGCCCAACGTTTGATGGGCTGGACCGATGGCCGTGTCAGCCCCACGGCAGCTGGCTTTTTGCAACTGATCAGCGAACCGCATGCGGGCGAGCATGCCTTGCGCGGCGGCCAGCCGTATCCGTTTTTCCTTGCTCATCCGCTACAGGCCGACCCCGCCATCCTGGGTGAACCGGGCGACTGGCTGGTCGAGTGGAAATATGACGGCATGCGCGCGCAACTGCTGCGGCGCGATGGGCAAAGCTGCTTATGGTCGCGCGGCGAAGACCTGATGACGGAGCGTTTCCCGGAACTTGCCCGTTTGCCCTTGCCGGAAGGCACGGTCATCGATGGTGAGATCCTTGTCTGGCAAGCGGGGGAAGCGCCAGCGCCATTTGCCGACCTGCAAAAACGCATGGGCCGCAAGACCGTCTCCGCCAGGCTGATGGCCGACTTGCCGGTGGTACTGCTCGCTTATGATGTGCTGGAGCTTGATGGCGTCGATATCCGTCACTTGCCGCAGCAGGAGCGGCGCGCTTTGCTGGAACAATTGATTGCTACAGTGAATGCGCCCACGCTGCGATTGTCGCCGTCCATTGTTGCGGACAGCTGGCAAGCGCTGGCGGCCATCCGCACAGAATCGCGTGTCCGTGGCGTGGAAGGTTTGATGCTCAAGCAGCTTTCCAGCGTCTATGGCGTGGGCCGCAGCAAGGATGGCGGAACCTGGTGGAAATGGAAGATCGACCCGCATACCATCGACGCCGTGCTGATTTATGCGCAGGCAGGCCACGGCCGGCGCGCTTCGCTGTACACGGATTACACCTTTGGCGTATGGGATGACGACCCCGAGGCTGAGGGCGGGCGCAAGCTGGTGCCCTTCGCCAAGGCGTATTCCGGCTTGACCGATGCCGAGATCGCCCAGGTCGATGCAGTGATCCGCAAGACAACGATAGAAAAGTTTGGCCCCGTGCGCAGCGTGCGGCCCAGCATGGTGTTCGAGATCGGCTTCGAGGGGATTGCCGCTTCCAGCCGCCACAAGGCCGGTATTGCCGTGCGTTTCCCCCGTATCTTGCGCCGTCGCGAAGACAAGGCCATCGCCGACGCCGACACCCTGGCCACCCTGAAGGGCATGCTGGCATGAGCAAGAGCGCGCTGCTCCAGCGCATCGATCAGTGGTTTATTGATCGCGGCTGGACGGTGTTTCCCTTCCAGCGCACGGTCTGGCGGGCGGCTGGCAAAGGCCAATCGGGTTTGCTGCACGCCAGCACAGGGTCTGGTAAAACCAATGCTGTATGGTTCGGCGCCTTGCTGTTTGCTGCACGGCAGCAACGCAGCAGCCGCAAGCAGGGGCTGCGCGTATTGTGGATCACGCCGATGCGCGCTCTTGCCGCCGACACCGTACGCGCCTTGCAAGCCTCGGGCGCTGAATTAGTCCCGGACTGGCGCATCGAAGCGCGCACCGGCGACACCAGCGCCGCACAGCGGGCGCGGCAATCAAAAGCCTGGCCCGAGGTGCTGGTCACCACACCCGAAAGCCTGTCGCTGATGCTGAGCCAGCTTGACGCCCATCAACGATTCAGTTTGCTGGAAACCGTGATCGTCGATGAATGGCATGAATTGATGGGCAGCAAGCGCGGCGTGCAGGTGCAACTGGCGCTGGCCCGCTTGCGCCTGTGGCAAGGTAGTTTGATGGTATGGGGCTTGTCGGCCACCCTGGGCAATTTGCAGCAGGCGCAAGATGTGTTGCTGGGAGTAGCGGCGGACGGTGTGCTGGTCGAAGGCAAGGTGAAGAAACGCATCGTCATCGACAGCCTGATTCCCGAGCACCCCACGCGTTTTCCCTGGGGCGGCCATCTGGGCATCCAGATGCTGCAGCCGCTCATTGCTGAAATCGAATCGAGCGCGACCAGCCTGGTATTTACCAATACCCGCTCACAAGCCGAACTGTGGTACCAGCATTTGCTCGATGCACGCCCCGATTGGGCCGGCTTGATTGCCCTGCACCATGGTTCGCTGGACCGCGCCGTGCGCGAGTGGGTCGAACAGGGCTTGAAGGAAGGGCGTTTGAAAGCCGTGGTGTGCACCTCCAGCCTGGACCTGGGCGTGGATTTTTTGCCGGTCGAACGGGTATTGCAGATCGGTAGCGCCAAGGGGATTGCGCGGCTGGTGCAGCGGGCCGGGCGCAGCGGCCACGCGCCGGGGCGCATTTCACGCGTGACCCTGGTGCCCACCAACAGCCTGGAATTGCTGGAAGCGGCTGGCGCGCGCCAAGCGCTGGCCCACGGTGAACTCGAAGCGCGGCCCGTGCCCGACAAGCCGCTCGACGTGCTGGTGCAACATCTGGTGACGATCGCCTTGGGTGGCGGTTTTATATCGCAGGCGCTGTACGCGGAAGTGCGCACGGCCTGGTCGTATCGCCACTTGAGCCAGCAAGAGTGGCAGTGGGCGCTCGACTTTGTGGCGCGCGGTGGGCAAAGCTTGTCCGTGTATCCCGAATACCGGCGCGTGCTGCCTGACGAGCAAGGCGTCTACCGTGTGCCGGACGCAGCGCTGGCGCGGCGCCACCGCATGAGCATCGGCACCATCGTCTCGGAAGCATCGATACAAGTGAAGTTCATGCGCGGGGGCAGGATAGGCAGCATCGAGGAATCGTTTATTTCACGGCTGCGCCAGGGCGATCATTTTTTGTTTGGCGGGCGCATCCTGGAATTTGTGCGTGTGCATGAAATGACGGCCTATGTGCGGCGCGCAACGGGCAACCGGGGCGCCGTGCCGCGCTGGCAGGGCGGCAAGATGCCGCTATCGTCCGAACTGGCGCATGCCGTGCTGGACCAGCTGCAGCTGGCCGCCGATGGCCAGGCGCAAGGGCCGGAAATGTTGGCGCTGGCGCCCTTGCTGGCGATACAGCAGCGCTGGTCGGCCTTGCCCACGCGCACCACCTTGCTGCTGGAAACCTTGTCCAGCCGCGAAGGCCGGCATATCTTCATCTATCCCTTTGCGGGCCGTTCCGTGCATCTGGGCCTGGCGTCCCTGCTGGCCTACCGCATCGCGCGCAGTGCGCCTGCCACGTTTTCGATTGCCGTCAACGATTATGGTTTTGAATTGCTGGGCCCGCAGGAACTGGACCTGGCGCCACTGTTTCGCGCTGACACGGGTTCGGATGTTGGCTTGTTTGCCACGGAACATTTGCTGGAAGACGTGCTGGCCAGCCTGAACGCGACGGAATTGTCGCAGCGGCGCTTCCGTGAAATCGCCCGCGTCGCCGGCCTGGTGTTCCAGGGCTATCCGGGCCAGCCGAAAAGTGCGCGCCAGTTGCAAGCGTCGTCCTCGCTGTTTTTTGAAGTATTTCGCAAGCATGACGCTGCCAACTTGCTGCTGACGCAGGCGCAGCGCGAAGTGCTGGAACAGGAACTGGAATTGACGCGCTTGCGCACCACCTTGCAGCAGATGCATGCTTGCCGGCTGGCCCTGCACAGCTTGCCACGCGCCTCGCCGTTTGCGTTTGGCCTGATGGTGGAGCGTTTCCGTGAAAAGTTGACCACGGAAAAACTGTCGGACCGCGTAGCGCGACTGGTGCGCGAACTGGAAAAGGCGGCTGCTTGATGGATGCCTGTTGCCGCGTCAGTCTCGCCGGCGAAACTGTGCTCTTGCTGGCAGGCAAGGCATTGTATTGGCCGGCGCAGCAGATGCTGGTAGTAGCCGATAGTCATTTTGGCAAGGCGGCGTCGTTTCGCGCGCTGGGCGTCCCCGTGCCGCGCGGCACTACCACGCAAAACCTGCAGGCGCTCGATGCCTTGCTGGAACAAGTCGCTTGCCGGCAGATTGTGTTTCTCGGCGACTTTTTGCATGCCAGGGCGGCTCACGCGCCGGCCACCGTGGCGGCCATGCTGGCCTGGCGCCGCCGCCATCCGCAATTGTTGTTGACCTTGGTGCGCGGCAATCACGACCTGCATGCGGGCGACCCGTCGAGCTTGCTGGGCGTGAGCATGGTGGACGAACCATATCGCCTGGGGCCGTTTGCGTTTTGCCATCACCCGGACACGCCCAGCGAGGCTTATGTGCTGGCGGGTCACGTCCACCCCGTCTATCACCTGCGCGTCGGCCACGACGGCTTGCGCCTGCCGTGTTTTCTGCAGGGGCCGTCGCGGCTGATCCTGCCCTCATTTGGCGCTTTCACAGGCGGCCACGCCGTGCGCCCGGCGGTGGGCGAGGCCGTGTTTGTGCTAGCGGACGGGGCCATTTTCCCTCTGCCATGACTACGGAGATGTCCTACATTTTCTCATGTCACCGTCCTATTTGTAATGGCCCAGGCCCGCACTAAGATGAGGTTTCCCTTGCCATGCGGGGTTGTGGACTTTGCATGGAAATCAGTTTTCTGTTTGATTTTTGTTTGACCAAGGAGACCATCATGGCTACATCGAGCGACAATAAACAAGGCAGCAAAGCGGGCAGCAGCAGCGGCAACAAGCAAAGCGATACCAGCAAACGGGGTTTCGCTTCCATGGACCCTGCCCAGCAGCGTGAAATCGCCAGCGAAGGCGGACGTGCCGCGCATGAAAAAGGCACGGCCCACGAATTCACGTCGGAAGAAGCACGCAAGGCTGGCAGCCAAAGCCATAAAAACGATGGCAACCGGCAAAGCGCCAGCACATCATCGGGCACGCGCGACAATGCGAACATGCGGCCTGATAATAATGCCAGCGACACCAGCGGCGGCGGCAAGCAGGGCGGCGGTTCGGGCTCAGGCAGCGGTTCCGGTTCCGGTTCAGGTTCAGGTTCACGTGGCAGCTAAGGTCTGATTTGCCGGAAGAACAGGCGGGGCGATACGGTTTTATCCAATATCGCCCTACCTGTTCCGATGTGCATGGACTATGCTGAAGACGTTGCGATCGTGCAGCAAACCACCATGGAGGTCAACATGGCTAATTCACAAGACAAGCTACACGCCGGGAGTAATCCCGGCAATATGTCCGGCGCCGCGACTGGCGAGTCGGGCAACAAGCAAAGCGACCCGTCCGCAGGGCAAAACTTTGTGCTGGTCGATAGCGAACAGGGTCTCGATATCGGCGACGACTTGTTTGCCATCGGCGAAGTGCGCCGCGCTGACCGCTTGCCGCACCGCCAGGGTGGGGCTGGCGGCCAGAGCCAGCAAAGCGCCTCCGACACTTCTTCTACGCCCGATACCACAGGCAGCACCGGTGTCTGACAGGTATTAACAGCTGAAACACTGGCGCACTGCGCCAGTGTTTTTTTTAGAGATCCACCCTTCCATGTTCCCCCAGGTCCCTGGGCTGGTCCCCTGTGATGGCGGCCTTGGCCATTTCAAAAAATTGCGTCATCTTGCTGCTGTTCACATCCCAGTATTCGGCTGATTGCAAGCTCACCTTGATCAGCGCCAGTTGCGGATCGTCCAGGCCGCCTGGAAACCAGGCCTTGACCAGCGGGTTCCATAATTCTTCTGCCTTGGTCCGGTCCTTGACCAGTTCTGCATGACCGCAGACGGAGACATACAGGCTGTCGCCTGGTTCGGCAAAGCTGATATTGACCTGCGGATTGTTCAACAGCTCGCGCACGAACGGTGTCTGGTTGGAGACAAAAAACCACATCTGGCCCTGGCTATCGGTTTGCTGCAGGGTGAGCGGGCGGCTGGTCAGGGTGCGTGTGTCATCGCTGGTGGTAAACATGCCAAATTTGACTTGTTTGATCTTGCCCGCGATGATGTTCAGTTGTTCGCTGTTATAGCTCATGGCATGCTCCCCTTGGTGGATGACGAAGCTTCAGCATAGGAGACGGCTGGCCGCGACACCGTTCGGCAGCGTACCCTGGGGCGTGATCCATGTTTCAATCTTGTTACAAAACGGGGGGCTGAGCATGCCCTGCTTTGATTGACTTCA
Source organism: Janthinobacterium saanense (assembly GCF_014200675.1). Taxonomy (GTDB): domain Bacteria; phylum Pseudomonadota; class Gammaproteobacteria; order Burkholderiales; family Burkholderiaceae_D; genus Janthinobacterium. The sequence continues at coordinate 227,954 of NZ_JACHCI010000006.1, read as the reverse complement.
TAAATGATAATCATTATCATCTTTGTGCTGCTTTGTTCTTGAAAAAGTAGCAAGGCTGGCCGGGAAATTTATTTTTAAGGATGTCAATGAAGCAATCTGACCGTGGCGCGCATGATGTGGGTGCCGCCGACAAGGCCAGGCAGAACGCCAGCCGCGCCGTCTGGCTCAAGCAGCTGCATCAATGGCACTGGATCAGTTCGGCGCTATGTTTGCTGGCGATGTTTTTGTTCGCCATTACCGGCATTACCCTGAATCACGCCACCCAGATTGAAGCCAAGCCGACCGTCACGCGCCAGAAGGCCACTGTGCCTGCGCCGGTGGTGGCTCAGCTGGCCGCGTATGCACAGAAGCATGATGGCGCCAATGCGCCCCTGCCTGGCATCGCCGGGCGCTGGCTGACTCAGCAGTGGTCCATCAATGCGGGCGAGCGCCCGGCCGAATGGTCGGTCGAGGAAGTGTATCTGCCGCTGCCCAAGGCGGGCGGCGACGCCTGGGTGCGCATCGGCCTGGAAGATGGCGCGGCCGAATATGAAGTGACGGACCGGGGCTGGATCTCCTGGCTCAACGATGTGCACAAGGGCCGCAACACGGGCGTGGCCTGGAACTGGTTCATCGATATCTTTGCCGGCCTGTGCGTCGTGTTTTGCCTCACAGGCTTGTTGATTTTAAAGTTCCATGCAGTCAAGCGTCCCCTGACCTGGCCCATGGTAGGACTCGGCATTTTGATACCGTGTGGTATCGCCTTGCTATTCATACACTGATGTTTTTATTTTCCACTTTTTACAGGCATACCATGAAATTACGCTACTCCCTTGCGCTTGGACTTCCCCTGATCGGTACTTCGGCCATGGCGGCCGACCTGTCCCTGAAGCTTGAAATCCCGCAACTGAACGTGGCGGAATATCATCGCCCCTATGTGGCTGCCTGGCTGGAAACGCCGGACCAGAAAGTGGTGGGCAACCTGGCCGTGCTGTACGACGTGAAAAAGAAAGACAAGGGCGGTGAAAAGTGGCTCAAGGATATGCGTCAATGGTGGCGCAAGAGCGGCCGCGACCTGGCCATGCCGGTTGATGGCGTCAGCGGCGCCACGCGTGCGCCCGGCGAACATAATCTGACCTTCCCTGGTTCGAAAGCCGTACTCGACAAACTGCCGGCCGGCGAATATCAATTGGTGGTGGAAGCGGCGCGTGAAGCGGGCGGACGCGAACTGGTGCGCGTACCGTTCCAGTGGCCACCGAAAAGTGCCGAGTCCATACCGGCCAAGGGCAAGGAAGAACTCGGTAACGTCGTCGTCCAACTCAAACCATAAGGCTCCCCCCATGTTGATTACCAAAGTACGCAAGTCATTGATGGTGCTGGCCCTGGCCGGTCTGGCCATGAACGCCCACGCCCATCGCGGCTGGATGGTGCCATCGAGCACGATGGTGGAAAGCAAAGATGCCTGGGTGACGGTGGATGCCGCCGTGTCCGATGGCTTGTTTGAGATCGATCATCAGCCGCTGCGTTTGGACTTGCTGCAAATCACGGGGCCGGATGGCGCCACGGTAGCGCCCGCCAATGTATTGACGGGACGGCTGCGCAGCGTGTTCGACGTCAAGCTGGAAAAGCCGGGCACCTATAAAGCGGCCATCGTGTCACAAACCGTGATGGCCAGCTACAAGGTGAATGGCGAGCAAAAGCGTTTCCGTGGCAACGAGGAAACCTTCAAGAAAGACGTGCCAGCCGATGCGCAAGAATTGAAAGTCACGCGCACGGCAGGCCGTCTGGAAACGTTCTTCAGCAATGGCGAGACCAGCACGGCCGTGTTCAAGCCGACCGGCGCGGGCCTGGAATTCGTACCCGTCACGCATCCCAACGATTTGCACGCAGGCGAAAAAGCCACCTGGCGCTTCCTGATCGATGGCAAGCCGGCCGCCAACCTGGCGTTCAGCCTGGTGCCAGGCGGCGTGCGCTACCGTGGCGTGCTTGGCGAAATCCGCCAGACGACTGATGCCAAGGGCGAGATCACGTTTACCGTGCCGGCCGCCGGCATGTATTACCTGAGCAGCAGCTGGCCTGCCGCCGCACCTGCCGTGGCGGGTCAACCGCCCGCCATGCCCGAGCGCCGCATGACCTACGCGGCCAGTGTGGAAGTGTTGCCGCAATAATCGTGGGTAGCGAGTCTATCCGGCGGGTCTTGCTGCCTCACCATATTTCTGACGAGGCCGCGCCGCCCGGTGCCGTCGCTCGCCATTTTAGCGGCCTCAGCATGGGCACTAGCTGGACGGTGCACCTGCTGGAAAACGCCAACTCTGGGCGTGCCGGTAAGGTTGATTTGCAGCAAGGCTTGCAGCAGCAGCTGGATCTGGTGGTGGCGCAAATGAGCCACTGGAGCGAAGACTCGGACCTGGGCCGTTTTAACCGGGCCGAGCCGGGTAGCTGGCACAGCCTGCCTGCGGCTTTTTGCGAAGTGCTGGCTTTTGCCATGCATGTGGCGCATGTTTCTGGCGGCGCCTACGATCCCTGCGCCGGCGCGCTGGTCAACCTGTGGGGCTTCGGCTCCCGCCAGCGTTACGAGCAGCCAGGTTTTCAATCGCCAACACCCGAGACAGTCGCCTTTCTGCTGTCGCAGCAAGGCCGTCGCCGTCTGGCACTGGACTTGCCGGCCCGCCGCGTGCGCCAGCCCGGCGGTTTGCTGCTGGACTTGTCGGCTGTGGCCAAGGGTTATGGCGTGGACCGCCTGGCGCGCTATCTCGATAGCCAGGGCATACGCCACTATCTGCTGGAAGTAGGGGGCGAGCTGCGCGGTGCCGGCAGCAAGCCCGACGGCCAGCCCTGGTGGGTGATGCTGGAGCAAGTCGATGGCGTGGCGGACACAATGCCACAGCCACCGGAAATGCTGCTGGCGCTGCATGGCTTGTCAGTGGCCACGTCGGGCGATTACCGGCGCTTTTTTCAGGATGGCGCCACGCGCGTTTCCCACACCATCGATCCGCGCAGCGGCATGCCGATCAGCAACCAACTCGCTTCCGTCACCGTGGTACACGCCGAATGCATGGCGGCCGACGCCTGGTCGACGGCCTTGACCGTGCTGGGCCCGGAGGCAGGCCTGGCGCTTGCCGAAGAGCAAGGCCTGGCCGCGCGTTTCCTGCAGCGTGACGGAGATGGATTGCGCGAAACATTGAGCAGCCAGATGCTGGCCATGCTGGACGAATAACACTGAACCCCATGATTTTTACGCACGATACGACGCGGCTGGCCTTGCTCGCTGGCATGTCTCTCAGTTATGCCGGCGTCTGCCTGGCGCCCTGGTTGCGCGCGCGCAAGCGTCGCCGCGCAGACAAAGCGGCCAAAGAGGCCTTGGCCGATACACCGGCCTGGCTGGTGGTCTACGCCAGCCAGACCGGCAATGCCGAAGAGCTGGCCACGCAGACGGCGCATAGTTTACAACTGGCAGGCTTGCCCGTGCGCCTGTGTGCGCTGGCCGATGTCAGTGCCGAAGATTTGCAGCAGGCCGAGCGGGCCTTGTTTCTGGTCAGCACCTATGGCGAGGGCGACGCTCCCGATAATGCAGCTGCCTTCATCGGCAAGCTGATGACGGGAGAATTGGCGCTGCCCCAGTTGCACTATGGTCTGCTGGCCTTGGGCGATAGCAGTTACAGCCAGTATTGCGGCTTTGGCCGCGCTTTGGATACCTGGCTGGCCGGGCAGGGCGCCTCGCCCCTGTTTGAACGCATCGAGGTGGACCGCAGTGCCGGCGCCGCCATCGAGCACTGGTTTCAGAGCCTCAGTCACCTGGCTGGCACCAGTGATGCGCCGGACTGGAGTGCGCCCGCCTTTGGCGACTGGTCCTTATTGGTGCGGCGTTTGTTGAATCCGGGCAGCGCGGGTGGCGCCGTGTATCACGTGGAACTGGCGCCTGCCAGCGGCGCTTTGCCCGATTGGCAGTCGGGCGACCTGGTGCAGGTGGCGGCGCCGGCCGACCCGGCGCAGCCGCGTGAATATTCGATCGCTTCGATACCGCATGACGGCAGCGTGCATTTGCTGGTGCGCCAGCATTGTCACTCCGATGGCAGCCTGGGCCTGGCGTCCGGGTGGCTGACGGCGCAATCGCAGCCAGGTGATACGGTGCAGCTGCGCTTGCGCCCGCATCGGCGTTTCCGCCTGGAAGACAATGCGGCCCGGCCCTTGATTTTGATCGGCAACGGCAGCGGCATCGCCGGCTTGCGTGGCCACTTGAAAAGCCGGGTGCTGGCTGGCCAGCGCCGCAATTGGCTGATCTTTGGCGAACGCAATGCCGAGCATGATTTCCACTATCGGGCAGAGTTGCAGCACTGGCATGCCAGCGGCGACTTGCCGCGCCTGGACATGGTGTTTTCGCGCGACCAGCCAGAGCGCCTGTATGTGCAGGACCGCTTGCGCGGCAATGCCGATGAAGTGCAGCTGTGGCTGGAACAGGGTGCTGCCATCTATATTTGCGGCAGCCTGGCCGGCATGGCAGGCGGCGTCGACCTGGCCTTGCAAGACATACTGGGCCGGCCCGCGCTCGATGCGCTGGCAGCGCAAGGACGCTACCGGCGTGACGTGTACTGAGGATTTAAATGCTTCGCCAGCACGTCCGCGCAGAGGCGGTTATGATGGTTCTTTCTTCCAAGGAGACATCATGAGCGACAGCATTTACGACATTCCTTTGCACCGCATCAATGGCGACGCTGCCACCTTGGGTGCGTACCGGGGCAAAGTAATACTGGTGGTCAACGTGGCGTCGGCCTGTGGCTTGACGCCGCAGTACGAAGGCCTGGAAAAACTGTATCAAGACAAGCAGGCCCAAGGCCTGGTGGTGGCTGGTTTCCCTGCCAACGAATTTGGCGCGCAAGAGCCGGGCAGCAATGCCGAGATCGCGGACTTTTGCAGCACGAAGTTCAGCGTGCAATTCCCTCTGTTTGAAAAAATCGTCGTCAAGGGCCCGGACCAGCATCCCTTATACCAGCGCCTGATCGAACAGCAGCCGCAGGCGCAGGAAAAGCCGGGCAGCGATTTCCGCGCCAAGCTGGCCGGTTATGGCATCGTGCAAGAGAACCCGACCGACGTGCTGTGGAATTTCGAGAAATTTTTGATCAGCAAGGATGGTCGCGTGGTAGGACGCTTTGCGCCCGATACCACGGCCGATGATGCGATTTTGCGCGAGGCCATCGAGCGCGAACTGGCAGCTTAAAAAAGCCGGGGGCGCTTTATTCTGCTGTGTTCAGTGCCGCCGGTTCCATCTCGCCACTGACTTCCTGCAAGCCGCGCGCCAGGCTGGAAATGCTGGGGTTGTCGATGAACACGCAACGCTTGCCGGTCCGTTTGCAATAATCCTTGACGCGCCAGTAAGCGCTGTGGCTGATGCAGCCGGTCTGGCAAATTACCAGGTCGGCTGCCGCCAGGCTGGAATCGAGCATATTGGCATTGTCTTCCAGGCCGCCATCGTGGTGGGCGAACTGGCCGCCGACCCGCTCGATCAGTGCGCGGTAAGTTGCCACATTGCCGCTGCGTCCACCCACGCACAGCACGCTTTGATCGACCAGGCGTATCGGCATCTTGAGCTTGCCGCCAGTGGGCACTTCCAGCTTCGGCGCTGGCGGCGGTGCGACTGGCGCCGTGCGCGGCTGCGCCTGTTTCAATTCGCTGATTTGCTGGCGCAATTCTTTCTCACGTTCATCCATCTGCGCCAGGCGTTCCACTAAACGGGTACGCGCTTCCAGTTCCGGCACGATCGCTTGCAATTGCGCCAGTTCGGCACGCAAGCTGTCGATCACGCTGTCCTTGCCGATGGTGTCGGCACGCGCGCGCAGCAGTAGCGCCTCCTGGCGTTCCAGGTCGCCCGTTTTTTCCTGCAGCAGGGCATGGCTACGTTGTTGCAGCTTGGCCAGTTCCTGCGTCAGGCGCGCGTTTTCTTCCTGCAAGGCCGTGAATTTGCCCATGTCGGCCCGCACGCAGGCGCCTGCCTGGTGTTGTATCATGTGCAAATCCCTGCACATCTGCTCTTCCAGTTCCGCATCGCAGCGCGGGTGGGTCAAGCCTGCCCAGAAGGCGCCGGCCACATCGCCATTGCCTACGGCCGCGCGCCACAATTGCGCCACTTGCTCCGTCGTTTTTGCGCCGCGAAAACGCAGGATCACGGGCGCGTAACGGCGTTCCAGTTCTTTTTGCAGCGCTTCCGACAGCCGGTTGCGCGCGCCGCATTCCGTCACGGCGCCTACATGTACCTCGTAATCGTCGGCCAGCACGCGGCCGCCCGTCATCTTGCCGACCAGCTTGCGCAAATAGCCAAGTGGCAAGCCTACGCCGACCAGCGGGCAGTGGCAGGTATGCGACAGTTCCCACAGCCGTCGCCGGCGCGAAGCGAGCGCGGCCTTTTCGGCCTCGCCGCTGGAACAATTGCTGATGACGGGGAGAGACTTGTCTTTGTCACACATGGCGATATCCTGTTAGGCGTAGGGGAAACGGAAGAATTATTGCGGTAGGGAAGCTGCAGGGCGCTTGGTGCCGACCATGCGGCCCAGGCGTTCGATGAAGGTGGTTTTTGGCGGCGTGGGTAAATTCAGGCTGACCCGCGTGGCCCATTGCTGCGACAGTTGCTGGCAAGTCGCTTGCAGCACGGGCGCCAGGTCGGGCAGGCCGGACAGCACTTGCAGATGGCGTTCGATCACCGACGCCAGTTTCGGGCAGGCACCGTTATCAGTGCTGTGTGCGTGGTAATGCGACATCAGGTGCAATACGGCTGACAGCATCAATTCAGGCTGTTGCCTGCTTGCGCCGACAGACATCGAAGAGTTAAGGTCGATCGCCATCAAACACTCCTGTGCGGTGGTTTGGCTGGCTGGCGCGCACGTGGCGCGCGACTGGCTGGCGGGGTGATGCCTGGCTGCTGCGTAATGTTGATGCAGTTGAGGCAGTTCAGGCAGTCAGGATCAGCTTATTCAATTGGGTGACGCGCAAGCGGTAAATCTTGCCGCTGTGTTCGATTTCCACTTCACGTCCCTGCTGCAGCAACGCTTCGCTGGTGATGCGGCGCGCCGGTTGCGCCATGCTTGCGAGCGGACGAGCGTGAACGGAAGGAGCATCCTGGACCAAGGCGGGTTTTGAAGTATGCATTTTGACTTTCTTTTATCTCAGTTGAGAATGATTCGTATTTGCATTATTGTTGAATGTGGCCCGAAAAGCAAGCCCTATTTATGCGAAATCGGGCATTTAGTTGAGCATTTGTGAGAGGGGATTGCCGCCTGGTCAATTCAGATGGCGAATTGGCATGCGCGGCGGGAACGGTGCGGGGGCGGCAGGAGGGTGTGGCGAGGATGTCGAGGCGAAAAAAGACCCGGCGGGGCGGCAAGCGCTCCGGCCGGGTCAAGCCTGTGTCCGGCTAGTTCTCAATGGCTTAGATCGTGGCGAGCAACTGGGCGGCATCGGCCTTGGCGGCAGCTTGCGTGTCGGCCTTCAGCTTGGCGGCCGCCAGTTGCTTGGCGCGCGAGCGCGATGGCGGCAGGCGGCGCAGGGTTTTCAGGGCATCGGGATCCTTGATGCCGATGGTGCGCTGGTCCACCGTGATCAGGCCGATTTCATTGAAGGCGGACAGGGTGCGGCTGACGGTTTCCAGGGTCAGGCCCAGATAGCTGCCGATTTCGTGGCGCGTCATGCGCAGGTTGAACAGTTTGCTGGAGTAGCCCATCTGCGCGAAGCGGTCGGCCAGCGAAACGAGGAAGCGGGCCACGCGGGCTTCGGCGCTGAGCGCGCCCAGCATGCCGATCATCGCCTGTTCGCGCACCAGTTCGCGGCTCATCACGCCATACATGACGTTTTCCAGTTCCAGGTGAACCCGGCCCAGCGCCGTCAGTTTTTTGAAGGGCAGCAAGATCAGGTCGCAGTCGGACAGGGCCACTGCCTCCGACGAATAATGGCGCGAGTGGATGCCGTCCACGCCCAGCATGTCGCCCTTCATGGGAAAACTGAGTACCTGCTCGTTGCCGAATTCGTCGATCAGCACGGTTTTCAAAAAGCCCGAGTTGACAATATATAAGGTGTCGAAAGGCTGGCCGATGGTGTGTACGCGCTGCCCCGTCTTGAACTGTACGTGCTGGAACAGCAACTCGTCGGCGGCAATGGTGCAGGCGTTGGAGATATGCAGCAGGTCACATACTTCCTTCAGATTCGACCACAGCCGCCCTTGGCGCTGGCGTCCCGCTTCCATCGAGGAAGATGGGACGAGCGACGACGAGGCTGGGCGGTTTTCAGGTGTTTGCGTGGACAGCATGTTCATCTCCTGGTGACAGGTAGTTCAGATTTGAATAACGAAATGCACGGGGTCGTTGCGCCCGGTCATGCTGGCCGGCGGCGTTGAACCTGGCGGATATTGCTCAATTCGCTGAAGACTTGCTGTATGACGACGGTATTAACGATCGACGTAAGGACATAACTTGGCAGCAACTTGATTACTGATTTCAGTATGCCAACAGCCGTATAAAATTAATATCAGCAAGTGGCTGAATATGGGAGTAGGAGCCACGGCAGTGTCTGTAGGATTGTTCCTACTGAGATGTATGTCATTGCCTATGCCGATGGCATGGCAATGATGGACGGAGCGCGGGCGCGCTCAGGTCTTGAAGGGAGACAGCAAGCGGTGGGCGACGGCGTATTGCACCATTTCTGACAGGGAACTCATGCCCATCTTTTGCATGATGCGCGTCTTGTGTGTGCTGACCGTCTTGACGCTCAGGTGCAGGTTGTTGGCGATTTCCGTGATCGACTTGCCCGAGACCAGCAGCGAAAAGACTTCGAATTCGCGGTCCGACAACTGTTTATGCAGCAGGCTTTCATTGGGCATCATGATATTGAGCACCAGCTGTTCGGCCACTTCGGCGCTGATGTAGGGGCGGCCCGACGCCACTTTGTGGATGGCGCCCACCAGCTGGGTGCCGGCGCTTTCCTTGGTCAGATAGCCTTGCGCGCCGGCGCGGATGGCGCGCACGGCGTATTGTTCCTCTTCATGCATGGTGAGGATCAGGATGGCCAGCTTGGGCGCTTCGCTGCGGATCTGGCGTATCAGGTCGACCCCGCTGCGGCCCGGCATCGACAGGTCGAGCAGCAGCAGGTCAAAACCACCCTGGCGCACATGGTTCAGTACTTCGAAACCATCGATGGCTTCGCCCACGATATCGATATCGGGCGCGCCGTCGAGTATGCGCTTCAAGCCCTCGCGCATGATGGTGTGGTCGTCGGCAATCACAATACGTATCATAGGCCTGCAGTCTGTGCTGGCCACAAGGAGCTGGCCAAGGGTAGAAAGAATTGTTAAAAAATCGGAAAGCTTGTCATATTAGCTGAAAACGGCGCCATCCCCGAGTTTCTACCGTGCGCCGCTGTTTCATATGACCTGCTATGGGGCCGGCGGTTCCTTGATCAGCCTATGCACCAGTACCGGTAGTGTCGAGTGCGACAAGACTTTGTTGGTGACGCTGCCCAGCAAGAGCTGGCCCCAGCCGCTGCGGCCATGGGAGCCCATGAAAATCAGGTCGCAATGCTGCAACTGGGCCACTTCGACAATTTTCAGGGCGGGACTGTCGGAGAACGTCGTCAAGCCGGTTGCCTGCAGTCCCCGTTTGGCTGCCGCATCGAGCACGGCTTGCCAGTGGCCGGCGCCGGCCTTGCGCATGGCGATGCGGTATTCCTCTTCGCTGGGATAGCTCGGCGGAATGATTTCGATATACACCGGGTATTGGTACTCGGGCGCCACATACAGGGCGAGTATGTCCGCCTGCATCTGTTCTGCAAAGGCCACGCCGGCGCAGGCGGTCAGGTTGGAGACGGCTGAGCCGTCGGTGGCGATCAGAATTTTCTTATACATGGCAGTTCCTTCGTGTATGGACCGGCGCGCGCAGCAGGTCTTATTGTAGACGTGGCTGCAGCATTGTTTTCATGTAAAGACTTGATAATTATCAACACTCTTGCACCTTCAGTATAGACAACATTAGCAAGAAGATCGCTTTTGTGTGGAGGAAGGGAGGTGGGATTTCCTGCCTGGGCATGTTCTTGCTCGCACGCCAATGGTAGTATTTCAAAATACAACAGTGGGAACACTTATTTCCGTGAGGAAAAGCAATTCTAGGCCCGCTTTATAGTGGGAAGCGCGTTTTGAGATTTACCAATAGGGCAACGCCCTGATACACTCGCACCATCGCAGCGGTATTGCCTCAAATCATCTTAATCGAGAAATTGCGGGTATCAGTCTGTAAAACGCACTGTTCAGGCGGAATTTTGACAAATTATGGAGAAGCAGGGATATGACCAACGCCGCTGATGATTTCGATGCCTTATTCGATGAAGTATCCGCGCAACGCACGGCCGCGCCCGCGCCTGCCGCCACGCCAGCACCCGCCGAGATAGCGGACGACGATTTTGAAGCCTTGTTCGACTCGGTGTCGGCCAGCGCCGCGGCCCCGGTAGCAGCCGCAGCTGTGCCGGTGGCCGAAGCCGCAACTGAGGTGACAACTGAGGTGACAACTGAGCTGGCCGCTGAAGCACATGCCGCCGATCCGGTCGACAAATCCGACCAGCCCATGTTTGAACGCCTCGGTGGCATCGTGCGCTTGCTGCACGATTCCTTGCGCGAACTGGGTTACGACAAGGCATTGACGGAAGCTTCTTCGCAGATCGTCGATGCGCAAGACCGCCTGGAATACGTGGCCACCTTGACCGAGCAGGCCGCCAACAAGGTTTTGAACACGCTGGACGAAGGCATGCCGGCACAGGATGTGCTGTCGAAAAAGGCCAAGGACATGGATAGCCGCTGGAGCGCGCTGTTCGACGGCAAGCTGAGCCTGGAAGAATTCAAGGCCCTGGCCGGTGACACGCGCCAGTTCACGCAAGCCGTGTCGGTTGCCACGGAAGCGGAAAAAGCGCGCCTGCTGGAAATCATGATGGCCCAGGACTTCCAGGACATCACCGGTCAGCTGATCAAAAAAGTGGTCAACATTACCAAGACGGTGGAAAACGAACTGGCCCAGCTGCTGCGCGATAACGCGCCAGCCGAAGTGCGTGAAAAACTCGCGCAAAAGCCGGCTGCGCCGCTGATGCAGGGCCCGTCGGTGCCATCCGTGGCGCTGGACCAGAATAATGTTGACGATCTTCTTGCTGATTTGGGATTCTAATGGACGATATGCTCAAGGATTTCGTCGTCGAGGCGATGGATCTTGCGGTTAATGTTGAAGAGCACCTATTGCGTCTCGAGCGCGATCCTGACAACAAGGAAACGCTCAATGCGGTGTTTCGCTCTTTCCACACGATCAAGGGCGGCGCCGGTTTCATGGGCTTGCCTGCGCTGGTGGCCGCCTGCCACCTGACGGAAAACTTGTTCGATGCCTTGCGCACGGGCGCCGCGCCCGTCACGCCGCTGGCCATCGAGGCAGCGCTGCAGGCCTCCGGTTTCGTGGCGGACCAATTGACGGAGCTGGCCAATGGCGCCGCGCCGGAATCCCTGCCGGCCATGCCGCAAGAGCTGGAACACATCCTGACGAACGCCATCGAAGGCAACGATGCACCGGCTGCGCCAGCGCCCGCTGCCGCCCCTGCGGTAGTAGAAGTCGTGGCCGAAGTGGCCGCGGCCCCTGTTGCCGCCGCACCAGTCGTCGGAGAAGATGGACTGGACTGGACCGGCATGTATAACGCGGTGGTGCCGGAAGGCAGCAAGCTCGCCGCCGCGCCAGTGGCTGCCGTGGCTGCAACGCCAGCGTCCGCGCCGCTTGCCGCAGCCGCGCCTGCTGCTGCTGCCAAGCCGGCCGGCAAGGCCTGGGATGGCGTGGACCGCCGCGAAGGCGCCGAGGTGCGCCATGCCGCACCCGTCAAGGAAGACAGCATCCGCGTCGATGCCGTCAAGCTCGACGCCTTGCTGGAAGTGGCCGGCGAATCGGTGCAGGCTGCCAACCAGGCTGCCGTGCTGCTGGAACGCTTGCTGCAATTCAAATTCGAAGGCCCGGCTGCCAGCTTGATGGCGACCCTGGCGGAAACCCTGGAACGCGCCTCGCGCTACTCGACCGAGTTGCAGCGCGCCACCCTGGCCACGCGCATGCAGCCGGTGGGCCGCTTGTTCCAGAAATTCCCCCGTCTGGTGCGCGAGCTGGCGAAAGACCTGGGCAAGGACGTCGAGCTGACCATCGAAGGCGCGGAGACGGAAGTCGACCGCGTGGTGGTCGACAGCCTGTACGATCCGCTGGTGCACATGTTGCGCAACTCGCTAGACCACGGCGTGGAATCGCCGGAAGACCGTCTGGCTGCCGGCAAGCCGGCCAAATCGTATATTTCCCTGAAGGCATGGCAGGAAGCCAATAGCGTCATGATCGTGCTGCAAGATGACGGCAAGGGCATGGACCCGGTCTTCCTGCGCAGCAAGGCGCAGCAAAAAGGCTTGATCAGCGAAAACGCGCAATTGAGCAACGACGAATGTTTCCAGCTGGTATTCCTGCCCGGTTTCTCGACCAAGGAAGTCGCGTCCAGCGTGTCCGGCCGCGGCGTGGGCATGGACGTGGTGAAAACCGCCGTGGAAAAAAACCGCGGCGCGATCCACATCGAGTCCTCGCTGGGCCATGGCACCAAGTTTGCCATCCGCCTGCCGATCGAACTGTCTATCGTGCCGACCATGCTGGTGTCCACCTCGGGCGCCGCGCTGGCGCTGCCGATGGCGGTGGTGCAGCGCGTGGTCGAATTGCCGGAAACCTTCATGGAAGTGGGCGGCGCACCGGTCCTGAAAGACCAGGGCCGTCCATTGCCCGTGCGTTCGCTGGCGGGCGCTTTGGGCTACGAATCGTGCAGCGAGCGCGTCGGCATCGTGGTGGCCGCACCGCAACCGTATATTCTTGCCGTGGAAGCCGTCGATGGCACGGCCGACCTGGTGATCAAGCCGATGACGGCGATTACCGTGGAAGGCATTACCGGCACGGCCCGTTCGGCGGAAGGCGAACTGGTGCTGGTGGTCGGCCTGTCGTTCCTGATGGATGGTTGCAGGGGAAGCGTGCGTTTAGCCGCCTAAGGCTCGCTTTACTCCTGGCAAAACCCGCTACGCGTAGCGGGTTTTTTTATTGCTGAATCAAATACTGTCTGGACGCAAGCTGCCACCTTCCAGCCAGTGCTGCACGCGCACGATTTCCTGCGCGCGCGCTGCGTCATCCTTGGGCGCGCAGCTGGGCCGCGACTTGCTCCGCCACGCTCTGGCACGTCTGATTTGACCTTGCGCAGAGAAGTCATATTTTTTGCCCCACAGACATTCCTTCGGACACGCGGCTGCAGGTGTTCCAGCCATGCCAGCAAAAGGGATATTTCAGCAATTTTTAACCCATATCAATCTCAGCCTCCAAACTTTGTATCGCCAATCTAACGGTTTTACCTGTTTCGGTTCTGTGTTGCGCAAAATATGGCATAATCATTGCCGATCCTTGTAATCTGTATGAGAGATCATTTATTACAGTTCACTGAATTACAAGTTACTTACACAGGCTGTGGCAACGCTGCATAAATCATGATGAAGACGCTTTACGACAAACTTTGGGAATCCCACGTTGTTCGGGCCGAAGATGATGGCACGACAATTCTGTATATCGACCGGCACTTGTTGCACGAAGTCACCAGCCCGCAAGCCTTCGACGGCCTACGCGCAGCGAACCGCCAGCCGTGGCGTCTGTCCGCCAACCTGGCCGTGGCCGACCATAATGTGCCGACCACCAGCCGTATCGATGGGATCAGCGACCCGGTGTCGCGCCTGCAGGTGGAAACGCTGGACAAGAATGCCAAAAACTACGGTTTGACGTACTTCAACATGAACGACAAGCGCCAGGGCATCGTGCACGTGATCGGCCCCGAGCAGGGTGCGACCCTGCCTGGCATGACGGTGGTCTGCGGCGATTCGCATACCTCCACCCACGGCGCGTTCGGCGCGCTGGCGCATGGCATCGGCACCTCCGAAGTCGAGCACGTGCTGGCCACGCAAACCCTGTTGCAAAAGAAATCCAAATCCATGCTGGTGCAGGTGGATGGCGCCATGCCAGCCGGCGTGACGGCGAAAGATATCGTGCTGGCCATCATCGGCAAGATCGGCACGGCGGGCGGCACCGGCTACTGTATCGAGTTCGGCGGTTCGACCATCCGCGCGCTGTCGATGGAAGGGCGCATGACGGTCTGTAACATGGCCATCGAAGCGGGCGCGCGCGCCGGCATCATCGGCGTCGATGACACCACCATCAATTACGTCAAGGGCCGTCCATTTTCACCGGCCGGTCCGCATTGGGAGCGCGCCGTGACTTACTGGCGCACCCTGCATTCGGACCCGGGCGCCCGTTTCGACCTGGTGGTGACCCTGAACGCCGCCGAGATCGTGCCGCAAGTGACCTGGGGCACCTCGCCCGAAATGGTCACCGGCGTGAATGGCCGCGTGCCCGATCCCGACCAGGAAAAAGACGCCGTGCGCCGCGACGCGATGGAAAAGGCGCTGGTCTACATGGCCTTGAAGCCGAACACGCCGATTTCGGATATCCGTATCGACAAGGTGTTTATCGGTTCCTGCACCAATTCGCGCATCGAAGACTTGCGCGCGGCAGCCGCCGTGGTGCGCGGCAAATACCGCGCTTCCAACGTGACCCTGGCGCTGGTGGTGCCCGGTTCCGGCCTGGTCAAGGATCAGGCTGAACGCGAAGGCCTGGACCGCATCTTCAAGGATGCCGGTTTCGAGTGGCGCGAACCGGGCTGCTCCATGTGCCTGGCGATGAATGCCGACCGCCTGGAGCCGGGCGAACGCTGTGCTTCGACCTCGAACCGCAACTTCGAAGGCCGGCAAGGACAGGGCGGCCGCACTCATCTGGTGTCGCCCGCCATGGCCGCTGCGGCGGGCATCGCAGGCCACTTTGTGGATGTGCGCGCACTGCGATGACGACGGGGTCAGACCCGCCGGGTCTGACCCCAGCTTTTCAGCGGGTGGTTTACACTAACGCCACCGTTACCCTGAAAAAATGAACACACTATGAAAAAACTCTTCGCCCTCGCCCTCGTCGCCATGATACTTGCCGGCTGCAACACCGTTTCCGGCTTTGGCCGCGATGTGCAGAAAGTCGGCCAGGTCGTCACCGGCGCCGGCGGAAAATAAACCGTGACGGGCCGGTGCGCTGCGCCTCCCGTCTTACCGAGTAGAAATAGCATGGATAAATTTACGATTTACGAAGGCCTGGTGGCCCCGCTGGACCGCGCCAACGTCGATACCGACGCCATCATTCCAAAGCAATTCCTGAAATCGATCCACCGTAGCGGTTTCGGCCCCAATCTGTTCGATGAATGGCGTTATCTGGACCACGGCGAGCCGGGCCAGGATAATAGCCGCCGTCCGCTGAACCCGGATTTCGTGCTCAACGAGCAGCGCTACCAGGGCGCCTCGATCTTGCTGACGCGCAAGAATTTCGGTTGCGGCTCCTCGCGCGAACACGCGCCGTGGGCGCTGGATCAATATGGTTTCCGCGCCATCATCGCGCCGTCGTTTGCCGACATTTTCTTCAATAACTGCTACAAGAATGGCTTGCTGCCCATCGTGCTGTCGGAAGCGCAAGTCGAACACCTGTTCAATGAAGTGAAAGCTTTCCCTGGCTACAAGCTGGTGGTGGACCTGGAACAGCAGCGCGTGGCGACCAGCAATGGCGCCGTCTCGTATCCGTTCGAGATCGATGCTTTCCGCAAATATTGTTTGATGAATGGACTCGACGATATCGGCCTGACCCTGCGCCATGCCGACGATATCCGCGCCTTCGAAGAGCGTCATCTGCACAGCCAGCCCTGGTTGGCCAACGTTATCTAAAAGATTATTCCATGAAAATTGCAATTTTGCCCGGCGACGGTATCGGTCCTGAGATCGTTGCTCAAGCAGTAAAAGTCTTGAATGTGCTCGGCGAATCGTTCGAGCTGGAAAGCGCCCCCGTCGGTGGCGCCGGTTATGCGGCCCACGGCCATCCTTTGCCGGAAGCGACTTTGGCGCTGGCCAAGGCGGCCGACGCCGTGCTGTTCGGCGCGGTAGGCGATTATCAGTACGACAATCTGGAGCGCCAGTTCCGCCCCGAACAGGCAATTTTGGGCTTGCGCAAGAATCTGGGCCTGTTCGCCAACCTGCGTCCGGCGATTTTGTATCCGGAACTGGCGGGCGCTTCCACTTTGAAACCGGAAGTGGTGTCCGGCCTGGATATTCTGATCATCCGCGAATTGACGGGCGATATTTATTTCGGCCAGCCGCGCGGCGTGCGCGAGTGCCCGGACGGCCCGTTCAAGGGCCAGCGCGAAGGTTTTGACACCATGCGCTATGCGGAAGGCGAAATCCGCCGCATCGCCCACGTGGCTTTCCAGGCGGCGCAAAAGCGCGACAAGCGCCTGACCAGCGTGGACAAGGCCAACGTGCTGGAAACCTTCCAGTTCTGGAAAGACATCGTTATCGATGTACACAAGGAATACCCGGATGTCGCGCTCGACCATATGTATGTCGACAATGCCGCCATGCAACTGGTGCGGGCGCCGAAGAAATTCGACGTCATGGTGACCGGCAATATGTTCGGCGATATCTTGTCGGACGCGGCGGCCATGCTGACCGGCTCGATCGGCATGCTGCCGTCGGCTTCGCTGGACGCCAACAACAAGGGCTTGTACGAGCCATCGCATGGTTCGGCGCCCGATATCGCGGGCAAGGGGATAGCCAATCCGCTGGCGACGATCTTGTCAGCGGCCATGATGCTGCGTTATTCGCTGAACCGCGCAGAGCAGGCAGAGCGTATCGAGGCAGCGGTGAAAAAAGTGCTGGCGCAAGGTTTGCGCACGGCCGACATCCACGAAACGGGCACGACTTTGGTCGGGACCGAGGCAATGGGCGATGCAGTTGTAAAAGCGCTGGGATAAAATAGTCTAATGACGGCAGCGGCCGTCTCATCTTGAGGAATGGTAATGAAATTAGTTGGCTTGGTAGGTTGGCGCGGTATGGTCGGTTCGGTCCTGATGCAACGCATGCAGGAAGAGGGCGATTTCGCCCACATCGAACCGGTGTTTTTCACCACTTCGAACACGGGCGGCGCAGCGCCTTCCATGGCGAAGAATGAAACCATATTGAAGGATGCCAACAGCATCGCCGAACTGTCCAAGTGCGACATCATTATTTCCTGCCAGGGCGGCGACTACACCAGCGCCGTTTTCCCGCAGCTGCGCGCTAGCGGCTGGAACGGCTACTGGATAGATGCGGCCTCGACCTTGCGCATGGAAAAAGACGCCGTCATCGTGCTCGACCCGGTCAACCTGCACGTGATCAAGGATGCGCTGGGCAAGGGCGTGAAGAACTACATCGGTGGCAATTGCACCGTCTCATGCATGATGATGGGCCTGGGCGGCCTGTTCCAGCACGACCTGATCGACTGGATGACCTCGATGACCTACCAGGCGGCCTCGGGTGGCGGCGCGCAGCATATGCGCGAGTTGCTGACGCAATTTGGCACCATCAACAGCTCCGTCAAGGCGCTGCTGGAAAACCCGGCTTCGGCCATTTTGGAAATCGACCGCCAGGTGCTGGCCACCCAGCACGGCTACTCGCCAGATGAAATCAAGCAGTTCGGCGCGCCACTGGCTGGCAATCTGATACCGTGGATTGACAAGGATCTGG
The DNA here is from genome assembly GCF_014200675.1 of Janthinobacterium saanense. Lineage (GTDB taxonomy): Bacteria > Pseudomonadota > Gammaproteobacteria > Burkholderiales > Burkholderiaceae_D > Janthinobacterium. The sequence continues at coordinate 210,283 of NZ_JACHCI010000006.1, read as the reverse complement.
GCAATGGCCAGTCCAAGGAAGAATGGAAAGCCGGCGCAGAAACCAACAAGATCCTGGGCCGCGGCATCGATTTTGGCACGAAAGAAATCCCGGTCGACGGCTTGTGCGTGCGCATCGGCGCCATGCGCTGCCACTCGCAGGCATTGACCATCAAGCTGAAGAAAGACGTGCCGCTCGATGAAATCAATGACATCATCGCCAGCAACAACCAATGGGTCAAACTGGTGCCGAACACCCGTGAAGCCTCGGTGCGCGACCTGTCGCCAGCGGCCGTCACGGGCAGCCTGACGATACCGGTGGGCCGCGTGCGCAAGATGAGCATGGGCGGCGAATACCTGTCCGCGTTCACCGTGGGCGACCAGTTGCTGTGGGGCGCGGCGGAACCATTGCGCCGCATGTTGCGTATTCTTTTGGATGCGTAAGCATCAATGAAATCAGGCCGGGAGATGTTTTCCCGGCTTTTTTTTTCGTCCCTCGCCCCTCAAGACTCAACCATGCGGAGCTTGCATAGCTATGGGCATGATGATATGTTGATACATCTGGAAAAGTAACTGTTTTCCCACGCCAACTAAGATTATTCCAACTATGCCTGCACACACTCGTCCCCGGGTCGCCTCCCTTGCTCTCAAAACACTCAGTAGCGCTGTTGCATGCGCAGTGTTATTGTCTACGGCGGCGTCCGCGGCCGAGCTGGGCAAGATCACCGTCTTGTCGGCTGCCGGCCAGCCGCTGCGCGCCGAGATCGAATTGACCTCCGTCAAGGGCGACGAATTGTCGGGCTTGCTGGCCAAACTGGCGCCGCCCGATGCCTACAAGCAGGCCAATGTGGAATTCAATTCGGCCCTGAGCGCCTTGAGCTTTGCCGTGGAAAGCCGCAACGGCAAACCCTTTGTCCGCATCAGCTCGGCACAGCCCGTGACTGAACCGATGGTCGACCTGCTGCTGGAATTGAGCGGCAAGAATGGTCGCCAGGTACGTGAATATGCTTTCGTGCTCGACACGCCGGAAGCGCGCCAGACGCGCGGCCCGCAAGTGGCGGCGCCAAGCAAGGGCAAGCCGGCTGCCGTTGCCGCCGCTATCCCTGCTGCTGCACCTGCGCCGGATGCCGGCAAGAAAACTGCCGATTACCGCGTCAAGACTGGCGATACGCTGAGCCGCATTGCCAGTGAGTTGAAACCGTCGGGCGTATCGCTCGACATGATGCTCGTCGCCCTGTACCGCGCCAATCCCGACGCCTTCAAGGGCGACAATATGAACCGCATGCAGGCCGGGCGCATCCTGGCCGTGCCAGGCGCCGAGACCATCCGCGCCACCAATGCGGCTGAAGCAAAGAGCGTGGTGACGGCGCACGCCATCGATTTTGAAGCCTACCGCAACAAGCTGGCAGGGCAAGTTGCGCAAAGCAAACCAGCCAAGTCTGCGCAGCCAGGACAAAGCACGGCCGGCAAGATCAGCACCACCAAGGTGGAAGAAAAACCGACCGCCGTCAGCGAAGCGCAAGACAAGCTGAAGCTGTCGAAAGCGGAATCGGCCGCAAAAGCTGCCGGCAAGAGTGCGGTCGCCAGCGATGAAGACAAGATCGCCAAGGCCAAACAGGTGGAAGAAGCGGCCTCGCGCGTCAAGGAATTGGAAAAGAACGTCAGCGACCTGGAAAAGCTGATGGCCGTGAAAAACAAGGCCATGGCTGACAAGAGCGCGCCAGTACCGGCCAAGCCGGCTGAGGCTGCGGCCAGTGCTCCAGCCAGCGCGCAAGCCAGTGCGCCGGCCCAGCCGCCAGTGCCGAAAGCCAAGCCGCTGCCGCTGGTCAAACAGGTTTCGCCGCTCGAGCCTACGCTAGCGGACAGGCTGGGCGACCATGCAGGCGCCATCGGTATCGCCGTGGCCGCCTTGCTGGCGGCCGCTGCCGCGCTGGTGCTGGCGCGCCGCCGGAAAGATGCCGAAGCGCCACGCGATGACGTGCCACCCACGTTGGAACCGGAAACGCCGCCAGCGCCGGCACCGGCGCCCGTGGCAGAACACAGCCTGGCGCCGGAACAGCAGCATTCGGAAGCGAGCAACCATCTGTTTGGCGCTGGTGCAGCAGCGGCGGTGGCCGGTGCGGCTGCCGTGGCGGGGGCGACTGCCCTCGATGGCAATGAAGTCGATCCGGTCGCCGAAGCCGATGTGTACATCGCGTACGGCCGTGATGGCCAGGCGGAAGAAATCCTCAAGGAAGCTTTGCGTGCCCATCCTGACCGCCATGCTGCCCGCTTGAAACTGCTGGAAATCTATTCGGCGCGCAACGACGCAGCCGCTTTTGAAGCGCAGGCCAGCGAACTGTACAGCCAGACGCAGGGGCAGGGCGATGAATGGCCGCAAGCGGCTGCCATGGGCCTGGCGCTCGATCCGCACAATCCCTTGTACCGCAACGCCGATGTCGATGCGGTGGTGAGCTTGAGCAAGGGAGCTAGTCCGGTGGGCAGCAGCATGGACTTGCCTGATGAAGAGGTTGTCGTGCCTGCAGCGCCTGCCCAGCCTGCGCCTGCCGACCCGCATCACCTGGACTTCGATCTGGACAGCCTCGATTTCGAACCGGTGTCGACCAGCGATCCTATCGTGATGCCTGGCCCGGCAGCGATTCCAGTACCCGAAGCCCCAGCCGCCGCGCAAGCCCACCAGGATGCGGACTTTGACGCCAGCATGGATTTTGGCCTGGACCTGGAACCGCCTGCCGGCCCCGTGAATGGCGCAGGCCCAGGCTTGACGCCGCTGCCAGACCCATTGAAGGATGTGGACCTGGCCGATTTCGATGTGGCGCCAGAGGCCGCAGTGGCCGCCGTTGCGCCGGTCGTTCCGCACGAGCCGTCGCCGGCTGAAACCTTGCCGCCAGCACAAGAATTCGACTTGTCCGGCATCGACCTGGACTTGAACGATGGCAAGGCTGCCGCGCCTGGCGTGGAAGACCCGTTGTCGGCTATCCACATGGAAATGGATACCAAGCTGGACCTGGCGATTGCCTACCAGGAAATCGGCGACAAGGAAGGCGCCCGCGAATTGATTGATGAAGTCATCAAGGGTGGTAGCGCCGAGCAAGTCGCCAAGGCAAATACGATGCGAGCCTTATTAAGCTAGGAAGCCGTCAGCAAACAGGGCAACGCAGCACCGGTATAATGCGCCGATGCAAAACATTACTTTCGCAACGCCATTGAAGCGCATCGCCCTGGGTCTGCAGTATGACGGCCTGGCCTGGCATGGCTACCAAAAGCAGGACGGTGGCCAGACGGTGCAAGACCAACTGGAAAACGCCCTGGAACAATTTGCCCGCGTGCGCCTGGCCACCACCTGTGCCGGCCGCACGGATACGGGCGTGCATGCGCTTGAGCAAGTCGTGCATTTCGATACAGAATTGACGCGCGACATCCACTCCTGGGTGCGCGGCGTGAATGCCTTCCTGCCGCCATCCATCGCCGTGCGCTGGGCCAAGGAATTGGATGGCGACCCGACGGTCAACGATTTTTTCCACGCCCGCTTCAGCGCCCGCGCCCGCACCTATCATTATGTGCTGTACAACAACCCCACCCGTTCGCCGCTGGTGACGGGGCGCGCCGGTTTCTTTTTCCGTCCGCTCGACGTCGAACGCATGCAGCAGGCTGTGGCGCCCTTGCTGGGCTGGCACGATTTCACGGCCTTCCGCGCCGCCCAGTGCCAGGCCAAGTCGCCCGTCAAGCTGATGCACGATATCCGTATCGAGCGCCGTGGTGAGCTGATCATCTTTACCATCACCGCCAATGCCTTCTTGCACCATATGGTGCGCAATCTGGTCGGCTCGCTGGTGTATATCGGTAGCGGCCGCGAAGCACCGGAATGGATGGGATATTTGCTGGAAAGCAAGGATCGCCATGCCGCCGCACCCACCTTCATGCCGGACGGCCTGTACCTGGCGAAGATCGATTACGACCCGAAATGGGGTTTGCCACAGGATTCGAGCAGCGCCTTGCCCTGGTTTTAAGGAAAGAAATACCCATGCCACGCACACGCATCAAGATTTGCGGTCTGACCCGCGTTGAAGATATCGAGGCCGTCGTCGCGGCCGGCGCCGACGCCATCGGTTTCGTGTTTTATCCGAAAAGCCCGCGCTACGTGACGCCGGAGCAGGCGGCAACCTTGATTGCGGCGATTCCGCCCTATGTCAGCACGGTGGGCCTGTTCGTCAATGCCAGCGTGGAAGAGGTCAGGGCGACCCTGGCCGTGGCGCCCTTGTCGCTGCTGCAGTTCCATGGCGACGAAACGCCCGAGCACAGCGCTGCGCTGGCTGCCGCCGTGAATCGGCCCTATACGCAGGTATTCCGCGTCAAACCTGACACCAGCTTTGAAGATTTGCTAGAATACGAACAGCGCTATCGCGCCGCCAGTCCCTTGTTTTCCAGCCTCTTGCTGGACACCTATGTGGATGCCTACGGCGGTGCAGGAAAGGTATTTGATTGGTCCCTCATCCCAAAAGAACTCGCGCCTCGGGTCGTTTTAAGTGGTGGCTTGAGCGTACAAAACGCGACTGACGCAGTGGTGCGCGTGCGCCCTTACGCCGTCGACATCAGCAGTGGTGTCGAAGCGTCCAAGGGCATCAAGGACGCATCCAGAGTCCGCGATTTTATCCGCGCGGTACTGGATGCCGATGCCATCATTGCCAGAGGATTACCCCATGACTGACCAAGTTAAAAACAGTGGCGCCGCCGCTGCATTGTTTCACGCCGCCGATTACCCTTTCCCCGACGTACGCGGCCATTTCGGCCCCTATGGCGGCTCTTTCGTTGCCGAAACGCTCACGCACGCCCTGGCCGAACTGAAAGACGCTTATGCCCGCTACAGCGTCGACCCGGAATTCCTGGAAGAATTCCGTTACGAGCTGAAGCATTTTGTCGGCCGTCCATCGCCGATTTACCACGCCAAGCGCTGGTCCGAGCTGGCCGGCGGCGCGCAAATCTATTTCAAGCGCGAAGACTTGAACCACACGGGCGCGCACAAGATCAACAACGTGATCGGCCAGGCCTTGCTGGCCAAGCGCATGGGCAAGCCACGCATCATCGCCGAGACGGGCGCCGGCCAGCATGGCGTGGCCACGGCCACCATCTGCGCCCGCTTCGGCCTGGAATGCGTGGTCTACATGGGCAGCGAAGACGTCAAGCGCCAGGCGCAAAACGTGTACCGCATGAAATTGCTGGGCGCCACCGTTGTACCGGTCGAGTCCGGTTCCAAGACCTTGAAAGATGCGCTCAACGAAGCCATGCGCGACTGGGTCACGAATATCGAAAACACCTTTTACATCATCGGCACGGTAGCCGGGCCGCATCCTTACCCGATGATGGTGCGCGACTTCCAGTCCGTGATCGGCGAAGAATGTCTGGTGCAAATGCCGGAAATGACGGGCCGCCAGCCCGATTATGTGCTGGCCTGCATCGGTGGCGGTTCCAACGCCATGGGCATCTTTTACCCGTATATCGACCAGAAAGACGTGAAACTGATCGGCGTGGAAGCGGCCGGCGAAGGACTGGACACGGGCAAGCACTCGGCTTCGCTGACGGCCGGTTATCCGGGCGTGCTGCACGGCAACCGCACGTATCTGTTGCAGGATGACAATGGCCAGATCATCGAGACGCATTCCGTTTCGGCCGGCCTTGATTATCCTGGCGTGGGCCCCGAACATGCGTGGTTGAAAGACTCGGGCCGCGCGCAATATGTGTCGATCACCGATGATGAAGCGCTGCAGGCCTTCCACGACTGCTGCCATATCGAAGGCATCATCCCGGCCCTGGAATCGTCGCACGCACTGGCTTACGCGGCCAAGCTGGCGGCCACCTTGCCGAAAGACCAGATCGTACTGGCCAACCTGTCGGGCCGTGGCGACAAGGACATGCACACTGTGGCGGAACGCATGGGATTGAATTTCAGCTGAAAAGCCGTGATTCCTTTGCCGGTCGGCTAGTCGCATAGCGCCCAAGCCGACATTTCTCCACAGAATAAAGAAAGATTCCCATGTCCCGTATCGCCACCACTTTTGCCAATTTAAAATCCCAGCACAAGACCGGCCTGGTCACTTTTATTACCGCCGGCGACCCCGGCCCTGACGCCACCGTGCCGCTGATGCATGCGCTGGTCGAGGGCGGCGCCGACGTGCTGGAACTGGGCGTGCCGTTTTCCGATCCGATGGCCGAAGGCCCGGTGATCCAGCGCGCCTGCGAGCGTGCCCTGAAATTCAATGTCGGCATCCACGATGTGTTTGAATACGTGCGCCAGTTCCGTACGACCAACCAGACCACGCCGGTGGTGCTGATGGGATATGCCAATCCGATCGAACGTATCGGCAGCGCGGCTTTTATTGCTGCAGCGCAAGCAGCCGGCGCCGATGGCGCCATCGTGGTCGATTATCCGCCGGAAGAGTGTGAGGAGTTCGCCAGCGCCATGCGTGTAGCCGGCCTGGACCTGATCTTCCTGCTGGCGCCGACCTCGACCGAAGAACGGATACAGCAAGTCGCCAAGGTCGGCGGCGGCTTCAGCTATTACGTGTCGCTGAAAGGCGTGACAGGTGCAGGTAACATTGATACAGAACAGGTAGCCGAACGTCTTGCAGCCATCCGTCAGCATGTAAAATTACCCATCGGTGTCGGTTTTGGCATCCGCGATGCGGCAACTGCCCAGGCCGTTGCCAAAGTGGCCGATGCGGTCGTGATCGGCAGCCGCATCATTCAGGAAATCGAAAATGCCCCGCCGGGTGGCGCAGTGGACGCCGTGCGCAGCTTTACGGCAGGCATACGCGCAGCACTGGATGCCTGAGCAATCTTGTATTTTAGGCACTCCTGTGCGGCGGCAAAGTTCGACAGCCCGGCGATAAACGGCTACACTTCGGCCACTGATTTGTAAGCAATAGATAAAATTCGGGGCGGCGCCACCTGTGTTTGCCGCCCTTTTACCGTTTGCCCGGGGTGTCGACCGACGCCCCATCTGGGGCCCAAGGAGAAAATATGAGTTGGTTGGAAAAACTGCTGCCACCGCGCATACAGCGCTCTGACGCTGCCGCGCGCAAAACCATGCCGGAAGGCTTGTGGGTCAAATGCCCATCGTGCGAAGCCGTGCTGTACCGCACCGATCTGGAATCGAACCTGCATGTCTGCCCGAAATGCGACCACCACATGCGCATCCGCGCGCGTGAGCGCCTCGACAGCCTGCTCGACGCGGGTGGCCGTTATGAAATCGGCCAGGAAATCCTGCCAGTCGATACCCTGAAGTTTAAAGACAGCAAGAAATACCCGGATCGTCTGAAGTCGGCCATGGAGGCGACGGGCGAAACGGATGCGATGGTCGTGATGGGCGGCGCCATCATGAGCTTGCCAGTGGTGGTGGCGTGCTTCGAATTCGAATTCATGGGCGGCTCGATGGGCTCCGTGGTCGGCGAGCGCTTCGTGCGCGGCGCACAGATCGCGCTGGAACAGAAAGTACCGTTCATTTGCATCACCGCCACCGGTGGTGCGCGCATGCAGGAAGGCTTGTTGTCCCTGATGCAGATGGCGAAAACCACTGCCATGCTGACCAAGTTGTCGGAAAAGAAATTGCCATTCATCAGCGTGCTGACCGACCCGACCATGGGCGGCGTGTCCGCCTCGTTTGCCTTCATGGGCGACGTGGTCATTGCCGAGCCAAAAGCGCTGATCGGCTTTGCCGGCCCGCGCGTGATTGAAAACACCGTGCGTGAAAAACTGCCGGAAGGCTTCCAGCGGGCCGAGTTCCTGGTCACCAAGGGCGCCGTGGACATGATCGTCGACCGCCGCAAGATGCGCGAAGAAATCGCCCGTCTGCTGGCCCTGTTGCAAAACCAGGCTGTCGAGGTTCTGGCTTAAGTCGCCCTTAATTTCTCGAACACCACATTGCGGCGCGCCAACGGATACACTATCTGTTTGCGCGCCGCGCGCCGTTCTGGCGTCCCATTCCACCGTCCCATTTTATTCCCCTATGCAAAATCTCCCTACGACCCTGCCGGCATGGTTGACCATGCTGGAAAACCGTCATTCCGAAACCGTGATCAATATGGGCCTGGAACGCGTGCTGGAAATCAAGCAGCGCCTGGCGCTGGCTTTTTCCTGCCCCGTCATCATGGTCGCTGGCACCAATGGCAAGGGTTCCACCTGCGCCATGCTGGAATCGGTCCTGCTGCGCGCCGGCTACAAGGTGGGCCTCTACATCAAGCCGCACTTCCTCGACTTTAACGAGCGCGCCCGCATCGGTGGCGAAATGGCCAGCGACGAGCAATTGATCGCCAGCTTCAACGCCGTCGAAGCGGTGCGTGGCGATATTCCGCTGACCTATTTTGAATTCACTACCCTGGCCATCATGCAGCTGCTGGCGGGCGCCGGCCAGGACGTGGTGATCCTGGAAGTGGGCCTGGGCGGCCGCCTTGATGCCGTCAACATCATCGACGCCGATGTGTCGATTGTGACCAGCGTCGATATCGACCACACGGATTTCCTGGGCGACACGCGCGAAGCGATCGGCTTTGAGAAGGCCGGCATTTTCCGTCCGGGCAGGGCCGCCATCTGCAGCGACCCCGTGCCGCCACAGTCGCTGATCGACCATGCCGAGGCAATCGGCGCCGATCTGTGGCTGATGGGCCGCGATTTCAATTATTCGGGCGACAAGCAGCAGTGGAATTATGGCGGCCGCGAACAGCGCCGCAATTCACTCGCTTACCCAAGCTTGCGCGGCGCCAACCAGATCCTCAATGCCTGCGCCGTGCTGGCTGCGCTGGAAGTGTTGAAATTGCAATTGCCAGTCGGCGCGCAAGAAGTGCGCACGGGCCTGGTGACGGTGGAACTGCCGGGCCGCTTCCAGGTCTTGCCGGGCCGCCCCAGCGTGATCCTGGACGTGGCGCACAATCCGCACGCCGCTTCCGCGCTGAACCAGAACCTGGGCAATATGGGTTTCCACCCCTACACCTACGCGGTTTTCGGTTCCATGCATGACAAGGATATCGATGGCGTACTGGCTGCCATGTCGGAACATGTCGACCACTGGTGTTTGACGGGCTTGCCTTCGCCACGCGCGGCCACGGCCTCGGAACTGGCGGCCAAAGTGCAAATCTTGCTGGAAGATAAGCCCGATAGCAGCGACCATACCGTGTCTATTTTCGATGAACCTGCACAAGCTTTTGCAAATGCAATGAGCCGGGCCGGTGAGAATGATAGAATTGTGGTCTTTGGATCTTTCCTCACCGTTGCCGGTGTGATGAAGGCCCGAAAATCCTCACTTCACTGAAACGCACTCGACTGAAAATCACGCATGGGCTTGTTCTCGAAACTATTTAAAAACAAGCAAGAATCCTCTGGCGAAGACAGCGGCTTTTATGTTCCGGGCGAAGCCCAGGCGACTAACCGCAAGCGCGCCGCCAACACTTCCGGTGGGGGCGGCGCGCGCCGTGGCGGCAAGGAAGCGCCGGACCCGGCCTTGCCAGAGAAAAAACGCGCGCGCCGCCGCCTGATCGGGGCCGTCGCCCTGGCCTTGGGCGTGGCCATCGGCTTGCCGATGCTGCTCGATTCCGAGTCGAAGGCGCCCGTGAACGATATCGCCATCGAGATTCCGTCGAAAGACAAACCGGCGGCTGCGCCTGCACCCCTGCCAGCGCAGCCGGCCCAGGCGTCGGCCGCCAACGAGCAGGGCCTGGACCAGTCCGAGGAAATCGTCGACACGCCAGCGCCGGCCAGGGCCAGGCCTGCACCGGCTCCAGCGGCGGTCCCGGTCCCGGTGCCGGTGCCGGCGCCCGTGCTGGCCGCTGCCGCGCCTGCGCCGGCCAAGCCGGAGTATCTTGAGCCGAGGATGGAGCCCAAGCCTGAACCCAAGCCTGCCAAAGTTGAGCCCAAGCCAGAGCCCAAGCCGGAACCTAAACACGAAAAGCCTGAAGCCAGGCCGGAGCCTAAGCCTGAGCCCAAGGTAGAAAAGCCCGCCAAGCCAGCCCAGTCCAGCGACGATGCGGCGCGCGCGATGGCGATTCTGGAAGGCAAGCCGGTCAGCCAGGCTGCCAAGGTGCAAGACAAGCCGCACGACGCTGCCACGGGCAAGTTCGTGGTGCAAGTCGCGGCGCTGGCGACGCAAGACAAGGTCAATGAATTGCAGGACAAATTGCGCGATGCCGGCATCAGCTCCTATACGCAAAAAGTGTCCAGCGCGTCCGGTGAGCGCATCCGCGTGCGCGTGGGCCCATCGGGCAGCCGCGAAGAAGCGGAAAAGACGCTTGCCAAGGTGCAAAGGCTGGGTCTGGGCGGCAGCGTGGTAGCGCAGTGATCTGTGTGACTTTACAACAAGGTTGAGCGCGCGTGACGATCTTCGATTACCTGGTGCTGTTCGTGCTGGTGACATCGGTGCTGATCAGCACGATGCGCGGCCTGGTCAAGGAAATGCTGTCGCTGGTCAGCTGGGTGGTGGCGTTTGTGATTGCCAACGCCTATGGCGCGACCCTGGCGAAATTCTTGCCTGAAGCTGTTCCAGGCGAAGCCATCCGCCTGCTGCTGGCTTTTGTGGTGCTGTTTATTGGCGTGCGCATCCTGATGGGATTGCTGGGCATGACGGTCGATGCACTGGTCAAGGTCACGGGCCTGAGCCTGGCCGACCGCACCCTGGGCAGCCTGTTTGGTGTGGCGCGCGGCCTTGTGATTGTGCTGACCGCCGTCATCTTGTGTGGCATGACCTCCATTCCCCAGCAGCCGTTCTGGAAAAACGCGTTGCTCAGTCCGCTCGCCGAACAGGGCGCGCGCTCCGTCAAGCCTTATCTGCCTGTCGCTTACGCGCAGCATGTGAAATTTTGAAATTTTTTTAAAATCAGTAGCACAGTTTAGGAGCACACCATGTGTGGCATCGTCGGCGTCGTTTCCCATCAACCTGTCAATCAATTGCTCTATGATGCATTGTTGCTTCTGCAACATCGCGGCCAGGACGCGGCAGGGATTGCGACCAATCACAGCAGTATGTTTTCCATGCACAAAGCCAATGGCCTGGTGCGTGACGTCTTCCGTACGCGCAACATGCGTTCGCTGCAAGGCACAACCGGCATCGGCCACTGTCGTTACCCGACGGCCGGCTCGTCGAGCGAAGAGGAAGCACAGCCGTTTTATGTGAATGCGCCGTTCGGCATCACCTTGGCGCACAATGGCAACCTGACCAACTGGGAACAGTTGAAGCAGGAAATGTTCAAGAACGACCGCCGCCACATCAATACCGATTCCGATTCGGAAGTGTTGCTGAACGTGCTAGCGCATGAAATCCAGAACGCCACCACCGGCTTGAACCTGGATCCGGAAGCGATTTTTAAAGCTGTGACCGTGCTGAACCGCCGCGTCAAGGGTGGTTACGCCGCTGTCGCGCAAATCGCCGGCGTGGGCTTGCTGGCCTTCCGCGACCCGCATGGCATCCGTCCTTTGTGCCTGGGCGTCAATGAAACGGAGCAGGGCACCGAATACCTGATCGCTTCCGAATCCGTGGCCCTGGAAGGCATGGGCTTCCGTTTCGTGCGCGATATCGGCCCGGGTGAAGCCGTGTTCATCGATGCAGACAAGCAATTGCACAGCGCCCAGTGCGCCGACAACGCCAGCCTGAACCCTTGCGTCTTCGAATTCGTCTACCTGGCCCGCCCTGACTCGGTCATCGACGGTGCTTCCGTGTACGCCACGCGCCTGAAAATGGGCGAATACCTGGCCGAAAAGATCCGCCGCGAACTGCCGGAAGGCGGCATCGACGTGGTCATGCCGATACCCGATTCTTCGCGTCCGGCCGCCATCCAGCTGGCCCTGGCGCTGAACATCGAGTACCGCGAAGGCTTCATCAAGAACCGCTACATCGGCCGTACCTTTATCATGCCAGGCCAGGCGGCGCGCAAAAAATCCGTGCGCCAGAAACTGAACGCGATTCCATCCGAATTCAAGGATAAGGTCGTGTTGCTGGTCGACGATTCCATCGTGCGCGGCACTACCAGCCGTGAAATCGTGCAGATGGCACGCGAAGCCGGCGCCAAGAAAGTGATTTTTGCCTCGGCAGCGCCGCCGGTGATCTTCCCGAACGTGTACGGCATCGACATGCCGACCCGCGACGAGCTGATCGCCTACGGCCGCACGACGGAAGAAGTCTGCCGCGAAATCACGGCCGATTACCTGGTCTACCAGGATATTGACGCGCTCAAGCAGGCGATTGCCGACGTCAACCCGGCCCTGACCAACTTTGAAGCATCATGCTTCGATGGCGTCTACGTGACGGGCGATGTGTCGCAGGAATACCTGGACCGCCTCGAATACGCGCGCCACCATCCGAAGGCGGCAGCGCCCGAAGACACACCCCGTTCCCAGCTGAACCTGAACCTGGCGACGACGGAAGCGTAATATTCTGCCCGGCCTGCGCCGGGCTTTTTTTTCTCTGCAATCATGACCAATAAAAAAAACTACGGCTTTACCACCACCATCCTGCATAACGACCGCCGCAAGGGCATCGAGCACGGTTCGCTGCACAAGCCCGTGCATACCTCGGTAGCGTTTGGCTACGGCGATGCGCGCCAGCTGGCCTCCGTGTTCCAGGGCAAGGAGCCGGGCTTTCGCTATGGCCGCCAGGGCAATCCGACCGTCTCCGCGCTGGAAGACAAGGTCAACAAGATGGAAGATGGCCTGGCCACCCTGTGTTTCGCCACCGGCATGGGCGCCATCGGCGCCATCGTGCAATCGCTGCTGCGCGCCGGTGACCAGGTTGTGTCGTCGGCCTTTTTGTTTGGCAATACCAATAGCCTGTGGCAAACCGTTACGGGGCAGGGCATAGATGTGGCCTTTGTCGACGCCACTGACGTCGCCAATGTGGCGGCGGCGATTACGCCCGCCACGCGCATCGTGTTTGTGGAAACCATTGCCAACCCGCGCACCCAGATCGCCGATCTGAAGAAAATCGGCGACCTGTGCCGTGAAAAAGGTATCTTGTACGTGGTCGACAACACCATGACTACGCCCTATCTGTTCCGCCCGAAATCGGTGGGCGCGGGCTTGGTGGTCAATGCGTTGACCAAGTCGATCGGCGGCCACGGCCATGCACTGGGCGGCAGCCTGACCGATACGGGCATGTTTGACTGGACGCAATACCCGAATATTTTTGAAAATTATAAAAAGGCCGCGCCGGCCCAGTGGGGCATTGCGCAAATCCGCGCCAAGGCTCTGCGCGACTTCGGCGCCTCGCTGGGCCCGGAAGCGGCGCACCATATCGCCGTGGGCGCGGAAACCATCGCCTTGCGCATGGACCGCACCTGCTCGAACGCAATGGCGCTGGCCACCATGTTGCAGGCCGACCCGCGCGTGGCAGCCGTGCATTACCCGGGCTTGCCTTCGCATCCGCAGCACACGCTGGCGACGGACTTGTTCCGCAGCTATGGGTCGCTGTTCAGCTTTGAGCTGAAAGACGGCATCGACTGCTTCGATTTCCTCAATCGCTTGAATCTGGCCATTCCCGCCAGCAATCTTGGTGATACGCGTACCCTGGTGATCCCCGTCGCCCACACGATTTTCTATGAAATGGGCGCCGAGCGCCGCGCCAGCATGGGCATCGCCGAGTCCTTGATACGCGTCTCGGTGGGCATCGAAGATGAAGCCGACTTATTGGAAGACTTCAGCCAGGCGCTGGACGTATAAAACGCCCAAACTATAAAAAAGGGCCGCACTGCAATGCTGTGCGGCCCTTTGTTTTTGCTCGCGATATGGCAGCGTTCCCGCGCCTTCAGAAACCGTAGCGAGCAAGCCCAATATCGGGTTGAGTAGCGGAGCCATACATTCGGTATGGCGAGCAACGGATGCCCGAGAGTGGGCTGCGCAGTAGGTTTATGAAGGTGTGCTCAATCAGTGCCAGCTACGCATGAGGCCCACCGCTAAACCTTCCAGCGCAAACTCATCTTCCGGCGAGACGGTAATCACCTTGAAGTCCGGGTTTTCCGGGAACAGTTCGATCACGGAACCGGTTTTCTTGTAGCGCTTGACGGTAACTTCGTCGCCGATGCGGGCCACGACGATCTGGCCATTCTTGGCGCTGTCGATCTTTTTGACGGCCAACAAGTCGCCATCCATGATGCCAGCGTCGCGCATCGACCAGCCACGCACTTTCAGCAGGAAGTCGGGCTTGGATGAAAACAGGGCCGGGTCGACGTTGTAGCTCGCTTCCAGGTTTTCCTGTGCCAGTATGGGCGAGCCGGCGGCCACCCGGCCGATCAGCGGCAAGGACATCAGTAGTGCGGCCGGTACCCTGGCCAGTAGTGGTTCGGCTGCGGCGGCGCCGATCAGGCGGATGCCGCGCGAAGTGCCGGGCGAAATCTCGATGGCGCCCTTGCGCGCCAGCGCTTGTAAATGCTCTTCGGCCGCATTGGCCGATTTGAAACCCAATTCGGTGGCGATTTCGGCGCGGGTCGGAGGAAAGCCCGTGTTTTCAATCGCGTCCTTGATCAGGTTCAGGATTTGTTCTTGTCGTGCTGTCAGCTTGATCATGGGGTTGGGGGCATCGTAAAATGCTGTCTATATGAACAGTCTGTATTTTTGTACAGTATCGCCGACTATGCAAGCGACTTTCGGGTTTTTTGCCAGATTTTCCAAGAAAACTGTCTTTGCCGCCGCCCAGGCAGGGGTAAAACAGGGGACGGTTGAATAGTTCGCCGATCGCGGTTATAATCTTCGGCTGACCTTCCCACACTCGTCTTGACGCCGAGGTGGGCGATTATCAATCCGACCTGAAGGAGTTTGCATGCGTCATTATGAAATAGTCTTTATCGTCCATCCGGACCAAAGCGAGCAAGTGCCCGCGATGATCGAACGCTACAAAGCCAGCGTAACCACCCGCGGCGGTTCGGTACACCGCGTGGAAGATTGGGGCCGCCGTCAAATGGCTTACTCGATCCAAAAGCTGCCTAAAGCACACTACATCTGCCTGAACATCGAATGCGACAACGAGACCCTGGTCGAGTTGGAAACAGCATTCAAATTCAATGATGCCGTGTTGCGTCACCTGACCGTTAAAATGAAGAAAGCTGAAACAGCTCCTTCGCCGATGATGAAATCGGTACAACGTGAAGACGCGGCCAAAAGCCACCGCACCGAAGCACCAGCAGCTGCTCCAGCCGTCGCCGCTTAATTTTTGACAGGACCTGCGCTGAACCAGTTACAAGTTACCGCCATCATTGCCGAGCGTGAAATATTGCGCTATACCCCGGCAGGTTTGCCGATTGTGAATGCAGTATTGCAACACAGTTCGCAGCAAATGGAGGCTGGTATTGCCCGTTTGACCGAGTTTGAACTTGCCGCGCTTGCCGCTGGCGAAATTTCAGGCAGGTTTAATCAGGCAAGCTTGGGAGGTGTGTATCAGTTCACAGGTTTCCTGGCCAGAAAAAGCCGCAACAGCAAGAGTTTGGTGTTTCACATCATTGATTTTAGTGCAGTCACACAGACTAGCGCATTTTTAGATACAGGAGCCTGACATGGCATTCGGTAAAAAGTTCGACAAAAATAAGCTCAAGCTTAAAGAAAAACGCAAACAGCAAAACCCATTGTTCAAACGTAAGAAGTTCTGCCGCTTCACCGCAGCACACGTTGAACAAGTCGACTACAAAGACGTCGATACGCTGAAAGATTTCGTCCAGGAAAATGGCAAGATCATGCCAGCACGCCTGACCGGTACCAAAGCGCACTACCAGCGCCAAGTTGACACCGCAATCAAGCGCGCACGCTTCCTCGCGCTGCTGCCATACACCGATCTGCACCACGCTTAATCGGTCAGATATTCCTGGAGAAGAACTATGCAAATCATTCTGTTAGAAAAAGTTGTTAACGTCGGCAATCTCGGCGAAGTCGTCAAAGTTAAAGACGGTTACGCACGTAACTTCCTGATCCCACAACGCCTGGCACGTCGTGCTACGGCTACCGCTGTGGCTGAATTCGAAGTCAAGCGCGCTGAACTGGAAAAAGCTGCTGCCGCCAAGCTGGCTGCATCGCAAGCCCAAGGCGAAAAACTGAGCGGTCTGACCGTTCAAGTTGCTCAAAAAGCTGGTGTTGATGGCCGTCTGTTCGGTTCCGTCACCAACTTCGACATCGCTGAAGCGCTGAGCAAGCAAGGTTTTGCTGTTGAAAAAGCACAAATCCGTATGCCTACCGGCCCGCTGAAAGTTGTTGGCGAGCACAACGTTTCGGTTGCTCTGCACACCGACGTCGTGGTTGAAGTTGTTATCGCTGTCGTCGCTGACGCGAACGCGTAATCGTCTGCGGGCCAGTCCCGCCAGCGTTGCCGCAGCATGAAAAGCCGGGTTCGCCCGGCTTTTTTGTCGCCTGCTTTTCGTATATTTGTCGTGTATTTTTCGCTGATTTTTAGCCCTTTTTTTTTGCCTTGACGCCGAAGCAGGTATAATTCGCGCCATGAACGCCCCCTCAGATCCACAACTGGATTCCCTCCGTATTCCGCCGCATTCGATCGAAGCAGAACAATCCGTCATCGGCGGCTTGCTGCGCGACAACGCTGCGTACGACCGCATTGCCGACTTCATGCACGCGGAGGATTTCTATCGCTATGACCATCGCATCATCTTCGAGCAAATCGTCAAGATGGTTAACGCTTCCAAGCCAGCCGATGTCATTACTGTCTTTGAAACCCTGACCCAGCTCGGCAAGGCCGATGACGTGGGCGGACTCGCTTACCTGAACGCGATGGCGCAAAATACGCCATCGGCCGCGAATATCCGGCGCTATGCCGAGATCGTGCGCGACCGCGGCGTGCTGCGCAAGCTCATCACGGTGGCCGACGATATCTCGGGCACGGCTTTCAGCCCGCAAGGCAAGGAAGTCAAGCAGATGCTTGACGAAGCCGAATCGAAGATTTTCGCGATTGCCGAAGAAGGCGCCCGTGGCGCCCAGGGCTGGACCGCGATCCAGCCGCTGCTGACGCAGGTGGTCGAGCGCATCGACGAACTCTACAGCCGTGACAACCAGAGTGAAATCACGGGCGTGCCCACCGGTTTCATCGACCTCGACCGCATGACCTCGGGGCTGCAGCCGGGCGACCTGGTGATCGTGGCCGGCCGTCCGTCGATGGGTAAAACGGCTTTTTCCGTCAATATCGGTGAAAACGTGGCGATCGACAGCGGCTTGCCGGTCGCCGTGTTCTCGATGGAGATGGGCGGCGCCCAGCTGGCCATGCGTATGCTGGGCTCGGTCGGCCAGCTCGACCAGCACCGTTTGCGTACTGGCCGCCTGAATGACGAAGACTGGCCGCGCCTGACCAACGCGATTCAAAAGATGAATGACGCGCAGTTGTACATCGATGAAACGCCCGCCTTGAACTCGATCGAGCTGCGGGCGCGCTCACGCCGGCTGTCGCGCCAATGCGGCAAGCTGGGCCTGATCATCGTCGATTACTTGCAACTGATGTCGGCCAATACCCCTGGCGACAACCGCGCCACCGAGATTTCCGAGATTTCGCGGGGCTTGAAAGGGCTGGCGAAAGAACTTGGCTGCCCCGTGATCGCGCTGTCCCAGCTGAACCGCTCGCTGGAGCAACGCCCGAACAAACGTCCCGTGATGTCGGACTTGCGCGAATCGGGCGCTATTGAGCAGGATGCCGACGTGATCCTGTTCATTTACCGCGACGAAGTCTACAACCCCGATTCGCCCGACAAGGGTACTGCCGAGATCATTATCGGCAAACAGCGTAACGGCCCGATCGGCAGCATCCGCCTCACCTTCATGGGGCAGTACACCAAATTTGGCAATTACAGTGGTGGACTGGCGCTGTACCAAGGCGACTAACACAGCAGCACTGGCAATTCCATTGGCCGCCCCCGCAAAACGGGGGCGGCTTTCTGTAGTAAATAACACGACTCAATGCTTAACGGAGAATGACATGTTTGGACGCTTGATGCCCACTGAGGGCAAGTTTTTTGAATTGTTTAACCAGCACGCAGAACTGTGCGTTAAAGGCGCAAAAGAAATGCTTGGCCTGATGACCAATTTCGATGACCTGGAAAACCGCGTACATGCGATCGAAAGCATTGAGAAACAGGCAGACAAAGTCACTTACGCCACCGTGGAAATGCTGCACAAGACTTTCATCACGCCTATCGACCGCGATGATATTCACCAACTGATCACGCGCCAGGATGATATCCTGGACTTGCTGGAAGATGCCGCTCAAACTGTTTCCCTGTACGACCTGAAATCGGTCACGCCGGAAGCCAAGCGCCTGGCTGAACTGGTGCTGGCCTGTACCGAGAAAGTGCGCGACGCCGTCGCCCTGCTGCACAACATGGACAACTCGCGCAAGATCGTCGCCATCTGCGAAGAGATCGACCGCCTGGAATCGGACGCCGACCATGTGATGCGCGCCGCCATGTCCAAGCTGTTCCGCGACGAACCGGACGTGCGCAACCTGATCAAGCTGAAAGCGATCTACGAAATTCTGGAAACCGTGACCGACCGTTGCGAAGATGTCTCCAATATCATCGAAGGCATCATCGTCGAAAACGCGTAAGCGTTAGGCCTGTCCTGAACCAGAATCAGAAAAGAATACAATAATGACCATACAAATCAGCATTTACGTGCTAGGCCTGTTGATCGCCCTGGCGCTGCTGTTTGACTTCATGAACGGTTTCCACGATGCCGCCAACGCGATTGCGACGGTGGTCTCGACGGGCGTATTGAAACCGCAGACGGCCGTTGCCATGGCCGCCACCTTCAACTTTGTCGCCATTTTCATTTTCCACCAGCTGACCGTAGCCACCACCGTCGGCAAGGGCACGATCGACCCCACTGTAGTCGACCAGTACGTGATTTTCGGTGCGCTGATGGGCGCCATCTTCTGGAACCTGTTTACCTGGTACTACGGGATTCCCTCGTCGTCCTCGCACGCGCTGATCGGCGGCCTGGTGGGCGCTGCAGTTGCCAAGTCGGGCACCGGCGCGCTGGTTGCGGGCGGCCTGTGGAAAACCGTGGCTTTCATCGTCATTTCACCTTTGCTGGGCTTTATCTTCGGCTCCATCATGATGCTGATCGTGTCGTGGGTCTTCGTGCGTTCGACGCCGCGCAAGGTCGATAAATGGTTCCGCCGCCTGCAATTGTTCTCGGCCGCAGCCTACAGCCTGGGCCACGGCGGCAACGATGCGCAAAAAACCATCGGCATCATCTGGATGCTGCTGATCGCCGCCGGTTATTCGAACGTGGCGGATCAGATGCCGCCGCTGTGGGTCATCATCTCGTGCTACACGGCGATCAGCTTCGGCACCCTGTTCGGTGGCTGGCGCATCGTCAAGACCATGGGCCAGAAGATCACCAAGCTCAAACCCGTCGGCGGCTTCTGCGCCGAAACGGGCGGCGCGATTACACTGTTCCTGTCGACCGCACTGGGCATCCCCGTATCGACCACACATACGATCACGGGCGCCATCGTCGGCGTCGGCTCCGCGCAAAAAATGTCCGCCGTCCGCTGGGGCGTGGCAGGCAATATCGTCTGGGCCTGGATCTTCACGATTCCTGCCTCGGCGTTTGTTGCAGCGATTGCATGGTGGATAGGCCACCATATTATGTAATGGATAGTCGGAAACAATGAAAAAGGGAGCCTGTTGGCTCCCTTTTTTTGTGCCATGTCACGATCTTCAAGGATTATCGCTTTACACTAAAAAAACATAGTGCTAAGATTTATTAGCGCTATATTTTCTTATCGCTTGTGTGAGGTGCTTCCATGGATAACATCGCAGGTTCACCAGTAGAGGGTGCGAATTTCTTTGGCCGTGACAAGGAGGCTGCGAGGCTGGCTGACATTCTCGTCAATGACGATATCCTGCTGCTGGGACCTCGCCGTATTGGTAAAACTTCCATTGCGCGGGCCGTCATGGCGCAGCTGCGAACCCAGGGCTGGTCTGCGATAGAGATCAATGTCGCCTCTTGCATTGATGAACGCGGCTTTCTCGATAAGCTCGATGCTGCGCTCGCTCCGGAATTGGCCACGATCAGTGAAAAAGCCAGGAATCTGATCGGCAATGCGCTCTCGGCTGTCGGCAGCCGTATCAAGTCGATCAAACTGCCGATTCCAGGTACGGGCGGCATCGGTGTCGACATCAAGGATGGTATTGCCGAAGAGTGGGCGGCGGTGGCTTGTGATGTGCTGCGCCTGATAGGGCAGGCCGAAAACAACTGGCTCATCTATGTCGATGAGTTGCCGATCATGCTGTTCAATATCATGCGCAATGATCCGGCTACCGGCGTGCAGCGTGTGCGGCGCTTTCTCGATTGGTTGCGCAATGATGTACGGGGCCTTCCTGGCGCGCATGCGGTGCGCTGGCTGATATCCGGATCGGTGGGTCTCGATACCCTGGTGCAGCAACATGGCATGGCCGATACGATTAATAGCCTGAGCCATCAAAGCTTGCCGGCCTTCAAGGACGAAGTGGCTATCGCCATGCTCAAGGAGCTGGCCGCCCACTATGTGATCCCATTAACGCCAGATGATGCGCGCAGCCTGGTCGAGGCAGTGCAATGGCCGCAGCCTTATTATTTGCAAGTGGCCTTCCATCACTTGCGCACCCTGGTTTCCTCCCATGCCGATGAAGATATGCGTGCGTTGATCGCGCAAGCCGTTGATATCATGGTGCAGCCCGGCTCGGACAACGACTTTTATCATTGGGAACAACGGTTGCATCAGCAGTTGCTTCAAACCGACGCCAGCCATGCGATGGCCTTACTCAACCTTTGCTCGCAAGATCGCCAAGGTGCACGTCCCGAAGCACTGTTGGCGGTGATCGAAGACCGTTTGCCGCATGCGTTGCCGGAAGTGACGCGGCGCATCTTTATCAACCTACACGATATTCTGGAACGCGACGCTTATTGGTGGCCTGATGATAGCTCTGGCGTCAAACGTTATCGCTTTCGACTCGAACCCTTACGCCGATGGTGGCTGAGAAGGAATACCCTGTAATGAACGTCGTTTCCCATCATCACTACAATCCCGATTGGCTTGGCGAGGATGCGTTGCTTGCCAGTTTTGTCGCTCGTCAAGACGAGTTTATTTTCCTGCGCGATGAATTGGCCAAGGCGCCGCTGGAAGGAAGCGTCCAGCATTACCTCCTGGTTGGCGTGCGTGGCGCCGGCAAGACGACGCTATTGAAACGGCTGGCCATTGCGGTGCGCCGTGACAGTGCATTGAATGATCACCTGATTGTACTGTCGTTTCCTGAAGAGTTGTATCAAGTCAAGAACTTGGCGGATTTTTGGTGGACTGCTTGCGAAGTACTGGCTGATGAACTCGACTTTCTGAAACTGAGCACGGAAGCAGATGGCTTGATGGATGCGCTCGAGCAGGCGCGTGCCGAGGATGACAGAAGCAATACGACATCCGATGCCGGCTTCAAGCTGTTGCAGCAAACGTGCGTACTTTTAGGGCGGCGGCCAGTCATGCTGGTAGATAACCTGGACATGATATTCCAGCGTATCGACAAGAATGGACGCAAACTCAACGATCCGCATGCGCCGGCCTACTGGGCCTTGCGCGAGGCGCTATCGACCCGTACTTCGCCGATTGTCATCGGCGGCTCCGTGCGCTTGTCGGCGCCATTCAAGGATTACGATAAAGCCTTTTATGACTTTTTCCTGCCCAAGCGGCTGGGCAAGCTGACTCTGACTGAAGCCCGGCTGGTGCTTGAACGCTGGACCGACGCCCAGAACATTCCCGATTTGAAACAGCGTCTGCGCGCACATCCCGGCCGCATCGAAGCGCTGTTTGAGCTTACCGGCGGCAACCCGCGTGCACTGGGCCTCATTTTTGAACTGCTGCGCAATGGCCCGAACAGTCGCGCTGTCGAAGATTTCGAGCGCTTGATGGATATCACTACGCCATACTACAAGGCGCGTATCGAGGATTTGTCGGAGCAGGCCCAGGCCATCATGCATGCGCTGGCGGTGCAAGGCGTGGGAACTGGCGAAGGCTTGCGTTTCGGTCATACGGCCGCCCAGATCGGTGCTCATGCAGGATTGCCTACCAGCACTATATCGGCGCAATTGACGATCCTCGAAAACGAGGGACTGGTGGAAAAATCCGCCGATCATGGCCGTACCCAATACCGTATTGCTGAACAACTATTTCGGCTGTGGTTGCAAATGCGCGGCACGCGCCGCATTCGCCAGAATGTCATTGGATTGACCCGGTTCTTTGAAGCCATGTATGACGCGGAAGAGTTACAGGAAAAACTGAAAGACGACTGTGGCGCAAGCGCATTGGCGGAAGCAAAATTTGCGTTCGCCGTGGCCGTGACCAAATCAGTAACGGCATCTCAGCGTCAAGAGTTTGAGGCTTATGGTGCTGACAGATTACGTTCGCACCTGAAGAGTCATGGCGGGGAAATTGGAGACTACTTGTCGCATATTGCCACGCATGCTGTATTGCCTGGGAGTGTAGTCTGTGAACCTTCGGTGCACTATTCGGTTGAATTAATTGCAACAACTGTTGCTGTCCGGGGAGCGACAAATGCCGCAGAAACTGAGCGAACACTCCGTCATGAGATCAAGATTAATCCAACTTCTACTCGGGCATGGATTGACCTTGGAATGTTGCTTGCAGGAGATATTGACCGTCAAGATGAGGCGGAAGTGGCTTACCGCGAAGCGATTAAACTTGAGCCAGCGAGTTTCCGGGCGTGGATTATGTTAGGAATGCTATTGGATAAAAGTGACCGGGCCAGTGAGGCCGAACAAGCTTATCGTAAAGCAATTGAGTTGGATTCCACTGCTGCTAACCCTTGGTTATTGTTAGGGATATTGCTAGGGGTAACGTTGGATCGTTATGAAGAAAGTGAAATTGCTTATCGAAAGGCCATTGATCTTGATAAAGCAGATGCTCGCTCTTGGCTGTTGCTGGGGATATTGCTGGTGAGTGAGCTTGGTCGTTATGATGAGGCTGAGTTTGTACTGAGGAGAGCAATTGAGCTTGAACCCTCCCTATCGCTGCCTTGGCTGATGCTCGGTATTTTCCTGGCAGATAAACGGCAACGCTACGATGAAGCTGAGCTTGCTTATCGCACAGCGATCAAGCTTGATCCAACTGATGCCAAGGCCTGGAATAATTTAGGCGAATTATTGGAGATTCTGCATCGCGAGACGGAAGCGTCAGCCGCATATGAGCAAGCCATCTTGCTGGGTGCCGACTTGCCTCCGTACTGGCAAGCTATCCATACCAGGCTGCGCGTACGTCTGTGTGTCGCCGCAGCCAAAGTAGCCATTGAAGCCGGCAATCACTCCGCATTGCGCGATGCTTTGACGCGTTTGCAGGCAGACCCTGCCAATATCGCCGCCGCCTTGGTTCATGAGCAATTTATTGAAGGTTTTCTGGCGCCCATGTTGGCCGATGCACAAGCCGCATCGGCATTGCTCGCGGAAATGCGCAGCCTGGGATATGAAAAACATGCACGACCACTCTTGCTTGCGTTTGATGCAGCAATTAATAACGGCGAGAATATGTTGAGCGAGCTTGAGCCGGAAATACAGGCGGCGACAAAACGCATGTATCAGCGTTTGCTGACTTCAGTCAGTCCTTAGCCAGCTCCACTGTCAATCCCTCATACGCCAGGAACACCTGTAAACCTTCCAGGCGGGGGCGGTTCGTAGTGGGAACGTCGACCACATCATGTAATGGATGGTCCGCAATAATAAAAAAGGAACCGCGAGGTTCCTTTTTTTTGCTTACTGCCCGCGCGGGCCCTTGTCGCCACCTTGGTGTTGCTTCAGGCCATCGTTCTGGCGGATCTTGTTTGCTTCCTGCTCGGCTTGCAGGTGTTCCTGCTGTTGCTGTTCGCGCGGCGTGTCGTTGGTCTTGCTCATGGCGCTCTCCTTGAAGAATGAGCGTTCATCATGCCGTGCCGCGATGAAGCGCACCGTTCGCTGTACAACATAGTGCTGCCGCAACAGTCTAAGCCAGCGCCACCGTCAGTCCCTCATACGCCAAAAACACTTGCAAGCCGTCCAGTCTATCTTGATAGCGCGCCATCACATCGGCAAACACGGTTTCCAGCTGCTCGTCGCTGCGGGTCGGTTCGTGGTGGGTGCAGTACAGGCGGCGGGCGCCGCAGCGCAGGGCCAAATCAAAAGCGGCGTCGAAGGTGCCGTGGCCCCAGCCTTGCTTGTCCGGGTATTCTTCGCGGGTGTAGGAACAATCCATGATCAGCGCGTCGACGCCGGCCAGCATGGTCTCGATGCATGCCTGGCGGCGGGCATTGTGTTCGGCGCAAGCGGCGTGGTCAACGTGGCCGGGTGGATGGGGGTTGTAGAACGGTTCATGGTCGCCGCTGAAAAATAGCGAGGCGCCCGCGCAATCGATACGGTAGCCCAGGTTGACGACCGGGTGGTTCATTTGCACGCCGCGCACGCGGGCCTGGCCGACCATGACGGTGTCGTCTTCGGCGATGGTGCGGTACTCGATGCTGGCTGCCATCGCCGCTTCGCTGACGGGAAAGTAACTGCTTTGCAATTGCACCGCCATCACGTGTTCGATGCCGCGTCCGCTGGCGGTGTCCTGCGCGCCGTGCAGGCGTATCCGGTTGCCGGCCGCGAACAGCGGCGTAAACATCGGCAGGCCGTGGATATGGTCCCAGTGGCTGTGCGTGATGAAGATGTGCGCATCGACGCGCTGGCCAGCCGGTAGCTGTTGCGCCAATGAAAAGATGCCACTGCCCGCGTCGAGGATGATCAGGCTATCGTCGTTGCTGCGTACTTCGATACAAGTGGTATTGCCGCCATAGCGTGCCGTGAGCGGACCGGGGGAGGGGATAGAGCCGCGGACGCCCCTGAACGTGAATTTCATGCAATACCTTGTTACTGTGTAATGATTGTTGATTCTATTCTAATCAATATGTCCAACGCCAACTTTTATTGATGCTGCAACACGGTAAGTTATTTCGGCTTGTTGCGCTTAAGTAATGTACAGTGCGGCAAACCAGCAGTTACACTGGCGCCTGTTTCCTTATCTTTTTAGCGCCCACCATGCCGCAGCTGCACCCTGAGAAAATCGCCCACAGACTGGAGCAGTTGACCGAATTGAGCGTAGCTCTCGGCCATGGCCTGGGCGGCCAGGGGCACGATATCGGCCCGTTGCTGCAGCGCATCGTATTGCTGGCCAAGAGCATGAGCGGCGCCGATGGCGCGACCTTGTACCGCCCCGCCGCTGACGGGCGCCAGCTCGATTTCCATATCAGCGTCAACGATAGCCTGGGCATCGGCCTCGATAGCGATATCGGCGTGCCTGGCGTGCCCCTGTTCGATGCACAGAAGCAGCCTAACCTGGCGTCTGTGGCAGCCTATGCGGCCCATATGCGCCGTTGCGTCAATATTGCCGATGTGTATCGCGACGAAGCCTTCAATTTCTCCGGCATGCGCGATTTTGACCGCCACCATGGCTATCACACGCAATCGATATTGACGGTGCCCATGGGCGACCATGAAGGCGACTTGATCGGCGTGCTGCAACTGGTCAATGCCAAGGATGAGGCCAGCGGCCAGGTGCGCGCTTTTTCCGCCACCGACCAGCGTTTCATCGAGGCATTGGCGGCGCAGGCGGGCGTGGCGCTGACCAACCAGCAACTGATCTTGCAGCTGGAGGAATTGCTGGAGTCGCTGGTCAAGCTGATCAATATCGGCATCGATGAAAAGTCGCCCTACACGGGCCGCCATTGCCAGTTCGTGCCTGAATTGACAATGTTGCTGGCGGATGCCGCGCACGCCACCGAGACGGGGCCATTGGCCAATTTTCGCCTGAGCGACAATGAGCGCAAGCAACTGTGGCTGGCCGGCATGCTGCACGATTGTGGCAAGATCACCACGCCCGTGCACGTGGTCGACAAGGCCACCAAGCTGGAAACCATCTTTGACCGCATCGCCCTGATCGACACGCGTTACGAGGTGTTGCTGCGCGACGCAGAGATCGCGGCCTTGCAGCGCCAAATCACCCATCCCGACCAGGTCGATGCGATCGCCGCCGCGCTGGCTGGCGAGCAAGTTGCCTTGCGCGAAGAACGTGACTTTATCCGCCGCGCCAATATCGGCAGCGAAGGCATGGCCGAGGGCGACCAGCAGCGGGTGCGCCAGATTGCGCGGCGCCGCTGGCGCGCGGTCGATGGCGAACTGCGCAATTTTCTCGACGCCGACGAGACGGAAAACCTGACCATCCGTTTCGGCACCTTGACGGCGGCTGAACGGGCCATCGTCAACAACCATATCAGCGTGTCGATCCGCATGCTCGAAGCGCTGCCGTGGCCGAAACACTTGCAAAAAGTACCTGAATACGCGGGCGGCCACCATGAGCGCATGGATGGCAAGGGGTATCCGCGCGGCCTGACGAAGGAACAGATGTCGGTGCCGGCGCGGCTGATGGCGATTGCCGACATTTTTGAAGCGCTGACGGCGCGCGACCGGCCCTATAAAAAAGGCAAGTCCTTGTCCGAATCGCTGCGCATCCTCGGCAATTTCAGCCTGAACGGGCATATCGATCCCGATCTGTTCGATGTGTTTATTCGCAGCAAGGTATACCTGGCCTTTGCCGAAAAACATATGGATCCCAGCCAGATCGATGTGGTCGACGAGGCGGTGATTCCCGGATACAGCCCGTGATGCCGGCGTGGACCGAAAAACTGAAAAAATACGCTGCACGCTGGCTGGCCGGCCTGATGTTGACCATGCTGGCGGCGAGTCTCAGCATCGGCCTGGTCGACAGCGCAACGATTACCCGGCTGGATGCGATGCTGAGCGACTTGCGCATGCGTGCCGAGCCGGCCGTGCTGGACCGGCGCATCGTGATTGTCGACATCGATGAAAAAAGCCTGACCCGCATCGGCCGCTTTCCCTGGAGCCGCGATATCCAGGCGCAACTGGTGACGCAGCTGACGCGCCACTATGGCGTGGCGGCGCTGGGTTTCGATATCTCGTTCCCGGAAGCCGATACCAGTTCCGGTTATGCCGTGCTGGAAAAACTGGCGCAGCATGAACTGGCCGGCGTGCCCGGTTTTGATGCCCAGCTGCAAAAACTCAAGCCTGGCATGGATTACGATGGCTTGCTGGCGCAAGCGATGCGCGGCCAGCCGGTGGTGCTGGGTTTTAATGTGTCGGACCAGCAAAAGAAGGGCGTGTTGCCGGCGCCAGCGTTCACCGTGGCAAGCCTGAACGGGCGCGCCATCACGGCGTTTTCAGCGCGTGGTTACGAAGCCAATATCGCCACTTTGCAGAACGCTGCCAGCGGCGCCGGCATTTTTACGGCGCTGACCGATACCGATGGCGTGGTGCGTTCGTCAACCTTGCTGCAGCGCATAGGCGACGCTTATTATCCATCGCTGTCGCTGGCCACGGCCGCCGTGTACCTGAAGGCGCGCGCGATTGCGCCGCATTTCACGCAAAACGCCGACAGCATGTCGGCCGCCGAACTGGCCAATGGCGGCCTCGATCAATTGCTGATGTTTACGCCGCAAGGCCCGCGTGCCATCCCGGTGGGCGAAGCGCTGACCACCACCGTGCAATACCGTGGCCGCGGCGGGCCGTCCGGTGGCGCGTTTGCCTATGTGTCGGCATCCGACGTGCTGCAGGGCAAGGTGGCGCCAGCCCTGTTGAAAGATGTGATTGCCCTGGTGGGCACCAGCGCGCCTGGCTTGAACGATGTGCGGGCCACGCCCGTCAATGCCGAGTATCCGGGGGTGGAAGTGCACGCCAACCTGATCAAGTCCATGCTCGACGGGCGTTTCAAGTCGCGCCCTGATTATGCGCTGGCGATTGAGTTGGGCCAGGTGCTGCTGGCCGGCCTGGTGCTGGCCGGTGCGCTGGCAGTGCTGTCGCCCGCCTGGTCCATGCTGCTGGCGCTGGGGGCGCTGGGCGCTGCCCTGGGTTTTAACCTGTATCTGTACCGGGTGCAGGATATGCTGGTCGATAGCGCGCTGGTGCTGTTGCTGATCACCGCGCTGTTTATTTTGAACGTGGCCTGGGGCTACTTTTTCGAGGTGCGCAAGGGACGGGCGCTGGTAGCCCGTTTTGGTCAATATGTGGCGCCCGAACTGGTGGCCGAGATGGCCGATAATCCACAGCGCTACACCATGGAAGGCGAGAGCCGCGAATTGACGGTGCTGTTTGCCGACGTGCGCGGTTTTACGGCGATCTCGGAAAACATGGCGCCGACAGCCTTGCGTGAATACATCAATCTCTACCTGACGGCCATGTCGGAAGATATCCGTGACAGCCATGGCGGCACGCTGGACAAATACATCGGCGACGCCGTGATGGCGTTCTGGGGTGCACCGCTGGCCTTCCCGGATCATGCCAGCCGGGCCGTCGCCAGCGCCTTGCTGATGCAGCACAGTGCGGCCCGTTTGAACCGCGATTTTCTCGCGCGCGGCTGGCCCGCCTTGCATATCGGCATCGGTATCAATACGGGCCTGATGCATGTGGGCGACATGGGCTCGCGCATCCGCCGCGCCTATACCGTGATGGGCGACAGCGTGAATCTGGCGGCGCGCCTCGAAGGCATCACCAAGACCTATGGTGTCGGCATCGTCGTCAGCGCCGCTACCCGCCATGCCGCGCCGCAATTTGTGTACCGCGAACTGGACCGGGTAGCGGTCAAGGGCAAGCAGCAAGCGGTAGCCATTTTCGAGCCGCTGGGCTTGCCGGAACAAGTCGATGCTGCTGCCCTGGCGCGCCTGGAGTGCTGGTCGCGTGCGCTGGTGTTGCTGCGCGCGCGCGAGTGGGCGGGCGCGCAGCAACTGGTGGCCCAATTGCTGCTCGAGCAGCCCCAGGATGGCTTGTACCAGCACTATGCGGCGCGGCTGTCTGGCTACCTGGCGCAATCGCCACCGGATGACTGGGATGGCGTGACTATTTTTGACAGCAAGTAGATCGCTAATAAAGGGGTAAAATACCGGCCCGATATGCTGGTATGTCCGGTGTTGCTGTTGTGAAAAAAGCTGTTTTTTCAGGGACTTGGACGCTGATTTGCGCTGTGATGGCGGAAATCGCTGTTCCAATGGTAGAAAGTTCTGACTGGAAACAAAAACCCGTCTAAACTTTGCATTCAATCAATTGATGAGCACAACGGTGTTGCGCCTGGCCAGCGTCGTGCTCATGCAACCACAAGAAATCTTCACTCATGAATTATCGTTTGGTGCACCTGCTTGCGGGCTCGGCGCTTTTGTTCGTCGCGGGCGCTGCCTGTGCAATCGCTCCAGCCGCTGCAGGGCAAACTCAGGCCGCCGCGCAGTCTGCCACCGCTCCCGCAACGGATATCGCGATTCCGCATTTCGACATCGTACGCTTTGATGTCCAGGGCAATACCTTGCTGGCGCCCGCATTGCTGTCCACCCTGCTGACGCCCTTTACCGGCACGCAGCGCGATTTTGGCGATATTCAACACGCCGTCGAGGCGCTGGAAAATGCCTACCGCGAACGCGGCTACACGGTGGTGCAAGTCACCTTGCCGGAGCAGGAGCTGGACCGGGGCGTGGTGCAGCTGACCGTAGTGGAAACGGCGATCGGCCAGATAACGATAAGCGGCAACCGCCATGCCGATGCAGCGAATGTGCTGCACGCCTTGCCTGCACTGCGCGTGGGCAGTTCGCCGAACTTGCCGGCATTGGGGAAAAGCCTGAAATTGGCCAATGAAAATCCGGCCCGCAAGATGGAAGTCAAGCTGGCCGCCAGCGAGACCGAAGGCCAGCTCGACGCGACTGTGTCGGTGGCCGATGAGAACCCGTGGAAAACCATGCTGAACCTGGACAATACGGGCAGTGGGCAAACAGGCAAGACGCATGCCGGCGTGGTGCTGCAAAATGCGAACCTGTGGGGCCTGGACCATGTCGCCAGCCTGCAATACACGACCTCGCTGGAAAAGCCGGACAAGGTTGCCATCTATGGTCTTGGCTACCATGTGCCGCTGTATGCGCTCGGTGATTCGATCGATGTGTTCGCCAGTTATTCGAATGTGGATTCGGGCACCGTGGCGGCCGGCATTTTTGACCTCGCTGTCAGTGGCCGTGGCACCATGGCCGGCCTGCGCTACAACCAAAATTTTCCCAAGACCGACAATTACGAACCCAAGCTGATCTACGGTATCGATTACAAGGCGTATCAGAATAGCGTGCAATTGCTGGGCTTTGAGCTGGGCGGCGACGTTACCGTGCATCCGCTCAGCGTCGCCTATGTCGGCGCATGGACCCGTGAGGATGGCGAAGCTAGCCTGGCGCTAACCTTGTCGCGCAACCTGCCCGGTGGCCGCCACGGTACCCAGGCCGATTTCAACCTGGCGCGGGCTGGCGCCAAGGCGAGCTACAGCACGGCGCGCCTGAGCATGAACTGGGGCAAGGTGCTCAGCAATGAATGGCAGTTGCGCAGTATTTTCAATGCCCAATACACACCCGATGCACTGGTGCCTGGCGAACAGTTCGGCGCCGGCGGCGCGGCGTCGGTACGCGGTTTCGACGAGCGCCAGGTATCGAGCGATTCCGGCGCCAGTCTGAATCTGGAAATTTACACGCCCAACTGGTGCGGCAATACTGCCCTGTATCAGTGCCGCGGACTGGTGTTTTACGACAGTGCCTGGCTGAACCGCAATCACAGCTTGCCGGGCGAATCGCAAGGCAATGCGATCGGCAGTTTTGGTATCGGCACGCGCTTGCTATTGAGTCGTTACGCCAATCTGCAAATCGATTACGCGCATGTACTCAACGCCGGTGATACCGGCCGCAATGACAGCAACCGCCTGCATTTCAGGCTGGCCCTGTCCTATTAGTATCCAGAATAATTCATGAAAAATACAGATCCCATCCTGCACAGCCGCCAAACGGCCCTGACGCCGCCATTGCGGCGCACCGCGCTGGCGCTGCTGATCTCCAGCTGTTTCGGCATGGCCCATGCGAATCCGACCTTGCCGCAAGTGCTCAGTGGACAGGCGACGTTCAATCAGCAAGGCAATGTATTTTCGATTACAAACACGCCTAACACCATCATCAACTGGCAGAGTTTTTCGATCAATCCCGGCGAGCTGACCCGTTTTATCCAGCAAAACGCGAATAGCGCCGTGCTTAACCGCATCACGGGACAAGATCCTAGCCAGATCCTCGGTGCGCTGCAATCGAATGGCAAGGTGTTCCTGATCAATCCCAACGGCGTGCTGTTTGGGCGCGATGCGCGGGTCGACGTCAACGGCCTGGTGGCGTCCAGCCTCGGCTTGTCGAACCAGGATTTCCTGGCTGGCAAGATGAACTTCAATGGCGCCAGCAGCGCCGGGGCCGTCAGCAACCAGGGCAGTATTGATGCGGGCAGCGGCGGCAAGGTATTGCTGATCGCGCCGAACGTGACAAATAGCGGCATCATTACCGCGCCGAATGGCGAAGTGGTGCTGGCTGCTGGCCATAGCGTGCAACTGGCCGATGCCGCCAACCCCGGTTTGCAGGTGGTGGTGTCGGCGCCGTCGGACCAGGCGCTCAATGTGGGCCAGGTGATTGCGCAGGGCGGCAAGATCGGCATGTATGGTGCGCTCATCAACCAGCGCGGCAGCTTGAACGCGAACAGCGCGGTGGTCGGCGAAAACGGCAAGATCGTTTTGCAAGCGAGCGGCAAGGCGATGCTGGAAGCGGGCAGCGTCACCAGCGCCAGCAATAGCGCTGGCACGGGTGGCCAGGTCACGGTGCTGGGCGACCAGGTGGGCTTGACCGGTGATGCGCACATTGATGTCAGCGGCGCCAAAGGTGGCGGCACGGTCTTGCTGGGCGGCGATTATCAGGGCAAGAATGCCGCCATCCCGAATGCGCGCCAGGTATTTGTGGATAGCGATGCCACGGTAGCGGCCGATGCGATCGACAGCGGCAATGGCGGCAAGGTGATCGTCTGGGGCGACCAGACGGCACGCGTGTTCGGCAGCATATCGGCGCGTGGCGGGGCCGCGTCCGGCGATGGTGGTTTTGTGGAAACTTCGGGCCATTACCTGGCGGTCGATGGCATCCGCGTCGATACCCGCGCCAGCCGCGGCAAGCAGGGTAACTGGCTGCTCGATCCTTACGATATCGAGGTGGTGGCTGGCAACGGTGGCGTGCTCGGCAACGTTGACCAGTTTGGCGACGCCCCGGTCACCGGCACGACTTCCATCGGCGCCGACCTGATTTCCAGCGCCACGAGCAATGTCACCTTGCAGGCGCTGCACCGCATCACCTTCAGCAGCGCCATCAATATCGCGCAGGCGAACGTCGGTCTGACCGCGCAGGCGGGCGAGGCGATCAATGTCAATGCGGCCATTACAACCAATGGCGGTGCGGTAACGCTGTCGGCTAATGACGCCAGCAGTGGCAGTACCAAGATTGCGGGGTCGAATGTCAACTTGAATGCAGCGATTAGCAGCAATGGTGGTGCGGTAACGATTTCTGGCGCCAGCGTGCTCGGTGCTGGCAATATCAATGTCGGCAGTGGCAAGCTGGCATTGAGCGCCAACGAGGCTGGCGGCAGCATTGCCTTGACTGGCAGCGGCGATCAATTGAAGGGCGAAGGCGGGACGAACCAGACGGTCAGCCTGCAAGCCGACAACATCAGTTTTACCGGTAACATCAATTTTGGCGGTGCTGCCAGCCAGGCCAGCGTTACCTTGGTGCCTTGGACGAATGGCCGCGCTATCTTTCTGGGTAACCTGGCCGGTAATGCGCTGGGCTTGCTGAATGACCAATTGAATCGGATTTCCGTTGGTACCCTAAATATTGGCAACAGTAACAGTGGCGACATTTCGACCTTCCAGGCGATCAATCTGGCGCAAACCACGACCGGTACGGGTATCAAGAATCTGAACCTGGAAAGTGGCGGCAATATCACCGTATCGAACCAGTTGGCGATGCTCCAGTCTGACAGCTATCTGCAACTGAAAACGGGCGTGGGCGGCACCCTGACCGTTGACAGTGGCGGCAGTTTGGCGGCGACGAACATGATGCTGCAAGCCGACAAGATGAGTCTGGGCGGTGGCGCGGATTCGCTGTCTGGCGGGCAAGTCACGCTGGAGCGGCGCTCCGATGGTGAAATCGATATCGGTAGCGGCGCAGCTGACAGTTCAACCGTGCTGGGCTTGACCGACACCGAATTGAAAACCATTGCCGCTGGGCATATCACGGTAGGCGGCCATACCTTCAACGGCCCCTTGAACTTGCTGGGCAGCCTGGATTTAAGCAGCTTGAGCAGCCTCAATTTGTTGGAGCTGCGTACGGGCGGCGCAATGAACCTGGGCGGCCCATTGACCGTGGCCAAGGATTTGATGGTGGGCGGCGGCACCATCGGTGCGACTGGCGCCGTCAACGTGGGCGGCGTATTTACCCTCGATGGTGGCGCGTGGCAACAAAACAGCGCCAGCCTGCCCGCGTTTTATGCGCGTGGTTTTACTTTGCAGAATGGTAGTTTCTTGCGTGTCATGGGTGGTAACGGCAGTGCTTCGCCATACCAGATTGCCGATATCTATGGCTTGCAAGGTATCAACACCTTGGGCATGGCAAACAACTATGTGCTGGCTGCCAATATTGACGCCAGCGGTACTGCCAACTGGAATCAGGGTGCTGGTTTTGCCGCGATTGCCAACGGTAATGTGCCAGGCTACGCCGGCATTTTCGACGGCGCCGGTCATGCGATCAGTGCTTTGACCGTCAATACCAACAATCTGCCCGGCACCTCTGGCGTGGGTCTGTTTGCCAGGTTGCAAGGCGGAACCATCAACAATCTGAGTTTGCAAGGTGGTAGCGTCACCGGTCTTTACAACGTAGGTTCGGTGGTCGGTTTGAATGACGGTGGCAAGCTTAATAATGTGTTCAGCAGCGCGAATGTCAGCGGCAGCAATGCCGTTGGTGGCCTGGTGGGTGCGAATAGCGGCCTCATTAATCATTCTGGCGCCAGTGGCAATGTCAACGGTGACAACCAGGCTGGTGGCGCGTTTGTCGGTGGCCTGGCCGGTACCAACTTTGGCGCTGGAAATATTACTGTGTCGACCGCCAGCGGCGCCGTCAATGGCGCGCGTGAATTTGTCGGCGGCCTGGTCGGCAGCAACCAGGCGACGATCACGCAATCGTATGCGACCGGCAATGTCAGCGGCTCACGCAGCGTGGGTGGCCTGGTCGGCAGCAATAGTGGCAGCATCAGCGATGCCTACGCCACTGGTGCGGTCGGCATGGCGAGCGGCGCAGATATGACACTGGTGCATGAGAATCTGGGCGGCCTGGCCGGTAGTAATAGCGGCACCGTCAGCAATGTGTTCAGCAGCGGTGCGGTCAATGGCAGCGGCTTTACGGCGGCGATTGGCGGCGTAGTGGGCAGCAATGCCGGCGGCACAGTCAGCGGCGCTTACTGGGATAAGGATAATTCCGGCCAGCAAACCGACAATGGCGGCGCCAGCGGCCTTGATGCAGAGCATATGCAGCTGCAATCGAGTTTTAATGGCTTTAATTTCAGCAATGGTGCCGTGTGGCGCATTTATAGCGGCCATACCACGCCGATGCTGAAAGCGTTCCTGAAACCGCTGACAGTGGATGTCTCGGGCGCCGCCACCAGCAAAGTCTACGATGGCCAGTTCGCTATCTTCAACGGTACGCTGGTGTACACCGGTTTGCTCGACGGCGACACCAGCGCCAATGGGATATTGGCCTATCAATCGGCGCGCAATGTTGGCAGTTACGCGCTCGATGGCTTGTGGTCGACCAAATACGACATCAGCATCACAGGCAGCAATCTTTTGGCGATCACGCCGCGTCTGCTCGGTGTGACGGTGGGCGGCAGCAAGGTCTATGACGGCACTACCGGTTTCGGCGGCGCCACGTATGCACTGAGCAATGTGGTCAATGGCGACAATGTGCACGCTAGCGGCAATGCGCAATTTCTCGACAAGAACGCTGGCAGTGGCAAGAGCGTCAACGCCAGCGGCGTCAGCCTGTCTGGTGATGCCTCAGGCAACTACATGCTGGCCGCCGATACGGTCAGCGGCAGCGCCGACATCAGCCGCGCTGCTTTGAGCCTGGGCACTGTCAGCGGCATCAACAAAGTCTATGACGGCAGCAATAGTGCCAGCATCAACGCGGCGCTTGCGGGCGTACTGGGCAGCGACCAGGTCAGCCTGGCGAATGTGCAGGCCAGTTTCGGCGACAAGAATGCCGGCCATGGCAAGACGATCAATTACAGCGGCAGCGGTGCGCTGTCAGGCAGTGATGGCGGCAATTATGTATTGGGTGCCTACAGCGGCACAACCACGGCCGATATCGCGGCACGCACCCTGAACATCAGCTTCAATGGCGTCAACAAGACTTACGATGGCACGACGTCGACTGGTGTGAGCATCAGCGATGACCGTATCGATGGTGATGCCTTGACCCTGTCTGGCAATGCAGCATTTGCCGACAAGAACGCAGGTACGGGTAAAACCGTCAGCGTGAGCAATGTCGGCGTGACCGGTGCCGATGCGGGCAACTATGTGCTCAGCAGCCATAACGGCAGCACCACGGCCGATATCGCCGCCCGCACCCTGAACCTGAGCTTTACGGGCATCAACAAGACCTATGACGGCAACACCGGCGCTGGTCTCAATATCAGTGATGACCGGGTAGCGGGTGATGTCTTGAACCTGGCTGGCAATGCAGCATTTGCCGACAAGAATGCAGGCACGGGCAAGACTGTCAGCGTGAGCAATGTGGGTGTGACGGGAGCCGATGCGGGCAACTATGTATTGAACAGCCATAGCGGCAGCACCACGGCCGATATTGCCGCGCGCACCCTGAACCTGAATTTTAGCGGCGTCAACAAGACTTACGATGGCAATACCAGCGCTGGTCTCAATATCAGTGATGACCGGGTAGCGGGTGATGTCTTGAGCCTGGCTGGCAATGCAGCATTTGCCGACAAAAACGCAGGCAGCAACAAAACCGTCAGCGTGAGCAATGTGGGTGTGACGGGAGCCGATGCGGGCAACTATGTCTTGAGCAGCCATAGCGGCAGCACCACGGCCGATATCGCCGCCCGCACCCTGAACCTAAGCTTTACGGGCATCAACAAGACCTATGACGGCAACACCAGCGCTGGTCTCAATATCAGTGATGACCGGGTGGCGGGTGATGCCTTGAACCTGGCTGGCAATGCAGTATTTGCCGACAAGAATGCTGGTACGGGTAAAACCGTCAGCGTGAGCAATGTTGGTGTGACTGGTGCCGATGCTGGCAACTATGTGTTGAATACGCATAGCGGCAGCACCACGGCCGATATTGCTGCGCGCACCCTGAACCTGAATTTCAGCGGCGTCAACAAGACTTACGATGGCAATACCGGCGTTGGTCTCAATATCAGTGATGACCGGGTAGCGGGTGATGTCTTGAACCTGGCTGGCAATGCAGAATTTGCCGACAAGAATGCTGGTACCGGTAAAACCGTCAACGTGAGCAATGTCGGCGTGACCGGAACGGATGCGGGCAACTATGTGCTCAGCAGCCACAGCGGCAGCACCACGGCCGATATTGCGGCACGTGCCCTGACTGTATCGGCAACTGGTGTCAATAAAATCTATGACGGCGGCACGGCGGCAAATGTCGTGCTGGGCGATGACCGGGTTGCCGGCGACGTGCTGGGGCTGGCGGCTAGTGCCAGCTTTGCCGATAAGAATGTGGGCGCCGGCAAGGTCGTGAGTCTCAATGGCGTGGCCTTGTCTGGCCAGGATGCAGGCAATTATTTTGTGGTTTTGCCAACTGGCTTGTTGGCCAGCATCACGCCAGCCGCCCTGAACCTGACTGGCTTGGTTGCCGGCAACAAGGTGTATGACGGCACGACTAACGCTGCCGTCAGCGCTGGGGTGTCTGGTCTGCTGGGCCAGGATGTGGTGAGCGTGGTGGGCGGCAGCGGCAGTTTCGCCGACAAGAATGCGGGCACGGACAAGCTGGTGACGGCCAGCGGTTTCCGCCTGGCGGGCGCCGATGCGGGCAACTATGTCTTGAACACCACGGGCGGCACGGCTCAGGCGACGATTTCGCAAAAACTCTTGTCCACCTGGATAGGCAGCGGCAATGGTTTGTGGAGCGATGCAGCGAACTGGGATGGCGGCGTGGTGCCGGAAGGGGCGAACGTGCTGGCGGTCGACTTTTCGCATAGCAGCGGCGTCGTCACGTATAACGCAGCGGCTGGCAACACGGTCTTGAAAAACCTGAACTCGGCGACTGGCTTGTTGTTGACGGGCGGCAGCTTGAGCCTGGGTGAGAGCGCACAAGACCATTCCGTGCTCGGTGGTAGTGCGGGCCTGGAAATTACCGGTGGCAGCCTGTTGCTGAACGGCAGCTTGTCGGCCGATCATTACGGACAAAGTGGCGGTCTGCTGAGCGGCAGCGGCAATCTGGCCATCGGCAACAGTTTCAGCCAGACGGCCGGGGCGATCAATCTCGGCGGCCAACTGGCGATCAAGCAGGCTAGCGGCGACCTGCGCTTCGCCAGCCTGGCGGCGAGCGATGTGCGCTTGAGTGCGCTAAACGGCGCCATCGGCCAGAGCGGCGCCATCGTGAGCGCCAATTTGACTACGCAATCGTCGAACGGCACCGTGCTCGACAATACCGGTAATCAGGTTGCTAGCTTTACTGCCAACAATAGTGGCGACGGCGGTATCGTGTTGAAGAACACTTCGGCGCCTGGCAGCCTGAGCCTGGGCGATATCAGCAGCGGTGGCGGCAATATTGCCATCGACAATAGCGGCGGCATTGTGGCTGGCAATATCAAGACCACGGGCGGCAATGTGACATTGACGGCGCATAGCCCCATCACGCTCAATGGCGCGCTCAACGGCAACGATATCAATCTGGCGGCGGATGCCGATATTACCCTGGCTGACGGTGCTAGCCTGGCGGCGGCGCGCAATATCAGCCTGACTGCCGGACGTGATCTCAGCTTCAATGGAAACACCAAGGTAGTTAGCAGTGGCAACTTTGCTGCCACGGCTGGCGCGAATGTGCGCTTTGCCGATACGGCCAGCTTTGCCGTGCCTGCTGCTAGCATGACGGTGCTGGCTAAAACCGGCAACATCACGGGCACTTCCGGCGTGCGCATCAACCGCCAGCGCAGCGATGTCAGTTTGCTGGCGCCTGGCGGCACGGTGTCCATGCCTGACGCCATCTTCCTGCCCAGCACTGTACCGCCGGTGATCGTGCCTCCCGTCATCACTCCGGGCTTGAATATGGCCATCAATGACGCGTTGAACATTATCAAGCAGGCGGATCAGGCCAACGCTTCTCTGTTACCCACGGTGACGAACACCACGGCCGGTGACAAGAAAAAGGATGACGTCAAGGAAGTGGCGACGGCCGATCAATCAACAGGAAATAAATTCAATGATGGCACTAAAAAAATGTACTGCAATTAAGGCTGTGCTGTGGCTGGTCCTGCTGTGCGCGAGCATGCAGGCCTGGGCCGGGCAGGTGGCGGGCACGGTGATGCAATTGAACGGTCCCTTGTTCGCCAAGAAAGCCGATGGCAAGGTCAAGATCCTGGCCATCAAGTCCGAAGTCGAGTCGGGCGATACCTTGCTGACGGAAAAGGATACCTATGCCCTCATCAAACTGATCGATAACAGCGAAATCACCCTGAAACCGAATACCAGCTTCGTCATCGAACAGTTCAGCTATGAGGCGCAACAGCCCGATGGCGACCACGCCATATTCAGCCTGCTCAAGGGCGGCTTGCGTTCGGTGACGGGCTTGCTGGGCAAGCGCAACAAGGAGCGTTTCGAGATGAAGACGCCGTCGGCCACCATCGGCATCCGGGGCACTACCTTTACGGCGACCCTGGTGGGAGGAGTGCCGGCCACGGCATTGCCCTCATCGGCCGCATCGAGCAGCCTGTCGCCTGGCCTGTACGTGCAAGTGATTGAAGGTATGATTCATGTGAGTAATACGGGTGGGGCGCAAAATTTTGCAGCGGGGCAATTCGGCTTTACGCCGGGCATCCTGCAGCCGCCGATCATCATTCCATCGCATCCTGACATTCAATTCACGCCGCCGCCAGCGTTTTCAGCCGCCACGGGTGCGGCCGGCGCTGGTGCTGGCGGTGCAGGCAAGAATGCAGCGGCCATCGATTGCGTGGTACGTTGATATTGTTATGGCAATCAAATAAGGCTTGACCTTCCCATCATTGGATAGCAGATCCTGAACACATTAGTTAATCTATCGTACAGGATCTGCCATGCACCAGACCGCACTGTCCCCTTCCTTACCATCCTCTTCCTCTGCCCATCAGCAGGCGCTGGCCATCGAAGGCATGAGCTGCGCATCCTGCGTGGGCCGGGTAGAAAAAGCCTTGCTGAAGGTTGACGGCGTGACTGGCGCCAGCGTCAACCTGGCCACGGAAACGGCCAGGGTCGTATCCGACACAGCGATCCCGTTTGCCAGCTTGCAGGCCGCCGTGGAAAAGGCTGGCTATACGGTCGCCCAGCGCGATATCGATTTGAGCGTTGCCGGCATGACTTGCGCCTCTTGCGTGGGCCGGGTCGAAAAAGCCCTGTTGAAAGTACCCGGCGTGGCGGGCGCCAGCGTCAACCTGGCCACCGAAAGTGCGCGTGTGAAAGTTACGGGCGATGCCGATGCGGCTACCCTGATCGCCGCCATCGCCAAGGCGGGCTACGAGGCAAGCGTGCCGGTGGCTAGCTCATCGAACACTCCCATCCAGACGTCCTCGCGCGACGGCCTCAAGGTGGTGCTGGCCGCTATCCTGGCGTTTCCCCTGATGCTGCCGATGTTGCTGGAGTGGGCGGGCATCCACTGGATGTTGCCTGGCTGGCTGCAATTTGCGCTGGCCACGCCCGTGCAGTTTTATTTTGGCGCGCGGTTCTACAAGGCTGGCTGGAAGGCGGTGCGGGCGGGCAGCGGCAATATGGATTTGCTGGTAGCCCTGGGCACCAGCGCCGCCTATGGCTTGTCGGTCTACCAATGGTTGACGGCGGACGGCATGTTGCCGCATCTGTATTTTGAAGCGGCGGCCGTGGTAATTACCCTCGTGTTGCTGGGCAAATGGCTGGAATCGCGCGCCAAGCGGCAAACGGCGTCGGCCATCCGCGCCTTGCAAGTATTACGTCCGGAATCGGCCCGCGTGCGCCGCGATGGCCAGGATAGCGATGTCCCGGTGGCTGACGTGAAAGTCGGTGAGCTGGTGGTGATACGCCCCGGTGAGCGGGTGGCCGTCGATGGCGTGGTGGTGGAAGGCGCCAGCCAGATCAATGAGTCCCTGATCACCGGTGAAAGCTTGCCGGTCGATAAGCATGTGGGCGACAAGGTGACGGGTGGGTCCATCAATGCCGATGGCTTGCTGGTGGTGCGCACCGAGGCGGTAGGCGGCGAGACGACCTTGTCGCGCATCATCCGCCTGGTGGAAGATGCGCAGGCGGCCAAGGCGCCCATCCAGCACCTGGTGGACAAGGTCAGCGCCATCTTCGTGCCCGTGGTGCTGGTGCTGGCGCTGCTGACCTTGCTGGGCTGGTGGCTCACCACGGGCCAGCTGGAAACAGCCATCATCAATGCCGTGGCCGTACTGGTGATTGCCTGCCCATGCGCACTGGGCCTGGCCACGCCGACCGCCATCATGGCCGGCACGGGCGTGGCGGCCCGCTACGGTATTTTGATCAAGGATGCGGAAGCGCTGGAAGTGGCGCATGCCGTCACCACCGTGGTGTTCGACAAGACGGGTACCTTGACGGTGGGCAAACCTGCGCTGGCGGCCCTGCATGCGCACGGTATCGATGAGGTGCGCCTGCTGCAACTGGCGGCCAGCATCCAGCGCGGCAGCGAGCACAGCCTGGCCACCGCCGTGCTGGACGCCGCTGGCGCGCGCAATATCACGCCATTGCCGGCCACTGCTTTGTCCGCCTTGCCGGGGCGGGGCCTGGCGGCGCAAGTCGATGGCCAGGACTTGAAGCTGGGCAGTACGCGGCTGATGCAGGAATTGAAGGTGGACATGGCGCCGCTGGCAGCCCAGGCGCAAACACTGGAAAACACGGGCAACACGATTTCCTGGTTGTCGTCAGGCACGCAATTGCTGGGCCTGTTTGCCTTCAGCGACCAGGTCAAGCCGAACGCGCAGGCGGCCATTGCCCACCTGCATGGCCTGGGCATACAGACCGTGATGCTGACCGGTGACAATCAAGGTAGTGCCGACGCTGTCGGCAAGCTGCTGGGCATCGACGTGGTGGCTGCGAAAATGTTACCAGCCGATAAAACCGCTAAAATTGTGGCGTTGAAAGCCGAGGGCGCGAAGGTCGCCATGGTGGGCGACGGCATTAACGATGCGCCCGCATTGGCGGCGGCCGATGTGGGTATCGCCATGTCGACCGGCACCGATGTGGCCATGCACGCCGCCGGGATTACCCTGATGCGCGGCGACCCGGCGCTGGTGGCCGACGCGATCGATATCTCGCGCCGCACTTACAGCAAGATACGGCAGAATCTGTTTTGGGCATTCATTTATAACCTGATCGGCATTCCGCTGGCCGCCTTCGGCTTGCTCAACCCCATGGTGGCGGGCGCGGCGATGGCGTTCAGCTCGGTAAGCGTGATCAGCAATGCCCTGTTGCTGCGCCGCTGGACAGCGCGCAGCGCACATACCAAGGAGTGATCAGGATGAATATCGGTCAGGCGGCAAGTGAAACGGGCGTATCGGCAAAGATGATACGTTACTATGAAAGCATCACCTTATTGAAACCCAGTGCGCGCACCGATGCCGGCTACCGCGTCTACACGCCGAATGATTTACATGCGCTGCGCTTTATCAAGCGCGCGCGGGGACTGGGTTTTTCGCTGGAGCAAATCCGCGAATTGCTGTCGCTGTGGCAAAACAACCAGCGCGCCAGCGCCGATGTGAAAAACATTGCCTTATCCCATGTGGCCGACTTGAACCAGCGCATCGCCGAATTGACGGAGATGCGCGACACCCTGGCCCACCTGGCGCAATCGTGCCACGGCGACGACCGGCCCGATTGCCCGATCTTGCAAAGCCTGGGAACGGTGGGAGGCGACTGCTGCCATTGAAGCCGTTGAAACCCTCGTTGTTGACGGACTCGCCACTTCGTTATTGATAATCAATTCTCATTAAGGTATTCTGTCGCTTTCAGAAGAAAGTGACTTATGCTTGAAGCAATCGGCCTGCGCAAATGCTATGGCCAACATACCGCCCTGGACAGGCTGGACCTGCGTGTCGCACCCGGCGAAATTTTCTGTTTGCTGGGCGCCAATGGCGCAGGCAAAACCACCACCATCAACCTGTTCCTCAATTTCATTGCGCCCAGCGCTGGCAGCGCATTGATCAATGGTCTTGATGTCAGCCGCAACCCCTTGCGCACCAAGCAGGACGTTGCCTACATTCCAGAGCAGGTCAACCTGTATCCGACCCTGTCCGGACTGGAAAACCTGCGTTATTTCTCGGCCCTGGCACTGGGACATGAACTGACGCGTGCGCGTTTGCTGGGCTTGATGGAGGAAGTCGGCCTCGATCCGGCGGTCGCCGACCGGCGCGTGGCGGGCTATTCAAAAGGCATGCGGCAAAAGGTGTGGATTGCCGTCGCGCTGGCCAAAGAGGCCAAGGCCTTGCTGCTGGACGAACCCACTTCCGGCCTCGATCCCCACGCGGCCAATGAATTCTCGAACTTGCTGATACGCGCCAGCGCCAACGG
This sequence comes from Janthinobacterium saanense, assembly GCF_014200675.1. Taxonomy (GTDB): domain Bacteria; phylum Pseudomonadota; class Gammaproteobacteria; order Burkholderiales; family Burkholderiaceae_D; genus Janthinobacterium. The sequence goes on along the minus strand of NZ_JACHCI010000006.1, from coordinate 167,581 downwards.
CGTGGCCGTGCTGACCACCACGCATGACCTGTTCCACGCACGCCATACGGGCACCCGCATCGGCATCATGAAGCAGGGCAAGCTGGTGGAAAATTTTGCCAGCGCCGAGATCAGCGACCGCGAATTGCAGACCGTATATCTGCGCCATATGGAGACGTCGCTATGATCTGGCTGATGGCTCGCCGCGACGTGCTCGAACGCTGGCGCGATGGCCGCCTGCTATGGGCCGGTGGCATGATCATGGTGCTGCTATTGACCGCCCTGGCGATCGGCTACGAACACCGCCAGCAGGCGCGTGCCGAACAGCGTGCCGCCCAAAGCGCGGATTATGCCGATTGGCTCAAGCAGGGGCGCCGCCATCCGCATGATGCCGCGCATCAAGGGATGCACGCGTTCAAGCCCGAGGCGGCCCTGGCGCTGATCGATCCCGGCATCAATCCGTATATCGGCAGCACCATCTGGCTGCAGGCGCATCGGCAGAGCGATGTGATGTTCCGCCCGGCGCAGGACGCCACCGGCCTGCAGCGCTTTGGCGACTTGTCCGCCGGCTGGATCTTGCAGGTGCTGGGGCCGCTGCTGGTGATCGTGCTGGGCTTTAACGCCTTTGCTGGCGAGCGCGAACAGGGCATTTTGCGCCAGGCGCTGAGCCTGGGAGTGCCGGCTTCGCGCATGTTGTGGGGCAAGGCGGCCGCACTGGGCTTCAGCCTGCTGATGCTGCTGGCGCCCCCAGGCCTGATTGCCGGCGTGGCCGCCATGCTGGGCGCCGATCCCGGAACGGGCTTTGACACCTTGCTGCGGTTTGGCTTGCTGGTGCTGTGCTACTGTCTGTATTTCGCCGTGTTCATCTTCCTGACCCTGGGCGTGTCGGCGCTCGCTTCGACTTCGCGCGTGGCGATCACGGTTTTGCTGGCCCTGTGGATCGCCAACGCCGTGATCGCGCCGCGCGTGATGGCTGAACTGTCGCGCCGGCTCTACCCGACGCCGACCCAGCTGCAATTCAACCAGCAACTGGGCGCCGACCTGAAAGCGACTTCCGACCGTTTGTGGCTGGCCAATTTCGGCACCACCGAGCGCTGGGGACGCGACGTGCCGCTCTCGAAGTGGGGCCGCGCCCTGCAGCTCGACGATCATGCCAGCTACGCCGTATTCGACCGCCATTTTGGACGGCTGTGGGATACCTGGGAACGCCAGCAAAGCGTGCAGGAATGGAGCGGCGCCTTGCTGCCCATGCTGGCCATGCGTGCGCTGTCGAGCAATGCGGCGGGTACGGATTTCGGCCATCACCGCAGCTTTACCACGGCGGCGGAACAGCATCGACGGTTGATCCAGAACATCGTCAGCGCAGACCTGGTGCAGCATGCGGATGTACTGGGCGGCCAGCACTTCGCCTACCAGTCGGGACCGGAATTATGGAAACGCATCCCGGCCTTTGATTACCATCCACCCGCTGCCGCCTGGGCCATCGAACGCAGTGGGCGCAGCTTGTTGTCGCTGTGCGCGGCCCTCGCGCTAGCCCTCGTGTTTGCCTGGCAAGCTACTGTGCGGCAGCGCGCTTTTTAAGAAAAATCATGAAAAAAATATTCCAAGGGCGCCGTCTGCGCATGGTGATGGCGGAAGAGCTGCGCCTGCTCGCGGCCGACCGCAGTTTCTGGATTGTCAGTATCGTGTTCCTGCTATTGATAGCCTATGGCTTGTCGAACGGCATCCATCAGGCAACCCTGCACAAGGATGCCCAGGCGGCCATCGTGCATGACGACACACAGCGGCGCACCCAGCAACTGCTCAAACTTGAACACATCATGGCCGGCGACGTGATTCCTGGCCCCTTCGACAACCCGGCCGATCCTACCCATATGGGCGGCGGCTATGGCGCGCACCACGCCATCCTGCCGCCTGCGCCGCTGGCGGCCATTGCGTTGGGACAAGACGATCTGTTTCCCAGTCAATACAAGGTCACCTACGAAAGCAAGATCAGTTTTATCGGCAACAACGATAGCGAAAATCCGTGGAACTTGCTCAGCGGCCATTTCGACCTGTCCTTCGTGGTGGTCTACCTGTTGCCTTTCCTGATCTTTGCGCTGGGCTACAACCTGTTGTCGGGCGAGCGCGAAAGCGGCACCTTGCGCCTGCTGATGTCGCAGCCGCTGGCGCTGTGGACATTGCTGATTGGCAAAGTGGTCAGCCGGGCAGGGATCTTGCTAGCGCTGGCGGTCGTGGAGCCGGCCCTCATCCTGTTGCTGGCGCAGCCGGCTGCGCTCAGCAGCGGCATGTTTGCCCCGTTGGCCTGGCTGGCCACCGTGGGCGTATATGCCTTGTTCTGGTTTGCGCTGGTGCTCGCTGTCAATGCGTGCGGTAAATCGTCGGCGACCAATGCGATGGTGCTGATCATCGCCTGGGTCATGCTGGTGCTGGTATTGCCCGCGTTGCTGAACCTGGCCGTGAACCGGGCCGTGCCGTCGCCCTCGCGAGCCGAACTGGCGACACGCACCCGGGTGCTGACTGCCGAGGCCATGGCGCGCAATAACAAGCTGCTCAGCACCGATTATGCCCATGTCGGCAAACCCGGCGTGCTGGTGCCGAAAGACGGCAGCATCCAGATGGCAGGGCGCTTGCGCGGCATGTTTTTTATCGAGCGCGAAGTCGATCAAAAGATCGCCCCCGAACTGGCCCGTTTTGATCGCCAGCAAGCGCTGCGGCAGGCGCTGGTAGTGCGCTACAGCTTTTTGTCGCCGGCCGCAGTCGCTGCGGAAGCGATGAGCGCCCTGGCCGGCACCGGCCAGCGCCGGCACGCCTGGTTCATGCAGCAAACCTCGGACTATCACGCCGCGTGGAAACAATTCTTCTTTCGCCGCATCGACGCCGGCAAAGCCCTGGCTGTGGCCGATTTCGCCGCCATCCCCCGCTTCACCTGGCGCGAAGAAAACAGCACCGTCGTCAGGCAGGGGGCGTTTATCGCCCTGGTCCAATTGCTCGCACCGTGTTTGCTGCTGCTGGCCTTTGCCGGCTGGCGTTTGCGGCGCTATCAAGTCATCTAAAAAAACCATTACACCACAAAAGAGAGCATGCAAAAAATGAACAGACAGATCTACAAGGCCGCCGCCCTGGCGATGATGAGCGCAGGGACGGTATGGGCCCAGGAGTCCGCGCCGCAGCCGCTGACGGTGGTCGAAGTGCCCGGCACCCGTGACAGCAGCGTAAGTACATTGGATACCAGTGCAGGCGCTGCCAGCCGGCTGGGCCTGACCTTGCGCGAAACACCGGCCTCGGTGGAAGTGATCACCCAGGACACCATGCAAGAGCGGGGCGACCGCACCGTGCTGGACGCCTTGCGCGGCGCGGCGGGCGTGAGCGGCGGCAATCCGCCGTCGGCGCCGGCCAGCCTGTCGATGCGCGGCTTCAATAACGTGCTGTTCCTGTATGACGGCATGCGCAGTTCCGCCGCCGGCATCACGAACCGGGTGGAAGACACCTGGAATTATGAGCGCATCGAGATACTCAAGGGGCCGGCATCGGTGCTCAATGGCGACACGGCCATCGGCGGTATCGTCAATGTCGTGACGCGCAAGCCTGAACGCAACACCAGCCGCGAGCTGATGTTGTCCTACGGCAGCCATGGCGCTTACCGCGCCGCCGTGGACCTGGGCGGGGCCATCGGTGCGAATGGCGCTTATCGACTCGACTATAGCCACAATGAAAGCAAGCTGGGTACGGTGCCGAATGCCGGCGAGAAAATCGACCACCTGACGGGCGCCGTCAGCTTTAATCTGCCGCAAGACGTCAAGCTTGAAGTCAGCCTGGATTATTTGAAGGACAATAACCAGGGCTATTTCGGCACGCCATTGGTGCCACGCGCGTTTGCAACGGAGCCGAGCAGTGTGGTGAGTACGCCGGACGGCAGGGTCATCGATCGCCGCATTGCCGGCAATAACTACAACGTTCTGGACAATGAAAACAGTTCGGAAACCTACTGGGGCAGAGTCAAGCTGAGCGGCAATCTTGCACCCGGATGGCGCTGGCAAAACGAGTTGGCCATCAACCAGGCGCATCGCTTGTTCAAGAATGCGGAAAGCGCTGTTTTTGTCAGTCCGGAGAGCATCGTGCGTGACCAGACCCTGATTACGCACGAGCAGCATTATGTGGCCGACCGTTTTGATCTCAGTCATCAAGGCAGCCTGGCCGGTCTTGCCAACCGCTTTGTGATCGGCACGGAGCTGGGCAAGACCGGCTTTGACAGCGAACGCCGTTTCTCGGATGGCAGCAGCGCCACCCGCGCGCTGCTGACCACCTCCGCGCTCGCGCCCCAGCCTGGATTATTCAAGCCATCGCCTACGCTGTCTACCGGCGCCGGCAACCGGACCAATACCACCACCGATATCAACAGCGCGGCGCTGTTCATGGAAGACGCGCTGAAACTGGGCAGCCGCTTTACCCTGGTCAGCGGCTTGCGTTATGACCATACCGGCCTGGATCGCTCGGTGCGCGATTTGAATACGGGCAGCTTTAGCGCCTTCAGCACCAATCTGAACGCCACCTCGGCACGCCTGGGCGGCGTGTATGACTTTGATGCGACCAGCAGCGCCTACGCCCAGTACACCACGGCCACCTTGCCGGTCAGCACGCTGTTCCTGTACTCGGCAGCCAATACGGCATTCGCACCATCGCGTGGCAAGCAGGCCGAGCTCGGCTTCAAGCAAAGTACGCAGGATGCACGCCTGAGCTGGACGGCGGCCGTGTACCGCATCGAACTCGATAATGTGCTGTCGCGCGATGCGAACAATGCCAATCTGACCGTCAATAATGGCAAGCAATCGTCGCAGGGGCTGGAACTTACGGCGGCATGGCGGGCGACCCGGCAATGGAGCTTGTCCGGCAACGCCGCCATCCTGCGCGCCCGCTTCGACAACCTGATCGAAGCGGGGGGCGTTTCGCGCATCGGTAATGTGCCGACCAATGTGCCTGAGCGCGTGTATAACCTGTTCTCGACGTGGAAGCCTGAAGCGTTGCCGACGGAACTCTTTCTTGGGGTAAATCACACGGGCGCCAGTTTCACGGACACGGCCAACCAGATCCGCATCAACGGGCACACGACGGCCGATGCAGGCGCTGCGTATCGGATAAATAATGCTACGATCACCGTGCGCGTGCGCAATCTGAGCAACAAGCTGTATGCCGATTATGGCGGGCGCGCAAGCAGCCAGGTGTTGCTGGCGCCGCTGCGGACGGTGGAGATCGGCGCCAGGATGGACTTTTAATGTCTTGACCGAAAGGATGGATCATGCGCGCTCCGTATCAACTGTATTACTGGCCCACGATACAGGGGCGTGGTGAATTCATCCGGCTGGCGCTGGAAGAGGCGGGCGCCGGGTATGTCGATATTGCACGTAAACCTGAAAAAAGCGGCATGGGCGTACCGGCCGTGCTGGCTTGCCTCGATGGCGACAGTACGCTGCATCCGGCCTACGCCCCGCCCGTGCTGCGCGATGGCGAACTGCTGATCGCCCAGACACCAAATATTCTGCTGTATCTTGGGCGGCGCCTGGGCCTGGCGCCGCGCGCGGAAGAGGGCAGGCTGTGGCTGAACCAGCTGCAACTGACCATGGCCGACTGGCTGACGGAAGTGCACGATACGCACCATCCGCTGTCGATGAACCAGTATTACGAAGAGCAGAAACAGGCCGCCGCCGTGCGCGCGCAGGATTTCCGCGACACCCGCCTGCCGAAATTCCTCGATTACTTTACGCAGGTGCAGGCCAACAATCCGCGCCGTGGCGGCTGGCTGGCGGGCGCCAAGCTGACGTATGGCGATCTGTCGCTATTCCAGATGCTGGCTGGCCTGCATTATGCTTTTCCGCAAGCCATGGCGCGCCTGGCGCCACGTTATTCCGCCTTGTTCGACTTGCACGATGCGGTGGCGGCACGGCCGAATATCGCCCGCTACCTGAAGTCGAAGCGCAGGATAGCCTTTAATCAGGACGGTATCTTCCGCCATTATCCTGAACTGGACGGCTAAATAAAAACAGCCGGCGTGGGGCCGGCTGTCTGGATGCTGCTATTGCGATTACTGTGCGCTGGTGACCGGATAACCGGCGTCCACGATGGCTGCCTTGATGCTGTCGAGCGCACCGGACGATTCCACTTTCACGCTCTTGCTGGCCAGGTCGATCTGCACCTGGGCGGCCGGGTCGATACCCTGCACGGCCTTGGTGACGGAACCGACGCAATGGCCGCAGCTCATGTTTTCCACTTGCAATTGATACATGACAAGCACTCCTGTAATGGTTAAGTGACTTCACTGTAAGCCTTCCCCCGGTGGCAAGGTCAAGCGAAAGCGCTGATATCGTTTAATTCAAGGTGAAATCATTGGCTTTCATGGGCGGTGGCAGATTGTCGTCCTGCAAGGATTCACGCAGATTGATTTCAATCGCGCGGCACATGGCCGTCAAGGGCAAGTCGTTGGCGTCGGTGCCGAACGGCTCTTCAATTTCATCACCCAGCGCATCGAGGCCAAAGAAGGTGTAGGCGACGATGGCGACCACGAAGGGCGTCATGAAACCGAGCGAATCGACCAGGCCGAAAGGCAGCAAAAAGCAATACAGATAGGCCGTGCGGTGCAGCAGCAGCGAATACGAAAACGGAATCGGCGTGCTGCGGATGCGCTCGCAGGAAGCGCCGGCCCCGACCATGGCGCTGATGGTGCCATCGATCTGCGCAGCAAGGATGCTGTCGATACGGCCTTGCTGCACGCAATCGGCCAGGTCGTGGCCCATCTGCAGCATCAGGTAATCGGATGGATTTGACGCCTTGCCTGCCGCTTCCCATTCGGCCGGGCGCAGCAGCGGCTGCAGGTCGGACTGGCCGCGCGTGTCGCGCAACTGGTGGCGCAGCGCATGGCAAAAAGCGATGGTGCGGTAAATCATGCGCACGCGCACATCGTCCAGGCCCAGCCTGGCGTGGGCCGGTGCCTCGCTGCGTATCATGCTTTGGCATTGACGCGAAAAGTTGCGGCTGCGCAGCACCAGTTCTCCCCACAGCTTGCGCCCTTCCCAGTAACGGTCATAGGCGGCCGTGTTGCGGAAACCCAGGAAGATGGCCAGCGGCAAGCCGATCAGGGTAAACGGGATGGTGGTCAGTATCACCTTGTGATCAAACAAAGTGCCGTGGCACCAGGTGATGAAGGCGGCGAACAGCGTGTTGGCGATCAGGGTGTTGAGGATGCGGGGCAGGACGGAACCGCGCACGACCAGGAACAGTTTTAACGCCGAGGGGCGGTCACGCACGATCATGCTGCGCCCCCGGATAGTGTGAAGTGAAAGGTTTCCAAGTGAAACGGCGGCAAGTGCCGGGTACAAAAAACCCGCTGTGTGCGCGGGCTGGACTGGGTGTGCATGGGAGGCAGTGTAGGGGAGACGGCAGCAGTATAGGCCGCGGTCTTGCAGTCGGCAAATTCATAGTTGCGATAGGTGTTATTCATTTTCCGAATGAATCTCAACATGTGTAGGGCGACAGGTAGCGCTGGTAGGAGCGTATTGCCCACAGGGCCAGGCGCCGGCTGTATGCGGCTAGCGTAAAAATAAATATCCTTATTTGTTTGTGGTAAGGCCGAGTGTAATGGAATGCATCGGCATGCGTCACCAAAATTTCCGGATGCTAACTTGGAAATAATTTCCAAAGTGATAAATGGAGAGAATTACAAGCGGAGCGTCTGATACCCTGAGTTTACTTCTTAGAAATATTTTCTAAGACGCAACGTCAAACCGATCGCCGCCGTCCGGGCACGGCCATGTTTGTTCATCTTCTTTTGGAAAGTGTTTGCATGTGTAAAGTTTCCAGCATTTGTCTCGCCGCCCTGATCCTGTTGCAAACACCTTCCACCTGGGCCGACCAGCCGGCTCCCCTGAGTCAGCGCCAGCAAGCGCTGGCCGCCCAGATCGACGCCAGTATCGCCCCCTACTTCAAGTCCACCGAACCGGGTGCCGTGGTGATCGTCGTCAAAGATGGCCAGCCATTGCTGCGCAAGGCGTATGGCCTGGCCAGCGTCAAGGAGGGGCAGCCGTTGACGCCTGACATGTCGCTGCGCCTGGGGTCGGTGTCCAAGCAATTCACGGCCGTCGCCATCCTGATCCTGGCTGACCAGGGCAAGCTGGCGCTGAGCGATGACATCACCCGCTTCTTGCCCGACTATCCCACCCACGGCAAGAAGATCACGATAGAGCAGTTGCTGACGCACACCTCCGGCATCCACGACTACACCATCAAGCCTGAATTCGTGCCCAACAGCAGCAAGGATTTGAGCGTGGCGCAGATGATCGATTTCTTCAAGAACGATCCGCTCGACTTTGAACCGGGTTCGCAGTGGCGCTACAGTAGTTCCGGTTATTTCCTGCTGGGCGCAATTATTGAAAAGGCATCGGGCCAGCCCTACGCCAAGTTTGTCGAGCAGCAGATTTTCGTGCCGCTGGGCATGAACGACACGGCCTACGAAGGTCATGAACGCGCGCCCGTCAAGCGTGCCGCCGGGCACATCCGTTCAGGCGACGCCTATGTGCCGAATTTGCCGTTGAGCATGAGCCAGCCTTATTCTGCCGGTGCGCTGGTGTCGACCGTGGATGACCTGGCCCGCTGGGATGCCGCCATCTCCGAAGGCAAGCTGCTCAAGGCTGCCACCTGGCAACAGGCGTTTACGCCCGCTAAATTGAACGACGGCAAGGCTACCCGCTATGGCTACGGATGGATGCTGGGCACCTGGCAAAATTCGCCCGTGATCCATCATGGCGGCGGCATCAACGGCTTTGCCACCTATGCGATGCGCTTGCCGAAGGAAAAAGTGTATGTGGCCGTGCTGGAAAACTCTGACACGGGCCTGGTCGACCCCGATGTGGTGGCGCGCAAGGCAGCCGCTGTCGCGGTTGGCCGGCCGTATCCGGAAATCAAGGTCATCACGCTCAAGCCCGCCATTCTCGACGCCTACGCGGGCGTGTATAAAATCAGTGACAACGCTGGCTACACGATCCGCAACTTCGAAGGCAATCTGCTGCTGCAACGCACGGGCCGTCCCGCGCAACGCCTGCTGGCTTATTCGCCGAATGGCTTCCTGATTGAAAACACCCTGACTACGGCCGAGTTCGAACGGGGACCGAAGGGCGAAGCGCAACTGATACTCAATGACGCAGGTGAATCGAAGTCGGTCTTTGAGCGCGCCAGCGTTGCCAAGCCGGCCCGCACTGTGGTCGCCATGACGAATGCGCAGTTCGACGCCTATGTGGGCAAATATGCGCTGGCGCCCCAGGTCTACCTGGAAGTGACGCGTGAAGGCGACAAGTTCTTTGCCCAGGTGACGGGTTTCCGCAAACTGACGATGCTGCCGATGAGTGATACGGCTTTCTTCTCGAATGACGTCGATGCGGAAGTACGTTTCAGCAAGGATGCCGACGGCAAGATCGAGCAACTGGTGCTGCGCCAGGAAGGGCAGGACATGCCGGCCAAGCGCGTCAACTGATCGTTGCTGCTTGCCACGCCTGCCTGCCAGCTTTTGCTGCCGGCGGGCATTTTTTTTTGCTCCGATCCTGACCGATACGCATTCTCAAGGCACCTGCTAAGTAGGGAAACATTTCAGCAGCTACTTTGAGAGGCACTACATGTCAGTTCGCAGCAAGCAACACCGTCGTCCATTGCAATCTCCAGTCTCCCGCGCCGTATCACTGGCCGTTTGCAGCCTGGCCCTGTCTGTGAGTGTGCCCGCCCTGGCGCAGGCTCAGGCGCTTACTGGCCAACAAGTACAGGGTACACGCCTGCTCTACAACATCCCCGCCGGCCCCTTGGCGCCCGCGCTGCGCAGCCTGGCCAGTGCCGCCAATGTCTTGCTGACCTACACGCCCGAGCAAGCCAGCGGCAAGAGTACGGCCGGCTTGCAAGGTCAGCACACGCCGCAGTCGGCCCTGGCCGCCTTGCTGGCAGGCACGGGTTTGCAGGCGGTGGAACTGGAAGCGGGCAGTTATGTGCTGCGCGCTGCGCCCCAGTCTGCCGCCCCGGCCCCCGAGAAGATGATGCCTTTGATTTCCGTCAGCGCCGCGCAGGATGCGGGCACGGCGACTGTCTCGCGCGGCTATGTGCCTATCAATGCCGCTGCCACCAAGATGGGCACGCCCCTGATCGAGACGCCGCGTGCAATTGCCGTCGTCACGCGCGAGCAGCTCAAGACCCAGGCGCCGAAAAGCATAGAACAGTCGCTGGCCTATACGGCGGGCGTGCTGACGGATGTGACCGGCGCCGACGTGCGCATGTCTGGCGCCACCATCCGCGGCTTCAGCGATGGCAGTTCGTATTACCAGGATGGCTTGAAATTCCTGTCGGCCGGCAGCTATGGCTCCTGGAATAGCAATATGGAAGATATCGACAGCGTGGAAGTGATCAAGGGACCGGCCTCGGTGTTTTATGGCCAGGGCCGTCCCGGTGGCATGATCAACGTTACCTCCAGGCTGCCTGAAGTGGATCACGTCAATAGCCTGGGTTTTTCAGTCGGCCGCTACCACCGCTACCAGCTGAACGCCGACCTGGGCGGTGCCATTGCTGGCAAGGATGATCTGCTGTACCGCGTCATCATGACGGGCCGCGACGCCGACGACCGTCCGCTCGATTCAAAGAACAACCGCGTCTCGATTTCGCCCTCGTTGCGCTGGGCCATTTCCGACCACACCAGCTTGACCTTGCTGGGCACGTATTCGCAAGAGCAGGGCACGCCGAAACCATGGTGGCCCAGCTTGTTCGTGTATCCGCAAATCAAGAATTTACCGGTCAGCCGCACGGCGGGCGATCCTTCCTTTGATTATTTCGACCGCGACACGCGCGCCCTCGGCTATCAGTTTGAGCACACCACGCAAAGTGGCTGGAAGCTGATGCAAAACTTGCGCTACTCGACCATCAAGGTGGGCTACCAGCATATCTATGCCATGGATTTGCTGGCCGATGGCCGCACGGCCACGCGCGGCAGCCTGGCGGAAAAAGTCGATGGCAAGACCCTGGCCGTCGATAGCCGCGCGCAGCAGGACTTTCGCTGGGGCGAGGTCGAGCACCGTTTCATCGTTGGCGTAGATTACCTGAAATACACTGAAAATGACGGCCTCGGTTTTGGCTGGGACGTGCCCAATCTCGACATCTATGCGCCCGTGTATGGACTGGCTATCGCCGCGCCGGAACTGGATTACACCGACACGCAGTTGAAGCAGACGGGCATGTATACCCTGAACCAGTTCAAATTGCGGCAATGGGTGGCCAACGTGAGCCTGCGCCACGACCGCGCGCGCACCACGCAAACGGGTTCATCGGCCACGCGCATGGATGACAGCGCCACCACGGGCAGCGCCGGCTTGCTGTATCTGTTAGCCCATGGTCTGGCGCCGTATGCCAGTTACGCCACGGCGTTCGATCCGGCCACGGGCCGCGACTTCAACGGCAAGGCTTTCGAGCCGCGCAAGGGCAAGCAAGTGGAGCTGGGCTTGAAATACCAGCCGGCAGGCAGCGCGACCATGCTGACGGCGTCCTTGTTTGACTTGAGGCAAAGCAATGTCACGACACCGGACCCGGATCACCCGCGCTCTTCCGTCCAGACGGGCGAAGTGCGCTCCACGGGGCTGGAACTGGAAGGCACGTTCAAGCCGTTCAGCGAGCTGAGCGTATTGACCGGCTATACCTATCTTGATCCGCGCACCACCCAGAGCAACCGTGCTTACGAGATCGGCCGCCAGACCTTGCAGACTGCGCGCCATGCAGCCAGCGTCTGGCTAGACTATCGTCCGATGGCCGTGCCCGGCCTGATGCTGGCCGGCGGCTTGCGCTACCGTGGCGCCTCGCCGTATAACGGTACGGCCGACGCGATCTATATGAATGACCCGTACACCCTGGCCGATATTGCCGTGGCGTATGAGACGGCCCGCTACCGCCTGGCCTTGAACATCGGCAACGTGTTCGACAAGAAATACTTTGGCGGCATCTTCCGTGGGGCGGAGCGTGAAGCGCTGCTCAGTTTGAAGGTCAACTTTTAAGCTTCTGTGAGGCCCAGGCGCTCACGCCGGCGCCGTTCGGCGTTGGCCAGGCGCTCGCGCATGGTGTCGCTGGCGGCGGGGCCGGGCGCCACCATGTAGTTGTCTTCCGTCAAGGGCCGTCGCGCTTCGGCATCGAACAGCACCGGCACGGCTGGGGCGCCCGTGACACGGTCCACCAGCTGCATGCGGACGCCGTCCGGTGAAAAATGTTTATTGCCCCAGCTAATGAGCGCGAACATGATGGGGCGGAAGGAGCGGCCCATCTCGGTCAGCAGGTATTCATGGCGCGGCGGTTTGTCCTTGTACAGGCGGCGTTCCAGCATGCCGTTCTCGACCAGGTCGTTCAAGCGGCGTGTCAGGATATTCGGTGCGATGCCCGTGCTTTTGACAAACTCATCGAAACGCGTCATGCCCTGGAAGGCATCGCGCAGTATCAGCATGCTCCAGCTGTCGCCGACGCGGCCCATGCTGCGCGCTATCGGGCACGGCATGTCGGAAAATTGCGTGGGTTTCATGACGGACTCCTTGTCGTATGCTTGCTGGCTTGTTGGGGTGGTGCTGCACAAGCGGCCGATTGTAACGGCTTGCCTGTGCAGACGCCACTTTCACGGCGTTTAATGTCCATCGGCGGACGGCGCTTTGGGCGGCGTCACCTTGCGCATCAGCGGACCGAGCAGGATGGCGATGACGAAGGCCACCATGATGTACAGGTAGATATCGCCAAAACTCTGGGTTTGCGCCTCGCGGTAGGTCAGCGCCCCTAGCTGCTGCAGGGCGCCCGTGTGCGCCGTCCAGTCGTCGTTGCCCAAGGCCACCATGCTGCTGGCCGTATGGCTCAGCATGCCATTCATCGCTTCATTGCCGCCATTTAAATGTTCGGCCAGCCGCAGGAAATGCAGATTGGTGCGGTCGTTCAAAATCGTGGCGCACAGGGCGATGCCGATTGCGCCGCCCAGGTTGCGCATGGTATTGAACAGGCCGGAGGCCAGTTTCAGCCGCACCGGACTCAAGGCGCCCAAAGTCAGGGTCACGGTAGGCGCCACGGCAAATTGCTGGCCGATGCCGCGCAAGGCTTGCGGCAGCATCAACTGGGCTGCGCCCCAGTCGTGGGTAATCGGCGCAAAATTGTACATCGACAGGGCGAAGCAGCCGAGGCCGAACATCATCAGCCAGCGCAGGTCGACCCGGTTGCCCAGTATGGTGTAAAAGGGAATCGACATGATCTGGAACACGCCGGTGGAAAACACGGCCAGTCCGATATCGAGCGCGCTGAAACCGCGTACCCTGCCCAGGAACAATGGCGTCAAGTAAATGGTGGCGAAGATGCCCACGCCGGTCACAAAGGAAAAGAAACAGCCGAGCGCGAAGTTGCGGTCTTTCAAGGCGCGCAAATCGACGATCGGGTGTTCGTAGACCAGGCTGCGCCAGATAAAGCCGATGCCGCATAAACCTGAAATCCAGGCCGTGGTGAGTATCACCGAATCGCCCAGCCAGCCCAGCCGTGGGCCTTCTTCCAAGGTGTATTCGAGGCAGCCCAGAAATAGCGCCATCAGCAGCATGCCCAGGTAATCGGCGTTGCGCAGCAGGGAGCGGTCGCCACGGTCGATGCGCACCAGCATGGGCACGACCACGGCAACAAAAATGCCGGGCACCAGGTTGACGAAAAACAGCCAGTGCCAGGACGTATGGTCGGTGATAAAGCCGCCGACAGTCGGCCCCAGGGTGGGCGCCAGCGAGGCGATGCCGCCCACGGTGGCGGCGGCAATGACCCTTTGCTTGCCCTGGAAAAAGTAAAAGGCCGTGCTGAATACCAAAGGGATCATCGAGCCGCCCAGGAAACCCTGCAGCGCGCGGAAGGCGATCATGCTCTGGATATTCCAGGCCAGGCCGCACAGCATGCTGGCCACCGTAAAGCCGGCGGCCGAGGCGGCAAACAGCCAGCGCGTCGACATCACGCGCGACAGCCAGCCCGACATCGGGATGACGATGATTTCAGCGATCAGATAGCTGGTTTGCACCCACACGGTTTCATCGGCACCGGCCGACAGCCCGCCGCCGATATCGCGCAGCGAGGCCGAGACAATCTGGATATCGAGCAGGGCGATAAACATGCCGGCGCACATGGTGGCGAAAGCCAGAATTTTCTGGCTTTGCGTCAACTCCCGTGGTTGCCACGGGGTAGCATTTACGCCACTCATTTTGTCACCGCTGCCATGAGTGGCCGCACGTCCACTTCCGCACTGACCGACAAGCCCGGGCGCAAGGTGCCCAGGGTGGCGTCTTTGGCGTCGAGCGCGATGCGCACGGGCACGCGCTGCACGATCTTGGTGAAATTGCCGGTCGCATTTTCAGCAGGCAATACGCTGAACTGGGCGCCCGTGGCGGGCGCCAGGCTGGCCAGGGTGCCGTGGAACACATGGCCGGGCAGCACGTCGGCGGCGATGCGCACGCGTTGGCCCGCCTGCATGCCGGCCAGCTGGCTTTCCTTGAAGTTGGCGTCTATCCATAAACCGTGGGCCGGCACCAGGGACAGCAACTGGCTGCCAGCGGCCGCATAAGCGCCATTGCGCGCGCGGCGGTTGCCGATGCTGCCATCGATCGGTGCGCGCAACACCGTGTAGCCCAGATTGAGGCGGGCCGTCTCGCGCACGGCCGCCGCTTGCGCCAGCGCCGCTTCAGCTTGCTGCTTGCGAGTGCCGATTACGTCCAGCTCGCGCTCGGCCGCCAGCACCTGCGCCTGGTTTTTCTTGTCGCCCGCCAAGGCTTGCTGATACTCGGCGTTGGCTTTTTGCGCGCTTTGCTGCGACACGGCTGCTTTAGCCGCGAGGTTTTGATAGCGCAGCTGATCTTCGCGCGCGCGCGTGGTTTCGGCGCTACTGGCGGCCAGCCCGGCATGTGCCTGGGCAATTACCGCCTGCTGCAGCGCACGCGTCGCTTCCAGGTTGGCCAGCGCCGCTTGCGCCGCCGCCACCGCGCCTTCGGCATGGTCCAGCGCGGCGCGGTAATCGCGGTCGTCCAGCCTGGCCAGCACATCGCCAGCGTGCACCACCTGATTATCGCTGACCAGCACTTGCTCGATATAGCCAGGCACCTTGGCCGTGATGACGGTGATATCGCCGCCCACATAGGCATCGTCGGTTTCTTCCAGGAAACGCCCTTCTTGCCACCAATGGGCGCCATACCAGATGGCGCCGACGGCGACAACGATGGCCAGCGGCAGCAGCACGCGGCGCTTCTTGCTCGATGGAGGAGGGAGGTTGGCCGCTGCCGCTTCGGTATTGCTGCTCATGTCAGGTTTCCTTTATTTGATATTGCTTTCAATATGCAAGTAACTATATACTTGTCACTTGCAGTTTGCAAGTATGTTGAAATACCGGACTGGCTGTATTTTTTTTGCGGCAACACGCTGCATCACAGGGAGTGAACTATGAACAATCGTATCGATGGCGTGCGGCCGTTCAGCTTGCGCAGTGGGGCAAGCGCCTTGCTGGCCATGTTGCTGGCCGGCTGCGTGGCGGGACCGGATTACCGTGCGCCGGAAGCAGCGATGCCGGCCAGTTATCAGGGCCAGGCGAAACTCGACGGACACAATGGGCGCAAGGAAAGCTTGCCCGCGCCGGCGCTCGATGCCTGGTGGAATGGTTTCAATGATCCCGCGCTTGAACGCATCATCCAACGCGTGCTGGCGCAAAACCTGGACCTGGACGCTGCCATGGCGCGCGTCGCCCAGGCGCGCGCGGCAGCCAATGAAGCGGGCGCGCGGCAATTGCCCTCGGGCGATTTGAATGCCAGCGTGGCCCGCCAGCACCAGTCCCTGCAAAGCCCGCTGGGCTTGATCGCCAGCAACTTGCCAGGCTATGCACGTTATCAATCGATTTACGACGCCGGCGTGGGCGACAGCTGGGAGCTGGACCTGGCTGGCGGCTTGAAGCGGGGCACGGAAAACGCCGTGGCTGAAGCGCAGGCGGCCGAAGCCGATCAACTGGGCGTGCGTATTTCCGTCGCGGCCGAAGCGGCCGATGCGTATTTCCGCGTGCGCGGTGCGCAACGCCGCATCGTCACGGCGCAGCAGCAGGTCGATGCCAATCAGCAGTTGCTGGAACTGGTGCGTTTGCGCCAGGCCGATGGCTTGTCGGCCGAACGCGAAACAGCCCAGGCCGAAGCCGTGCTGGCGCAGGCCAAGGCAACCATGCCACCGTTGACGACCGAACGCGATATCCAGCTGAACCGGCTGGACGTGCTGATGGGCACCCAGCCCGGTACGTATGCCGGGGAGTTAAAAGGCGCCGCGCCGGATATTGCCACGCCAGCCATTGCCAGCTCGCACGGTCCAGCCGATCTGCTGCGCCGCCGTCCCGACGTGATCGCCGCCGAGCGCCGCCTGGCTGCCTCGAATGCACTGATCGGTGTGGCCAGCGCGCAATATTATCCATCGTTGTCGCTGTCGGCCTTGCTGGGGCTGTCCAGCCTGGGCAGCAGCGGACTGGTGTCGGCAGCGTCCTTTCAACCGCAGGCGGTAGCGGGCTTGCGCTGGCGCTTGTTTGACTTTGGCAAGGTCGACGCTGAAGTGGCGCATGCCAAGGGGGCCCACGCTGAAGCGCTGGCCGTGTACCGCAAAGCCATGCTGCGCGCCACCGAAGACGTGGAAAACGCCATCGTCAGCCTGAGCGGACTGGAAGCGGAGCAACTGGAAGTGGCGCGGCAGGTGGCGGCCGAACAGCGCGCCCGCGATGCGGCGCAGGCAAGCTACCTGGGCGGCGCCAGCAGCCTGTATGAAGTGCTGCAGGAAGACCGGCAATTGCTGGCTGCCCGCGATCAGCTGGTGCGCATCCATGCCGACCAGGCGCGCGCGGCGGTGGCAGTATTCCGTGCCTTGGGCGGCGGCTGGTAGTGAGCTAAAGGATGTGTGCGCTATGTACGTCTGCGCACCGTCCTGATTCCTGGTGGGCGCGATACTGGCTGTCTTCGCACTGCACACCACAGGATAGACCATGACTTATCAGACCACCAATCCCTACAGCGAACAAGTTGTTGAGACTTTTACCAGCCACACTGATGCACAGCTCGACAATATGCTGGCCGTGGCGGCCGATCTGTATGAAACCGACTGGCGCCAGCGCAGCTACGCCGAGCGCAAGACCATCGTCAAACTGGCTGCCGCCTTGCTCAAGGAACGGCGCGACGAGTTTGCCAAATTGATTACGCTGGAAATGGGCAAGCTGTTCAAGGAAGCGCAGCAGGAAGTGTCGCTGTGCGTCAAGATTCTCGATTATTACGCGGATAATGCCGAAACCTTCCTGGCGCCAAAGTCTATCGATGTCAAACGCGGCGAAGCCCACGTTGAAATCAGTCCGCTGGGCGTCATCTTTTGTGTCGAGCCGTGGAATTTCCCGTATTACCAACTGGCCCGCGTGGCTGGCCCGAATTTGATGGCAGGTAATACCTTGCTCGTCAAACATGCGTCCAATGTGCCGCAATGCGCACTGGCTTTCGAGCAATTGTTCATCGACGCTGGTGCGCCGGTCGGCGCCTACACGAATGTGTTCATCAGCAGCGAACAGGTGGCGAGCGCCATTCTTGACCCGCGCGTCAAGGGCGTGGCGCTGACCGGCAGCGAACGGGCCGGCGCCTCTGTGGCGGCCACGGCTGGCAAGGCATTGAAGAAAAGCACCATGGAACTGGGCGGCAGCGATGTCTTCATCGTGCTCGATGACGCCGACCTCGATACCGCCGTCAAGCTGGCGGTGATTGGCCGCATGCAAAATTCCGGCCAGGTGTGTACGGGTTCCAAACGTTTCATCCTCGATGAGAAGATCGCCGATAACTTCCTCGCCCGTTTCCAGGCCGAACTGGCAAAACTGCTGCCGGGCGATCCGATGGAAGCCTCGACCACCCTGGCGCCCATGTCCAGCCTGGCCGCGCTGGAACTAGCCTTGAAGCAAGTTGGCCAGGCGCTCGAAGGCGGCGCCAAGGTGATGTTGGGTGGCAAGCGCATAGCCCGCAGCGGTTATTTCATGGAGCCGACCATCCTTACCGATGTGGCGCCATCGAACCCCGTCTATTACCAGGAATTTTTTGCGCCGGTAGCGATGATTTTCCGCGTCAGGAATGAGCAAGAGGCCATCACCCTGGCCAATGATTCGCCCTTCGGCCTGGGCGGCACGGTCATTACTAAAGACATTACGCGTGGCAAGCGCATCGCCAGCCAGATCGACACGGGCATGGTGTTCATCAATTCGCCTGCCGTCACGGCGCCGGAACTGCCGTTCGGCGGCGTCAAGAATTCCGGTTACGGCCGTGAATTGTCTGACCTGGGCATCATGGAATTCGTGAACCGGAAACTGGTGCTGGTGGGCTAGGGTAGGTATTTGCGCCTCGCGGCACCCGCTAGATGATTTTTTGCAAGACGTGATAAGCATCATGATGAGCGAGGAAAGCCGCGGATCAATATTGTTCGCCTCAGTCCGCTAGCCTGGCGTGTTACGCCCAGCAGATGGATTAAATTATCATGATGCTACTCTGATGTATTTGTATGAGTAGTAAGTGTGGCATTTGTTCTTTGTTAGAGATAAAAAAGCCCCGCTGGCATCGCTGCCAGCGGGGCTTTTGTTTGCAACTGCGGCTTGTGCCGCGGTGGCTATGCTTACAGTACTTCGCTGGCGTGATCGGCCAGGCGCGAACGCTCGCCACGCGCCAGGGTCACGTGACCGCTGTGCGACCAGCCCTTGAAGCGGTCAACCACATAGGTCAGGCCGCTCGAGCCTTCCGTCAGGTAAGGCGTATCGATCTGGGCGATGTTGCCCAGGCACAGGATTTTCGTGCCGGGACCGGCGCGCGTGACCAGGGTCTTGACCTGTTTCGGCGTCAGGTTTTGCGCTTCATCGATGATCAGGAACTTGTTCACGAAGGTGCGGCCGCGCATGAAGTTGAGCGACTTGATCTTGATGCGCGAGCGTATCAGGTCTTGCGTTGCCGCACGGCCCCATTCGCCGCCATCGGAGTCGGACTTGTTCAGCACTTCCAGGTTGTCGTCGAATGCGCCCATCCATGGCGACATCTTTTCTTCTTCCGTGCCTGGCAGGAAGCCGATGTCTTCACCGACCGGCACCGTCACGCGGGTGACGATGATTTCGTTGTAGAGCTTGGTTTCCAGCACTTGCGCCAGGCCGGCGGCCAGGGCCAGCAGGGTCTTGCCGGTACCGGCCTGGCCCAGCAGGGTGACGAAGTCGCATTCCGGATTCATCAGCAGGTTCAGGGCGAAGTTCTGCTCGCGGTTGCGCGCCGTTACGCCCCACACATTGTTTTTCGTGTGGCTGAAGTCGCGCAAGGTTTGCAGCACGGCCGTCTTGCCGTTGATCTGTTTCACCTGGCCATAGAACGGCGCTTCGCCGTTTTTCGGTTCCAGGTAAATGAACTGGTTGACCAGCATCGAAGGCACGAACGGACCCGTCACGCGGTAGAAGGTGGAGCTGTAGCCGTTCTTGCTTTCTTGCCAGGATTCCATGTCCTTGCCATGCTTGTTCCAGAAATCGTCAGGCAATTGCACGATGCCCGAATACAGCAAGTCCGTGTCTTCCAGCACATGGTCATTGAAGTAATCTTCGGCCGGCAAGCCCAGCGCGCGCGCCTTGATGCGCATATTGATGTCTTTCGACACCAGCACCACGGGGCGGCCTTCCTGTTCCGATTCCAGCGAACGCACCACGGCCAGGATCTGGTTATCGGCCTTGCCAACTGGCAAGCCAGCAGGCAGATCGGCACTTTGCAAACGCGTCTGGAAGAACAAACGGCCCTTGGCGTCCTTGTTGCCCAGTTTGGACAGCAAGATGCCTTGCTCGATGGCGTCGTCATCCGTATTGCTGATCAGGGCGTCGAGCGTGCGCGACACCTGGCGGGCGTTGCGCGCGACTTCCGTCATGCCCTTCTTGTGGTTGTCCAGCTCTTCCAGGGTCATCATCGGCAGGTAGACATCGTGTTCCTCGAAGCGGAACAGCGACGATGGATCGTGCATCAGCACATTGGTGTCGAGCACGAACAGCTTGCTGATGCCGCGCTGGTCGGCGGCGCGGCTGGCCGACGATTTCAGCTGTACTTCGACGGCCTTGTGCTTGGCTGGATGCGGCTGTTCCGCCTGCTTCGCAGACTTGATCGGCGTGACCTTGGCACTCGGCGCCTTGGCCTTTGGTGCAGGCGCTGGTGCAGCGACAGCTGGTGCTGCTTGTGCGGCCGGCGCCGGCTTGGCGACCATCAGGGCCGCTACTTGCTTGATCTTGGTGGCGGCATTGCGTACCGGTTTGGCTACTTCGGCCAGCGCCGCTTCAATGACGGGTGCTGCAACTTTCTTGGCAGCCGGGCTCTTGCCGGCCGGGCGCGCGGCGCCTGCGGTTGGGTAATCTTGTGTTGCCAGGATGGTGGCTGGCTTGCTAGGTATTTTTGGCAGTGGCATCAGGATCTCAATCAAAAAATTTCTGGAATGAATCGCCCACGGGCAGCCAGCTTCTGGCGGCGTCTCATGGGGTCGATGCGATGAACAACAATGGATACTGGACGAATGTTAAGGGACGATATGACTGCCGACAGGCCGGCCAGATGGCCGGGAAGGAGCGCCAGTGGCGGGCGGTAGGCCCGTCTGGCGAAGTGGGAAGAGGCGTTGCGTTGACTCAAGATTGCGATCTGTACAGTGAACTGGAAGACGGGTTGAGTGACGTTTTTGCTGAGAGCTGGCAACGCATACGATCAACTGATCAGTTCAGATGCGCTACGAATTCCAGCACTTCTTCTACGTGAGTGGCGACCTTCACGCCTCTCCATTCTTTCACCAATCGGCCCTTTGCGTCAATAATAAACGTACTGCGCTCGACACCGCGTACCGTCTTGCCATACATCTGTTTCATCTTCATGACGTTGAACAGCAGGCAAACGGCTTCGTCCGGATCGGAAATCAATTCGAACGGCAGTTCCAGCTTGGCTTTGAAATTCTCGTGCGAGCGCAGGGAATCGCGGCTGATGCCATAGATTTCCGCGCCGGCGGCGAGAAATTGCGGATGCGCGTCGCGGAAGGCCATGTTTTCAGTCGTGCAACCTGGAGTGTTGTCTTTTGGGTAAAAAAACAGCACCGTGGTCTTGGCTGGACGGCCCAGCAACTGAAAGGTTTTGCCGCTGGTCATGGCGGCGCTAAAGTCGGGTAGGCTTACGAGGGATTGGCTATCAGCCACAGGTTCTCTCCTGAACGGTGATCATCAGCGCTGTTTTTATCCTGGCAACGCATCCAGGTGGAACAATACAACATTCAGGCAGCTTTGCCCTGCACAATCAGGCGTCCCGAACGGCCTGGCAGTTCACCCCAGGTGACGGGGCAGATGGGCAATTCCGTGTCTTTTACTTTTTCATAATAATCGCCCATGGAGGCGAATTCATAGCCCTGGGCTTTCCAGCCTGTCAGCAACTGCTCGAAAATGGGGGCAAGTTTCTGTCCTTCAAGTTCCGCATGCAAGGTATACACATGGTCGCGGCGATTTTCTGCCGTCAACGCCAGGATATGCTCGGCGACATTGGCCGTTGAGAGCGTCTTGCCATCGATTTCGCAGCCCAGCAGCTCATCCAGGGTGGGCAGGGTAGTGGGCAATTGCACGCATTTGAGCAAGGTATTGCCATTGCGCAGACGGTGCGGACCATTGCCCGGATACACCATTGCACCGCGCTCATCGAGGATGGCGCGGCCATCGGAGGCATAGCGGTAGCCTGCCGTGTCATGTTCGACAAAGGCGCTGACATTCATTTGCCAGCCGGCCGCGCCATGCGTGTGCGGCTCTGTTCCGAACACTTGCTGATAGCGGGTGGCGGCCTTGCGCATCATGCCGATGGTCCAGGCAGCGCCGCGCTTGGCAACGTTGTCTTGCCACAAGGTGTGATCCCAGGTGTGGATGCCGCATTCAAAGCCGGCATCGCGCACGGCGCGCAGTTCTTGCACACATTGCTTGCCGATATCGGGGCCGGGAAGCAATGTGCCGTACATCAATGTTTTCAAGCCATAGTGCTCGACCACCGAAGTGCGCGACACCTTGCTGAAAAAGCCAGGTCTCAGCGCGCGCCGCAAGGCCCATCCCGTATGGTCGGGGCCCAGCGAAAACAAAAAGGTGGCGCGGGCCTGGTGCGCGGCCAGCATGCGCACCAGCTTGCCCATGCCTTCACGCGTGCCGCGATAGGTATCGACGTCGATTTTCAGGGTCAGTAAGGGCTTGCTCAACATTAATCCATCAGGGCTTTGGCTTGGGCTACCTGGCTGCGGTAGGCGTCGAAAATGTTGCGCAGCGAATCGGCCATGGTGGTGGTCGGCGCCCAGCCCAGCTCTTCGCAGGTATTGGTGATTTTCGGCACGCGGTTCTGCACGTCCTGGTAACCGGCGCCATAGTAGGCGCCCGAGGTCGTTTCCACGATTTTTACGTGTTTCGCGCCTTCGGCGTATTCCGGATATTCGGCAGCCAGGGTCAGCATCATGCCGGCCAGTTCGCGGATCGAATAGTTGTTGGTCGGGTTGCCGATGTTGTAGATCTTGCCGCTGGCTACGCCATTCTTGTTGGCGATGATGCGGATCAGCGCATCGATACCGTCATCGATGTAAGTGAACGCACGTTTTTGCGCGCCGCCATCGACCAGCGAGATGTTTTCACCGCGTACGATATGGCCAAAGAACTGCGTCACGACGCGCGAAGAACCTTCTTTAGGCGTGTGGATCGAGTCCAGGCCGGCGCCGATCCAGTTGAATGGACGGAACAGCGTAAAGTTCAAGCCTTCCATGCCGTAGCCCCAGATCACGCGATCCATCAATTGCTTGGCGTTCGAGTAGATCCAGCGCGGTTTGTTGATCGGGCCGCAGATCAGTTCCGAGTTTTCCGGATCGAACTCTTCGTCGTGGCACATGCCATACACTTCCGAAGTCGATGGGAAGACCAGGTGCTTGCCGTATTTGGCGGCCGAACGCACGATAGGCAGGTTGGCTTCGAAGTCCAGTTCGAATACGCGCAGCGGTTGCTTGACGTAGGTCGATGGCGTGGCAATGGCTACCAGCGGCAGGATCACGTCGCATTTCTTGACGTGGTATTCCACCCATTCCTTGTTGATCGTGATGTCGCCTTCGAAGAAGTGCATGCGCGATTTATACGCTTCGTTGTCCAGCAGTTCGGTGATGCGGTCCGTGTTCATGTCCATGCCATAGACATGCCAGTCGGTGGTTTCCAGGATGCGTTTGGACAGGTGGTGGCCGATGAAGCCGTTGACGCCTAAGATGAGGACTTTTTTCATATGAGATTCTCTATGTAATGTTCAGTGTGCGCTGACGGGGGCGGCCAGGCGGCTTTGCAGCTGTGCAGCGGAAATCGCTGCGTCGCCAGCCGTCAATGCGGAAATGGCAAGCATGTGGCCGTCTCCGCAAACGCCAAAGATGCAATTATCCACTACTGCCAAGCCCGGTGGCAAACTTCCCGCAGGACGCAGGCTCAAACGGGCTTTTTCGATAATGTAAACGACATTATTTACTTCGGTAAAGGCGCCTGGATACGGCGGCGCCACGGCGCGGTGCAAGTTGTACACTTGTTGCGCAGGCAAGGTCCAGTCGATGCGGCCATCTTCCGGCTTGCGTCCGCCGAAGTAGCCGCCCTGGCGCAAATCGTTCAGCTGGCGCGGCGCCGTACCGTCCAGCAAGGCAGGCAGCACGTTCCACAGGGTTTGTTCGGCGGCCACGGTGACTTTGCCAAACACTTCAAACGCCGTGTCGTCGGGCAAGATCGGCACGGCCGTCTGCGCCACGATGGCGCCCGCGTCCGGCTTGACCGTCATTTCATGCAAGGTGGCGCCAGTTTCCGTGGCGCCATGCAGCACCGCCCAGTTGACGGGAGCGCGGCCACGGAATTGCGGCAGCAGCGAGCCGTGCATATTATAGGCGGGAGCGACTTCCAGTATGCTAGCCGGCAACATGTTGCGGTAGTAAAAACTGAACAGCATGTCCGGCTGCGCCTGCTGCACTTGCGCCAGCAGTTCCGGCGAGCGGGCGTCGGCTGGCGTGATGTAGGGGATGCCTTCGGCCTGGCACAGGCTGACGACGGACTCGAACCACAGGTTTTCCGTGGGGCTGTCTTCATGCGTGACGACCAGGGCGATATCCACGCCGCCGGCCAGCAGCACCTTGATGCAGCGCACGCCCACGTTGTGGTAGCCAAAAACGACGGCGCGCATCAGCGGCTCACCTGGCGCTTGTCCAGGCGCACATACGATGGCGCTTCCGATTCTGCCTGGACCATGCCGTCCTGCAAGATGGTCTGCACCACGTAGCGTGGGCGCGCGCGCACTTGCTGGAAGATGCGGCCCACGTATTCGCCCACCAGGCCGATGCCGAACAGAATCACGCCCATGAAGAAGAAGGCGATCGCGAACAGCGTAAACACGCCTTCGGCTTCCGCGCCCAGCAGGAAGCGGCGTATCAGCAGGAATACCACCAGCAGGGCCGAACCCAGCGACAGCGCCATGCCCAGCATGGAAAAGATTTGCAGCGGCACCAGCGAAAAGCCCGTCACCAGGTCGAAATTGAGGCGGATCAAGCTATACAGCGAGTATTTCGATTCGCCGGCCGAACGTTCCTCGTGCTCGACGGTAATTTCCGTCGGCTTGCGGGCAAAGGTGTAGGCCAGCGCCGGCACGAAGGTATTGACTTCGGCGCACTGGTTGACCAGGTCGATCACATTACGGCCATAGGCGCGCAGCATATTGCCCTGGTCGGTGATCTTGATATTCGTGATCTTTTCACGCAGGCGGTTCATCATTTTCGAGGCCAGCGTGCGCCAGGCCGAATCCTGGCGCTTGCGGCGGATCGAACCGACGTAGTCGTAGCCTTCGCGCATCTTTGCCACCAGATTGCCGATTTCCTCGGGCGGGTTTTGCAGGTCGGCGTCGAGCGTGATCATGATCTGGCCGCGCGAGGCTTCAAAGCCGGCCAGGATGGCCATGTGCTGGCCATAATTGCCGTTAAACAGCACCACCCGCGTCACATCGGGACGCTGGCGGAACTGTTCGGCCAGGATAGCCACCGAATTGTCGCGGCTGCCGTCGTTGATGAAGATGATTTCATAGCTGGTCTGCAGGGCGTCGAGGGCCGGATACAGGCGCGCGAACAGGGCGGCCAGGCCATCCTGTTCGTTGTAAATTGGAATGATAATGGACAGTTCAGGTTTCATCGGCACGCTGCTCACTTGATGAGGATGGATTTGACTGTGGCGACGGCGCGTTCCACGTCCTGCTTCGTCATGGCGTAGAACATCGGCAGGGTCACGGTCAGGTAGCCGATTTTTTCGGCAACGGGGAACATGCCTTCCGTGAAGCCGCGCTCGCGGTACATGGTGAACAAATGGATGGGCGAGTAATGGTAGCCGGTTCCCACATTCTGTTCCGCCATTTTCTGCATGAAGGCCGCGCGCGTGCCGGGGCCGTTGTCGGGCAGGATGATCTGGAACAAATGCCAGTTGCTGTTTTCAAAGTCGGCTACCGGCAATTGCGCACCGCTCTGTGCCTCGAAATCGCTGCCGAACTGTGCAAAATAATGACGCGCCAGGCTGCGGCGGTGTGCCGTGATCGCTTCGATATTGGCGAACTGGCCCAGGCCGATGGCAGCCATGATGTCGCTCATATTGTATTTGCCGCCCAGCACATCGACATCGATGCCATCGACGCCGCTGCGGGTAACGCCTTGCAAGCGGTATTTTTCGGCCAGCCTGGCTTCTTCCAGGTTGTTCAGCACCAGCGCGCCGCCTTCACCGGTGGTGAGGTTTTTATTGGCCTGGAAGCTGAAGGACACGAAGTCGCCAAACGCGCCGATGCGCTTGCCTTTCCACTCGGAACCAAATGCTTGCGCGGCGTCTTCCACCACGCGCAGCTTGTATTTGTCGGCAATCGCGTACAGGCGGTCCATGTCGACCGGCAAGCCCGACAGGTAGACGGGGATGATGGCGCGGGTTCTCGGCGTGATGGCCGCTTCCAGCTTGTCGAGGTCGATATTGCGCGTGACCGGGTCGATATCGGCAAACACCGGCGTGGCGCCCACTTCGATGATGACGTTGGCGGTGGCCACCCACGAGATGGGCGTGGTGATGACTTCATCGCCAGGGCCTATGCCGGCGATGCGCAGGGCGATTTCCATGGTGCAGGTGCCGGAATTGAAGGTGCGCACGGGGCGGCCGCCAAAGTACTCGGACAGTTGTGCTTCGAAGGCTTGCACTTTTGGCCCGCTGGTAATCCAGCCAGAGCGCAGCACCTCGCCGACGGCGGCGATGGTGGCTTCATCGATAGTGGGTTTGGAAAATGGCAAAAAGGGCAGGGCAGAGGTCATGGGGCACTCGTCTTGTTCTTGGGTTTTATGGTGTAGGCCGTATTATTGTGATTGTTGCCAGCGTGATCCGTGTCCGCTGGCAGGCAACGCTATTTTATAGCTTTATTCGGGGTGGTGGCGCGGCAGTTTCCGTAGCGCCCGGGCGTGATGGCCAAACATCCGGGACGCGCTGGTCCCGGATCAGATTGGGCAAACAGAGGTTTTTGCTATTTGCCAACAACGATATTGTTGGCAATCACCATGCGGCGCGCATCTTGCGCCACCAGCCGCATCGGCACGCCTTGCTGTTGCAACTGCTTGTACTGGTCGTGGCTGATGATGGCCACGTCGCGTACGCCGTTGGCCGCATCGCGCGTCCATTGCGCGACAAATTGCTCGACTTTCGGCAGTGACAGCTCAGGCTGCTGTTCCAGGCCGAAGGTGAATTCATCCCAATAGTCGACCAGGATCACCGGGCGCTGCAAGTAATACGTCAGCGATTGTTCATAAATGCCCACCGAATAGATCTTGGTGTCGGCACTGAGTTCGGCCTGGATCTGCGGCAGCAGATCGGTGCCGGCACGGTTCTGGCCATACAGTTCGGAACCGGCCAGGATGCAGTGCGTAGCCAGGAAGCCGGCGCCAGCTATCGTCAGCACCGTCATGTCGCGGCGCAGCTGGCGTGCATGCAGCAGGGCCAGGGCGCCGCCCGCCAGAGCGAAGAAGCCGGCCGCCATCACCCACGGCTGATAGCCTTTCAGTGCAGCCAGTTCCAGCGGGTCGCGTGCGCTGGCGTGCTGGAAGGCGAACGGCACGATCACCAGCACGGCCAGGCCCAGGGCCGTCAGCAGGCCGGCGGCCAGCATGCGCTGGCGGCGCGATGCCGATTCCAGGTACAGCGCGATCAGCAGGGCCAGCGCAGGGAAGACGGGCACGATGTAGCCGGGCAACTTGGAAGTCGAATAGCTGAAGAAGAAGAAAATGAAGACGGCCCAGATCAGCACCATCAAACGGGGCTGGAAGGCGCCGTCCTGGCGCTTGAAGGAGGCAGCGATACTTTGCGGCAGCACGCCTATCCACGGCAGGATGCCGGGTATCAGCAGCACCAGGAAGTAGTACCAGGCGCCTTCGCGCTGGTGGCCTTTTTTCAGGAAACGTTCCAGGTGCTCGTGGATGAAGAAGAAGTGCGGCTGCTCGGGATTGCGCAGGCCGACCAGCACGAACCAGGGCGTGGCGATGGCGAAAAACACGATCAGGCCCTTGACCAGGTGCAAGCGGGTCCAGATGCGCCAGTCGCGCGAGAACGCGGTGTACAGTACCAGCACGGCGCCGGGCAGCACGATGCCGATCAGGCCCTTGGCCAGCACCGCCAGCGCCATGCCGGCCCAGCAGGCCAGCATCCAGTTGCGTTGCTCGGCGGCCGTAGCGTCATCGCGCTGGGCGATCAGCAGGCTGGCCAGCACGATGGTCATCATGGCCGACAAGCTCATGTCCAGCGAATTGATCTGGCCCGACGCCAGCCAGAACAGGCTGGACGCCAGCACCAGGCCCGCATACAGGCCGATGCGCGGACCAAACACCTTTTTGCCGGCCAGCGCCGTCATGCAGACGCCGATGATGCCGCACAAGCCCGTCCACAAACGGGCTTGCCACTCGCCCAGGCCGAAGGCAGCGAAGGTCAGCGCGTTCATCCAGGTTTGCAGCGGCGGTTTTTCAAAGTACTTGATGCCGTTCAGGCGGGTGGTGATCCAGTCGCCAGTGGACAGCATCTCACGCGCCATTTCGGCGTAGCGGCCTTCATCGGGCGGCACCAGCGTGCGGATGCCCAGCGCGTACAGGGTAACGACGATGAAGATGCCCAGCAGGGACCACATCAGCACGCGCGAGGTGTGCAATTCGTTGATATTGAATTTCTTCATGCCGCGCTACCCTTGCCGCTCGATAAAATCAGGGCCAGCGTGACCTTGCGGCCTTCGCCCATCAGGATGTTATAGGTGCGGCAGGCAGCCTGGCTATCCATGCATTCGACGCCGATGCGGCGCATGGTCAGCGCGGCCGTCAGCTTGGGGTGGACGAAGCGCTGGCGCTCGCCGGTGCCCAGGATCACCACGTCGGGCGCATCGGCCAGGATTTGCGCGAAATGCGCTTCGGTCAATGCCTCAAAACTGGCCACTTCCCACGCCCGTGGCGGCACTTCCGGCATCACGATCAGGCTATAGTTATACGGCTGGGCGTTGATCTCGACGCCGTTTTCATCGTAGCCGGTGACGGTCTGGTATTGTTGGGTGGTGCTGGCATGAAGTTTCATGGCGTTTGGGCTGCTCTGGACGGTTGATCGGGGGCGCTTGCCGTACTGCGGCGAAGGGGCGTAAGCATGCCATAAATGCTTGAAAAGAGCGAATGGCAGGGGGAATCTTTTCTAAATGCAATTAAATCGGGCAGATGCAAGCGGTGCAGCGCCATGGTAGCGCGGGCCGATGTGCGCAAAGTGAAGCAATGGTGAAGACAGTGCGACCGACGCAGTGCCTGCGCGGCAGGCAGCTTTGGCAGATTTTGCGCCAAATGCCGCTGTCCACCATGTTTAATTTGATAAAATGGCCTGCTTTCGGCGAGAATACACGTTTCGTATTGTTGTTTCGCCATTGCAGTCTCATGGTTTCATAGTTCTGGTGCAGATGCCACGCCGCAAGCGTCGGCGAGCCGCGCCGTATCACGACAGGGATTTATTTTGCGACCGATTCAGAAATCGAATAAATTGGCGGATGTCTGCTACGACATCCGCGGCCCGGTCCTGGAAAAATCCAGGCAAATGGAAGAAGAAGGCCACAAGATCACCAAGCTCAACATCGGCAACCTGGCCGTGTTCGGCTTCGACCCGCCCGACGAGATCGTGCGCGACATGATGCTGAACCTGCAGAACGCGGCAGGCTATACCGATTCCAAGGGCATGTTCGCGCCGCGCAAGGCCGTCATGCACTACACGCAGAGTAAAAATATCGCCGGCGTCACCATCGACGATATTTACCTGGGCAATGGCGCCTCGGAACTGATCGTGATGTCGATGAACGCGCTGCTCAATAGCGGCGACGAAGTGCTGGTGCCCGCGCCCGACTATCCGCTGTGGACGGCTGCTGTCAGCCTGTCCGGCGGCAATCCCGTGCATTATGTCTGCGACGAGCAAAACGAGTGGTATCCCGATATCGAGGACATGCGCCGCAAGATCACGTCGCAGACGCGCGCCATCGTCGTCATCAACCCGAACAATCCGACCGGCGCCCTGTATCCGGTGGAACTGCTGTTGCAGATCGTCGAACTGGCGCGCCAGCACCAGCTGATCATTTTCGCCGACGAGATCTACGACAAGGTGCTGTACGACGAAGCCGAGCACGTGTCCATCGCCTCGCTGGCCGATGATGTGCTGTTCATTACCCTGAATGGCCTGTCGAAGAATTACCGTTCCTGCGGCTACCGTGCCGGCTGGATGGTGGTGTCGGGCGAAAAGCGCCACGCCAAGGATTACATCGAAGGCTTGAACATGCTGGCCTCGATGCGCCTGTGCGCCAATGCACCGGGCCAGTTCGCGATCCAGACCGCGCTGGGCGGCTATCAAAGCATCAACGACCTGGTGGGCCCGGGCGGGCGCTTGCTGAAACAGCGCGACCTGGCGCACAAGCTGCTGACCGAGATTCCGGGCGTGACTTGCGTCAAGCCGAAAGCGGCCTTGTATATGTTCCCGCGCCTGGATCCGCTGATCTACCCGATCGCCGATGACCAGCAGTTTGCCTATGAATTGCTGGCCGAGGCCAAGGTGCTGATCGTGCAGGGCACGGGTTTCAACTGGATCGCGCAAGACCATTTCCGCATCGTCTTCCTGCCCAATTCCGACGACTTGACCGAGGCCATGGGACGCATTGCGCGCTTCCTCGAAGGTTACCGCAAGCGTCACAGCCGGGGCTGAGCCGGCAGCAGCACACTCGATCAACCTGGCGCGTGCCTCTGGCGCGCGTCACTTATGAGCTTTTAGTACATTATGAAATCCATCAAAATCGGCCTGCTGGGCCTGGGTAATGTCGGTTACGGCACGTTCAGCGTCTTGCGGCGCAATCAGGAAGAAATCAAACGCCGCGCCGGCCGCGGCATCGAAGTCGTCGCCGTCGCCGTGCGCGACGTGGCCAAGGCTGAAGCGCTGGTCGCCGGCGCCTGCAAGGTGGTCAATGATCCGGCCCTGATCGTCAACGATCCCGACATCGATATCGTGGTCGAACTGATAGGCGGCTACGACCTGTCGCGCACCCTGGTGCTGCAGGCGATCGCCAATGGCAAGCACGTGGTCACGGCCAACAAGGCCCTGCTGGCCGTGCATGGCAACGAGATTTTCGCCGCCGCCCAGGACAAGGGCGTGATGGTGGCCTTCGAGGCGGCTGTCGCCGGTGGCATCCCCATCATCAAGGCGCTGCGCGAAGGCTTGACGGCCAACCGCATCGAATGGATCGCCGGCATCATCAACGGCACCACCAATTTCATCCTGTCCGAGATGCGCGACAAGGGCCTCGATTTCGCCACCGTGCTGAAACAGGCGCAGGAACTGGGCTATGCGGAAGCCGATCCCACCTTCGACATCGAAGGCGTGGACGCCGCGCACAAGGCCACCATCATGTCGGCCATCGCCTTCGGCATCCCGGTGCAATTCGATAAAGCCTATGTGGAAGGCATCAGCAACCTCAATGCGGTCGATATCCGCTATGCCGAACAACTGGGCTACCGCATCAAGCTGCTGGGCATCACCAAGCGCGCCACCGTCAATGGCGTGGAAGGCATCGAATTGCGCGTGCATCCGACCCTGATCCCGGCCAAGCGCCTGATCGCCAACGTGGAAGGCGCCATGAACGCAGTGCTGGTGCATGGCGACGCCGTCGGCGCCAGCCTGTATTCGGGCCGTGGCGCGGGCGCCGAGCCGACCGCCTCGTCGGTGATCGCCGACCTGGTCGACATCACCCGCCTGGCCACTGCCGATCCGGAACACCGCGTGCCGCACCTGGCTTTCCAGCCGAACGCCATGACCGATATCGCGATTTTGCCGATGTCCGAAATCACCACCAGCTATTACCTGCGCATGCATGTGGCCGACCAGCCGGGCGTGCTGGCCGACCTGACGCGCATCCTGGCCGATGGCGGCATCTCGATCGACGCCATGCTGCAAAAGGAGCCGGCCGAAGATGAGACGCAAACGGACATCATCATGCTGACGCACCAGACGCAGGAAAAGAACGTCACGGCAGCGATTGCCAAGATGGAAGCCCTGAGCAGCGTGGTGGGCACGGTGACCAAGATACGCCTGGAAAATCTGAGCTAAGTTTCCTCGGTTGCATGCAAAACGGCGCCAGTTGGCGCCGTTTTGTTATGTCCGCACCGTATCAGAACTGCGGCACATCCTGCTGCTGGCCGATCGGGCCCACATCCATGCCGTCATAGCTGGCCAGCTGGTGTTCCTGGGCGAATTGCATCAGTTCGCCATTGCGCGCATGCAGGCTGTCAACGCCATGCACTTCTTCTTTTTCCACGTGCAGCACCCACACCGGCGGCGCGGCAGCATCTTCCAGTTCGGGCTGGTACAGTTCCACCGGGCGATAGCCCTGCATGGCCAGCAAAGCGGCCGCCTGTTCCAGCGATTCCGGCGTGGGATTGGTGAAGTAATAGCCCCACAGCAGCGGCTGGGACAGATCCCAGGGAGCATTTTCTTTGATATTGTCAAACAGTTCAGCGACTTCTTCTTTGCTCATCATGGCATGCGCCCTCATTCAAATTGCAGGGCGCGATCATAACATCCGCAGCAGCGCTGCATTTGAGGTGGGCATAAAAAAACCGGCTATTCAGCCGGTTTCCTTAATGCCGTATTAATGGCTTAATTTTAATTCACAAAAAATCGTGAATTAAAATTTGTAGCGCAGGCCTACCGAGAATTGCGATGCCTTGATATTTGCGCCACCGAGTTCCAGCGTTTTGCCGAAATGTTCGTATTCAGCGACAGCCGACAGATTTTTGTTGATGTTGTAAGCAGCGCCTACGCCAATCAGGGCCGAGGTTTTGTTTTCGGTGCTGCTGAAATGGAAGTTGGTATCGTCGATCTTGATTTTGGTTTCGTTGCGCGTGATACCAACTTTAGCCAGCAGCGAGAACTGTTCGTTCAGTGGCAGCGTGCCGGTAACAGCTGCGTACAGTGCGCTGGTATCGCCGCTGGACGATTCCGTGCCATCGTTGCCTTTCAGTTTGCCAAAACTGGCGTAACCAGCTTCCACGCCGAAATTGGCGGTGAAATCGTAGCCAGCGTAGGCTTTAAAGCTGGTTTTGTTTTCTTTGCCAAAGCCGTCGCCGCCGGCTTTCAATTCTGCACGGCCGATATTGCCGCCAACATAAGCGCCTTCAGCTTGTGCGAACAGTGGGAATGCCAGAGCGGCGCCTACGACTACTGCAAACAATTGCTTTTTCATTTTTATTCCTAAGAAATTAATTAAAACGGAAAGATGGTCTTGCCGCTTAATGGAGGCCGAATTTTATAGGGATAAATATATTTACGTAAGGCAATTGATTAATGTGGATGCCAATTAAGTATTAAAAATAAATTACGTGTTGTTTTTAGGCAACATGCGATTTACAGTGTCGCGCTGCAGTCCTGTCATGTTTCATGCAAGTCAAATCGCCAGGTTGAAGTGCACACTAACCTTCAAGCCATGGCCATAGCTTGCTGTCGCCAGTTCCAGCCTGGCGCCGTGCAGGGCGGCGATGTCGCGCACGATGGACAGGCCCAGGCCTGCCCCGCCTGGGTTGCGCTCCAGCGCCGAGGCAACGCGGTAAAACGGCGTGAAAACGCGTTCGCGTTCGGCCGGCGCAATGCCGGCGCCGCTGTCTTCCACTTCCAGCACGGCGCCCTGCAGGGTGTCTGGCGCTGCGGCCCGCACGCGCAAGACCACGTTGCCGCCGGGGGGCGTATAGCGCAGCGCATTGTCGACCAGGTTGGCGATCAATTCATGCAGCAGCAGCGCCTGCCCCTGCACCGGCGCGTCATCCAGTGCTTCCAGCGACAGGTCGATATCGCGGCTGACGGCGCTCATGGCCAATTCCAGGCCCACCTGTTGCGCCAGTTCGCGCAGCGACACGGCTTCCATGGGCAGGTTTTCGCCGCCATGTTCGATGCGGGCCAGGGTCAGCAGGCGGTTGGCCAGCAGCACGGTGGAATCGGTGGTGCTGGCGATGGACTTCACGATGTCGCGCAGGGCCGCCATATTGTGCGGATGATCGGGCTGGCGGTCGCACTCGCGCAAAGCCAGTTCGGCCTGCGTTTTCAGCACCGTCAATGGGGTGCGCAGCTGGTGCGAGGCGTCCGCAATGAAGCGGCGCTGGCTGGCGATCAACTGCTGCAAACGGCCCATGGCGCCATTCATGGCGCTGACCAGCGGCCGCATTTCGCGGTGCACCAGGACAGGATCGACGTCGGACAGGTCGGACAGGGTACGTGTTTCCACTTCCGTCTTCAGGCGCATCAGTGGCTGCAGCACCAGCCTTACGGCAAACCACACCAGGGCGCCCATCAGCAGCACCATGGCCGCTTGCCACAGCAGTGTATCGAACAGTATCTGGTTCGACAGGCCGCGCCGGGCGTCCAGCGTTTCAGCCACCTGTATCAGGGCGATGCCGCGCATCGAGTCGTCGTAGACGGGCTGCAGCAGGGCGGCGATGCGGATCGGCTTGCCGTGGTAATCGGCGTGGTAGAAGCGCACCAGGGCGGGATAATTTTCCGAACGGGGCACGTTCTTGGGCACCGGCGGCAAGTCGTCATAACCGGATACCAGCTCGCCGTTCAGGCCCGTGACCTTGTAGTAGATGCGGCCCAGGGTATCGGTTTCGAAGCTGTCGAGCGCCACATAAGGCACTTCCGCCACCACCTTGCCGTTCACGATGGAGACGCGTTCGGCCAGCGCCCGGGTGGAGGCCAGCAGCGAGCGGTCATAGGCCATGTCGGCCGCATCGAGCGCATTGCGGTAGACAAAGACGGCGTCCAGCAGCACCAGTATCACCAGCGGTATCAGCAGCCAGCGCAGCAGCTGGCTGCGCAGGCTACCCAGCGGCATGCCTTGGGCAAGGCGCAGCCGCAGGCGTTCCAGCACGGGCCGGCGGGCCGTCATTTCGACGCCGTGGCCGCCATGGCGCTGCGCGGCTGCAGCAGGTAGCCGATGCCGCGCAGGGTGGTGATCACCGCGCCATCGCCGCTGCCGGCGCCATTTTCCAGTTTTTTGCGCACGCGGTGGATATACAGCTCGATGGCGTCCAGGTTGGCGTCGTCGGCCAGCGCGAACACTTCATCGAACAGTTTTTCTTTCGATACGGCGCGGCCGGAGCGCGTGATCAGCGCTTCAAGCACCGCGTGTTCGCGCGGCGTCAGCGCCAGCGCTGCACCGGCATAGCTGAACATGCGCGTGACGGTGTCGAAACTGAGCGCGCCGCAATGGTGCACCAGCGCCTCGTTGCCCTGGCTGCGGCGCAGCAGGGCTTTTACGCGGGCTTCCAGTTCGGCCAGTTCGAAGGGCTTGGCCATGTAATCGTCGGCGCCCAGGTTCAGGCCCTGGACTTTTTCATCCAGGCCGCCGCGCGCCGTCAGTATCATGACGGGCGTCTTGCCACGCGTGCCGCCACGCGCGCGCAGGCGGCGCAGCACGTCCAGGCCATCCATCTTGGGCAAGGTCAGGTCGAGCAGCACCAGCGAGTATTCCTGCGTGTGCAGCAGGGCGTCGGCATCGGCGCCGTTGTGGGCTGTCTCCACCGTCAGGTGTGCGTCGCGCAGTGCTTTTGCCAGCCAGTGCGACAGTTCCAGATGGTCTTCCACTAATAATATGCGCATGGTCTCCGCCATTCGTTTGAAAGGATGCAGTGTAAGCCTGCAGATGCTATCGCCGATAGCGTCAGCGCCGAATAAGTTGCGCTCACTTGTGGTTGCTTGACGACAGCTATCACTCTGAAAGCCAATTGAAAGGAAGGTTCTCATATAGTGTGCTCCTGATTCACAGAAGTGATCAGGCATATCACTCATAACTATATCTAAAAACAGGGGACCCTCATGAAAAGAACCGCATTCTCTCTGGCCGCCATGGCCGTTCTCGCCGCCGCAGCCGGTGGCGCGCAAGCCCAGTCGAACGTCAGCTTCTATGGTTTGCTCGACGTCGGCATCGACAACATCAGCAATGCCTCGCCATCGAAAGGTTCGATGAGCCGCGTCACCTCGGGCGGCATGAATACCTCGCGCTGGGGCTTTCGCGGCAGCGAAGATCTGGGCGGCGGCCTGAAAGCCGTGTTCAATCTGGAAGGCGGCATCCTGATGGATACCGGCGCTTCCGACGGCGCGCTGTTCAAGCGACAGGCCTATGTGGGCCTGGAGGGCAGCTACGGCCGCCTGGTGCTGGGCCGTTCGTTTACTACCGTGTATGACTTCGTGCTGCCGTTCGACCCGCTGGCGTATGCACCCAATTACTCTTGGGCAACCTCGGGCAACGCCACCGGTCCCAGCAAATATGGCATGACCACGGCCTTTGACAATATGGTCAAGTATTCGGGCAGCGCCGGCGACTTCAAGTACGGCGCCTCGTATGGTTTCGGCGAACAGGCGAGCGGCGCGCAGGACAGCGCCAAGTTTTCTGGCGGCGTGACCTACAAGGCCGGGCCTGTCAGCCTGCTGGCGACCTATGAAAAAGTCAACGGCAATACGATAGCCAACGGCGGGCGCGACAAAACCACCGCCTATCACCTGGGTGCGATGTACAACGAAGGCGCATGGAAGGTGCAGGCCGTGGCGCGCGATTACAAGCTCGATCCGGCGGCCACCGGCAAGCCGGACGTGCGCGGCACCATCTACTGGGGCGGCGTCAGCTACCTGACCGCACCGGCCGTCACGCTGACCGGCGCCATCTACTACCAGGACGTGAAAAACGTCGCTGCCAACACGGACGCCGATCCGATCATGTACGTGGCGCGCGTGCGTTATGCCCTGTCCAAGCGTACCGACCTGTATGTGGTGGGCGCCTACGCCAAGGCCAAGAACAACCAGCTGGTGGGCCTGTCGCGCGACGACCCAGGTTTCGGCAACACCCAGCGTGGCCTGATGGCTGGCATGCAGCACCGCTTCTGATCCATGGCCATGTTGCGCACTCTTTTCCTGGCCCTGTTTTTCCTGTCGCCGCTAGCCATGGCGGCGGACAGCGCGGCTGCCTTGGCGCCAGTCGAATGCGTGGTGCCATCCAAGCCGGGTGGCGCCATGGACCTGACCTGCAAGCTGGCGCGGAAAGGGCTGGCGCTGCAGCAGAGCCAGTCACGTCCCATGCACATCAGCTATCTGCCCGGTGGCATCGGCGCCGTGGCCTGGCATTCGATGGCCTCGCAGCGCCGCCGGGCAGAAGCTGACACCCTGGTGGCGTTTTCGGGCGGTTCGCTGCTCAATCTGGCACAGGGCAAGTTCGGCAACGCCAAGGCTGGCGATGTGCGCTGGGTCGCGGCATTGGGGACCGACTACGGCATGATCGCCGTGCGCAGCGACTCGCCCTACAAGACGCTGGCCGACCTGATCGACGCCTTGCGCCAGCATCCGGACAAGGTGCTGATCGGTGTCTCCGGCACCATCGGCAGCCAGGACTGGCTGAAGATGGCGCTGGTGGCGCGCCAGGCGGGTATCGATCCCAAGGTGCTGCGCTTTGTCGCACTCGAAGGCGGCGGCGAAGTGTTCACGGCGATGCAGGCCAATCACGTGCAGGTGGTGTCGGGCGATACCTCCGAAGCCACCCTGAACGCGGACGGCCAGCATGCGCGCGTGCTGGCCGTGCTGGCCGACCAGCGCCTGCCAGGCGTGCTGGCCGGCGTGCCGACGGCGCGCGAGCAGGGCGTCGACGTAGTCTGGCCCATCATCCGCGGCGTCTGGATGGGACCGCAAGTGCCCGACGCAGACTACCAGCGCTGGGTGGCCACCTTTGACCGCATGATGGCCACGCCGGAGTTTGCCAGCCTGCGGGCCAAGGCAGGCTTGTATCCCTTTGCCCTGACAGGGCCGCAGCTGAGCACCTACGTTAAAAAAGCGGTCGACGATTACACCAAACGTGCCAGTGAGCTGGGCCTGATGCGCTGAACGCGCATAACAACTAGCAGTCATAAAAACTTTTACAGACGGAGACCTATCACCATGCAAACCAAAACCATCCTCCAGGCAGCGCTTGCCGCCGCCTTTGCCAGCCTGGCCGGCGCCGCTTTTGCGCAAGTGCCTCCCGGCTATCCGGCCGATTATCAGAAGATCATCGATGCGGCGAAGAAGGAAGGCAAGGTCGTCATCTACGGCGCCACCGACAGCAAGGCCACGGCACCGCTGATCAAGGACTTCAATGCCCTGTACCCGGGCATCACGGTTGAATACAACGACATGAATTCGACCGAGGTGTACAACCGCTTCATTTCCGAAGTGGCGGCGGGCGGCAATACGGCCGACGTGATGTGGTCGTCGGCGATGGATTTGCAGATGCGCCTGGCCTCGGACGGTTATGCGCTGAAATACAAATCGGTGGAAGCGGCCAAAATTCCCGGCTGGGCGATGTGGGACGACATGGCGTATGGCACCACCTTCGAGCCGGCCGCCATCGTCTACAACAAGCGTCTGCTCGACCCCAAGGAAGTGCCGCAGACGCATGCCGATTTCGCCAAGCTGATCACCACGCCGAAGTTCAAGGACAAGGTCACCACCTACGACATCGAAAAATCGGGCGTGGGCTTCATGTTCATGGCGCAGGACGCCAAGGAAAACCCGCAATTCATGGGGCTGCTGAACGCGTTTGGCGCCGCCAAGGTGCGCGTGCAATCGTCGACCGGCACCATGATGGAACGCATTTCATCGGGTGAAAACCTGATCGGTTATAACGTGCTGGGCTCTTACGCACTGGTGCGCGCCAAGACCGATCCATCGATCGGCGTGGTGCTGCCGAAGGATTACACCCTGATACTGTCGCGCGTACAGTTCATCAACAAGAACGCCAAAAACGTCAACGCCGGCAAGCTGTGGCTAGACTACATCCTGTCGCAGCGCGGCCAGACCGTGATCGCCAACGATTCCAAGCTGTTCGCCATCCGCGCCGACGTCAAGGGCGAGACCACCTCGGCTGACCTGATCAAGGTGATCGGCGCCGATAACATCAAGCCGGTGCCCGTGCACCCGATCATCCTGCAATTCCTGGGGCCAGCCAAGCGCATGGCTTTCCTGAAGCAGTGGAAGGAAACGGCTGGTAAGAAGTAAAGCCGTCTTAGCCGCGCGCAGCTAAAACCTGCGCGCGGATGCCGCACCCTTCATTCATTGGATTCATCATGCAAACTGCCATCTTGCCCTTGCCTGTACGGTCAAGCTCACTCTTGTCGCGCCTGAACTGGTCGCGCGGCCTGGTTGTGACGATTACCTGCATCGCCATTTTTCTGCCGCTGTTCCTGATTTTTTATCAAAGCTTTTTGTCCGCACCCTTCTTCATGCCGGTGCGCGAATTCGGCTTTGATTCCTACCGTTTCATCTTTGATGATCCCGATTTCGCCATGGCCTTCAAGAATGGCCTGATGCTCGCTTTTGGTTTGACCGTGATCGCCGTGCCGCTGGGCGGCATGCTGGCCTTCCTCATGGTGCGCACCGATTTGCCGGGTCGCAGCTGGGTTGCTCCGATGCTGCTGGTGCCGATTTTCGTCTCGCCGATGGTGATGGGCTTTGGCTACGTCGTCTCGATGGGGCCTGTGGGCTTTTACTCGATCTGGGCCAAGGAGCTGCTCGGCTTCGTGCCCTGGAATATCTATTCATTTACCAGCATCATCATCATTGCCGGCCTGACGCACGTGCCGCACGTTTACCTGTACGCCTCGTCGGCCCTGAAAAGCCTGGGATCGGACGTGGAAGAAGCGGCCCGCGTGGCTGGCGCCTCGCCTATGCAGGTGATGCTGAACGTATCGCTGCCGATGATCATGCCGGCGCTGGCGTATGCCGGCGTGCTGGTGTTCTTCCTGGGTTTTGAAGTGTTCGGCCTGGTGCTGGTGCTGGGCGACCCGGAAGGCCATCTGGTGCTGCCGACCTATCTGTACAAGCTGACCAATAAACTGGGTACGCCGTCGTATCACCTGATGGCCGCCGTTGCCGTCTGCCTGGTGATGGTGACCATGCCGCTGGTGATGATACAGCGCTGGCTGCTGAAGTCTGCCAATAAATATGTGTCGATCAAGGGCAAGGGCGCACGCAGCAAGGCCATGCCGCTGGGCCGCTGGAAGTGGCTGGCGTTTGCCCTGCTGGCCGGCTGGCTGCTGTTCACGATTATCTTGCCGTTGACGGGCATCGTGCTGCGCTCCTTCGTGCAGTACTGGGGTGAGGGCGTGCACTTGGCCGACGTGCTGACCCTGCAGCATTTCCGCGATATTTTCGAACAGCCTTCGCTGGTGCGCGGCATCGTCAACACGATCTTGATCGGCGTGGTCGGCGGTGCACTGGCCGTGGCTTGCTACAGCTTCATTGCGCTGGCCATGCACCGCAAGCAGGACGGCATCACGCGCCTGCTCGACTACAGCGTGCTGGTGCCGCGCGCCGTGCCGGGCCTGCTGGCCGGTCTCTCCTTTCTGTGGGTATTCCTGTTCGTGCCGGCCTGGCTGGATGGCATGTTGAAGGGCATGGATAACGGCGTGGCGATGTGGCTGAGCGCCCATCTGATCCCGGCGCTGCGCGAAGTGCGCTCCACCATCTTCGCCCTGTGGCTGGCGTATTCGGTGGTATGGATGGCCTATGGCATGCGCCTGATCTCCACCGCGCTGCTGCAAGTGGGCCCGGAACTGGAAGAGGCGGCGCGCGCCGTCGGCGCCAGCCGTGGCCAGGTGACGCGCGACGTCACCCTGCCGTTGATCAAATACGGCTTGCTGGGCGCCTGGTTGATGGTGTTCCTGATCTTCGAGCGCGAATATTCGACCGGCGTGTACCTGCTCTCGCCAGGCACGGAAGTGATCGGTGCGATGCTGGTATCGCTGTGGGCGGGCGGCTCCACCGACTTGGTGGCGGCGCTGTCCTTCATCAACATCACCCTGGTGGCCATCGGCCTGGGGATCGCGCTGCGCTTTGGCGTCAAGTTACACAACTAATTACATAGACCAAATACAGAGATTGAGACAAGACCATGAATGAATTGACCGTCAATGAGCTGTACCTCGATTACGGCACCGGCCCGTCCGCCAACCAGATTTTGAAGGGTGTCTCGATGCACCTGAAAAAAGGCGAAGTGGTTGCCTTGCTGGGGCCTTCGGGCAGCGGCAAGACCACCTTGCTGCGCGCGGTCGCCGGGCTGGAAAGCCCGAAAGGCGGCACGATAGAAATCGGCGAGCGCAATGTCTTCGATGGCGCGAAAAACTTCGAGATGCCGGCCGAGCAGCGCAACCTGGGCCTGGTGTTCCAGTCCTACGCGCTGTGGCCGCACAAGACCGTGTTCGACAACGTCGCCTACGGCCTCAAGCTGCGCAAAATGGGCGGCACGGAAATCGCCGCGCGCGTCAAGGAAGTGCTGACGCAGCTGGGCCTGGGACACCTGGGCGAGCGCTATCCGCATCAATTGTCTGGCGGCCAGCAGCAGCGCGTGGCGATTGCCCGCGCGCTGGTGTACAACCCGCCCGTAATCCTGCTCGATGAACCGCTGTCGAACCTGGACGCCAAGCTGCGCGAAGAGGCGCGCGCCTTCTTGCGCGAACTGATCGTGCGCCTGGGCCTGTCGGCCCTGATGGTGACGCATGATCAGGCCGAAGCGATGGCCATTTCCGACCGTATTTTGCTGCTCAATAACGGCAAGATCGAGCAGCAGGGCACGCCGCAGAGCATGTATGAAACACCGGACACCCTGTTCACGGCTGAATTCATGGGCAGTAACAACCGCCTGCCCGGCAAGCTGCTGCAGCGCGACGGCAAGCAGGTGCAGTTGCTGGTCGACGGCGCCACCATGCAGGGCGTGGCGCGCGGCGCCAACACGAGTGCGGAAGTGACGGCCATGATACGCGTGGAAGAGGTGAAGATCAGCGCCATGCAGGTGGACAATTCCGTGCAACTGCCGCTGTTGACCTGCATGTATCTGGGCGACCGCTGGGAATGCCTGTTCCAGCACGAGGGCGGCGACAATATCAGCCTGCGCGCGTATTCGCGCCACAAGCTTGAAGCGGGCAAGTACTGGCTGCATATGCCGGCCGATAAACTCTGGGTGTTTTAAACGTGCTGTGGTGGCCGCGCTGGCGCGCCTTCGCTGCGGCGCTGGCCGCGGGCCTGCTCGGTGCTGCCATTTGTCTGTGGCTGCACACGCCGCTGCCGTGGATGATAGGCCCGCTGTTTGCCACCGCTGCGCTGCGCCTGGCGGGGCGCGAACTGGCTTGCCCCGTGCGCGTGCGCGAAGCGGGCCAGTGGGCCATCGGCACCGCGCTGGGCCTGTATTTCACGGCGCCCGTGCTGGCCGTGCTGGCTTCGTACACGCCATGGATCATCTTTGGCGTGGTGGTTGCCTTGGCACTGGGCTGGCTCGGAGGCCTGGCGCTGCAGCGCCTCGCCGGCGTGGACCGTGCCACCGCTTTCTTTGCGATGGCGGTCGGCGGGGCGTCCGAAATGGCGGTGCAGAGCGAGCGCCATGGCGCCAATGTGGGCCGGGTCGCCGCCGCGCACAGCCTGCGCATGATGCTGGTGGTGGCCACCATACCATTCGGCGTGCGCTACTGGGGCAGCCATGGACTGGAAGAAGGGCATGAGAATTTCGTGCCCGGCGCCGCCATGGTCGATGTGGGCGGCTTGCTGCTGCTGGTATTGATCACCGTGGCCGCCGCCCTCGTTTTCAAGCGGGGCAAGCTGCCCAACGCCTGGGTGATCGGGCCGCTGCTGGCGGCGCTGCTGCTGACAGCGTTCGGCATCCATTTGTCCC
Organism: Janthinobacterium saanense; assembly: GCF_014200675.1. Lineage (GTDB taxonomy): Bacteria > Pseudomonadota > Gammaproteobacteria > Burkholderiales > Burkholderiaceae_D > Janthinobacterium. Next base: position 125,213 of record NZ_JACHCI010000006.1, on the reverse strand, counting down.
GCTTGCCCGAATGGATGATACGCGCCGGCCAGCTGTTTATCGGCATCGCGCTGGGTACGCGTTTCACCCCTGATTTTCTGTATGCCGCACCCCGTTTCCTCGCTGGCGTGGCGGTATGCACGGTGGCCATGCTGCTGGCAGCGGCCGCTTTCGGCCTGGGCCTGTCGCAGGCAATGGGCATTCATGCCGGCACGGCCATCCTGGCCACTTCGCCGGGCGGCATCGCCGAGATGTCGCTGACGGCCAAGACCCTGCATCTGGGCGTACCCATCGTCACCGCCTTTCACGTGGCGCGCATGGTGGTGCTGGTGTTGCTGATAGGTCCATTATTCTCAAAATTATATAAAAAATAATTTCTTTTGCGATTGCAAAATCCACGCGGTAAAACGGTGAGATTGTTTTATCCCTGAAAATAGCCATCCCTGCATGGGAAGCCCTGGACGAGATTTTCCCTCTGTGGATGAATGGCAAAACCCCGGATAAATGAAAAAATTAATTAATTGATATTTACGAGTATGACCCTGGCATGAGTGACTGTTTCTTAAAAACAACAGTGATGGGGCTATCAAGGCGCTCGTTCTTCCGCATCGCCGAAAATCCCTGTGCTGTAAACGGCTGCTGAAATGACGACTTCTACCCTGAATCATAATGAAAAAAAGTGTTACAGATAGTAACTGGGCACGGCGCATACTCAATTTTCAGTATTTTTACTTTCTATAATAAAGTTGCCTCATGGATATTTGTTTTGTCCATTTTGATTGCCTTCGTTTATAATTTTAAAAGAACGCTGGCGGGGCTTTTTTTTGCGTAGTTTTGACCTGAGTTCAACTTTTTATATGAGCTCAGGTAAATATATATGCGCACCAACGGCGTACGTTTTTCCATTATCAGACATGCTGCCTGGGCTCCCGGTCTGGAGACGTCACAGCAGTGGCAGGCGTGGGCGCAAGCGGCCCTGCCGCCTGCGCCAATTCCTCCCGGTGGTGAGCCCGGCGTACGCCTGATGGCGCCCCTGTTGCGCCGCCGCGCAGGCCAGCTTGGCAAGATGGCGCTGGAGACGGCGTATGCCTGTCTTGGCGAGCAACGCGATATTCCCCTGGTATTTTGTTCGCGCCATGGCGAGGTGGGGCGCGCAGTCGAACTGTTGTCCGCGCTGGTGCAGGGCGAGCCTTTGTCTCCCACGGCGTTTGGCATGGCCGTGCATAACGCCAGCGCCGCGCTGTTTTCGATTGCCCGTGCAGACCACGCGAGTCAGCTGGCCTTGGCTGCCGGCGGCGCCAGTATCGAGGCGGCAGTGATCGAGGCCTGCTCTCTGCTGGCAGATGGTGCAGCGCAGGTGTTGCTGCTGGCTGCCGACTGCCCCTTGCCCGCGCCGTTCGAGGCTTTCGAGGACTGCCATGAGCAGCCGCATGCGTTTGCCTGGCTGTTGCAGGCCGATAGCGCAGGGCAGGGTGCCCGTTTTGAATTGTCATGGCGCGGGCGTGAGAGCGACGGCGCGGCGTTAGATATGCCGGCGAGCGCCATGCCCGCCACCCTGGCGGTCCAGCGCTTCATGCTGGGCGAGGCGCGCACGTACCAGCATGCCACCAATCGCCAGCAGTGGTGCTGGAGCCGTCTTGCGTAAATTGATTTTTATGCGTGATGGGCTGTGCCTGGGCTGGCGCACCGTCGCGACGGCGTTCAGTTTTGCCTCCTTTGGCTTGGGTGGGGTGCTGCTGCGGGTGCTGGTGTTCCCCTTGCTGCATCTGCTGGTATGGCGGCGTGAGGCACGAACTGGCTGCGCGCGCACCGTCATACGCTGGAGCTTTCGTTTTTATATAGGGCTGATGCGCGCTTTGGGTGTGCTGCGCTATGACCTGCGCGGTATCGACAAGTTGAAGCGGGGAGGTTTGCTGATCCTGGCCAATCACCCGACCCTGATCGATACGATTTTTCTGATGGCGTATGTCAAGCGGGCCGATTGTATCGTCAAGTCTGGTTTGTGGAACAACCTGTTTACAGGCGGTCCCGTGCGCGCCGCCGGTTACATCAATAACACGGGCGGCCCCGAACTGGTCGATGCCTGCCTGGCATCGCTGGCACGCGGCAATAACCTGATTATTTTTCCGGAAGGGACGCGGACGCCACATAGCGGTGAGATCGTACTGAAGCGTGGCGCTGCCAATATCGCCGTGCGTGGTCAGCGCGATGTGACACCGGTGCTGATACGTTGCCGGCCTTCGACCCTGGGCAAGGGCGAAAAATGGTGGCGCGTGCCTTCGTGCCGCGCGCACTTCGAGATCACGGTGCAGGACGACCTGGCGATTGGCCAATTTACCGGTGATGGTGCCAGCGACGTGATGGCGGCGCGCAGTTTAACCAATTATCTACAACATTACTTTAGCGGGATACAGGAACAACATGCTTGAACTGGAAGTGAAGGAATTGATCATCGAGGCGCTGCAGCTGGAAGACATCAGTCCTGCTGATATCGATGCCGATGCGCCCCTGTTTGTAGAAGGACTGGGACTCGATTCGATCGACGCGCTCGAGTTGGGCGTAGCACTGCAGAAGAAATATGGCATCTCCCTGTCGGCTGATTCGGCCGATACACGCCGCCACTTTGCCTCGGTACGGGCGCTGGCGGCCATGGTTGACACTCACAGAAAGAAGTAAGGGAACAGCAAAATGGTAGATATGAGTGAAATGAGCCGCGATGAGCTGTATGCATGGGTGGTGCAGTTGTTGGCCGAAATGTTCGAACTTGACCCGGCAGTGCTGAAGCCCCAGTCGAATCTGTACGCAGAACTCGATATTGACAGTATCGACGCGGTGGACTTGGCGGTGAAACTGAAGCAATTGACGGGCAAGCGCTTGCAGCCAGAAGTGTTCAAGACCATCCGCACGATTGACGATGTGGTCGAGGCGCTGCACGCGATGTCGTTGTCGGAGCAGGCGGTATAAAGCGTGCTGCTCAATGCCATCGCGCTGCTGCTGACCGTGCTCTATCCGCTGGCGATCTGGCTTGCTCATGGCCAGGTCGAGCCGCGCTGGCTGGCCTTGCTGCTCTTGCTGGCGGTCGCCTGCCGCCTGCCCGCGCTGAAGCTGCAGCGCGCTGCGCGCTGGTCGGTAGCGGCCGGGCTGCTGCTGGCCGCCTGCGCCCTGTGGAGCAACCTGCTGCTGCCGCTGAAACTGTACCCGGTACTGGTCAACGCGGTCTTGTTGCTGACCTTCGGCTACAGCCTGTGGACGCCGCAGTCGGTGGTGGAGCGGCTGGCGCGCCTGCGCGAAACGGATTTTCCGCCCGCCGCAGTGCAGTACACGCGCCGCGTGACACAAGTCTGGTGCGGCTTTTTCATCGTCAACGGCAGCATCGCACTGGGCACGGCACTGTGGGCCAGCGAAGCCGTCTGGTCGTTGTACACGGGTCTGATCGCCTATATTTTAATGGGACTGTTATTCGGCGCCGAATATCTGGTCCGTCTGCGTTTTAAACGTTTGCATCATGCCTGAACCACGTTCTCCCATTCTTGCGCTGGCCAGCCTCGCGCACGCCTTGTCCACCCGTCCCGCTGCCATGCCGGTCGGCTGGCGCGACGGCACAGTACGCGATCATGTGCATTTTATTGCGCGCATGGATGCCTGGGCCAGCTTGCTGGAAGGGCAGGCGGGCCGCCATTTTGCGCTGTACCTTGACGACAGCATCGAATTTGGCGCCGCGCTGCTGGGCGCCTGGCAGGCAGGCAAGACGATCTGGCTGACGGCCGATACCTTGCCGGCCAGTTGCGCCTCGCTGGCCGCATCAGTAGACGGCTTCCTGGGCCAGTTTCCGGCGGCGTATGCGCCGCTGTCAGCGCCTGCCCACGTTCCCGGCGTACGCCAATGGACAGTGCTCGATGACGATTTCCCCGCGCTGGTGGTGTACACCTCAGGCAGCACCGGCGTGGCGCAGGCGATTCCGAAGAAGCTTTCACAGCTAGGCAGCGAGATCGCCACGCTGGAGCAGTTGTTTGGTGCGCGTGCCGATGGCGCGGCGGTGGTCGCGACCGTCACGCACCAGCATATTTATGGCTTGCTGTTCAAGGTGCTGTGGCCGCTGTGCGCCGGGCGTGCCGTGCATGCGTCAAGCGTGGATTTCCCGGAACAGCTGGCCGCCTTGCTGGCGCAGGGGCCTTGCGTGCTGGCCGCCAGTCCGGCGCACTTGAAACGCCTGCCCGAACACCTGGCCTGGTCAGGTGCGCGCAGCCAGTTGCGCGCCGTGTTTTCATCGGGTGGCCCGCTGGACCCGGACAGTGCGCTGGCAGCCGGGCGCCTGCTGGGCTGCATGCCGTGCGAGATTTATGGCAGCTCGGAGACAGGCGGCGTGGCATGGCGCCAGCGCGCGGCCGACCGTCCGGATGACGATAGCTGGCAGGCGTTCCCCGGCGTAGAGTGGCGCCTGCTGGACGACGATGGCGCGCTCGCCGTACGTTCGGCGCATCTGGCCGATGATGGCTGGCTGGCCCTGGCCGACCATGCGCGGCAAACCGCCGAGGGACATTTCCAGCTGCTGGGGCGCAGCGACCGTATCGTCAAGATCGAAGAAAAGCGCATTTCGCTGAGCGCCATCGAGGCGGCCTTGCTGGCCACGCCGCTGGTGGCAGAGGCACGCGTGCTGCTGTGCGACGCGCCTGCCGGCGAGCGCCAGAAGGTGGCCGCCTTTATCGTTTGCAGCACTGCCGGCCGCGCGCTGCTGGAGGCAGAAGGCAAGCTGGCCCTGAACCGGCAACTGCAACTGGCCTTGGGTGATCAGGTCGAGCCGGTGGCCTTGCCGCGCCGCTGGCGCTACCTGGAGCAGATGCCGATCAATGCGCAGGGCAAGACCACGCAATCGCTGCTGCTGGCTTTGCTGGACAAGCCGCGCTTGCCGCAGGCGCAGCTGATCGAGTGCGCCACCGAGGGTGTCGCGCCGAGGCTGCTGATCGAATTGCGGGTTCCCGCCACGCTGTTTTATTTTGATGGCCATTTCACGGGCGCACCGTTGCTGCCTGGCGTGGTGCAAGTCGAGTGGGCGCTGCATTTTGCGCGCCTGCACCTGGCGCTGCCCGCCCGCTTTCGCGCCATGCATGCCCTGAAATTCCAGCAGCCGGTGCTGCCGGAACGGCCAGTGCGTCTGCTGCTGGAATATGACGCGGCCAAGGCCAGCCTGCATTTCCGTTATCTGTCGGACGCCGGCCAGCATGCCAGTGGCCGCATCGACTTTCATCCCGATGCCATTGCCGTTCCCGGTGGCGACTCCCCTACACCTTTCCAGCCGTGAGCGCATGTTAGATAAAAAATTCTCGCCCGAACGCCAGAGTGCCTTTGCCGCCCGTTTCGAGGCGCAAAAGATCGCTTTCGGTCCTGTCGTTTTTCAATGCGTGCGTTATGCCTGGAAGCGCGGCATGCTGCAGGCGCTGGCCGACACTGGCCACAGCGGCTTGAGCGTCGCCGAGATGGCCGCTGGCGGCCGCTGGACGGAGTATGCGCTGAAGGTGGCGCTGGAATCATGCCTGTCGGCCGGTGTCGTGTATCTGCGCGATGGCGCGTACGTGCTCGACAAGGTGGGCTATTGCGTGCTGACGGACAGCATTACGCAGATTAACCTGGATTTCAACCACGACGTCTGTTACCAGGGCATGTACGATCTTGACCGTTCGCTGGACGCCGAACAGCCGCTGGGACTGGCCGCGCTGGGCGACTGGCCTACTTTATACCAAGGCCTGTCTGCGCTGCCGGAGCCGGCCAAGGGTAGCTGGTTCGCCTTTGACCATCACTATTCGGATACCTCGTTTCCCGAGATTTTCCCCGACGTTTTCGCCACGGCGCCGCGCCGCATCATGGACATCGGCGCCAATACGGGCAAGTTCGCCAATGCGGCGCTGAGCTACCACGCCGGGGTGCAATTGCATCTGGTCGACCTGGAGCGCCAGTTGGCGGTGGCCGAGCAGACCCTGACTGGTGCCGGGGTGCGCGGCCGCGCCCATTTGCATGCCTGCGACCTGCTCGATGATGGTGCGCCACTGCCATTGGGCATGGATTTGATCTGGATGAGCCAGTTTCTCAGCTGCTTCAGCGAGGTCGCCATCGCCAGCATCCTGCGCAGGGTGGAGCAAGCGCTGGGGCCGAACGGGCAAGTGCTGATCATGGATACCTTCTGGGATCGCCAGCAATATGATATTGCCGCCTACTGCCTGATCAACACATCGCCGTACTTCACGGCCATGGCCAGCGGGAACAGCAAGATTTACCAGAGCACCGACTATATTCGCCTGGCGCAGGCGGCTGGCCTGGAATTGCTGACCACGCGTGACGGTATCGGGTATTGCCATTCGCTGCTGCGCTTTGGCCGCGCCGGAGCACGCTGTGACTGAAGTGCGTTTCAATCCCTGCATCGTCATCCCGGTGTTTAACCATGAACATGCGATCGGCGCCGTGGTGGCGCGTTTGCTGGCGCATGGCGTCCCTTTGATCCTGGTCGACGATGGCAGCGCTGCTGCCGCTGCGCTGGTCCTCGATGTGCTGGCTGCGGCGCATCCGGCCAGCGTAACCCTGCTGCGCCATGCGCACAACCAGGGCAAGGGCGGCGCCGTGCTGACCGCATGCCGCCATGCGCAAGCGCACGGTTACAGCCACGCGCTGCAGATCGATGCCGATGGCCAGCACGAGACCGATGATGTGCCGCGTTTCCTGGCTCGGGCACGGGCGGTGCCATCGGCGGTAATCGTCGGCTATCCCCAGTACGACGAGTCGGTGCCGGCGGCGCGCTACTATGGCCGCTATGCGACGCATGTCTGGGTATGGATCAATACGCTGTCGCTGCGGATTCGCGACTCCATGTGCGGTTTCCGCGTTTATCCGCTGGCGCCGCTGATGGCGCTGGCGCAGCGGCGCCAGCTGGGGCAGCGCATGAATTTCGATACCGAAGTGCTGGTGCGCCTGTATTGGGACGGCCTGGCGATGGTCAACCTGCCGACGCGGGTCGGCTATCCTAGCGACGGCGTCTCGCATTTCCAGCTGTGGCGCGACAATGTACAGATATCGGTGATGCACGCACGCCTGTTTTTGGGCATGCTGGGGCGCGTGCCTCGTTTGCTGGCACGTCACTGGCGAAGGCAATGACGGCAAGCACGGACCAACAGCGCGGGCATTGGGCTGGCCTTAACGAAGTGAGCTTCGTGGCCGGCATGCGCGTGTTGTTCTGGATTTGCCGCGTCTTTGGCCGCTGGCCGTTCCGCGTGGTGCTTTATCCGGTGCTGGCCTGGTATGTGCTGGCCAAGCCGCGCGCGCGCCGCGTGTCGCGCGCCTACCTGTGCCGTATCGCCGCTTGCGGCGGGCCTGCTCGGCTGGGCGTAATGCGGCACTTTGCCTCCTTTGCCGAAACCATCCTCGACAAGATGCTGCTGTGGGGCGGCCTGTATGACATGCGCAGCGTGAGCCTGCATGGAGCCGACGGCGTCAACCGTTGCCTGGATGAGGGGCGCGGCGCCTTGCTGATTTGTTCTCACCTGGGCAACCTGGACTTGTGCCGCGTGCTGTCGCAGCACAACGCGCGCTTGAAACTGACGGTGCTGGTGCATACGCGCCACGCGCAGGCGTTCAACCGGATGTTAGCGCGCCTGAACCCGGACAGCCAGCTCAATTTGCTGCAGGTGACGGAAATGACGCCGGCCACGGCCATGCTGCTGGCCGAGCGCGTGGCGCAGGGCGAGTTCGTGGTGATCGCCGGCGACCGGATTCCCGTTTCGCCCCAGCCGCGTGTGGCGCTGGCGCCTTTCCTGGGCCAGACAGCGGCGCTTCCCATCGGCCCCTATGTGCTGGCCAGCGTGCTGCAATGTCCTGTTTATATGCTGTTTTCGATGCGGATAGGCCGGCGCTCGGAAGTGCATTTCGAACTGCTGCGCGCATCTTTGCATTTGCCGCGCAAGTCACGCGACGCCATGCTGGCCGAACTGGCTGCCGATTATGCGGCGCGCTTGCAGCATCACTGCCTGCGCGCGCCGCTCGAATGGTTCAATTTTTACGATTTTTGGCAACTCCCCGATACTACAAGACTGGATATTCCCGATGCATCTCGCTGACCTGAAACATACCCGGCGCGCCGTCCGCTTCGACCGCGAGCGCCTGCGCATCGAAGACATTACCGATATCGCGCATGGCCGGGCCAGCGCCGAATTGTCCAGCGATCCCGTTTTTCTGGCGGCGATTGCGCGCGGCGCTGATTTCCTGGACCGTTTGCTGCGCGAGGATGGCACTATCTACGGCGTGACCACCGGCTATGGCGATTCGTGCACCGTCACCGTGCCGCCGGAACTGGTGGCTGAATTGCCGCACCATCTGTACACCTACCATGGCTGCGGCCTCGGTGAATTTTTTACGCCAGCGCAGACACGCGCCATCATGGCGACGCGCTTGGCTTCGCTCAGCAAGGGTTTTTCCGGCGTGAGCGTCGAATTGCTGGCGCAGATCGCGCGCCTGCTCGACGCCGGGCTGCTGCCCTTGATTCCATCTGAAGGGTCGGTCGGCGCCAGTGGCGACCTGACGCCGCTGTCTTACCTGGCGGCGGTGCTGTGCGGCGAGCGCGAAGTGTGGCGCGACGGCGTGCAGGTGCCGGCCGAACAGGCGCTGCGCGAAGCGGGCATCACGCCGCTGCGCCTGCGTCCCAAAGAGGGGCTGGCGATCATGAATGGCACTGCCGTCATGACGGCATTGGCTTGCCTGGCGTATGAACGCGCCGAATACCTGGCCCGTTTGACGACGCGTATCACCGCCATGGCTTCGTTTGCGCTCGATGGCAATGCGCACCACTTCGACGAAACACTGTTTTCGGTCAAGCCGCATCCGGGCATGCAGCAGGTGGCTGCCTGGCTGCGCGAGGACTTGCCTACCGATACCTGGGAACGCAATGGCAAGCGCCTGCAGGACCGCTATTCGATCCGCTGCGCGCCGCATGTGATCGGCGTGCTGGCCGACGCCTTGCCGTGGCTGCGCTCGTCCATCGAGAATGAACTCAATAGCGCCAATGACAATCCCATCATCGACGCCGAGGGTGAACGCGTGCTGCATGGCGGCCATTTCTATGGCGGCCATATCGCCTTTGCCATGGACAGCATGAAGAACACGGTCGCCAATCTGGCCGACCTGCTGGACCGTCAAATGGCCTTGCTGGTCGACAGCCGCTACAGCCAGGGTTTGCCGGCCAATCTGTCGGGCGCCACCGGGCCGCGCGCGGCCATCAATCACGGCCTGAAAGCCTTGCAGATCAGCGCGTCAGCATGGACCGCCGAGGCGTTGAAGCTGACCATGCCTGCCTCGGTTTTCTCGCGCTCGACCGAATGCCATAACCAGGACAAGGTCAGCATGGGCACCATCGCCGCGCGCGATTGCCTGCGCGTGCTGGAACTGTGCGAGCAGGTAGCTGCCGCCTTGCTGATCACCGTGCGCCAGGGCGTCTGGCTGCGCTGCAAAGTCAATCCCGACGTGGCGCCGCACCCGGCCCTGGAGCAGATGATGGCGGCGCTGGCCGACGATATCGCACCGGTGGAAGAAGACCGCCGCCTCGATCCGGAACTGCGCGTGCTGCTCGACCGCGTGCGCGCCCGTGCCTGGCCGTTGTACGGAGATAAACATGCATAAGGTACGCAGCAAGACGGCTGCTGCCAGCCGCTGGCACGCGGAAGTGCAGATGCAGGTGCAATTTTTTGACCTGGATCCGATGGAGATCGTCTGGCATGGCCGTTATGTGAAATACCTGGAAGTGGTGCGCTGTGCGCTGCTCGACAGCATCGGCTACAACTATGTGGAGATGAAGGCGTCCGGCTATGCCTGGCCCGTGATCGACATGCATCTGCGCTACGTGGCGCCGGCCACCTTCGGCCAGCGCCTGATCTTGCGCGCCGACCTGGTGGAGTGGGAGGACCGCCTGAAGATCGAGTACCTGGTCACTGACAGCGTGACTGGCCAGCGCCTGAACCGCGCCAGTACGACCCAGGTGGCCGTCGATATCGCCAGCGGCGAGATGTGTTTTGCCTCGCCGCCCGTCCTGTTTGAAAAGTTGGGATTGACTAGCGTATGAACAAATATATGAAGACCTTGCTGGCGGTATGCTGCCTGGCGGCGATGGCGCCCCTGCATGCGGCTGCGCCGGTGGCGAAAATCGAAGCCATGCTGGCCAGGCCGCAGCAGCTGTGTGGCCGTTTCGACCAGAGCAAGCAGTTGGCTGGCATGAAAAAGGCGCTGTCGTCGAATGGCCGTTTTTGCGTGGTGGCGGGCAAGGGCGTGCTGTGGCGCACCCTGCAGCCATTTCCCAATACCTTGCGCCTGACGCGCGACGAGATCGTGCATTTCCAGGGCGACCGGGTGGCCATGCGCCTCGATGCAAAGACGGAACCGGTGGTCAAAATGATCAACAGCGTGCTGTTTTCCTTGCTGGGCGGGGACCTGGCGCAGCTCGATACCCTGTTTGAAGTCGATGGCAGCATCGACGGGACTACCTGGCAGGTGGCGCTGAAGGCGCGCCAGCCAGCGCTGGCCAAGGCGATCGGCAGCATCCGGCTCGATGGCGGCGCCTTCGTGAAAAACATCACGATCAGCGAAGCGAGCGGCGACCGCACCAGCATCGTGTTTTCTGCGATTGAAACGGGACCGTCGTCCATCACGGCGCAAGAGGCGGCCCTGTTTTGAATGTCCTGACGAACCGCAGGCGCGCCGCAGGCCGCGCGATGGCCATCGCCTGGGCGCTGGTGGTGGCGCTGCTGCTGGCGCACAATGCCTATCTGTGGCTGGGCAAACGCATCGCGCCGGAGACCGATATTCTCGCCTTGCTGCCGGTGCAGGAACGCGATCCGGTGCTGCAGGCGTCGTTTACGCATATGGTCGACGCGGCGCAGCAGCGCCTGGTGGTACTGGTTGGTGCGCCGGACTGGAACGATGCCAAGCGGGCGGCTGACGCCTACAGCGCCGTGCTGGCGCGCCACGCCGGCCTGTTCGAATCCACGCCAATCGATGAGCAGACGCAAAATGATTGGCTGGCCCTGTTCCAGCAGCATCGTCTGCCGCTCGTGAGCGTGGCGCAGGAAGCGCAGCTGCGCCAGGAAAATGCCGTTTTCTGGCGCGACGCGGCACTGAGCCAGCTCTATAGTCCGTTTGGCGGGCCGAAGCTGGGCGCCTGGCAGGACGACCCGTTTGGCCTGTTTGGCGGCTGGGTACAAGAGCGGGCACAGGAAACCCCCGTGCGTCCGCGCGACGGCCACCTGTTCGTCGCCAACAGCGAACGCCAGTACGCCTTGCTGCCGATGACCTTGAAGGCACCGGCCTTTTCGCTGGGCGCGCAGGAAACCGTGCTGCCGCTGCTGGCCCAGGCGGAAGCGGCTGCAAGACTTGCTGTGCCCGGCGTGGAAATCATCAGCGCCGGCGTCATTTTGCATGCGGCCGCGGCCAGTAGCCAGGCGGCGCGCGAAGTATCGACCATCGGCCTCGGTTCGCTGGCCGGCATCATCCTGCTGACCTGGCTGACCTTCCGTTCGGTCAAGCCGATTTCCCTGATCCTGCTGTCGATCGGCATAGGCTGCCTGGGTTCCTTGTCCGTATGCTGGCTGCTGTTCGGTAAAGTACATTTGATGACGCTGGTGTTTGGCGCCAGCCTGATCGGCGTGGCCCAGGACTATGGCATTTACTTTTTGTGCAACCGCCTGGGCGCCGATCCCGCGCTCGATTCGCGCGCCTTGCTGCGCCGCCTGCTGCCCAGCCTGGCGCTGACCTTGCTGGCGGCGGTGATCGGCTACATGGGACTGGCGCTGACGCCATTTCCGGGCTTGCGCCACATGGCCGTGTTCTCTGCACTCGGCCTGGTGTTTGCCTGGCTGACGGTGGTGTGCTGGTTTCCCGCCTTGATCAGTGGCGGCACCTTGAAAAGCGGTGTGCTGGTCAAGCGCTATGGCGCGGCGCGCGCGTATTGGCCGCAGTTGCGGGCCAACCGTGCCACGCTGGCGTGCGCACTGCTGTTTGCCCTGTTTGCCGGCATGGGCATTGCGCGCCTGGGTGTCAACGACGATATCCGCTTGCTGCAAACACCGCCTGCGCATCTGATACGCGATCAGATCAAGCTCGGTCAATTGCTCGATGCGCCAACGCCGGTGCAGTTTTATCTGGTACGTGCAGATAGTGTGGAGCATGTGCTGCGGCGCGAGGAAGCGCTGAAACAGCGTTTGCTGCCGCTGATCGCACAAAAGCACATCAATGGTGTTCAGGCGATGTCGAACTGGGTGCCGTCGCTGCAGACGCAAACGCAGCGGCGGGCGCTGCTCGACTCCGCCATTCTGCAGCCAGGCGCCGGACTCGATCTGTTGGCGCAGTCTGTCGATGAAGGTCCGGCGTGGGCGAACAAAGTGCGCGCACAGCTGGTGCTGGCAGGCGCGCCATTGACCATAGCCGATTTCCTGAAGGTGCCGGCCAGCGAGCCATGGCGCCATTTATGGCTGGGCAAGGTGGAGGGCGGCTACGCCTCCATCGTGGCGCTGCGTGGCATGCAGTACGCGGCCATTCCACTGCTGGCGCATGCAGGCGATGGCCTGCCTGGGGTGCAGTGGGTCGACAAGGTGGCTGAAATATCGTCGGTGCTGGGACGCTACCGTGTCTACATGGGCGCTGTGGTGCTGGGCGCCTACCTGGTGGTGTATGGCTTGCTGCTGCCGCGTTATCGCCGGCGCACCTGGCGCGTGCTGGCGCCGACGGCGCTGGCCAGCGTGGCGGCCTTGGCCCTGCTGGGCTACCTGGGCCAGCCCCTGCAATTGTTCCACGTGCTGGCGCTGATGCTGCTGTTGGGCGTGGGCGTCGATTACGGCATCTTCATGCAAGAAGATCCGGACCGCCGCAATCACACGCCCTGGCTGGCGGTGGGCCTGTCGGCGGCCAATACCCTCTTGTCCTTCGGTTTGCTTGCCTTGAGCAAGACAGCCGCCTTGCAGGCCTTTGGCTTGACCATGTTGATGGGTACGACCCTGGTGTGGCTGCTGTCGCCATGCTTTGCCGAAGCCGACAACCGTAGTGCGGCCGATGCCGCAGGAGCAATCTGATGTTTTTACATTGTCAACGATGGGCGCCAGCCCTGTTGCTGGTACTGGCCGGCTGCGCCAGCGCACCGCCTTCCACGCCGGCGCGCCTGGGCCTGAAACTGGCGCCGTCCGCACTGGGCGCTTCGGTCAGCGTGCAGCAGCATCTGCGCGTCGAACGGGGAGGAAGGATCGATGAACTCGATGCGGCGCTGGAAGTGGAGCCGTCGCACCTGGACCTGGTGGGACTGGCGTTCGGCCAGCGCGTGCTGTCGCTGCATTACGACGGCAAGGAAATGACGTCCTGGCGTCATCTGATGCTGCCGGCGCAGGTGCGTGCCGATGATGTGCTGGAAGACATGCAGCTGACCCTGTGGCCGCGTGCAGCCATCGCCCAGGCCTTGCCAGCTGGATGGCATATCGAGGATGAGGGCTTGCGCCGTACCCTGTCGCTCAATGGGGAAGTGGTGACGGTCATCGCCTACAGCAGCATGCCCCGCTGGAGCGGCACGGTGGTGCTCGATAACCTGCGTTACCACTATCGTTTGACGATACAGAACGCGCCTGACGGAGCTTGAACATGGCAGGACTGACTGTGTATTTGAATGCCTGCGGCATTATCTGCGCGCTGGGCAGTGGTGCGCAAGAGGTGCGCGCGCGCCTGTTCGCTGCCCACAGCGGCGTGGTGCCTGTCGATAGCCATACGCCAGGGCGCAGGCTGCCGCTCGGCGTCGTCGATACGCCGCTGCCGTCAATTGGGCATCACGCGATTGGCGCGCGCAGCCGCAACAACCAGATGGCGCTGGCGGCGCTGGCGCAGATCCGTCCGGCGGTAGAACAGGCGATCACGCGCTACGGCGCCAGCCGGGTGGCCGTGGTGATCGGCACCAGCACCTCGGGCATCGCCGAAACGGAAGCGGCGATCGGCGCGCATGTGGCGGGCCATGGCTTGCCCGGCACCTTTCATTATGCGCAGCAGGAAATGGGCTCGCCAGCGCTGATGCTGGCACAGGAGCTGGGCATTGATGGTCCGGCTTGGGTGCATTCGACGGCTTGCTCCTCGGCGGCCAAGGCGATGGCCAGCGCCGCGCGCCTGATCCGCATGGGCCTGGTCGATGCGGTGCTGACGGGCGGCGTCGATACTTTGTGCGGCTTTACGGTGGCAGGCTTTTCCGCACTGGCCTCGGTCAGCGCGCAGCGCTGCAATCCCCTGGGGGCCGGGCGCGACGGCATCAATATCGGCGAGGGCGCCGCGCTGTTCCTGATGACGGCCGAACCGTCCGCCGTGGCGTTGCAGGGCTGGGGCGAATCGTCCGATGGCCATCATATGTCGGCACCCGATCCCGAGGGCGGCGGTGCGCGACTGGCCATCAGCTCGGCTCTGGCGCGCGCAGGCATCCGCGCATCGCAGGTCGATTACGTGAATTTGCACGGCACTGCCACGCGCCAGAACGACGCGATGGAAGCGCGCGTGATAGCCGATCTGTTCGGCGGGCAGGTCATGGTCAGTTCGACCAAGCCGCTGACAGGCCACGCGCTGGGCGCGGCGGCGGCCATCGAGGCGGCGCTGTGCTGGCTGGCCATGCAAGACGATAACCCCGAGGGCATGCTGCCGCCGCATCTATGGAATGGTTTGCCCGATGAGAGCTTGCCGCCGCTAAGCCTGGCCTTGCCCGGTGCGCGTCTGGGCCGTCCGCTGGACTGGGCCTTGAGTAATTCGTTTGCCTTTGGCGGCTCGAATGCCGTCCTGTTATTTGGGAGGGGAGCATGAGTTTTCCAGATATTCGCGAGCTGGTGCCCCATTCCGGCGCCATGGTGCTGCTCGACAGGGTGCTGTCGGCCGATGCGGAAAATCTGTGCGCCGAAGTGTCCATCCATGCCGGCAGCGTGTTTTACGACGCGCCATCGGCCGGTGTCGGTAGCTGGGTCGGCGTTGAATACATGGCGCAGGCGATTGCCGCGTATGCGGGTTACCAGGCGCGCCTGACAGGCGGGCCCGTGAAGATTGGTTTTTTGCTGGGGGCGCGGCGCTACGATGCGCAAGTGCCCGTATTTCCCTGCGATAGCGTCTTGCAAGTGCATGTGCACCAGGTTTTGCAAGGCGAGAATGGACTGGGTGCATTCGAATGCCGCATCGAGATGGCCGGCGTGGTGCTGGCGCAATCGACGATTACGGTATTCCAGCCCGAGGATGCAAAGCAATTTCTGCAGGAGAGCATGAATGGAGCGCAGTATGAGTCATAGAAGTGTATTGGTGACGGGGTCGTCGCGCGGCATCGGCAAGGCGATTGCCTTGCGCCTGGCGCGCGACGGCTTTGACGTGGTGCTGCATTGCCGTAGCGCCCGTGGTGAAGCTGAAGCGGTGGCGCAGCAAATCGTGGCGCTGGGGCGCGCGGCGCGCGTGCTGCAATTCGATATCGGCGACCGTGCCGCGGCGGCCGCCGCGCTGGAAGCCGATATCGCCGAACATGGCTGCTATTACGGCGTCGTGTGCAACGCGGGCGTAGCGCGCGACAATGCCTTCCCGGCCATGTCGGGCGAGGACTGGGATATCGTCTTGCAGACGAATCTCGACGGTTTTTACAATGTGCTCAATCCCCTGGTGATGCCGATGGTCCAGCGCCGCAAGCCGGGGCGCATCGTCACCATGGCGTCGGTATCTGGCCTGATCGGCAATCGGGGGCAGGTCAATTACAGCGCCGCCAAGGCCGGCATCATCGGCGCGACCAAGGCGCTGGCGCTGGAACTGGCCAAGCGCGCCATCACGGTCAACTGCGTGGCGCCTGGCCTGATCGAGACGGACATGATCAGCGAAGTGCCGCTGGACGAAGCGCTGAAGATGATCCCGGCGCGCCGTGTCGGCACTCCGGAAGAGGTGGCCGCGGCCGTCAGTTTCCTGGTCGGCGAGGAAGCGGGCTACATCACGCGCCAGGTTATTTCCGTCAACGGAGGCATGGCATGAGCCGGCGGGTTGCAGTGACCGGCATGGCCGGTATCAGCCCGATCGGCAATGACTGGCCAGCCATCCGCCAGCGCCTTGGCGAGTACCGCAACGCCATCGTGCGCATGGAAGACTGGGCCGGCTACGAAGGCTTGAACACGCAGCTGGGGGCGCCGGCCGCACCGTTCGAGCTGACGGAACGCTACAACCGCAAGGCGGTGCGCAGCATGGGACGCATCGCCCTGATGGCCACGCGTGCCAGCGAACTGGCGCTCGAACACGCTGGCCTGGCGGAACACCCCTTGGTCAAGAGCGGCCAGATGGGCATTTCCTTCGGTTCGTCGGCCGGCACGCCCAGCGCCATCGGCGACTTTGGACGCATGATGGAAGAGCGCACCACCAAGGGCATCAATGCCACCACCTACATCAAGATGATGGCGCACACGGCGCCCGTCAACATCGGTGTGTTCTTTGGCGTGACGGGCCGGGTCATCACCACCTCGAGCGCCTGTACCTCGGGCAGCCAGGGCATAGGCTATGCCTACGAAGCAGTCAGCAGCGGCAAGCAGCTGGCGATGATCGCCGGCGGCGCCGAGGAGCTGTGCGCCACCGAAGCCGCCGTGTTCGACACCTTGTTTGCCACCAGCACGCGCAATGACGCGGCCCAGACGACGCCGCGCCCTTTCGAGGCCAGCCGCGATGGCTTGGTCATCGGCGAAGGCGCCGGTTGTCTGATCCTGGAAGAGCTGGAACATGCGCAGGCGCGCGGCGCCACCATCCATGCGGAACTGGTCGGTTTCGGCACCAACAGCGATGGCTGCCATGTGACCCAGCCGAACGCCGTCACCATGCGCCAGGCGATGCTGCTGGCGCTGGCCGACGCCGGCTTGCAGCCTGCCGATATCGGTTATGTCAATGCCCATGGCACCGGCACGCAGCAGGGCGATATTGCTGAATCGCAAGCCACGTTCGAGGTGTTTGGCGGCCAGACGCCGATCAGTTCACTGAAAAGCTATATGGGACACACCCTGGGCGCCTGTGGCGCGCTGGAAGCGTGGATCAGCATCGAAATGATGCGCGAAGGCTGGTTTGCGCCCACCATCAATCTGCAGCAGGTCGACCCGCAATGCGCGCCGCTCGATTACATCGTCGGCGAAGGGCGGGCCATCGATTGCGACTATGTGATGTCCAACAACTTTGCCTTTGGCGGCATCAATACGTCGCTGATTTTCAAACGCTATCGCGCATGATGGTCGCCTTGATGGTACGTAAGGTGGTCCTGTTTTTTTTGTATTATTTTTATACTGAAGAGTAAGCCGGAATGAAAGAAATAATCGCAGGAACGGTGATGGCAGCGTTGATAGCTGTCCTGGCCAGAAAATCAATGGCATGGGCAAATCCGCAGAAATGTCGTGCAACTTGACTTTCCGGTCGGACATGCTGGCGCTGCAAAAGCGTGCGCAGGCCCTGGGTGCCGATGCTGTCATCCATATCGTCAGCAATTACAAAAACGTGGAGCATTCCAGCGCCACGCATTTCGAATGTCATGACGGTGCCATCATGACTGACGTTGCCCTGAAAGGGGATTTCGTCAAGTTAAAAGGCAGCAAGTAGAAACCTGAAAGAAGCCCAAAGCGGCTGTTAATCCAGCTAATCACCAGAATGGCGATAACAAAGTCATTTAAATAAGAAAGAGAATGTACTCATGAAAAAAATTTCGACAACCGTAGTTTTTGCTGGCGCGGTGCTGGCAATGGCGATGCTGCAAGGTTGCGCCACGCGCGTGAAGGCATCGGCAACCAATAATCCGGCACCAAGCGAGGCGTTTTCCTCGTATGGCCGGATTCAAGTCAAGCCTACGGTTTTTGCCCAAGGCTATACCGGCAATCCGGCTGCTCTGGCAAAAATTGAGGAAAATATCCATAAGGACATGGCTGAATCGCTGACGCAGTGGAATGCACGTCCGGACAACGGCCGTGTGCTGATCATCGAACCGATCGTCGAAGAAATCCAGTTCACCGCCGGCGCCAAGCGCGTGCTGCTGGGCCCCCTGGCAGGCAGCTCGGGTGTACGCATGCGCGTATTGATCCATGATGATAAGGGCGTCACGGTAGCGACTCCTGAGTTCTTCCAGCGTGCGGGCGCCATGGCAGCCGGCTTCATGTTTGGCGTACACGATAACTTGATGCTGACGCGCGTCGCCAATCTGAGCAGCTCTTACATCAAGGCGAATTATGTGCGTGCCGAAGGTGGTCCAACGGGCGCCGATGACAAGTCGCTGGGTGCAACGAACTAAGGTCATGCGTGCCGGCGTAAAAGCGTAGGTATTCTGCAATAGCTAAAAGGCAGCGAGGGGAACCTCTGCTGCCTTTTTTATCGTGTCAACTGCAGGGATTCATGGCAGACTGCGCTTTTTCCTATCCCATGACTGCGATGTTACCTGCCTTGCCCCATGCCGACGCTACCATCTGGCTAACCGATGCACGCAATGTCGATGCGGCACATTTCCCCCGGTTTGCATCCTGGCTGAGTGGCTCGGAGGCGGCGCGTTATGGACGTTTCAGACGGCCATTGCGCCAGCGCCAATTCTTGCTGGGGCGCGCCATGCTGCGCCTGGCCATGGGGCAGATGCTCGGCTTGCCGCCAGCAGGAATTACGCTGGAGGAGCGGCCAGGACAGGCGCCACTATTGCTGGTGCCGCCCGCCGGTCCGTATTTCAGCATTGCACACAGCGGCTCCTGGATCGCTTGCGCGGTGAGTAGCGAAGCGGCGCTGGGGCTCGACATCGAGGTATGCGATCCACACCGTGATGTACTGGCGCTGGCGCGGCAGGCGTTTGGCGCGGCGGTTTCAGACGAGCTGGCGGCGATGCCGCAGCTTGCACGCACGGCAGCGTTTTATCAGCGCTGGAGTGCGTCCGAAGCCGCTTACAAGCTGGGCCAGGATGCGGCCAGTTCCGTAACGCTGGTCCATCCCGCGCTATCCATCGTGCTGTGCAGCGCTACGCCGCTGGCCCAGCCCCCCATGCTGAGGACGACCACGCTGGCGTCCGGCGATTTTCTGTAAATTCAGCGCACCACGATTTCCTGCACATCCGGTTCGCGCTGGCGCACGAAGCGGGTGATGGAATCGACAGTGACGACATCGATCTTGCCTCCCATGCGGCGGTCGAACGGGTGGTCGTCGAAGGCGATATTGGCGCGGAACATGCGCCCGCCCAGGCGCGTCGTGGCCGGTATGTCCAGCGTTTGCGGAAGGTAGTTGGCGCTACGCAGCCAGCTTTGCGCTTCGGCCCGCGTTTCGATCTTGCCCGGCGCATTGCTGGCCGCAGCCAGGGTTTCCAGTATCCACTGGTTCGAATTCTGGTATTTGGTCGAGAACGGATAAGCGAGCATATTGTAGTGTGCTTCATGCAGGCGCTTGGGCGTATTGCTGGCCAGGATGCGCGCCAGCTGCTGCTGCGTTTCCGGATCCGGTATGGTGATCAAGGCTTCATACATGAAGACATCGCTCATGAAGAAATTGCCCAGTCCTTCATTGAACAAGGACGATTCCGCCGTGCCGCATTGATTGAGTTCATGCACCACCAGCCAGCGTCCCTTGGGATGGTCGCGCCAGGCCAGCGCCATGTGCGAGTAGCGCAGATTGTACTTCGACAAGTCTTGTCCTATGCGCGACAGCAGCGCCACTTGCGCCCCTGACGCATCCAGCGCCTGCAAGGTTTTATTGGCCAGGTCCATCGATTTGATCACGGTATCGGCATCGCTGGGCTTTTCTTCGCACGAGCGGCCCGCATGGGCGGCGCCGGCCAGGGCCAGGCACAGCAACAACAGCGCGTATCGTTTCATGGTGTGTCCTTTGTTATGCGTGGCGTTGTTAAACCTTGGAGTGGTGCAGCAAAGCCTGGCCCAGCTCGTTCGGGATGAAGGCAATCGCCTTGCCCGACAAGACCAGCACGTGGCCGGTGGAGACCGCCACCACGCTGACCACCGTGCCGACCGCCACCGACAAACCCTTGGCCGCTTGCGCGCTCAACTGAATGGAGGCGCCGCCCGCTTCGGATGCGCCTTTCAGGACGATGACGATGCCTTCGCCCACGGTTTGCACGCTGGCGACGACGATCTGGCCGGACGCCACCAGCATCGACATGGAGCCGGCCACCACGATGGCGGAACCCTGGCTGAGATTTTGCGATCCTTTCGACAGGTTTTCCGAGACGCCGGCATGGGCCGTGCCGGATATGGCGAGCAAGATGGACAAATACAGGGGTAGCAAGCGTTGCATGGTGGTCTCCTTCATATGTGCCTGATTGGCAGCGCCATGATTAGCCAGCGCCTGTGTTGGGTCAACGAAAACGCTACTCGTAGTGAGTGTTCATACTGGTGGTATTATTTTTTGATACTATATTTGCTTGTTGATTGTGAAAGAATGAGATGCAGCAAACCCATGCCTTGATCGAAGCCTTGAAACGCTTGTTAAAAGCGCGTTCCGTGACGTATGCCGAACTGGCCCGGCGCATCGAGGTGTCGGAAGCCAGCGTCAAGCGCATGTTTTCGCTCAAGCAATTTACGCTGCAGCGCCTGGAGCAGATCCTGGTGGCCATCGACAGCGACTTCCCGCAATTGATGCAAGCCATGCAGGCGGCGCAGGCCGTGCCGACCCTGATCACGGGCTTGACCTATGATCAAGAGAAAGAAATCATCGATGATCCGCGCCTGTTCGTGGTGGCCGTCTCGGCCCTGAACTTGCTGCCGCTGGAACAGATCCTCGCCATCTATGACATCAGCGAAGCGCAAGCCATCAAATACCTGCTACGCCTGGACAAGATCGGTTTTTTGGAACTGTTGCCGAACAACCGGGTAAAACTGCTGGTGGCGCGCACGTTTGCGTGGATACCGAACGGTCCCATCCATACCTACTTCAAGCAAGAAGCGTATGGCGACTACCTCAATTCGCAATTCGACGGCGAGACGGAATTGCTGCGCCTGGTCAATGTGATGCTGTCAAAAAAATCCACGGCTGCCCTGCTGGAGCGGCTCAAGCAGGTGGCGGTGGAGTTTTCGCAGCAGCACCAGGAGGATGCGCGCCTGCCCGGCAATGAACGCCTGGCCATCAGCTTCATGCTGGCGGCACGGCCGTGGATGCCGCAAACCTTCAAGGCGCTGTTGCGGCATTGAATTTGCGGCCTTAAATAGACGGTATTAAGCCCTGGGCTCTTGCCGGATTTGTGTCAGCAAACGCCAGGCAAAAAAGCCCAGCACGGCCACACCCAGCAGCAAGGCGGCCCACAGGGCGGCCAGCCGCAAGCCTGCGCTGTCCGGCGTTTTTTGTACGGGCGCAGTACCGTTCAGCGCCACCAGCTGGCCTGGGGTAGCCGTCGGCAAAGCCAGCAACTCTTCCGGCTTGACACCTGGCGCGACTTGCGACAGCGGCAGCGCCGCCGCACTGGCGCCCTGTTTGCCGAAGGCCAGCTGATACGGCGGCTTGCCGCTGGCCAGGAAGACCAGCTGGGCAGGTGTCCAGCCCAGATGCAACATCGATTTGCTGTTCATGACAGTGGCGCTTTCTATTTGCGGACGCAATACCCATTGCGCCGTCTGCACCACCGGCATGGATAGCTCACCCGAGATTTTCTCCTTGCCATCGACATTGATGCGATAAAAGGTGGTGTTCAGCAGCGCTTCGAAGTGGCCGCTGGTTGTCGTCCGTGGCCTTAAGCGCAGCCTGTGTTGTGGCGCTGTATTTGCCTGGTGATAGACGCCCAGGGTCACGGGCATGACGGTGTTGCTGTCGTCTAGCTGCAAGCTGATGCTATCGGCCGGTATGGCAATCGGTGTGGCATACAGGCGTTCGCCGCCGCTCTTGCCGGCCGTGCCCTGCAGCGCAATCGAGGCGCGCGGCGCGGCGATCGCCGTCTGGCTCAGTTGCTGTGCGTCGATGGCGGCGAAGGCGATGGGTTCGCCGTACTGCCAGCTCAGGCGGGCATAGCGGAAGCTGCGCGGCGCAAAGTCGATGCGGTCGTTCGCCAGGGTTTGCGCATCGCTGTTGCGCAGCCAGTTCAGGGTGGTGGTGGCAATCGCGTCCCACTGTTTCAAGTCGTCGCTCACTTCCAGCAGTACTTGCGCGTTGTAGTTGTCGGTGTCATGCGGTAAGGTAAAGCGCAGGGCGTTGATGCGGCCATCCTTGCTTTGCTTGCCGGCATCGAGCACCAGTGCCTGCAAGCGCGATGCCATGCCAGGCGCCGTGCCTTCGCGCGAGCTGACCGATAGCAACCGGCCATCATTGCCGGTATGGATATCGAAGCCATCGAGATTGCTGTGAGAGACTTGCGTCCCGACCACCGGAAAAATGTTGACCGGAATGCTGTCGCGCTGCGTGCGCGATTGCACGGGCGGCGCGGTAATGGCAAAAGCCAGGGGCTTGCCGCTGCCGTCGAACAGGCGCACATCGTCCAGGCTGGCTGAGCGCGCGTGCAGATACACATCGGTGGGCAAGCTCATGCGGCTCAGGCCGGCGCCAGCTTGCGGCGTCAGCACGATGCTCCAGCCGTAGTCTTGCGGCTGGTCTTGCGATGCTGCAGACGCGGCGCCCGCTATCAGCAAGCTGCAGAAAAAGAGTACGGTTTTCATGCGGCTCCCGGGTTCGGTTCGGCTGGCACATGCGTGTTGGCCTTGGGGAAAGGCGCCAGATAGCCGATCAGCAGCATCAGCAAGCCCACGCCGACAAATGACACGATGCGCTCGATGCCGCCCACGTTCGACAGGTCGAAGGTAAATAGCTTGACGACGACCAGCGCCAGCAGCACGGCCCCCAGGCTCCATTGCTGGCGCCGTTGCCGGTGCGCCGCGCGGCGCATCAGCAGCAGGGCCGTGATACTCCAGACCAGGGACAGCATGGCTTGCACGAATTGCGAGCCCAGCATGGCGTTAAATTCATAGGGTACGCCCAGATAATGCGACACCGTGCGCAGCAGCATCAGGTTGAACCAGCCATACACGAAGCAGGCGGCGACCAGAGGCAGGCGCGGCTGCCACCGGGCTGGCAGTGGCCACTCACCCGCTGGCAGCAGGCGGTGAGCGCTTATTGCCAGCAGCATGGCGAAGCCGCTGCTCAAGTCCAGCGGATTGAGCAGTGGCAAATAGGGCAGGGGCGCCATGGCGCCATCGTCGAGGATATTCCAGGCGCTCATGAGCAGCAGCGAGCAGAGCGCGGCCAGCGGGATCAGAGTGCGCTGATACCAGCCAGCGATGGGCGCCACCGGCCAGCCGCCCAGGCGGCAGCGGCGTATCAGCCAGGCCAGCGCCAGCATCATGGCCCAGGCCGGCAGGTAACGTGCCCAGGCAGGGCTGACGCTGTCTTCGTGCGGCGCCAGCCATGCGCTGACATATAGATAACCCACCGGCCACAGCATCAACCAGGGCGCGGCCGTCCTGATCGTATGCAGCAGGCGCAAGGCGCGCGCGTCGAGACGCCAGCCGGCGCGCGGCCAGATGTATAAGAGATATTCGCCCGTTGCCAGGGCGCAAGCCAGCGCCAGCCACGACAGGCCGCTCGGCAGATCACTGCGCATGGACAGTTCCAGCAACAGATTGATGCTCCACAAGCCCAGCACCAGCCAGGCGGCAACGCCGAACCAGCGCAGCAGCGGCCAGGCCAGGCGTTGGGCCAGCAGTACAAACGCCGGCGTGGTAACGGCCACGGTGATGACGTACAGGGCCAGCCAGTGTTCGCCCGCCTGCGCCTGGAATGGCAGCTTGCCATCGATCAGCTGCAGCAGCCAGCTGCTGAGCGGCACGAGGATGGCGGCAAACCACAGGATGGCGCTCCATTGCAGCAGGGGCCGCGTCGCCAGGGCAGCCAAGTCATCGCCCTGGCGGGCCTGGCGCTGCGTGAACCAGGCGCTGGCAAAGGCGGCGGCGCCCAGCAGCAGGGCGCTGAGGAAGGAGCCTTCGAACAGGCTGGCAGGATGCTGGTCCCAGGCCCAGCTGGCGCGGCTGAGCAACATCAAGCCGGCCAGCGCCTGCACCGCCAGCAGCAGGGCGCGCGCGGCTTGCCATTGCAGGCGGTGGGCCAGCCAGGCCAGCAAGGCGGCCACGCCCAGGCCGCTGATGGTCAGCAGGTTCAATTGTGTTGCAGCCTCGGTATGCAGCAGGATTTCATTCCAGACGCCGCCCAGCAGCCAGGCCGTGGCGGCGATCAGGAAAATCACCGCCAGGTTGGGCATCAGATCAGGATACAAGGGGCTGCCATGGCGGCGGAAACTGAGCGCCATCACCATTGCGGCGGCGGATAGCAGCAGGCAGCCCAGCCATAGATGGGCTTGTAGGGTCGCAGCCGCATCGAGTCCCATCATGGCGACCAGGAAAGAAATCCAGGCAGCCGCCTGCACCAGCAAACCGAAGGCCCAGGCCAGCGTCTGACGCTGGCGCAAGCCGACCCAGACGATGCCTGCGCCTTCCAGCGCCCAGGCGGCCGAGGTCCAGCGGCCATCGAGCGCAAATGGAATCGCCAGGGTGCCGAAGACGATGCCCAGCGCCAAGAAGGTTTCGGCCAGCAGCCTGAAATTGTCGCGGCGCCACAGCGTTACGGCCAGGCTTGTATAAAACAGGCCGGCAATCAGCGCGGAAAAGGCCAGGCCGAATGAAAACTGCTGCACCAGGCCAAATTGCAAGCCCATGGCGGCCAGCGGCGTGCCGAATACCAGCGTGCCATCCACATAATGTTTCAAACGCGGCGCCTGGCGCGCGCAGTAGGCGATGGCGATGCTGACATAAAACAGCACGTAGAGGATCAGAAACAATTGTGCCGACAGATAATTGTCCGGCGTGTAGCGCAGCAGGCCCCAGGTGGTGGCGACGGCAAAGGTAAAGCCAAAGCTCAGCACATTCAAGATGCGCCAGGCACGTTGCAGGGCGATCACGAACACGCCCGCATTGAGCAGTGCGTAATAACTGAACAGGCCGATATGGTTGCCGCTGCCGGTCGACACCAGCAGCGGCACGGCAAAGCCGCCGACGATGCCGAACACGGCCAGCCAGACAGCGTTTTGCAGCACCGCGAGCAGGCAAGTCAGGGCCGTCAGCACGAACAGCAGGGCAAAAGCCAGGCCGGCAGGCATCAGACCGTACAGGCGGAAGGCGCCGAAAGTGACCAGCATCAGTATCGCCAGCGCGGTGCCCTGCAGCGGCAGGCTGATGCCGGGACGGCTACCGCGGATGCGCCAGGCCCAGGCCAGCAGGGCGATGTCAAACAGCGCGATGCCAGTCAGCCGCAGTTCGATGGGCAGCGTCACTTGCGCCGACACATACTTGAGCAGGAAGCTGACGCCCAGGAACAGAATCAATAAACCCAGCTTGGCCACCAGATTGCCCGTCAACAGCCAGTTTTTGGCCTTGGCAAATAGACCATCCTTGTGTGCTATCCAGGCTGGGGTATCGGGCAGGGTGGGGGCAGGCTTGGGCGGGGGCGGTGAGACTGGCCGCAGCGGTGGCGCAGGCGGGGCTTTGACAGGCTCGGCCTTGACAACGGCGGCTGCCTGGACGGGTGCTGCCGCAGGCGCAGCTTTGGCAGGTTCAAGGATGGGAGTCGTCGCAGCAGGAAGGCGTTCCAGCGCCCGCAGGCGCGCCTGCATACTGTCAATATCCGTGCGCAATTGTCTGTTGGCCTCCTCCAGCGTGATGGTATTCATATAGGCCAGTATGGATACGATAAAAGCAGTGCTGAGCGCGCCCGCCAGTAATACGGCTATCAGAATGAGGTTGGCCATGGATAGAATTTCCTCGCGGTACGGGCGTGACAGGAGGGCACGCCCAAAGTAGGAGCACTCTGTACGATTGGTGATGATAGCCATCAGACAGAGTAGTGGCCAGCATGGGGCGGCGCGCAGAATCGTGTATTGATGATAAGCAACCCAGTGACATTCAGATTGTCGTGCGCCAGATAGTGCTGTATTTTAGCCATTCCTTCATCGCCCATTGCCTACCATGAGTCAACAAAGCCAGTTTTCCTTATTGTCACAGCGTCGTTTCGGGCCATTTTTCTGGACCCAGTTCTTTGGCGCCTTCAACGACAATCTGTTCAAGACGGCCTTGATGGTGATACTCGCCTACGATGCGCTGAGCTGGACCACGCTGGATCCGTCCACCATCACCAATCTGATCCCCGGCCTGTTCATCTTGCCCTATGTGGTGTTCTCGGCCACAGCCGGCCAGCTGGCCGACAAGTTTGAAAAAGCGGGCCTGGCCCGTTTCGTGAAATGGATGGAGCTGGCCATCATGGCCGTGGCCGCCGCTGGCTGGATGACGCACACCTTGTGGCTGCTGGTCGCCGCCGTGGTTGGCATGGGCGTGCATTCGACCCTGTTCGGCCCCGTCAAATATGCCTATCTGCCGCAGCAGCTGAAACCCGAGGAATTGGTCGGCGGTAATGGCTTGATCGAGATGGGCACTTTTGTCGGCATCTTGCTGGGCGAGATACTGGGCGCCGTATTGATCGTGCACAAGCCGCTGGGGGTGGAACTGGTGGCCGGCGCGACCATCTTTGTCTCCGTGCTGGGCCTGATCGCCAGCTACCGCGTGCCGCGCACGCCGGCGCCCGAGCCGGACCTGAAGATCAGCGTCAATTTCGTCGCTGAATCGTTCCGCAACCTGCGTTTTTCACGCAAGAACCGTCCCGTCTTCCTGGCCATGCTGGGCAACTCCTGGTTCTGGTTTTATGGCGCCCTGATCCTGGCGCAATTTCCCGTGTATTCAAAGGACTTTTTGCATGGCGACCATAGCGTGTTCGTCTTGCTACTGACCGTGTTTTCGGTCGGCATCGGCGCCGGTTCCCTGCTGTGCGAACGCTTGTCGGGCCACAAGATCGAGATCGGCCTGGTGCCGTTCGGCTCCATCGGCCTGTCGCTGTTCGGTATCGATCTGTTTTTCGCCAGCAATGCCTATGCCAATACGCAGGTGGTCGATGCGCTGGGCTTTATCGCCCAGGCGGGCGTGCCGCGCATTCTGATCGACATCGTCATGATCGGCGTGTTTGGCGGCTTTTTCATCGTGCCCCTGTTTGCCCTGATACAGACCCGTTGCGACCCGAAACACATTTCGCGCACGATCGCCGGTATGAATATCCTCAACGCCCTGTTCATGGTGGCGGCGGCCGGCGTGGCCATCGTGCTGCTGGGCCAGGGTTTCACGATACCGCAATTGTTCCTGATCACCGCCATCCTCAATGCGCTGGTGGCCGCCTACATCTTCTCGCTGGTGCCGGAATTCCTGATGCGTTTCCTGGCGTGGATATTGATACAGACCGTACACCGGGTCAAAGTGGTCGATGGCCAGCGCATTCCCACCGAAGGCGCGGCCGTGCTGGTGTGCAATCACGTCAGTTATGTGGACGCCATCGTCATCATGGCGGCCAGCCCGCGTCCTATCCGTTTCGTGATGGATCACCGCATCTTCAAGATGCCCTTGCTGGGCTGGATATTCCGTACGGCCAAGGCCATACCGATCGCGCCGGCCAAGGAAGATCCTTTCCTGATGGAAAAAGCGTTTATTGATATCGCACAAGCGCTGCATGAAGGCGAGCTGGTGTGCATCTTCCCGGAAGGCAAGCTGACCCGTACAGGCCAGATCAGCGAATTCAAGGGCGGCATCGCCAAGATCATCGAGCGCAGCAAGGTGCCCGTGATTCCGCTGGCGCTGCGCGGCTTGTGGGGGCATTTATTGAGCCACCGCAACGGCCACTTGTTTGAGCGGGCTTTCAAGGCAGGCTTGCGCTCGCGCCTGTCGCTGGCCGTGGGTGTGCCCGTGCCGCCGGAAGAAGCTACGCCGGAGTTACTGCAGCAGCGGGTACAGGAATTACGCGGAAATTGGAAATAGACCTCATTTTTTTTTATCGTTGAGGTGCTGCCGGAACAGGGCGGCGATGGCGTCGAAGTCGACCGGTTTGGTGACGTGATGATCGAATCCCGCTTGCGCCGTGCGCTGACGGGCGTCGCCCTGGCCCCAGCCTGTCAGTGCGATCATCAGTACTTCGCGCCCATGCGCCTGCTGGCGTATGCGCTGCGCCGCTTCATAACCATCGATGCCCGGCATGCCCAGGTCCATCAGTATCAGTTGCGGCCAGTCTGATGCGACGGCTGCCAGCGCCTGTTCGCCATCGTAGGCGGCGCTGGCGGCGTAGCCTTCCATCTGGAACAGTGCCAGCAGTGAATCGGCTGCATCGTGGTTGTCGTCCACCACCAGCACGTGCACGGCTGGCCCGGTGGGGGCGGGCGCCGTTTCCGGCATGGCAGGCGTGGCGTCCGGTATGTCCGCCTTGCTGGCTGGCAATGTGACCAGGAAGCGGCTGCCATGGCCGGGGCCTGCGCTATCGGCGTCTACGGTGCCGCCATGCATTTCGGCAAACTGGCGCGCCAGGCTCAGGCCTATGCCCAGGCCACTGGTCATCTTGCCTTCCACGGTGCGGCTTTGTTCGAACATGGAAAAGATGCGCGCCATGGCGTCCGCGTCCAGGCCTATCCCGTTATCTTCTATGCTGACGAGCAACTGGCTGCCCTGCATGTGGGCAGCGACATGGATATGCCCGTCTGGCGGCGTAAATTTCACTGCGTTCGACACGATGTTGGCAAAGATCTGCACCACGCGCGCATAGTCGGCATGCAGCCTGACAGTGTACGGCGGCAAGTCCTGGCTGATGCCGATGTGCTGCTCGCTGGCGGCTGGCTGGCACAATTCCAGCACATGGCCGAGCATCTGCTCCAGCGTGAAATCCTGGTATTGCAGTTCGATCTTGCCCGTGTTGATGCGCGCCACGTCAAGCAAATCATCCACCAGCCGCGTCAGATGCGTCACCTGGCGCTCGATCACGGCCTGCAGCCTGGCCACCTGCGCCGAGTCCGGATACAGATGGCCGAGCAGGGCCGCCGAGGTCTTGATGGGCGCCAGCGGATTGCGTAATTCATGGCCCAGGCTGGCGAGAAATTGATCTTTGCGGCGCTGCGTCTCGCGCACCTGGTACTGGCGCTGACGCGCGCGCAGCATGGCGTGCGCCGAGGTGATCAGGGTCAGCACCTGCACCGGGCGCTCCAGCAGGGTCAGATTGCCCAGGGTGGCAATCGCCTGGCGCAGCGGCAGGCTATCCCGCCCTGCATGCGTCAGCAGGATGATGGGCAAGTCGGACCAGTCCGGCTGCTGGCGTGCATAGTTATCGAGCACCTGATAGCCGCCCCCATGCAGCGCTTCATCGACCGTCAGCACGCCGCCCGCGCCCAGCGCCAGTTGTTCGGCCAGCTCGCCAGCGGAATGACAGGCGTGGCTGAGCATGGCGCCGCTGGCTAACACCTTGCCGGCCAGAATGGCGTCCTGGCCGGCCGGCGCGTAGATCAGGATGCGTTCTTCCATGGCTTGCCCTAGGGCGATGGCGCCTGTCCCGCCGTAGGCAGGCCCGACAATATGCCGTGAAAACCGGCCAGCACAGGACCGATGCGTATGCCTTGCCTATCGATTTCGAAGCGGCGTATGCTGCGCTCATGCGTACTGGCGCGTTTCTTGAACACCGAAATGGCTTGCCGCACTTCACCCTCCGTTTCATAGTAGCGCAGCATGATGACGTTGTCGGCCAGATAACTGGCGTCGGACGAGGTAGTCATGGTCGTGCCCAGTATATTGGGCTGCACGCCGACCAGCAGGGTGGCCACGCCGCGCTGGCTCAGATAGTTAAGTAGTTCATGCAGATAGGTATTCTGGAAGCGTTCATCGGGCACCGCATGCATATAGCCATTCAGGCTATCGATGACGATGATTTTGGCGCCCCGGTCGGCGGCGTCGACCACGGCATGGGCGAATTCTCCCGGCGCCAGTTCGGCCGGATCGACTTGCTGTGCGCTCAACAAGCCGGTGGACAAGGCCGCGTTCAGGCGCATGCCCACGCTGTCGGCCCGGTTCAGCAACTTGTTGCGCGCTTCTTCGAACAGGAACATGGCGCAGGCTTCACCGCGCGCAGTGGCCGCATGCACGAATTGCGCCGCCAAGGTGGACTTGCCGCTGCCGGCCGGGCCGGAAATGAGGGTGCTCATGCCTTCTTCCAGGCCGCCGCCCGTCATCAAGTCGAGTTCGGGTATGCCGCTCGACAGGTGGCGATGGCCGCTATCGTGCCGGGTATCGGCCGCTACCAGGCGCGGATACACCACCAGGCCGCCGTAGGCGATCTTGTAATCGTGCGCGCCGCCGCGAAACGACACGCCGCGGTATTTCACCACGCGCAGGCGGCGCCGGTCATTGCCATAATCCTGATTGTGCAATTCCAGCGAGAGCACGCCATGGGCCACGCTGCGCACTTGCAAGCCATCATCGAGGGCAGAACGGTCATCGATCAGGATGCTGGTGCAATGCTTGCTTGCCAGATATTGCTTAAGTGCTACCACCTGGCGCCGGTAGCGCAGCGGGCTTTCAGCCAGCAACTGCAATTCCGAAAGTGAATCGAGTACCAGCCGGGTAGGCTGGTGTTTTTCGATGGCTGCCACGATGCGCTGGTTGGTGGAGGCCAGTTCGATCTCGGACGGATGAAAAATCGTGTATTGGCGTTCCGGATCGATGATGTCATCGTTGGACGAGACTTCCTCGATGGCGATGCCGGCCAGGTCCCAGCCATGCGAGAGGGCGGCGGCGCGCAGCTCCGGCTCAGACTCGGCCAGTGCGATATACAGCACGGCTTCGCCCAGGCGCGCGCCTTCGGTCAAAAATTGCAGGCCCAGGGTGGTCTTGCCTGTGCCGGGGATGCCTTCGACCAGATACAGGCGCTCGGCCAGCAGGCCGCCAGTGAGCACGGTATCGAGGCCCGCTACGCCGGTCGATAGCAAGGGCGACAAGGGGAGCGCCGGCAAGGCTGGCGCCCCCTGGCCCTGCGGTGGTGGCGTGCTGTCCTGTGCTATTGCGGTCATGTGGCACCCCTGCCTGGTCTCGCATCGGACAACCATAGTAGCGCACATGTTCTACAGTGCCTTTTCGATACCATTGGTAAATAATTATGCCGAACAGGGGGGCGCCCGTTAGTGTTGCGCACATATCACCACGTTCTGCAAAGAAACTCTTACCCTGCTACAGTATTCATTCAAGCCACTATTCCGCGTCACTCCTTTTGCCGTCGCCTGTCAGTTGTCTGATCCGGCTGCTGCGACCCAGCTGTTCTTTTGTTCTTTATATTGCCTCATTGACAATTCAATCGCATTAATAGTTACTTTGTTTCAATTGTAACGACCCTTGACGATTTTAGAATGATCGTTCATTCTTTGATCTGCGTTAATAAATTCACTCATTTCTAACGACACTAGCCTGCTTCTCTTTCAGAAAGTCCATGATGCAACCAACTTTTTCCTTGACGTCGCCGCGTACGAGCGGCGCTATTGCCGTTCTGTGCGCCACTGTAATCATGGCCGGCTGCAGTAAAAAACAGGAGGCACCGCACGCGCAACAAGCGCCGCAGGTGGTCGTGTTTACTGTTAATCCGGCCGCGTTGCCGATGACGGTCGATTTGCCCGGTCGTACCAATGCCTATCAGGTCGCCGATGTGCGTCCGCAAGTGGGCGGCTTGATTCAAAAACGCTTGTTTGTCGAAGGTAGCGATGTCAAAGCAGGCGCGGCCCTGTACCAGATCGATCCTGCGACGTTCCAGGCTGCCTACAGTTCGGCCAAGGCGGCCCTGTCCAAGGCCAAGGCCAATCTGCTGACGGCTGGTCCGAAAGCGGCGCGCTACAAGGAACTGGTGGCCATCGAAGGCGTGAGCCGCCAGGATTACGATGATGCAGTCGCGGCTTTCGAGCAATCCAAGGCAGACGTCGAGTCGGCAGCGGCAGCGCTGGAAACGGCCAACATCAACCTGAAATACAGCACCGTGACGGCGCCGATCAGCGGCCGCACCAGCACCTCGACCGTGACGGCCGGCGCGCTGGTCACGGCAGGCCAGACGACTGCCCTGACCACCGTGCAGCAGCTCGATCCGATCTACGTCGATGTGACGCAGTCGAGCACCGACTTGCTGCGCCTGAAGCGCCAATTGGCTGACGGCAGCCTGAAGAAGGCCGGCGATGGCCAGGCCAAGGTCAGCCTGCTGCTGCCGGACGGCAGCAAGTACAGCGAACCGGGCAAGCTGCAGTTTGCTGGCGTGACGGTCGATCCGACCACCGGCAACGTGGTGCTGCGCGCGCTGTTCCCGAATCCAAAAGGTGATTTGCTGCCAGGCATGTATGTGCGTGCGCAGCTGGAAACCGGCGTCAACGATCAAGCCATCACGGTGCCGCAAGTCGGCGTGACGCGTAATCAGCGCGGCGAAGCGACCGCCATGATACTGAACAAGGAAGGCAAAGTTGAACAGCGCGTGCTGACCACTGGTGGCACCGTCGGCGACAGCTGGCTGGTGACCTCGGGTCTGGCTACTGGTGACCGCGTGATCGTGGAAGGCTTGCAAAAAATCAAGCCAGGCGCACCTGCTGTCGCCGTGCCGGCCCAGGCTCCCGCCGCGCCTGGCGCAGCCGCATCGGCATCGGCAGCCGCCTCGGCCGCCAGCGCCCACTAATTCAGGAGAATATTAATGGCCCGTTTTTTCATTGACCGCCCGATTTTCGCCTGGGTGGTCGCGATCGTCATCATGCTTGGCGGCGTGTTGTCGATCCTCGGCTTGCCGATCTCGCAATACCCTAGTATCGCGCCGCCATCGATTTCCATCGCTGGCTCCTACCCTGGCGCCTCTGCCAAGACCGTTGAAGATGCAGTCACCCAGGTCATCGAACAAAAGATGAAGGGTATCGATGGCTTGCGCTACATGGCGTCGTCCAGCGACTCGACCGGTGGCATCACCATCACCCTGACGTTCACCAACAGCACCAATCCTGACATTGCTCAGGTGCAAGTGCAGAACAAGCTGCAACTGGCCACGCCACTGCTGCCTGCCGAAGTGACGCAACAGGGTCTGGTCGTCTCGAAAGCCACCAAGAACTTCTTGATGGTGTTCGGCTTCATTTCCGAAAACGGCAAGATGGACCAGACCGACTTGAGCGACTATGTCGCCGCCAACGTGGTCGATCCTTTGAGCCGCGTCGCGGGCGTGGGCGATGTGACACTGTTCGGTTCGCAATACGCCATGCGTATCTGGCTCGATCCGGCCAAGCTGCAAAGCTTCAACCTGACGCCTGGCGACATCATCACGGCCGTGCAGGCGCAAAACACCGAAGTGTCGGCTGGTGAACTCGGTGGCACGCCATCGGTCAAGGGTCAGCAGCTGAACGCTACCGTTTCGGCGCAAAGCCGCTTGCAAACGCCGGAACAGTTCGGCGCAATCTTGCTGAAAACCACGACCAGCGGCGCCATGGTGTACCTGAAGGACGTGGCGCGCATGGAGCTGGGCCGCGAGAACTACAATACCGTCGCCCGTTACAACGGCCATGCGGCAACCGGTGTGGCGATCAAGCTCGCTACCGGCGCCAATGCGCTGGACACGGCTAACGCCGCCAAGGCGATGTTGGCCGAGCTGAGCAAGCAATTCCCTGAAGGCATGAGCTCCCAGATCGCGTACGACACCACGCCGTTCGTCAAGCTGTCGATCGAAGAAGTGGTCAAAACCCTGGTAGAAGCGATTGTGCTGGTGTTCCTGGTCATGTATCTGTTCCTGCAGAACTTCCGCGCTACCCTGATCCCGACCCTGGCCGTGCCAGTGGTGCTGCTGGGTACTTTCGGCATCCTGAACGCGTTTGGTTACTCGATCAACACCCTGACCATGTTCGCCATGGTGCTGGCCATCGGCTTGCTGGTGGACGATGCGATCGTGGTGGTGGAAAACGTCGAGCGGGTGATGAGTGAAGAGGGCTTGTCGCCGCTGGAAGCGACGCGCAAGTCCATGACGCAGATCACGGGCGCGCTGGTCGGTATCGCCATGGTGCTGTCGGCCGTGTTCGTGCCGATGGCGTTCTTCAGCGGCTCGACCGGTGTGATTTACCGCCAGTTCTCGATCACCATCGTTTCCTCGATGGTCTTGTCGGTGATCGTCGCCCTGGTATTTACGCCAGCGTTGTGCGCCACCTTGCTCAAACCGGTAGAAAAAGGCCATCACGCCTCGAACACGGGTTTCTTTGGCTGGTTCAACCGCAGCTTCGATAGCAGCAGCAATAAATACCAGGGCCTGGTGGCCAGCATGATCAACCACCGCGCCCGTTCGATGTTGCTGTATGTACTGTTGCTCGCTGGCCTGGTATTTGTCTTCCTGCGCTTGCCGACCTCCTTCCTGCCGGAAGAAGACCAGGGCATTCTGTTTACGCAAATCCAGTTGCCGACCGGCGCCACGCAAGAGCGCACCCTGGGTGTGATCAAGCAAGTGGAAGACCACTTCATGAACGATGAAAAAGATGCAGTCGCTTCGGTATTTTCCGTGGCTGGCTTCAGCTTTGGTGGTAACGGCCAGAACACGGGTATTGCCTTCGTGCGCCTGAAAGACTGGAAACTGCGTACCGACAAGAATCTGAAGTCGCCTGCGGTGGCCGGTCGCGCCATGGGCAAATTGCTGCAGATCAAGGATGCGCTGGTCTTTACGTTTGCGCCGCCAGCCGTGCTGGAACTGGGTAACGCCAGTGGTTTCGACTTGCAACTGCAAGATGAGGCAGGCCTGGGCCACGATGCGCTGATCGCTGCACGTAACCAGTTGCTGGGTATGGCGGCTAAAAACCCGGTGATGGTGGGTGTGCGTCCGAACGGCCAGGAAGATACGCCGCAGTACAAGATCGATATCGACCAGCAGAAAGCCACCGCTTTGGGCTTGCAGATCGCCGATATCAACCGCGTGCTCAGCGTAGGCTGGGGTAGTGCTTACGTGAACGACTTCCTCGACCGCGGCCGTGTGAAGAAAGTGTATATGCAGGGTCAGCCTGATTCGCGCATGCAGC
The DNA here is from genome assembly GCF_014200675.1 of Janthinobacterium saanense. GTDB lineage: Bacteria > Pseudomonadota > Gammaproteobacteria > Burkholderiales > Burkholderiaceae_D > Janthinobacterium. The sequence continues at coordinate 90,307 of NZ_JACHCI010000006.1, read as the reverse complement.
CGGAAGACATGAACAAGTGGTTCGTGCGCAATGCTACCGGCGACATGGTGCCGTTCTCGGCCTTTGCCACCGGCAAGTGGATCTATGCTTCGCCACGCCTGGAACGCTACAACGGCTTGTCCTCGGTTGAAATCCTGGGTACGCCAGCGCCGGGCCAAAGTACCGGCGCGGCGATGGATGCGATGGAAAAAATGGTCGCTCAATTGCCGCCTGGCATAGGTTTCAGCTGGACCGGCGTGTCGCTCGAAGAGCGCGAATCCGGTTCGCAAACGCCGCAGCTGTATGCGCTGTCGCTGCTGATCGTGTTCCTGTGCCTGGCTGCACTGTATGAAAGCTGGTCGATTCCATTCTCGGTGCTGCTGGTGGTACCGCTGGGCGTGATCGGCGCCGTCCTCGGCACCTCGCTGTTCGGCCTGTCGAACGACGTCTACTTCCAGGTTGGCTTGCTGACCGTGGTCGGTCTGTCGGCGAAGAACGCGATTCTGATCGTTGAATTTGCCAAGGAAATGCAGGATGCCGGAATGTCCTTGCTGGACGCCACCTTGCACGCGGTGCGTTTGCGTCTGCGTCCGATCCTGATGACCTCGATTGCTTTCGGTCTGGGCGTGTTGCCTCTGGCAATCTCCAGCGGTGCAGGTTCGGGTAGCCAGAACGCCATCGGTATCGGCGTGCTGGGCGGGATGCTGTCGGCAACCTTCCTCGGTATCTTCTTCGTGCCGGTGTTCTTCGTGCTGGTGCGCGGTTTCTTCTCGAAAAACGAGAAGCCAGCTGCGCCTGCTTCGCCTGCCGTCACGCTTTCTAAGGATGCGCATTAATATGAAAAAAACGCTACTCTCCATGGCAGCGCTGGCCTTTTTGGCTGGCTGCAGCCTGGCCCCGACCTACGAGCGCCCGGCAGCACCGGCGCCCGCAGGCTGGCCGACCGGCCCGTCTTACAAGGCCGACACGGCGGCGGCTGACGCCAAGCCGGTGGCCGACATCGTTTGGCGCGATTTCTTTGCCGACGCGCATTTGCGCCAGGTACTGGAACTGGCGCTGGCCAATAACCGCGACTTGCGCGTCTCGATCCTGAATATCGAGAAGGCGCGCGCCACCTACGGCATCGAGCGCGCCGCGCTGATACCGACCCTGTCGGCATCGGGCGGCCAGACGGCGACCCGCATTCCGCGCAACGCCAGCCCGAACGACGAAGCGTCGATCACGCGCCAGTACACGGCCAATCTGGGCGTGTCGTCTTACGAGCTGGACCTGTTCGGCCGCGTGCGCAGCCTGTCCGACAGTGCGCTGGAACAATACCTGGGGACGGAAGAAGCACGCCGCGCTCAGCAGATCAGCCTGGTATCGAGTGTGGCCAGCGCCTATCTGAACCTGGTGGCCGACCAGCAGCGTCTGCTGGTGGCGCAAGACACCCTGAAGAGCCAGCAAGCCTCGTATGACCTGGCCGTGCGCCGCTTCGACGCAGGCGCCGCGTCTGGCCTGGACAAATACAATGCCCAGACCAGCGTGGAATCGGCCCGTTCCGATGTGGCTGTCTACACCAGCCAGGTTGCGCTCGATCAAAACGCGCTGACCTTGCTGGTCGGCAGCGCCGTACCAGCCGAACTGTTGCCGCAAGGCGAGTTTGGCCAGGTGGCGAACCTTGCTGACATTCCATCGGGCGTGCCGTCCGATGTGTTGCAGCGCCGTCCTGACGTGCTCGAAGCGGAGCGCACCTTGCGCGCCGCCAACGCCAATATCGGCGCAGCGCGCGCGGCTTTCTTCCCGCGCATTTCGCTGACGGCGACGGCCGGTTCGCTCAGCAGCAACTTGTCTGGCCTGTTCAAGGCCGGCAGCGGCAGCTGGAGTTTCATCCCGCAGATCAGCTTGCCGATCTTCGATGGCGGCGTGAACCGCGCCAACCTCGATATCGCCAAGGTGCAGCGTGAAATCTCCGTGGCGCAATACGAAAAAGCCATCCAGGTGGCTTTCCGTGAAGTGTCCGATGCGCTGGCTCAACGCGGCACGATCGACGAGCGTCTGCAATCGCAGCAAGCGCTGGTTGACGCGTCCGCCAAGAGCTACAGCATCTATGATGCGCGCTACAAGCAGGGCGCCGATACCTACCTGAACGCCCTGGTGGCCCAGCGCGCGCTGTACACGGCGCAGCAAAGCCTGATCACGGCGCGCCTGGCCAAGGCCACCAATCTGGTGACCTTGTATCAGGTGCTGGGTGGCGGTTGGCAGCCTGAGCAGACAGTCGTGGCAACGGCTGGCGGCGTCCAATAATCAAGGAGGACGCCGACGCCGGTCTTGCCCATAAGGGCAGGGCCGGCGCGCTACTGGAAAAGTCATGAACCAAGTTGAAAAGAAGCATCCGGATCCCGAGCGCGCCAACACGCGGCGCAAGCAAGTGCTCGATGCAGCTGAAAGCTGCTTCAGCCGCCGCGGCTTCCACGGCGCCAGCATGGCCGAAATCTCCAAGGCCGCCGGCATGAGCGCGGGACACATCTATAACTACTTCGACAGCAAGGATGCGATCATCGCCGCCTTCGTCATGCAGAATATGGAACGTGTCTCGAACCTGATGCAGGACCTGGCGCAACAGGAAGACCCGCTGCAGGCGGTGATCGATAATGCATACGAACACGTGCTGGAAAGCATGGACCCGAAAACCTGGGTGATGCCGCTGGAGATATTCTCCGAAGCATCGCGCAACCCGGCGATTGCCACCATGCTGCGCTGCGCGGACCGCCGCTCGCGCCAGCTGTTCCTGGACATCGTCCGCGCCGCCCGCATCAAGCGCGGCTTGCCGGCTGGCGATGAAATGCTGGAAGGGCGCTTGAACGCCCTGATCTCCATGTATCAGGGCTTGCCCCTGCGTGTGTTGCACAATCCCGATGTCAACACCGGCCCGATGGTCGCCGGCTTCCGCATCGCCGCCGCCGCCTTGCTGCTGGGCGAATAAGGCACTCGATTGGCAGCAGAAATAAACTTTGCGCAGATCGAAATGAATCCTGCGCAAAGCATGGCAAAAACCCAAAAGCCTCTGCTATAATTCCTACCTCGTCGGGGCGTAGCGCAGCCTGGTAGCGTACATGCATGGGGTGCATGGGGTCGGAAGTTCGAATCTTCTCGCCCCGACCAATAGATTCAAGGACTTAGGCCAATCTTCGGATTGGCCTTTTTCTTGTCCAGGTGCTTCGTGCCTTACAGGTGCCTTAAAAAATCTTGGCTCTTGCCGTACTTTTCCGTACTTAATCGGACTTTGAGCGCTCGTCGCTCCCCTTTTTTTGCCAGGCGGCGATCTCCGTAGCGTCCCATGCAATCGACCTTGGGCCGATCCGGACTGACTGGGGGAAGGTGCCCGCTTTCATGTTGTCGTAGATGGTCTGGCGCGCCTTTCCGGTTGCCTCGATCACGGCCGGCATACGCATGAATTTTTTCACTTCGCTCATATCGCTCATTTTTCGCTTTCAGTTAATTTCAAGATTTTGATCAGGTCGACCTGGCGCGGGTCGCCTTTGTCCTGCACGTAGATGTAGGCCTGGCCATCTTTGACCTGATCCCGTATCTGATTGACTACCTGTATGAGTTCGGTCCGACCGTTGCTGCCGGCATGGGCGCCGGGCCGGTGACCTTTGCCGAGATGGCCGCCTGGCAGGCCGCCCGTGGTTTTGAGCTGCAACCATGGGAAGCGCGTCTGCTGCGCCGCCTGTCTTGCGACTATCTGGCTGAATCGCATCGGGCGACCAAGCGGGATTGTCCGCCGCCATGGGGCGAGTCGACTGCCGTTCGTGTCAGCGGTGACAGAGCCTCTGCGCGCGCCCTTGAGTTGTTCCTTGCATAGACCGTCCATGTGGCGGTCTTTTTTTTGTTTGCCACCCATGAGGCGGCTTTTGTACAGCAATCTCATTAGTGTAATATTGCCTCTTTGAAATGTATGGAGGAATTGTATGCGAAGGATTTTTTTAACTTTTGGAGTTGTTGCCATGTCCACAGCTCTGCTTGCGTGCGGGGAATCTGCTGCACAAAAGGAGGCAAGAATTAATGCTAACCTTAAAATACTTGGCGAAAAGTACGTTAAGTTAAAATTAAAGGATCCTGAATCAGCTCAATTTCAGAATCAGTTTATCGGCATCAAAGGCGCCCCATGTGGCGAAGTGAATTCGAAAAATAGCTTTGGTGGATACACAGGGTTTAAGCGGTATATCTCAGTCGGGAAAGATTTAACGGTTATGGAGGCGGATATGCCACCTGGTGAATTCGAATTATCTTGGGGCCAGATTTGCAAATAGGACACATGCATTAAAAGTAAGCACGGAGCTGGGGCCAGTTCTGCCATTCAGACACGGGCTTAGCAATCATATTTGGTTAGCTAGTCTGAATGGTCGTCGATAGCGGCTGAACGGTGCGGACATAAAGAGTGGAAGGACTGGCACTACGCGGCAGCCACATCCAGCACCCACCGTTTCCCCAGCGCCTGTAGCCCAGCATCGATCTGATCGATCCTGGTCGCCTGTTCCAAATTGGAGAGGCGCGCTGCGGTTTGTTTTGTTATTCCAAGGCAGCTCCCCAATTCGGATGCGCTGACCTTCTGAGCCAGCATTTCATTGAACAGCAGCACTGTGGCGGTAACGCTGATGGGAAGATCGCTCATGCGCTCGTCATGCTGGGCTTCTGGTGGCAGTGGCACCAGCCGTTTTTCATCAAAGTAGAAACCCATCACCTCCCATCACCTCGCGTAGCGCGTCGTGTGCCATGAAGATGGCTTCGGCTTTGTCATCGCCTTGTGTGATGGCTTCGGGGATGTCGCGGAATGTGATCACATAGCCGCCGTCAGGATCAGGTGTGAAAGTTGCAGGGTATCTCAGCCGCTCCTTTGAGCGCCAGAGCTTGCGACAAGCATCCTATTTCTTTAGTCCCCCGCTTGCCGCCAGCGCGCTACTCCGCCATCGCCTTCATGGCCGCCTGCGCCAGGAACCCTGAGCGTGTGAGGTGGCGGGATTTGGCGTACCGGTCGATATCGCGCAGCAGGCTTTCCGGCAGGGAGATATTCAGGCGTACCGGCTTGGTGTTGACTTTCGACAGGTCGATCTCCACCAGCATCCAGAAACCATCGGCGTAATCGGGATCGCTCATCCATTTTCCAATGTCGGATGCAGCAGGAATATTTGCCTCTCCTTCATACATCGTTTCGACGGCTTCCTGTGCGGCCTTGTTGAGATCATGCAGATCGTCGGCGGCAGTGTTGACCCCAGGCAGATCTGGAAACGCAGCGCCATAGGCGCTGTTGGCGTCTTTCCATACGTAGAGCGGATATAACATGTGCGGTCTCACTTCAATTGAGCTTGTTTCAGTATCGAGTTGACTGTGCCTATCGGCAGGTCTTTCTTCGGGTGTGGAACGATCACCCATCTACCAGTTTTAGGGTTGCGATACTTGTGATGGCTGCCACGCGTGGAAACGTGTTCCCATCCTTCGGACTGGAGTTGCTTGATGACCCCTGCGCTGTCCATGCAGTGAATTTTACACACAAATTACACAAAAACCATATTTTTGTGTAATTTTTGTGTAAATATTTGAGGTGAGCATGCCGCCTTCGGGCAAATCCTGAGTTCGAACCTTCCAAACCGGTGACTAATTACAACCACAAAGAATTTAAATATACCATAGTGGTAGAAATAAAACCTTTGTGGTATTCTCCGGGTACAAGCCGAGTTCTGGCGTCAACTACCTGGATTTTTATGAATACTGTATTGCGTCGTTCGGTCAGCAGTGTGCTGATCGCTGCCATGGCATGGGTGCCGTTTCCTGCGATGGCGTCGGATAAGGTCAATTGCGAGAGTGAGCGCGGGCGCTACAATTTTTGTCGCGCCGATACGGATGGAGAAGTGAAGCTGGTCAGGGAGTTTTCCAACAATCAATGCCGGGAAGGCCGTAGCTGGGGTTATGAAAACCGGGGCGTGTGGGTCGACAGGGGATGTTCCGCTCAATTCCGGGTGGGGCGCGACAAGGATAGCGACAAGAAAGCCGCGATTGCGGTGGGCGTGGTCGGCCTGGCGGTCATCGCCGCGATGGCCGCCAATGCCAATAACAAGGCGCAGCAAGAGAATCCGCCATCGCAGCCGCGCGAAGTGCAGCGCTGGAATGCGGGCGAGTTTTCCGCTTTCGATAGCCGTCAAAAGGCGATGGTGAAGCTCACGGTGCAGGCAGATGGCCGGCTGTCCACCTATAGCCGCGGTGAAGTGCAGTCGGGCAGCTTGCAGGATAACGCCATGTACATTGGCAACGCACGCTTTCGTATCGAACCGCAGGCCGATGGATTTCTGGCCACGGACCAGTCAGATACCTCGCGCCAGTTGCGCTTCGAACGCCAGGGTAGCGGAAGGTAAATTGCTCAGGCGTGCTGCGCTTTGCGGCGTTGAGTCAAGGCGGCGTCCCAGTTCTGATGTGGCGACCTTCTGGGCCGGCATTTCATCAAGCAGCGTTGCTTTAGCGGCAATGCACACCGAAAGATCGACCAGACGGTCATGACGATGTAATTTCGATCGCGGTGGCACAGGCCGCTTTGCATCGAAAGTTGCTATGCAGTTGATGCACCATCACTTAGAATAAACATTGCATTAACCATAATCCCCTTATCGCATGGAACGCCTGGAATAATGACTTTTCTTACCCTGGAACATTTTGCCGAGTGCGTCAACGATAGTTTTATTTCGCTCAGCGACGATAACGCTGCTTTTGTTTTACTGGAAGCAGGCCCGCTGCAGGGGGCAACGCCGGAGGCCATGCAGCGCGTGCCGTTCAGCTTGCTGTTTCACAATAGTTCAGCGATTCTGTTTGAGCAGAAGATCTTCCAGATGCAGCATGCCGTGCTGGGTGTAATGGGTATTTTTCTGGTGCCAGTAGCACGCGACAGTCACGGCTTCCTGTATCAGGCAGTGTTCAATTAGGGCGAGGGGGCGGACCAGGCAAATACCGCGATGGTATCGCCTGTTCCTTGATGCACGCAATTAGCCAAATGCAGGAAAGTCACCCTGCAGGGCGATGCAGAAATTCAACGCCAGCAGCGGTTGACGATTTTCGTGTGCCTGATTGCCGCCCACAGGAGAGATCGCCGCGGGCGCAAACGTGGTGGTAGGGGTGGTTGTCGGCAGGAAGGTATTCGTGCCACCGATGGTAATCAAGCCATCATTCGTCAATGGAACATTGTGCTGCAAAGTCGTATTCGGTTGACGCTCCACCGTGAGCTGATGGGTGTGGTTGGGAATTTGCGTCAGATCGAGTTGCACGCTTTCACTTCCAAATGTATCGCCGATAGTGCGCGCTGTCAGGGCCGGCCCCTGACCCTGGCTACAGGGAGCGCGTCCCGTGAAGTTGGGCAATTGGAAGGTGTTTACGCCATCGCCGCCATATTGCGTGCCGATCAATGAAAACAGGGCGGTATATTGGCGTATTTGCAGGGTGGCGCCGTTACAGCTGGCCCAGCCGGCCGGGGCAAAGTTGAAGCCAAAGACTTGTATTTCGCCGAGGAATGGTGTTGTCACGATAGGTTCTCCTGGTCAGTTTGGTTGGCAATGCGCACCTGTAGTGGTGCTCTGCTTGCACGGAAGCTGTTATTGCTGCGACGGATAAATACCTACCCCGGCGATACAAAAGGATGCAGTCAGGGTTGGCATCGTATTGTCGTGTGGCTGGTTGCCGCCGGTGTAAGTGACTGCAGCCTGCGACAGTGAATAAGAGGTGAGGCCAGCCAGGCTGCTGGTATACATCTTGTCGTTATTGGCCGGGGCCGCTAGCAGCAGGGTTGCTGCCGGAGTAGAGGCAGTGGCCACTGTACTGGTCACATTAAACCCATGCGTATGCTGCGCTAGCTGGGTTCCCAGCAGGGTGACCTGCTCGGTGCCGCCATTCTGGCCCAGTACCCGCGCCGTCAGTTGTGGCCCCGTGCCTTGGTGCAGGGGAACCTGGCCGCGCAGGTCCGGCACGCCAAAGGTGTTGACGCCATCACCGCCGTAGGTGGTGCCGATCAAGGTGAACAGGGTTTCATTGTTGGCAATCGATACCAGGCTGCCATCGCAGGCCAGCCAGCCATTGGGAATGCGCGCAAAGGCAAACAGGCGGATCTCGCCTATATAAGGTGTGCTCATAGCTATCTCCTGGAGTGGTGGCTTTAGTTGCGGCTAGGGAAGATGCCGTTCAAGGCGATGGAGAAATTGATGACGCGGAATGGCTGCATATTCGGATGCGGCAGGTTGCCGCCCGTCAGTCCCAGGGTCTGGCTGGCCAGCGTCACCTTGGGGCCAGTGGCACTGCCATAAATGGCTTCCGTACCACTGTCGGCAAATAGTGCGTTGTTGGGATTCTTCAGGGTCGCCGCCGTGCTCAGGGCTGTGGCTGTATGCGTATGCGCAGGAATCTGGGTCACTGTCAAGGTGACAGCTTCAACGCCGGCACGACTACCAATGGGATAGGTAGTGGGCTGCCATTGTGGGTCGACCGACGGACCCGTATGGATCGGTACAGATCCTTGTAAATTAGGCAATCCAAAGGTGGTTGAACCGTTGCCGCCATAGTACGTTCCCAGCAGCGCAAACAGGGCTTGATTCTGGTTAATAGGCAGTATTTGCCCGTTACAGGCGGCAAAACCTCGCGGCGCAAAGCCAAATCCGCTCATCATTATTTGTCCGACATAAACATCAGCCATTGTCGTTCTCCAGGGTTGAAGTGAAATTACCGGTGGGATTTTTACATTTCCAATTTCTTAACATTGTTGTTTTTTAGGTAGTCTCCTTTTTTTTATTGCTTTATTGGCTATGCAAGGTAGCATACGTTGACATACGGCAAGCGTCAATATTTGTTGCCTCACTAAAATGTATGTTTTTGGCATCGTTTGTGATGTGGATTCCTACTCAATTTCGTTTTAAAAATCTCTGTGCGGGGAAATAATGTTATTTTTTGTCAACGGTCTATCTCATCGGTTGATTAGGTTTTTTTCTCGTTTTTCCCCTGCATTGCATCGACAGCAAATAATAGGCGCCGGGGTAGGCGGCGTCGGCCTAACGGCAAAACTACAGTCCAGTTCAATAAGACTTCTGGGCTGGTTATGCCTGCTGATGCTGGCCTTGGGCGCCAGTCCGGCGCAGGCTGGGCCCAGCACGGAGTGTCCGCCCAACCAGAGCTTCACGGTGGCGTCAGGCGGCACCCACACGATAGACCAATCCGGATGTTCGCCGTTCGGCTTTACGGGCATGCCAGTGCCGCCTTCGCATGGCAGTATCCCCAACGTCGCCGGCAATGGCGATGGCATCGTTTTTTATACCAATAATGGCGACGGAGCGACCTCCGATACTTTTACGCTCAGGGACGACCTGGCTGGCGATATCATTTTTACCGTGACCATTCTGCCGCCATCAAGCCCCATCACGGTGACGCCAGCCAGCTTGCCCGCTCCCGTGGTTGGTGTGAGTTATAACCAGACCATAAGTTCCACCGGCGGCGTTGCGCCGTATACATATACGCTATCTTCTACCTTGCCGACAGGCATGACTTTATCGACCGCTGGTGTCATTTCCGGCACGCCGACATCGACTGGTGTGTTCGTGTTTGGAGCGCAGATCACGGATTCGACCACGCCGACAGCGCTTACCACCACCAAAAATTATTCATTTACGGTAGCCGCGCCTGTGCTGGTAATTACGCCAGCAAGTCCACCCGCCGGTGCCGTGTCACAGGCGTATAGCCAGCAATTCAGCACCAGTGGCGGTACTTCTGCCTACACCTATGTGGTGGAATCGGGTACTTTGCCGACGGGCTTGAACTTGTCGGCCAGCGGCCTGTTGTCGGGGACGCCGACGGCCACAGGTACTTTCAATTTTGTCCTGAAATCCACGGATAGCACGGGTGGTGGCGGCCCTTATGCCAAAACGATCAGTATCAGTATGACGATCAATGCTTTGCCTATTCCCACGGTAAGCAGCATTTCCCCCACCTCTGGCCCTACCACCGGCGGCACCAGCGTGATCATCACCGGTACCAATCTGACGGGTGCGACAGCCGTGCGTTTTGGCGCGACCAATGCCACCGGCTTTACTGTCAATAGCGCCACGCAAATTACGGCCACTGCGCCCGCAGGTACGGGTACGATAGATGTCCGGGTGACTACCGCTGGCGGTACCAGCACCACCAGCGCGGCAGACCAGTTCACCTACGTAGCAGCACCGACGGTAAGCAGTATTTCGCCCACCTCTGGCCCCGCCACCGGCGGCACCAGCGTGACTATCAACGGTACGAACTTCACCGGCACGACGGCAGTCACTTTCGGCGCCACGGCGGCCACTGGCATTACGGTCGTCAGCGCCACGCAGATTACGGCAACGGCGCCTGCCGGCACGGGCACGGTGGATGTAAGAATTACCACGCCAGGCGGCACCAGCGCCACCAGCGCTGCCGACCAGTTCACCTACGTAGCAGCACCGACGGTAAGCAGTATTTCGCCCACCTCTGGCCCTGCCACCGGCGGCACCAGCGTGACCATCAATGGCACGAATTTCACCGGCACGACGGCGGTCACTTTCGGCGCCACGGCGGCCACTGGCATTACGGTCGTCAACGCCACGCAGATTACGGCAACGGCGCCTGCCGGAACGGGCACGGTGGACGTAAGAATTACCACCCCAGGCGGCACCAGCGCCACCAGCGCGGCAGACCAGTTCACGTATGTGGCGGCGCCGACGGTAACGAGTATTTCGCCCACCTCTGGTCCCGCCACCGGCGGCACCAGCGTGACCATCAATGGCACGAACTTCACCGGCACGACGGCAGTCACTTTCGGCGCCACGGCGGCCACTGGCATTACAGTCGTCAACGCCACGCAGATTACGGCAACGGCGCCTGCCGGCACTGGCACGGTGGACGTAAGAATTACCACGCCAGGCGGCACCAGCGCCACCAGCGCTGCCGATCAGTTCACCTATGTAGCAGCACCGACGGTAAGCAGTATTTCGCCCACCTCTGGCCCCGCCACAGGCGGCACCAGCGTGACCATCAACGGTACGAACTTCACCGGCACGACGGCAGTCACTTTCGGCGCCACGGCGGCCACTGGCATTACGGTCGTCAACGCCACGCAGATTACGGCAACGGCGCCTGCCGGCACGGGCACGGTGGATGTAAGAATTACCACCCCAGGCGGCACCAGCGCCACCAGCGCTGCCGACCAGTTCACGTATCTGGCGGCGCCGACGGTGAGTGCTATTTCACCTGCCACGGGCTTAGCTGCGGGTGGTGCCAGCGTGGTCATCACCGGTACCAATCTGACAGGGGCGGGGGCTGTGCGTTTTGGTGCCAGCAATGCCAGCAGCTTTACAGTCAATAGCGCTACGCAAATTACGGCAACCGCGCCTGCCGGTATTGGTACGGTGGATATCACCGTCATCACCGCCGGCGGCACCAGCGCCACCAGCGCTGCCGACCAGTTCACCTACGTAGCAGCACCGACGGTAAGCAGTATTTCGCCCACCTCTGGTCCTGCCACCGGCGGCACCAGCGTGACCATCAACGGTACGAACTTCACCGGCACGACGGCAGTCACTTTCGGCGCCACGGCGGCCACTGGCATTACAGTCGTCAACGCCACGCAGATTACGGCAACGGCGCCTGCCGGCACGGGCACGGTGGATGTAAGAATTACCACCCCAGGCGGCACCAGCGCCACCAGCGCTGCCGACCAGTTCACGTATGTGGCGGCACCGACGGTAAGCAGTATTTCGCCCACCTCTGGTCCTGCCACCGGCGGCACCAGCGTGACCATCAATGGCACGAATTTCACCGGCACGACGGCAGTCACTTTCGGCGCCACGGCGGCCACTGGCATTACGGTCGTCAACGCCACGCAGATTACCGCAACCGCACCTGCCGGCACGGGCACGGTGGATGTAAGAATTACCACGCCAGGCGGCACCAGCGCCACCAGCGCGGCAGACCAGTTCACCTATGTAGCAGCGCCTACGGTAAGCAGTATTTCGCCCACCTCTGGTCCCGCCACCGGCGGCACCAGCGTGACTATCAACGGTACGAACTTCACCGGCACGACGGCGGTCACTTTCGGCGCCACGGCGGCCACTGGCATTACAGTCGTCAACGCCACGCAGATTACGGCAACGGCGCCTGCCGGCACGGGCACGGTGGACGTAAGAATTACCACGCCAGGCGGCACCAGCGCCACCAGCGCTGCAGACCAGTTCACCTATGTAGCGGCGCCTACGGTAAGCAGTATTTCGCCTACCTCTGGCCCCGCCACGGGCGGCACCAGCGTGACCATCAACGGTACGAACTTCACCGGCACGACGGCAGTCACTTTCGGCGCCACGGCGGCCACTGGCATTACGGTCGTCAAC